>CAVXBF010000012.1:0-739032 GCA_963759935.1 uncultured Actinomycetota bacterium
CGTCGCCTTGGTGGGCCGTTACCTCACCAACAAGCTGATAGGCCGCGAGTCCATCCCTAGCCGAAAAACTTTCCACACAGTACAGATGCCTGTCTGTGTCGTATCCGGTATTAGCCTCGGTTTCCCGGGGTTATCCCAGAGCCAGGGGCAGGTTACTCACGTGTTACTCACCCGTTCGCCACTGATCGCCCGGAGCAAGCTCCGAGGTCACCGTTCGACTTGCATGTGTTAAGCACGCCGCCAGCGTTCGTCCTGAGCCAGGATCAAACTCTCCGTTGATGTTTTGCTCACCCTGCGCTGGCGCGGGGTGACATCTCGTGAAGATTGGGTCCGAAGACCCGATCCATGGCTAGAAGTTCGAACGACCCGAGGGTCGCTCGTTTCATAACCAAAGGAATCGTCTGGAACCAAGGTTTCAGGACCGAGTGGTCCGTCTGCCCGGATTGCCAAGACGAGAGTTGTTTGGCATCGATTTTTGGCACGCTGTTGAGTTCTCAAGGATCGGGCGCGCACCGCATCGGGCCTTTCGGCCTGTCCGTCGGGGCAACCGTTCTAACTTAGCCGATCCGCGTCGAGGCGGTCAACTTGGTGTCCGGCCGAAGCCGCGACCAAGTGGTCCGTCCTGCTGTGGGGATCTGCGTCCTACTCTAGCAGGCCCTGTGGGCCGGCCGGACCACCCGGTTTCCCGTGCGATCGGCCCCCGGGCTGGTGCCCGGCGCTGCGAGTGGGTCCTCCCGCGAGACCGGCCACCTGTCGGTGTCCGTTCCTCCCTGTCGGGCTGACGTCGAGAACATTAGGGGGGCGTCCGCGAAGGAGTCAAATCGGTGGGTCTGCGGCGTGTTCCGCCTGCGAAAGCCTGCTCCAGCAGCCGGTTCAGCCGGTCCGGACGACGCCGGCCGCGAGCGACTTCTTGCCCCGCCGCAGCACAGCGAAGCGACCGTGCAGTAGCTGCTCCGCGGTGAACGTGGCATCCGGGTCGGCCACCTTCACGTTGTTGACGTAGGCACCGCCCTCCCCCACCGTGCGGCGGGCTGCCGACCGGCTCGGCGCGAGCCCGCTGTCGACGAACGCGTCGACCACCGTGCTGCCGACTGTGACCACCGCTTCGGGCAGCTCAGCCGTGGCGTCACGAAGCGTCTCGGCGTCCAGCGCGTCCAGGGCCCCGCGTCCGAAGAGCGCTGCGCTGGCGGCCTCGACCGACACCGTCGCCTTCTCGCCGTGCACCAGCGTCGTGACGTCCGCGGCCAGCGTGCGCTGGGCCACCCGGGCGAACGGTCGCTCGGCCACCTCGGCCTCGAGCTCGGCGATCTGCTCGCGCGAGCGGTCCGTGAACACCTTCAGGTGCGAGATCACCGACGCGTCGTCCGCGTTGACCCAGAACTGGTAGAAGGCGTAGGGCGTCATCATCTGCGGGTCGAGCCAGACCGTGCCGGACTCGGTCTTGCCGAACTTGGTGCCGTCCGCCTTGGTGACCAGCGGCGTGGTCAACAGATGCACCGACGCGTGCTCCGTGCGGTGGATGAGGTCGACGCCGGCGGTCAGGTTGCCCCACTGGTCGATCCCGCCGGTCTGCAGGGTGCACCCGAACTGCCGGTACAGCTGGAGGAAGTCCAGGCCCTGCAGGATCTGGTAGCTGAACTCGGTGTAGCTGATCCCGTCCTCACTGGCGAGCCGGGCCGCAACGGCGTCCTTGCGGATCATCGTGTTCACCCGGAAGTGCTTGCCGATGTCGCGCAGGAACTCCAGCGCGGAGATGGGGGCGGTCCAGTCCAGGTTGTTGACCATGACCGCCGGGTTGCCGCCCTCGAAGTCGAGGAACGGCTGCACCTGCGTCTGGATCCGGCTCACCCAGTCGGCCACGGTGGCAGGGTCGTTGAGCTGTCGCTCGGAGTTGGCCTTCGGATCACCGATCAGCCCGGTCGAGCCGCCCACCAGACACAGCGCCCGGTGACCGGCCCGCTGCAGGTGGCGCATCGTGATCAGCTGCACGAGGTTGCCCATGTGCAGGCTGGGCGCCGTGGGGTCGAAGCCGCAGTAGAACGTGACCGGGCCGCCGGCGAGTGCCTCGCGCAGCGCGGCCTCGTCGGTGGTCTGCGCCACCAGGCCCCGCCATCGCAGCTCGTCGAGGATGTCGGTCACGGTGTTCCCTCCGGTCGTCCGGGCGCCCTGGTGACGCCCAGCGGTCTGCCTCGTTCGCACGGGAGGCGAGCCCAGCCTGCCCGATCAGGCAGGCCGGGTGCGAGCGGGATCCGCGCGACGGACGCCGGGCCGGTAGACCGAGACGCTCGGTTCGCCGTCGAGCCAGAACCGCCACGGGTAGCGAGCACCGTCCCCGCCCGCGCCGCTGACCCCTACCCGCGGACCGCACTGCACGTCGTTCGCGGGCGCGGGCGCGAGGCGCAGCCGGACGGCGGACGTCGAGCGAGGGCCACTGAGCGGGGCGGCGTCCAGCCGGCCGTCAAGGCCCAGCGCGGCGGCCAACCGCGCCGGGCCGCGCGCCAGGTCGCGGTCGGAGCGGGCAGCGGGACGTCGTCGCCGGGCCAGCTCGTGACCGGCCACGACCTCTCCCGCGCGCAGCAGCACAGCGGAGGCCGAGCCGTCCGGTCCGCACACGATGTTGACGCACCAGTGCATCCCGTAGGAGAAGTACACATACAGGTGGGCGGGCGGGCCGAACATCACCGCCGTGCGCGGCGTGCGCCCGCTGCGCGCGTGCGACCCGGGGTCACCAGGCCCGTCGTACGCCTCGACCTCGGTCAGCCGCACCGCCACCGTGCCCTCGGCGGTGCGGTGCTCGAACACCGCCCCCAGCAGCGCCGGGGCGACGGCGGTCACAGGCCTGCTGCACAGGCGCACCAACGCGGCGCCGGGCCGCGCGGTCGGCACCCGACCTCTGGTCAGCTCCGGCGAGCGATCTTCGACCCCAGCCACACCAGCGGATCGTACTTGCGGTCGACGACCCGCTCCTTCATCGGGATCAGCGCGTTGTCGGTGATCTTGATGTGCTCGGGACAGACCTCCGTGCAGCACTTGGTGATGTTGCAGTAGCCCAGGCCGAACTCCTCCTGCGCCTCGTTCTTGCGGTCGCGGGTGTCGAGCGGGTGCATGTCGAGCTCGGCGATGCGCATGAGGAAACGCGGACCGGCGAAGGCCTCCTTGTTGTCCTCGTGGTCACGCACGACATGGCAGACGTCCTGGCACAGGAAGCACTCGATGCACTTGCGGAACTCCTGCGAGCGCTCGACGTCGACCTGCTGCATCCGGTAGGCGCCGGGCTCGAGGTCGGCCGGTGGGGCGAACGCCGGCACCTCGCGGGCCTTGGTGTAGTTGAACGAGACGTCGGTGACGAGGTCGCGCACCACAGGGAACGCCCGCAGCGGCGTCACGGTGATCACCTCGTTCTCGGTGAACGTGCTCATCCGGGTCATGCACATCAGCCGCGGTCGGCCGTTGACCTCGGCGCTGCACGAGCCGCACTTGCCCGCCTTGCAGTTCCAGCGGACCGCCAGGTCGGGGGTCTGCGTGGCCTGGAGCCGGTGGATGATGTCGAGGATCACCTCGCCCTCGTTGACCTCGACGGAGTAGTCGACCAGCTCACCGTCCTCGGCGTCGCCGCGCCACACCCGGAAGCTCGCGTCGTAGGTCATGCCTGCTCCCCTCCGTCGTCACCGCTGGCCGGTTCGTCGAGCACCCGGAGCTCGTCCTCTGCGAGATACTTCGCGAGCTCGCCCCGGTCGAACAGCCGGAGCAGGTCGGGCCGGATGTCCGGCACCGGCTGGCGGCTCAGGTGCACGCCGTCGTCGGCCAGCCGGCAGACGAGGTTGACCCCGCGCCACTGCGGGTCCATGCCCGGGTGGTCCTCACGGGTGTGACCCCCGCGGCTCTCGGTGCGCTCCAGCGCCGCCTTCGCGACGCACTCGCTGACGTCGAGCATGTTGCGCAGGTCGAGCCCGAGGTGCCACCCGGGGTTGAACTGGCGATGCCCCTCGACGCCCGCCCGCGAGGCGCGCTCGCGCAGGCCCGCCAGGCGCTCGAGCGCCTGGCTGATCTCGTCCTGACGCCGGATGATGCCGACCAGGTCGTTCATCATCTGCTGCATCTCGGCGTGGATCGTGTACGGGTTCTCGGACGGCGAGCCCGCGACTCCCTCGGCGCGGAACGGCTCGAGCGCCGTCCGCGAGGCGGTGTCGAGGTCGGCGTCGGACACCGCGGGACGCGCGGCACCGAGTCCCTCCACGTAGGCCGCGGCCCCGGCGCCGGCGCGGCGGCCGAACACCAGCAGGTCCGACAGCGAGTTGCCGCCCAGGCGGTTCGACCCGTGCATGCCGCCGGCAACCTCGCCGGCCGCGAACAGGCCCGGGACGACGGCCGCCGCGGTGTCGGCATCGACCTCCACGCCGCCCATCACGTAGTGGCAGGTGGGCCCGACCTCCATCGGCTCGGCCGTGATGTCGACGTCGGCGAGCTCCTTGAACTGGTGGTGCATGGACGGCAGCCGCCGCACGATCTCGTCGGCGGGCAGCCGGGTCGACACGTCGAGGAACACCCCTCCGTGGGGAGAACCGCGCCCCTCCTTGACCTCGGTGTTGATCGCCCGGGCCACCTCGTCGCGCGGCAGCAGCTCGGGCGGCCGCTTGTTGTTCTCCGGGTCGGCGTACCAGCGGTCGGCCTCGGCCTCGGTCTCGGCGTACTGGGTGCGGAAGACGTCCGGCACGTGGTCGAACATGAACCGCTTGCCCTCACTGTTGCGCAGCACCCCGCCGTCGCCGCGCACCGACTCGGTGACCAGGATCCCCTTCACCGACGGCGGCCACACCATGCCGGTCGGGTGGAACTGGATGAACTCCATGTTGATCAGCGTCGCCCCGGCGCGTAGGGCCAGCGCGTGCCCGTCGCCGGTGTACTCCCACGAGTTGGACGTCACCTTGAAGGACTTGCCGATGCCGCCGGTGGCCAGCACGACCGCGGGCGCCTCGAACACGACGAAGCGGCCGGACTCGCGCCAGTAGCCGAACGCGCCGCTGATCCGGTCGCCGTCCTTGAGCAGGTCGGTCACCGTGAGCTCGGCGAACACCTTGAGCCTGGCGTCGAGGTCGCCGTGCTCGCGTAGGTCCTCCTGCTGCAGCGAGACGATCTTCTGCTGCAGGGTGCGGATCAGCTCGAGGCCGGTGCGGTCGCCGACGTGCGCGAGCCGCGGGTACTCGTGCCCGCCGAAGTTGCGCTGGCTGATCCGGCCGTCCGGGGTGCGGTCGAACAGCGCACCGTAGGTCTCGAGCTCCCAGACCCGCTGCGGCGCCTCCTTGGCGTGCAGCTCGGCCATCCGTGGGTTGTTGAGGAACTTGCCGCCGCGCATGGTGTCGCGGAAGTGAACCTGCCAGCTGTCCTTGGAGTTCACGTTGCCCATGGACGCCGCGATCCCGCCCTCGGCCATGACGGTGTGCGCCTTGCCGAACAACGACTTGCAGATGATCGCGGTGCGCAGGCCGTGCTCGCGCGCCTCGATCGCCGCACGCAGCCCGGCGCCGCCGGCACCGATCACGACGACGTCGTACTCGTAACGTTCCAGGTCGCTCACGCGGTCGTCTCCTCAGAAGAACGTGGGGTCGTTGAACGCACCGGAGGCCACCAGCGCGACGTAGGCGTCGGTGAGCGCCACCCCCACCAGGGAGATCCAGGCGAACTGCATGTGCCGGGTGTTGAGTCGGGTCACGAACGTCCAGGCCCTGTACCGCAACGGGTGCCGGGAGAAGTTCTTCAGCCGCCCGCCCACCGCATGCCGGCACGAGTGGCATGACAGCGAGTAGAGCCACAACAGCACCGCGTTGGCCAGCAGCACCAGCGTGCCCAGCCCCATGTGCCCCCACTCGCCGTCCGCGTTGCGGAAGGCCAGGAACGCATCCCACGTGAGAATCACGTTGAAGACCAGGCCGGCGTAGAAGAAGTAGCGGTGGATGTTGTTGAGCGCCAACGGGAAGCGCGTCTCGCCGGTGTAGCCGCCGTGCGGCTCGGCCACGCCGCAGGCCGGCGGGCTGAGCCAGAACGCCCGGTAGTAGGCCTTGCGGTAGTAGTAGCAGGTCATCCGGAACCCGAGCGGGAAGATCAGGATGATCAGGGCTGGCGAGAGCTTCCACCAGTCGCCGAGCAGGTGCAGCTCACCGGCACCGGGAACGCAGCTCGTGGACAGGCACGGCGAGTAGAACGGCGAGATGTACGGGGCCGAGTAGTAGGCGCCGTTCCAGAACGCGCGGATCGTCGCGTAGATGATGAAGGCGAACAGGACGCCGAAGGTGACAGCGGGCTGCACCCAGTAGCGGTCGGTGCGCAACGTGCGCGCTGCGATGCGGGCGCGCCCCGGGTGGCCGACACCGGTGACCGGTGCGGGACTCGTGGGACGCGCGGCGGACGGTCTCTGCGGCACTCCTCAGCCCGCCCGGCCGGAGGCGCCCAGGCCCTCGTCCTCGGCGTCCGACCAGAACGACGGGTCGTAGTCCTCGTCGGGGATGTAGATGATCTCGCCCGGCTGGGCGGGGGCGTGCTGGAGGCCTTCGGCCCGGGCGATCAGGTTGAGGTCGGCCGCGATCCGCGTGACGTCGTCCTTGAGCCGCTGGACGTCGACCGTCTCACCGGTGTGCGCCTGCAGCGACGCCACGCAGTCGCGCAGCTGCGCCAGGTGCCCCGCCGCCGTCGCCAGGTCGTCGCTCGCCGTCATCCACAGACCTCCCCGTCGGTGGCCGCCCCGTTGCACGCCACCTGTGCATCCTGGCCTGACAGGTGCCCGACGTAAAGGACCGCCGAGGTGCAGAATGGGACGCATGGGTCGCCGCCGGCCCCGGGCCCCGCACTACGACATCCTCACGCCGACCGAGCGCGAGGCCCTCGACGCGCAGATCGCGCACGGCCGGCGGGTCTACTTCGCGCTCTGGGTGCCGTGCATCGCGCTCGTGCTGTTCGGCTTCTTCGTGCCGGCGCCGACGCCGTGGCGGATCGCCGCACTGGCGCTGGCCGCGCCCCTGCTGCCCCTGGCGGCGGTGCTAGGGACGCCGCGTCGCTAGCCGGCCCAGCTGCGCGCGGCCTCGGCGGCCGAGCGGGCCGCCACGAGCTGCTCGGCGACGCGCACCGGCGCGGTGCCGCCGACGCTGTCCCGCGACGCGAGCGAGCCCTCGACCGAGAGCACCTCACGCACCTGCGGGGCAAGGTGCGGTGAGATGGCCCGCAGGTCGTCGTCCGAGAGGTCCCACAGCTCGAGGCCGCGCTGCTCGCACTGGCGCACGCACTCCCCCGCGACCTCGTGCGCCACCCGGAACGGCACTCCCTGCCGCACCAGCCACTCGGCGACGTCGGTGGCCAGCGCGAAGCCCTGCGGCGCCAGGGCGGCCAGCCGGTCGACGTCGAAGCGCAGCGTCGCCACCATGCCGCTCACGGCGGGCAGGAGCACCTCGAGGGTGTCGACCGCGTCGAACACCGGCTCCTTGTCCTCCTGCAGGTCGCGGTTGTAAGCCAGCGGCAACGCCTTGAGCGTCGCGAGCAGGCCGGCGTGGTTGCCGATCAGCCGGCCCGCCTTGCCCCGGGCGAGCTCTGCGACGTCCGGGTTCTTCTTCTGCGGCATGATGCTCGACCCGGTCGAGTAGGCGTCGTCGAGCGTGACGAACGAGAACTCCTTGGTCGCCCAGATCACCACCTCCTCGGCCAGGCGGGAGACGTCGACGCCGATCATCGTCGTGACGAACGAGAACTCGGCCACCACGTCGCGGGCCGCCGTACCGTCGATCGAGTTCTCGACCGGCCGGTCGAAGCCGAGCTCGGCTGCCACCGCGGCGGGGTCGAGCCCCAGCGACGAACCGGCCAGCGCGCCCGAGCCGTACGGCGACGCCGCGGCTCGCGCGTCCCAGTCGCGCAGCCGCTCGACGTCGCGCAGCAGCGGCCAGGCGTGCGCCAGCAGGTGGTGGGCCAGCAGCACCGGCTGGGCGTGCTGGAGGTGGGTGCGGCCCGGCATCGCCGCGGCCGGGTGGGCCGCAGCCTGGCCGACCAGCGCGTCGACGACGTCCAGCACACACCCCGCGACGACGCGCGCGTGCTCGCGCAGGTACATCCGCACCAGGGTGGCGATCTGGTCGTTGCGCGAGCGCCCGGCCCGCAGCCGCCCACCCAGGTCAGCCCCGGCCCGCTCGATCAGGCCGCGCTCGAGCGCGGTGTGGACGTCCTCGTCGTCCGGTGCCGGCGTGAACACCCCGCTGGCCACATCGGCGTCGAGGGCGTCCAGTGCCGCGAGCATCCCGGCCAGCTGCGCGTCGTCCAGCAGTCCGGCGGCGTGCAGCACCCGGGCGTGGGCGCGCGAGCCCGCGACGTCGTGCCGGGCCAGCCGCCAGTCGAAGTGCGTGCTCTTGCTGAGGGCTGCGAGCGCGTCGGCCGGGCCGCCGGCGAACCGGCCGCCCCACAGGCTCACCGGCTGGTCAGCCACGAGCGAGCCGCTGGTCGCGGGCCGAGGCGATCTTGGACGGCAGGCCGAACAGCTCGATGAAGCCCCGGGCCATGGACTGGTCGAAGGTGTCGCCGCTGTCGTAGGTGGCCATCCCGTAGTCGTACAGGCTGGAGTCGCTGCGCCGCCCGGTGACGGTGGCCCGGCCACCGTGCAGCGTCATCCGGATGTCGCCGCTGACGTGCTGCTGGGTCTCGTCGATGAACGCGTCGAGCGCCGCCTTGAGCGGGCCGAACCACAGACCGTCGTACGCCAGCTCGCCCCACCGCTGCTCGACGCCGCGCTTGAACCGCGCGGTCTCGCGCTCGAGCGTGACGTTCTCGAGCTCCTGGTGCGCGGTGATCAGCGCGATCGCCCCGGGCGCCTCGTACACCTCGCGGCTCTTGATGCCGACCAGCCGGTCCTCGACGAGGTCGAGCCGGCCGACCCCGTGGGCGCCGGCACGCACGTTGAGCTGCTGGATCGCCTCGAGCACCGACACGCGCACGCCGTCGACCGCCACCGGTACGCCCTGCTCGAACGTGACGACGACCTCGTCGGGCTCGCGGAGCACCGCCGGGTCGGCGGTGTACGAGTAGACGTTCTCGGTGGGCGCGTTCCAGATGTCCTCGAGGAAGCCGGTCTCGACGGCGCGCCCCCAGACGTTCTGGTCGATCGAGAAGGGGTTCTTCTTCGTGGTCTCGATCGGCAGGTGGTGCTGCTCGGCATAGTCGATGGCCTTGTCGCGGGTCAGCGCCAGGTCGCGCACCGGCGCGATGCAGGTGAGGTCGGGCGCCAGTGAGGCGATGCCGACCTCGAAGCGCACCTGGTCGTTGCCCTTGCCCGTGCAGCCGTGCGACGACGGTCGTCGCGCCGTGCTGGCGGGCTGCCGCGACGAGGTGCTTCACGATCACCGGGCGGCTCAGGGCAGACACCAGCGGGTAGCGGTCGAGGTAGAGCGCGTTCGCCTTGAGCGCCGGCAGGCAGTACTCCTCGGCGAACTCGTCGCGGGCGTCCGCGACGTAGGCCTCCACGGCGCCGCAGTCGAGCGCGCGCTGGCGGATGGTGTCGAGGTCCTCACCACCCTGGCCGACGTCGACGGCCACCGCGACCACCTCGGCCCCGATGGCGTCGGCGATCCAGCCGATGGCGACGGAGGTGTCCAGACCTCCTGAGTAGGCGAGGACGACGCGCTGGCTCACGATTTCTCCTGTGCGGTGGTGGTCGGTTGGGGTTCGGGGTCGGTGCCCTCGGCGATCGCGAGCAGCCGGACGGCGAGCGCGGCGCCGCCGTCCGGGTCGCGGGCGATGAGCAGCACGGTGTCGTCACCGGCGATGGTGCCGAGCAGGTCCGTGGCGTCCGCGTGGTCGAGCGCTGACGCCAGGTAGTTCGCGGCGCCGGGCGGCGTGCGCAGCACCACGAGGTTGGCCGAGGCCTCGGCCGAGACCAGCACCTCGCCGGCCACCTTCGCCAGCCGGGCGTCGCCCAGGCTGTCGGCCGGGCGGGGCGTGCGGTCGCCACCCTCGCCGGCGACGGCGTACACCAGCACGCCCGTCGCGCCACGCACCCGCACCGCGCCCAGCTGCACCAGGTCGCGCGAGAGCGTGGCCTGGGTGACCTCGATGCCGTCGTCCGCGAGCAGCTGGGCGAGCTGGGTCTGCGAGCGCACCGGCGTGCGGCCGAGCAGGTCAGCGATGCGCTGCTGGCGGGCGGCCTTGGTCTGGGGCGTGGTGCGGGCGGACGTCATGCAGAGCGCTCCAGCAACCAGGTGAGCAACGCCTTCTGTGCGTGCAACCGGTTCTCGGCCTCGTCCCACACGACGGACTGCGGCCCGTCGATGACGTCTGCGCTGATCTCCAGCCCGCGGTAGGCGGGCAGGCAGTGCAGGACGATGGCGTCGACCGCCGCCCGGCCCAGCGCGGCGCCGTCGACGGCGAACGGCGCGAACGGGCTGGTCGCACCGGACCGCTCGCCCTTCTCGCCCTCCTGGCCCATCGATACCCAGGTGTCGGTCGCCAGCACGTCAGCGCCCTCGGCGGCCTCCTGCGGGCTGTCGGTGACGAGCACCGAGCCACCGGTGGCGGCGGCGATCTCGCGTGCGCGGTCGACGACGTCCGGGTCCGGCTGGTGCGACCCGGGAGTGCCGATGCGCACGGTCATCCCCGCTGCCGCGCCGCCGAGCAGGTAGGAGTGGGCCATGTTGTTCGCGCCGTCGCCGAGATAGGTGAGCACCAGCCCGGACAGGGTCTGCTTGTGCTCGCGCACGGTCTGCAGGTCGGCGAGGATCTGGCACGGGTGGAACTGGTCGGTGAGCGCGTTGACCACGGGCACGCGGCTGACCGAGGCCATCGCCTCGATCCGCTCCTGACCGAAGGTGCGCCACACGATGGCGGCCACCTGGCGGTCGAGCACCCGGGTGGTGTCCTCGATCGGCTCACCCCGGCCGAGCTGGCTGGATCCGGCGTCGATGACCAGCGGGTACCCGCCGAGCTCGGCGATCCCGATGCTGAACGACACCCGGGTGCGGGTCGACGGCTTGTCGAACAGCACGGCCACGGCGCGCGGACCCTCCAGCGGCCGCAGCGCGAGCCGGTCGGCCTTGGCCCGGGCGGCCAGGTCGAGCACCTCGAGCAGCTCCTGCGGGCTCAGGTCGTCGTCACGCAGGAAGTGGCGGGGCATGTCAGGACTCCTCGGGCTCGGTGTCGGCGTCGACGGCTGCGACGATCCGCGGCAGTGCCGCGAGGAAGGAGTCTGCCTGGTCGGCCGTCAGCACCAGCGGGGGCGCCAGCCGAACGGTGTCCGGCGCCACCGCGTTGACCACGAACCCCTGCTCCAGCGCCTCGGCCGCGACCTGCGCCGCCCGGGGGCAGGCCAGCCGCAGGCCGAGCAGGAGCCCCTCCCCCCGCACACCGGTAACCAGCGGTCCACCGGCCGCCGGAGCACCCGCGGCCAGCCGGGCGCCGACGACGCGCACCTGCTCGAGCAGGCCGTCGCGCTCGATGACGTCCAGGGTGGCGAGCGCCGCGGCGCAGGCGACCGGGTTCCCACCGAAGGTCGTGCCGTGCTGCCCGGCGCCGAGGAGCTGGGAGACGTCATCGCCGAACGTGACGAGCGCCCCGATCGGGATCCCGCCGCCGAGGCCCTTGGCCAGGGTGACGACGTCCGGCACGATCCCGTGCCGCTGGTGGGCGAACCACTGCCCGGTGCGTCCGACGCCGGTCTGCACCTCGTCGACGATGAGCAGGGCGCCGACCTCGCGGGTGAGCTCGCGGGCGGCAGCCAGGTAGCCCTCGGGCAGCGGCAGCACCCCCGCCTCGCCCTGCACCGGCTCCACCACCAGGGCCGCGACGTCGGTGCCGAGCGCGGCGCGCAGGGCGTCCAGGTCGCCGGCCGGCAGGTGCTCGACGCCGCCCGGAAGCGGCTCGAACGGCGTGCGGTAGGCCGCCTTGTGGGTGAGTGCGAGCGCACCCATCGTGCGGCCGTGGAACGCGCCCTCGAGGGCGAGCACGCGCGGCCGGCCGGTGCGCCGGGCGATCTTGAAGGCGCCCTCGTTCGCCTCGGCCCCGGAGTTGGCGAGGAACACCCGCGAGCCGGGTGGTGCGGCGAGCAGCGCGAGCAGCCGCTCGGCGAGGGTGACCTGCACCGGGGTCGCGAAGAAGTTCGAGACGTGGCCCAGCGTGGCGAGCTGGCTGCCCACCGCCTCGACCAGCGCCGGGTGGGCGTGGCCGAGCGCGTTCGTGGCGATACCGGCCAGCAGGTCGAGGTAGCGACGCCCCTCGTCGTCCCACACGTAGGCGCCGGCGCCGCGCACGAGCACCCGTTGCGGCGTCCCGTAGGTGGGCAGGATCGCGTCCGCGTACCGGTCGAGCCAGGCGCGGGGCGCGTCGGTGGCGGCCACGGCCGCGGTGGGTTCGGTCACGGCGTCACCATCGTCCCGGTGCCCTCACTGGTCAGCATCTCGAGCAGCAGCGCGTGCGGCAGCCGGCCGTCGACGACCGTCGCCCGCCCGACGCCGCCGCGCACCGCACGCAGGCAGGCCGCCATCTTCGGCGCCATGCCGGTGTCGATCAGCGGCAGTACGCGCTCGAGCTCTGCGGCGCCGATCTGCTGCACCAGCGAGGCGCGGTCCGGCCAGTCGCTGTACAGGCCCTCGACGTCGGTGAGCACGACGAGCTTGACCGCCTGCAGCGCGACGGCGAGCGCCGCCGCAGCGGTGTCGGCGTTGACGTTCAGCACCTGCCCGGTGGCGTCGGGCGCGACGGTCGACACCACCGGGATGCGGCCGGCGGCGACCAGGTCGAGGACCGCAGCCGGCTGCACCTCGACGACGTCCCCGACCAGCCCGACGTCGACCGGCTCGCCGTCGACGAGCGGACGCGTGCGCTCGGCGCGGAACAGGCCGGCGTCCTCCCCGGACAGCCCGACGGCGTGCGGCCCGTGCTCGTTGATCAGGCCGACGAGCTCGCGACCGACCTGACCGACGAGCACCATGCGCACGACGTCGACGGTCTCGGCCGTGGTGACGCGCAGCCCGGCGCGAAAGGCGGAGTCGATCCCCAGCCGCGCGAGCATGGACGTCACCTGCGGACCCCCGCCGTGCACCACGACGGGCCGGATGCCGACGTGCCGCAGGAAGACCATGTCCTCGGCGAAGGCCCGCTTGAGGGCGTCGTCGGTCATCGCGTTGCCGCCGTACTTGATGACGACCACCCGCCCGTGGAACTCCTTCAGCCAGGGCAGCGCGTCGATCAGCACGTCAGCGCGGGTGGCGTCCCACTCCGGGTTGTCCGCGCGCATGGCCCGGGTGCTCCCCCACCGGCGGGGCTGGTCGGCGCTCACGTCGAGTACGCCGAGTTCTCGTGCACGTAGGCGTGCGTGAGGTCGTTCGTCCAGACGGTGGCCGTCGACGATCCAGCCTTGAGGTCGATCAGCACGTGCAGGTCGCGGCGGGCGAGGTCGACGCGTGCCCGGTCGTCGCCCGGGCCGCCGTCCCGCGCCACCTGCACGCCGTTCATCGACACGTCGAGCGCGGCGGGGTCGAAGGCGGCGGACGTCGTCCCCACCGCGGCGAGCACCCGGCCCCAGTTGGGGTCGCGGCCGAACACGGCGGCCTTGAACAGGTTGCTGCGGGCGACCGAGCGCGCCACCTCGACGGCGTCGTCCTCGCTGGCGGCCTGCACGACCTCGATGGCGATGTCGTGGTCGGCGCCCTCGGCATCGCGCATCAGCTGCTGCGCCAGGTCGTGGCACACCGCGCGCACCGCTGCGGCGAACTGCGGCTTCGGTGGCGTGACGCCGCTGGCGCCGCTGGCCATCAGCAGCACCGTGTCATTGGTCGACTGGCAGCCGTCGGAGTCGAGCCGGTCGAAGGTGACCCGGGTGGCCGCCCGCAGTGCGGCGTCGCAGGTCGCGGCGTCGACGTCGGCGTCGGTCGTGAGGACGACGAGCATCGTGGCCAGGGAGGGCGCCAGCATGCCCGCGCCTTTGGCCATGCCACCCACACTCCAGCCGCCGACGACGTACGCCGACTGCTTCGGGACGGTGTCGGTGGTCATGATCGCAGTGGCTGCGTCGTCGCCTCCGTCGGACGAGAGTGCCTGTGCCGCAACGGAAATGCCCTTTCGCAGCAGCACCGCATCGAGCTGCTCGCCGATCAGCCCCGTCGAGCACACGACGACATCACCGGGGTCGGCGCCGACGAGCTCGCCGACCTGCTCGGCGCTGGCGTGGGTCACCGCGAAGCCCTGCGTGCCGGTGTAGCAGTTGGCGCCACCGGAGTTCAGCACGACGGCGCGGACCACGCCGTCCGCGCTCGCCACGCGGCTCCAGATCACCGGGTTGGCCTGGCAGCGGTTGGCCGTGTAGACCGCGGCGGCAGCGGCCCGAGGCCCGTCGTTGACGACGAGCGCCACGTCGGGGCGCCCGCTGGGCTTGAGGCCGGCGGTGGCGGCGGCGGCGCGGAACCCCTGGGGCGTGGTGACGCTCACGGCGCGACACCGACCGTGGGCAGGCCGAGGGTCTCGGGAAGTCCCAGCGCCAGGTTCGCGCACTGCACGGCGGCGCCGGCGGTGCCCTTGGTGAGGTTGTCGACGGCCGCGACCGCGACGACCCGGCCGACCCGCTCGTCCAGCGCGACCTGCAGCAGGACGGTGTTGGCGCCGTAGGTGTCGGCGGTGCGCGGCCACGAGCCTTCCGGCAGCAGCTCGACGAACGCCTCCTCGGCGTACGCCTGCGTCCAGGCCTCGCGGACGTCGGCGGCGTCCACCCCGGCTCGCGCCCGGGCCGTGCAGGTGGCCAGGATCCCCCGCGGCATCGGCGCGAGCGTCGGCGTGAACGACACGCGCAGCGGGGCGCCCGCAGCCGACGACAGGTTCTGCTCGATCTCGGGCGTGTGGCGGTGCACGCCGCCCACGCCATAGGGCGACATCGACCCCATCACCTCGGCGGCGAGCAGCCGGGCCGTGGCCGTGCGCCCAGCACCCGAGGTACCGGACGCTGCCACGACCACGACGTCGTCCGGCTCGAGCAGCCCGGCCGCGAAGCCAGGGGCCAGTGCCAGCGAGGTGGCGGTCGGGTAGCAGCCCGGCACCGCGATGCGGGTGGCGCCGGCCAGGTGCGCGCGCTGGCGCCCACCGCCCGCGAGCGGCAGCTCGGGCAGGCCGTACGGCCAGCTGCCCGCGTAGGGGCCGTCGTAGAAGGCCGCCCAGTCGCCCGCGTCGCCGAGCCGGTGGTCGGCACCGCAGTCGACGACCACGACGTCCGCGGGAAGCTCGGCGGCGAGCGCGGCGGACTGCCCGTGCGGCAGCGCGAGCACCACGACGTCATGGCCGGCCAGGAGGTCGGGCGTGGTCGGCTGCAGCACGCGGCCGGCCAACGGGCGCAGGTGCGGGTGGTGCTCGCCCAGCGCGGACCCGGCGCTCGTCCCCGCCGTCAGCGTCCCGACGCTCAGCTGCGGGTGCGCCAGCACGAGGCGCAGGACCTCACCGCCGGCGTACCCGCTGGCCCCCGCGACCGCCACGCTCATCATGTTGCATGACTATACACATCTCCACGATTCCATTCACCCCCTCCGCCCTCCCACACTCCCCTTCCCCTGCCGTGATCATGCACGTTCGCCCCGGCCGCCAGGGGCGGGGTCGGGGCGAACGTGCATGATCACCGCCGGTGAGGGGGTGGGGTGAGGGGGTGGGGTGAGGGGGTGGGGTGAGGGGTGAGGGTGGGGTCAGTGGTCGCGCAGGACGGCGCCGGTGCGCTCGGTCGCGGCGGCAACCGCCGCGTCGCGGGCGGCGGTGGCCTCCTCGCCGGTCAGCGTCCGGTCCGGCGCCCGCAGCACCAGGCGGTAGGCCAACGACCGCAGGCCCGCCCCCACCTGCTCGCCGCGGTACTCGTCGAACAGCCGCACCTGCTCCAGCAGCTCGCCGCCCCCCGCGCGCAGCGCCGCCGCCACCTCGGCGGCCGGAACGTCGACCGGGACGACGAGCGCCACGTCGCGCAGCGCCACCGGCGGGGTCGGCACCGGCTCGGCGAGGACGATCTCCGGCACGGCGGCCACCAGGACGTCGAGGTCGACCTCTGCGGCGCAGCTGCGCTCGGGCAGGTCGAGCGCGGCGACGACAGCCGGCGCCAGCTCGCCCGCGTGACCGACGAGCGTGCCATCCGCCAGCTCCAGCCGGGCGCACCGCCCTGGGTGCCAGGGCTGGTGGCGGTCGGCGCGCACGGTGAGCGGGCCGACCCCGAGCGAGGCGGCGAGCGACTGCACGACCTCGACGGCGTCGGTCCAGTCCGCAGCACGGCCAGGCCCCCACCAGCCGGGCTGCTCGCGCTGACCGGCCAGCAGCACGGCCGCCCGCAGTGGCTGCGCCGGGACGCCGGCCGCCAGCTGGGCCAGCAGGTCGTCGTCCGGCCTGCGGCCGCCGCCCGGCCGCGGTGCAGTGACCGGCTCGCCCTCGGGTCGGTAGACCCGGCCGATCTCGAACAGCGCGAGATCGCGCAGCCCGCGCGAGAGGTTGCGGTGCGCGGCGTCGGGCAGCGTCGAGAGCAACGAGGTGCGCAACAGCGGCGCCTGCTCGCTGAGCGGGTTGGCCAGTCGCAGGGCCACCCGGCGCGAGTCGTCGTCCGGCAGGCCGAGCGCGTCGTGCCGCTCAGGAGCGACGAACGGGTAGGTCAGCACCTCGGTCAGCCCGGACTCGGCCAGCGCCCGCGCCGCAGACCGGCGCAGTCGCTGACCGCGGGTCAGTCCGCGTCCGGCGGGAGCCATCGGGAGCTGCACCGGGATGTGCTCGTAGCCGCTGGCGCGGGCGATCTCCTCGACCAGGTCGGCGCCCTCGAGCAGGTCCGGCCGCCAGGACGGCGGGTCGACCCGTAGCAGCTCGTCGTCCACGTCGTGCACGATGCAGCCGACCGCCTCCAGCGTGCCGCGCACCTGCTCATCGGTGTAGTCCACGCCCACCAGCCGGCGCGGCAGGTCGCGACGCAGGGTGATCGGCGCCGCAGGCACCCGCTCATCGGCGTCCGTGACGCCGGCCTCGGCGCTGCCGCCGCCGTGCTCGACGAGGAGCCGCACCGCCAGCTCGGCGGCGCGGTCGGCCAGGTCGGTGTCGACCCCGCGCTCGAAGCGTCGAGCGGCCTCGGTCGGCAGCTTGTGCCGGCGGGCGGTGCGGGCCACGGTGATCGGGTCGAAGTGCGCCGACTCGACCAGCAGGTTCGTGGTGGCGGCAGACACCTCACTGCTGGCACCGCCCATCACCCCGGCGAGCGCCAGCACCCGCGAGGTGCCGTCACGGTCCTCGTCCGTGATGAGCAGGTCCTCCGGGTCGAGCGCCCGGTCGACGCCGTCCAGCGTGGTGAGCCGTTCCCCGGCACGGGCCCGGCGCACCACGATCGCCTCACCGAGTGCGTCCAGGTCGAACGCGTGCAGCGGCTGCCCGGTGGCGAGCATGACGTAGTTCGTCACGTCGACCGCCAGCGAGATGGGGCGCATGCCGCACAGCTGCAGCACCCGTCGCAGCCAGGTCGGTGTCGGGGCCGCCGGGTCGTAGCCGCGCACGGTGCGGGCGACGTAACGGTCGCAGCCCGCGCGGCCGCGCACCGGTGCGTCGTCGGCCAGCCGCACGGTATGGCCCGCGGCGTCCGGCCGGGCCGGCTGGACGTCGGCCGGGTCGACGAAGCGTCCGCCGGCCCGCAGCGCATACTCGCGGGCGATGCCGCGCAGGCTGAAGCAGTAGCCGCGGTCGGGGTTGACGTTGACCTCGATCGCGACGTCGTCCAGCCCGAGCAGCGGCAGGGCGTCGGTGCCCGGCGCCGTGTCGCCGAGCCCGGGACGCGGCAGCACCAGGATGCCGTCGTGGTCGTCACCGAGGCCGAGCTCGCTCTCGGAGCAGATCATGCCGTCCGACACGTGGCCGTAGGTCTTGCGCGCCGCGATCTCGAAGCCGCCGGGCAGCACGGCGCCGGGCAGCGCCACGACCACCGTGTCACCGGCGGCGAAGTTCGAGGCGCCGCAGACGATCCCGCGGACGTCGTCCGCAGTGGGTCCGACCTGCACCTGGCACCAGCTGATCGTCTTGCCGTTCTTCTGCGGCTCGGGCTCGACCGACAGCACGCGGGCGACGACCAGCGGCCCGGTCAGGTCACCGCCGTGCACGCCCTCTTCCTCGAGGCCGACCCGCCAGAGGACGTCGAGGACCTGGTGCGGCGTGGCGTCGGCGGGCAGGTCGGTGTGCTCGCGCAGCCACGAGAGGGGGGCGCGCATCAGATCTCCATCCCGTAGTGCTGGCTGAACCGGACGTCGCCCTCGACCATGTCGTGCATGTCGCGCACGCCGTAGCGCATCATCAGGGTGCGCTCGATCCCCATGCCGAACGCGAACCCGCTGTAGCGCTCCGGGTCGACTCCGCAGGAACGCAGCACGGCCGGGTGCACCATGCCGCAGCCACCCCATTCGATCCAGCCCGTTCCCCCGCACGTGCGGCAGCCGGTGTCGGCACCCCGGCAGATCGCGCACTGCAGGTCGACCTCGGCGCTGGGCTCGGTGAACGGGAAGTACGACGGCCGCCACCGGGTCACGACGTCCTCGCCGAGCATGGCCCGGGCGAAGTGCTCGAGGGTGCCCTTGAGATGCACCATCGACAGGCCCTCGTCGACGGCGAGGCCCTCGACCTGGTGGAAGACGGGGGTGTGTGTCGCGTCGAGCTCGTCGGTGCGGAACACCTTGCCCGGGCACACGACGTACGTCGGGACGCCACGCTCGAGCAGCGAGCGCACCTGCACCGGGGAGGTGTGGGTGCGCAGGACGAGCCCGGCCTCCGGCGGCTCGACGAAGAAGGTGTCCTGCATCTGCCGGGCCGGGTGGTCGGGGTCGAAGTTCAGCGCGTCGAAGTTGAACCACTCGGACTCCAGCTCAGGCCCCTCGGCCACCTCCCAGCCCATGGCGACGAACAGGTCGTTGACCTTGTCCTGCAAGGTGTTCAGCGGGTGGCGTGCCCCCCGCGGCTGCCGGTCGACCGGCATGGTGACGTCGACGGCCTCCTCGACGAGCACGCGCGCGTCCCGCTCGGCCTCGAGCTCGGTCTGGCGGGCGGCGAAGGCGGCGTTGACCTGCCCCCGCGCCTGACCCACCCGGCGTCCGGCGTCGGCCCGGGCCGCGGGCGGCAGCGCCGCGATCTCGCGGTTGGCCAGCGCCAGCGGGCTGCGGTCGCCGGCGTGCGCCAGCCGGGCCTGCTTGAGCTCGTCGAGCGAGCCCGCCGCGGCCGCAGCGGCCAGCGCGGCCTGCTGGGCCGCGGTCACGGCGTCGACCGACAACGCCTCGACCTCGACCGGGTCGTAGCTGGAGTTGGGGGCGGACATGACTACCTCACTTCATGACGATCGGGGCGAGCGCACCCGGCCAGCCTGTGCGGCGGACGGTGCGGTCGTGGCCCATGGTCCCAGGCCGGGGGTGGGTGCCCGCGCTCAGGCCAAGTGCTCTGGCACCGAGGCGGGCAGCGTAAATCGGAACTCGGCACCGCCCGACACCGCACGCTTGACCGCGATGCGACCTCCGTGGGCCTCGACCAGCCCACGCACGAGGTAGAGCCCGAGCCCCGTGCCACCGCGACGACGGCCGTGCCAGAACCGGGTGAAGACGCGCTGGAGGTTCTCCTCGTCGATGCCCTCGCCCTCGTCGCTGATGCTCACGGCGACGACCGGCTCGGGCGGCGAGCCGGCGACGAGCACCTCGGAGGTGACCACGAGGTCCAGTGTGACCGTGCCGTCGCCGTGCCGCACGGCATTCTCGAGCAGGTTCGCGAGCACCTGGTCGAGCCGGTCGGGGTCGACCCACACCTCGGGCAGGTCGGGGTCGGCGTGGACGACGAACTTGCGCTCGTCGTTGCCGCTGGCCACCATCCGGTCGACGTAGCGCCGGGCGGCCGCCTCGACGTCGACCGGCTGACGGCGCACCTCCAGCCGCCCGGCGTCCATGCGGGAGATGTCGAGCAGCTCACTGATCAGCCGGGTCACGCGGTCGGCGTCGTGCTCGATCGTCTCGAGCATGAACCGCTTCTGATCGTCGTTGAACCGGTCCCAGCGTCGCAGCAGGGTGGCAGTGAAGCCCTTCACCGACGTCAGCGGCGAGCGCAGCTCGTGGGCCACCGTCGAGATCAGCGCGCCGTGCTCCTCCTGGGAGCGCTGGCGTGCAACGGCATCGCGGACGCCGAGGACGACGGCATCGACCGGCGCCGAGCGAGCCGGCCGTCGGTACGTCGCGGTGACCAGGACCTCCAGCTGGTGGCCGGCGCCCCCCGGCAGCAGCAGCAGCCGCTCGCGATGACCGGTGCGGCTGGGCAGGCCGCTCCACGGGTCGGTGCACGCCCACCACCGGCGGCCCTCGGTGTCGGTGAGCGGCAGCGCTTCGCGAACGTCCCGGCCCAGCAGGTCCGCCCGCGGGAGCTGGAGCACACGCTCGGCGGCCCGGTTGACCGCGACGACCGTCGCGGAGGCATCCGCGACCAGGACGCCGTCCGGCAGGTGGTCGAGGTCGATGCCCAGGTCCGCGGGCATCACGCAGTCACCGTCGTGACGGTGCGGGCCCCGGGCATGGACGCGACTCTATCGACTTTGGCTCTGGACGCCAGAACCGTGGCGTCGTGCACGTGCCGAGGCGTACAGGCAGACGGTCGCTGCCATTGCGAGGTTGAGGCTCTCGGCCGCTCCGCGCAGCGGTACCCGGACCACGGCGTCGGCCAGGTCGCGGTGCTCGTCGCTCAGGCCCCACGCCTCGTTGCCGAACACCCAGGCGGTCGGCCGGCGCAGCAGCGCCGCGGGGTCGCGCTCGGCGTCGTCCTGCAGGTCGTCGAGGTCGCGCTCGCCCGCGCCGTCGGCCGCGAGCACGCTCAGCCCGTGGCGGCGCAGGGCGGCCACGGTGTCGGCCAGCCCCGCGCCCTGCGCCACCGGCAGGTGGAACAGGCTGCCCGCCGTCGACCGGACGCACTTGGGGTTGTGGACGTCGACGCTCGCCTCGGTGAGCACGACAGCGTCGGCGCCCGCCGCGTCAGCCGCCCGCAGCACGGTGCCGGCGTTGCCCGGGTCGCGCACGTGCGACAGGACGGCGACCAGGCCGGGACGCGGCCCCGCTGACAGCACGTCGTCCAGCGGCTGGGCCACGGTGCGGCACACCGCGAGGAGCCCCTGCGGGCTCACCGTGCCGGCCAGGGCCTGCATCACCTCGTCGGTGACCCCGACCGGCGTCAGCCGGGCGGTCGTGGCCAGCCTGAGCTCGTCGACGTAGCGCTCGGCGGCGGCCTCGGTGACGTAGAGGTCGACGACGAGGTCGCCGGTGCGGGCGTGCGCGGCGAGCGCCTCGCGGACCGACTGCGGTCCCTCGGCGACGAACTGCCCGGCCCGCTGACGACCGACGCGCCTGGCCAGCCGTTGCACTCGCCGGACCCGCTCGGCTCGCGGGTTCGCGAGCCGGACGTCCACAGGGGGCGGGGTCATGGGCGGTGCTCCCGGTGCCGGCGCCCGAGGGCGGACGGCGTCCGGCGGCGGTGGCGCAGGCGCGTCGTGGTGGTGCTGGTCGTGGTCAGGCCGCGTCGCCGGCGGCCTCGGCCTGAGCCGGGACGTTGGCGCGTGACAGCTCGACCAGCGTCGAGAACGCCGCGGCGTCGCTCACGGCGAGCTCGGCGAGCATGCGACGGTCGACCTCGACCCCAGCGGCCTTCAGGCCCTGGATGAAGCGGTTGTACGTCATGCCGTTCGCGCGGGCCGCCGCGTTGATGCG
This sequence comes from uncultured Actinomycetota bacterium, assembly GCA_963759935.1. Taxonomy (GTDB): domain Bacteria; phylum Actinomycetota; class Actinomycetes; order Actinomycetales; family Angustibacteraceae; genus Angustibacter. The sequence goes on from CAVXBF010000012.1 coordinate 21,714, forward strand.
CTGGATCCACAGGCGACGGAAGTCGCCCTTGCGGGCCCGGCGGTCGCGGTAGGCGTAGCCGAGGGAGTGGGTGACCTGCTCCTTGGCCTTGCGGTACAGCCGCGAGCGCTGCCCGCGGTAACCGCTCGCCCGCTCGAGAACGACCCGGCGCTTCTTCTGGGCGTTGACCGCCCGCTTCACGCGTGCCACGTGAGTACTCCTTCAGTGATGCCGACGCCCGCAGGGCGAGCGTCGAGGAACGGGGGGTGGCCTCAGCGGCCGAGCAGCTTCTTGATCTTCTTGACGTCGGCCGGGGAGGTCACGACGTCGTTGGACAGCCGACGTGCCTTCTGCGGCGTCTTCTCGTGGAACTTGTGGACGTGGCCGGCCTGCTCGCGCATGACCTTGCCCTTGCCCGTGATCCGGAAGCGCTTCTTCGCACCGCTGTGCGTCTTCATCTTCGGCATGGCTAGCCGTTCTCCTCGTCCTCGAGCGCGCCCCCGTGGTGGGGCGTGCTGCGTCGTCCACCGGCGGCGGCGAGTGCCGCAGCCGGAAGCTGGTGGTGCCGGCCTCAGGCCTCGGCAGGTGCCGGTGCTTCAGCCGGGGCGGCGTCCGCGCTGGTCGTCTCGCCGGCGGCCGCCTCGGCGGTCTCGGCGCTACGACGGCGACGCTCCTCGGCCTTGGCATCGGCCTTCTTCTTGGTCGGTCCGAGCACCATGATCATGTTGCGCCCGTCCTGCTTGGGCGCGCTCTCGACGAAGCCGAGCTCGGCGACGTCCTCGGCGAGCCGCTGCAACAGCCGGTAGCCGAGCTCGGGACGCGACTGCTCGCGCCCACGGAACATGATCGTGACCTTCACCTTGTCACCGGCCTTGAGGAACCGGACGACGTGGCCCTTCTTGGTGCCGTAGTCGTGCGGGTCGATCTTCGGTCGGAGCTTGATCTCCTTGATCACGGTGTTGATCTGGTTCTTGCGGGCCTCTCGGGCCTTCAGAGCCGCTTCGTACTTGAACTTGCCGAAGTCCATGAGCTTGCAGACCGGCGGGCGGGCGGTGGGCGCCACCTCGACGAGGTCGAGGTCTGCCTCCTGTGCCAGCCGCAGCGCGTCCTCGACGCGCACGATGCCGACCTGCTCGCCGTTCGGGCCGACGAGCCGCACCTCGGGTACCCGGATGCGGTCGTTGATGCGGGGCTCGCTGATGTGCTGCTCCTCACGGTCAGGCGATGGGCGACCGCAGGAGACGAGAAAGGCTCCTCGTCGCCGTCGCGAGAGGAGCCTCCGTACCGCGGTCCGGGTACCGCGAGCGCCGGCCACCGGGAAAACCGGCGAACCGCAGCACGCGGGTCGACCTGTTGGTCGACCGGACCGGGACCCGGCAACCGTGCGGCCACCCGGGTGGGAGAGACTCCTCTTACGTACCTGACGTGCCAGCGGCCCGGAGGTCGCCCGCTCGTCGGGTCGGTCTGTCTGCAAGGGTAGCAGCATGGACCCGGCCGAACGTATTCCCGACGTCGACCCCGACCGCCCCGGCGGCGGATCGAGCGGGGTCGACCCGCGCCGTGACATCGCCGACGTCCCGGCGATCGAGCTGATCTCGACCACGGCCCTGCACCTGATGAGCGCCGCCGCCGTCAAGTGCGGTCTGGGCGCTGAGCCGGAGGCGGCCGACCACCTGGACCTGGACGAGGCACGAAAGCTCATCACTGCCCTGGCCGGCCTGGTGACCGCCGCCGCCCCCGAGATCGGCAGCCAGCACGCAGCACTGCTGCGGGACGGGCTCAAGCAGCTGCAGCTGGCCTTCCGGGAGGCCCTGCCGGTGCCGGACCCGCCCGGTCAGGGACCCGGCGAGCGGCTCACCGGCCCGGTCGCGTGACGCCGGCGCTCACGGCGGCCCGCTCGAACGCGTCGTAGGCCGCGTCACCGAACAGCACGAACCGCACCAGCTCGACCTCGGTGTCGACGGCCCCGTTCAACACCGCGCGGAGGGCGACCGGTGCGGCCTCGTGCAGCGGGAAGGCGTACGCCCCGGTCGAGATCGACGGGAAGGCGAGCGAGCCCGCACCCAGCTCACCGGCCACCCGCAGGCAGGAGCGGTAGGCGGCTTCGAGCAGGCCGGCCGGGTCCGGTTCACGCGGGTAGACCGGCCCGACGGTGTGGATCACCCAGCGCGCCGGCAGCCGCCCCGCCGTGGTGGCCACCGCCTGCCCGGTGGGCAGCCCGTCCGGCCAGGTCGTGGCACGCAGCTCGCGGCAGGCCTGCAGGATCTGCGGGCCGCCGGCGGTGTGGATGGCGCCGTCGACGCCGCCCCCACCGAGCAGGCTGGAGTTGGCCGCATTGACGATCGCATCGACCTGTTGCGTCGTGATGTCGCCTCGCACGAGCTCGATCCGCATCCGGACAGTCTGCCCTGCCCTGGTCAGGGGGCCGGGTCGCCGGAGGAGGCGGCGACCGGGACCGCCGGCAGCCGGGCCCGGCGCGATACGGCCACCAGACCGACGACGGCGATCAGGCCGCCGATGGTGCCTACGGTCGCGAACCCGGCCCATGGCGCCAGGTGGTCGATGGCGAAGCCGGCGGCCGGGGCGCCGGCGGCCGCACCGGCCGTCAGCGCCGAGCCGTGCCAGCCCATCGCCTCCCCCCGGACCCCTTCCGGCACCAGCCCCGTGATGACCTCGGCCGTCGCGGTGATCACCGGGGCGCACAGGAACCCGGCCGGGATCATCGCCAGGCCCAGGGCCAGCGGACCGCTGACCAGGCTCACCGGGATGGTGAGCGCGGCGAGCCCGAGCAGCAGCCAGAACGGCGGCAGCGACCGGGTGATGGCGCCGTAGACGACGCCGCCGAGCAGGGACGCGAACGCCCACACGGAGGCGACCAGGCCGGCCCACTCGAGCTGGCCGGTGGAGCGCAGGGTCGCGATGATCGACACGTCGGTGCCGGCTAGGACGACGGTGGCGGCACCGGTCGCCGCGAGCACGGCGACCACCGCCGGCGTCACGGGGATGCGGGTGCGGGGCGAGCCGGAGCCGTCGACGTCCGCCTGCAGGGTCTGCGCGGAGCGGGTCGGCGGGTTCATCATCATCAGGCCCAGGCCGGCCAGCACGGCGGTCACGCCCACCCCCACCAGGGCGGCGGTGCTGGACCCGTGCGTGGCCAGCAGGATCCCGATCGCCGGCCCGACCATGAACGAGACCTCGACGCTGATCGAGTCGAGCGCGAACGCGGTGCGCCGCTGCTGCTCGGCGACCATCACCGACAGCGCGAGGCGCACCACCGTGAACACCGGCAGCGCGAGCAGGCCGCCGAAGACCACCGCGACGACCAGGCCCCAGAACGGCAGCCATGGCGCACTGCACCAGACGGCGGCCTCGGCGACCAGCGAGGGCACCAGCGCCTTGCGCAGGCCGAGCCGGTCGACCGCGCGCCCGCGCCAGGGAGCCCCGAGTGCCATGCCGATGGTCCACGCGGCGACGACCAGCCCGGCCTGGCCGTAGCCGCGGCCGAGGGACTGCACCACGTGCACGGTGAGGATGACCGCGGTGGCCGCGTGCGGCGTCCGGGCGGCGATCCCGAGCAGCGTGAGGGAGCGGACCCCCGGCACAGCGAGCACACGGCGGTAGGGGTTGAGCGGCACGGGATCAGTGTGGCAGCGGCCACGGACAGTGCCGCACCGGCCGCCCCGCCCTCCGCACCCCTTTCCGCCACTCGGGCCGGTTTCCGTCACTCAGGCCGGTTTCCCTCGCGCGAAACCGGCCTGAGTGGCGCAAACGGGTCGGGCATCCAGGGCCGGCGTGGTGGAGTTGGCAGGTGGACGCCGAACGCCTCGCGCGCCGGTTCGACCTCGGAACAGGCGCCCGCCTGTCCGACGGACCGGTCGCGCGCGGAAAACAGGGCCACGTCTGGCGGCTGGAGACCGCGGACGGCCGCTGGGCGGTCAAGGTGCCGCTGGCCGAGACCAGCGAGGACGAGGTCCGCGCGGCGACCGCGTTCCACGAGGCCGCTCATGCCGCTGGAGTGCCCACCCCGCGCGTGCGGCGGACCACCGCGGGGACGGTGCTCGCCCGGGTCGGCGGGCGGCAGGTCAGGATCTACGAGTGGGTGGACCTGCTGGCCCCCGACCCACGCCTCGACCCGGCCCTCGTCGGAGCGGTGGTGGCCGCGCTGCACCAGGTGCCGAACGCCGACCTCGGCCCGCCCAGCCCGTGGCACCAGGCATCGGTCGGCGCAGCAGGCTGGGACCAGCTGATCGAGCGGCTGCGCCGGGCGGGAGCACCCTTCACGGACCGGCTGGCGAACCTACGCGACGAGCTGGTCGCGCTGGAGTCGTGGCTCGAGCCACCCGCAAGGCTGCGCGCCTGTCACCGCGACCTGTGGGCCGACAACCTGCTGGCGACACCGGACGGCGGCGTGTGCGTCATCGACTGGGACAACAGCGGCTCGGCCGACCCGAGCCAGGAGCTGGCGTACGTGCTGTTCGAGTTCGCCCGCTCCGACCCGGGGCGGGCGCGCGCCCTGACCGACGCCTACCGGACGGCCGGCGGACCCGGGGCGGTGCGCCGGCGAGGCGACTTCTCCATGCTGATCGCCCAGCTCGGGCACATCACGGAACGGGCCGCGACCGACTGGCTCGAGCCAAGCCCGCGCTCGCCGTCCCGGGTCGACGCCGCCGCGTGGATCAGCGAGGTGTTCGACGAGCCGCACACCCGCGCCGTCCTCGACATCCTGCTGGCCGCCGTGCGCGCACCCTGACCCGCCGACCCTTTCCGCCACCCAGGCCGGTTCTGCCCGACCCAAACCGGCCTGAGCGGCGGAAAGCGGGCTGAGTGGCGGAAAGGGTCAGGCGGGGGCGACGGTGAGCTGCACGCCGTCGACCCGCTCGCGGACGACGTCACTGGCCTGCAGCCGTCGGGCCACCTCGCCCGCCGCCGCCCGCACCGCGTCCTCGTCCAGCCCGGCGACCAGCCGGACGACGACCCCGAGCTCGGCCTGGTCGCCACGCTCGGCGCCGACCGCGACCACGCCGGGGACCCCGTCACCGGCGGAGCGCAGCGCGGCCAGCACCTCGCCGTCGCGGAACGCGGGTACCCAGTCCCGTCCCTGACCGATCGCCCACAGCGCCGGCCGCGACACCACGAAGGTCACCGGGCCGGCCGGGTCGAGCACCATCAGGTCGCAGCCCTCGGCGACCGCCGACACCGCCGCGCGCCGGCACTCGACCGGCACGGGCCGGGCCGTGGAGTCCCACTGCGCCAACGACTCCAGGCTGCTGAACACCGGCAGCGCGCGGCGCCCGTCGGTGCCGGTCAGGGTGACGAGCGCCATGTCGGCGGATGCGTCGGCCGACCCGTGGGCGGCCTCGGCGCCCTCCCCCAGCACCGCGACGACCGGCACCAGCAACCGGGACGACGCCAGCGCGGTCACCACGTCCGCGGCCTCGCCCGCACCAGCCGCCAACGCCGAGAGTGCCTGCGCCACAACAGGATCGGCCCCGCCGCTGTCGCCGTCGAAGCCGCCCGGCGGCAGGGTGCGGCCGGTCCACGGAACGCCGGCCGTGTCGCCGCCGCCGCCGACACCACTACCGCCCGACATCGTCAGTAGGCCCGCGCGACGACCGCGATCGCGTCGTCCTCGTCGTCCGACGTCGGGACGCCGCCGTCCGGCCGCACGAGGCACCGCACGCTGACGCCCTGGGCGGCCAGCTCGGCCTCGCCCGCCACGCCCACGACGGACCACGGGATGCGCGCCCAGCCGGTGGCGGCCGCCGCGACCGCGTCAGCGAGCGTCGAGACGTCGGCGGTGGCCGCCTCGCGGCGGGCGAGCGCCTCGTCGTAGAGCGCCTGGTGGTCGGCAGCCAGCGCGGCGACGGCGTCGGCCACCACGGCCCCCACCGGCGTGGCGGTCTTGGTGCCGGGCACCCGGCGCACCAGCGTCACCGACCCCTCGGCCAGGTCGCGAGGCCCGACCTCGACCCGCACCGGCACCCCCTTGAGCTCGGCGTCGACCGCGCGGCGGCCGAAGGCCGTGTCGACCCGGTCGTCCAGCTCGACCCGCACGCCGGCCGCGGTGAGCTCGTCGACCAGCCGCGCGGCGGTCGACCCCACGTCGTCGCCGTCCTTGACCACGGTGACGAGCACCTGCAGGGCGGCCAGCCGCGGCGGGATGCGCAACCCGGCGTCGTCGCCGTGCGCCATCACCAGCCCGCCCAGCATCCGGGTCGAGGTGCCCCACGACGTCGTCCACGCGACCTGCCGCTGGCTCTGCGCATCCAGGAAGTCGATGCCGAAGGCGCGGGCGAAGTTCTGCCCGAGCTCGTGGCTGGTGCCCATCTGCAGGGCCTTGCCGTCGCCCATCATCGCCTCGAGCGAGCGGGTGACCGTGGCGCCCGCGAACCGCTCACGCACCGTCTTGCGCCCCACCACGACCGGCAGGGCGAGCACGGTGCGCATGAAGTCCTCGTAGACCTCGTGCAGGATGCGCAGCGCGTACGCCGCCGCGTCCGCCTCGGTGGCGTGCGCGGTGTGCCCCTCCTGCCAGAGGAACTCCGTGGTGCGCAGCAACAGCCGGGGCCGCAGCTCCCAGCGCACGACGTTGGCCCACTGGTTCAGCAACAGGGGCAGGTCGCGGTGGCTGGAGGTCCACTTCGCCATGAACTCCCCGATGATCGTCTCGGACGTCGGCCGGACGACCACCGGCTCGTCGAGGTCCTTGCCACCGGCGTGGGTGACGACGGCCAGCTCGGGGCTGAACCCCGCGACGTGCTCGGCCTCGCGCTGCAGGTAGCTCTGCGGGATGAAGAGCGGGAACGAGGCGTTGCGCGCGCCAGCAGCCTTGATCCGCGCGTCCATCTCGGCCTGCATCCGCTCCCAGATCGCGTAGCCGTACGGCCGGATCACCTGGGTGCCCCGCACCGGGCCGTTCTCGGCGACCTCAGCCTTGGCCAGCACCTCCTGGTACCAGCGGGGGAAGTCGTGGGCGCGGGGGGTGAGGACGGGTTGGCGGGCCATGGGCACCAGATCCTACGACGCTCAGCGGTCGGGTCGGCCCGCAACGTCGAGGGCCTGCGGCAGGGTGAACGCCTCCGCGTACAGCGCCTTGCCCACGATGGCGCCCTCGACGCCGAGCGGCACCAGCGCCCGCAGCGCCGTCAGGTCGGCCAGGCTCGAGACTCCTCCGCTGGCCACCACGGGGGCCTGGGTGCGCGCGCAGACCTCCCGCAGCAGGTCCAGGTTCGGCCCACGCAGGGTGCCGTCCTTGGTGACGTCGGTGACGACGTACCGCGCGCAACCGTCGCGGTCGAGCCGCTCCAGCGTCTCCCACAGGTCGCCGCCGTCCTCGGTCCACCCGCGGGCCGCCAGCGTGGTGCCCCGGACGTCGAGCCCGACCGCGATGCGGTCGCCGTGCCGCGCGATGGCCGCGGCGGTCCAGTCCGGGTCCTCGAGCGCGGCCGTGCCGAGGTTGACCCGGCGGCAGCCGGTCGCGAGCGCGGCCTCGAGCGAGGCGTCGTCGCGGATGCCGCCGCTCAGCTCGACGGCGACGTCCAGGCGCCGGACGACGTCGGCCAGCAGCTCGTGGTTGGACCCGCGACCGAACGCCGCGTCGAGGTCGACCAGGTGGATCCACTCCGCCCCTGCCTCGGCCCAGGCCAGCGCCGCGGCCAGCGGGTCGCCGTACGACGTCTCGCTGCCGGCCGCTCCCTGCACGAGGCGCACGGCCTGGCCGTCCGCGACGTCGACGGCGGGCAGCAGCTGCAGGCGGGACTCACCGGACACGGTGGGGCTCCTTCGCGGTGGTGTGGTCGGCGGGCTGGCGGGTCGGGCGCCTCACAGCGCGTCGACCCAGTTCTCGAGCAGGTGAGCGCCGGCGTCGCCGCTCTTCTCCGGGTGGAACTGCGTGGTGCACAGCGGACCGTTCTCGACGGCCGCGACGAAGCGGGCGCCATGCTCGCACCAGGTGACCTGTGGCGCACGGAACCGGCCGGCATCGTCGTGCGGCTCCAGCTGCCATTGCTGCACGGCGTAGGAGTGCACGAAGTAGAACCGCTCGTCCTCGACGCCGGCGAACAGCCGCGAGCCGGACGCCGCCTCGACGGTGTTCCAGCCCATGTGCGGGACGACCGCGGCCGGCAGTCGCTCGACCACGCCGGGCCACTCCGCTAGGCCGTCGCGCGCGCCGGCCGCGTAGGGCTCGGTGGATCGCTCGAACATCACCTGGTGGCCCACGCAGATGCCCAGCACCGGCCGCCCACCGGCCAGCCGCCGGCCGACCAGCTCGGGGGCGCGCACTGCCTCCAGGCCGGTCATGCACGCCGAGAAGGCCCCGACGCCCGGCACCAGCAGCCCGTCGGCGTCCAGCACCGCCTGGCGGTCGGCGGTGAGCTCGACCTGGGCACCCACCCGCTCGAGCGCGCGCACAGCCGAGTGCACGTTGCCGGAGCCGTAGTCGAGCACCACCACCCGCGGGCGGGCGCTCACTGCCCGTCCTCGAGCTGGGCGGCGAGCTCAGCCTCGTGCGCCGCGAACGCGTCGAACCGCGCCACGGCCCGCTCGTCGGGGTCGATCCGCACGGCACCGGGCAGGTCACCGGCCCGGACGGCGTCCAGCGTGATCCCGGCACCGGGCAGCGCGAGGGCGCGCAGGACGTCGTCGACGACGTCCGCGCCGGAGCGCTCGTCGGCGGCCAGGGCCTCGCGCAGCCGCGGCAGCCGGTCGGTGCGGGGGTCGTCACCGGAGACGAGGTCGACCAGGGCTGACAGCGAGGTGCGCGGTAGGTCGTCGACCCGCTGCAGGCCGTGGTGCTGGGTCCAGACGAGCCAGCGCTGCGGCGCGCGACGGCCCTTGTCGTGCGAGGTGATCACGGCCCGCGGCCCGTCGGCTACCAGGCACACGGCCGGCCGCAGCCGTTGCGGTACGGGGCGCCCGCCGAGCAGCGCGACCGGGTCGTCGTACGGCGGGGCGGCCGCGGGCGGGCCGGCGGGCACGACGAGGGTCCACGCGACGTCCGGGACGATCCAGACGGGCAGCAGTCCCTGGTGCGCCCAGGCCCGCACGCCGTCCAGCCGCCCGCGGACGACGAGCATCGCCGGCGGGGCGCTCACCGGCAGCCCCTCACAGGACGCCCTTGGTGCTGGGGACCCCGCCCACGCGGGGGTCCGCGGCGACCGCGGCACGCAGCGCCCGGGCCACGGCCTTGAACTGCGCCTCGACGACGTGATGCGGGTCGCGGCCGCTGAGCACTCGCACGTGCAGGGCGATACCGGCGTGGTGCGCCAGCGTCTCGAAGACGTGCCGGGTCAGCGAGCCGACGTAGGAACCGCCGATGACGACGTACTGCTGGCCGTCCGCCTCGCCGGTGTGCACGCAGTAGGGGCGGCCGCTGACGTCGACCGCGGCATGCACCAGCGTCTCGTCGAGCGGGACGGTCGCGTCGCCGAAGCGCGCGATGGCCGCCTTGTCGCCGAGGGCCTGGCGCAGCGCGTCGCCGAGCACGATGGCGACGTCCTCGACGGTGTGGTGGGCGTCGACCTCGGTGTCGCCCGTGGCCTGGACGGTGAGGTCGAACAGCGCGTGCTTGGCCAGGCTGGCCAGCATGTGGTCGTAGAAGCCGACACCCGTACTGATGCTGGACTCGCCGGTGCCGTCGAGGTCGAGCTCGACCAGCACGCTGCTCTCGCCCGTGACGCGCTCGAGACGGGCCCGGCGGGCGGGTGCGGCGGGGGTCACGGGGTCTCCTCGAGCGTGGCGGTCAGGGCGGTCAGGAAGGCGGTGGTCTCCTCTGGCGTGCCGGCGGTCACCCGCAGGTGGCCGGCGATGCCGACGTCACGCACCAGCACGCCCTGGTCGAGCAGCCGGCGCCAGGTGGCCGCCGGATCGGCCAGTCCGCCGAACAGGACGAAGTTGGCGTCACTGGGCACCGGGCTCAGCCCCGCTGCGGCGAGCTGGTGCACGATGCGGTCGCGCTGCTCGCGCAGCACCTGCACGGTCGCCAGCAGGGCCGGCGCGTGCGCGAGCGCCGCGACCGCTGCGGCCTGGGTCAACGCGGACAGGTGGTAGGGCATCCGGACCAGCCGCAGCCCGTCGCACACGGCGGGGTCGGCGGCCAGGTAGCCGACCCGGGCCCCGGCCAGCGCGAACGCCTTGCTCATCGTGCGGGTGACCACCAGCCGGGGCCGCCCGGGCAGCAGGGTGAGCGCGCTGGGGGTGCCGGCGCGGGCGAACTCCTCGTAGGCCTCGTCGACGACGACGATCGCGTGGTCGCTGGCGTCGTACGCGGCCCGGACGACGTCCAGACCGAGCGCGGTGCCGGTGGGGTTGTTCGGGGAGCACAGCAGGACGACGTCGGGGTCGTGCCGGCGGACCTGGTCGGCCACGGCAGGCGCGTCGAGGTCGAACGGCCCGGACGGCGCGCCGCGCAGGCCGTCGACCCACGCGGTCGCCGTCGTGGCGGCGATGACGGGGTGCATCGAGTACGACGGCGTGAAGCCAAGGGCCGTGCGGCCCGCCCCGCCGAAAGCCTGCAGCAGGTGCAGCAGCACCTCGTTGGAGCCGTTGGCCGCCCACACCTGCTCCGCGGCGACGTCGTGCCCGAGGTACCCCGCCAGCGCCTCCCGGAGCGCGGTGAACTCACGGTCGGGGTAGCGGTTGAGCCGGGCGGTCGCGTACGCCAGCGCCTCGACGACCGCGAGGGCGACCGCCTCGGGCAGCGGGTAGGAGTTCTCGTTGGTGTTCAGCCGCACCGGGACGTCGATCTGCGGCGCGCCGTAGGGCTCGCGGCCGCGGAGGTCGGCGCGCAGTGGCAGCGCGTCGAGCCCGGTCAGGCCGCTCACGTGCGATTGCGGAAGCGAGCCCGCACCGCGTCGCCGTGGCCGGGCAGGTCCTCGGCGTCGGCGAGCGCCACCACGTGGTGGGCGACCTCGGCCAGCGCGGCCCGGTCGTAGTCGACGACGTGGATGCCCCGCAGGAAGGACTGCACCGACAGACCGCTGGAGTGGCAGGCGCAGCCGCCGGTGGGGAGCACGTGGTTGGAGCCGGCGCAGTAGTCGCCGAGCGACACCGGTGCGAAGGCTCCGACGAAGATCGCGCCGGCGTTGCGCACCCGGGCAGCCAGCGCCGCGGCGTCGCGGGTCTGGATCTCGAGGTGCTCGGCGGCGTACGCGTCGACGACGGCGAGCCCGGCGTCCAGGTCGTCGACGAGCACGATCCCGGACTGCGGCCCGGTGAGCGCCGTGGTGACGCGCTCGACGTGCTTGGTGGCAGCGACCTGGTGGGCCAGCTCGGCCTCCACCGCATCGGCGAGGGCGATGTCCGGCGTGACGAGCACCGCAGCGGCCATCGGGTCGTGCTCGGCCTGGCTGATCAGGTCGGCGGCGACGTGCGCGGCGTCGGCGGTGTCGTCGGCCAGCACCGCGATCTCGGTGGGGCCGGCCTCGGAGTCGATGCCGATGACGCCCTTGAGCAGCCGCTTGGCCGCGACGACGTAGATGTTGCCCGGGCCGGTGACCAGGTTGACCGGCTCGCAGACGACGGCGCCCGGCCGCCCGTCGACGTCGGACTCCTTGGCCCCGTAGGCGAACATCGCGACGGCCTGCGCTCCCCCGACGGCATACACCTCGTCGAGGCCGAGCAGGGCGCACGCGGCCATGATGGTCGGGTGCGGCATGCCCGCGAACTGCGCGGGGTTCTCCTTCTGCGGCGGGCTGGCCAGCGCGATCGAGGGGACGCCGGCCTCCTGGGCCGGCACCGCGTTCATCACCACGCTGCTGGCCAGCACGGCCAGGCCGCCGGGAGCGTAGAGGCCCACCCGCCCGACCGGCACCCACCGCTCGGTGACGGTGCCGCCGTCGGCAACCTGGGTCGTGACGTCCTCGCGGCGCTGCGCCCGGTGCACGATGCGGGCTCGGCGGATCGACTCCTCCAAGGCCGCGCGCACGGCCGGGTCGAGCTGGGTCAGCGCCGCCTCGAGGGCCTGGGCGGGTACCCGCAGCGATGCGGTGCGCACGCCGTCGAAGCGCTCGCCGAGGTCGCGCAGCGCGTCGGCACCACCATGACGCACCTGCTCGCAGATCGGTCGGACGACGTCGAGGGCGGCCTCGACGTCGAACTCGGCCCGGGGCAGCACCTGTCGCAGCGACGCCGCATCCAGCGGACGGCCACGCAGGTCGGTACGCGTGATCACGCCTCCATGCTAGGTCAGCCGGGCGACAGCGGTTGCGCCAGCACACCGGCTGAGACGGACCCGCCGGCCACCGGGCGCTAGGTTCGCGCCGTGACCGCAGCCAGCATCGTCAGCCTCGACACGAGCGCGACCCGGGTGGCGCTGGTCGTCGTGGTCGTGCTCAGCGCCACAGCAGCAGCGCTGGTCAACGTCGCCGGCTCCCTCGGCCACGCCTGGGCGGTCGTGCGGGCGAGCGGGCGGGCACTGGTCCAGCTCGTCGTCGTCGCGCTCGTCATCGCCGCGGTGCTCGACTCGCTGCCGCTCACGGCCGCGTTCCTGGCACTGATGGTGACGGTGGCCAGCCTCACCGCCGGACGCCGGCTCACCCGCGACCGCTCGGCGGCGTGGGCGGTGCTGCCCGTGGTGGCCGGCGCGGTCCCGGCGCTGCTGCTCACGGTCGGCACCGGCCTGGTGCCGATGCAGGGGACGGCGCTGGTCCCGATCGGGGGGATCCTCATCGGCGGGGCGATGACGGCGACGGTGCTGGCCGGCCGGCGCTGCACCGATGCGCTGCGCACGCGGCGGGGTGAGTACGAGGCGGGCCTGTCGATCGGGCTGGGCTCGCGCGAGTCGGCGTTGCTGGTGGCCCGGGCGGATGCCTCGCTGGCGCTGGTCCCGGGGCTGGACCAGACGCGCACGGTCGGGCTGGTCACCCTGCCAGGCGCGTTCGTCGGGATGCTGCTCGGCGGTGCCACGGCGATCGAGGCGGCCGCGGTGCAGCTCGTCGTGCTGGTGGCTCTGCTGCTGGTGCAGTCGGTGGCGGTGCTCGTGGTCGTCGAGCTGGTCGCGCGCGGGCTGCTCAGCGACGCCGTGCCTAGAGTGGGACGGTGACCCAGCCGCTGCCGCTGTTCCCGCTCGGCACCGTCCTGGTGCCCGGCGAGGTGCTGCCGCTGCGGGTCTTCGAGCCGCGCTACCTGGACCTCGTGCGCGACCTGCTCGGCTCGGGCGACCAGCCGGCGGACGTCGCGGCGGCGCGGTTCGGCGTCGTCGCCATCCGGCAGGGTCAGGAGGTCGGCGCCGACCGGCTCGGCGCGCTGTACGACGTGGGCTGCGCCGCCGAGGTGCTCGAGGTCGACCAGCACGAGGACGGCAGCTACGAGCTCGTCGCGGTGGGACGCGAGCGGTTCCGGCTCGACCAGCTGGACGCGGCCGCCGGGACGGCGTACCTGACCGGCCTGGTCGAGTGGCTGGAGGAGCCGCCGACGCCGGTCGATGCCGACCTCACGGCGTCGGCCCGGGCTGCCTTCACCGAGTACTGCGGACGGCTCGGGCTGGGTTCCGGCGACGAGCCCGACACGGCGCTGGCGCTGGACGACCCGACGCTGCTGTCGTACGTGATCACCGGCTCGATGCTGCTGCACCTGCCGGAGCGGCAGGCGCTGCTCGGGGCGCCCGACGCGTCGGCGCGGTTGCGTCGGGCGCTCGGGCTGCTGGTCCGCGAACGGATCCTGTGGCAGGTGGCGCCGTCCGTCCCGGCCGTCGACCTCGCCCGGCTGCCGGCCGACCCCCGCTAGCCCGTCCTGACCAGGACGTCAGTCGCGGTGGCCCTCGCTGCTGGTGAACAGCGCCGACAGGCACCGGGTGACGGCGAACAGCAGTGGACCCACGAGCAGTACGGCGACGGTGTGCAGCTGCAGCGGGGTCAGCGGCCGGGTGCTGCCGGCCGCCACCTGGGAGCGCACCGAGTCCGGACCGAGCCACCCACCGACCTGCCACGCGAGCAGGCCGGCGAGTCCCACCGCCACCAGTGCCAGGACGGCCCGAGCCGGCTGCGGCTCGCGCGCCCGCACCGCCTGCACCGTCGCCACGAAGACGCCCGCGAGCGCGAGCAGGATGGTCAGCCAGCCGTCCTGAGCGGCCTGCAGCTCGGGGTGCCCGTTGAGGTAGACACCGCCGTCGATCACCTGGGCCCGGGCGAGCGGGGCCGTCACTCGCCACAGCACGCCGAGTACGACCCCGCCGCCCACGGTGGCGACCAGGGCGCTGCCCACGAGCGCCGGCACGCTGCCGGGCCGGCGGGGCCGGCGGCGGCCGTTGCCGGCCGGCTGCAGCACGGCGGCTGGTCCGAGGCTCACGGGTGGATCACCGCCCTGTCGTCCCTCACCTGGTGGTCAGCCGCACGTCGTAGGTGAACCGGTCACCGTCGCGCCGGGTGCTCATCCCCAGCGCGGACAGCGGGGCGAGGTTCTTTCGCGCCTCGGCGCTCACGCCCATCTCGTCGCCGACCGAGCCCAGCAGGCCGGCGAGGTTGACGTAGAGCAGCCCCTGCGCGTCCTTGGCCCGCGGCACGGCAGCCGTGAAGGCCTTGGCCGAGCCGAGGCCCTTGCCCCGCGCCACCTCGTCCGCGTACGCCTGCGTCGAGGCCAGGACGGTGTCGGTGCCGGCCGTCGCCTTCGCCACCTGCGGACCACCGACGTCCCGGACCGCCCCCAACAGCTTGTCGATGCTGACGCGGTCGCCGCTGAGTCGGGCCGCCACCCGGGGCGAGCCGGCCTCCATGCCGCCGAACAGCACCGCGGAGCGCTCGCCCAGCGCCTTGCCGATGTCGCTCGGGATGGCGATGCCGTACTGGCTCTGGAACTGCTGCAGCTGCGCGTCCAGCTCGGCAGTCGCACCTAGCTGGTCGGCCACCTTGCGCAGCTCGTCGTACGCGTACCCGGCCAGCGTGTCGCCGCCGCTGAAGCCGTAGACGGCCAGGGTGTCGGCGGGCAGGTCGTCGGCGCCGACCGAGCCGCTGACCTTGGGCGGGGCGACACCGACGACCTGGCCGGTGAGCGCGAGGTTCGGCCCGTCGAAGCGCAGCGCGAACGCGCCGCGCCCGGTGAGCTCCGTCCCGCCGAGGGCGGAGCCCAGGTCGATGCCACCGGACGCCGGCACGGCATCCTTGAGCCCGGCGAAGTCCAACCAGCCACGGGCGATGCCGCGGTCGCCGAGCGCGTCGACGTCGTCGGTGTAGCGCTTGACCTTCGACAGCGGGCTCTTGGCCGCATCGGCGACGGCCTGCCGGGCGACAGCCGCGTCGTCCGCGCACACGGCGAAGTCGGGCGTGACGTCGCAGGACACGTCGCTGCCGGCGACCTTGGCCAGGCCGGTCTTCGCCTTGGCCTGGTCGGTCACCGCGAGGAGCACGACCACGCCGGGGTCCTCGCCACTGGCCTTCGGCGGCAGCACGGCGAGCCCGGCCCGCTGGCCGAGCCAGGGAGCGACGTCGGTCGCCCAGTCGCCGGTGAGGGCGTCGTCCTGCTTCAGCGCCTCGAACAGCGCCCTCCGCAGGTCGTCGTCGGAGCCGATCCGGCTGGCCGCGCCGGGGAACTTGCGGGTGAAGCGCAACGCGTCGAGCTTCTGCCCGGCCGAGGGGTCGAGGTCGACCGCGACGAACGCCACGGCCGAGGCCGGCACGGCTTCCTCCGGCTGGGCGCCGCCATCACCGAGCTGGCTCGCCGCGAGCGCGACGCCGGCGCCGACGGCCGCGACGGCGAGCACGCCGGCGCCGATCATCAGGCCGCGCCGACGACCACCACGAGCCGGCGCGCCGGCGGCGGCTGCCGCGGGGTCGCCGGTGGCGTCGAGGACCTCCGTCGACCCGTAGGCCTGCTGGCTCCAGACCGGCTCGGTGGCCGGCTGCGGCTGCGTCGACGAGTCGCTCGGCGGCTCGACGCCGCCCCAAGGCTGTGTCACGGTACGTCCCCCCTGCTGGGCCGCGGGTCCGTCCCGTCGGCGGCGACCAGTCTAGGACGCGCCGGGTGGTGGTCCGGCACGAACCGGCCGATGCTCACCCGACCAGACACGAGGGGCCGAGCAGCTGCTTGAGCTCACCGAACAGGGCCGGGCCGGCGGTGACCCGCAGCCGGTCGTCGAGCCGCATCACGGTCGAGCGGCCGGACTGGGTGAGCCGCAGGTGGACCTCGGTGACCCCGGGGTGGGTGGCCAGCACGTCCTTGAGCCGCTCGGCCACCGGCGGCGTGCACCGGGTGAGCGGCATCGCGATGACCACCGGGCCGCGCGGCCCCTCGGTGATGTCGGGGATGGTCAGCTCGGCGGCGTACAGGGTCGGGACGTCGTCGCGGCGGTTGAGCCGCCCGCGCACCACCACCACGAGGTCCTCGGCCAGCATGGTCGACACCGTCTGGTAGCTCTGCGGGAAGAACAGCACCTCGACGGCGCCCTCGAGGTCCTCGACGGTCGCGATCGCCCACGGGTTGCCCGCCTTGGTCATCTTGCGCTGCAGGCCGCTGATCATGCCGGCGATCGTGACGTTGGCGCCGTCCGGCCGGGACTCGTCGGTCAATAGCGAGGCGATGCTGCAGTCGGCTGCGCCGGTGAGCACGTGCTCGATGCCGAACAGCGGGTGGTCGCTGACGTAGAGGCCGAGCATCTCGCGCTCGAACCGCAGCTTGTCGCGCTTGTCCCACTCGGCGAGCGGGATGGCGGGCAGCACCGCCAGCTCGATCGGCGCCTCGTCACCGAAGCCGGCGAACAACGAGTCCTGGCCCTGCGCCTGCTTGCGCTTCTCGTCGACCAGCGACTCGACGTAGACCTCGTGCACCCGCACCAGGCCGGCCCGGCTGTGCCCGAGCGAGTCGAAGGCACCGCCCTTCGCGAGCGACTCGATCGTGCGCTTGTTGCACACGACGGCCGGCACCTTGCGCAGGAAGTCCTCGAACGAGGTGAAGGCGCCCCGCTCGTCGCGGGTGGCCACGATCGCCTCGACGACGTTCGCGCCGACGTTGCGGATGGCGGCCAGCCCGAACCGGATGTCGGTGCCGACCGCGGCGAACATCCCGATCGACTCGTTGACGTCGGGGGGCAGCACCTTGATGCCCATCCGGCGGCACTCATTGAGGTAGAGGGCCGACTTGTCCTTGTCGTCGCGCACGCTGGTGAGCAGCGCCGCCATGTACTCCGCCGGGTAGCGCGCCTTGAGGTAGGCCGTCCAGTACGAGACCAGCCCGTACGCCGCCGTGTGCGCCTTGTTGAACGCGTAGTCGGAGAAGGGGACCAGGATGTCCCACAGCGTCTTGATCGCCGCGTCGCTGAAGCCGTTGGCCTTCATGCCGTCGCTGAACGGCACGAACTCGGCGTCGAGGACCTCCTTCTTCTTCTTGCCCATGGCGCGGCGCAGCAGGTCGGCCTTGCCGAGGGAGTACCCGGCGACCTTCTGGGCGATCTGCTGGACCTGCTCCTGGTAGACGATCAGGCCCTGGGTCATCGACAGGATCGGGTCGAGCGCCTCGGACAGCTCGGGGTGGATCGGCGTGATCTCCTGCTTGCCGGTCTTGCGCAGCGCGTAGTTGGTGTGCGAGTTGGCGCCCATCGGGCCGGGCCGGTAGAGGGCGAGGGCCGCCGAGATGTCCTCGAAGTTGTCGGGCTGCATCTGGCGCAGCAGGGTGCGCATGCCCCCGCCATCGAGCTGGAACACCCCGAGGGTGTCGCCGCGCGCGAGCAGCGCGAACGTCTCGGGGTCGGTCATGTCCTTGGACAGCGCGTCGAGGTCGATCACGAGGTCGCGGTTGAGCTTCACGCCGGCGATGGCGTCGTCGAGGATCGTGAGGTTGCGCAGGCCGAGGAAGTCCATCTTGACCAGACCGAGCGTCTCGCAGCTCGGGTAGTCGAACTGCGTGATGATCTGGCCGTCCTGCTCGCGGCGCATGATCGGGATGAGGTCGATCAGCGGCTCGCTGGACATGATCACGCCGGCCGCGTGCACGCCCCACTGGCGCTTGAGGCCCTCGAGGCCGCGGGCGGTGGTGACCACGGTGCGCACGTCGGGATCGGAGTCGTGCAGTGCGCGGAACTCGCCGGCCTCGGAGTAGCGCTTGTGCTGCGGGTCGAAGATGCCGCTGAGCGGGATGTCCTTGCCCATGACCGCGGGCGGCATGGCCTTGGTGAGCTTCTCCCCCATCGCGAACGGGAAGCCGAGCACTCGCGAGGCGTCCTTGACCGCCTGCTTGGCCTTGATCGTGCCGTAGGTGACGATCTGGGCCACCCGCTCCTCGCCGTACTTCTGCGTGACGTAGCGGATCACCTCACCGCGACGGCGCTCGTCGAAGTCGACGTCGAAGTCGGGCATGGACGGACGCTCCGGGTTGAGGAAGCGCTCGAAGATCAGGCCGTGCGGCACTGGGTCGAGGTCGGTGATGCCCATCGCGTACGCCGCCATCGAGCCCGCACCGGACCCGCGGCCCGGCCCGACCCGGATGCCGTTGTCCTTCGCCCAGTTGATGAAGTCGGCGACGACGAGGAAGTAGCCCGGGTAGCCCTTGCCGAGGATCACCTCGGTCTCGTAGGCGGCCTGGCGGCGCGCGTAGTCCGGCACCCCCTCGGGGAACCGGCGGTGCAGGCCGGCCTCGACCTCCTTGACGAACCACGACTCCTCGCTCTCGCCTGGGGGGCAGGGGAAGCGCGGCATGTACCGCCCCTCCCCCTCGGCGAACGAGACCTCGCACCGCTCGGCGATCGCCAGGGTGTTGTCGCAGGCCTCGGGCAGCTCGCGCCAGACGTGCCGCATCTCGGCGGCGGACTTGAGGTAGAAGTCGTCGGCGTCGAACTTGAACCGGCCGGGGTCGGACATCGTCGACCCGGACTGCACGCACAGCAGCGCGGCATGCGCTGTGGCGTCCTCGGCGCGGGTGTAGTGCAGGTCGTTGGTGGCCACCAGCGGCAGCCCCAGCTCGCGGGCCAGGCGCAGCAGGTCGCGCTGGACCTCGCGCTCGATGCCCAGGCCGTGGTCCATCAGCTCGCAGTAGAAGTTCTCGGCCCCGAAGATGTCCCGGAACTCGGCGGCCGCCTCGACCGCCTTGTCGTACTGGCCGAGCCGCAGCCGGGTCTGCACCTCACCGCTCGGACAGCCGGTGGTGGCGATCAGGCCCTGGCCGTACGTCTGGAGCAGCTCGCGGTCCATGCGGGGCTTGAAGTAGTAGCCCTCCAGGGACGCCAGCGAGGCCATCCGGAACAGGTTGTGCATGCCGCCGGTGGTGCGGGCCAGCAGGGTCATGTGCGTGTAGGCACCGGCGCCCGAGACGTCGTCGCGGCCGCCGCCGCCGAACTTGACCCGGGTGCGGTCGAACCGGCTGGTGCCGGGGGTCAGGTAGGCCTCGAGCCCGATGATCGGCTTGACGCCGTGCTTCTGACCGGCCTTCCAGAACTCGTAGGCGCCGAAGATGTAGCCGTGGTCGGTGGTGGCGATGGCTGGCATGCCCTGGCGCGCCGCCTCGGCCATCAGCTCGTCGATCCGCGCCGCGCCGTCGAGCATCGAGTACTCGGTGTGGACGTGCAGGTGGGCGAACGAGGAGGCCGCGGACGGCGGGGTGGAGCTGGACGGCATGGGGTGAGTCTAGGTCGCTCGACCGACACCCAACGCGAGGGCCGCCAACACTCCAGGCCGCTCCGCGTGTCGCCGGCGACCCGCCGGCTCAGCCGGCCGACATCACCTCGAGGGCGCGCGCCAGGTCGGCCGGGTACGGGCTGGCGAACTCCACCGGCTGGCCGGTGCCAGGGTGCTCGAAGCCGAGCCGGACGGCGTGCAGCCACTGGCGGGTCAGCCCGGCCCGCTGGGCGATCGTCGGGTCGGCGCCGTAGGTCAGGTCGCCGACGCACGGGTGGCGCAGGGCGGAGAAGTGCACCCGGATCTGGTGGGTACGGCCGGTCTCCAGGTGTACCTCGACCAGGGACGCCGAGCGGAACGCCTCGAGCACCTCGTAGTGGGTGACGCTCGGCTTGCCGGCTGCGGTGACCGCCCACTTGTAGTCGTGCTGGGGGTGTCGGCCGATCGGGGCGTCGATCGTGCCACGCAACGGGTCGGGATGGCCCTGCACGACCGCGTGGTAGACCTTGTCGACCGTGCGCTCCTTGAACGCGCGCTTGAGCAGCGTGTAGGCCCGCTCGCTCTTGGCCACCACCATCAGGCCGGACGTGCCGACGTCCAGCCGGTGCACGATGCCCTGGCGCTCAGCGGCGCCGGACGTGGAGATCCGGTAGCCGGCTCCGGCCAGGCCGCCCACCACCGTCGGGCCGGTCCAGCCCGGGCTGGGGTGGGCCGCGACGCCCACCGGCTTGTCGACCACGACGAGGTCGTCGTCGTCGTGCACGATGCCCAGCCCGTCGACCGACTCCGGGACGACGGGACCGGCCGGACGCACGGCCGGCAGGGTCACCTCGAGCCAGGCCCCCGCGCGGACCCGGTCGGACTTGGCGGTGGCCGCACCGTCGAGCCGGACGTGCCCGGCGGTGACCAGGTCGGCGGCCCGGGTGCGGGACAGGCCGAACAGTCGGGCCATGGCGGCGTCCAGCCGCTCACCCTCGAGGCCGTCGGGCACGGGAAGTGCCCGCAGGTCGCCCTCAGGCGCGCCTGCCGTCTGGTCAGCCACGCTCGGGCTCCTGCGGTCGGTGCTGGCCGCGCGAGCCGTCCAGGTTGCGCCCGCGGATGCCGAGCAGCAGCACCGCGACGGCGGCCAGCACGATGGCGATGTCGGCGACGTTGCCGATGAACAGGTTCCCGTAGGCGATGAAGTCCACGACGTGCCCGCGGCCGACGCCGGGCTCGCGCAGCAGCCGGTCGGTGAGGTTGCCCAGGGCACCGCCCAGGAGCAGGCCGAGGGTGAGGGCCCACGGCAGGCTGCCGATCCGCCGGGCCGAGCGCACCACGACCACCACGACGGCCAGCGCCACGAGGGTCAGCACCCAGGTCATCCCGGTGGCGAACGAGAACGCCGCCCCGGGGTTGCGGGTCAGCCGTAGCTGGAGCAGGTCGCCGACCAGCGAGACGGACCGGTCGCCGGAGAGCCGGGACACCGCGAGCGCTTTGCTGACCTGGTCGAGGGCGTACACGCCCAGAGCGACGCCGGCGAGTACGAGGAGCAGGCCCCGACGGGCCGGCATGGACGTGGGGGCGGCGTCGCTCAGCGACGCTCCTGGCGCTGTTTGCATGACACGCACAGGGTCGCACGAGGAAAGGCCTGCAGCCGCATCTTGCCGATCGGGTTGCCGCAGGACTCGCAGATGCCGTACGTCCCGTCGTCGATCGCGGCCAGGGCCCGCTGGCTCTGCTCGAGCATCTCGCGGCTGTTGTTGGCGAGGGTGATCTCCTGCTCGCGCTCGAACGTCTTGGCGCCGGCGTCGGCCTGGTCGTCACCTGCGCCGTCACCGGAGTCCCGCAGCAGGTCCTGCAGGCCGGACTCGGCCTGGGTGATCTCGCCCTCGAGCCGGGCCACGTCGGCCTCCAGCTCGCGGCGCACCTCACGCAGCTCCTTCGCGGTCCAGGGGGACTCGTCCTCGCGGACCTTGAGCGCCCGCGGCGTGGCCTTGGCGGGCGCGGCCCTCTTCGCGGGCGCAGCCTTCTTGGCCGCCACCTTCTTCGCGGGTGCAGCCTTCTTGGCCGCCACCTTCTTCGCCGGCGCAGCCTTCTTGGCCGCCACCTTCTTGGCCGGCGCAGCCTTCTTGGCCGTCACCTTCTTGGCCGGCGCAGCCTTCTTCGCCGCCACCTTCTTTGCGGGCGCCACCTTCTTTGCGGGCGCCACCTTCTTCGCCGGCGCAGCCTTCTTCGCCGTCAGCCTTCTTCGCCGCCACCTTCTTCGCCGGCGCAGCCTTCTTGGCCGGCGCAGCCTTCTTCGCCGCCACCTTCTTGGCCGGCGCAGCCTTCTTGGCCGTCACCTTCTTCGCCGGCGCAGCCTTCTTGGCCGCCCCCTTCTTGGCCGGGACTGCCTTCTTGGCGACCCGGGCTGCCGAGGCGACCGCGGCTCCAACTGCGCGTCGGGCAGAGGTGCCCACGCTCGTTCTGGCCATCGTGTCTCCCCAGGTCAACGTGCGGACGTCGTCGTCCGGTGCGCCACATGGCGCGGTGCGGGCAGGATAGGGGTCACCTGGCACGACCTCAATGCGACGCGCCGCCCGGGCACGCCACAGGGCCACCGGTCCTGACCGGTGGCCCTGTGTGCCGCTGTGCGCCGCGGTGTCCTGCCGCTGGACCCCGCGGGTGGAGCAGTCAGCCGCCGAACGGGAAGCGCGGCGTTTCGGGCTGGCCCTGACGGTCCGCCCCGTCACCGGCCGGCTCGGTCGAGCCGAAGCCCGCCCGGGTGGGCAGCGACGCGACGTCGGCCGACCCGGTGTCGGCCATCCCCGCGCTCTGGCCGGGTGCGTCCGGAGCGGACCCACCCGACGTCGCCTTGGCCTCGAGCTGCTTGAGCTGGTCCTCGAGGTAGGCCTTGAGCCGGCTGCGGTACTCGCGCTCGAACGCCCGCAGCTGCTCGACCTTGCGCTGCAGCACCTGGCGCTGCTCCTCGAGGTTGCCCAGCGTCTCGCGCTGCTTGGTCTCGGCGTCCCGCACCAGCCGGGCCGCGTGCTCCTGCGCCTCGGTCACGATCTTGGTGCGCTCGGCCTTGCCGGCCTCGACGTGCTCGTCGTGCAGCTTCTGCGCGAGCGCGAGCATGCCGGCTGCACTCTCCGGACCGGTGGACGACGGGGCCTGCACCGGCGAGGGAGCCGCCGAGGCCGCCACCGGGGCAGGAGCGGGTGCGGCAGCCGGCACCGGGGTGGGCGGCACCACGGGCACCGGTGCGCTCACCGGCGGCTCGGGCGCGCTCTGCGTGGCCGGACGCGCGGCACCGCCGCGTGACAGCTCGGCGACGCGGCTCTCGCACGCGCTGAGCTTGGCGCGCAGCTCCTCGTTCTCGGAGTTGAGGCGACGCAGCTCGGCGACGACCTCGTCGAGGAACTCGTCGACCTCTTCCTCGTCATAACCCTGACGGAACTTCGTCGGGCTGAAGCGCTTGTTGACAACTTCCTCGGGGTTCAGCGGCATGTGGTCACCTCTCGGTGTCTGGGGACGCCCGGCACACGGTAGCGAATCTGCAGGTCGGAGGTCACTTCGACCCCACCTGGGTTCGCGTCAGAGCGCCGGCCGGCCATGGACTCAGGTCAGCAGCCGCAGGAGCAGCAGCGTCGCGATGAACAAGATCATGAAGGCCAGGTCGAGGGAGACCTGGCCGATCCGCACCGGTGGGATGACCCGGCGCAGGCCCTTCAGCGGAGGATCGGTGACCGTGTAGACAGCCTCCGCCACAACAAGCATCACACCCTGCGGTCGCCAGTCGCGAGCGAACGCCTGGATCCAGTCCAGCACCAGGCGGGCGAGGAGGAAGACGAAGAAGACCAGGACGACCAGGCCCAGGAGCGTCCCGACGGCGCGCACGTCAGCTCTGGTTGAACAGGCCTGAGGTGTTGACCGGTTCCTTGTCCTCGGCCGTCACCTCGACGTGGGCGGGCGAGAGCAGGAAGACCTTGCTCGTGACACGCTCGATCGCGCCGTGAAGACCGAACACCAGGCCGGCCGCGAAGTCCACCAGCCGCTTGGCGTCCGAGTCGTCCATGTCGGTGAGGTTCATGATGACCGGCACGCCCTCGCGGAACGACTCGCCGATGGTCTTGGCCTCGTTGTAGGTCCGCGGGTGGATCGTGGTGATCCGGCGCAGGTCCGGCGCACCGGACGGCGCGACGCGGGCGAGCGGGCGGGCCGGCAGCTGCGTGACCTGGCTGCGCTCGGCGCGCGGCACCTCGGGACGCTGGGCCGACTCGTCGTCGTAGTCGTCGTACATCTCGTCGTCGTAGTGCTCGTCGTCCTCGGCCAGCCCGAGGTACACCATGGTCTTGCGCAGCGCACCCGCCATCGCCAGCTCCTCCGTCGCCGTCACCGTGCACCTGTCGCGCCCGCGTTGACGTTTTCGGACGTTACCGGAGTGACGGGCGTGATCCGAGGACCGCGCTCCCGACACGCAGGTGTGTCGCTCCGCACGCCACAGCTGCCTCCAGGTCACCACTCATGCCCGCCGACAGCCAGCCGGCCTCCGGGTGGTCGGCGCGCAGCCGCGCGGACAGCGTTGCCAGCCGGTCGAAGGCGGCTGCCGGGTCAGCCCCGAGCGGCGCGACGGCCATGACACCGCGCAGTCGCAGGGCGTCGGTCGCCGCCACGGCGTCGGCCAGCGCCGCGACGTCCTGCGGAGCCGCGCCGCCCCGGCCACCCGGCTCGCCGCCCGCCGCTCGCGCGGCGGCCTCCTCGCCGAGGTCGACCTGCACCAGGACCTCCAGTACCCGTCCGGCGGCCTGCGCCCCGACGTCGAGGGCGCGCACGAGCCGAGCGCGGTCGACCGAGTGGACGACGTCCGCGTAGCGCGCGACGCCGGCCGCCTTGTTGCGTTGCAGCTGACCCACGAAGTGCCAGCGCAGATCCGGAGCCGGCTCACCGGCGCGCTCGGCCAGGGCGACGACCTCAGCCACCTTGGCCGCGGCCTCCTGGTCGCGGTTCTCCCCGACGTCGAGCACCCCCAGCCGGCTCAGCTGCAGGACGTCGGACGCCGGGAAGGTCTTGGTGACGACGACCAGGGTGACGTCGTCCGGCGTCCGGCCGGCCTGCGCGCAGGCCGCCTCGATCCGGCCGCGCACGGCGGCCAGTGACCGGGCCAGCTCGGTTTCACGGCCCAGCTCGGCGCCCTGGCTCACGGCTGGTCGCCGAGCGGCCGCCACACGAGGCCGGCGAACCGGCCGGTGCGGCCGTCGCGGCGGTAGGAGTACAGCTGCGGCGACTCCACGGTGCAGCCGGGCAGCTGCTGGACGCGTACCGAGAGGTCGGCCAGCTGGGCGAGCACGCCGGCCGCGACGTCGATCGAGGGGCTGCCGGTCCAGGTGACCGACCTGCTGGCCGGGGCAACCTCGGCGACCTGCTCGCGCATGCCCAGCGGGACCTCGTAGCAGCGCGGGCAGACGGACGGACCGAGCCGGGCCACCAGGTCGCGGGCGCCGAGGTCACGCATCGCACCGACCACAGCGGGGACGACGCCGCCAGCCATGCCGGGCCGGCCGGCGTGAGCCACCCCGACGACACCTTGGTCGGGGGCAGCCAGCAGCACCGGGACGCAGTCGGCGACCAGCACCGTCAGGGCCAGCCCGGGCCGGGAGCTGACGAGGGCGTCGGCGTCCGGCGCTGCGTCGGGCCATGGCGCGGTGACCTCGACGACCTCGCGATCGTGCACCTGCTGGGCGACCACCAACCGGTCGACCGGCAGGCCGACGGCCTCGGCCACCAGGGCGCGGTTGGCCGCGACGTCGTCCGGCTCGTCGCCGACATGGCCGCCGAGGTTCAGCCCCCCGGCGTCCGTCGAGGCCGGGTCGGCACCGAACGGCGGCCGGCTACGGCCGCCGCGACGGTCGGTGAGCGCCATCGCCACCGGGCCGGTGGCGCCGCTCAGGCGTTCGGACCAGGCGATCACGCCGCCAGTGTGCCGCACGCCCTACTTGAGGAAGTCCGGGACGTCGAGCTCGTCGTCGGCGTCGTCGAAGACGACTGAGCGGGGCGAGCGGGCCCGCACCGGCTCGAGGCTCTCGGGCACCACGATCGGCTCGTCGCGAGGAGCCGGTGCGGCGTCGGCGCCGTCCGGCTCGGTGCGCCGGGCTGCTTCGGCCGGCATCTGCGCCGACGGCGTGAACGTCGTGCCCGAGGTGGCGTACGGCCGCTGGCTCGCCGAGTGCCCGCTCGAGCCGTTGGTAGCCGGCGACCCCGCCGACACCGCGGACGCGCCCACGGCCGGCGCGGGACGCGCCGCCGAGGTGCCGGTGATCTGGCCGAGGGCCCGGTCGTCCTGGCGGCGCGTGGGGACGCCACCGTCGAACCCGGCCGCGATGACGGTGACCCGCACCTCGTCGCCGAGCGCATCGTCGATCACGGCGCCGAAGATGATGTTCGCCTCCGGGTGCGCGGCCTCCTGCACCAGACGGGCGGCCTCGTTGATCTCGAACAGGCCGAGGTCGGAGCCGCCCTGGATCGACAGCAGCACCCCGTAGGCGCCGTCGATGCTCGCCTCGAGCAGCGGGGAGGAGATCGCCAGCTCGGCGGCCTGCACCGCGCGGTCCTCGCCACGGGCCGAGCCGATTCCCATCAGCGCGCTGCCGGCTCCCTGCATGACCGACTTGACGTCGGCGAAGTCCAGGTTGATCAGCCCGGGCGTGGTGATCAGGTCGGTGATTCCCTGCACACCGGACAGCAGGACCTGGTCGGCGCTGCGGAAGGCGTCCAGCATGCTGACCGCACGGTCGCTGATCGACAGCAGCCGGTCGTTGGGGATGACGATGAGGGTGTCGACCTCGTCGCGCAGGCCGGCGATCCCGGTCTCGGCGGAGTTCGCGCGGCGGCGGCCCTCGAAGGTGAACGGCCGGGTCACGACGCCGATGGTCAGTGCCCCGAGCGAGCGGGCGATCCGGGCGACGACGGGCGCGCCGCCGGTGCCGGTGCCGCCACCCTCGCCGGCGGTGACGAAGACCATGTCGGCCCCGCGCAGGACCTCCTCGATCTCCTCGGCGTGGTCCTCGGCGGCCCGCTTGCCGACCTCGGGGTCGGCGCCGGCGCCCAGGCCACGGGTGAGCTCGCGCCCGACGTCGAGCTTGACGTCGGCGTCCGACATCAGCAGCGCCTGCGCATCGGTGTTGATCGCGATGAACTCGACGCCCTTGAGGCCGACGTCGATCATCCGGTTGATCGCGTTGACGCCACCGCCGCCGATGCCGACGACCTTGATGACGGCCAGGTAGTTCTGCGGTGCTGCCACGTCGAGCGCCTCTCGCTGGGTGGTGCGGATGATGGACTCTGACCCTCAACCTGAGGGTTATAGTTATGTCAACCTCGTCCTGGTGGCAGACGCTAGGTCGCGCAGCGGATCGGGACAACGACCGCGCCCGGCGTGTCGGGACTTGCTCGCGGAAGCGGCCGCCCGGCGGTCAGCGCAGGACGGGCGTGTGCGGCGAGCTGACGTCGTAGACCGTGGCGCGTCGGCGCATCAGGTCGGACAGCACCCGCGCCTTGAACGGCGTCTGGTCCGCGCTCCCCCAGACCACCTTCGAGCCGCCCACCCGCATCCGGACGTCGTCCGGGGTGGTGGCGCTCACCTGGCTCACCGTGCGGCGCAGCGCGGGGGGCAGTCCGTCGAGCACGGTGAGCGCCGCGGTGAGCGCCGCGCGCGAGTCCCCGCTGAGCGGCACCTTCACCACCGGCACCCCCTTCGGCGGCCGCGAGACCACGGCGTAGACCACGCCGCCGGCGTCCACCAGCCGGTAGCCGCCCGCAGTCCGCGGCACGGCGGCGGCCGGCTCGCGCGGCGTCACCACGAGGCGCAGCGTGCTCGGCCAGGCCCGCTCCACCTGGACGCCGGCGACGAACGGCAGCCCGCCCACCTGCTCGGCCAGCGCCCCGGTGTCGACCTGCAGCAGCGGCGTGCCCCTGGCCGCGTCACCGGCCGTGCGCACCTGACCGGCCTGCGCGCCGGCCACGCCGGTGACCGTGACGGAGCGCACGACGAGCACCGGGCCGGCCCAGCCCACCACCCCCAGTGCCACCAGCACGACGACGAGCCCAGCGGCGAGCAGGCCCGGGCGCCGCGAGCGCCAGCGGGCCGCCCGGGCCCGGGCCTCGAACCGGGCCGACGAGGCGCCGACCGCCTCGCGCACTGCCGTCGACCGGGTG
The DNA here is from genome assembly GCA_963759935.1 of uncultured Actinomycetota bacterium. Classification (GTDB taxonomy): domain Bacteria; phylum Actinomycetota; class Actinomycetes; order Actinomycetales; family Angustibacteraceae; genus Angustibacter. The sequence goes on from CAVXBF010000012.1 coordinate 49,403, forward strand.
CTCATCGCGGGTCGGCCCCGCCCAGCAGCGTCAGGACCTCGTCGGCCAGCATCGTCACGTCGCCCGCGCCGACGGTGAGCAGGACGTCGCCAGGACGCAGCCGGGCGCGGACCGCGCCGGCGGCTGCCGACCATGAGGGCACGAACGCGACCCGCTCGGGGGCCAACGGGACGGCGTCGGCGACCAGCGCGCCGGAGACGCCGGGCAGCGGGTCCTCGCGGGCCGCGTACACGTCCATGACGACGACCTCGTCGGCCTGCCCGAGGGCCGCCCCGAACGCGGCGGCGAAGTCCCTGGTGCGGCTGTACAGGTGCGGCTGGAACACCACGACCAGCCGGCCGGCGCCGGCCACCTGGCGGCCGGTCGAGAGGGCCGCGGCGACCTTGCCGGGGTTGTGCGCGTAGTCGTCGAACACCTTGACCCCGCCGGCACTGCCGCGGAACTCGAACCGGCGGCGGGTCCCGGTGAAGGCACCCACCGACTCGACCGCGGCCTCGGGTGCCTGACCGACGGCCACGATCGCGGCGTACGCAGCGAGCGCGTTCAGGGCGTTGTGGCGGCCTGGCACGCGCAACGTCGCCCGGCCCACCACCGCGCCGTGGTCGACGACGTCGAAGCTGGACGACGCGCCGTCCAGCACGAGGTTGGTCAGCCGGACGTCGGCTGACGGCGACTCCCCGTACGTCGTGACCCGGATCCCTTCCGCCGCAGCGGCTTCGGCCAGGCGCACGGCCCCGGGATCGTCGGCACAGACCACCAGCAGGCCGCCCGGACGGATGCTGCGCGCGAAGCCCAGGAAACCGTCCTCGACGCCCTGCGCAGTGCCGTAGTGGTCGAGGTGGTCGGCCTGCACGTTGGTGACCACCCCCACCTCGGGCCGGTACACGACGAACGTGCCGTCGCTCTCGTCCGCCTCCAGGACGAAGGCGGCGCCACTGCCGAGGTGCGCGTTCGTGCCCTTCTCGGTCAGCTCGCCACCGATCGAGAAGGACGGGTCGGCGCCGCAGTGCTGCAGCATCACGGTCAGCATCGACGTCGTCGTGGTCTTGCCGTTCGTGCCGGCCACGGCGACCACCCGGCGGCCGGCGCTGACCGCCGCGAGCGCCTGCGAGCGGTGCAGCACCAGCAGTCCGAGCTCGTGCGCCCGGGCCAGCTCGGGGTTGGACGGGCGCACGGCGGATGACGCGACCACCGTGCGGGCACCGGCGACGTGCTCGGCGTCGTGGCCGACGGCGACCTCGGCCCCTTCGGCGCGCAGCGCCGTCAGCAGCAGGGAGTCCTTGGCGTCGCTGCCGCTCACCCGCAGGCCCATCGCCAACATGATCCGGGCGATGCCCGACATGCCGGCCCCGCCGATGCCGATGAAGTGGACCGGCGAGAGGTCGTGTGCCGCAGGCAGATCCAGCTCGGGGTCCGGGCTCATCGGCGCGCCGCCCGCCGCTCGTCGACGGCGGCCACGACGAGGTCGGCCAGCCGCTCATCGGCGTGCGGCACGACGGTCTGGGCGGCCGAGCGGCCCATTGCCTGCAACGCAGGCAGGTCGGTCAGCAGCGGGACGAGGACGTCGGACACCCAGGCAGGCGTGCAGGCCGCGTCGTCGACCAGCAGTCCGCCACCGGCAGCCACCACCGGCTCGGCCATGATGCGCTGCTCACCGTTGCCGATCGGCAGCGGCACGTAGGCGCCAGGCAGTCCGACGGTGGCGAGCTCCCAGACGGTGCTGGCCCCAGCGCGGCAGGCCACGACGTCGACCGCGGCGTACGCCTCGTCGATCCGGTCGAGATAGGGCACCACGACGTAGGGCGCTGCGCCGTCCGCGTCACCGGCCGGGTGCCGGCCCGCCGGGTCTGCGCGCACGGTCACCTGCTTGCCGGTGCCGCTGACGTGCAGCACCTGCACGCCGGCCGCGCGTAGCGCGGGGGCACTGGCGCCGAAGGTCTCGTTGAGCCGTTGCGCGCCGAGGGACCCACCCGTGACCAGCAGGGTGGTGCCGTCCGGCCGCAGCCCGAACGCCGCGCGCGCCGAGCGCCGGCGGTCGGCGCGTTGGTCGGCCGGCAGGTCGGCCAGCTCGGTGATCTCGCGCCGCAGCGGGAGCCCGGTGTGGGTGGCGTTGCGCAGCGGGGTGTTGGCGAATGTGGTGGCGACGTACGGCGTGAGGCGCGCACCGAGCCTGTTGGCCAGGCCTGGCAACGGGTTCTGCTCGTGGATCACGATCGGCACACCGCGCCGTCGGGCGGCGAGGTAGGCCGGCGGGCAGACGTACCCACCGAAGCCGACGACGACGTCCGCCTCGATCTCGTCGATCGCGGCTGCGGCGGCCGCCACCGCGGCGGCGAGCCGCGGGCCGAGGCGCAGCAGGTCGGCTCCGGGACGGCGCGGCATCGGTACCTTCGGCACGGTGTGCAGCCGGTAGCCGCGGGCGGGCACCAGTCGCGACTCCAGGCCCTCGGTGGTGCCCAGCACCCCGATCGTGGTGGCCGGGTCACGACGTCGCAGGCAGTCGGCGAGGGAGAGCAGGGGTGAGACGTGACCGGCCGACCCGCCGCCGGCCAAGAGCACCGACAGCGTCACGAGACGCCCCGGGAACCCTTGCGGCGCAGGCCCGGCACCACGGCGAGCGACCGGCGCAGCAACCCGGTGCGCGCCGTCAACGCCTCTGCCGCACCAGGTTCGGCGCGCGCGAACGACATCAGCATCCCGAGCACCACGAGCGAGGTGACCAGCGCCGAACCGCCGCTGGACACCAGGGGAAGGGGCACCCCGATCACCGGGAGCATGCCGATCACGGCGCCCACGTTGATCAGCGTCTGGCCGAGCAGCCAGGCCATCGAGGCCGCGGCGGCGATCCGGACGAACATGTCGGGGCTGCGGGTGACCAGGCGCAGGCAGGCCCAGCCGATGAGCAGGAACAGCGCGAGCACGACGAGTGCTCCCGGCAGCCCGAGCTCCTCTCCGATGATCGCGAAGATGAAGTCGTTGTGCGCCTCGGGCAGCCACGACCACTTCTCGCGGCTGGCGCCGAGGCCGACCCCCCACCAGCCGCCGTCGGCCAGGGCGTACTTGCCGTGGATCGACTGGTAGCAGCTGCCGAGGCTGTCCTGGCACTGCCCACCGATCCAGGACGCGATCCGGCGCTTGCGGTTGTCGCTGGTGACCACCATGGCGCCGACGAGGGCGGCCATCGCGCCGCCTGCCATGAGGAACATCCGGCCGGGTGCGCCGGCAGCGAACAGCAGCGCGGCGAGGATGAGCAGCAGCACGAGCGCGGTGCCGAGGTCGTGCCCGGCGAGCACCAGGCCGATGCCGATGACGCCGACCGGGAACATCACCGGCACCATCACGTGCACCCAGCGGTCGAGCAGGTTCCGCTTGCGGGCCAGCACCGCCGCCCCCCACAGCACGAGGGCGAGCTTCATCCCCTCGGACGGCTGCAACCGCATGCCGCCCACGCCGATCCAGTTGCGGTTGCCGCCCACCGAGACGCCCAGCCGGGTGAAGACCAGCGCCTGCGCCACGAGCGCGACCACCAGGGCCACCCAGCCGATGGCCTTCCAGGCGCGCACCGGGACGCGCGAGGCCACCAGCATCAACGGCAGCCCGATGGCCGCGAACACCAGCTGGCTGCGGAACACCGTGAACGACGAGCCGCTCTTGGTGAGCGAGGTGACCGACGACGCGGACAGCACCATCACCAGCCCGATCACGAGCAGCAGCAGCGTCGCGCCGAGCAGGACGTAGTACGACGTCACCGGGGAGTCGAGGCGGTCGACCGCGGGAACGTGCTGCCGCAGACGCGATCCTGCGACCGGGAGCGCGGGACGGCGCCCCTGGACCTGGCTGCTCACCGCTACTCCCCCTGCCGGGACCGCGCGAACCGGTGGACGGCGGCCGCGAACTCCTCCCCGCGCTGGGCGTAGTCGCGGAACATGTCCATCGACGCCGCCGCGGGAGCGAGCAGGACGGTGTCGCCCGGCAGTGCCAGGCGCACGGCGTGCCGCACGACGTCGTCCATGACCCCAGTCTCGGTCGTGGCGAGCTCGACAACGGGCACATCCGGCGCGTGTCGCGCCATCGACTCCGCGATCAGGTGCCGGTCGCGGCCGATCAGCACCGCCGCGCGCAGCCGGGGCGCCTGGCCGCGCACCAGATCGTCGACGTCCGCGCCCTTGAGCAGACCGCCCGCGACCCAGACGACGTGCTCGAAGGCCGACAGGGACGCGGCTGCCGCCGGCGGGTTGGTCGCCTTGGAGTCGTCGACGAACGTGATGCCGCCCGCGGTGGCGACGAGGGCGATGCGATGCGGGTCCGGGCGGAACCCGCGCAGCCCGTCGCGCACCGCGACCGGGGGCACGCCGGCTGCGCGGGCGAGCGCGGCTGCCGCGAGGGCGTTCGACACCTGGTGCGGGGCCAGCACCGGCGCGTCGCCGCGGACGTCGTCCAGGGTGGCCAGCTCGGCCGCGGAGGTGCGACGCTGCTCGACGAACGCGCGGTCGGCCAGGACGTCGTCGACCACGCCGACCATGCCGACCGACGGCACGCCGCGGGTGAAGCCGATCGCCCGGCAGCCGTCCGTGACGTCCGCGTCGCGCACCAGCTGCTCGGTACGCGGGTCCTGCACGTTGTAGACGCAGGCCACCTCGGTGCGCTCGTACACCTCGCCCTTGTCGTGTGCATACGCCTCGAACGAGCCGTGCCAGTCGAGGTGGTCGGGCTCGACGTTGAGCACCGCGCTCGCCAGCGGCGCCACCGAGCGCGCGCGGTCCGGCCCCAGCCAGTGCAGCTGGAAGCTCGACAGCTCGACCGCGAGGACGTCGACCGGCTGCGGGTCGAGCACCGCGTACAGGATCGGCGCGCCCACGTTGCCCACGGCGGCGGCGCTCAGGCCGGCCGCCTGCAGCATCGCGGTGAGCATCCGCACCGTGGTGGTCTTGCCGTTGGTTCCGGTCAGCGTGAGCCACGGCGCCCCGCCATGCACCGGCCGCATCCGCCAGGCCAGCTCGACCTCGCCCCAGACCGGGATCCCACCTGCCTGCGCTGCGGCGAGCAGCGGCTGGTCGGGCCGCCAGCCCGGGGAGGTGACGACGAGGTCGGGCACGCCGGGCAGGTCGTCGGTGGCGCCCTCGCCGAGCCGGACGTCGGCGCCCATGATCTGCAGGATCTCGCGTCGCTCCTGCTCGGCCGGGCCGTCGCGGCCGTCGACGACCACGACCCGGGCGCCGCGCTGGAGCAGGGCGTCGGCCGCCGCGAAGCCGCTGACAGCGAGCCCGGCCACCACGACGGACAGCCCGGCCCAGTCCGCGTCGCGGTCGGTGAGCGCGTCCAGCCGTCCGGGGGTCGCGCCCGCGCTGCTCACGAGCCGACCACCCACTCGGCGTAGAAGATGCCGAGGCCGAGCGCCACGAACAGCCCGGCGATGATCCAGAACCGGATCACGATGGTGACCTCTTGCCAGCCGAGCAGCTCGAAGTGGTGCTGCAGCGGGGCCATCCGGAACACCCGCCGCCCGGTGAGCTTGAACGACCCGACCTGGATGATCACCGACAGCGCGATGATCACGAACAGGCCCGCGACCACGAGCAGCAGGATCTCGGTGCGGCTGGTGATGGCCAGGCCGGCCAGCGCCCCGCCGAGGGCGAGCGAGCCGGTGTCGCCCATGAAGATCTTGGCCGGCGACGCGTTCCACCACAGGAAGCCGATGCAGGCACCCATCAGGCCGGCCGCCACGACGGCGAGGTCACGTGGGTCGCGCACCTCGTAGCACTTCAGCGCCGCCGCCCCACCCTCGTCGCCGCCCAGCAGCTGGCAGTTCTGGTTGGACTGCCAGGTCCCGATCAGCACGTAGGCGGCGAACATCAGCGTGCTGGCGCCGGTGGCCAGGCCGTCCAGGCCGTCCGCGAGGTTCACGCCGTTGCTGGTGGCCGCGATCATCACGTAGGCCCAGATCACGAACAGGATGACGCCGATCGCCGGACCGGCGAACGCGAGGTCGAACCGCGTGTCGCGGATGAAGGAGAGCTGGGTCGAGGCCGGCGTGCGGAACTTGTCGTTGGGGAACTGCAGGACCAGCACCGAGAACACCACGGCCACCAGCGACTGACCGATCAGCTTGGGCACCGCGCGCAGGCCCAGGCTGCGCTGCTTGGTGATCTTGATGAAGTCGTCCAGGAAGCCGACGACGCCCAGGCCGGTCATCAGGAACAGCACGAGCAGCGCGCTCCAGGTGGGCGGCGTCATCGTGATCAGGTGCGCGCCGCTGTAGGCGCCGAGCCCGGCGAGGATGATGATCGCCCCGCCCATCGTGGGCGTACCGCGCTTGGTGTGGTGCGAGGTCGGGCCGTCATCGCGGATGAACTGGCCGTAGCCGCGCTTGACCAGGAAGCGGATGTACAGCGGTGTGCCGAGCAGCGAGACCATCAGCGACAGCGCGGCCGCGACGAGGACTGTTCTCATCCAGGCACCGCCTGCGCGGCGAGCCGGTCGCCCAGGTACCGCAGGCCGGCGTCCCGACTGGACTTCAGCAGGACGACGTCTCCCGGACGCAGCTGCTCGGTGAGCAGCGCGTAGGCCGCCTCGGCGTCCGGCACGTGCACCGACTCCTCTCCCCACGACCCTTCCTGGGTCGCACCTGTGTGGATCGCCCGGGCCCCGGGGCCGACGGCCACGAGCCGGGAGACGTTCAGCCGCACCGCGAGCCGGCCGACGGCGTCATGCTCGGCCACCGAGTCAGGCCCGAGCTCGAGCATCTCGCCCAGCACCGCCCAGGTGCGACGTCCAGATCCCATGCCCACCAACGCCTTCAGCGCGGCCCGCATCGAGTCAGGGTTCGCGTTGTACGCGTCGTTGACGATGCGGACGCCGTCCGGTCGGTCGGTGACCTCCATCCGCCACCGGCTGGCCGGCCGGGCGTCGCCGAGCGCGGCCGCGACCTCGGGCAGCGGCATGCCCAGCTCGAGGGCGACGGCGGCGACGGCCAGCGCGTTGCCCACGTGGTGCTCGCCGTGCAGGCCGAGGCTGACCCGGGCGCTACCCGCGGCTGTGACGAGCTCGAAGGACGCGCGCGCCTGGTCGTCGAGGCTGACGTCCACGGCCCGCACGTCCGCGTCGTCAGCGCGGCCGACCAGCACGACGCGCGCGCGGGTGCGATCGCGCATCCCGCGCACGACCGGGTCGTCGGCGTTGAGCACGGCCACGCCGTCCGCCGTCAGGGCCTGCACGATCTCGGACTTGGCCCGGCCGATCGCCTCGACCGAGCCGAACTCGCCCAGGTGCGCGGTGCCGACGTTGAGCACGACGGACAGCTGGGGTGGGGTGACGGCCGTGAGGTCGGCGATGTGGCCCACGCCACGGGCGCCCATCTCGACCACGAGGTAACGGGTGCTGGGCTCGACCAGCACCGCCGTGAGGGGCACGCCGACCTCGGAGTTGAACGACTCCGGCGCGGCCACGGTCGCGCCGTGCCGGGCGAGCACCTGCGCGAGCAGGTCCTTGGTGCTGGTCTTGCCGGACGAGCCGGTGACCGCGACGACGGTCAGGTCGGCGACCCGGTCGACCACGGCGCGGGCCAGCGCGCTGAACGCCGCCTGGACGTCGCTGACGACCAGCGAGTCGATGCCGTCCGCCGGGCGCGTGGCGAGCACGGCCACCGCGCCACCGGCGATCGCCTGGGGGACGTAGTCGAACCCGTCGGCGTGCTCGCCGACCCGGACGACGTAGAGACTGCCGGGCACGCACCGGCGCGCGTCGGTGACCACGGCGGTCGTCACCACCCGGGTGCCGTCACCATGCACGGTCGCGCCGGTGACCTCGGCGATCTCGTCGAGCGTCAGGGGGATCATCGGGCCGCCTCGGCGAGGGCGGCAGCGACCTCGGTGCGGTCGTCGAACGGGTGGACGACGCCCGCAACCTCCTGGCCGGGTTCGTGACCCTTGCCCGCGACGAGCAGGACGTCACCCGGCGCGGCCGACTGCCGCACGCCCTCGCGGATCGCGTCCCGCCGGTCGCCGACCTCGAGCACCGTCACCTCGGCGGACGCGGCGCCGCGGGCACCGGCGAGCAGCGCGGCCCGGATGGCGGCCGGATCCTCGCTCCGCGGGTTGTCGTCGGTCACCACGACGACGTCGGCGGCGCGCGCCGCGGCCGCCCCCATGGCAGGCCGCTTGTCGGGGTCGCGGTCGCCGCCGGCGCCGAGCACGACGACCAGCCGCCCGGTGCAGGCCGGGCGCAGCGCCTCCAAGGCCGCGGTGACGGCGTCCGGGGTGTGCGCGTAGTCGACGACCGCGAGCGGACCCGCAGGGTCGGCACTCACCTGCTCCATCCGGCCGGGGACGCCGCCGGCCCGCTCGAGGCCGCGGCGGACGTCGTCCTCGGTCAGGCCGCTGCGCAGCAGCATCACCGCGGCAAGCGCGGCGTTCATGACGTTGAACTCACCGGGCAGGGGGCAGTGCAGCCGCAGGCTGCTGCCGGAGCGGGCGACGAGGTCGAAGTCGGTGCCACCGCCAGACGTCGGCCGCAGTGCCTCGACCCGCCAGTCGGCGTCGCCACCACGGGACAGCGTGGTGACCGGCACGCTCGCCGTGGCGGCGGCCTGCCGGGTGCCGTCGTCGTCGACCACGACGACCGCCTCGCGGCTGTGCTCGGGGGTCAGCAGCAGGGACTTCGCGGCCAGGTAGGTGGCCATGTCGCCGTGCAGCTCGAGGTGGTCGCGGCTGAAGTTGGTGAAGCCCGCGACATCCATGACGGCGGCGTCGACGCGGTGCTGGGCCAGCGCCTGGCTCGAGACCTCCAGGCAGCACACCTGAACCCCGCGCTCGCGCATCGTGGCCAGCAGCGCGTGCAGGTCCGGCGCCTCGGGCGTGGTGCGCACGCTCGCCACCCGCTGGTCGGCGACCCTCGTCTCGACGGTGCCGACCAGGCCGGTGGTGCGCCCGGCGGCCCGCAGCACGGCGTCCATCAGGTACGTGGTCGTGGTCTTGCCGTTGGTGCCGGTGACACCCAGCAAGGCGACATCGAGAGCCGGCCGGCCGTACACCTCGGCGGCCACGCCACCGAGCACGGCCCGCGGGTCATCGGCGACCAGGACGGGCAGCCCGCACCCCAGCCGGCGCGCCAGGGCCACCCCCTCGGGGTCGGTGAGCAACGCCCGCGCCCCCTGCTCCTGCGCGGCTGGGGCGAACTGCGCACCGTGCGCCCGCGAGCCCGGCAGCGCCGCATAGAGGTCGCCCGGCTGCACCGCGCGCGAGTCCAGCGTCGCGCCGGTGACGACCACGACGGCGGCGTCCGCGGCACTGCTCGCCCCCGGATCCAGCACAAGGGACGCCGGGACGGCGAGCACCAGGTCGCCCAGCGCGGACCCGCTCGCGACGGAGGGACGCAAGCCGGCGGGAGACGGCACGGCTGCTGCGGACACGGAGCGAGGCTACCGGGAGGCCGGAGTCAGCCGGATCGTGGGCGACCGCGTGCCGGTCGGCGGGATCTGCAGCTTCTGCAGCGCGTACGTCATCACGTCCTTGAACACCGGTGCGGCGACGGTGCCGCCGTAGTAGTTGCGCACCGGCCGCTGCAGCGTCACCGCGACGATCAGCTGCGGGTCGTCGGCCGGCGCCATCCCGACGAACGAGCCGGTGTACCCGCGGTAGCAGCCGCAGGTGGGGTCGAACCGCTGGGCGGTGCCTGTCTTGCCGGCGACGCGGTACCCAGGGATCCGCGCCTGCGGGGCCGTGCCCTCACTGCTGACCACGCCTTCCAGCATGATCCGCAGCGTCGCCGCCGTCTGCGCGCTGACGACCCGCACGCTCTTCGGCGCGGCCGCCGCCTGCAGAGTGCCGTCGGCGCGCAGCGTGCCGGCGACCAGCTGCGGCTGGACACGCACGCCGTCGTTCGCGATGGTCTGGTAGACGCCGGCGGCCTGCACCGCGTTGACGGACAGGCCCTGGCCGAACAGCACGGTGTAGCGCTGGGAGCCGCTCCAGTCGCCCGGCTGGGCGAGGATGCCCCGGCTCTCCCCGGGGAACGCCAGGCCGGACGGCTGGCCGATCCCGAACTTCGTCAGATACCGGTACATCGTCGCGGCGGGCAGCTTCTCGCCGGCCATGATGGTGCCGACGTTGCTGGACTTGGCCAGCACCCCGGCGAACGTGAGCCGCTCCACCGGGTGGCTGTGCGAGTCGTGGAACGTCTTGCCTGCCCGCTGGATCTGGCCCGGCACCGAGAACGGCGTGGTCGGCGTGACCACGCCCTCCTCGAGCACGGCCGCGGCGGTCATCACCTTGCTGGTGGAGCCGGGCTCGTACACCTCGGACAGCGCGCGGTTGGACAGGTTGGCCGGCTTGGCCATGCTCGGGACGTTGGGGTCGAACGTCGGGGCGTTGGCCAGGGCGAGGATCCGCCCGTCCCGCGCCATGACGACGACGGTCCCGGACAGCGCCCCGGACTTCTCGACCTGAGCGGACAGCATCTGCTCGGCCTTCCACTGCAGGTCGCGGTCCAGGGTCAGCTCGATGCTGGTGCCGGGAACGGCCGGCTTCTGCTCGATGTCGCCCGTCGGGATGTGCCGTCCGCCCGGGTCGCGCTCGTAGGTGACGCTGCCCGGCGTACCGGTCAGCTCGCGGTCGAAGCGGTACTCCAGCCCACCGAGCGGCGTGTTGTCCTTGCCCACGAAGCCGATCACCGAGGCGCCGACCCCGTCGGCCGGGTAGGCCCGCTGGGTGGTGCGCTCGGGATAGATCCCGGGGATCGACAGAGCGTCGACCTGGCGCCACAGCTCGGGCGTGATCCCCTTGGCCACGTAGGCGAACCGCCGGGTGCCCTGGAGCTTGGCCCGGACGTCGGAGACGCGCATGCGTAGCAGCGGGGCGAGGTCCTGCGCGGCGCCGTCCAGGCCCAGCACGATCTTGCGCTTGCGCCCGGTGACCGGGTCCTTCTCCAGCCGCGAGTACTCCCCCACGGTCGTCTGGTCGACCGTGACGTTGTAGCGCTCCAGGCTGGTGGCCAGCACCACGCCGTCGCGGTCGAGGATCTGGCCGCGGGTGGCGGTGACCGGCACCGTCGTCAAGCGGCTGCCGAGGGCCTTCTGAGCCATCGCCGAGGCGTCCAAAGCCTGCAACCGCAGCAGCTGGACGGCGAACAGGCTGAGCGTGATGCAGATGCCGATGAACATCGCACGGGCGCGTCGCTGCGGGTGGCCGAGCGCCGGACGGCGGGCGCTGGGCAGCCGGGCGGGGTGCCGGCCGCTTCCCGCAGGCCGACCGGCGGCCGGCCGGCTGGCCGGTGGCCGGCCAGCGCGCGTGGTGCGCGCTGTGCGCTTGTCGCGGGTGGTTCCGGCAGTGCGACGGCTGGTGGCCGACCGTGGCGTGCCCTTGCGGGGTGCCCGCTGACCGTCCACGCTCACCCCCGCTTCGTCGGCCTGGCGCCCGCGGTGCTCGGGGGCGTGGTCGGCTTCTTCTTCGTGGTCACGGTAGGTGTGGGCGGTCGCGTTGCCGGGTGCGCCACGCCGAGCAGCTTGCCGTCCGACAGGCGCAGGAAGGCCGCGGTGTCGGACGGCACCATGCCCAGCGAGACCGCGCGGGCGGCAAGGCGCTCCGGGGCCGCCTGGACGGCGATGTCGTGGCGCAGCGACTGCTGGCGGTCGCCGAGCTCGTCCGAGGTGTTCTGCAGGTCGTGCAGGGTGAACGAGCCCTGCGCGAGCGCGGTGTTGATGAGCAACAGCGAGAGCAGGCCGCCCACCAGCAGCAGCAGGCAGCACACGATGAACGCCTGGCGGCCGCGGTCGGTGGCGGGGGCCGCCACGACGCGCAGGGTCGGGCGCGGCGGACGGGCGCCGCCGCGCGCGGTGGGCGTGGTGCGGGGGGCGGTGCCGGCCGCCCGACGGCTACCGGCTGCCGCGAGTGTCTGGCTCATGCCGCTCTCCCCCCACCGGTGCGGATCCGCATCGCCGCCCGTAGCCGCGCGGAGGCGGCCCGGGAGTTCGTCTCGAGCTCGGTCTGGTCCGGCACCTCGGCACCGCGGGTCAGCAACCGCAGGTACGGCGCGTGCTCGGGCAGCTCGACCGGCAGCCCCTGGGGCGCGCTGGTGTGCGCACCGGCGGCCAGCACGTGTTTGACCCGCCGGTCCTCCAGCGAGTGGTAGGCCAGCACCGCGATCCGCCCGTCGACGTCCAGGGCCGCCACGGCGGCCGGCAGGGCGCGGTCGAGCGCGTCGAGCTCGCCGTTGACCTCGATCCGCAGCGCCTGGAAGGTGCGCTTGGCCGGGTTCCCGCCCTGGTGCCGCGTGGCAGCGGGGACGTTGGCGCGCACCAGCTCGACGAGCCGGGCCGACGTCGTGAACGGCGTGACGGCGCGCTCGCGCACCACAGCCGCCGCGATGCGGCGCGCGTAGCGTTCCTCGCCGTACTCGCGCAGGACGTGCACCAGGTCGTCCACGTCGTAGGTGTTGAGCACCTCCGCGGCCGTGAGCTCGTCGCCGGCGTCCATCCGCATGTCCAAGGGCGCGTCGACCCGGTAGGCGAAGCCGCGGTCGTCCTCGTCGAGCTGCAGCGAGGAGACCCCGAGGTCGAGCAGCACGGCCTGCACCGGTCCGAACCCGAGCCGGGCCAGCACATCACCGAGCTCGTCATACACGGCGTGCACGAGGTGCAGCCGGTCGGCGTAGGGGGCCAGCCGGTCCGCTGCCAGCCGCAGCGCCTCCGGGTCACGGTCGATCCCGACCAGCACGGCTTGCGGGCAGGCCGCGAGGAGCGCCTCGGCGTGACCACCCATTCCCAGCGTCCCGTCCACGAGCACGGCTCCTGGACCGGCCAGCGCTGGCGCCAGCAGCTCGACGATCCGCTCGAGCATCACCGGCTGGTGCCGCGAGGCGGCGTCGCCGGTGCGCTCCATGGCGGTCCTTCCTGCTGGGGTCCGGCCGGGCCGGGTCGTGGTGGGTTGGGGATGGGTGGTGCGGGCCGCCCGGTCTGGTCCCCAACCGCTCCGAGGGGTTCGGCCTGCCACCGGGGAAGGTGCGGCAGGACGGTGGAGCGGGTGGAGACCACAGCGGGCGGACGGTCGGTCAGAGCAGTCCGGGCACCACCTCCTCGGCCTGCTCGGAGAAGGCCTGCTCGTTCGCGGCGAGGTAGGTGCTCCAGGCCGCGGCGTCCCAGATCTCGATCCGCGACCCGGCGCCGATGACGGCGAGGTCGCGGTCCAGACCCGCGTAGTCGCGCAGGGCCGTGGGGATGGTCACGCGCCCCTGCTTGTCCGGTACCTCGTCACTGGCGCCGGACAGGAACACGCGCAGGTAGTCGCGCACGGCCTTGCTCGTGACCGGGGCCGTCCGCATCTGGTCGGCGATCCGGACGAACTCGTCCATGGCGAAGACGTAGAGGCAGCGCTCCTGCCCGCGGGTGACCACGAGCCCGCCGGCGAGCTTGTCGCGGAACTTGGCCGGGAGGATCAGCCGCCCCTTGTCGTCCAACCGGGGAGTGTGCGTGCCGAGGAACATCGCGCACCTCCCCTCGTGGACCACCACCGGCGCGACCCGGCGGAAGACTCTCGACCCGACACCGGGCACCCCTTCTCTCCGGCATGCTCCACATTACTCCACTTCACTCCCCGGTCAAGCAGATTCAACCCTCTGTGACCACTGGCGTCGCGCAAACCCCCTGGTCAGAGGGGACATACCTGGACAGATCGGTGGTGGAGGGCATCGCGGGCCGGCAGCCGACCAGCCGTCCGGTCTCGGCACGCCATCCCGGTCCGGGCAGCACGGCGACCCGCCGCACGCCACGGCGGGGGCGGCCGTGGGGAGGGAAGTGGGGGCGGCCGCGATGAACCCGCACCGCTGCCCCGGCGTTCGGGTGGCAGGACACGAAATGGGAACGACCGCGCCAGAGGCGGGCATCGACCCTCCCCAGCCGAGCCGGGCGGTGACAGACTGCGAGGACGCCAGGTGGGCGACGCGCGGCCCGACGTGACTGCAGTGCGCGCCGCCCCGCCCGACCACGACGCGACAGCCGATCCAGGAGGCCCCGTGAGCGCGACGAGCGCCCCGCAGACCCGTTCCGACGTCGACCTGCAGGAGCTGGGGCGGAAGGCTGGGGCGATCGCCGCGGCCATCGAGACCGTGATCGAGGGCAAGCCGGACGTCGTCCGGACCGCCCTGACCGTGCTGCTGGCCGAGGGTCACCTGCTGATCGAGGACGTGCCGGGCGTCGGCAAGACGATGCTGGCCAAGGCGCTCGCCCGTGCGGTCGACTGCAGCGTCCGCCGGGTGCAGTTCACGCCGGACCTGCTGCCGAGCGACATCACCGGCGTCAGCATCTACAACCAGGAGCAGCGCGACTTCGAGTTCAAGCCAGGCGCCATCTTCGCCAACGTCGTCCTCGGCGACGAGATCAACCGGGCCTCGCCCAAGACGCAGTCCGCCCTCCTGGAGTGCATGGAGGAGCGGCAGGTCACCGTCGACGGCATCACCTACCACCTGGAGGCGCCGTTCATCGTCGTCGCGACGCAGAACCCGATCGAGATGGAAGGCACCTACCCGCTGCCCGAGGCGCAGCGCGACCGGTTCATGGCGCGGCTGTCCATGGGCTACCCGGGAACCGCTGCCGAGATGGCCATGCTCAGCAGCCACGGCTCACGCTCCCCGCTGGACGACGTGCAGCCCGTCGCCACCGCGGCCGACGTCCGCGAGCTGGTGGCCGCGACCCGCGCGGTCTGGGTGAGCGAGGCGGTGCGGCAGTACGTGGTCGACCTGGCGGAGGCCACCCGCTCGACGAGCGACCTGCGGCTGGGCGCCTCGCCGCGGGCCACGCTGCACCTGCTGCGCGCGGCGCGGGCGCACGCCGCGCTCGAGGGCCGCGACCACGTCCTCCCGGACGACGTCCAGACCCTCGCCGGGTCGGTGCTGGCCCATCGGCTGCTGCTCACCCCGGACGCGCTGCTGGCCCGCAAGAGCGCCGCGGACGTCGTCGCCGGCCTGCTGCAGCGGGTGCCGGTGCCGAGCGCGACGCAGGGCTGACGAGGCAGCGATGTCCGCGCGCAGCCTGCGTCGCCGCCTCGGACGGCAGCTGGTCAGCCCGTTCGCCCGGCTGACCACCCGCGGCCGGGCGGTGCTCTCGGCCGGGATCACGGCGGCCATCTGCGCCGTCGCGCTCGGCCAGCGCGACCTGCTGCGGGTCGGCGTGCTGCTCGCGCTGGTGCCGGTGCTGACGGTGGTCGTGCTGGGCCGGGCGCGCTACCGGCTCGCCTGTTCGCGCACCATCTCGCCGGTGCGCGTCGAGGTGGGCCGGGCGGCCCAGGTCGTGCTGGAGATCGCCAACGTCTCGACCAGCCGCTGCGGAATGGTGCTCGCCGAGGAGGCCGTGCCCTACACGGTGGGGTCGCGACCGCGCTTCGTGCTGCCCGGCCTCGAGCCGGGCGAGCGCCGCGCGGTCAGCTACCCGGTGCGCTCCGACGTCCGGGGCCGGTACGCCATCGGCCCGCTCAGCCTGACCCTCACCGACCCGTTCGGGATGGGCGAGCACCGCCGCTCGTTCACTGCGCGCGACGAGCTGATCGTCATCCCCCAGGTCGTGGCACTGGCCCCGATCATGCTGGCCGGCGACTGGACCGGCTCCGGCGACACCCGCCCGCGGGCCGTCGCAGCCTCCGGTGAGGACGACGTCACCACCCGCGAGTACCACCAGGGCGACGACCTGCGCCGGGTGCACTGGCGCTCGACCGCCCGGCGGGGCGAGCTCATGGTGCGCCGGGAGGAGCAGCCCTGGCAGAGCCGCGCCACGCTGCTGCTCGACCGGCGTCGCCTCGCCCATCGCGGCGAAGGCCCGGCGTCCAGCTTCGAGTGGGCGGTGTCCGCCATCGCGTCGGTGGCGGTCCACCTCAGCGCGCGGGGCTACGCCGTCCGGCTGGTCGACGGCACGGCCGGGCAGGAGCTGGTGGCCAACCCGTGGGCGCACGAGCTCGCCGGGGCGGGCGACGTCTCGTCCTCGCGCGTGCTCGACGCGCTGGCCTCGGTGCTGCCGGCCGGGCCGGTCGAGCTGCAGCGGGCGGTGCACGCCGCGGCGCGCTCGGCGACCGGCGGGCTGCTCGTCGCGGCACTGGGTGAGATCTCTGCAGACGACACCGCCATGCTGGCCGGCCTGCACCAGCCGGGAACGACCTGCGTCGCTCTCGTGGCCGACACCACCGCGGCCATCTCCGACCGCACCCTGCGCGCCGAGGTCGAGCTGCGCGTGCAGAAGCAGCTGGAGCAGCTGCGGGCCGCCGGCTGGGACGTCGTCGCCGCGCGCGAGCGCGAGCCGCTCGACCACACCTGGCGTCGGGTCGGTGCGGGTCGAGCCCTCACCGGGGGGACCGCCCGATGAGCCGCGACCGCCTCGCTCCCCTGCTGGCCGCGGTGGCCACCCTGCTGACGACCTGGTCGCTGGCGCCCGTCGTCGACGGCGGCGACTGGCAGTTCCCTTGTGTCGCAGCCATCGTGGTCGTGCTGGTGGTGGGCATGGCGGCTCGGTCGGCCGGATCGCCGCGCGCTCTTGTCGTGCCGTTGCAGGTCCTCGCCGGAGGCGTGCTGCTCACCGCGGTGTTCGCCGGCGAGAGCGCCGTCTGGGGCCTCCTGCCCGGCCCGGCCGCCGTCAACCGGCTGGGCCAGATCGTGGTCGACGGTGGCGACACCATCAACCGGTACGCGGCACCGGTCCCGACGTCGCTCGGCATCTCGCTGATCCTCGCGATCGGGGTGCTGGCGGTCGCCGCCCTCGTCGACCTCGCCGTCGTCGGACTGCGGTCGCCGGCCGCTGCCGGGATCCCGCTGCTGGCGCTCTATGCGGTCCCGGCCGCCGTGGTGCCGGACGGCCTGCCGTGGCGCTACTTCGCGGCCGGCGCCGTCGGCTGGCTGCTGCTGCTCGCGCACGACGCCAGCGCACGGGTGCTGCGCTGGGGCCGGCTGCTGCCCCGCTGGGGCGGTGCGTACTCGGCGAGCCGGCAGACGCTCGGCAACGACACGGCTGCCCTGGCCGCCACCGGCCGGCGCCTCGGCGTGGCCGCGATCGCGCTGGCGGTCGTGCTTCCGGCCGTCCTGCCGGGGATCTCCGACGGCCTGCTGACCCGCGGGTCGGCGGGGACGTCGTCCGCGGGCCTGAACGGGCTGACCGTGATCAACCCGGTGCTGACCCTGCGCGACAACCTCACGCCCCGCAAGGACATCCAGATCCTGCGGTACAACACCAGCCAGGCGGACGTGCAGCCGCTGCGCATCGTCACCGCAGACACCTTCGACGGAGACACCTGGAAGCCGGGCACGCGTGACGTCTCGCGCCGCAACCGGGCCAGCCGCGGGTTGCCCGCGCCGCCCGGTCTCACCTCGGCGGTGTCGCAGACGCCCTACGCGATGCGGATCGAGGTCAGCCCCAGCCTCAACCAGGACTTCCTCCCGGTGCCGTACCCCGCTCGCCGGGTCGACATCAAGGGCGCGTGGCTCTACGACGCGGCCTCGCTGAACGTCATCGGCGACGGCGAGACGGCGCGCGGCAAGCAGTACGACGTGCAGTACCTCGCGGTGCGCCCCACGGTCGCGCAGCTGCGGGGCGCGCCGACGCCCAAGCCGGACACCGTGCAGCGCTACACCGCGCTGCCGCGCAGCCTGCCGGACGTCGTAGCCAGCACCGCCCGGGCCGTCACCCGCGGCCAGAACACGGCATACGACCAGGCAATGGCGCTCCAGCAGTGGTTCCGCACCGGTGGCGACTTCACCTACTCGACCGACGCCCCCGCCGACTCCGGTGGGGATGCGGTGGCCGACTTCCTCGCCCAGCGCAAGGGCTTCTGCATCCAGTTCTCCTCGGCGATGGCCGTGATGGCCCGCTCGCTCGGCATCCCGGCCCGGATCGGGGTCGGCTTCCTGCCGGGCACGAAGGTGCAGGACAACTGGTACTCGGTGAAGCTCACGGACGCGCACGCCTGGCCCGAGCTGTACTTCGAGGGCATCGGCTGGGTGCGGTTCGAGCCCACCCCGGCCGCCCGCACCGGCGCGCCACCGCAGTGGGCCACGGTCGGCGCCGCAGCCGGCGCCAACCCCGAGCAGACGTCGGCCACGGCCGGACCCGGCTCCACGGCGACCTCGTCGGTCGACCCGCGCATCCAGGCGCTGCAGCAGGCCGAGGAGCGCAACCGCACCGGTGCGGTGGCCGAGCCGATCATCGTGGCGGCCGCAGCCCGCAGCGGGGTGAGCCGCACGGTGCAGGTCGTCGCGATCATGCTGCTGCTCGGGGCCGCGCTGTTGCTGACTCCGGTCACCGCCTGGCTGGGCCGCCGGCGCCGCCGCCGAGCGGCGCTCGACGCAGTGGGCCGGGTGGAGGCCTCGTGGGCCGACCTGCACGAGCAGGTCGGAGACCTCGGCATCGACCTCACCGCCGCCCTCACGCCGCGCCAGGTCGACCACCGGCTCAGTGCCGCGGCGGCCCTGGGCGACGACCCGCGCGCCGCCCTGACCCGGATCGCCAGTGCGGTCGAGCGCACCCGCTACGCGCCACCCGGCGCGCAGGCCACGGACGTCGACTCCGACGTCCGCACCGTCGTGCGGGCGGTCGCCGACAGCCGGCCGCGTTCGCAGCGGCTGCGGGCCCGGCTGTACCCCCCGTCAGGGGTGTCCCGGATCAGCCTGGTGGGTCAGCGGGTCGGGCGGGCCGTCAGCGCACTGGACGACCGGGTGGCCCGCAGCACGCACCGGGTGCGGCTGCCGAAGGTGCAGCGCCGCCGCTGATGACTGCGGCGAGACCACCTCGGGACCTCAGCATCCGCGCCGTCGCCGACGACCAGTGGGACGTCGTCTCGTGGCTGTGGCAGGCCTTTCGGCACGATCTGGCCACCATCGTGGCCGGCCTCCCCTACGGCGACGGTCGCTACCAGGCCGCGTCACTCGCGCAGTTCCCCTCACCGGACACGGCGGGGTACCTCGCGTGGCGGCCGCATCCCAAGACCGGCGAGCAGGCCCCGGTGGGCTTCGGCCTGGTGGACGGCTTGCTGGGCGAGCGGCGCTCGGTGGTCGCGTTCTGGGTCGCTCCGGTGCTGCGGCGCACCGGCGTGGGTCGCCACCTGGCGATCGAGGTGCTCCGACGCCACGACGGACCGTGGTCGATCGGGTTCCAGCACGAGAACGTCAGCGCGGGGCGCTTCTGGCGCGAGGTTGCCGACGAGGTGTTCGGACCAGGGCAGTGGTCGGAGCAGCAGCGACCGGTGCCGGGACGACCCGACGTCTCACCGGATCACTTCATCGAGTCGACCTGAGGACCCGCGCTCAGCGACCGTAGCCGGAGCCTTCGTCGCGACGACGGTCCCAGCGCTGCTCGAGGCGCTGCATGAAGGTTCCGCTGCGCGGGCTCTTGACCGCCTTGGCGGACTTGGCCGACTTCGGCCGTCGCGGCTGCGGCTTGCCATCGGCGCCGACGGCACCGACCGGGCCACTCTTGGGGGTCGGCCGACGAGGCGGAGTCAGGGCCAGGGCGCCCGCGGCGAGCATGAGGACGAACCCGGCGACGGCCAGGGGGACCACGGACTGCGCCACGCCGAGCACCACCAGCACGAGGCCGACCACGACCCCGGTGCTGCCGAGCATGATGCGGCGGCGCTGGCGGGCCTTGGGAGTGCGTCCCCGCATCGCCGTGGCGAACTTCGGGTCCTCGGCCTCCATCGCGTGCTCCATCTGCTCGAGCACCCGCTGCTCGTGCTCGGAAAGCGGCACGGTGACCTCCCGCTTGGCACTGAGTCGACGGAGGACGACGGCTGGTGAGCGGTCGTCGTACTTCCTTGGTCTTGTCTAGGATAGGTCGCCGTCGCCGGGGGGGAAAGCGGGACGCCCGATCTGGGTCCGAACTGACGCTCAGCAGGCTGCGGCCCGTCAGCCCGCGTCGTCGCCGCCCTGCTCGACCAGGCTGGCCGGACGCACGCTGCCGGCCCCGAACCGGGCGCTCGCGCGGTCGACGGCGCGCTCGGCGTCGCGCCAGCCGAACGGCTTCTCGTCCAGCAGCAGCTGGCGCTGCTGCTCGGCGGCCGGGCGCAGCCCCTCGACCCGGACACCGACCAGCCGGATGCGTCCGCGCTGCAGGCCGAGCGCGTCGAACAGGGTGCGCGCCGTGGCGTAGACGTCGCGGCCGACGTCCGTCGCCTCGGGCAGCGTCTTCGAACGGGTGATCGTGGTGAAGTCGGCGAACCGCACCTTGATCGTGACGGTGCGCCCGACCAGCGCGGCCGCCCGCAGCCGGGCCGCCGTGCGCTCGGCGAGCCGCAGCAGCTCGCGGCGCAGCACCACGACGTCGTCGACGTCGTGGGCGAAGGTCTCCTCGGCCCCGATGCTGCGCTCGCCCTGCACCGGCACGACCCGCCGCGGGTCGCGACCCCACGCCAGCTCGAACAGCTGCGCCCCCGCCGCCTGACCGAGGGCCCGTTGCAGCGTGTCGCGCGGGGTGTGCGCGAGGTCGCCGATGGTGCGCAGGCCGTACCGGTGCAGCACCTCCTCGGTGCGCTCCCCCACCCCCCACAGCGCACCGACCGGGAGCGGGTGCAGCACCTCGAGGGTCTGCGTGTGTGGCACGACCAGTAGGCCATCCGGCTTGGCCAGCCCGGAGGCGAGCTTGGCGACGAACTTGGTGGAGGCCACCCCGACCGAGCAGCTCACGCCCTGCTCGTCATGCACCCGGTCGCGGATGTGCTGGGCGACCTCGCGCGGGCTCCCCAGCCGCCGCCGGGCCCCCGAGACGTCGAGGAACGCCTCGTCCAGTGAGAGCGGCTCGACCATCGGGGTGACGTCGGCGAACACCGCCATCACCCCCCGCGACACGGCCGCGTAGCGGTGGTGGTCGGGCTCGAGGACCACGGCCTGCGGGCACAGCCGGCGGGCCCGCGACATCGGCATCGCGGCCTGGACGCCGAACGCCCGGGCCTCGTAGGTCGCGGACAGCACGACGCCCCGGCTGGCGCTGCCTCCCACGATGACCGGGGACCCGACCAGCTCGGGGTGCTCGAGCAGCGAGACCGACGCGTAGAAGGCGTCCATGTCGACGTGCAGGATCGGGCAGCCGGCGTCGTCGGCCGCACGACCGTGGTGGGCCGAGGTGTACTGCCGACGGCTCACGGGCGGACCTCGCCGTCAGCCGTCGCGCACCGCCACCACGTGCAGCTGGGTCGCGAGCGAGGCCAGCGCGGGGTGGTCGGGATGCTCACCTGCCCGCTGCTCGAGGTCGAGCAGCGCGGTGCGCGCGTCGTCGCCGTCGACGAGGGACTCGGGCACCAGGTCGCTGAACAGCCGTACGCCATGCACCAGCCGCGATGCCAGGCCGGCCTGCTCGACCATCGCCAGGAGCTGACCCTGGTCGAAGCGCCGGGGCAGCGGGTCGGCCGGACCCCACCGGCCGTCGGGGTCGTCGAGGGCGTGTGCGGCCTCGGCGAAGCGGCCGGCGAGCGCCCGGGCCAGCACGACGGCCGAGCGCTGGGCGACCAGCAGGCTGGCGGCACCACCGGGACGCAGCACCGCAGCGAGGGCGGCGACTGCCTGGTGCGGGTCGTCGACGTACTCGAGCACGCCGTGGCAGCAGACCAGGTCGACGCTGGCCGGCTCGACCACCTGGGCGAGCTGCCCGGCGTCCGCCTGGACGGCGCGCACGCGGTCGACCACACCGGCCTCGTCGGCCCGGCGCTCGAGGGCCGCGAGCGCGTCCGGGCTGGGGTCGACCACGGTGACCTGGTGGCCGAGCGCTGCGAGCGGGACGGCCAGGCCGCCCGTGCCACCGCCGAGGTCGAGGACGACGAGCGGCTCGCCCCGGGACAGCTCGGTGGCGGTGCGCCGCACGGCCTCCCACACCGCAGCGGTGCGCGGTGCGCTGGCGACGTCGCCACGGCGGGAGCGCCGGGCGGCGTCGGAGGACGATGCAGCCACCGGTGGCCTCCCTCGCGTCGTCGGGCCCGCGGCGTGATGCCGGCGGGGACCGCGGAGCGCGCCGTGGTCGTCGCCCAGCCTAGTGAGCCGGGAGCAGGTGCCACCTCGTCACCGCCCCGAGCTGCCCGGGCTGGAGTGCCAGAGCTTGCGTGGAGCGGACTTCGCGTCGTCGCCGGCCGGCTTGACGTCGGAGTAGGGCGACTGGCGGAACCCGCTGGCGTGCACCAGCACCCGGCGGCGCCCGTCGCCGGCACCCATCCCCCCGGCCCGGCTGGGCGCCGGCGGGACGACGACCGGCCGCGACGACCGGCTCTGCGCTGCCCCCTGGGCGGCCTGCACGGAGTACCGCTCGTCGTCCTGCACCTGGGCGTGGGCGAGGGCGTCGGCCGCGTCGAGCGCGGCGTGGACGGCGGGCAGGCCCCCGCTGGTCCACGCCTCCCACAGCGGCGGCAGCTGCCACGCCCCGGTGGCCCGTAGCGAGACCCCGCGCGGGCCGGTGCGGCGCAGCACGCCGCGGACGATCAGCAGCCAGGAGTGGAAGACCGTTGCGGCGTAAGGACCCTGGACGTCCTCGAAGAAGGTGGCGTCGACCGGGCCGGTGGCGTCGTCGAGGGTGAGGAAGACGACCCGGCGACCGGACCGGATCGGCGGGGTCTGGGTGGCGACCTTGACGCCGGCGACGAGCAGCTCGGACTGGTTGCGCCGGCCGAGCAGGTCACGGCTGCGAGTGACGCCGAGCGCGTCGAGCATCGGGGCGTAGCCGTCGAGCACGTGGGCGCTCGCGTCGAGGCCGAGCACCTCGAGCTCGGCCTGCACCCGTTCGTCGACCGTCATCTCAGGCAGGCCGGTGAGCCGCGTGGTGTCGGGGGCGTCGCCGAGGTCGAGAGCGAGCTGCACGGGCTGCTCGGCGGCGGGGACAGCCGGACGAGCGGCCTGCGACTGCGCCGCCGCGAGGAGCCGGACGTCGTCGCCGGGTGCCCCAGCTGCACTCGGGGTAGCGCGGCGGTGCCCCGCGCTACCCGAGCCCCCGGAGCGGCCGGGGCGGGCCCGGGCGGTGGCGCGGGTCCAGCGGTCGAGCTCGGTCACCTGGAGCATGAGGTCGCGCCGGGTGACCTGGCCGCGTCGGCGCACCGGCAGCCGCGCGGCCAGTCCACCGAGCCCGTACAGGCTGTCGAAGGCACCGGCCACCACGAGTCGTTCGACCACCGGCCGACTGGCCCGCGCCCGGTGCCAGAAGTCGGCGAGCGAGGCGTAGGGGCGACCGGCGACCACCCGCTCGACCTCGGCGTCGTTGATCCCCTTGACGTCGGCGAGCGAGAGTCGGATGCCGTAGGCGCGGCCGTCGGGCAGGTCGGGGTGCGGGCGCGCCCGCGGGCCGTCGTCCGGCCGGTCGGGCCCGGCGTCGAGCTGGTCGAGGATCGCCGGTGGCGGCTCGTCCCAGGGGGTCACCCGCTCGATGCGGTACGTGGCGTCGCTGCGGTTGACGTCCAGCCCGAGCACGGCGATGCCCAGGCTGCGGGCGTCGTCGAGGATGAGTCGCTTGGGGTACATGCCGGGGTCGTGGGTGAGGACACCGGCGAGGAAGGCCGCTGGGTGGTGGGCCTTGAGCCACGCCGACTGGTAGGTGGGCAGCGCGAAGGCCGCCGCGTGCGCCTTGCAGAAACCGAACGACGCGAAGGCCTTGAGCACCGTCCAGATCCGCTCCACGTCGTCGGCGGAGTACCCGCGGTCGCGGGCGGTCGGACGCCACCAGGCCTCGACCTCGGCCTGCCCCGCCGGTGAGCCGAGCGCGCGGCGTACCTCGTCGGCCTCGGCGAGGCTGACGCCTGTGGTGATCGCCACGATCTGCAGCACCTGCTCGTGGAACACCACCACCCCGTAGGTGGTGCTGAGCGGCTCGCGCAGCGTGGGGTGCAGGTACTCGGGCTCGCGCCAGCCCTGCCGGGCGTGCAGGAACGGCGTCACCATGTCGGACTTCACCGGCCCCGGCCGGAACAGCGAGATGTCGATGATCAGGTCGGCGAAGGTCTCGGGGGCGAACTTGCCGACGAGCTCACGCTGGCCCGGCGACTCGATCTGGAAGCACCCGAGGGTGTGCGTGGAGCGGACCAACCGGAAGGTCGCGTCGTCGTCCAGCCCCACCTGGCTGCGGTCGTCGAGGTCGACCCGCACGCCGTCGACCCGGGCGACCTCCTCGACGGCGTGCGCCATGGCCGACTGCATCCGGATGCCCAGCACGTCGAGCTTGAGCAGGCCCAGCGCCTCGACGTCGTCCTTGTCGAACTGGCTCATCGGGAACCCCAGCCAGCTCGCCTCAACCGGCGTGCGGTCGAGCAGCGTGCTGTCGGACAGCACCACCCCGCACGGGTGCAGGGCGATGTGCCGAGGCAGGGCGTCGAGCCGCTCGACGTGCTCGAACAGCAGGTCGAGCCGCCGGTGCCCGAGCCCGCTCGCGCGCAGCTCGGGCAGCTCGGCGATCGCGTCGCGCGCGCTGCTGGCCCGGATGTGGGGGAACGACTTGGCGATGGCGTCGACCTCGGCGGGCGGCAGGCCCAGCGCGGCCCCGACGTCGCGCACCGCGTGCCGTACCCGGTAGGTGTCCATCATCGAGACGCAGGTGACCCGCTCGCCGCCGAACCGGACGAGGATCTGCTCGTACACCTCGGTACGCCGGGCGGACTCGACGTCGATGTCGATGTCGGGCAGCTGGGCGCGCAGCGGCGAGCAGAACCGCTCCATCAGCAGCCCGTGCTCGATCGGGTCGACCCCGCTGATGCCGAGCAGGTAGTTGACCAGGCTGCCGGCCCCAGAGCCGCGGGCCGCCACCCGCACCCGCAGGTCGCGGATGAGGTCGCACACCGTGGCCACGGTGAGGAAGTACGTCGGGTACCCGAGGTGGTCGACGACGGCGAGCTCGTCGTCGAGGCGCTGCTCGACCTCGCGCAGTCGGCGGGTCGAGGCACCCGCGTACCGGTCGCCGATCGCGGCCCTGGTGCGCTCGCGCAGGACGACACCGGGGTGCTGGTCGGGAGCCAGGCCCAGCACGGCGGGCTCGGGCAGGTGCACCGAGCCGATGCCAAGGTCGGCGCGGGGGTCGAGCACGCACCGGCGGGCCAGCGCGGCGGTGTCGTCGAGCAGCAGGCGCGCCTGCTCGGCGGCGTGGTGGGTGCCCCCGCCGAGGGTGGCGGCCACGTCGGCTGCGGTGCGGGCCATCGCCGCGCCGCTCGCCAGGTGGCCGTGTGCCGTCACGCGGTCGAGGTGGCGCACGTCGAGCGCCACCAGCCGCCGGGTGGCGTCGAGGACGTCGGCGGTGGCAGCAGCGTCCGGGGTGGCATACCGCACGGTGTTGGTCAGCACGGCGGGGACGCCGCTCTCGCGGGCCAGGGCGAGCATCCGGCCGGCGTGCTCGACGCTCAGCGGACCGCCGGGGGGCCCGTGGTGGCAGACCACCTCGACGGCGAGCGCGCCCGGTGGCAGCACCTCGCGCCAGCGGTTCAGGACGGCGCGGGCCAGGTCGGGACGCCGGGCCAGCACCGCCCGCCCGACCTCGCTGGCCGGGCCGAGCAGTACGGCCAGCTGCGGTGTCTCGCCGCCGGCGTGCGCGGCCACCATCGCCAGGTCGGCGACCGGCGTACCGCGCTCGCCGCCGAGGTGCGCGCTGGACAGGTGCGCCGCCGAGACCAGCCGGCTCAGCCCGGCCCAGCCCGCCCCGGCCGGACGCGCCAGCGCGGCGTCAGCCCCGAGTGCCAGCACCGTCGCCCGGGGTCGGTAGGGGTCGACGAGCGCACCGCCGCGCACCGGCGTGCGCCCGGACCCGGCCGACCGGACCGCGACCGAGGGGTCGGCCCAGCCCGGCAGGCCGTCGACCAGTCCGGTAGGAGCGGTCGCGAGGTCGACGCCCAGCAGTGGGTCGAGACCCGCCTGCTGGCAGGCCAGGACGAACTTGACCGCGCCGTAGAGACCGTCGCGGTCGGTGAGGGCGAGCGCTCCCATGCCGTGCTCGTGGGCCCGCTCGACCAGGGCAGCCGGGGACGAGGCGCCGTGCCGCAGGGAGTATCCGGAGGCGACGTGCAGGTGGACGAAGGGGTCGGCGGCGCTCATGGGTCCAGGGGTGGTGGTCGGTGGCGGGTGGGCTAGCCGGACAACGGCAGGGTGCTGGTCGGGGTGCGCAGGCACACCGACCGGGCCGGCAGGATGTCGTGCGGCGGCAGGCCGAGGATCGACTCGACCAGGCCGAGGAAGGTCTCGCCGTCCCGCACGAGGTCGTCGGCCTCACGGCTGCTCACGGCGTCGTCGCGGCCGGCCTCGAGGGCAGCCCGGCGGGTCGCACCGGCGTCGAAGAAGGCAGCCCACTCCCCCAGCTCGGGCGCCACGGTGGGCAGCACCTCCCACACGCTGCGGGGCCGGCTGTGCCGGTGGGGACGGCCGCGCACCGACAGCACGGCAGCGGCGGCGCGCAGCGCCGCCAGGTGCGCGGCGACGTAGCGCTCACCGGCGGTGGAGGCCGTGAGCGCGGCGACCAGGCTGTCGCGAGCCCGGTCGAGCAGGTCGAGACTGCTGGGTGGCACCCGGGGTGGGCTGGACGTCGGCACGTGCTCCTCCTGTCTGTCAGTCATCGAGCCGGTCAGTCATCGAGGCGGGCCAACCGCCAGCCGCTGGACCCGCTGGAGCCGTGGCCGCTCGGGTCGTACACGAGGTCGTAGACCCCGACCGGGCTGCTGCGGCCGGCCGCGGCCTCGACCCGCCAGACCTCCCGCTCGGCCGGCTCGAGCGGAGCGCGAGGCTCGTCGGGCCGGCCTTCGTCGACGCGGGCCGGTGCGGTGGCCACCGCCCCCTGCGCGGTGAACGCCGTCTCGGACCGCAGCCCCAGCAGCGCCGAGGCAGCGGCCTCCCGCCACCACACCCGTCGCTCGTACCAGTGCGACAGCACCGACCGCACGACGTAGAGCCGGTCGCGCCAGATGAACGCCACGGGCGAGGACGCACCTCGCTCGTCGGCCAGCGCCGTGCGCACCTCGATCAGGTCGCCGTACCGTCGCACCACCACGCACCTCCACCACTGGACACCGGGAGTCGCTGCCGAGGGGGAAGTCGGGGCAGACCGGCCGGACGGGCCCGGGTGGCGGCTTCCCCACCGCCACCCGGGACCAGCCAGGCCCGGGCCCGCCACGGCCGGGGTCGAGGCGGCCGGACGACGGACCCTCCCCGGGCGATGGAGGGGAGTCCACCGCCGGGGATCATTCGAACACCTGTTCGAACACCTCGACAGTACACCCGCCCTCGGACACCGCGTCAACACCTTCGACCCAGCCGGTGGACGACGTCAGCCGAGCTCTTGAGCTTGCCCCGGGGAAGGCCCCTACGCTCCGACGCGTGGACTCCTCAGACGACGGGCCGGACGGCGACGCGACACCGCTCGACCGCCTGCTCACCGTGGGCGAGCTCGCCCAGCGCACCGGCCTGACGAGCAAGGCGGTGCGCCACTACGACCGGGTGGACCTGCTGCGTCCGGCCCACGTCGACCCCACCACCGGCTACCGCTACTACGGCCGCGAGCAGCTGGCCGCCGCCCGCGTGGTGCAGCTGCTGCGCGCCGTCGACGTGCCGCTCGAGGAAGTGCGCGCCTGCCTCGCCTCGGACGGCGACCCGGCCGTGCTGACCCGCACGCTGGCTCGGCACCGGCGGCGGGTCGAGGCCCGCGCCATCCGCCTGCGCGGCGACCTGCACACCATCGACCACCACCTCCAGGAGCTACCCGTGACCGACTCACCGACCACCAGCACCGCCGCCGCGCCAGCCACCGACCCAGTCAACGCGCGCACCGAACCGCCGCCACCGAGCGAGCACCGGCAGCTGGCGGTGGACCTGTTCAACGCGACCTGGCGGTTGATGGAGACGGAGAACCGCACGCCGGCCGACGACGACCGGATGCTGCACACGGCGCATGCCTCCCGCTACCACTGGGAGCTGGCCGGCACCGCCGTCCACCGGGCTCGCGGCGAGTGGCTCTGCTCGCGGGTCTACGCCGTCCTCGAGCGGGGCGAGCCGAGCCGCCACCACGCTCAGCGCGTCCTCGACCTGTGTCTCGAGCACGGGATCGGCGACTGGGACCTCGCGTTCGCGCACGAGGCCCTCGCCCGCGCGCACGCCGTCTCGGGTGACGCCGACCTCGCCCGCAGCGACACCGAGCAGGCGCTCGCCTGCGCCGAACAGATCGCGGACCCCGACGACCGCGAGCTGCTGCTCGCCGACCTCGAGACGATCCCCGGACAACCCCGCTTCTGGTAGGCCGAGCGCGACCGGACGCCCGCTCAAGGTGGCGGTCCGTTGCGCCGAATGGATGAACGTGCCTGCCGACCCGAAGCCCCGCCTGGTCCTCGTGCAGCTGCCCGGCGACCTCCCGGCCTCGGCCCGTGAGCTGGTGCGGCTCGTCGTCCGGACGCTCACCGCTGCCCACGGCGTGCCGGTCGTCCTGTACCTGGACGGCGTCGACGAGCTGACGCAGGAGCAGGCCCAGGTGGTGCAGGCGTGGTGCCTGGACGACTACCCCACGACGCAGGAACCGCCCGAGATCCAGCTGCTGCAGTGCACCGAGGCCCAGTCGCTCATCGCCCAGTCGCTTCATCTACGGCCCGAAACCCCTCTGCCGCAGGCGCAACAGGCCCTCCAGGCCGTGCTGACGCCGGCCGGCGCGCCACCCGACGCCGCCGAGGCGCGGCCGCGGCTGCTCGCGGTGGTCGTGGCCGACCAGACGCCCGTCGCGGTCGCCCACTCGCTGCGCGCCCACGTCGTCGCCCTCCAGGCCGTGACCGGCTACGACGTCGAGCTGGTGCTGGTCGACCAGCACCCCGACCCGCGCGTCCACGACCTGCTACGTCTCGTGGACGGTGCCCAGATCCTGCGCCCCGGCCACCACGTCGGTGTCGGCCCTGCATGGGACGACGCGTGGGACCGGCTGCCCGCCGACCTCGTGCTGCTCTCGACCGCGACCTCGGTGCCCGAGCCAGCAGCCGTACAGCTGCTCGTCGACGCGCTCACCCGCGACCCGAGAGCGCAGGCCGGCCTGCCGGGCTCGTCCGCACCGGCCGCCGTGCTTGTTCGCCAGGATGCGCTGCGGCGGCTGAGGGACGTCCACGGACACGCTTTCACTGCGAGCCAGCACGCCGTCCTGGCGATGACCCGGCTCACCCGCCGACTGGCCGATGCCCGGCTCGCCACCCGGATCGTCCCGGATGCCCGGTTCGGCGGGCTGCCCCTGCGGCAGGAGGCCACCGTGCTGCGACCAGGCTGGTCGGGGGCCGTCCTGTCGGTCGCGCACCCCGAGGCCGCGACCATCGGGCCGTGGACGTACTTCACCGGCAAGACCAGCAGCCTGGTCACCTTCGAGCCGTACGAGCGCATCCAGATCGGGGCCTACTGCTCGATCGCCGACGAGGTGCGCCTGATCAACCCCGGTCGGCCGGACGCTCCGGTCACCGACCGGTCAGGACGACGGCGGAGCGTACCGCGACGCGACGCCCACCGGATCGACGCACCGACCACGTTCCCGGTGGGCAACCGGTTCCCTGGCCTGGGTGCGATGGTCGACTCCGGTGCGTATGTCCCAGGCTCCGGTGACGTGCTGTCGATCGGGCACGACGTGTGGATCGGCTTCGGCGCCTACGTCCTCGGCTCGGTCAGCGTCGGGCACGGCGCGGTGATCGGGGCCGGCGCGGTGGTGACGAAGGACGTGCCGCCGTATGCCGTGGTGGCGGGTAACCCGGCGCGCGTCGTCCGGTACCGCGTCGCCGAGCACCTGGTGCGGCCGATGCTCGACATCGCCTGGTGGGACTGGCCCGAGGACCTCGTGATGGAGCGCGCCAGCTGGTTCGCCCGGCCGGTCGAGGAGTTCGTCGAGCAGTTCCACCTGGCGACTAGTCTTTGGCCATGCCGGACCTCGTCGCACACGCCGCCGTGATGCGCGTGGCCAGCGTGCTCTCGGGGCTCGGTGTCCGCGGCCAGGTGCGCGTGCTGGACGAGGCCGCGCGCACCGCGCAGGCCGCCGCTGACCAGCTCGGCGTCGAGGTGGGCCAGATCGCGAACTCGCTGGTGTTCGTCTCGGTACCGGCGGTCGCCGACCCCGGGCACGGCCGGCACCAGGCGGACCAGGAGGCCGAGCCCCTGCTGATCCTCACCTCCGGCGCCCACCGCGTCGACACGCACAAGGTCGCCGACCTGCTCGGACTGGCCGACCTGCAGCGCGCCACGCCCGAGATCGTCCGCGCTGCAACGGGTTTCGCCATCGGTGGCGTCGCACCTGTCGCCCACCTCACGCCGGTCCGCACGTTCGTGGACGTCGCGCTGGCGCGGTTCGACGTCGTCTGGGCAGCGGCCGGCCACCCGCACACGGTCTTCCCGACCTCCTACGACGAGCTCGTGCGGATCACCGCCGCCCAGCCGATCGAGGTCACCTGACCGCTCGGGCGGCCCCGGGGCGTATCAGCGGGGTCCGACGGCGCCTCCTGTCGGCATGGACACCACTCTCGAGCTCTCGTTCACGCCGGGCGAGGTCATCACCCCCGGCACCACCCTCGACCTGACGAGCACCCGCGCCGTCGACCCGCGATCGGCCCAGGGCGTCGTCCGGCTGCGTCGCGCCCGTGGTCCGTGGCGCGACACCGCCGTCCGTGTCGCCAAGCGCGGACGCCTGGTCCAGGTCGCCACCGACGGCCTCGAGCCAGGTGCCTACGAGCTGGCGGTCGGCGAGCTGATCGACGCCAAGGGTGCCCGGCTCACCGACCCGGTCACCGTGCCGTTCGTGGTGGGTGCCCTGGTCGGCAGCGTGCCACCCGAGCTGCGGGTCGAGCACGCCCTGCACCTGTCGGTGGGCGAGCTGTCCGTGACCCGGCTCGCCCCCGGGGCCAAGGCCGCGGACGACGAGCAGTACCTCGAGCTCGTCAAGGCCGTGCACCGCGAGAAGGGCGAGCCGGCCGTGCTCGCCTTCGGCCGCGACGGGGAGCGGGTCGACGCTGACGAGGTCCTGACCGGCGTCGAGAAGCGGCGGCTCGACCGGTTCGGCCGCATGCACGAGACCCTGTGGCGCCACCTCGAGACCCTCACCGACGACGAGCGGGTCGACGTGGTCATCTGGCCGGTGGTCGAGGGCGACCAGGGTGACTACGACAAGCCCACCGACCGCCGGGTCGAGGAGCCGCACCCGGTCGAGGTCGAGCGTGCGGCGCTGCACCGTCGCGCCACCGCCAACCTCTCGCGCCGGCTCAAGCGGCTCGGCGCCGAGGTGGCGGACCGACCGGACGACGACGTCCCCCTCGTGCGCGCGACGGTCAGCGCTGCGCAGGTGCGCGAGCTCGCGGCCTCCGATGCGGTGGGCGCCATCTTCCTGGACGACCGCACGGCCATCACCGACCTGGGCAACTCCATCGCGGTGGCGCGGTCGGACCGCGCGCAGAACCTCGGCTTCGACGGCACCGGTGTGCGCGTCGCCGTGTTCGAGGACGGCCCGAGCGACACGACGAACCTCGCGCTCGCCGGCCGGTTCACCACGACGCCGTCCGCGAGCAACCACGCCCGGCTGACCCACGCCATCATCAAGAACACGGAGCCCAACAAGCCGCACGGGCACGCCCCGGACTGCGACCTCTACTCCGCCAACAGCTCTGACAACGACGCGCTGCGCTGGGCAGCGAACCAGGGCTGCACCGTGATCAGCCAGAGCTTCCACCGCAACAGCGAGCCGGGCGGTGCCGGCCTGCAGGCAGACGACGTCCTGAAGGACTGGCTGGCCCTGCACTGGCCCTACCCGACGATCGTCCAGGCGGCCGGCAACTTCTGGCAGGGCGACGCCGACAACATCCAGCCGCCGTCGTCAGAGTTCGTGAACCACAAGGGTTTCAACACGCTCTCGATCGGCAACCACGACGACACGGCAGCGTCGATGTCGGGCGACTCGGTGTTCCGCAACCCATCCTCGTCCCACGGCGATCGCGAGCTGCCCGAGCTCGCGGCCAACGGCACCGGCGTGAGCGCGAACGGCCAGACCATGTCAGGCACGAGCTTTGCCGCCCCGGCGACCGCTGGCGTCACTGCACTGCTGCAGGACGTCGACCCGGTGCTCTGCTCCTGGCCTGAGGGCTGCCGGGCGATCCTGCTCGCCAGTGCGGGCCGCAACGTCTCCGGCAGCACCTGGTGGAACGACGTCTCGAGCCGCACGGACGCCTCCGACGGGGCGGGCGCGGTCGATGCCGAGTCCGGGGTGCGGATCGCCCAGCAACGGCGGTGGCGCAACGCGCCGGCGACCTCTCGCGGCTGGGACGTCGGCACGCTCGCCTCGGCCGACATCGGGTCGGACGGCCTGACGACGTTCCGCTACCACGTGCAGGTGCCGTCCCTGGTGTTCTTCCCGACGGTCAAGGTCGCCCTGGCCTGGGACAGCAAGGTGACGTCGATCTTCGGCATCCCGCTGACGTCGTCGCTCACCGTCGACCTCGACCTCATCGTCCGCAACAGCCAGGGGGTGCAGGTCGCCTCGTCCGCCTCGTGGGACAACAGCTACGAGGTGGTCGAGTTCGCGGCGACCCGTGGCGCGACGTACGAGATCGTGGTGCGGCGGTGGTCGGGCACCGACAACGTGTGGTTCGGCGTGGCGTGGGCCGCGACCGGCATCAACCTGTTCCAGTGGCCGTTCCTCAACGCAACCACGCTGTCCGCTTCGTCCCGGTGACGCGCCGCGGGGCCGCGCGTATCGTCGCAAGGACGGCGGCGAGCCGTAGAAGCGCGCACCGGCCGGGGCGGTGATGCAGTGGGCAACGACGTTCGCGAATACCCGTACGCCTTCCACATCGCCTTGGATGGCAACGGGTTGAACGGTCTCGAGGGCCGGGCCGGTGTGTGCCTGTTTCGCTACGACCCGGCCACCGGGGACCACGCGTACAAGGTGACCTACTTCGGGGGCGTGGCCGGCGGCCACGCCCCCTCGGTCGACCCGGCCCGGCGGATCGGGTTCCTCGGCAACACCGGCCAGCACCTGCTGTTCTACGACCCGGCGACGCTCGACGAGGCCGACCGCGTGTCGACGCTGCGGTTCGCGGTACCCGACACCGCGATCAAGGGCAGCACGCACCTCGTGTGGTTGGACGACACCGAGTTCGTGACGGCGATCGGCGACCACCTCTGGCGGTTCGACGTCAACCGGCTGACCAAGGCTGAGCAGGTGGCACCGCACGGGCTGAAGGTCCCGCACGCGATGAAGCGCACGGCTTCCGGCCGGTACATCGTGTACGGCGGTATGGACCACCCGCAGCGCGGCGAGGCGCGCGAGGTGGGGATCCTCGACACGGTGACCGGCGCCGTCCGACGGGTGGAGCTGCCGACGACGTGCTGGCACCTGGTCTGCCACCCGCAGCTGGACGTCTTCTACGCCCTGTCGTTCCGCGTCTCGCCGGCCGACGGATCGGACTGGCAGCACTGGGGAATGGCCTACCTGCGCGAGTATGCCTACGAGGTGGATGCCGAGCAGGGGCACGTCCTTCGCCATTGGTCGGCCGACCGCGATGTGCCGGCGCACATCAACTCGGACGTGACGATCTCCGACTCCGAGCTGATCTTCTGCACCGGCGGCAGCCACACCGTCGTGCTCGTCGACCTCGAGACCCTCACCCACCACCGGGTGATCGATGAGCACCCCGGCGCGCTGGACCAGTGGGCTTTGTCGCGCCAGGCGGCCGCGACCGTAGCCGAGACCCTCGCGCGAGGGAACGTGTTCGGCAACGCGCACCTGTACGCCGGCGCCCTGCGGGTCAGCCGCGGCACGCTCATCGACGGCATCTACGCCAGCCAGCTGTCCGCTGACCAGCGGCTGCTGTTCACCGCCAACCGCGGGCAGAACCACATCACGGTCTACGACTACCCCTCGCTCGAACCTCGGTTGCGCGTGCCGATGCCCGAGCTGCAGGAGTTCGACCCACGGCTGCCGGCCTGGGGCGACCCGCGGCTGGGCTTCCACCACTCCTACCTCGTCAGCCCCGAAGGGATCCTGTGATGGCCGACTTCTCGATCGACTCCAACCTGTCCGGTGGCCTGACGCAGGACCTCGATGTCGCCGGCCTGGACGACATGAAGCTCACCCTGGACGGCGGGACGACGACCACGCTGGCCGGCGGGACCAAGCTCACCAGCGAGTCCAGCCTCACCACGGACTCGGCCGTCCGCACCGACAGCACCCTGTCGTCGGACGCGCGGCTCACCCTCGCGCCGGTCGAGTCGACGTCCACGGTCGACCTCAAGCCCGTCGCGGTCGACTCGTGCGTGCGGCTGGAGCTTGCGGCGCCGCCGCCCACCGAGGTCTGCACGCCCTACGAGCAGCGCTGGGGCTGGTCGGTGCTGGGGCTGGAGCTGTTCGCGATCAGCGTCTCCGGGCAGACCTCGACGCACGTGCGGCCGGACCGCGTCCGCCCGGTCGTCGTGGACCTGTAGGACGACGGCCGTGGCCACCGCACGCCGTCGTCGCCCGCCTCCGTCCACGGCGGCCAAGGCCGCACCGGACGCCGCAGCACCGGCCGAGCCCGTTGTCCTCAGCGGCACTCCGCGCCACCTGCGCGCCACGGTCACGGTGCGGAACGAGACCGACGAGCTCCTGCGCCTGCGCGCTGCTGCGGTCAGCGCCCCGGACCTACCCGGCGCCAGCACCCGGCTGGCCGGCCGGGTGCGCGCGGGCACCACTCGCGCGGTGCCGGTGTCGGTGCAGCTGGACGCCGCCACCGCTCCCGGTAGCTACCCGGCCGAGCTCGACGTCGGAGGCCTCCGGCGGGAGGTGGTGCTGCGCGTCGAGCCCGATCTCGACCTGCGGGTCAGCCCACGCCAGGTGCTCGCCCGTGCCGGCGTCCAGCCCATCGAGCTGCGGGTACGCAACGAGGGCAACGTCGCGATCGGGCTGGCCCGACGGGTGCGTGCCCGCACCCGGTGCGACGGGGTGGTGTCCGACCTCGACGTCGAGCTGACCCTCGACGCAAGCCTCACCGTCGAGCCCGGCGTCGCCGTCGACGCCCGCGGTGAGCTCCTGGTGCCAGCCCTCGACCCGCGCCGCCGCCACGAGGCGCGGGTGCCGGTGGGCACCGCAGACCTGCACGTCGTGGTGCTGCCCAGCGACGACGATCCAGCAGCAGCCGACCCCGACCCTGACGACGAGGAGCAGCCATGAGGACCAGCTCACCCACCGACGTCCTGAACGACCTGGCGTCCGGCTGGGCCGACGCGGTCCAGCGATGGTGGGGCGACGCAGAACGCCCGAGCCACCGCGACTGCGACCGCGACCGCGACTACAGCCGCGACTGCGGCTGTGGCTGTGGGGACGACTGCCGATGCTGCGTGCCGCGGGCCGACGTCGTGGTGCACGCCCGCGTCGGGGAGCGCCGGGTCGTGGCCTTCGCGCTGCGCAACCCGCGCCACCGTGAGCGCGAGGTCAGCCTCGAGGTCGGCCCGTGGCATCGCTGCGGGGACGAGGCCGTCGACGTGCAGGCGGCGTTCGACGTCGGCTCGCCCGTCACGCTGAGCGGCTGCGAGCAGCGCGTCGCCCGGCTGTCGATCGGCATCGGCACCGGCAAGGACGACGGCGAGAACCGCGTGCCGGGTGACGTCGCAGCGTGCACCAGCGCCTATGCGGACGTGCGCTTCGAGGGGTGCTCGCGACCACAGCGAGTGGCCGTCGTGGTGCACCCGGCGTCGTGCGATGCGGTCGATGCCGACTGCGACTGCGGGTGCTGCTGAGATGGCCGGCAGCGGTGGTGCCTCGGGGCCGAGGTGGGGCTCGGGCCAGGAGTGGGGCCGGTGGACGACGCTCGCCCGGCAGGCGGTGCAGGCGCAGTCGGCGTTGGGCCGGGCCTCGTTCGACCTGGCGCGGGCGAGCGTGCGTGGCGAGCTCGACCCACTCGCCGCGACGCGGGCGTACGCGCGAGCCGTCCGGCGCGAGAGCTCTCGCTACTGGGACACGGCGAGCCGACTCGGCGCCGAGTACGTGCACGACCTCGCGGCCGTGGGTGAGGAGGCGGTGCACGCCGTCCTGGACGACGTCTCGTCCGCGCGGCGTCCTGGCCGAGCCAGGTCGAGTCACCGCTCCCGCGGACCGGCCGCCGGAGGGGGGCGGGACGACCTGCCGTCTCACCCAGCGGCGTCGCCTCCAGCCGCCCGGCCCGCGCCGCCGGTCATCCCCGGCAGCACGTCCGCGGACCCGGGCGCCACGAGCAGCGCGGCGACGTCCGACGCCCCAAGCCTGGTGCTGCGCGGCGCGCTCGGGGAGCGGGCCACCGGCTCGCTGACGGTCGCCAACCGGCACCCGCGGCCGCGGCGGATCGAGGTCGGCGCCGACCCGGTGGTCGACGAGCAGGGCGTGCCCGTTGCCGGAGCCGCGCTGGAGATCGACCCCCGCCGGGTGACCGTCCCCGCGGGTGAGGAGGCGGTCGTTCGGCTGGCCGTCGAGCTGGCGGCCGAGCGGTTCGAGGCCGGTCGCGGGTACCGGACGAGCGTGCGGGTCAGCGGCGGCGACGACGCCACCGTGGCGTGCCGCATCCTCGTCGACGAGGAAGTGCAGCTGGAGAAAGCTGGTGAGCCGGGGGCACACTGACGGTTTCCCGTTCGACCGAAGGACTGAGCCGTGCCCGACCGACCTGAGATTGTCTGCATCTGCGGCTCTACCCGGTTCGTGGACGAGATGCGTGCGGCGAACCGTGATCTGACCTTCGCAGGTGTCATCGTCGTCGCCCCCGGTGAAGCGGACGAGTCGGTCACCGACGAGCAGAAGACCGCGCTGGACGCCCTCCACCTGCGCAAGATCGACCTGGCTGACCGGGTTCTGGTCGTCAACCCCGGCGGGTATGTCGGCGAGTCCACGAGCAGGGAGATCGCCTATGCCAACGCCACCGGCAAGCCGATCTCGTTCACCGATCCCGTCTGACCAGACGCTTCGCGGTGCGCGCGGGCGAACGAGTCTCGGTCGGCCGCTGAGCATGGTCTAGACCCTGAGCAACACGGCCTCGTCGCAGCCGGGCAGCGGCTCGGGCCGGGTGGTCACGCTCAGACCGCTGCGCAACGTCCAGGTGACCGAGCGAAGACCGGTGCCCGCGCGCAAGTGGGATCGCACCACCTGGTGCGTCTTGGCCTGGTGGTGACGGCGGCACTTCGGGTCGAGGTTCGTGACGGCGGACGGACCGCGAGGCCAGGGCACGTCGTGGTCGAGGTCGCACCCGGCGGCCGTCCGCGGGCAGTCGTAGAACGAGCAGGTCGGAGCCTCGGCGTGCACGTGCCGCACGATCGCGGTGGTGGGCTGGTACCGCGATGTGCCGAGCGGCGGCGTGTGCGGCTCGGCGTCGTGGACGGCGGCGTGCAGCGCCTGCCTCGACGCCGTGACCTCGCGAGCGCGAGCTGCGTCGAGGCGCACCACCCGTTGCAGTGCACCGTCGTCGTCCACGACCAACACCTGCACGCCGGTGCCCTCCCCCAGCCTGCGACGCGCGAGCAGCCGTGCGCTGGCCGGGTCGAGCGCCGTCGCAGCGCCGAGCCCGCGCAGCTGCGCGACGGCACTCGCGCGAGGCCCGTCGTCGAACAGCGTGTCGGCGTGCAGCACCAGGCCCAGGTCGTGCACCCGGCGCACTCGCCCGTGCGGGAGCACCCCCACCGCATTCGCCGGGTCGGCCGCTGCATCGGCGTCGGCAGCACCGATCCGCCGGAACACCTCGACGACGGCGTCAGCCCGGCGTTGGTCGACGGTGCGGATCACGCCGTCGGCTCCGGCCTCCGGCCAGGCTCGGGCGAGGCCGTCGACCACCCGGTCGACCAGGGCGACGTCGGCCGCGTCTGCGCGCAGCTGGAACACTCCCAGCCCGTCGCCCTCGGCCCAGGCCCGCACCCGGCGCGCGGCGACGGCGGCAGCACGCCGCCGGGATGCGGCGTGGGCGTCGGCCCGGACGACGGCACGCTCGACGCGCGCTCGCCAGGCCCGCGGCGACGGCCCGTCCCAGGGCGCCGCCCCTGCGTTCGCCAGCAGCTCGTCGGCCACTCGGCCGGCGGAATCGTCGTCCAGCACCGCCGTCAGCTCGGCCAGGACACGCACCCGAGGGAGGTCGAGCCGGCCCTCGCTCAGCGCCCGCAAAGCACGGGGCAGCACCCGCACCAGCCGGTCGGCGAGGTCGACCAGACCGGACGCCGTCCAGGCGCTGGTGCCGAGGGTGCACGCGACCTCGTCGACCGCGACCTGCCGGACGAAGGCGGCGCGCTCGCTCACCCGCAGCCCGACAGCCGGCACGTTCCGCTCGCACTGGGCCAGCACCCCGGCGACGAGCGCCAGCTTGGCTGCCTCACCTGCGGCGACGACGTCCTGCACGGCTCGCAACCGTTGCGCCACAGCGTCACCCGCGGCAGGGTGCGCCAACGCCGCAGCGGGCGACGAGGACGGCGAGACGATGGCTTCCACATCAACGACCCTAGCCGGGACCACCGACAACCGTGTCGCTCGCACACCACGTCGGGCCCAGATGCCTTCTTTTCGCTCCTGACCCAGAGGGCGCGAACTACTCCACGCAGAACTCGTTGCCCTCAGGGTCTTCCAGCACCACCAGGTCAGTTCCTTCGCGCCTGACGGCGGCTCCAAGCTTCACCAACCGCTGGACCTCGTCGCGCACCGATCCCGGCGCGCGCAGGTCGAAGTGCAGCCGGTTCTTGGCCGTCTTGGGTTCCGGCACCGTGACGAACCACAGGTTGGGGCCACCCCATCCCGGGGCCTCGACGTACGCCCGGTCGGGGGTCGCATCCTCGTCGACGTTGGATCCCAGAGCCTGCGCCCAGAACGTGGCCATCCGCAACACGTCCGAGCAGTCGAACGTCACTGACTTGATGAAAGTGGCCATCCCGCAACGCTAGCGGCTGCAGCCGTCACAGCCGGCGCGGGACGAGCGGGCGGGCCGAGCGGACATCGGGCGCGAGCGTCAGCCCCTCGCGCACCCACCGTGGCACGTCCGGGCCGACCACCAGCCAGGCGAGCGCGGACGCGAGCGCCTCCCGGCCACCACGAGGCGCGTACCCGAGCGCGGCTGCGCGGGCGTGGTCGTACCAGTACCAGCGCCCCACCGTCGACGCCTCGTCGCGGGTCGACAGCGGTGCCGTCGAGGTGAGCCGCGCCCACGCCTCGGCCACGACAGAGGCGGCCTGCACCACCGGTCGTGGGAGCTCGCCGTACGGCCCAGGCAGGCCGGCCAGCTCGGCCACCGTCGCGTGGAGGGTGCGCCAGGCGAGGTTCTGCCCGCCGAGCAGGTACCGCTCCCCCGGCGCCCCCCGCTCGAGCAGCGCCACGTGCCCGGCCCCGACGTCGCGGGCGTCGACGACGTCGCACCCACCCGGGAAGGTGCTGCGGGTGACGTCGAGCAGGTATCGCAGCACGATCGCGTTGCTGGGCAACAGCCGCGTGGCCGGGCCGCCGAGCACCACGGTGGGCAACGCCAGCACCACCTCGAGGCCATGCCGCTCGCCGGTCGTCAGCGCGAGCCGCTCCTGCTCGACCTTGCTCCGGTAGTACGTCGGCACCGGCTCGTCGCCCAGCTCGTCGGCCTCGGTGCGGGCCACCGCCCGGGTGCTCGACCCGCGCGTGACCGACGACGACGTCACCACCACCCGCCGCACGCCGGCGGCCGCGGCCGCTTCCAGCACACTCACGGTGCCGGCGGTGTTGACCCGGTCGACCTCGGCTGCGCGCTCCGCACCGAAGGCGTAAACAGCCGCGCAGTGCACCACCGCATCACAGCCCCGCACCGCACGGGTCAGCGCAGCCACGTCGTCCAGCCCGGCCCGCACCACCTCGACCTCCGGACCCCCCTGCCAGCCGGCCACCCGGCGCACCAGCGCGCGCACCTCGTGACCGCGCTCCAGCGCGGCGCGCACCACCTGTCCGCCCACCAGGCCGGTCGCCCCGGTGACGGCGACCTTCACGCGCCGCCGCCCCGGAAGTGCCGGAAGCCGTGCAGGTCCGGTTCGGGGGCACTGGCCCGGGGGCGGGGCGCCGCTCCCTGGTCGCCGAGCCACTGGACGGCGAGATCGAGCAGGGTCTGCAGCGTGCGGGTCACGAGCAGCCCGTCGACCTCCGGCTCGGCGCCGATCCGGAACGGACGCCCCTCGTAGCAGGCCTCGAGGTTGTCGAAGGTGGTCTCGAAGAACCGCCGGTAGGCGTCCTGCACCAGCTCGTCCTTGACCTCCGGCAGCCGGTCGAGGTCGGCAGCGGCCCAGAACGGCGGCAGTGTGAACAGCTGGCGCCCACGCACCCCCAGCCGGGTGCGCCCCTCGCCGACGTCGGCGAAGCTCAGCGTGCCGTCGTCGTAGGTCGCCGAGCCGTTCGGGCTGTCGACCGTGCGCCAGTGCAGGGCGTGCCGGGTCGGCGTCCGCTGGACGAGCTCGATCTTGCAGACGTCGATCGGGACGCCGCCCCAGTGCGCCAGGTAGTTCGGCTGCGGCAGGTAGACGTTGCGCTCGGCCTGGCGCACCGGACGCCCGGCGTCATCGGCGGACACCGTGACGCGACGCCCGCCCAGGTAGTCGGCCATCAGGCTGATGCCCTCGGCGACGTCGACGCGAGCGACGAAGTCCGCGAAGGGCGCCGGCACGACCCGCGAGGTCTCGAACACGACCGCGCGGTCCAGGTGGCACCAGCGCAGGCCCTCACCGGCAGCAGGCACCCCGGCCAGGACGTCGTCGAGCGCCGACAGCTCGTCCACCAGCCCGTCGTAGGCGGACGCCGGCCAGTCGCCGGGGTCGAAGCCGAGTGGCACGAGCACCTTCGGGGCCCGGTGCTTGGCGGTGGTCGTCGTCCAGCCCTCGACCTGCTGCCCCACGGCGGCGACGGTCCCAAGCAGGCCGACGAGGGTGCCGCGGGTGACGGGGTCGTCGGCGGCGGCCACGAGCGGCGACAGCAGCGAGCGCAGCCCCGCGAGCAGCGGGTCCGCCGGCTCGGCGCCGGGATCGGGACCGCCGACCGCGGCGGCGAGCAGCCGGGCCACCGCCTGGTGCGAGCCGGCCCGGCGCGCCGCGTCGCGCACCAGCGGGTGGGCCCGCACCCAGCCCGCGAAGGGGCGCAGGTCGCCGGTCACCGTCCCAGGGGCGGGAAGCCGGTACCGCAGCGCCCGCCGCACCAAGCGGGAGGCTGCGGGGTCCTCGCGCTGGAGCGCGGCCAGCGTCAGGTCGAGGCGGAGCGCGTCGGTCGCGACCACCAGCGCGTGGGTGTCCAGCTCGCGCAGCAGGTGCCGCCCGTCCGGCCCGTGGCTCGAGACCACCGCGTCCGCGACGGCCAGGGACGGCGGGAGGTGCTCGAGCAGCTCGACGGCGACGTCCGCCGGCTCGGCACCGGGCAGCGCGGGGGTCACGGCAAGCAGCGCGTCGAGCGCACCCGCGAATCCGTCCATCGCGTCAGAAGCGCTGCGGCACAACACGATGCGAACGTCAGCGTCGACCCAGGCTCGCGCCACCCGATGCTGGTGCAGCACGGCGGTCTGCGGCACTGGCGCCGCGACGAGATCTCCGTGCAGGTCGACCACGTCGTACGCCCGGCCACCGGCCGTCCGGCCCTGGTAGCCGGCCACCGCGGCGAGCGCCGCGACGCTGCGGTGCCCGCGGTCGCGGTCGGACGTCGTCAGCGCACCCCCCACGACGACCTGCGCCGCGCCGGCGTCATGCAGCAGGTCGACCAGGGCCTCGACGAGCGAGGGGGTCACCGGGGCAGGCTGCGAGAGCACCGGCACGACGACGGCTCGGGCTCCGGGTACGGACCCGAAGGCCCCCGCGAGCGGCGAGGTCGCGCGTCCGACGGCGTCGAGCAGCAGGGTCGCCGGGTCGTCGCCCCGGACGACACACCCCGCGACCGGTGCGTCGCCGGGCACGCGGCGGGCCGCGGTCACCGGCTCATCAGAGCAGGTGCCGAGGGCCGCCGTCCAGGTCAGGCGGCGCCGTAGTCCGCGGCGAGGATCGCCTCGACCGTCTGGTGCTCGTCGAAGTGCTCGGACCCCTCGATGCTGGGCACGAAGCCGACGAGCATGCCGTTGCGCATCACCTGCGCCTCGAGCCCGGCTGCGCCGTCGACGTCCCACAGCGCCTCGCGTCCGTCGCCGAGCGGCACGCGGATGCCGAACCGGAACGCGCTCGGTCGGGCGACCCGCGCGATGACGCCGCGGTCGACCAGGGCCTGTGCCACCCGGGTGGCTTCGTCCTCCTGCATCTGGTCATGATCCACGAGAAGCCTGGACGTTGGCTGGGAAGTGCGGCAGAAGCGGGTCAGAAGAGCTCGCGCGGGGCGGTCAGGCCGAGCGCGTCGAGCCGCAGCTCGATGACGTCGGGCTCGCACTCGAACTGGTCGGCCAGGTCGTCGACCGAGCAGCCGAGGGCCACACCCTCGCGCACCAGCGCGTCGTCGTCCGCGGTCCAGGCCCGGCCCTGGACGACGGCGGTGCGCGTGGCGTCCGGAACCGGCGCCGGAGCGGCCGGCGGCCCCGCGGTGGCCGAAGCCGCGGCCCCGGTGGACGGAGCTGCCGGGTCGGCCTGCACGGCCTGCGCGCGAAGGCCCGGCTCGATGACCGCCCGCAGCTCGCCGGCCGTCGCGTCCAACCGGCGCAGCGCCCCGAGCACCTTCTCCTTGTCGGCGGTCGGCCAGAACGGCGGCAGCGACGAGCGCAGGAAGCCGCCGTAGCGGGCGGTGGCCAGCCGCGAGTCGAGCACCGCGACGACGCCACGGTCGTCGACGGCGCGAATGAGCCGGCCGGACCCCTGCGCCATGCGCAGCGCCGCGTACGTGGCCGCCACCGCCATGAAGCCGTTGCCACCGGCGTCGGCCACGGCCTGCGAGCGGGCTGACATGAGCGGGTCGTCCGGGCGGGGGAACGGGATGCGGTCGATGACGACGAGCTGGCACGCCGGGCCGGGGACGTCGACGCCCTGCCAGAGGGAGAGCGTGCCGAACAGGCAGGTGCGCGCGTCGCGTGCGAACGCCCGCACCAGGGTGGGGGTCTGGTCGTCGCCCTGGCAGAGCACCGGGACGTCGAGCCGCTCGCGCATCGCCTCGGCGGCGGCCTCCGCGGCGCGACGGGACGAGAACAGCCCGAGCGTGCGGCCACCGGCGGCGGTGATCAGGTCGGCGAGCTCGTCCATGGCGGCCACCGACGTACCGTCGCGCCCCGGCGGCGGCAGGTGCTTGGCGCAGTAGAGGATCGCCTGCTTCTGGTAGTCGAACGGGCTGCCGACGTCGACGCCCTGCCAGGCCGGTGC
Organism: uncultured Actinomycetota bacterium; assembly: GCA_963759935.1. Classification (GTDB taxonomy): domain Bacteria; phylum Actinomycetota; class Actinomycetes; order Actinomycetales; family Angustibacteraceae; genus Angustibacter. The sequence goes on from CAVXBF010000012.1 coordinate 92,582, forward strand.
GTCCGGCCCGGACAGCCCCACCGAGCGCGCCACCGCGTCGAACGTGCCACCGAGCTCGAGGGTGGCCGACGTGAGCACCACGGTGCGGTCGGGGTAGAGCCGCTCGCGCAGCAGGCCCGCGACGCCGATCGGTGCCACGTGCAGCACCGGGCCGCGCCGTGGGTCGTCGGACAGCCAGGCGACGTCGTGGTCGGACCCGACGAGCAGCCGCTCGCAGACGTCGAACACCTCGTCGACCTCTGCCCGGGCCACCTGCCGTGCGGAGTCGGCCTCGGCGCCCTTCTCCGGCTTGAGCTCGGTCTGCACCGCGCGCGCGGCGTCGCGCGCCGCGGCCAACGCCGCACCGACGGCGTCGGGCAGCGCGGTGAGCCGGCCCGGCTCCAGCAGCTCGAGCGAGCCGCGCAGCAGGTCGGCCGCGTCGTCGAGGCCGCCGACGTCGGCGAGCCGGGCCGAGCGGCGGGCGGCCCGCTCGATCATCGGCGCCGTCAGCTCGTCGGTGATGGTCGACGTCACGCGGTCGACCAGCTCGTGCCCCTCGTCGACCACGACGAGGTCGTGCTCGGGCAGGATCTGTCGCCCCTCGAAGGCGTCGATCGCCAGCATCGAGTGGTTGGTGACGACGACGTCCGCCTCGCGCGCTGACGACCTGGCCTGCTCGACGAAGCACTCGTCGATCACCGGGCACTTACCGCCCAGGCACTCCTGCGCCGACACCGAGACCTGCCGCCAGGCGCGCTCCGAGACGCCGGGCACCAGCTCGTCGCGGTCGCCCGAGTCGGTGTCGTCGGCCCACTCGCGCAGCCGGACGACCTCCTCGCCCAGCCGGCTGGCGTTGGCCGGCGGCCCGAACAGCGTGTCGTCCTCGTCGTCCGGGAAACCGCCGACGAGCTTGTGCTGGCACAGGTAGTTGCGCCGGCCCTTGATCAGCCCGTAGGTGACCCGCCGGCCGAGCAGCGGCGCGAGCGCCTGCGAGATCCGGGGCAGGTCGATGTCGACGACCTGGGCCTGCAGCGCCAGGGTGGCGGTCGCCACGACCACTGGACGGCGGGTGCGGTGGGCGTGCGCGATGGCCGGCACGAGGTACGCCACGGACTTGCCGGTGCCGGTGCCGGCCTGCACGAGCAGGTGCTCGCCGGTCGTGATCGCGGCAGCAACGGCCTCAGCCATCTGCACCTGACCGGCCCGCTCGGTGCCGCCGACGCCTTCGACCGCCGCCTGCAGCAGGGAGCGAAGGGGCGATGCGGAGGTGGGGTCGGCAGGCACCCGCCGACCCTACTGGGACCGGCGCGGCCGGTGTCCCGTCGTCCCCAGGCCCCCAGGGGCCAGCGCGTGTCGAGCCCGGATCAGGCGGCGGATCGGTCATTGTCAGGATCGTGTACGACGCTTGCGCCGCTCGGACGGCGCCGCCACGGTGGGCAGCATGACGCCTGCCCGCCGCGTGCTCGTGGTCGAGGACGAGCCCGCGCTCGCCGACCTGGCCCGGCTCTACCTCGAGCGGGACGGCTTCGCCGTGGAGGTCGCGGCCGACGCCGACGGCGCCGAGGCCGCGGCCCGTCGATCGGCCCCGGACGTCGTCCTGCTCGACATCGGACTCCCGGGCGGCCGGGACGGCATCGACGTGTGCCGGGCGATGCGGGCTCGGCAGGACTGGACGCCGGTGATCATGGTGACCGCCCGCGATGACGAGGTCGACCGCGTCCTCGGTCTCGAGCTGGGGGCGGACGACTACGTGACCAAGCCGTACTCGCCGCGCGAGCTCGTCGCCCGGGTGCGGGCCGTGCTGCGCGGACGGGAGGTCGGTGGCGCGGCCCAGGCGCAGGGCGAGGACGCGCCGGTGCTGGTGGTGGGCGCCGTTCGGCTCGACCCGAGCCGCCGCCTGGTGCAGGTGGACGGGCAGGACGTCGAGCTGACCGCCACCGAGTTCGACCTGCTGGCGCACCTGATGCGCCGTCCCGGCCGGGTGTTCGGCCGCGGTGAGCTGCTGGCCCAGGTGTGGGACTACCCACCGGACGACGCGACCCGCACCGTCGACGTCCACGTCGCCCAGGTGCGGGCCAAGCTGGGCGCCGCGAGCCCGATCCGCACGGTGCGTGGGGTCGGGTACGCCGTCGACGACCGGCGACCCCGGGGATGAGCGGGCAGGCGCGGAGCCGGCTGCGGCACCCGACGCTGGCGCAGCGCACCACGCTGGTCATCACCGCGACCGTGACGCTGGCCGTCGTGCTCGGCGCGCTGCTGTCGGCCGGGCTGGTGCGCGGCGCTGCTCGGGACGAGGCGCGCGCCTCGCTGGGTCGCCAGGCCGACCTGGTCAGCGGCCTGATCGACGCGTCCAACCCGTTGCGCGCCGCGCAGGCGCTGCGGGTGGTGCGCCAAGGCGGCACCCCGGCGGCCCGGGTACTGCCCGGCGGCCAGGTGCGCGGCGACCGGCTCGCCACGCTCGCCGCCGACCGCGGTCGCGGGCAGCTGCTGTCCGGGCAGCCGGTGTCGCTGACCTTCGTCGACGCCGGCCGCACCGTGATCGCCGAGGGCCGTCCGCTCGGCGCCGGCGGCGCCGTGGTGCTGGCCCGCACCCAGTCCGAGGCCCTCGGCCCGGCGGTGCGGCTGCTCTGGCGGCAGATCCTCGCCCTGGCGATCGCGCTGGTGGTGGCGGTGGTGGCCGGCGTGCTGCTGGCCGCGTGGCTGGCGCGCCCACTGCGCCGCATGGCGGCCGCCGCCCACCAGCTCGCGGCCGGCGACCGCGACGTCCGGCTCGACCCGAGCGGCCCGCTCGAGGTGGTCCAGGTAGCCGAGGCCGTCAACACGCTCAGCGCTGCGCTCGGCTCGAGCGAGCGCCGCCAGCGTGACTTCCTGCTCTCGGTGTCGCACGAACTGCGCACCCCGTTGACCGCCGTCCGCGGGTACGCCGAGTCGCTGGCCGACGGCGTGACCTCCGGCGCAGCCGTGCCGGCCGTGGGCCGCACCATGGTGGCCGAGGCCGTGCGGCTCGAGCGGCTGGTGGGTGACCTGCTGGACCTGGCCCGGCTGGACGCTGCCGACCTGCGCGTCGACGCGGTCGAGCTGGACCTCACCTCGCTGCTGGACGACGCCGAGCCGGTCTGGCGGCAACGATGCGCCGCCGGCGGTCAGCTGCTGCACGTGGAGCGACCGGCATCACCTCTGCGGGTGCGCACCGACCCGGTGCGGGTCCGACAGGTGCTCGACGGGCTGGCCGAGAACGCCCTGCGGGTCACGCCGGCCGGGCAGCCGGTGGTGCTCGCCGGTCGGGCCGAGGGCGGCTGGGTGGTGCTCGAGGTGCGCGACGGCGGCCCCGGGCTCACCGACGACGACCTCGCGGTCGCGTTCGAGCGCTCGGCGCTGCACCAGCGCTACGCCGGACGCCGTCCGGTGAGCACCGGGCTCGGACTGGCCATCGTCGCCACGCTCGCCCGGCGCCTCGACGCCCAGGTGCAGGCCGCCCACGCGCCGGAGGGCGGCGCGTGCTTCCGGCTGCTCCTGCCGCCGGGTTGAGCCGCCGCTGAGCGCACCGGCGCTGGGCGGTCAGACCAGGAACGGCGCGAGCTCGCCCGCCAGCGGCGCGAGCACCCGGGCAGCGACCCGGGTGCCCTCGGGCAGGTGGCGCTCGGTCAGCACCTCGCCGTCGGCGTGGATCCGGCTCACCAGGTCACCGCGGTCGTAGGGCAGCAGGACGTCGACCTCGACGTCCGGTCGCGGCAGCAGGTCCTCGATCCGGCGGCGCAGCTCGTCCAGCCCCTCGCCGGTGCGGGCGGACACCACGACCAGGGATCGCTCGCGCGAGCGCACCCGGGCGACCACCTCGGGGTCGGCCGCGTCGGCCTTGTTCAGCACGATCAGCTCGGGCAGGTCGTGGGCGTCGACATCGGCGAGCACCTCGCGCACCGCCTGGATCTGGCCCTCGGGGTCGGGGTGCGAGGCGTCGACGACGTGCAGCACCAGGTCGCTGTCGGCGACCTCCTCGAGCGTCGAGCGGAACGCCTCGACGAGCTGGTGCGGCAGGTGCCGCACGAACCCGACCGTGTCGGCCAGCGTGTAGAGCCGGCCGTCCGTGGTCTCGGCGCGGCGCACCGTGGGGTCGAGGGTGGCGAACAGCGCGTCCTCGACGAGCACGCCCGCGCCGGTGAGGCGGTTGAGCAGGCTCGACTTGCCGGCGTTGGTGTAGCCGGCGATGGCGACGCTCGGCACGGAATGCCGCTTGCGGTCCTGTCGGCCGACGTCGCGGGCGGTCTTCATCCCGGTGATCTGCCGGCGAAGCTTGGCCACGCGGGTGCGGATCCGACGGCGGTCGAGCTCGATCTTGGTCTCACCAGGCCCACGCGAGCCGATGCCCTCGCCGCCGGCGACCCGTCCACCGGCCTGGCGAGACATCGACTCGCCCCAGCCGCGCAGCCGCGGCAGCAGGTACTCGAGCTGGGCGAGCTCGACCTGGGCCTTGCCCTCCCGGCTCTTGGCGTGCTGGGCGAAGATGTCGAGGATCAGCGCGGTGCGGTCGATGACCTTCACCTTGACGACGTCCTCCAGGGCACGACGCTGGGACGGCGACAGCTCGCCGTCGCAGATGACCGTGTCGGCGCCGGTCTCGACCACGATGTCGCGCAGCTCACGGGCCTTGCCGGAGCCGAGGAAGGTACCCGGGTCGGGCTGGTCACGGCGCTGCATGATCGCGTCGAGCACCTGCGAGCCGGCCGTCTCGGCGAGCGCGGCGAGCTCGCGCATCGAGTTCTCGCCGTCCAGGACGTCGCCGGTGAACACGCCGGCCAGCACGACCCGCTCGAGCCGCAGCTGCCGGTACTCGACCTCGGTGACGTCGGCCAGCTCGGTCGACAGCCCGGCCACCCGGCGCAGGGCCTGCCGGTCGGCCAGGTCGCGCTGCTCGCCGTCGTACCCCGTCTCGTCGCGGTCGTCCGGCACGTGGCCGGTCAGCGGCTCGTCGTCCGCGGGGTCGTGCGCGTCTCGTGCAGCGGCTGCGCGGGCGGTGGCGGTGCGGTTCACAGATCTCCTGGTGCCGGGGGTGTCGTCTCGCGCGGGCCCTCGGGCGGCGATCACGCGAGAGACCCAACGTGACATACCAACGTCCTCGCGGGCCAGCGGATTCCGCACCGACCACCCAGTGGACGCCTGCCAGACTGGACGACGTGAGCGAGCCAGCCGACCACTACTTCACCGCGCGGCCGGCGAGTCCCGCCGACCTGCGCACGCTGCGGGTGCGGCTGCGCGACCGCGACCACGAGCTCGTGACGGCGTCCGGGGTGTTCAGCCCCGACCGCCTCGACGCGGGCACCCAGGTGCTGCTGCGCGAGGTTCCCGACCCACCGGCCGCCGGCGACCTGCTCGACCTCGGCTGCGGCTGGGGACCGGTCAGCCTGGCGCTCGCGGCCGCCGCGCCCGGCGCCACCGTCTGGGCCGTCGACGTCAACGAACGCGCCCTCGACCTGGTGCGGCGCAACGCCGAGCTGGCCGGTGCGGGCGGCGTCCGCCCCACCGCACCGGACGACGTCCCGGACGACGTGCGGTTCGCCGTCATCTGGAGCAACCCGCCCATCCGGGTCGGCAAGGCCGCGCTGCACGCGATGCTGCTGCGCTGGCTGCCCCGGCTGGACGACGGGGCGAGCGCCTACCTCGTGGTGCAGCGCAACCTCGGCTCGGACTCGCTGCACCGCTGGCTGGCCGAGCAGCTGGCCGGCTCGGGGCACCAGGTCATCCGGCACGCCAGCGCGAAGGGCTTTCGCGTGCTGCGGGTCCAGGCGCCCTAGTCGCCCGGCGGTCAGCGCCGTGCGGGTCGCACCACCATGGCCGAGCCGCCGCCTCGCCGGGTGCGCTCGGCGGCCGCCTGGAAGGTGCCGTCCCGCCGCAGGGCGATGGCGGTGGCGGCGCCGATCTCCGGGGTGGACGACAGCACATGGCCGAGCGCGCGCAGCCCGGCGCCGTCCGGGCCGTCGGCGATCGCCGGTTCCGCGGACTCGCTGCTGCCGTTGCGGGAGGACAGCCGCGCCGCGGCGATGGCCTCGACGAGCGGCAGGCCGCGGTCGACGTACTCGGTGAGCACCTGGGTCACGGTCGTGATGATGGTGGCGCCGCCGGGCGAGCCCAGCGCCAGCACCGGCCGGCCGTGCGCGGTCACGATCGTCGGGCTCATCGACGAGCGGGGCCGCTTGCCCGGCCCCGGCAGGTTCGGGTCCGGGACGCCGGGCGTGCCCGGCACGAAGTTGAAGTCGGTCAGCTCGTTGTTGAGCAGGAAGCCCCAGCCCGGCACCGTGATGCCCGACCCGCCGGTCTGCTCGATGGTGAGGGTGTAGGAGGCGACGTTGCCCCAGCGGTCGGCGACGGTCAGGTGCGTCGTGCCGTGGTCGTCGCGGACAGCGGCGGCGTGCCCCGCTGCGCCGTCGCACGAATAGCTGCCGTCAGGCTGGCCGAACGGCAGCGGCCGCTGGGCGGCCTGCGTCGGGCTGAACAGCGTGCAGGCCCGCTCGTTCGCGAAGCCCTGCGAGGTGAGCTCGCGGGTCGGCACGCCACGGACGCTGCCCACCCACCGGCCGCGGTCGGCGAACGCCGTCGCGGTGGCCTCGCTGAACCGGTGCAGGTACTGCACCTGGTCGACCGTGGCGAGCCGGGTGCGGGTCTGCCGGTCGTAGGCCTCGAGCAGGTTGAGCGACTCCGCCGTGGCGATGCCGCCGGACGACGAGACCGGCATCCCGCGCACCTCGAGGCCGCGGTAGCGGGTGCTGGTCGGCTTCCGGACGAGCGCGCGGTAGGCCGCGAGGTCGCGCCGGGTCAGCTGGCCGGCGTAGACGGTGCTGCCGTCGCTGGTCTCCGGGTGCCGGGCCGCCTGCACGATGGCAGCGGCGAGGGTGCCGCGGTAGAGCGAGCGCACGCCGTGGCGCTGGAGCTCGCGGTAGGCCTTGGCCATGTCCGGGTTGCGGAACACCGAGCCGACGGCCGGGGGCTGGCCGTCCTTGAGGTACAGCGCCGCCGTGGCCGGGAACTTCGCGAAACGGGCCGCGTTGGCGGCGACCTGGTCGTGGAACGTCGCGTCGACGAGGAAGCCGCGCCGCGCCACCTGCTCGGCCGGCTCCATCAGCCGGGCGAACGAGCGGGTGCCCCAGCGCCGGGCGGCGAGGTCCCACAGGGCCGGCGTGCCGGGCACGCCGACCGACAGCCCCGAGCTCACCACCGCGGGGAAGCTCAGCGGCTGGCCCTGGTCGTCGGTGAAGGTCGTGCTGGTGAAGGTGCGCGGCGCGGTCTCGCGCCCGTCCAGCGCCTCGACCCGGTGGCGCTTGGCGTCGTAGTACACCAGGAACCCGCCGCCGCCGATGCCGGACGAGAAGGGCTCGGTCACCCCGAGGGTCGCCGCAGCGGCCACTGCGGCGTCGGCCGCGTTGCCGCCCCGGCGCAGGACCTGGATGCCGACCAGGGTGGCGACGTCGTCGACGGAGGCGACCGCCCCGCCCGAACCGGTCATCACCGGCACCTTGGGTGGCGGCAGCACCGGACCGGACGGCTCGTGGTCGTGGCCGTGTCCCTGGCGAGAAGGGGCGGTGGTCGTGGCGCTTGCTGCGGCGGTGACGGCGGCGGACGGCGCGAGCAGGGACGCGGTCGCGAGGGCGACCAGGACGGTGCGATTCATGACAGAACCTCCAGAGCGGGCCTCTGTCACCGTAGTCCCGGATCGCCCGGTTTGACCCCCTAGGCCGAAGCATTCTTCCCGGTCAGCGGGAAGGATCCTTCGGCGTCGGGGGTGAGGGCGCAGGTGCGGCCGCAGCGACGCGCCCGACTGAGCCAACCCGCCGCCGCCAGCACGTGGGCAACCTCCGCGGCCACCTCGCAGGGAGCGGCGACGACCTCCCGCCAGCCGTAGCGCAACGCTCGCTCACCGGCCCGCGCCGCCTGGTTGTCGCGCTGCCGGTCGCGGAAGGCCTCGTCCAGCGGGTGCGCACCCCGGCCGTCGAGCTCGACCACGACCCGTTGCCTTCGGTAGCGGACGTCGCGGTACCAGTTGCCCGGACCCTCCGGCCGCAGTTCGGCGACGTTGCGCTCGCCGTCCGGCAGGCCGTGCGCTCGTTCCACCCGCTGGCGGTAGCGGCGCTCGAGCGGTGACTGGACGCCGCGGTCGACGTCGGCGCACAGCGCCAGCACCAGGGCACGCCAGCGCAGCCGGGGCGTCTCGTGCACTGCCGCGCGCAGCCGCGCCGCCGTGCTGAGCCGCCGCTGGGCCACGCGAAGGACGACGTCGACGACCTGCTCCGGACGACGGGCCTGCCCCACCGCCTGCAGGACAGCCACCTCCAGGGGCACCCGCGGCGGCAGCAGGGCCCCGTGCCGGACGAGGCGCGCGCGTCCCGTGACCCGCACCCCCGGCCGCCGTCCGACCCGGCGGTCGGCGGCGACGTCCACCTCGACCACGTCGGGGCAGCGGTCGAGCGCGCCGGCGAGCCAGAGCGCCGTCATCCCGGCCAGTACGGCCCTCGGCGGCGCGCCGTCGTCGGGCGCCACGCCGCCCGACGCCACCAGCAGGGCTGCCCAAACCCGGGTGAGATCGCTCGGCTGGCCGGTGTCGACGAGGTAGACACCGGGGTGCAGGGACCTCCAGCCGCCAGGCCCGGTGCGGCGTCCGATCGCGGACGACGTCAGGCCGAGCCCCAGCGCCTGCGCCCGGCTCACCACGCCGGCCTGCTCGGCCGCCAGAGCCCGCACCAGGGTGGCGGCGGGACGTCCGGCAGCGGCTGGCATCCGAGCGAGTCTGCCCTGAACCGCAGAGTCGCCGCGGCGAGCCTGTGGACGGCCGCGGGATGTCGATCAGAACGAAGGATTCTTCCCGGTCAGCGGGAAGGATCCTTCGGCGTCGTGGATCAGAGGAGCAGGGTGCCGTCCGCCACCAGCACGGCCGGTCCGGCCAGCTCCACGGCGCCGGATTCGAGCACCCGCACCCAGACCGTGCCACCGGGGACGTCGACCTGCCACACGTCGACCTCCCCGCCTCCGGCGACGGCCGACCAGGCGCGGGCCGCGAGCGCTGCCGCAGCCGCACCGGTGCCACACGAGCGGGTCTCGCCGACGCCGCGCTCGTGCACGCGCATCGCGACGTGACCGGACGAGCGGAGGACGACGAACTCGACGTTGGTGCCATCGGGCGGCTCGGGGTCGACCCGCGGCGGCTGGCGCAGGTCGATCGCGGCGAGGTCGTCGGTACCCGGCAGCATCACCACGGTGTGTGGGTTGCCGAGGTCCAGCGAGAGCGCGGCGACGGATCCATCGAGACCGTCGACCAGTACGTGGGCGTCGCCGCCTGCGGCGAGCGCTGCTGCTCCGCCCACCACCTGCCAGGCGCCGAGGTCGACCGCGATCTCGTCCCCTGCGATGCGCACCTGCTTGGTGCCGGCCCGCGTCGCCACCGCCAGGGCGCTGGTGCCGGGCGGGATCAGCCCTTCACGCAGCAGGTACGTGACGAACACCCGAACGCCGTTGCCGCACATCTCGGCCGGCGAGCCGTCGGCGTTGCGATAGTCCATGAACCACTCCGCGTCGTCCGCCTGGGCGGACTGCTCCGGGACGTCCCGGGTGCGCACCACGCGGATCACACCGTCCGCCCCGATGCCGGCGTGCCGGTCGGCCAGCAGCCGCACCTGCTCGGTCGTGAGGTCGAGCTCGGCATCGAGGTCGGGCACGAGGACGAAGTCGTTCTGCGTCCCGTGTCCCTTGGTGAAGGTCAGCTGCACCGGCTCATCATCGCGCACCGGCTGCCCGCACGACGTCCAGCGCCCGGTCGAGCAGGTCGGGCGCCGTCGCGTCGAGCCAGCGCACCCGGTCGTCGCGCCCGAACCACGACTCCTGGCGCCGGGCCAGCCGCCTGGTCAGCCGGGCCGTGGCGTCCTGCGCCTGCTCGCTGGTGAGGTCACCGTCGAGCTCGGCCAGCGCCTGCGCGTACCCGACCGCTCGCGAGGCGGTGCGTCCCTGCCGCAGCCCGCACCGGGTCAGCGCCTCGACCTCGGCGAGCAGCCCGTCCTGCCACATCCGGGCCACCCGCCGGGCGATCCGCTCGTCCAGGTCGGGCCGCGGAACCCGCAGGCCCACCTGCGCGGTCGGCCGCAGGTAGCGCGGCACCGGCAGGGTTGCCGAGAACGGCCGGCCGGTCAGCTCGACGACCTCCAGGGCACGGACGACGCGACGGACGTTGCCGGGCAGAATACGTTCTGCTGCAACAGGATCAACCTGTTGCAGCCGTTCGTACAGTCGCGCGGCACCGATCTCGTCGGCGTCCGCTTCCAGGCGGGCCCGCACACTGGGGTCGGTCGGCGGGATGTCGAGGTGGTCCAGCGCCGCCCGCACGTAGAGGCCCGAGCCACCGACCAGGATCGGCACCCGTCCGCGGCCGAGCACGTCGTCCAGGCAGGCCCGAACGTCGCGCTGGTAGGCGGCGACACTGGCCTCGTCGGTGACCTCGAGGACGTCCAGCAGGTGGTGCGGCACCCCGCCGCGCTCGTCCGGCCGGAGCTTGGCCGTGCCGACGTCCATCCCGCGGTAGAGCTGCAGGGCGTCGGCGTTGACGACCTCGCCGTCCAGGCGCTGCGCCAGCGCGATACCGAGGTCGGACTTGCCGGTGGCGGTTGAGCCCACCACCGCGATCACCAGCACCCGCCCATTCAACCCGATCGCGCCAGAGCCTGGCGGGTCGCGGCCGATCCCGACACGATGCCAGGACGGCCACCGCCCGGTGGCTGGGAGACAAGGGAGCCCCTCATGGGCATGTTCGACAAGCTGAAAGCGCAGGCCAAGGAGCAGATGGCCGCCCACCCGGACCAGGTCGAGAAGGTCAGCGACCAGGCCATCGAGCGGGCCGGCGACGCGGCAGACAGCGCCACCGGTGGCAAGTACGCGGACAAGGTGGACCAGGCACAGCGCAAGGCCGACGACGCCGTCGGCGAGTAGCTCGCCGCCAGCAGCGCGCTAGGCGCAGCCGGCGCTCGGCGCGGCGACGGGGGCGGGGGCTCCGACGCGAGGCAGGCCCAGACCCACGGGTCCCGGACCGCCGGCCGCGCCGGCACCAGCGGACACCCGGGCCTGCCAGGCGTCGCCGGCCCGGGTGCGCCGGACGGCGAACGGCCCGCCGGTGAGTGCCGCGTCGGCCACCAGGTGGTGGGGTGCGCCGTAGGTCACCGCGACGGTGGCCACGTCCCCCGGACGCGGCACGGCACCGCCGTCCGGGACGGCGAAGTGCACCAGCCGGTTGTCTGCAGCGCGACCGGACAGCCGGTGGGTGGCCTCGTCCTTGCGCCCCTCCCCCTCGGCGACGAGCACCTGCAGGGTGCGGCCCTCCTGGGCCCGGTTCTCGATCCACGACAGCTCGTCCTGCAACCGCACCAGCCGTTCGTACCGCTCCTGCACCACCGCCTTGGGTAGCTGGTCGGGCAGGGTCGCAGCCGGAGTGCCGGGCCGCTGGGAGTACTGGAAGGTGAACGCGCTGGCGAACCGGGCCGCGCGCACGACGTCGAGGGTCGCCGCGAAGTCCGCCTCGGTCTCGCCGGGGAAGCCGACGATGATGTCGGTGGTGATCGCGGCGTCCGGGATCCGGGCGCGCACCGCGTCGATGATGTCGAGGAAGCGGCGCGAGCGGTAGGACCGGCGCATCGCCTTCAGGACGGCGTCCGAGCCGCTCTGCAACGGCATGTGAAGGCTGGGCATGACGTTCGGCGTCTCGGCCATGGCGTCGATGACGTCGTCGGTGAAGGCCGCCGGGTGCGGGCTGGTGAAGCGCACCCGCTCCAGGCCGTCGATCTCGCCGCACGCGCGCAGCAGCTTGCTGAACGCCTGCCGGTCGCCGAACTCGACGCCGTAGGTGTTGACGTTCTGCCCCAACAGGGTCACCTCGAGGGCGCCCTGGGCGACCAGCGCCTCAACCTCGGCCAGGACGTCGCCGGGCCGTCGGTCCTTCTCCTTGCCGCGCAGGCTCGGCACGATGCAGAACGTGCAGGTGTTGTTGCACCCCACGCTGATCGAGACCCACCCCGCGTAGACCGACTCGCGCTTGGTCGGCAGCGTGGAGGGGAAGACCTCGAGCGACTCCAGGATCTCGACCTGCGCCTGCTCGTTGTGCCGGGCCCGGTCGAGCAGCGCCGGCAGCGAGCCGATGTTGTGGGTGCCGAAGACGACGTCGACCCAGGGCGCGCGCCGGACGATCTCGCTGCGGTCCTTCTGTGCCAGACACCCGCCGACGGCGATCTGCATCCCGGGATGCTGCTTCTTCGTCGGAGCCAGGTGCCCGAGGTTGCCGTACAGCTTGTTGTCGGCGTTCTCGCGGACGGCACAGGTGTTGAACACGACCACGTCCGGCGTCGCATCCGGTGCGGCGGGCGCGTAGCCGGCGTCCTCGAGCAGGCCGCTGAGCCGCTCGGAGTCGTGCACGTTCATCTGGCAGCCGAAGGTGCGCACCTCGTAGGTGCGGACGCGCGGGTCGGCGAGTTCGGTCGTCATGGCACCGACCAGGGTACGTGGTGAACGGGGGTGCGACGGCCGTCCAGCCAGGGTCACAAGTCGGTGACACCCCACCGCCGCAGCACTCGTGGCCATAGCCATGGAACTGGCCCTCCGGATAGGGTGCGGTCATATGACCGACTCAGCGTCTTCTCAGGTTCCCGGCCCCGACCCCTCGGGCAAGCCGAGCGCTGAGCGGCCGACGGACCGGCGACCGCTCGTCGTGCTGGAGTCGGTCAACAAGCACTTCGGTGACCTGCACGTGCTGCAGGACATCAACTTGACGATCGGCGCCGGCGAGGTCGTCGTGGTGATCGGCCCCTCCGGTTCGGGCAAGTCGACGCTGTGCCGCGCGATCAACCGGCTGGAGACGATCGAGTCCGGCACCATCACCCTCGACGGTGAGCCGCTTCCCTTGGAGGGCAAGGACCTCGCTCGGCTGCGGGCCGACGTCGGCATGGTGTTCCAGTCCTTCAACCTGTTCGCGCACAAGACAATCCTCGAGAACGTCACCCTCGGCCCCACCAAGGTGCGCGGCCTGTCGAAGACGGAAGCGAACGCGCGGGCCGGCGAGCTGCTCGAGCGGGTCGGCATCCAGGAGCAGGCCGACAAGTACCCGGCCCAGCTGTCCGGCGGTCAGCAGCAGCGCGTGGCGATCGCGCGGGCTCTGGCGATGGACCCGAAGGTCATGCTCTTCGACGAGCCGACGTCGGCGCTCGACCCGGAGATGATCAACGAGGTGCTCGACGTGATGACCTCGCTGGCCAAGTCCGGCATGACGATGGTCGTGGTGACGCACGAGATGGGCTTCGCCCGGCGAGCCGCGGACCGGGTGGTGTTCATGTCCGACGGCCAGATCGTCGAGGAGGCCGCACCCGACCAGTTCTTCACCAACCCGTCGTCGGATCGCGCCAAGGACTTCCTGTCCAAGATCCTCACCCACTGACGAGACAGCTCGCCTGCGCGAGATCGAACGACCTGACGACTTGCACGACCTCGCGTGGGCGACACCCAACGCGAGGCACGACACGACACGGAGGTACGCGATGAGGATCAGACGCACAGCAGCAGTGGCCACGATGGCCGTCGCAGCGCTCGCCTTGGCGGCGTGTGGCAGCAGCGACTCCGGATCCGGCGCCAAGGTCGACACGAAGGCGTCGTTCGAGGCCGGCACCACGATGGCCAAGATCAAGGAGGCCGGCACGATGAAGGTCGGCACCAAGTTCGACCAGCCCGGCTTCGGCCTCAAGGGTCTGTCCGGCGACCCGGAGGGCTTCGACGTCGAGATCGCCAAGATCGTCGCCGGCGCCATGGGCATCGCGGACGACAAGATCACCTGGGTGGAGACGCCGTCCAAGGTGCGCGAGGAGAACATCGAGCAGGACAAGGTCGACATGGTCGTGGCGACGTACACGATCAACGACCTGCGCAAGGAGCGCATCACGTTCGCCGGGCCGTACTACGTGGCGGGCCAGCAGCTGATGGTGAAGTCCGACAACAGTGCCATCACCGGGCCGGACTCGTTGAAGGCCAACCCGAACGCGAAGGTGTGCTCGGTCACCGGCTCGACGCCGTCCGAGCAGATCAAGCCCTATCTGGCTGACGCGAACCAGCTCGTGCTGTTCGACGTGTACGACAAGTGCGCCAACGCTCTGCGCACCGGCCAGGTCGACGTCGTCACGACCGACAACGTGATCCTGCTCGGGTTCGTCTCGGCGTCCGACGGGGCCTTCAAGCTGGTCGGCGACCAGTTCACCGACGAGCCGTACGGCATCGGGATCAAGAAGGGTGACGTCAAGTTCTGCGAGTTCATCAACACCACGCTGAAGGCCAACGAGGAGGCCTACAACAAGGCCTGGGCCGACACCGCGGGCAAGGTCGAGGGTGCGTCCGCTCCGACGCTGCCGCCGGCCGACCCCTGCAGCTGATCTCGAGCCGACCTCGGTCGTGATCGGGCGTGGGCGCCACAGCACGATGTGGCGCCCACGCCGGACCCGGCCGGTCCCGCCGCGGAAGGTGCACAGATGAGTGCGATCACCGACAACCTGGACCTCTACTGGAGCGGGTTCCTGCGCTCGCTCGGCATCTGCCTGTGGGGTCTGGTCGGCGCCATGGTGCTGGGCACCGTGATCGCAGCCTGCCGGGTCTCACCGGTCCCGCCGCTGAGGTTCTTCGGCACCGCGTGGGTGACGGTGGTGCGCAACTGCCCGCTGACCGTGGTGCTGTTCTTCTTCGCCTTCGGCCTTCCCGAGATCGGCATCAACGCGGACTTCTACGCGTTCGGCGTTGCGGCGCTGATCGTGTACACCTCGGCCTTCGTGTGCGAGGCCCTGCGGTCGGGGATCAACTCGGTGCCCGCCGGACAGGCGGAGGCAGCGAGGGCGATCGGGCTGCCCTTCACCAAGACCCTGACCCAGATCGTTCTGCCGCAGGCGTTTCGGACGTCGATCCCACCCGTGGGCAGCGTCCTGATCGCGATGTTCAAGAACTCCGCGGTCGTCGGCGCGTTCGGCGTCGGCCGCGACCTGTTCAGCGTCGGTGAGAGCCTCACCAGCGCCCAGGGGTACGCGGCCCTGCCGGTGCTGATCGGCGTCGCGGTCGGCTACCTGATGATCACCCTGCCGTCCGGGGCCTTACTGGGCGTCATCGAGCGCAAGGCGGCGATCGCGCGATGAGCGAGTACAGCGTCCTGTACGACGCCCCCGGCCCCCGCGCCCGTCGCCGCTCCCTCATCGGCGGGGCGGCGGCCACGGTGGTGATCGCCGTCCTGGTGGTCGTGGCCGTCGCGCGCCTCAACTCCCAGGGTCAGTTCGCCAGCGAGCTGTGGGCACCCCTCCTCGACCCCGGGAACGAGGTCTTCCGTGACGTCTGGCGGCTGATCGGTCTCGGCCTGCTCGCCACCGTGAAGGCGGCGGCCCTGGCCATCGTCTTCTCCCTCGTGCTCGGCGCCGTGGTCGGCGTCGCCCGGATGATGCTGGGCCGCTGGACCCGGATGCCGCTGGTGGGGCTGATCGAGCTGCTGCGCGGACTGCCGGTGGTGATCAGCATCTACTTCGCCAGCCGGGTGCTGCCCGAGCTGGGCGTAGACCTGTCGGGGATGCCGGGCGGGGAGGGACTGTGGTTCGTCGTCATCGGCCTCACCGCGTACAACTGCGTGATCATCGCCGAGATCCTGCGCGCCGGGGTCGCTGCGCTGCCTAGCGGGCAGCGCGAGGCGGCCCTCGCCGTAGGCCTGACCCCGGGCGCCACCATGCGTCTGGTGCTGCTGCCGCAGGCCATCCGGGTGATGCTGCCGGCGCTGATCAGCCAGATCGTCGTGATCCTCAAGGACACCTCGCTGGCCGCCGTGCTCGGCATCTACACCGAGCTGCTGCGGCAGGGCAACCTGATCGCCCTGAACCTGAAGAACCCGATCCAGATCCTCGCGATCGTCGGGCTGATCTTCATCCTGATGAACTACGGCCTCAGCGTGCTGGCACGCTACGTCGAACGACGGACCTCCCGCGCCGGGACGACCGCCGCCGCTCCCGCTGAGGCCGACCAGTCGCTGCCGGCCGCGTGAACAACAACGTCCTGAACAGCGGCGGCGTGACCCACCGAGGCGCTCAGCCCTCGTCGACCTGCTGCGCCTCGTCGTCGTCGAGCGCGGCTCGCACGACGGACAGGGCCAACCCGCCCGAGTAGCCCTTGCGCGCCAGCATCCCCACGAGCCGCGCCATCCGCTTGTCGCGCGGCAGGCCACGGGTGGTGCGCAGCCGACGAGCGACCAGGTCGTGGGCGGTCTGCGCCTCGTCGTCGTCACCGACCTGCGCGAGCGCCAGCTGAGCCGTCTCGTCGTCGATTCCCTTGCGCCGCAGCTCATGCGCCAGACCGCGCCGGGCCAGTCCCCGGCCGGCGTGCTGCGAGCGCACCAGCATCTCGGCGAACGCCGTGTCGTCGACCAGCCCGACCTCGGTGAACCGGTCGAGCACCCGCTGCGCCACGTCGTCGCTCGCGCCACGCTCGGCGAGCTTGTCGGCGAGCTGCGCCCGGCTGCGCGGCGCCATCGTCAGCTGGCGCAGCACGATCGACCGGGCCACCGACTCCGGGTCAGCGTCCGGAGTGAGGTCGGCGCTGCCACCCGGGGTGGGCTCGCTCGGACCGAGCGGCCCACCCCGGCTGCGCGTACCGCGTCGTGCAGGAGGCACGGCCTAGAAGTCGACCTTGGCCTCGACGGCGGCCACATCGGCCACGGCGTCGGCCGGCGCGTCGACCCGGGGTCCGATGCCGAGCTTCTCCTTGATCCGCTTCTCCAGCTCGTTGGCGAGGTCGGGGTTGTCGCGCAGGAAGGCTCGCGCGTTCTCCTTGCCCTGGCCGAGCTGGTCGCCCTCGTAGGTGTACCAGGCGCCGGACTTGCGCACGAAGCCCTGCTCGACACCCATGTCGATCAGGCCGCCCTCGCGGGAGATCCCCTGGCCGTACAGGATGTCGAACTCGGCCTGCTTGAACGGTGGCGCCATCTTGTTCTTGACGACCTTGCAGCGGGTGCGGTTGCCGACCGGCTCGGTGCCGTCCTTGAGCGTCTCGATCCGCCGCACGTCGAGCCGGATCGAGGAGTAGAACTTCAGCGCCTTGCCACCCGTGGTCGTCTCGGGCGAACCGAACATCACGCCGATCTTCTCGCGCAGCTGGTTGATGAAGATGGCGGTCGTCTTCGAGTTGCTCAGCGCGCCGGTGATCTTGCGCAGCGCCTGGGACATCAGCCGCGCCTGCAGGCCGACGTGGCTGTCGCCCATCTCGCCCTCGATCTCGGCGCGGGGCACGAGCGCGGCCACCGAGTCGATCACGATGATGTCGAGTGCGCCGGAGCGGATCAGCATGTCGGCGATCTCGAGCGCCTGCTCGCCCGTGTCGGGCTGGGAGACCAGCAGCGCATCGGTGTCGACGCCGAGGTTCTTGGCGTACTCGGGGTCGAGGGCGTGCTCGGCGTCGATGAAGGCCGCGATGCCGCCGGCCTTCTGCGCGTTGGCCACGGCGTGCAGGGCCACGGTGGTCTTGCCCGAGGACTCCGGGCCGTAGATCTCGACGACGCGACCGCGCGGCAGGCCGCCGATGCCGAGCGCGACGTCGAGCGCGACCGAGCCGGTGGGGATGACCTCGATCGGCGCGCGCACGTCGTCGCCGAGGCGCATGACCGAGCCCTTGCCGAACTGGCGGTCGATCTGGGCGAGGGCGGTGTCGAGCGCCTTGTCGCGGTCTGCGGGAGCAGGCATGGTGTCACCTCAGGTAGGCGGCCGGGCGTACCGACCGGTGGGTCCGTTGTCGTCGAGGAGGACGCTAGGCGACCGCACCGACAGTGGTCAGGAGACCGGCCCGGGCCTGTGGACCGTGGGACGAGCTCGTGACGCTGTGGACGACACTACCGAACAGGTGTTCGACACGCTGGAGGTGTCGCGGCGTGTCGCACGGACGTACGCTGACCGGCATGTGCCGCAGCATCAAGACCTTGCGAGAGCCCTTCACCGAGGACGTCGGCCCGGACGACGTCCGCGCCGCCGCGTTGCAGTACGTGCGCAAGATCAGCGGGTTCCGGCAACCCGCCGCGCACAATGCGGCCGCGTTCGAGGCCGCCGTCGCCGCCGTCACCACCGCGACGAGCAGGCTGCTCGACGACCTGCAGGTGCGCGGCGCCGGCCGGCAGCACGCCGAGCAGCACTGAGCCGCCAGCCCACGCGGTCAGCCCACGCGGTCAGCCCACGGCCGCAGCGTGCTCGCGACTCGGCCGCCGGGTGACCACCGGCACGACCAGCGCTGCCAGGGCGATGATGCCGATCACGCTGAAACCCAGCGTGTACGCCTTGTTCTCGCCGATGAGGGTCGAGATGAGCAGCGGGCCGACCACTCCCCCGAGGCTCCACCCGATGAGCATCAGCCCGTAGATGGCTCCCGCGTTGCGCACCCCGAAGAACCGCCCGGCGGTCGACGGCATGGTGCCGAACGCGCCGCCGTAGCAGGTGTAGACCAGCGCGGCCAGGACGGCGAAGGCGGCCGGCGAGCCCGCGTGCGGGATGAGCAGCAGGCAGACCCCCTGGATGCCGAGGATGCCCATGAAGGCGGGCATCTTGCCGATCCGGTCGGACAGCCAGCCCCAGAGCACCCGCCCGGCGCCGTTGAACAGCCCCAGCACCCCCACCAGGCTGGCGGCGGCCACCTTGGACATGCCGCTGATGTCACTCGCGCTCCCGGCGGCGACCGAGATGAGCGAGATGCCTGCCGTCACGCTCAGGGTCAGGATGGCGGCGAGCAGGTACCACTGCGGCGTCCGCAGCGCCTCGGCGGCGGTGAAGTCGCGCTCGGCTGACTCGGGCTCCGCTGCGGCGGCCTGCGCCGCCGGGGCTGCGGCCGGGTTCCGGAACAGGCTGGCGCCCACCATGATCGCGACGAGGTAGCCGATGCCCAACGGCAGGAACGCCTTGGTGGGCAGTGCCGGTGAGTTGTCGATCAGCTGCTGCCCGAGCGGTGCGGTGATCACCGCACCGAAGCCGAAGCCAGCCACCGCGATGCCGGTGATCAGCCCCGGCTTGTCCGGGAACCACTTCTGCAGCATCGCGATCGGCACGATGTAGACCATCCCCAGCCCGAAGCCGCCCACGACCCCGTAGCCGAGGACCAGCACCCAGAACGAGTCGGCCGTCGCGAACGACGCCAGCAGCACGCCGAGGCTGTAGACGACGCCCCCGGTCAGCGCGACGACCCGCGGTCCGCGGGCGTCCTGGATGCGCCCGCCGACGTAGCTGCCGAGGAAGATCATGCCGATCGCGACCTCGAACGGCACCGACGCCTGGGCCTTCGTCCACCCGAAGCCTGCGTCGCTCTGCAGGGCCTTGGAGAACACGCTCCAGGCGTAGACCGCCCCGATGGCGAGCTGGACGAGCACGGCCGCCACCAGGATCACCCACCGGTTGCCGCCCTGCGCGGGCGCGTCAGGCAAGGACGTCCGGTTCGTGGTCATAACGCCTCCCTCGTCCGAGTTCGGCGTCAAGATGCCACACCTGCGGGCGGTCGGCACCCGCAGCGAGCCGGACGACTCACTTCAGCAGCAGCGCCGCCAGCCGGTCGCGGGTGACGACCAGACCCACCGCACCCATCGCGAGCAGCGCCGCCGCGTGCCCGAGCAGCCCCCAGCCGACCTGGCCGAGCACGAGGCCCCGCTCGATCACCACCCCGTGGTAGAGCGGCGAGAGCTCGACCAGCCAGCGCAGCGCCGCCGGGTAGGCCTCGACGGGGAAGAAGGTGCCCGACAGGAGGGTCAGGGGCACCAGGGCCATCTG
Source organism: uncultured Actinomycetota bacterium (assembly GCA_963759935.1). Lineage (GTDB taxonomy): Bacteria > Actinomycetota > Actinomycetes > Actinomycetales > Angustibacteraceae > Angustibacter. The sequence goes on from CAVXBF010000012.1 coordinate 112,372, forward strand.
GATGTAGTCGAAGTCCTGGAAGTTGCGGATCCAGGTGGTGGCCGCCATGCCCACCGCCGAGAACACGAAGCCGATCAGGGTCGCTGCCGGCAGCGCGAGCAGCGCCCACCAGCTCGTCGTGAGCCCCATCAGGACGGAGATGACGAGGAAGCCCAGCACGTAGCAGGCACCCCGCAGCAGCGTCCACACCGTCTCGCCGAGCGCGATGTCGCGCGGTCCGATCGGCGTGGCCAGCATGGCGTCGAAGGTGTGCATGTACTTGAGCTTGAAGAACATGTTGTAGGTGGCGTCGAAGACGGCGCCGTTCATCGCCGACATGGCGAGCATGGCCGGCGCCATGAACTGCGCGTAGCTGACGGTGCGACCGTCGGCGAGCGGGATGTCACCGATCAACGCCCCCAGCCCGAGACCGAGCGAGAACAGGTAGAAGACCGGCTCGAGGAAGCCGGTGAGGAACGCGACCCACTGGCGGCGGTAGGTCAGGACGTTGCGCTCGACCACGACACCGGCCAGAGCGACGGCGGACATCAGACCACCAACCGGCGATGCAGCGTCCGCTCGGCCAGCCAGGCGCCCACCAGCACCCACAGCAGCAGGTAGCCCACGTGCCCCACGTCGGCCCAGAGCGAGAGGGTGCCCAACGTCGCGTCACGGGCCAGCGACGCGCCGTGCCACAGCGGGACGACGTACGCCACCGGATGCATCCACGCGGGCAGCTGGTCGACCGGGAAGAACGTGCCGGAGAACAGGAACATGGGCATCAGGGCGAGCCGGAAGACCAGCGTGAACGTCGTGTCGGTCTCGGCCCGGGCCGCGACCGCGAACATCGGCCCGGCGTAGGCGAGGGTGACCAGGACGACGGGCACCAGCGCCAGCACGCCGGTCCAGGACGGGATGGTGCCGAGGGCCGCGGCGACCACGAGGAAGACCGCCGCGCTGAGCAGCGAGCGCAGCACGATGGCGGTCAGGTGCCCGGCGACGACGTCCCGCACCCGGATCGGGGTGGCGAGCATCGCGTGGTACTGCCGCTGCCACTTGATCGCGCCGAGCACCGGGTAGGACGCGTCGAAGAAACCGATCTGCATGGCGGTCGCGACCAGGACCCCGGGCGCGATGAACTGCACGTACGGAACGCCCCCGATGCCCGTCGTGCCGCCGCGGTCGACCAGCGAGCCGAGCCCGTAGCCCAGCGCGGCGAGGTAGAGCAGCGGCGAGACGAACCCGCTGAACAGCGTGCCGCGGAAGGTGCGGCGCAGCAGCACGAAGAAGTACTCGAGCACGCGCATCATGGGGTGCGGAGCTGCCGCGTCGACCGTGCCGGGCGGGCTGGCGGGGGCTCGGGTCTGGGCCATCAGTCGACCAGCGTCCGCCCGGTGAGCCGCAGGAAGACGTCCTCCAGGGTGCTGCGGCGCACGAGGGACGACAGCGGCGCGAGTCCGCGCTGGTGCACCTCGGCGGTCGCCCGCTCGCCGTCGTCGACGTAGAGCAGCAACCGGTCGGGCAGCACCTCGACGCGATCGGCCACGCCGTCGATGGCCGCGGCGTGCGGCTGGAGGTCGTCGTCGTCGAAGCGCAGCTCGAGGACCTCGCGGGTCGACCACGTCTCGATCAGCGAACGCGGGCTGCCCTCGGCGACGATCCGCCCGGCGTCCATCACCACGAGCCGGTCGCACAGCTGCTCGGCCTCGTCCATGTAGTGCGTGGTGAGGACGAGGGTCACGCCCTGCCGCTTGAGCCGGAACAGCCGGTCCCACAGCACATGCCGGGCCTGGGGGTCCAGGCCCGTCGTCGGCTCGTCGAGCAGCAGGATCTCGGGCCGGTTGATCAGCGCCCGGGCGATGGTCAGCCGCCGTTTCATCCCGCCGGACAGCGGCTCGACGAGGCTGTCGGCCCGCTCGGTCAGGCTGGCGAACTCGAGCAGCTCGTCAGCCCGGCGCCGGCACTCGGCGCGGGCCAGCCCGAAGTAGCGCCCGTAGATCACCAGGTTGTCGCGCACGGTCAGCTCGCCGTCCAGGGAGTCCTGTTGCGGGACGACGCCGAGCCGGGCGCGGATCTGCGCCCCGTGGGTGCGCGGGTCGAGGCCGAGGATGCTCAGCTCGCCGCCGGTCGGCGGCGACACGCACCCGATCATCCGCATGGTGGAGGACTTGCCGGCGCCGTTGGGGCCGAGGAACCCGAACGCCTCACCCCGCTCGACCTGGACGTCGATGCCGTCGACCGCGGTGAAGTCACCGAACTGCTTGCGCAGCCCCAGTGCCCGGATCAGCACGTCAGCGCCCGGCGTATCCACCCCCGCCACCCGTGCCGTGCGTGCCGTCCGTCCTGTGCTGGCCGTCGCCCCGTCGTCCACGCGGACGACCCTAGCCAGGCCCACCGACACCCGCACCGGGATATCCCGGATGGGCCGCGCGACACACCGTACGCTCGTGCAAGGCAACCGGCGGGGCCGCTCAAGCGTCTGCACCTGTGACCGGCCGACCTCACTGCCTCGAACAGGGGACTCCATGCACCAGCTGCACCGTCCGGCCCGCGGAGCGCTCGTCGCGTCCGCGGCGATCGCGCTCGTCGTGGCGCTCAGCGGGTGCGGCCCGCTCGGCGGCACGTCGGCGGCCGGCTCCGGAACGCCACAGGGCGCAGCCGGGCAGGACACCGCCTCGCCGTCCGGCAGCTCGACGACGCCGGCCTCGACACCGACCTCCACCGACGCCGCCACGCCCAGCCCCTCGCCGAGCGTGAGCGGCACCACGCCACCGGCAGCCAGCCCCTCGCCGAGCGCCACCGCCAAGCCGACCGCCACGCCGACCGCGACCGCTGCGCCGGTGACCGCGAAGACCACGCTCAAGCCCGGCATGACCGGCGAGTACGTCCTGGCGGCCCAGCGCCGGCTGAGCGACCTCGGGTACTGGCTGGGTACACCGGACGGCAGCTATGGCACGCTCACCACCCAGGCCGTCATGGCGCTGCAGAAGGCAGCCGGCATCGGCCGGGACGGTGTGCTCGGCCCCAACACCAAGGCGGTCCTCGACCGCGGGGTGCGCCCCGCCTTCCGCACGAGGTCCGGGAACGCGATCGAGGTCGACAAGGCCCGCCAGCTGGTGCTCGTCGTCGTCGGTGGCTCGCTGAAGACGGTGCTCAACACCTCGACCGGCAGCGGTCAGCCGTACACCTCGGACGGTCACACCTACATCGCCAGCACGCCGCAGGGGCGGTTCTCGGTGCAGCGGCAGATCGACGGCAAGCGGGTCAGCCGGCTGGGCGAGCTGTGGCGGCCGAAGTACTTCACCGGCGGCTACGCGCTGCACGGATCGCCCAGCGTGCCCGCGTTCCCGGCCTCGCACGGCTGCGTGCGGCTCACCAACCCGGCCATCGACATGCTCTGGTCATCCGGGCTGGCGCCGATCGGTCGCACGGTCTGGGTCTACTGACCCGGGTCCGTCCGGTCAGCGCTTGGCACGGGGCTTGCGGTCGCCACCCCAGCGCCGCTCCTGCGGCACGTCCATGGCGTCACACAGCGCGAACCACACCTCCCGCGGGGCGGTGTGGGCGGCCAGCGCCTGCTCGGCGGTGCGGCCACCGAGGGCGGCGAGCACCTGGTCGCGGGCGACCGACCGGGCGTAGCCCGCGCCGAACTCGTCCTCCATCAGTCGCCAGAAGTCGCTGTGTCGCACGCTCGCCAGCATCGCACGACAGGCGGTGTCGGCGGTCGGTGACACCATCAGGGGCGTGGCCGACGTCCTGTCCCGCTTCTCCCCCGCCACCCGCGCGTGGTTCGAGGGCGCCTTCGCCGCGCCCACACCGGCCCAGGTCGGCGCGTGGGACGCGATCAGCACCGGCCAGCACGCGCTCGTGGTGGCCCCCACCGGCTCGGGCAAGACGCTCTCGGCGTTCCTGTGGGCGCTCGACCGGCTGGCCAGCGAGCCACCGCCCGCCGAGGTGCTGGCGCGGTGCCGGGTCGTCTACATCTCCCCGCTGAAGGCGCTCGCGGTCGACGTCGAGCGCAACCTGCGCGGCCCGTTGACCGGCATCGGGCACGCGGCCTCCCGGCTCGGGCTGCCGGTGCCGCAGGTGAGCGTCGGGCTGCGCTCCGGCGACACCTCCGCGGCCGACCGGCGCGCCTTCGCCCGCGCCCCGTCAGACGTCCTCATCACCACGCCCGAGTCGCTGTTCCTGCTGCTGACCTCGCGGGCCCGGGAGTCCCTCGCCGGGGTGCAGACCGTGATCGTCGACGAGGTGCACGCCGTGGCCGGCACCAAGCGCGGCGCGCACCTGGCCCTCAGCCTCGAGCGGCTGGACGCCCTCCTGCCGCAGCCGGCGCAGCGGATCGGCCTGTCGGCCACCGTGCGCCCGGTTGACGAGGTCGCGCGGTTCCTCACCGGCGGGCGTCCCGTCACCGTCGTCCAGCCGCCCGCCGACAAGGTGCTCGACCTGCGGGTCGTCGTCCCGGTGCCCGACCTGGGCTCGATCGGCGAGCCCACCGGCGACCTGTCCGGCCCGGCGGCCGGCGACCCGCAGCGCGCCTCGATCTGGCCGCATGTCGAGGAGCGGGTGGTCGACCTCATCACCAGCCACCGCTCGACCCTGGTGTTCGCGAACTCCCGGCGGCTGGCCGAGCGGCTCACGGCCCGGCTCAACGAGGTCTGGGCCGAGCGGCAGGACGCTGCAGCAGAGGAGCAGCCCGCGACCCCCGGGCCACCAGCGCAGGTCATGGCGCAAGCCGGCGCCAGCACCGGCGCCCCCGCCGTGCTGGCCCGCGCCCACCACGGCTCGGTGAGCAAGGAGCAGCGAGCGCTCATCGAGGACGACCTCAAGGGCGGTCGGCTGCCGGCGGTCGTTGCGACGAGCTCGCTCGAGCTCGGCATCGACATGGGGGCGGTCGACCTCGTGGTGCAGGTCGAGTCACCGCCGAGCGTCGCCTCCGGGTTGCAGCGGGTGGGTCGGGCCGGCCACCAGGTCGGCGCGGTCTCGCGCGGCGTGCTGTTCCCGAAGTTCCGCGGCGACCTCGTGCAGACCGCGGTCGTGGTCGAGCGGATGCGGTCCGGGGCGATCGAGGCCCTGCGGGTGCCGGCCAACCCGCTCGACGTCCTGGCCCAGCAGGTCGTCGCGATGTGCGCGATGGACGAGTGGGCGGTCGACGACCTGGCCGCGGTCGTGGCGCGGGCGGCGCCGTTCAGCACGCTGCCGCGCACCGTGCTCGAGGCCGTGCTCGACATGCTGGCCGGTCGATACCCGAGCGAGCAGTTCGCCGAGCTGCGCCCCCGGGTGGTCTGGGACCGGCACACCAACCTGCTCACCGGCCGGCCGGGCGCGCAGCGGCTCGCCGTCACCAGTGGCGGCACGATCCCCGACCGCGGGCTGTACGGCGTGTTCCTCGCCACCGGCGAAGGCCCCGGCCGCCGGGTGGGTGAGCTCGACGAGGAGATGGTCTACGAGTCCCGCGTCGGCGACGTGTTCACCCTCGGCTCGTCGTCCTGGCGGATCGAGGACATCACGCACGACCAGGTGCGCGTCACGCCCGCCCCCGGCCAGCCGGGCAAGCTGCCCTTCTGGCACGGCGACGCGCTCGGCCGCCCCGCCGAGCTCGGCCGGGCCGTGGGCGCGTTCGTCCGCGAGGTCGGCGCGCTCGAGCCTGCGGCAGCGCGCGCTCGCGTGCTGGCCGCCGGGCTGGACGACTGGGCCACCGACAACCTGCTCGCCTACCTGACCGAGCAGCGCGAGGCCAGCGGCCACCTGCCCGACGACCGCACCATCGTCATCGAGCGGTTCCGCGACGAGCTGGGTGACTGGCGGGTCGTGGTCCACTCGCCGTTCGGGGCACCGGTGCACGCCCCCTGGGCGCTGGCCGTCGGAGCCAGGATGCGCGAGCGCTATGGGGTCGACGTCCAGGCCATGCACGGCGACGACGGGCTGGTGCTGCGGCTGCCCGACATCGAGCTGGGCGACGGTCCAGCACCGGACGTCGCGTCGCTGGTGACCCTCGAACCGGACGACGTCGAGGACGTCGTCACCGAGCAGATCGGCGGCTCCGCCCTGTTCGCGTCCCGCTTCCGCGAGTGCGCCGGTCGGGCGCTGCTGCTCCCCCGGCGTCGGCCGGGCCAGCGCCAGCCGCTGTGGCAGCAGCGCCAGCGCAGCGCGCAGCTGCTCGAGGTCGCGAGCGGCTACGCCGACTTCCCGATCGTGCTCGAGACGGTGCGCGAGTGCCTGCAGGACGTGTTCGACGTCCCCGGCCTGGTCGAGCTGATGCGCGACATCACCGCCCGCCGGGTGCGCGTCGTCGAGATCGAGACGGCGCAACCGTCGCCCTTCGCGCGCAGCCTGATGTTCGGCTACGTGGCCCAGTTCCTCTACGAGGGCGACTCACCGCTCGCCGAGCGGCGGGCGGCCGCCCTGGCGCTCGACCCCACGCTGCTGTCCGAGCTGCTCGGTCGTGGTGAGGGCGCCGCGCTGCGCGACCTGCTCGACCCGGACGCCGTCGATCGCACCGAGCGTGAGCTGCAGCACCTGACCCCGGAGCGCGCCGCCCGGCACGCCGAGGACGTCGCCGACCTGCTGCGGGTGCTCGGCCCGCTCAGCCGCGACGAGGTGCTGGCCCGCTCGACCAGCACCGACGCCGTCGAGGTCGAGGGGTGGCTCACCTCGCTCGAGGACGCACGGCGGCTGATCAGGGTGCGGGTGGCGGGCGACGAGCGCTGGTCGGTGGTCGAGGACGCCGGCCGGCTGCGCGACGCGCTCGGCGTCCCGCTGCCGGTCGGGATCCCCGAGGCGTTCCTGGCGCCGGTGGCCGACCCGCTCGGCGAGCTCGTGTCGCGGTACGCCCGCACCCACGGTCCGTTCACCGTGGCGGAGGTCGCCGCACGCTTCGGGCTGGGCACGGCGGTGGCCGGCACGGCGACGACCCGGCTGGTGGCCGCCGGCCGGCTGGTCGAGGGCGAGCTGCGGCCCTCGGGTCAGGGCCTCGAGGTCTGCGACGCCGAGGTGCTGCGCTCGCTGCGCCGCCGCTCGCTCGCCGCGCTGCGCCAGCAGGTCGAGCCGGTGCCGGCTCGCGAGCTCGCCCGCTACGTCCCCCGCTGGCAGGGACTGACCGGGGCTGGTTCGCGACACGGGCGTGGTGTCGCCGGGCTGCTGCGCGCCGTCGAGCAGCTCGACGGTGCGGTCGTCGCGGCCAGCGCGCTCGAGACCCTCGTGCTGCCGAGCCGCGTGGCGGACTGGTCGCCCGCGCTGCTCGACGAGCTGACGTCGTCCGGCGAGGTGCTCTGGTGCGGGCACGGCTCGCTGCCCGGTGACGACGGCTGGGTCTCGCTGCACCTGGCCGACACCGCCCACCTCACCCTGCCGCTGCCGGTCGAGCTCGAGCTCGGGCCGGTCCACCAGGCGGTGCTCGACGCGCTCTCCAGCGGCGGCGCGTTCTTCTTCCGCGCGCTCTCCCAGGCCGTCGGCTCCACCGACGACGACACGCTCACCGAGGCGCTGTGGGACCTCGCCTGGTCGGGCCGGGTCACCGGCGACACCCTGTCGCCGCTGCGCGCCCGGCTGGCCGGCGGCCGGACGGCGCACCGCACTACGCGCCCGGGTCCGCGGCGCAGCCGGTACGCGGCCCGCAGCTCGCTGCCCGGCCGGCCCTCGATGCCGAGCCGTACCGGGCCGCCGTCCACGGCCGGGCGGTGGTCGCTGCTGCCCGAGGTCGAGCTCGACCCCACCCGGCGCGCCACCGCGCTGGCTGAGACGCTGCTCGACCGGCACGGGGTGCTCACCCGTGGGGCGGTCGTCGCAGAGGGGGCACCGGGCGGGTTCGCCGGGGTCTACCGGGTGCTGTCCGCTTTCGAGGACGCGGGCCGGGTCCGCCGCGGCTACTACGTGGAGGGGCTGGGGGCGGCGCAGTTCGCCACCTCGGGCGCTGTCGACCGGCTGCGCGCCGCGGACGACGGACCGCCGCAGACGCTGGTCATCGCCGCCGCCGACCCGGCCAACCCCTTCGGCGCCGCTCTCCCCTGGCCCGACCGCGCACCGGCGCCCGACACCACCACGAGCACCCCAGCCGCCGCCCCCCCGGCCACTCAGCACAAGCCCGGTCGCAAGGCGGGCGCGCTCGTCGTCGTCCACGACGGACTGCTCGCGCTCTACGTCGAGCGGGGCGGGCGCACCCTGCTCTCGTTCACCGACGACGAGCAGGTGCTCGCCGCCGCGGCCGACGCCCTGGCCCTGGCGGTCCGCGAGGGCGCGCTCGGCCGGCTCACCGTCGAGAAGGCCGACGGAGCGGGGCTGCTGGGGTCCGAGCACCCGCTGGCCTCGGCGCTGCAGGCGGCCGGGTTCCATGCCACGCCGCGCGGCCTGCGGCTGCGTCGGTGAGCCCGGCCGGGGGGCAGCCGCCGCTGTCCGGGGCCGGTGCACCGCGGCTCCGCGCTCTCGCCCAGGATGGTGGGCATGCCCGAAGGTGACGTGGTCTGGCGCACCGCAGACCGCCTGCACGCCGCGCTGGCCGGTCGCCGGCTCAGCCTCAGTGACCTGCGCTGGCCGTCGCTGGCCACCGTCGACCTCACCGGCCGCACGGTGCTGGACGTCACGGCGCGCGGCAAGCACCTGCTGATGCGCCTGGACGGCGAGCCCGCCCTCACCCTGCACAGCCACCTGCGGATGGAGGGGTCCTGGCACGTGCACCGCAGCGGTGGTCGCTGGGGCTCGCCACGGCGCGCGGACGGCGTGCGCGCCGTCCTGGCCAACCAGGAGTGGACCGCGATCGGTCACCGGCTGGGCATGCTCGACCTGGTGCCGACGTCCGAGGAGCCGGCCCTGGTCGGCCACCTCGGACCCGACGTCCTCGGCCCGGACTGGGACCCCGACCGGGTGCTCGCCGGGCTGCGGGCCGCACCCGAGCGGCCGATCGGCGAGGCGTTGCTCGACCAACGGCTGCTGGCCGGGGTCGGCACGATGTACATGGCCGAGGTGCTGTTCGTCCGCGGCACCAACCCCTGGACCCCGACCAGCCAGGTGCGAGCGCCCGAGGCACTGCTGGAGCGCGTCCAGGTGATGATGCGCGCCAACCTGCACCGCGCCGTGCAGACCACGACCGGCGAGACCCGGCACGGTCAGACCACCTGGGTGCACGGGCGGCACCGCCAGCCCTGCCGACGGTGCGGCACGCCGGTGCGGGTCGAGCCGATCGGCCAGGCCCCGCACGACCGCGTCGCCTTCTTCTGCCCGCACTGCCAGCCGACCGTCGCGGGGCCCGGCTGAGCCCACCCTGGTGGCAGGATCACCCGCGAGGCCACCCACCACCCAGGAGCCGCTATGTCGCACCACCCGGACGCCGCGCCCGCCGACCCCGCAGCGCCAGCCGACCCCGCAGCGCCAGCCGACCCCGACGCGCCAGCCGTGGTCGTCGTCGGCAGCTCGATGATCGACCTGGTGACCTACGTCGATCGCGCCCCGGGCGCCGGTGAGACGGTCGTCGGCGAGCGGTTCGTCATCGGCTTCGGTGGCAAGGGTGCCAACCAGGCCGTGATGGCGCGCCGGCTGGGCGCCGAGGTGGCGTTCGTCGGGTGCGTCGGCGACGACTCCTACGGCGAGCTGATCCGGCAGCGGCTGTCGAGCGAGGGCATCGACCTGACCCTGCTCGCCACGCGTCCGGGATCCAGCGGGGTGGCCCCGATCTGGGTGGAGCCGGACGGCACCAACCGGATCATCGTCGTGCCCGGTGCGAACGCCGCCCTGACGCCGTTCGACAGCCACGCCGCGGTGACCGGGCTGGCTCGGGTCGACGTCGTGGTGAGCCAGCTCGAGATCCCGCAGCAGACCAGCGCCGAGGGCCTGCGCGCCGGCCGCGAACGCGGCGCGGTGACGGTGCTCAACCCCGCCCCGTTCGCAGCGCTGGAGCCGCAGCTGCTCGCGGCAGCGGACTGGTTGGTGCCCAACGAGGTCGAGTACGGCGAGCTGGCCGTCCAGTGCGGCGTGGTCGACGACCCCGCGGCTGCCGACCCGTTCGACGATGCCCAGATCATCGCGCTGCGGGCGGCGACCGGCTGCGAGCTGGCGGTCACGCTGGGGGCGCTCGGTGCGGCGATCACCGTGGCGGGCGACGTCGTGCGGATCGCGGCTCCCGCCGTCACGGCGGTCGACACCACCGGAGCTGGCGACGCGTTCGTCGGCGCCTTCGCGGTCGGGCTGGCTCAGGGGTGGGCGGCCGAGCGCGCGGCGGGGCTGGCCTGCGGCTGCGCGTCCTGGAGCGTGCAGCACGACGGCACCCAGACGTCGTTCCCGAGCGGACCGGACGTCGACGCGCTGCGTCAGAGGGCCGGCTGAGCCTGGCTCAGGCCGCCCGGACTGCGCTGGTGGCGCCGCTCAGGCGGCCGACACCAGTCGGTTGGAGACCTGCTTGGGCGCGACGGGCAGCGCCGCAACCGGCGGTCGGACGCGCTCGGCGTCGGCGACCCGCTCGCTGACCTGGCTGAGCACCCTCGACAGTGGCATCTCGAGGGCGTCGCAGATCGACGCGAGCAGCTCGCTCGAGGCCTCCTTCTGGCCGCGCTCGACCTCGCTGAGGTAGCCGAGTGAGACCCGGGCTCGAGCCGAGACCTCGCGCAGGGTGCGGCTCTGCTGTCGGCGCTGCTCGCGCAGCACGTCGCCGATCTCCTGACGGAGCAGCACCATGTCGCCTCCTGTGGGTCCTCGTCGTGCTGGTCGTGCCTGGGCGCTGGACCGGCCGTCGGCCGGTCGGGTGCCCGCAGCCACCACGGTACCCCGTCGTCGCTCGTCCGGTCGCGTGCCCCGGCGCGTGGCGCACCGTTCGGGTCAACGTGATGACGTGGGCGGTGCTTCCCGCGCCGGTCGGTCGGCGAGGTGGTCGAGCAGCACCGCCAGGGCCCGCAGCACCGTGCCGGCCCGGACGCTCGCGCGGTCTCCGGCAGGCTGCGAGGCCTGGACGGCCACGGCGCCCGCGGCGTCGGCCAGCCCGACCCACACCAGGCCGGGCGGGTGACCGTCCTGTGGGTCCGGCCCGGCCACCCCCGTGGTCGACACCGCCAGGTCGCTGCCCAGCCGCTCGCGAGCGCCGCTGGCCATCTGCGCGGCCACCTCGGCGTCGACCGCGCCGACCCTCGCCAGCAGGTCGCCGTCGACGCCGAGCAGCCCGTGCTTGAGGTCGGTGGCGTACGCGACCACGCCGCCGCGGAAGACCGCGGAGGCACCCGGCACGGCGGTCACCGCGGCCGCCAGCAGGCCGCCGGTGAGCGACTCGGCGGTGGCGAGGGTCAGCCCCCTGGCTGACAGCGCGGCCACCACCTCGCCGGCGGCCAGCTCGACGCGGGCCGCCGCGCCGGGGCCGACCTGGTCAGGCACCGGCCTGGCGGCGCGCCCGCTTGGCGAGCGCGCGTGGGCTGGTGCGGCGCAGCCGGATGGCGCGCGCCACGTAGTCGAGCCCGGTGACCACGGTGACGACGACGGCCACCGCCATCACCGTGTGCGGCACCAGCGGGGGCAGCCAGCCCGGCGGCAGCACGTACAGCCCGATGGCCAGCCCCTGCAGCAGGGTCTTGACTTTCCCACCGCGGCTGGCCGGCATCACGCCGTGCCGGATCACGACGAAGCGCAGGGCCGTGACGCCGATCTCGCGCAGCATGATCACCGCAGTGACCCACCAGGACAGCTCGTCGAGCAGCGACAGGCCGACCAGCGCCATCCCGATCAGCGCCTTGTCGGCGATCGGGTCGGCGATCTTGCCGACGTCGGTGACCAGGCCACGCCGCCGGGCGAGCTCGCCGTCGAACCGGTCGGTGACGGACGCGGTCGCGAACGCCACGAACGCCGCGATCCGCCAACCGGCGTCCACCCCGCTCTCGTGCAGCAGCAGCCAGCCGAAGACCGGCACCAGGGCCAGCCGCAGCGCGGTCAGCCCGTTCGCGAGGTTCCACGTGCTGGCCCCGGCCGCTCCCGGCGGGCTGGCCGCACTCACGGGCACGGCACCGCCAGCAGGTCGACGCCCTCGCTGCCGACCACCTCGGCGCGCACGAACTGGCCGACGGTCAGACCGGCCCCGGGCAGGCGCACCACGCCGTCGACGTCCGGCCCCTGGTGGGCCGCCCGGCCCTCGGCGAGCGCGCCGTCGGGGCCGTCGTCCAGCTCTTCGACCAGGACGTCCACGACCTCGCCGATCCGCTCCTCGGCCCGCTGGGCGGTCAGCTGCTCGACCAGGTCACCCACCCGGGCAACCCGGTCGGCGACGACCTCCGGCGCGAGCTTGCCGCTGTAGGTCTCGGCCTCGGTGCCGTCCTCGTCGGAGTAGCCGAACACGCCCACGACGTCGAGCCGCGCCGCGACGAGGAACTGCTCGAGCTCGGCGACGTCGTCCTCGCTCTCGCCGGGGAAACCGACGATCACGTTCGAGCGCACCCCGGCCAGCGGCGCGCGCGAGCGCACCTCCTCCAGCAGGGTCAGGAACGCCTCGGTGCCGCCGAACCGCCGCATGCGGCGCAGCAGGGGCGCCGACGCGTGCTGGAACGACAGGTCGAAGTAGGGCACCACGCCGGGGGTCGAGGTCATCGCGTCCAGCAGCGTGGGGCGCACCTCGGCCGGCTGGAGGTACGACACCCGCACCCGCTGCACACCCTCGATGGCGGCGAGCTCGGGCAGGACCGACTCGAGCAGCCGAAGGTCGCCGAGGTCCTTGCCGTAGGACGTGGAGTTCTCGCTCACCAGGAACAGCTCGCGCACGCCCTGGGCGCCGAGCCAGCGGGCCTCGTCCAGGACGTCGGTCGGCCGGCGGGACAAGAAGGCGCCGCGAAAGCTCGGGATGGCGCAGAACGCGCAGCGGCGGTCGCAACCGGACGCGATCTTCAGCGGAGCCCACGGGCGACCGTCGAGCCGGCGGCGCAACACCCGCGGGCCGGACGCCGGAGCAACCCCCTCCGGCAGGTCGGGAGCGCTCGCATGGCCGGGGATGGCGACGCCGACACCGGTGGCCGCCGCGTCCTGGCGGGTGGCCGGCGTGAGCGGCAGCAGGGTGCGCCGGTCGCGAGGGGTGTGCGAGGCGGGTCGGCCGCCGTTCAGGATCGAGTCCAGGTGGGCGGACATGTCCGCGTAGGAGTCGAAGCCCAGCACGGCGTCGGCCTCCGGGAGGGACCCGGCCAGCTGCTCGCCGTACCGCTCGGCCAGGCAGCCCACGGCCACGACGGCCTGGGTGCGCGCTCCGGCGTCGTCCTTGAGGTCGCTGGCCTCGAGCAAGGCGTCGACCGAGTCCTTCTTCGCCGACTCGACGAACCCGCAGGTGTTGACGACGGCCACGTCGGCCGCCGCCGCGTCCTCGACGAGGGTCCAGCCACCGGCCTCCAGCCGGCCGGCGAGCTCCTCGGAGTCGACCTCGTTGCGGGTGCAGCCCAGCGTGACGAGGGCTACGGTGCGTGAGGTCATGCAGGCAGTCTACGGACTGCTCAGGCTGGGTCGTGCGGGCCGAAGCTGAGCCGCACCACCTGGCCCGGGCCGCCGGCCGAGCCGATCGAGCGCCCGTTGACGGTCAGCTGCACCGCGCCGGCGTTGCCGAGCGTGAGCCGCAGGCCCTTGCCGTCCTCGAAGCGCTTGAGGTCGCCCTTGCCGAGCAGGCCGGAGAACATGGTGCGCCCGGACGCGTCGCGCACCGACACCCACGAGTCGCCGGTGAACCGCATGGCGACGGCCACGCCGTCCGGCGAGGGCGCCGGCGTGGCGCTGGGTGTCGACGACGGCGTGGGCCGGCTCGGCGGCGTGGTCGCGGCGCCCGAGCTCTGCGGCGACGTGGGCTCTGGCGTGCTGGATGGCGTCGACGTCGCCGGCGAGGCGACCTCGCTGGTGCCCCGGCCGGGAGCACGCAGGTCGCCGACCAGCTGCACCGCGAGGAGCACCAGCAGCGCGGCCAGGGCGGCACCTGCGATCAGCGCCCAGTTGGGGCCGGTCCGCTCCAGCGGTACGTCGCGGGACAGCCAGGTGCGGGCCGGCGGGCTCAGCGGCGGCATCGTGGCCGGGCCGTCCCGGCCGTCAGCGGGGCCGTCACCGGCCGGGTGGGCGCCGTCGCGCCCGTGCGGTGCTGCGGCGGCCGATGCGGTCACGGGTGCGCTACGCGCCATCGAGGCGGTCATCGCCGCAGGCTCGCCGGACAGCTCGGCGTACTGCGCGAGCAGCGGACCGGCGTCCAACCCCACCTGCCGGGCGTAGGCGCGCAGGTGGCCGCGGGCATAGACGTGCCCGCCGCAGAGCGTGAAGTCGTCGCGCTCGATGGCCCGGACCACCGTCTCGCGCAGGTTGATCGCGGCGGCGACGTCGCCCGCACTGAGCCCGCGAGCCTCCCGCGCCTGCGCCAGGGCAGCGCCGAGCCGGACACGCTCGTCAGCGTGCTCGTGTCCGCTCATCCGTGGCGCCCCGTCCCTCGATCAGCACCATTCTACGGGCGAACCGGGCCGGTCGGACACGCCCCTGCGGGTGGTGTCACCGCCGGTCGGTGAGCTCCCAGGCGTCGTGCGAGCCGTCCGTGTCGTCGGGCAGGTCCTCGAGCGCCCGCACGTCGGCGTCGCCGGCTGCGTCGCCGTCGAAGGGCGCGGCGCCCGGAGGCTCCTGGCCGCGCAGCAGCGCGAGCGTGCCCGGCAGGTCGTCGGCCTTGACCAGGACGTCGCGGGCCTTGCTGCCCTCGCTCGGACCGACGATCCCGCGCGACTCCAGCAGGTCCATCAGCCGTCCCGCCTTGGCGAAGCCGACCCGCAGCTTGCGCTGCAGCATCGACGTCGAGCCGAACTGCGTCGTCACGACCAGCTCGGTGGCCTGCAGCAGCAGGTCGAGGTCGTCGCCGATGTCGTCGTCCACCTGCTTCTTGGCCTGCGTCACCACGACGTCGTCGCGGTAGTTGGGGCGCAGCTGGCCCTTGACGTGCTCGACGACCCTGGCCACCTCCGACTCGGTCACCCAGGCACCCTGCACGCGCATCGGCTTGCTGGCGCCCATCGGCAGGAACAGCGCGTCGCCCTGGCCGATCAGCTTCTCGGCGCCGGGCTGGTCGAGCACCACCCGGCTGTCGGCCAGGCTGGAGGTCGCGAACGCCATCCGGCTCGGGACGTTGGCCTTGATCAGGCCGGTCACCACGTCGACGCTCGGGCGCTGCGTGGCGAGCACCAGGTGGATGCCGGCTGCGCGGGCGAGCTGGGTGATCCGGACGATGCAGTCCTCGACGTCGCGCGGGGCGACCATCATCAGGTCGGCCAGCTCGTCGACGATCACGAGCAGGTACGGGTAGGGCGCCATCACGCGCTCGCTGCCCGCCGGGGGCGTCACCGAACCCGACCGCACGGCGCGGTTGAAGTCGTCGATGTGCTTGAAGCCGAACGCCGCGAGGTCGTCGTAGCGGGTGTCCATCTCGCGCACCACCCACTGCAGCGCCTCGGCCGCCTTCTTCGGGTTGGTGATGATCGGGGTGATCAGGTGCGGGATGCCCTCGTAGCCGGTCAGCTCGACCCGCTTGGGGTCGACCAGCACCATGCGCACCTCGTCCGGCGTCGAGCGCATCAGGATCGAGGTGATCATCGAGTTCACGAAGCTGGACTTGCCGGCGCCGGTGGCGCCTGCGACGAGCAGGTGCGGCATCTTGGCCAGGTTGGCGATGACGTAGCCGCCCTCGACGTCCTTGCCCACGCCCATGACCATCGGGTGGTGGTTGTCGCGCGCGGTGTTGCTGCGCAGGACGTCACCGAGGCTGACCTTCTCGCGGTCGGTGTTCGGGATCTCGATGCCGATGGCGCTCTTGCCGGGGATCGGCGACAGGATCCGGACGTCGGCGCTGGCCACCGCGTACGCGATGTTCTTGCTCAGGGCGGTGACCCGCTCGACCTTGGTGCCCTTGCCCAGCTCGACCTCGTACCGGGTGACCGTCGGGCCGCGCATGAAGCCGGTCACCTGCGCGTCGATGTCGAACTGCTCCAGCACGCCGCTGAGCGCCTCGACCACGCGGTCGTTGGCGGCACTGCGCGCCTTGTGCGGGCTGCCCGGTGCCAGGATCGCGTTGGGCGGCAAGGAGTACGTGACGTCGCCGGCCAGCGCGAGCTGCTCGACGCGGGCCGGGAGCGGGTTCGTGGGCGGCGCCTGCGGGATGGCCGCCGTGACCGCCTCCGCTGGGTCGGGATCGGCGCCGCCAGTCGCAGCACCGCCCGGCAGGTCGGAGGGGACCGGCCGCTTCTGGCCGGGCAGCGGAGCAGCGGCGCCATCGGTGGCGATGGCCGTCTCGAAGGCCTCGTCGCCCGCGCGGCCACCCTCGGCGAGGGCCGCGACTCGGCGCCGGGCCCCACGACCGCGACGCAGCGGGGTGGTCTCCTCCCCGGCCGGTGCGGCGTCAGAGCCCTTGGCGTCCCCGGCATCGTCGGCCGGCGCGTGACCGGTGAGCCGGTCGACCAGCTCACGCACTCGCCGCGGGATGGCGTGCACCGGCGTGGCCGTGATGACGAGCAGGCCGAAGAAGCCGATCAGCGCGAGGATCAGGCTGGCGCCCCACACCGTGACGGCCTGCTCGAGCGGGCTCGAGGCGAGGAAGCCGATCATGCCGCCGCTGTCGCGCAGCCGGCCCCAGCCGTCGCTGACGTCGGGCAGGCCGCGGCTGACGTGCACCAGCCCGCACGTGGCGACGGTGAGCGTGGTCAGGCCGATGGAGACCCGGCTGTTGGCCTGGGTGGCCTCGGGGTGACGCAGCATGCGCACGCCGAGCGCGACGAGCACGAGCGGCAGCGCCAGCCCCACCCGGCCGAGCGTCCCCGCCACGACCGCGTGCACGGCGTCGCCGACGAAGCCGTCCAGCGCCCACCACTCGCGCGCCGCCACCACGATGGCGAGCGCGATGAGGGTGAAGCCGATGCCGTCGCGGCGGTGCGCCGGGTCGAGGTCGCGCGCGCTGTGGCCGATCCGGCGCGCGGTGCCGCCGGCCAGGTGCGCGGTGCCCATCCACAGCCCGCGCAGGGCGCGCAGGGGCAGCGGGAGCCCGGCCCGGGCCGGGGCGGCGCCCTTGCGGCCGGCCGGGCGCGTGCTGCCGCGCGAGCCGCTCGCACCCGAGCGCGCGGCGCTCGTGCGGTTGCTGCCCGACCGGCGTACGGGGGAAGACGTACGGGTCGCCATGCTGAGCACGGTACCCCTCAGGTCACAGAAATCCCGCGCGCCACACGCACCACACCCGTTGCGACGTGCCCGGCGCCGCAGCCGCCCCGGGTCGGCTCAGGCCGAGACGACCACCGGGATGATCATCGGCCGACGCCGCAGCTTGCCGCCGACCCAGCGGCCGACGACCCGGCGGATCACCTGCTGGAGCTGGTAGTTGTCGGCGTTGCCCTGGTCGATGGCGTCGGCGAGGGCCTGCTCGATCTGCGGCCGGATGCCGTCGAACACGCTGTCGCCCTCGGCGAACCCGCGGGCGTGGATCTCGGGGCCGCTGACGATCTTGCCGGACACCGAGTCGACGACCACGACGATCGAGATGAACCCCTCCTCGCCGAGCATCCGACGGTCCTTCAGGTCGGCGTCGGTGATCTCGCCGACGCTGGCACCATCGACGTAGACGTAGCCGCACGGCACGGCACCGACGATCTCGGCCAGGCCGTTCTCGAGGTCGATGACCACGCCGTCCTCGGCCAGCAGGACACGCTCACGCGGGATCCCGGTCGAGATCGCGATGTCGCGGTTGGCCACCAGGTGTCGGGTCTCGCCGTGCACCGGCATGACGTTGCGCGGCCGCAGGATGTTGTAGCAGTAGAGCAGCTCGCCCGCGCTGGCGTGACCCGAGACGTGCACCCGTGCGTTGCCCTGGTGCACCACCTTGGCGCCGAGCCGGGTCAGGCCGTTGATCACCCGGAACACGGCGTTCTCGTTGCCGGGGATCAGCGACGACGCGAGGACGACCGTGTCGCCCTCGGTGATCCGCACCCGGTGGTCGTTGCCGGCCATCCGGGACAGCGCCGCCATCGGCTCGCCCTGCGACCCGGTGCTCATCAGCACCACCTGGTCGTCGGGCAGGTCGTCGACGGCCTTGACGTCGATCAGGACCCCTGCGGGGACGTCGAGGTAACCGAGGTCCTTGGCCACGCCCATGTTGCGCACCATGGAACGCCCGACCAACGCCACCCGGCGGCCGTGCGCGTGGGCCGCGTTGAGGACCTGCTGCACGCGGTGCACGTGCGAGGCGAACGACGCCACGATGATCCGCTTCTCGGCGTTCGCGAAGACGCGGTCGAGCACTGGGGCGATCTCGCGCTCGGAGGTCGTGAACCCGGGCACCTCGGCGTTGGTGGAGTCGACCATGAACAGGTCGACGCCGCGCTCGCCGAGCCGGGCGAACGCCCGCAGGTCGGTGATCCGGCCGTCCAGCGGGAGCTGGTCCATCTTGAAGTCGCCGGTGTGCAGCACGGTGCCGGCCGGGGTCGTGACGGCGACCGCGAGCGCGTCGGGGATCGAGTGGTTGACGGCGATGAACTCGCACTCGAACGGGCCGAGCTGCTCGATCTGTCCCTCGCGCACGCCGAGCGTCAGCGGGGTGATCCGGTGCTCCTTGAGCTTGGCCTCGATCAGCGCCAGGGTCAGCTGCGAGCCGACCAGCGGGATGTCCTTGCGCAGCCGTAGCAGGTACGGCACCGCCCCGATGTGGTCCTCGTGGCCGTGGGTCAGGACGACGGCGACGACGTCGTCCATCCGGTCGGCGATGTACTCGAAGTCCGGCAGGATCAGGTCGACGCCGGGCTGGTGGTCCTCGGGGAACAGGACGCCGCAGTCGATGATCAGCAGCTTGCCGCCGAACTCCAGGACCGCCATGTTGCGCCCCACCTCCCCCAGGCCACCGAGGGCGACGACGCGCAGGGCGCCGGGGGCGAGCCTCGGCGGGGCCGACAGCTCGGGATGGGGATGGCTCACGCGCGTGCCTCCAGGAGGGCGGACTCGGACAGGTCGGTCTTGAGCAGGGCGAGCTGGTCGACGTCCGCCTCGACGAGCGGGAGGCGGACGGAGCGCGAGCTGAGCACGCCCTGCAGCTGCAGTGCGGCCTTGGACATGATGGCCCCCTGCGTCCGGGTCATGATCCCCCGGACGGCGGGCAGCAGCTCACGGTAGACCCGCTGGGCGGTGGTGAGGTCGCCCTCGAGGACGGCCTCGACCATCGCGCGGTACTGCCGGCCGGCGACGTGGCCGACGACGCTCACCACGCCGACCGCACCGTGGGCCAGCCACGCCAGGTTCATCGCGTCGTCGCCGCTGTAGTACGCCAGGTCGGTGCGGGCCATCACCCAGGCCCCGCCGTACAAGTCGCCGGCGGCGTCCTTCACCGCGACGACCCGCTCGTGCTCGCCCAGCTGCACGAGCGTCTCGGTGGCGATCTTGGTCCCGGTGCGGTGCGGGATGTCGTAGAGCATCACCGGCAGCTCGGTGGCGTCGGCCACGTTGGTGAAGTGCGCGAGCAGGCCGGCCTGCGGTGGCTTGCTGTAGTACGGCGTGACGACCAGCAGCCCGTGGGCGCCGGCCGCGGCCGCCGCTCGCGCACCGTCGACGCTGTGGGCCGTGTCGTAGGTACCGACTCCGGCGATCACGACCGCCCGGTCACCGACCGCGTCGACGACGGCACGCACCAGCGCGACCTTCTCGTCGTCGCTCGTCGTCGGCGACTCGCCGGTGGTGCCGCTGACGACCAGGCCGTCGTTGCCGTTGTCGACCAGATGGTTGGCCAGGGCCTGCGCCGCGTCGAGGTCGAGGGCGCCGTCGTCGGTGAACGGGGTGACCATCGCGGTGAGCACGCGTCCGAAAGGCGCCGGCGACAGGTCGGCGGAGGGAGTGCTGGGCATGCGTCCAACCTACCGCCGCACGCGGGCCGGACGTACCTGCGGCGGTCGGCGCGACACGCCAGCGCCGACTGCCGGGCGCTGGCGACCCTGGCTACGCTCGGGTCGTGGACACCCAGTACGAGGATCTCCTCCGGCACGTGATGGCAGATGGCGCAGCGAAGGCTGACCGCACCGGCACCGGCACCCGCAGCATCTTCGGGGCACAGCTGCGCTTCCCGCTCGGGCAGGGGTTCCCCCTGGTGACCACCAAGCGGGTGCACTTCAAGGCTGTCGCCCTCGAGCTGTTGTGGTTCCTGCGGGGCGACGGCAACGTGCGCTGGCTGCAGGAGCGCGGCGTGACCATCTGGGACGAGTGGGCCGACGCCGAGGGCGACCTGGGCCCGGTCTACGGCGTTCAGTGGCGAGCCTGGCCGACGCCCGACGGCCGGCACATCGACCAGATCAGCAGCCTGCTCGACACGCTGCGCCGCGACCCGGACTCGCGTCGCCTGGTGGTCTCGGCCTGGAACGTCGGCGAGCTCGACAAGATGGCACTGGCCCCCTGCCACGCGCTGTTCCAGTTCTACGTCGCGGACGGCCGGCTGTCGTGCCAGCTCTACCAACGCAGTGCCGACCTGTTCCTCGGGGTCCCGTTCAACATCGCCAGCTACGCGCTGCTCACCCAGATGGTCGCCCAGCAGGTGGGGCTGGAGCCCGGGGACTTCGTGTGGACCGGCGGGGACTGTCACGTCTACGACAACCACGTCGACCAGGTGCGCGAGCAGCTCGGCCGCCAGCCGTTCGCCTTCCCCCGGCTCGAGCTGCGCCAAGCGTCGTCGCTGTTCGACTACGAGCTCGATGACATCTCGCTCGTCGGGTACGAGCACCACCCGGCCATCAAGGCGCCGGTGGCCGTGTGAGCGTCGCCCTGGTGTGGGCCCAGGCTCGCGGCGGGGTGATCGGCCGGGACGGCACCTTGCCGTGGAACCTGCCCGAGGACCTCGCGCACTTCCGCGAGCTGACCCGCGGCTGCACGGTCGTGATGGGCCGGGCGACCTGGCTGTCACTGCCCGAGCGGTTCCGGCCGCTGCCCGGCCGGCGCAACGTCGTGCTGAGCCGCGACCCGCACCTCGTGCTGGACGGCGCCGAGGTGACGGCCTCGTTGGACGCTGCCCTGGCCCTGGCCCCGGCGCCGTCCGGCCAGGACCCGGACCCGGCAGCGGTCGTGTGGGTCATCGGCGGCGCGCAGGTCTACGCGGCGGCCATCGAGCTGGCCGACCGGCTGGCCGTCACCGAGATCGACCTCGACGTCGACGGCGACGTCCGCGCCCCCGTGCTCGACCCGTCGTGGCGGGTCAGCCGGCGGGACCCCGAGCGGGGCTGGCACGCGGCCGCGGACGGCACCCGCTACCGGTTCGTGGACTACCTGCGCTGAGCCCCAGCGGCGCTGACCCCGACGCCGTCCGGGCCGGCGGTGAGCAGCACGTCCGCCAGGGTGCCCACCACGGCATCGGCCGCGAGCAGCTCGCGGGCGGTGGTGGTGGTCACCGCGAGCGTGGCCATCCCCGCGGCGCGTGCGGCCGCGAGCCCGCTCGGGGCGTCCTCGACCACCAGGCACTCATCCGGCGCCACGCCGAGCCGGCTGGCACCCAGCAGGTACGGCTCAGGGTCGGGCTTGCCCCGCTCGACGTCGTCGGCGGTGACCAGCACGTCCGGTGCCTCGAGCCGGGTGGCACCGACCCGCGCGGCGGCGAGCGGGCTCGTGCACGAGGTCACGATGGCTGCGCGGCCGGCAGGCAGGGCCATGAGCGCCTCGGCCGCGCCCGGCAGCACGGTGATGCCGCGCACATCGAGCAGCTCGAGCTCGGTGATCCGCGCCGTGGCAGGCTCGACCTCAGCCGCCGGCACCAGATCGCTCACGATGGCCCGCGCCGGCACCCCGTGGTAGCCCTGCAACCGGGCCGGCTCGATCCCGCGCTCGGCGGCCCAGGCGAGCCAGCTGCGCAGGACGGCGGCGGTCGAGTCGACCAACGTGCCGTCGAGGTCGAACAGCACGGCGGCGAAGCGCCGGGTCGCCAGGGGGGCGACGTCGGCGGTCAGGACGGGAGCGGCTTCGCGATCGGTCACGCCCTCGACCCTACGGGCGACCCCGGACACCCTGCGAGGATGGTCCCGTGACCTCCCCCACCCCCGACGCCGGCGTGCGGCCGGCCCGCGCCGCCGACGCCGACGCCCTCGGCCGGCTGCACGCCCGCGCCTGGGAGCAGTCGTACGCCGACCTGCTGCCCGACCGTGAGGACGCGGCGCTGGCGCCGGGGACCCTCGCGCAGTCCTGGCTCGCCGCCGTGACCGACCCGCCGTCGCGCCAGCACCGCGTGATGGTCGCGACCGCAGGCCCAGACGTGGTGGGCTTCGCGGCGCTGTCTCCCGGCTCCGACGCCGACGCCGAACCGGGTCGCGACGCCGAGCTCGTCGTGCTGCTCGTCGACCCCGCTCACCAGCGCCAGGGCCACGGCTCACGGCTGCTCAACGCCGCGGCAGACACCTTGCGCGAGAGCGGTTTCGGCGTCCTGCGGGCCTGGGTGCCCGAGCCTGACACCGACCGGCAGAGCTTTCTGGCCGCGGCGGGATTCGCCCCGGACGGCGCCTCGCGCGTCCTGGACGCCGCGGGCGACGGCACCACCACGGTGCGCGAGGTGCGGCTCTCAGCGGCGCTGCCGGCGTGACGCGATGAGCGAGACGGCGCCACCCGGGCTGCTCGCGACTCGGCGAGCCGCCGTGTTGCGCCAGTCGGTGGCGGTCGGGATCGCCACTGGCCTGTACGGCGCGAGCTTCGGCGCGCTGTCGGTGACGGCCGGGCTGGGCTTCTGGCCGACCATGGCGCTGTCGCTGCTGCTGTTCAGCGGTGGATCGCAGTTCGCCTTCGTCGGCGTGCTGGCCTCCGGCGGCGGTACGGCCGTGGCTGTCGCGACGTCCACCCTGCTGGGCGTGCGTAACGGCCTCTACGGCATGCAGGTGGCCCGCTGGCTCGACGTACGCGGCCTGCGGCGGCTGGTCGCGGCACAGCTCACGATCGACGAGTCCACGGCGGTGGGGCTCGGCCAGCCAGAGCCGGCCGCCCGACGGCTCGGCTTCTGGGCCACGGGCGCCGCGGTGTTCGTGTGCTGGAACGTGATGACCGCCGCCGGCGCCGTGGCCGGGGACGCCTTGGGCGACCCGCGCCGCTACGGCCTCGACGCGATGGCGGCCGCTGCCTTCGTCGCCCTGCTCTGGCCGCGGCTGTCGGCTCGCGAGCCACGGGTCGTGGCCGTCGTCGCGGCGGCGCTCGCCCTGGTCTGCGTCCCGGTGCTGCCGGCCGGCCTGCCAGTGCTGGCCGCTGCGCTGGTCGCGGTGGCGGCAGGCCTCGTCGCCCGCTCCCGCCCACCGGTGGTCGTGCCGTGAGCGTCACCATCGCCGTGATGACGGCCTGCGCCCTGTCGTTCGCCGTCAAGCTCACCGGCTTCTCGGTACCGCAGCGTCTGCTGGTCGGCCCGGTCACCACCCGCACGCTGACCCTGCTGCCAGTCGCCCTGCTCGCCGGCCTGGTCTCGGTGCAGACCTTCTCCGGCCCGCACCAGCAGGTGCTGCTGGACGCCAGAGTGGCCGGCCTCACGGCGGCCGTCGTCGCACTGGTGCTGCGGGCGCCGTTCCTGGTGGTCATCTGCGTGGCCGCTGCCGTGGCCGGCGGCCTACGAGCACTCGGCTGGGCGTCGTGAGCGTGGCGGCGGGACGGCGCGAGCCCGCGACCGGAGCGCTCGACCGGGCGGGCCGGGTCGTCGGCGTCGACGTCGCCCGCGCCGTCGCCCTGATCGCCATGATGGGCACCCACCTGCTGCCCGAGTACGACGACGCCGGGCACATCACGCCGTTCTTCTGGTTCGCGGCCGGGCGCGCCTCGGCGCTGTTCGCCCTGCTGGCCGGCGTGGGCCTGGCGCTGGCCACCGGTGGCCAGCAGACCCGGCTGGCACCGTTGCGCGGCACGGTCGCGCGGGTCGTCGTCCGCGCCCTGCTCGTGGCCGGCATCGGCCTGGCGCTGGTAGCGCTCGACCCGCCCATCGCGGTGATCCTCACCAACTACGGGCTGCTGTTCCTGCTCGCCCTGCCGCTGCTGGGTCTGCGTCCCCGCACCCTGCTGCTGCTGGCCGCGGGCTGGGTGGTCGCCCTACCCCTGCTGAGCCAGGCCTGGCGGATGCACCTGCCGGCCGGGCCCGGCGAACAGCTCGGCTTCGGCGACCTGGCCGACCCGGTGAGCCTGCTGACCCGGCTTGCCCTGACCGGCTACTACCCGGTCCTGACCTGGCTGGCCTACCTCATGGTCGGGCTGGCGGTCGGTCGGATGCGGCTGCACGAGCGCGCCGTCGCGCTGCGGCTGCTCGTGGCGGGTACCGCACTGGCGCTCGCCGCGTGGCTGGTGTCGGCGGTGCTGGTCGGCACCGGCGGGTGGCGGGCGCTGACATCGGCCGGGCCGGACGACGTGGTGTGGCCGGCGTTCGGCGCCACCCAGCTCGAGCTGCGCGGGCTCTACGGCACCACGCCGACGACGTCCTGGTGGTGGCTGGCGGTCGTGAGCCCCCACTCGGGAACGCCGTTCGACCTCGCCCAGACGATCGGGTCCGCGCTGGCCGTGCTCGGCCTGTCGCTGCTCGCCGTGCGCGCGACGACGCGAGCCACCGGATTCGGCTCGTGGCTGCCGCGCGGCCTGGTTGAGTCCCTGGCCTGCGCCGGGTCGATGACATTGACGCTGTACTCGGTGCACGTGGTCGCGGCCGACGCGCAGCGCGACGTCGCGGAGCGCACCGCGCTGCTGATGAGCCACATCGGGGTCGCGCTGCTGTTCGCCGTCCTCTGGCGAACGTGGCGACGACGCGGCCCGTTGGAACAGGTCGTGCACTGGGCCAGCCACGCCGCCGGGCGCGCGATCAGCCGCTGACGTCGGCCGGGGGCGGCCCGCTCGTCGCGCGCACGACCAGCCTGGTGGGCACCGTCGACACCTCGTGCCCGAGGTCGTGTCCGGCCACCGCCTGCAGCAGCAGGCTCGTCGCCATCCGGCCCTGCTCGACGACGGGCTGCGCCACCGTGGTGAGGCCGTTGAGCTCGGCCATCTCGTGGTCGTCGATGCCCACCACCGACACCTCGCCCGGGACGTCGACCCCGAGCTCGCGCGCCGCGGCGAGCAGCCCGAGGGCGAGCTCGTCGGAGGCCACGACCAGCCCGGTGGGCCGGTCTGGGCGGGTCAGCAGCTGACGCCCCACCTCGAGGCCGCTGCGCGCCGACCAGTCGCCCATCGCCAGCGCGCCGGGCTCGACCGGCAGTCCGTGCGAGGCCATCGTCTCGCGAAAACCACGAGCGCGGTCGGCCGGCGTGGGGAAGTTCATCGACGGCACGGTGTCGCCGCCCACATAGCCGATTCGCCGGTGCCCCAACGAGATCAGGTGCTCGGTGGCCAGCACGGTCGTCCGGTGGTCGTCGATCCGCACACACGGCCAGTCGGGGTCAGGCACGCCGACGGTGACGACCGGGATGCTCATCCGCTGCAGCAGCTCACGCTCGGCGGGGTGCAACCGCAGCGAGAGGATGAGCACGGCGTCAACCCGCTTGAACAGCATCCGCGAGTCCAGCAGCAGCGAGCGCTCCGGCCCCTCGTCCCCCACGTCGAACAGCAGCACATGGAAGCCGTGGTCGCGCAGCACCGAGGACGCGCCGCTGATCAGCTGGGCGAAGTACCAGCGGGTGACGTACGGGACGACGACCCCGACGACGTGCGTCTTGCCGGAGGCGAGGCTGGACGCCGTCGGGGACGCCACGTACTGCAGGTCAGCGGCAGCCTGCAGCACCTTCGCCCGCGTGCTGTCACTGACCTTCGGCAACCCGCGCAGCGCTCGGGACACCGTGGCGGTCGAGACGCCGGCCGCCTCGGCGACGTCCTCGATCCGGCTCACCATGGCGGTGGCGTCGGCTGGGGCCCTCCGCTCACCCCTTCAGTCCGCCGGCCAGCAGGCCGCGGACGAAGAAGCGCTGCAGCCCGAGGAACACGAGCACCGGCAGGATCATCGCCACGAAGGCACCAGCGGACAGCAGGAACCAGGAGCTGCCGCGCGTGCCCGTGAGGTCGGCGATCGCCACGGTGATCGGACGGACCTCCGGGGTGCCACCGAGGAAGACCAGCGAGACGAGCAGGTCGTTCCACACCCACAGGAACTGGAAGATGCCGAACGACGCGAGTGCCGGCGTCAGCAGCGGCAGCATGATGCGGAAGAAGATCCGCACGTGGCCGGCACCGTCGACCCGGGCTGCCTCGATCAGCTCGCCAGGGATCTCCTTGATGAAGTTGTGCATCAGGAAGATCGCCAAGGGCAGCGAGAAGATCGTGTGCGAGATCCACACGCTCCAGTAGGTGTTGGCGAAGTGCAGCTGGTTGACGTACAGCGACAGCAGCGGGATGAGCGCCACCTGCAGCGGCACGACCTGCAGCGCGAACACACCGACGAAGATCGCATCGCGGCCACGGAAGTTCATCCACGCGAACGCGTACGCGGCCAGTGTCGACAGCAGGATCGGCAGCAGCACCGCCGGGATGGTGATGACGATGCTGTTGATGAACGAGCCACCGAGGCCGGCCGAACCGCTGCCGAGCACCTGCCGGTAGTTGTCGAACGTGAAGGCCGGGTCCTTGAAGGCATTCCACCAGCCGGAGGTGTTGATGTCCTTCGGCGTGCGGAACGAGGTGATCAGCAGGCCGAGGGTGGGGATGGTCCACAGCACGGCGATGACGATGGCGACCAGGCTGGCCGCGCGGGAGGTGAGCGCGCTCCGGGCGATGCTGGTGGCGCTCGCCCGGCCGGACCGGGCATCGGGGGGCGGGGTCGACTCGGCGTCGACCGCCGGGGTCAGGGTGCTCATCGGCCCTCCGCTCGCCGCAGCTGGCGGACGTTGTAGATGATGATCGGGATGACCAGGATGAACAGCACGACAGCGAGCGCCGCGCCGAGGCCCTGGTTGGCGAACCGGAAGGTCTGGTTGTAGAACTCGTTCGCCACGACGCTGGTGTTGAACTGGCCACCGGTCATGGTGCGCACGATGTCGAAGATCTTCAGGACGGCGATGCCGATGGTGGTCAGCACGACCACCAGCGAGCCGCGGATGCTCGGCAGGGTGATGAACCGGAACATCTTGAAGCCCAGGACGCCGTCGAGCCGGGCGGCCTCGATGATGTCGTCCGGGATGGCCTTGATCGCGGCGGACAGGATCACCATGGCGAAGCCGGCCTGGATCCAGATCATCACGACGATGAGGAAGACCGTGTTCCAGGGTGCGTCCAGCAGGAACTGTTGAGGCTCGATGCCGAGCTTGACCAGGATCTCGTTGATCAGGCCGATCTGCGGCCGGCTCTTGGGCCGGTAGTCGTAGACGAACTTCCAGATGATGGAGGCGCCGACCATCGAGATGGCCATCGGCAGGAAGATCAGCGACTTGGCGAACGCCTCACCGCGGGTCTTGTCGACCAGGATGGCGTAGAGCAGGCCGATCGACGTGGCGAGCAGAGGCACCAGCAGCACCCAGACCGCGGTGTTGCGGATGACGATCAGCTGCTCGGAGCGGGTGAAGATGTCGACGTAGTTCTGCAGGCCGATGAACTTGCTGCCGTCGCCGTTGCGCAGCGACTGCCAGATGGTGTTCAGCGCGGGGTAGAGCAGGCCGACGGCCAGCAGGAACAGGGCCGGCCCGGCGAAGGCGACGACCTGCCATCGCTCGCCCTTGCGACCCTTGACCAGGCTGGCGAGCAGCAGGATCCCGATGAAGATGAAAGCGAACAGGGCCAGAGCGAACAGCATCTGGCCGAACTTCTCAGCCACGGTCACGGCACGACCACCACCTTTGGTGATCTGACCGGGGGCACCCGATGTGGGGTGCCCCCGGTCAGGTTGCGAGTCAGGGGACTATGCCTACCGCATGCCTCAGCTCTTGGGCCAGGACTGCTCGATGTAGTTGAGCACGTCGGTCGTGGACTTGCCCACGATCCAGTCGGTCATGCCCTTCCAGAACGTGCCCGCACCGACGGCACCGGGCATCTGGTCGGACCCGTCGAAGCGGAACTGCGCCTTGGGGTCCTGCAGGATCTCAGCCGACAGCTTGTCGAGCGGGCTGGTCAGGTTGTTGACGTCCAGCCCCTTGTTGGCGCTGACCCAGCCGCCGTTCGGCGTGGCCTTGGCCTTGTTGTTGGCCCACTCGGCCGAGCTCAGGTAGGTCTGGAACGCCTTGACCTCGGGCCGGTCGGCGAACGCGGCGATGAACTCGCCACCACCGAGAACGGGCTTGCCCTTGGCCGGGTCGATCGCCGGGAAGTAGAACGCCCACACGTCGCCGTCCTCAGCGACGTTGGTGCCCTCGGGCCAGTTGGCCGCGTAGAACGAGGCCTGCCGGTGCATGAAGCACGAGCCGTCGAGGATCGGCTGACCCGCGTCCTGGAACGTGGTCGAGGCGATGGACTTGACGTTGCCGAAGCCGCCGTTGACGTACTTCTCGTTCTTCAGGATCCCGCCGACCTTGTCGAGCGCGTCCGCGACCTGCGGGTCGTTGAACGGGATGCTGTGGTTGACCCACTGGTCGTAGACGTCAGGCCCTGCCGTACGCAGCAGCATGTCCTCGAGCCAGTCGGTGGCCGGCCAGCCGGTCGCGTCACCGCTGCCGATGCCCGCGCACCACGGCTTGGCGTCCTTGTTCTCGCTCGCGATCTTCTCGGTGAGCGCCATCAGCTCGTCGAAGGTCTGCGGCACCTGGTAGTTCTTCTCCTGGAACGTCTTCGGCGAGTACCAGACGTAGGACTTCACGTTCGCGCCCAGCGGCGCGGCGTAGAAGGTGCCGTCGACCGTGCCGTAGCCCTTCCAGTCCTTGCCGAAGAACTCGTCGACGTTCTTGGCGGTCTCGTCGGGGGCGGGAAGCACCTTGCCCGTGGCGACGAGGGTCTTGAGCAGGCCGGGCTGCGGGATGATGGCGAGGTCAGGTGCGTTGCCGCCCTTGACCCGCACGGGCAGCTGCGCCTCGAACTCCTTGGACCCCTCGTACTTGATCGTGGCGCCGGTGCACTCCTCGAACGGCTTGTAGGAGTCCATCTGCTGCTGGTCTTCTGGGGCGACGATCGAGGTGTAGATCGAGACCGTCTTGCCCTTCAGGTCGCCGTACTGGGTGTACTTGGAGCAGTCGGCGTTGCCGGCAGTGGTGCCGCCGCCGGAGTCGCTGCTGCTGCCGCACGCGGCGAGGGCGAAGGACGCCACAACCGCCGCTGTGAGCGCGATGGACTTTCGGGACCGAGACACGCGAAGGGCCATCAAGCCCGCCTCCCATCAGCTTCCCGTCCGGCGCCACTGCCGGCATGGGTATGAGCCGAGAATCTAAGCGCTTGCACTGGCTGTGTCTACGGGCGGCTCGATCAGTCGCGGTAACGATTGGGCAACAGCAACTTCACCTCGATGCAGCTTCTGCCGAGGGGGGGTGACCGGGGTGTGTGGCCGCCGCCGTCACGGCCCAGCAGGCGGTACTTCCACAAACCGGTACGAACCGACCAGGGTCGCGGACGGCTCACATGTCCATCGGTACGGGCATCAGCTCGTAGACGTCGACCGCGTAGTTGCCCTTGCCCTCGCTGAGGAACGGGTGGCCGTCGGCGAGCGACCGCGCGGCGTCCAGGTCGGCGGCCTCGACCACCGAGTAGCCCGTCAACGGTGCGGCGGTGCCCGGCGACCCGTCGTCGACGACTGACGTTCCCGGGCCGCATCAACGGGCCGACCCCATCGTCGGCATGGCGCCCCTCCTCGGTCGCCCCTGCACTCAGCAACCTACGCCTGCCGCCACCACGGCGATAGGGCATCTGCTTGGAATCAGGTCTCGCGGATCGGCCCGACAGCTGCGGACAGCCGGATCGCCTGTCGCGCAGCGGATCTGGCCCGACGCCGGTCGCCGGCTGCGTCGTAGGCTGTGGCCAGCCGGTACCAGCCGCGCCAGTCGTCGGGCCGGGCCTCGACCGCGTCGCGGTACGGCCCGAACGCCGCGTCGGCTGCCGGCCGGTGGATCCGGCCGCTCGGCCGGCGTGGCAGGTCGTCGACCGGCAGCGAGCCCTCGTCGGACAGCAGTCGCGCCAGCCGCTCGGTCGCCAGGCCGAACCGCACCTCGCGCCAGACCGCCCACCCGGTGAGCAGGGGCAGCAGCAGCACCGCCACACCGAGCAGCACCGGCACGGCGCGACCATCGGCCACCAGCAGCACCCCGCGCCAGCCGATCGTGACGGCATAGAAGGCGAAGGCGACCAGCAGCACTGCGACGACGAGCTTGGTGCGGGTCATCCGAGGTCGAGGATGCGCTCGAGTCCGACGGTCAGCCCGGGCCGGCCGGTCACGGCACGCACGCCCGCGAGGACGCCTGGCATGAACGAGGCGCGGTCGTACGAGTCGTGCCGCAGGGTCAGCTGCTCGCCCACGGCGCCGAACAGCACCTCCTGGTGGGCCACCAGCCCGCGCAGCCGTACCGCGTGCACCCTCACCCCGTCCACGTCGGCTCCGCGCGCGCCACCGGGGTCGGCTGTCGTCGCGTCGGGCACCGGCCCGAGCCCGGCGTCCGCCCGGGCTGCGGCGACGAGTGCGGCGGTGCGGGCCGCCGTGCCGCTGGGCGCGTCGACCTTGTCGGGGTGGTGCAGCTCGACGACCTCGACCGACTCGTAGAAGCGGGCCGCCTGCTCGGCGAACCGCATCATGAGCACGGCACCGATCGCGAAGTTCGGCGCGATCAGGACGCCGACGCCGGGCCGGTCAGCCAGGGCCTGGCGCACCGAGGCCAGCCGGTCGTCGTCCCAGCCGGTGGTGCCGACGACGACGTGGACGCCGCGTTCGATGCAGTGCAGCACGTTGCCGAGCGTCGCGGACGGCACTGAGAACTCGACGGCGACCTGGGCACCGGAGAGGTCACCGAGGTCGTCGCCGACGTCGAACCGCCCGGCCAGCGCGAGGTCGTCGGCCGCGTCGACCGCCCGGCACACCTCGCTGCCCATGCGTCCGGACGCGCCGATGACGCTGACGGGGGTGAGTGTCACGCAGCCCAGCCTAGGGCGGCTCAGATGGCGAACGAGGTGTCGGGGTCGAAGGGACCCACGACGGCCAGCGAGCGAGGGCGACCGGCCAGCTCGGCGGCCACCGCGCGCAGGTCGCTCGCGGAGACGGCCTCGATCCGGCCCAGGACGTCGTCCAGGCTGGTGTACTCGCCGTAGACGAGCTCGGCCTTGCCCAGGCGGGTCATCCGCGAGCCGGTGTCTTCCATCCCCAGCACGAGCCCGCCCCGCATCTGACCGATGCCGCGCGCCAGCTCGTCGGCCTCGACCCCGTGCTCGGCGATCCGCTCGAGCTCGGCGGTCATCAGCGAGACGACCTGCTGCGCCTTGGCCGGCGTGCAGCCGGCGTAGAGCCCGAAGTAGCCCGAGTCGGCGTAGCTGGAGGCGAACGAGTAGACCGAGTAGGCCAGGCCCCGCTTCTCGCGGACCTCCTGGAACAACCGGCTGCTCATGCCGCCACCGAGCACCGCGTTGAGCACCGACAAGGCGTAGCGCCGCTCGTCGGTGGCCGTCAGCCCGGTGGTGGCCAGGATGACGTTCGCCTGCTCGGTCGCGCGCCGGATCACGACCTGGCCGCCTGCGCCGTGCCCGGCCGTGACCGTGGTGCCGACGCGTCGGGCGACCGGTGCCGCCGCGTCGCGGGCGATGCCGGAGCGGTCCAGCTCGGCCTCGAGCAGGCGGCACAGCGCGTCGTGGTCGACCGAGCCGGCTGCGGTGAAGACGAGCGTGTCGGAGGTGTAGTGCTGCCGGTAGTGACCGGCGATGTGGTCGGCGTCGATCGCCGCGATGGTGCCAGGGGTGCCACCGATGGGACGGCCGAGCGGGTGGTCGCCCAGCACCGCCTCGGCGATGCGCTCGTGGACGACGTCGGCCGGGTCGTCGTCGTTCATCGCGAGCTCTTCGAGGATCACGCCGCGTTCGCCGTCGACGTCCTCGGCCCGCAGGGTCGCCGACGTGACCATGTCGGTGATCAGGTCACCGGCGAGCGAGAGGTCGTCGTCGAGCACCCGCGCGTAGTAGCAGGTGTGCTCCTTGCCGGTAGCCGCGTTGGCCTCGCCGCCGACGGCGTCGAACGCCTCGGCGATG
The DNA here is from genome assembly GCA_963759935.1 of uncultured Actinomycetota bacterium. GTDB lineage: Bacteria > Actinomycetota > Actinomycetes > Actinomycetales > Angustibacteraceae > Angustibacter. Next base: position 144,376 of record CAVXBF010000012.1, read on the forward strand.
TCGAGGGCGGAGCGGCGTCGGGTGCCCTTGAACAGCAGGTGCTCGAGGAAGTGCGTGGCGCCGTGGAAGCCGTCGGCCTCGTCGCGGCTGCCCACGCCCACCCAGCAGCCGAGCGTCACCGAGCGGACGCCGGGCACGTGCTCGCTGAGGACCCGGACCCCGCCGGGGAGGACCGTACGACGCACGAGGGCGTCGCCGGCCTCCCCGGCCAGGGTCGTGGTGGCCTCGCCGCTGAGGGGCAGCGGCACGGCGCTCAGGTCAGGCAAGATGCGGCTCAGACCTCGGCCGTGGCCTCGACGGAGGTCACGTCCTGGGCCTGCTCCGCTGCGGCGGCTTCCTCACCGAGCACGGCGGCCAGGCTCAGCTTGCCGCGCGGGTCGATCTCCTTGAGCTCGACCTGGACCTTCTGACCCACGGCGAGCACGTCGTCGACCGAGTCGATCCGCTTGCCACCGACGAGCTTGCGGATCTCGGAGATGTGCAGCAGGCCGTCCTTGCCGGGCAGCAGGCTGATGAACGCGCCGAACGTCGTGGTCTTGACCACGGTGCCCAGGAAGCGCTCGCCGACCTCGGGCATCGTCGGGTTGGCGATGGCGTTGATCATCGAGCGGGCCGCGTCGGCCGAGGGGCCGTCCGTGGCGCCGATGTAGACCGTGCCGTCGTCCTCGATCGAGATCTGCGCGCCGGTCTCGTCCTGGATCTGGTTGATCATCTTGCCCTTGGGGCCGATGACCTCGCCGATCTTGTCGACCGGGACCTTCACCGAGATGACCCGGGGAGCGAACGGCGACATCTCGTCCGGGGCGTCGATGGCCTCGGCCATGACGTCCAGGATGTGCAGCCGCGCGTCGCGGGCCTGGGTGAGCGCGCTGCCGAGCACCGACGCGGGGATGCCGTCGAGCTTGGTGTCGAGCTGGATCGCGGTGACGAACTCCTTGGTGCCGGCGACCTTGAAGTCCATGTCGCCGAACGCGTCCTCGGCACCGAGGATGTCGGTGAGCGCCGCGTAGCGGGTCTCACCGTCGACCGTGTCGCTGACCAGACCCATGGCGATACCGGCCACGGGCGCCCGCAGCGGCACACCGGCGTTGAGCAGCGACAGCGTCGAGGCGCAGACCGAGCCCATGGACGTCGAGCCGTTCGAGCTCAGCGCCTCGGAGACCTGCCGGATCGCGTAGGGGAACTCCTCGCGGCTCGGCAGCACCGGCATCAGGGCGCGCTCGGCGAGCGCGCCGTGGCCGATCTCGCGGCGCTTGGGCGAGCCCACGCGGCCGGTCTCGCCGGTGCTGAACGGCGGGAAGTTGTAGTTGTGCATGTAGCGCTTGCGCGTCTCGGGCGAGAGCGTGTCGAGCTGCTGCTCCATGCGCAGCATGTTCAGCGTGGTGACGCCCAGGATCTGGGTCTCGCCGCGCTCGAACAGCGCCGAGCCGTGGACGCGGGGGACGACCTCGACCTCGGCCGACAGCTGGCGGATGTCGCTGAGCCCACGGCCGTCGATGCGGACGTTGTCGCGCAGGATGCGCTGGCGGATGAGCTTCTTCTGCACGCTGCGGTAGGCGGCGGACAGCTCCTTCTCGCGGCCCTCGAACTGGCCGGCGAGCTGCTCGACCATGGCGGCCTTGATCTCGTCGACGCGCGACTCGCGCTCGGCCTTGCCGCCGATCTGCAGCGCCTGCTCGAGGTCGGACCCGGTGGCCTGCTCGACCGCCGCGTACGCGTCGTCCGCGTACTCGGGGAAGGTCGGGAACTCCAGCGGGGTGCCCGTGGCGCGGGCGGCCAGGTCGGACTGCGCCCGGCACAGCTCGGCGATGAACGGCTTGGCGGCGTCCAGACCCTGGGCGACGACCTCCTCGGTCGGTGCCGGCACGTTCTCGCCGGTGATGAGCGCCCAGGCGTTCTCGGTGGCCTCCGCCTCGACCATCATGATCGCGACGTCCTGGCCGTCCTTGGTCTCGACCACGCGGCCGGCGACGACCATGTCGAAGACGGCGCGCTCCATCTGGCTGTGGTTCGGGAAGGCCACCCACTGGCCGTCGATGAGGGCGACGCGGACGCCGCCGATCGGGCCGCTGAACGGCAGGCCGGACAGCTGGGTCGACATCGACGCGGCGTTGATCGCGAGGACGTCGTACTGGTGGTCGGGGTTGAGCGCCAGCACCGTGATGACGACCTGGACCTCGTTGCGCAGACCCTTGACGAAGGTCGGGCGCAGCGGCCGGTCGATCAGCCGGCAGGTGAGGATCGCGTCCGTGCTGGGGCGGCCCTCGCGGCGGAAGAAGGAGCCGGGGATCTTGCCCGCGGCGTACATCTTCTCCTCGACGTCGATCGTCAGGGGGAAGAAGTCGAAGTGGTCCTTGGGGTGCTTGCCGGCCGTGGTGGCCGACAGCAGCATCGTGTCGTCGTCCAGGTAGGCGACGGCGGCACCGGCGGCCTGCTTGGCCAGCCGGCCCGTCTCGAACCGGATGGTGCGGGTGCCGTGGGTGCCGTTGTCGAGCACGGCCTCGGCGAACTGGGTGTCGGGACCCTCCATTGGGGTCACTCTCCGTTTCATCGTCGGCAAGCCGCCCGACGCGGGCGGCCTGGTGGTGCGACGGCGAGAGCGGCGCGTGGTCCCGGTCTTCGATCGAGGCCCACGGCCGGCGTCCTGCGGTCTGGACGACCGAGGTGCCTCCGGGGGCCACTACCGAGGACCGGCGCTCCGTACGGGCCGTCGTATCGCTAGGTGGTGCGTGTTGAGTTGTGGGACATGACGAAAGGAGCGGCCCCGACGGTGCGGGGCCGCTCCCCGTCACAGGTCAGCGGCGAAGGCCGAGCCGCTCGATCAGCGAGCGGTAGCGCGCGATGTCCTTGTCGCGCAGGTAGCCGAGCAGCCGGCGGCGCTGGCCGACCAGCAGCAGCAGGCCACGACGGCTGTGGTGGTCGTGCTTGTGCTCCTTGAGGTGCTCGGTGAGGTCCTTGATGCGCTGGGTGAGCATCGCGACCTGCACCTCGGGCGAACCGGTGTCGCCCTCGTGCGTCGCGTACTCGGACATGATCTCGCTCTTGACGGCGGCGTCGAGGGGCACTGATGGGTCTCCCGGTTCGGTCGTTGCGCGGTGCACCGGGGCTAGTCCACCCGGGCTCTCTGGTTCCGCGGCCGTTCTGACGGCGGTCCCAGGGTATCAGTCCGCGCGGGGGGTGCCGTCCACCGTCGGGTCGGCGTTCTGCCCTGTCGACGGGGTCGCGACCTGCGCGGCGTGGGCTGCGGGTACGACCCCGCTCCCCAGCACCTCCCGGCACTGCTGGACGTCGCGCCGCATCTGCTCGACGAGCGCCTCGACCGTGTCGAACCGCACAGTGGGCCGCAGCAGCTGGACGAGCTCGATGCCCACCCGCTCGCCGTACAGGTCGAGGTCGGTGCGGTCGAGCACGTATGCCTCGACCCGACGGCGGGTGCCGTCGAAGGTCGGGTTCGAGCCGATCGAGACCGCTGCGGGCAGCAGCCGGTCGGCAGGGTCGGACGCGTGCGGCCGCAGCATCCAGCCCGCGTACACGCCGTCGGCCGGGACCAGGCCCTCGGCGTCCGGCGACAGGTTGGCGGTCGGGTAGCCGAGCTCGCGCCCGCGGTGGTCGCCATGGACGACGGCGCCGGTGATCCGGTGCGGTCGCCCCAGGGCCACCGCCGCCGCGCCGACGTCACCCGCCGCGAGCGCCGCCCGCACCCCGGACGACGACCAGCGGGCTCCCGAGTCCTCGGGTGCGAGGTCGGGCACCACCTCGACGTCGAAGCCGTGCACCTTCCCCAGGTCGCGCAGGGTCTGCACGTCACCGGCGTTGCGGTGGCCGAAGCGGGTGTCGGCACCGACCACGACGAGGCGGGCGTGCAGGGTCTGCACCAGCGCCCGCTCGACGAACTGCTCGGGACTCCACGACGCCAGCTCGCGGGTGAACGTCATGACGACGGTCGCATCGAGCCCGGTCGCGGCGAGCAGGTCGAGTCGCTGGCCGAGGCCGGTGATCAGCTGCGGGGCGCGGTCGGGGAACAGCACCTGGGCCGGGTGCGGGTCGAAGGTGATCGCGACCGCCGCGGCCCCCTCGGCCCTGGCCCGCTCCACGACGCGGGAGAGCACCACGCGGTGCCCGGCGTGCACGCCGTCGAAGTTGCCGAGGGTGACGACCGTGGCGCCCAGCTCGGACGGCACGTCGGCCAGGTCGGTCCATCGATGCACGGCGCCCAGCCTAGTGACGTGCCGTCGGCCGCGCGGCGCCAGCCTCGGTGGCGGCCGGTCCGGTAGCCAGCACCGTGGCGCCACCCGCCGCTCGCGGCGCGCTAGCGCCCGGTGATCCGGTGCAGCCGAACGAAGGTGGGCTCGAACCCGAGCCGCGGCCAGGTACGCGACGACAGCAGGTTCGTGCCCCGCCAGTCGGTGACGACGCTGCGGTGACCGGAGCGGGCGGACCAGTCGATCACGGCCTCGCCGAGCGCGCGCCCAGCCCCTCGTCCGCGAGCCGCAGGCAGCACTGCCGCGAAGCCGAGGAACCCGGCGCGGTCGGCCCGGGCGGGCCCGGCGTGCAGGCTGGACATCGCGAGGTCGCAGCCGACCGCCGAGCCCACGACCTCGCCGTCGAGCTCGGCCACGAACGTGGCGAACCGCTCGTCCTCGACGTCCTGCTCCCACTCGGCGACCGACTCCTCCTCGCTCGACATCGGACCGGAGGAGAACACCGGCGAGCGGCCCTGGTGCCGCGGCAGCTCGAGGTCGAGCCGGGCCAGCACCGGCACGTCGGCCGGCCGCGCGGCCCGCACCAGCACACCGTCGGGCGCAGGTCCGGCCGGTGCCGGCGCGCGGATCGCGTGGACGTGCTGGAGGCCGAAGCCCAGTCGGAAGAACGCGTCGACCAGGCCGGCGTCGTGTGCCGGGACGAGGACGTAGTGCGCGGTGCGGCCGGCGTCGACCCAGCCCTGCGCCGCCACGGCGTAGAGGTCACGGGCGGACTCCGGGTCGAGGCTCGCCGCGCCCGCGAGCTCCAACCACACGTTCGGCCCCCAGACGGCGTCATCCAGCGGGCGGCCGAGCAGGTAGCCGACCACCCGGCCACCGTCGACGGCCACCGCCCCGCTCGCGTCCGGCGCGGCGAGCAGGTCGACGACGTGCGGGCGGCAGCTTGCGGGCGTCTCCCACGACGGGTCGAGCAGCGGGGACGCCACCCGGTGGCGGCGGTGCCGCTCGGCAAGCAGCGCTGCGAGCTGGTCCAGCAGCTCGGGGTCGGCCGCATCCGGCGGTCCGATGGGACGGACGGTCACTCGCATGGCGGAAACGTACTGTCGCGGGCGCCCGCGCGGCAGAGATTATCGAGCGGAGTTGATCGAGCGGAGTTGATCGAGCGGAGTTGACCCTCACGCGGCGTGAGGGCGCACGGTGTAGGGATCAGCAGAAGGGAAGCCGGGAGTGAGCACAACGGAACGCAGTGGCGAGCACGCGGTGGGCGCGGTGGCGGCGATGGCCGGCGTGAGCGTCCGCACGCTGCACCACTACGACGAGATCGGGCTCGTACAGCCCAGCGGCCGCAGCGCCGCCGGGTACCGGCTCTACGCCGAGTCCGACATCGCGCGGCTACGCGACGTCCTGTCGTACCGCGAGCTGGGGTTCACCCTCGACCAGGTGGCGAAGATCCTCGACGACCCGGAGGCGGACGCCGGGTCGCACCTGCGCGAGCAGCACCGGCTCGTCCGGCAGCACATCGAGCGGCTGCGAGGAGTGCTCGACCACCTGGAGAAGATGATGGAGGCACAGCAGATGGGGATCGAACTGACACCGCAGGAACAGCTCGAGGTGTTCGGCGAGAACTGGCTCGGGGCGGAGTACGCGGCCGAGGCCGAGCAGCGCTGGGGGCAGACCGACGCCTGGCAGCAGAGCCAGCGGCGCACCGCGGCTCTGAGCAAGCAGGACTGGGTCGAGGTCAAGGCGCAGACCGACGCCGTCGAGGCGGCCTTCGCCAGCGCGCTGCGCAACGGCGTGCCGCCGACCGACGCCGTGGCGACGGACCTTGCCGAGCGGCACCGCCGTGGCATCGAGACGTTCTACGACTGCTCACCGACGATGCACCGGACGCTGGCCGAGACCTACGTCAGCGACCCGCGGTTCCGCCAGCACTACGAGGACGTCGCCCCGGGCCTCGCGCAGTACGTGCACGACGCGATCCTGGCAAACGCCGACCGGCTCGAGACGTGAGCGTGGGCCCGCACCGTCGAACGGTGCGGGCCCACGCCTGCGCGTACCGGGACTAGTCCTGGACGTCGTCCTGCGGGTCGTCCGCGAGGATGCGGTAGAGCGCTCGACGAGCCTGCGCCAGGGTCTGCACGGCGCGGGCCACCTGGGCCCGGGTACCGACCAGCGACACCTGGTGCGCGGCGCCCATGACGGCACCGATCTCGTCCCGCAGCTCGCGGGACTCGTGGCTGACGCCACCGCTGACGTCGTCCCACGGCGAGCCGAGCTCGGCTCGGTGCGTCTCGACGTACGCGCGGCCGGACTCGGTCAGGCTCGCGGTCTTGCGACCCTCGACCCGCTCGATGGTGACCAGCCCCTCGTCCTCGAGCTGGGCCAGCGCCGGGTAGACCGAGCCCGGGCTCGGCGTCCAGACGCCGTCGCTGCGGTCGACGATCTGCTGGATCAGCTGGTAGCCGTGCATCGGCTGGTCGGCGAGGAGCAGCAGCACGGCCGCGCGGACGTCGCCGCGGCCGCCGCGACCGCCGCGTCGCCCGCCGCCGCGGTGCCGATGGCCGCCCGGACCGAACGGGCCGCCGGCCGGAGCGCCGAACGGGCCGTGCCCGCTCGGCCCGCGGCGGCGGTTGCCGCGTCGTCCGCGGCCTGACTCGGGCTGCTCGGGCTGCTCGGCATCGGGCGCCATGGCCCAGAAACGGTCGAACGGCCTGTGGTGGCCGGCCCACGGGCCGGCGATGGTGAGCGTGGTGTTCATGATGACTCCGATCTCGTCGCCCCGTGCCGGGTTGATCCCGGCCTCTTGGCGACACGTTGACGATATATCGGCGATAGTCTGTCGTCAACCCGGGAAACTCCGCACGCTCTGCGTATCAGGGCGGTCCGCCGGCGGCTCTTCTCCACGACGGACGCGTCGCCGACGTCGCGGCACCTGCCGCGCCGCCTGACGTTGCCCGCCGCCGGCCGCATCCCAGCGCGCCGGGATCCTGCGTACGGAAGGCCCCCGAGATGCCCTACCGCCAGATCCCTGAGGCAACCGAGGTCGAGCACCGCCTCGGCCGTCACGTCAACCACGACCCTCGCTCGCGCCGGTTCGCGCACCTGGCGTCCGGCCGGCTGCTGACGTCGGTGCGCCACACCCGCCACGTCCCCGTCTTCGACCAGGGAAACCTCGGCTCGTGCACGGGGAACGCCATGGCCGGCGCGCTGGCCTGTGACCCGCTGTTCGCCGGCCTCCCGAGCGGCACGACCCTCGACGAGGCGCTGGCCGTGAAGCTGTACTCGGCCGCCACCGCGCTCGACGCCTATCCCGGCACCTACCCTCCCACCGACACCGGCTCGGACGGCCTGTCGGTCGCCAAGGCCGCGACGGCCGAGGGCCTGATCAGCGGGTACCGGCACGCCTTCAGCCTGTCCGACGCGTTGGACGCACTGCAGGACGGACCAGTCATCACCGGCGTGGACTGGTACGCCGGGTTCGACCAGCCCGACGCGAACGGCACCGTGCAGATGACCGGCCAGATCCGCGGTGGCCACGAGATCGTGGTGGACGAGTACGACGATGCCACCGGCCGGATCGGCCTGACCAACTCGTGGGGCCCGGGGTGGGGCATGGGCGGCCGCTTCTACATGACCACCAGCACCTGGGAGAAGCTGCTCGCGCACGACGGCGACGCCACGATCCTGGTGCCGGCCACCCAGCCGCCGCCTGACCCGACGCCGGAGCCGGACGCCGAGCTGCCGGCCTTCCTCAAGGCCGACCCGGTGCTCGCCCAGCGGGTCACCCGGGCCGCCGAGCGGACCGGCATGACGGTGGACGCCTGGCTGACGCGCAACCTGCGCCGGTACTTCTGGCGCTGACGCCGCCCGCCTGGGCCGGTTGGCCGGTTGTCCTGGCCGACCGGCTCAGGCGCGCTCGGGGACGACGAGCAAGGACTTGGCCCGTGGCCCGTGGTCCTCGAGCAGGGCGACCAGCTCGCCGTCCGGGGCGAACCCGGCCACCGGGCCGTCGCCGCGGCCGCTCGCGTCCACCGGCTGGCCGTAGCGCAGCGCGGTGACCTCAGCCGCAGTGAGCTCTCGCGCGCTGAAGGCCGCGCGCGCGGCGTCGGCGAGCGACAGCATGGTCAGCTCGCGCTCGAGCGCCTCGAGCGGGTGGGCCATCGTGAGCGGGTACGGGCCGACCGCCGTACGACGCAGCGCGGTGAGGTGCCCGCCGGCGCCGACCGCGGCGCCGAGGTCACGTGCGAGCGCCCGCACGTAGGTACCCGAGGTGACCTCGACCTCGACGTCCAGGTCGAGCACCCGGTGGCCGTCGTCGTCCTCGACCTCGCGCCGCTCGAGCACCACGAAGCGGCGCACCGTGACCGGGCGGGCGGCCAGTTCGACCTGCTCCCCCGAGCGCACCCGGGCGTAGGAGCGGCGCCCGTCGACCTTGATCGCGCTGACCGAGCTGGGCACCTGCTCGATCGGGCCGGTCAGGGCACGGACCGCGGCGTCGACGTCCGCCTCGGACACCGCGTCGACCCCGGCCCGCGCGGTGACCTCGCCCTCGGCGTCGTCGGTGATCGTCGTGGCACCGAGCCGGATCGTCGCGGTGTAGGTCTTGTCGGCGCCGACCAGGTAGGTGAGCAGCCGGGTGGCCCGGCCCACGCCCACCACGAGCACCCCCGTGGCCATCGGGTCGAGCGTGCCGGCGTGGCCCACCTTGCGGGTGGCCGCCAGCCGCCGTAGCCGGGCCACCACGTCGTGGCTGGTCCAGCCGGCCGGCTTGTCGACGACGACCAGGCCGTCGGGTGCCTCGCTCACCGGCCGGCCGCGCCGTGCGCTAGCCCGGGCAGGGCAGGCCCGAGCGCGCACCGGGTCAAGGCATCCAGGTCGGGGTTGCTCCCCTGGTGCTCCGCGGAGCGGGTCGCCATCAGCACGTTGATGAGCATCCCGTGAGCGACGAAGGCGCGGGCCTCGTCCTCGGACTCGCCGGTGCGGTCGCGGTAGAGGCGGAACGCCGCGGCCAGCGTGCGACGGGCGATCTCGCCGACGGCGGGGTCGGCCCCCGCCCCGAATCCGTGCATCAGCACCAGCAGCAGGTCGCGGTCGTGCAGCAGCTCGATGTAGGCCTCGCCCATCAGCTGGGCCGCCTGCGGGCCGGGCGGTACCGCCCCGAGCGCCTCGACCACCGCGGCGCTGGCGTGCGCGTAGACCTGGGCGAACAGCTCCTGCTTGGAGCCGAACAGGCGGACGACGTAGGGCTGGGAGACCCCGGCCGCGCGGGCTACCTGGTCGGTGCTGGTGCCGGCATAGCCACCCTCAGCGAACACCGCCAGTGCCGCCCGCAGGATCTGCTCGCGGCGCTCGTCGCCGGACATCCGCCGGGCTGCGTTGTCGATCATGCTTGACATGTTATCAGTCGATGCCTATCTTCAGGTAGTAATCAATCAATGCTTACCAGGAGCACCGATGAACCCCTCCCCTGCCTCCCCCGGCCGCCGTCGCGTGCCGCTCGCCCTGGCCCTGCTGGCGGCATCGCTGCCGATGTTCATGGCCACCCTCGACAACCTCGTCATCACCAGCGCCCTCCCGGTGATCCGGGCCGACCTCGGTGCCACCCTGGAGCAGCTCCAGTGGTTCGTGAACGCCTACACACTGAGCTTCGCCACCTTGATGCTGGGCGCCTCGACCCTCGGCGACCGGTTCGGCCGGCGCCGCGTCTTCGTCGCCGGCATCTCGTTGTTCACCCTTGCCTCCATCGCGTCGGCGCTCGCGACCACGCCCGCCCTGCTGATCACCGCGCGCGCCGTCCAGGGCGTCGGCGGAGCCGCGATCATGCCGCTCTCGCTCACTCTGCTCGCCGGGGCCGTTCCGAAGGCGCGACGCGCGATGGCGATCGGCGTCTGGGGCGGCGTCGCCGGTCTCGGCGTCGCGCTCGGCCCGCTGATCGGCGGCGCCGTGGTCGAGGGCGTCTCCTGGCAGGCGATCTTCTGGATCAACGTGCCGATCGCCGCTGTCGCCGTGCCGTTCGTGCTGCGCGCGCTGCCGGAGAGCTACGGCCGGCGAGAGCCGCTCGACGTCGCCGGGCTGGCCCTCGTCGGCACCGCCGTGCTGGCCGGCGTCTGGGGGATCATCCGCGGCAACGACGACGGCTGGACGTCCGGCTCGGTGCTGACCGCACTCACCGCGAGCGGTGTGCTGCTCGGCGGGTTCGTGGTGCGCGAGAGCCGGGCTCCGCATCCGCTGGTGCCGCTGCGGCTGTTCCGCTCGCGCAGCTTCTCGATCGCTAACGTCGCCGGCTTCGCCTTCTCGCTGGGCATGTTCGGCTCGGTCTTCCTGCTGGTGCAGTACCTCCAGGTCGTCGAGGGGTACACCCCGCTGCAGGCCGGGGTCCGCACCCTGCCCTGGACCGCGGCCCCCATGGTGGTCGCGCCGATCGCCGGTCTGCTGGCGCCTCGGCTCGGCGTGCGGGCGCTGCTCTCGGCCGGCCTCTCCCTGCAGGCCGTCGGGCTGACCTGGATCGCCTTCGTGACCGGGCCGCAGTCGTCCTACGCCGACCTGGTGCCGGCGTTCGTGCTGGCGGGCGTGGGCATGGGCCTGACGTTCGCGCCCAGCTCGACCGCCGTCCTGGCCGACATGGCCGACGCGGACCACGCGACGGCGAGCTCGACCAACGCCACGATCCGCGAGATCGGCGTCGCCCTCGGGGTCGCGGTGCTCGTCGCGGTCTTCCAGGGCGCCGGCGGCACCATCTCGCCGGACGGCTACACCGACGCGCTGCGCCCGGCGATCCTCACCGGCGCCGCGGTGGTGGCGCTCGGCGCGCTGGCTGCGCGGTGGCTGCCGCGTCGGCTGGCGACTCCCGCCAGCGCGTCGGCGCCGCCGGAGCCCGCTCCGCTCGCCGAGCTCGCGGCCGGCTGAGCCGCGTCGCTGGACGGCGAAGGGCCCCGACGCGTCGTGCCTGTTCGGCTTTTAGTGTTGTTTTGGGCGCGTCGTGTCTGACCTCCCGGTAGCCTTGGCTAGGTCGGGGCTGGGAGGGTCAGTTCGCGTTCGGGGGGGGATCGCTGATGGTTGCCGTCGCGGCATGGACGAGGGACTGAGCGGAAGGAGGAGCTGTGAGGAGACGTGTAGGAGGAGCTGAAAAGGAGAAGTGGGAGTGCAGGGGGGAGCGGGTGGACGGTGGGCTCAGGACTCGGGGGCGGTACACAGCAGCGGCTGGAGTGCCTGCTCGACTCCGGAGAGCGGCACTTCTTCAAGGGGGAGGAGGGGGCTCAGAGGATGCGGTGCTGAGCGGCACGCGGACGCCGCGTAGGGGCGAGGCACGCGGCAGAAGGCGGGCACTGGCGGCGGTTCCGGTGCCCGACCGACGGCGCTCCACTTCTTCAGGTGCTCGCCTCGGCGGCCGGCACCAGCTCACCTCGCTCGACCGGCCACCGGCGTGCCGGAGCATGCGGTCTCGAAGGTGACCGGCAGGGCGTGTACGGCCGCGGTGTCACGAAGCGGCAGCGCTACCGCTGCGTCCCCGCCGACGGCGCGGCACTGCACACCTTCACCCGCCGCTGACCGGGAGGCGGTCGAGGTCGGCGTCGAGAGCTGCGCGACTGCGACGAGCTGCTCTCCCCACCGCGGCGCGCTCACCGGCGCCGGCACACCCCATGGACGCTCGCGCTGTACGCCGCGCGCTGAACGAGCTGTCGATGGGCGCAGCTACGCGGCGGTGTCGCTGATGATGCGCGGTACCGCGACGAGCGAGTCGCCCTGCTCGAGCACCAGGGCGGTGCGCTGCTCGACGGCCAGGCGAGCGGGGCTGCGCAGTCCTACACCGCCGCACAGGGCGAGTCGGCCTGGCACCTCGCCGCCGACCTCGTCGAGCAGTACGCCCCGCTGCTGTGGCGCATCGAGGAGCAGATGCGTGACCGCGACGGCACCAGCGCGAAGCGAACGCCCCAGCCGCGGCCGACCGAACGCTGCCCTCGCGACTCCCATCACCTGGCTGCTGGACGAGCAGCCCGTCATCTGTCTGGCCGCCGTCGCAGGGGCGGCAGCAGCGACGACTCGAACGCAACCAGTGGAGCTGCTGGTCGTTGTCGAGGTCCGCTGGCCCCGCCCAGGACCCGATGAGCTACCCGCGCCGCGAGTACCGCCTCCGGCTCGCGCGCGCCTACCCGCGCGGGAACGAGCAGGCGTGGCGGCTGGTGCTCGACGAGCTCGGCGTACGTCCCGACTTCATCGTCGCCGACAACGCCGAAGCCATCAGCAACGCGGTCGCCAAGCAGTACGGCCGGGACGGTCGGGCTGGTCCCGAGCCTGTTCCACATCCAGCGCAACCTGCGTAAGGCGCTGCGGAAGCTGCCCGGTGCCACCACCACGCTCGAAGGCCGCACCGTGCTGGTGCTCGGGCTGGCCAAGCACCTGGACGTGCTCGCCGCGACGAGCTGCTCAACCTCGGCACCGCAGACTGGTCGCGGTGGTGGGACGACCTCGTCGCCACTGTCGTGGCCCTGCCGGCACCGGTGACCGGTGTGCTGGAGCAGCGCCGCATCTACGAGCCACGGGTCACGGCCGCGCTGCCCATCCTGGCCGGCACCCGCAGCTGCCAGCGTCCAACGCCGCGGTCGAGAACCGGATCCGGCATGCCCTCGAGCCGTTCCTGGACAACCGCAAGCAGCTGTACCGAAACCTGGCCCGTACCATCTTCCTGCTCGATCTCGCGGTCGCGCGCGCCCAGGGCGTGTTCACCGACCTCGACGAGGTCAGCCGGCTGCTGCGCGAGGACAACTAGGCCGCTGGCGGGTGGGCGCCGGCCCGCGCACTCTCGCCGACGCCCAACCGCCCCCACGAGCTGCGGGTAGCCGCCCCGGTGTACTCCTCGCTGCTGAACTCGCTGCTGGTCGCTGCGCTCGCTGAGCAGCGCCTCAGCACCCCAGCGCACACAGGGCGGCCTGCCGGGCGTGCTGCAGGACGGGGGTCAACTATGACGCTCCCGACGCTGGTTTCGAGCTGTTCCAGCACCTCACCGCTCGCACTTTCTTGGTGCTCGACACCGAGTACACCCGCGACCCGACGGGGACGGCGACTGCTCATCTCCCTGGCGATCACCCCGGTCGTCGGCGGGAAGCGGGACCGCGACGGCGAGCTGTACGTCGAGATGAACTCCGGCGTGTCCATCGATCCGCGCTCCACCGCGGTGCACGGGTTCACCACCGTGGCGGTGGCCCGCAGCGCTGCTTCGGCTACTACGCGCCGCGGTGCTCGCTGCGCTCACCGTGCCGACGCGGTGCTGGTCTGCCACACCGGTAGCGACATCCGGGTGCTGCGCTGCGAGCTGGAGCGGCTGGACGAGGCGAAGGCGGCCGGCGACACGGGGGTGACTGTCGGCTCGGGCAGCTGCCGAGCTGCCTCATCGACCCAGCCCTGCCGCGCTGCTGCGGCTGCCGGCGTCGGGCAGCGCGGCGTCGTCAGCCTCGCGAGCTTGTGCCAGCTCGTCGGGGTCTCCAACACCCAGGCGCACCACGCCGGGCCGACGCCGAGCGACTGCTGACGCTCTGGTGAAGCTGCTCTTTCACGCCGCTGGCGCTTCGCTACGACAGCTCGAGGCGCTGCTCGCTGACCACGCCGCGGGACCACCCACGACCCAGCTCCCGGGCTACATCCGCAGCCGCCGCGAGGCGCTCGTGGTGCCGCTGAACACCTGGTCCGGCACGACGCCCTCTGACTCACGCCGGGACCCGGCCGAGCAGCCGCGTGGCTGGAGCTGGCGGCGGAGTGCGTGCGGCTGCGGTGCCACACCTGCGCGCCGAAGCTACCCTCGCCGCCAGGAGAACGGCGCCGGCCTGTTCGACTCACTCGTCGCTCTGCTCGCCACCGCCACCGAACCCGGACACGCCGGCACGCTGCTCGGCGCTGTCGCTGCGCTCATCACCACCGCCGGCCCGGCGCGGACTCACCCGCGGCCGCACCCGCTCTCGCGCCACCAGGGCGTTGCGCTGGTGGGCAAGATCCGGCAAGGTCGAAGCCTCACCCGTGTGAGCCGTCCTGCTCCTGCCCGACTGCTGGGAAGGTCACGGCTGCCCCCGCGACACTCTGTACCAGCCGGTGACCCGCGTTGCGGTCCTCGGCGAACAGGGCAGCCTCACCAAGAAGAGCATCACCGACCGGCTGTTCGGTTCGCGTCCGACCGTCGCATCAACTGCTGGCTGAGCATCCACCACGCGAGGCCGCGTACATGGCGTGGCTGGTGTTCACCTTCACCGCTGAGCAGGACCGCGTCCTGGCCGCGAACGACTACTCGCTGACGCGATGAGCAAGGACCTCCACCTCCTCGAGCTGCGGCTGGCAGGGTCGCTGCCAGTCGATCGCGGAGACCGCGGCCTGGCAGCTGCGCAGGAGGTCGCTGGCAAGGTGCTCGCCGCCGCACCACCGACCCGCTACGACGAGCTCGAGATGTGGATGACCTGGCCGAGCAGGCGCGGTCGCCGCGGCCGCGCCGCAGCACGCCCATCACCCACCGCCGCTCGCCGCCCGCGGGCGCGTGAACCGAACCCGTACCTGCCACGCGAGCAGCCCCCGCGCGACACACCGCGGGGCTCAGCGCGAGTCGGGTTCGCAGGGTCACGGCCGGTCGCTCCACCCACCGGCTTCCATGCACCGTCTTGGCGCTTGAGGTCGTAGAAGCAAACCTCCTGAAGGGGGCGTACAGGACGCGGGCGACATCCGCTCATGCCGAGATGAGTGTGCTGCGGCTATGTTTTCCAGCGTGCCTCTCTGCTTCGACGTCTATGTGTGGGTCAGGTCCGACGACCGTGCCGCTGCTCTCTCCCATTTCGTCGATCGGTACGTGGACCGCGCAACCGGGCGATCCGCGCTTCGAGGCGTTCATCCGCCGTTCGTTGCGGAGGAGCCGCACAGAAGACGCGGAGAACCTGGCCGACCTGCGTCGTGACGAGGAGGCCACCTCAGCGTTTTCCATGTACCTGAGGGCTATCGGCTTCCAAGAGGCCATCGTGACGCTGACAGAAGAAGGCGACGTCGTACTCGGCCTGGGCCTCGATGACCCGATGAACGATCCCGCCGTCGAGAGACGGGCGTCCAGGTGCTCGCCGGGTTGATGGACGACTTCGGCGGGAGCGCGGGGATCGGTGGGGTAGAACTTCCGCCCGCAGTCTCTCGCAGAGTGGTCCGAGGATGCCTCGTCGTGCTCCGCGTGGGAAGCGTTTGAAACGCCTCTTCTGCCGCTTCCGCGCGGTTCGCGACCGGGCGTGGTCAAGCTGCGACCGCGACAGGACGCCGGCGGGCTCGCTCTCGTGACAGGTGGCGCAGCGTCGTGGCGATGCACGCGACCTGGAGCCAGCCGGTCGCTGAGGTGGTGGTGTTCTCGAACGACTTCGCCAGGCGGCGGGAGCGTCCGAGGCGGCCGTGGGCGACCTCGACGCGCCAGGCGTGCCGGATGGGGCGGAAGACCGGCTGCTTGTCGTCCCACCCGACCGGCGGACCTCGAGGTCGTGGTGCCGGCTGAGCGTGCGGGCCGCGGCAGCGGTGACGCCGCGGTCCACGAGGACCAACTCGAGGCGGTTGGTGACGCCCTGCCGGGTCAGGTGCTCCAGCATCAGCTCGCTGGCCCGGTTCTCGTGGGTGGAGGCGGGCACGACCAGCGCGGCCACCGGCAGGCCGGTGACATCGACGGCGACGACGCGCTTGGCGCCCTTGGTGCGGCCGTAGGGTCCGCCTCGGTCGTGGAAGGTGAACCCGCCGTTCGAGGCGCCGCGGGCCAGGTGGGTGTCGATGACGACCATCGAGGGCGTCTCGTCGGTCCGCCCGTCCTCTCGCGCGCGGCCGCGTGCAGCACCGTCAGGGCCTGCGCCCAGGTGCCGTTGCGCGACCAGCGGCGGAACTGCGACCAGACCCGGGTCCATGGCCCGAACGACGCCGGGAGGTAGCGCCACTGGCACCCGGTGTGGGCGATGTACAGCATCGCGTCCACCACGGTCCGCAGGTCATCGGCGTGCTTGCGGCCGCGCTTGCCCGGCGCGTTGAACACCGGCTCCAGCAGGTCCCACTGGTCATCGGTCAGGTCACTTGGGTACGACATGCGGACGGTGCCCACGGTCACGACCGTGCAATAGGGACACACCCAGTCAGACGGTCGCGCCGGTCCCGTCCGGGCGAGCGCGGGGCCCCCCGCGCGCCGTGCCCCGCCGCCCGCGCCCGCGCGGGAGATAGCGACGGTCCCGGCCGCCCGAGGGCGAGCCCGGGGCGGTCGGTCCGGGTCGGTCTGGCGGCGAGCGTTGTCCTGCCGTCCGGTCGCCGACCAGACCAATCCAGGCCCCCCGACCCGCCGTCGGTCCGCTGAGCGTCCCGGCGCGCGGGAGCGGAGCCCCGGTTGGGCCGGCTGCCCGCCCCCGTCGCGGCTCGCGGAGTCCGCCGTCCCCAGACAGCGATCTGTTCTGTCAGCACGCGACCTCTGTGGAGAAGTGCTCGCGCGCGAGAGGACGGCTCCGACTGGTGGCTCCTCGTCGCGATGCCCCGACCAGCCGGCTGCACCTGTCCGTCAGACTCGGCGTCGCCCAGTCCGTCGCGCTCTTGCACGTCATCCTGCCGGTCTCGCCGACGGCGGCACTCGTCCGCCTCGCCGCAGCAGCGACACGCCGCAGTCGTCCGCGTGCACCGGTCGCAGCGTCGGTGCACGCTGAACTGGCGACAGAGAAGAGGGTGGGTGAAGAGGGGGGGGGGCGTCGTGCGGCGGGGCCCTTTCGTCGGTGCGGGTCGGTCAGTCCTGCGCGTCGTCCGCGTTTTCGTCCTGGTCCGCCGGCTTGCGGTACGGATCGGGATCGCCCGCGAACACCTGGCCGGAGGCCTGGGCGGCCACCTCGGCGTCGAGCGCAGCGGCCTGGCGCAGCAGGTCATCGATGTGGGCAGCGTTCTCAGGCATGGCGTCGGCGATGAACTCCAGCGACGGCGTCAGCCGCAGCCCGGTGCCGTGGCCCACCTCGCGGCGCAGCACGCCCTTCGCGCTCTCCAGCGCGGCGGCGGTACCGGCGCGCTCCTCCTCGGAGCCCAACACGGTGTAGAAGACCGCTGCGTGCTGCAGATCACCGGTGACCCGGACGTCGGTCACCGTGACGAACCCGAGCCGCGGGTCCTTGATCCGGCGCTCGAGCGTCTCGGCCACGATGACCTTGATCCGGTCGGCGATCTTGCGGGCGCGGGGGTGGTCGGTCATCTCGTCGTCCTCTGGGCCCGAAGGCCCGGCAGTGGGTGCAGGGTCGTCAATCCCCCGACGTCGCGGGGTGCCACCACTGCACTAGGAGTGAAGCGGTGGCACCCCGCGCCGAGCGGGGACGTGCGATCAGGCGCGCGGCTTCTCGCGCATCTCGTACGTCGCGATGACGTCCTCGAGCTGCAGGTCGTTGAACGACCCGAGGTTGATGCCGCACTCGAACCCATCGCGGACCTCGGTGACGTCGTCCTTGAACCGCCGCAGGCCGGCGATCTCGACGTTCTCGGCCACGACGGTGCCGCCGCGGACGATGCGCGCCTTGGCGCCGCGGCGGATCTCGCCGCTGCGGACCAGGGAGCCGGCCACGTTGCCGAACTTGCTCGACCGGAAGATCTCGCGCACCTCGGCGCTGCCGAGCTGCACCTCCTCGAACTCCGGCTTGAGCATGCCCTTCAGCGCGGCCTGGACCTCGTCGATCGCCTGGTAGATCACCGAGTAGTACCGGATCTCCACGCCCTCGCGATCGGCGACGTCCGCGTTCTGGCCCTCGGCGCGCACGTTGTAGCCGATGATGATGGCGTCCGAGGCCATGGCCAGGTTGATGTTGTTCAGCGTGATCGCGCCGACGCCGCGGTCGATGATCCGCAGGTCGACCTCCTCGCCGACATCGATCTGCAGCAGCGCGTCCTCGAGCGCCTCGACCGAACCCGACACATCACCCTTGAGGATGAGGTTGAGGGTCTCGACCTTGCCCGCAGCGAGCGCCTCGTTGAGGTCCTCGAGGCTGATCCGCTTGCGCGCCTTGGCCAGCGAGGCCTGCCGGTCGGCCGCCTCACGCTTCTCCGCGATCTGGCGTGCCGTGCGGTCGTCCGGAGCCACCAGGAAGGTGTCACCGGCGCGCGGCACCGAGGCGAGGCCGAGGACCTGCACCGGCCGGGACGGCCCGGCGACGTCGACGTTCTGGCCGTGCTCGTCGAGCATGGCCCGGACCCGCCCGTAGGCGCTGCCCGCCACGATGCCGTCGCCGACCCGCAGCGTGCCGCTCTGCACGAGCACCGTCGCAACGGCTCCGCGGCCACGGTCGAGGTTGGCCTCGATCGCGATACCGCGGGCGTCCTTGTCGGCGTTGGCCCGCAGGTCGAGCGAGGCGTCCGCGGTGAGCAGGATCGCCTCGAGCAGACCGTCGATGTTCTCGCCCTGCTTGGCGGAGACGTCGACGAACATCGTCTCGCCGCCGTACTCCTCGGCCACCAGGTTGTACTCGGTCAGCTGCTGACGGATCTTCTGAGGGTTCGCACCCTCCTTGTCGATCTTGTTGACCGCCACCACGATCGGGACGTCGGCCGCCTGAGCGTGGTTGAGCGCCTCGATGGTCTGTGGCATGACGCCGTCGTCGGCGGCCACGACCAGCACCGCGATGTCGGTCACCTTCGCGCCACGGGCACGCATGGCGGTGAACGCCTCGTGACCGGGGGTGTCGATGAAGGTGATGGCCCGCTCGAAGCCCTCGTGCACCGTGTGCACCTGGTAGGCACCGATGTGCTGGGTGATGCCGCCGGCCTCGCCCTCGGCCACCTCCGCCGAGCGGATGGCGTCGAGCAGCTTGGTCTTGCCGTGGTCGACGTGACCCATGACGGTGACGACCGGAGGCCGCGCCGAGAGGTCCTCGTCCTCCTCGTCGGCCAGCTCGGCCTCGAGGTCGATGTTGAACTGACCCAGCAGGTCGCGCTCCTCGTCCTCGGGCGAGACGACCTGGATGTCGTAGCCGAGCTCGGCGCCGAGCACCCGGAAGGTGTCCTCGTCCAGCGACTGGGTCGCCGTGGCCATCTCGCCGAGGTGGAACAGCACCGTGACCAGCGACGCCGGGTTGGCGCCGATCCGGTCGGCGAAGTCGCTCAGGCTCGAGCCTCGACGCACCCGGACGACGGTCTTGCCGTCACCGCGGGGAACCGTGACGCCGCCGAGCGACGGCGCCTGCATCTGCTCGAACTCCTGACGCTTCGCGCGCTTGCTCTTGCGTCCGCGAACCGGTCGGCCGCCACCGCGGCCGAAGGCGCCCTGCGTGCCGCCGCGGCCACCGGGGCCACGACCGCCACCGCCGGGACGGCCGGCGAACCCGCCACCGCCACCACCGGGACGGCCGGCGAACCCGCCACCGCCACCACCGGGACCGCCGGCGCCACCGGGACCGCCGGGGCGGCCGCCGCCGGCGCCACCGGGGCCACCGCGACCGGGCGCACCGGCCCGGCCAGGAGCAGCACCCGGACGGCCGACACTGGGCCGGGCGGGCATCATGCCGGGGTTGGGGCGGGGACCGCCCGCACCAGCGGCGCCGCCGGGACGAGGCGGCCGGGGGCCGCCCTGCGGACGGGGCATGCCCTGCTCGGCCGCGAACGGGTTGTTGCCCGGGCGCGGTGCGCCGGGCCGGGGCATGCCCTGGCTCGGCGCGAACGGGTTGTTGCCCGGGCGCGGTGCGCCGGGGCGGCTGGCGCCACCCTCGGTGCGGGCAGCCGGTGCCTCAGTGCGTGCTGCCGGGGCCTCGGGCGCCTCGGCTGCCGGAGCAGCGGGACGCTCGGCGGGCGCCGGTGCCGCGGCGGCCGGCTGGGCCGGCGCCTCGGCTGCGGCCGGCGCGCTGGGAGCCGGTGCCTCCGGTGCCGCGGGGGCGGCCTTCTTCGCCGGGCCCGGGACGGGCGCAGCGGGGGCGTCTGCCGCCGGTGCGGCGGCTGGAGCCGCCGGAGCCGCCTGGGCCGGGGATGCCTCGACGGCGGCCGGTGCCTGCGGAGCAGGCGCGGCCTTCGGGGACGTCTTCTTCGCCGCGGCCTTCTTGGCCGGCGCGGCGGCTTCGGCTGCCGGCATCTGCTCACGCAGGCGGCGCACCACGGGCGGCTCGACGGTCGATGATGCCGACCGGACGAACTCGCCCATCTCCTGGAGCTTGGTCATGACGACCTTGCTCTCTACTCCGAGCTCTTTCGCGAGCTCGTAGACCCGGACCTTTGCCACGTCTCTCCCTGTCTCGTGGTCCGGGCCAGAGCAGGCGCGGACCGTCGTTAGTGCTGGGGGGTGTTCATCGCTGGGTGCTCATGGGGTGCTCATCAGCGTTCTGCCCGCTTCCGGTTGCTCGCGTCTTCGCCGACGGTGACGATGACGTGGGATACCCGCTCCCAGGTTCGGGGGCGGGGTGGTGCTGCCTGCTCGATCATGCCGTGCTGCTCAGCGCGGCGACCGCCGCACTGATTCCCGCCTGGTCGATCCTCGCCACCGTGCGCAGGGCCCGGGTCAGCGCCGAACGGCGCCGTGCGAGCTCCCAGCACGCTGGGTCGGGGTGCAGCCAGGCGCCGCGTCCCGGCAACGTGCGCCGCGGGTCGTGGACGACGGTGGCGACACCGTCGACCTCGGCCACGGCGAACCGCAGGAGGACGGACCGCTCACCTGTGCCGCGACAGCCCACACACCGGCGCGCAGGCCCCGGCGATGGTGCTCCGGACGGATCCGGCTGCCGCGACCCGTGCGCAGGCAAGATCGCCGCCGCCGGGTGCTCGGTCACGGGTAGTCTACCGCGTCGCGGCCCCGGGCCTCGCCCCGCCGTCACGGACCCTCGACGCCCTCCGCCGTCGCGGTCACCGGCTGACCCGGCTCGGCCGCCGCGTCCCCGCTCGGAGCGGTGTCCGACCGGATGTCGATCCGCCAGCCGGTGAGCTTCGCCGCCAGCCGCGCGTTCTGGCCCTCCTTGCCGATGGCGAGCGAGAGCTGGTAGTCGGGCACGATCACCCGGGCCGACCGGGCCACCTGGTCGACGACCTGCACCTCGCTCACCCGCGCCGGGGAGAGCGCGTGCCCGACGAACGCCGCGGGGTCGTCGTCCCAGTCGACGATGTCGATCTTCTCGCCGTGCAGCTCGGACATCACCGCGCGCACCCGCTGGCCCAGCGGCCCGATGCAGGCGCCCTTCGCGTTCAGCCCGGCCACCTCGGTGCGCACCGCGATCTTGGTGCGGTGCCCGGCCTCGCGAGCCAGGGCCATGATCTCGACGCTGCCGTCAGCGATCTCGGGCACCTCGAGGGCGAAGAGCTTGCGCACCAGGTTGGGGTGCGTGCGCGAGAGCTGGATCTGCGGACCCTTCGCGCCCTTGCGCACGGCCACGACGAAGCAGCGCAGCCGCTCGCCGTGCACGTACTGCTCGCCGGGAACCTGCTCGCTCTGCGGCAGCACGCCCTCGACGGTGCCCAGGTCGACCAGCACGGTGCGCGGGTCGGTGCCCTGTTGGATCACTCCGCCCACCACGTCACCCTCGCGGCCGCGGAACTCGCCGAGCACGTGCTCGTCCTCGACGTCCCGCAGCCGCTGCAGGATCACCTGCCGCGCCGTCGAGGCGGCGATCCGGCCGAAGCCCTCGGGCGTGTCGTCGTACTCGCGGGTGGTGCCGTCCTCGAGCGTCTCGCGGGCCCACACCACGACGTGCCCGGTGCTGCGGTCGAGCACGACGCGGGCATGCGGCTGGGCGCCCTCGGTGCGGTGATAGGCCACGAGCAGCGCCTGCTCGATGGCCGCGATGAGCACCCCGGCCGGGATCTCCTTCTCGCGTTCGAGCAGCCGCAACGCAGCCAGGTCGATGTCCATGTCACTCTCCGCTGTCGATGGGCTTGAACTCCACCTGCACCAGCGCCTGGACGACGTCGTCCCAGGCGATCCGGCGCGTCGTGGTCATGCCCTTCTTGGGTCCCTCGGCGACCAGCGTGAGCTGCTCGTCGGCTGCGGTCACGCGGCCGGTCACCTCGGAGCCGTCGGCCAGCGTGAGGAGCACGCGCCGCCGCAGGTTGCGCCGGAAGTGCCGCGGCTGGGTCAGCGGCCGGTCGACCCCCGGCGAGGTCACCTCCAGGACGTAGGGCGTCGCGCCCATCACGTCGCCTGAGTCCAGGACGGCCGAGATCTCACGCGAGGCCTCCGCGACGCGGTCGAGCGACAGACCGGCCTCGGCGCGCTCCGCCGTCGGCTCGTCGGACGCCGGCTCGTCGGACACCGGCTGGTCGGCCTCGGGCTGGTCCGCGGGCAGGTCCGGGACGACGTCGAGGACGACGCGCAGCACCCGCCGCGCCCCGGCCGGGGTGACCGTGACGTCCTCGAGCACCAGGCCGAGTCCACCCACGACCGGCTCGAGCACCTGCCGGACGGCGACTGCGATCGCCCCGCCTGCCGGTTGCTGCCTGGCCACTGGAGCCTCCCTGCCGCTGTTCTCGAGTGTCGCGGGCCGTCGTCCCGCACCTCAACCCTACCCATATCCGAGGCGTGCGAGGATCTCCGCGTGCCTGCTGACCAGCGGCCCGACGGGGGCTCCACGACGACCGCGCGCGCGGTGACGACGAGTCGCCGGAACGTGCTGCTGGCGGCGGTGGCGGGTCCCGCGGCGCTGGCGGCGGGGTGCTCGCTGCGGTTCGGTCAGCCGGCCGCCGACCCCTCCCCCAGCCCACCCGGCGCCGACCAGCTGGCGCGCGCCCGCGCGGCGGCCCAGGCCGGGACGCTCGCGTCCTCGGCTGAGCTAGTGGCTCGCGCGCGGCCGGACCTCGGCGACGAGCTGGCAGCGATCGTGGCCGACCATCGCGCGCATGCTGCGGCACTGCTGCCGGCGCCGAGCAGCGCCACCGACGCCAGCCCGACCGGCGGCAGCACGACCGGCGGCCTGACAACCGCCCCGCCGGCCTCGCCGACCAGCTCGGCACCCGGCCGCAGCGACCCGAAGGCCGGCCTGCGCGCGCAGGCCGCGGCCGAGCGAGCGGCGGTCGCGGCGGTCGAGTCCGACCTCCCGCGCGTCAGTGGTGACCTCGCCCGGCTGCTCGCCTCCGTGGCAGCCAGCCGGTCCGCGCACGTCGCGACCCTCGGCGTCCTGGCTCGCACCAAGGCGCCGGCGTGAGCGCCGCCGCCACCTCCGGCGCCTCCCCCGGGGCCGGCGCGACAGCGTCCGCCACGCCCAGCCCGCTGCCGCGCGCGCAGGCCGCGGCGCTGGCCGCGCTGCTCGCAGCCGAGCAGGCCGCCGTCTACGCGTTCGGCGTCGTCGGTGGCCAGGCCGCCGAGTCCGCACGTCCCGCCGCGTTGGTCGCGCTCCAGCGGCACGCTGCCCGACGCGACCTGCTGGCGGGACGGCTGTCGGCGGCCGGCCAGCGCCCCGAGCCCGCCGACCCGGCGTACGGCCTGCCGTTCCCGGTCGACGGCCCGGCGTCGGCCCGAGCGCTCGCCGCCCACGTCGAGACCGTCGTGGCCGAGGCCACCGCCGACCTGGTGCGCGCCGCAGCGCGCCGCGACCGGGTCGAGGCGGCGCGGTGGCTGGCCGAGACCTATCTGGCCGCCCGCGCGTGGGGGGCCGCGCCGACCGCGTTCCCCGGGCTCGCCGAGCGCGCCGGCGATGCCGGGTCGACGTCCAGCCCGACCACCCCCTCGTCCGGTGCCACCTCGGGCACCGGTCAGCCGCGCACGACGTCGTAGCCGAGCCGCAGCAGCAGGGCTGCTGACACCACGATGAACACTGCTCGCACGAAGCGCGCACCCCGAGCCACGGCAGTACGCGCGCCCACGTAGCCGCCGAGCACGTTCGCGACCCCCATGACCAGACCCAGCCGCCACAGGACGACGCCCTGCGGTACGAACACCATGAGCGCGCCGAGGTTCGTGGCGACGTTCGCGATCTTGGCCTTGGCGCTGGCCTCGACGAACGCGTAGCCCACCAGGCTGACCAGCGCGAAGACCAGGAACGAGCCGGTGCCTGGGCCGACGGCGCCGTCGTACACCCCGATCACGAAGCCGATCGTGCCTGCCGTGGCGTGGTGCCGGCGCCCGCTGTGCCGCAGCTGCGTCGCGACGCCCAGCGTGGGGTGCCGAACGGTGTGCACCAGCACCCCGACCAGGGCGACCACCACGACCGGCCGGATCGCCTGCGACGGCAGCACCAGCGCGATCGCGGCCCCGCCCAGCGCGCCCACCAGGGCGAAGCCGGCCATCGGGAGCGCCGTGCGCAGGTCGGGGCGCACCCGCCGGTAGTACGTGATCGAGCTGGTCGTGGTGCCGAAGATGGAGGCCATCTTGTTGGTGGCCAGGGAGTGCACGGCCGCCGTCCCCGGGCCGAGACCCACCAGGAGAGCCGGCAGCTGGATCAGCCCGCCACCACCGACCACGGCGTCGACCCACCCGGCGACCAGCGCCGCCACCAGCAGCAGGCCGAGCGTGCCGCCACCCACGTGCGGTGGGAGGTCGAGCCAGCCGAGCGCCTCGCTCACCTCGGGTCGCTGCGCACCAGCGCCGCCACGTGGTCGACGACGTCCGCGACGGCGATGTCCGAACGGTCGCCGCTCGCGCGGTCCTTGACCTCGATCACGCCGTCGGTCAGGCCCTTGCCGACGACGACGATCGTGGGGACGCCGATCAGCTCGGCGTCCTTGAACTTCACGCCGGGAGAGACCTTGGGCCGGTCGTCGTACAGCACCGAGATCCCTTGCGCGGCAAGCGCTCCGGCGATCGCCTCGGCCTGTTCGAAGATCGCGGAGTCCTTGCCGGTGGCGACCAGGTGGACGTCGTACGGCGAGATCGCGCGCGGCCAGACCAGGCCGATCTCGTCGTGCGAGTTCTCCGCCACAGCGGCGACCGCGCGCGAGACGCCGATGCCGTAGGAACCCATGGTGACCGTGACCTGCTTGCCGTTCTCGTCCAGCACCTTCAGGCCGAGCGCCTCGGCGTACTTGCGGCCGAGCTGGAAGATGTGGCCGATCTCGATGCCGCGGGCGAGCTCGAGCGGCCCGGACCCGTCGGGAGCCGGATCGCCAGCGCGCACCTCGGCCGCCTCGATGGTGCCGTCGGCCGAGAAGTCGCGCCCCATCACCAGGTCGAAGACGTGCCGGCCCTGCTCGTTGGCCCCCGTCACCCACGCGGTGCCGTCGACGACCCGCGGGTCGAGCAGGTAGCGGATGCCGCTGGCGCCCTGCTCCCCCAGCACCTGCGGACCGATGTAACCCTTGACCAGCGACGGGTGTTGGGCGAAGTCGGCCTCGGTGAACGGCTCGGCGACGGCCGGCTCGAGCTGGGCGGCGAGTCGCTTGGCGTCGACCTCGCGGTCGCCCGGCAGCCCGACGACGAGCGGCTCGCGGCTGCCGTCCGGGCGGGTCAGCATGAACACCACGTTCTTCAACGTGTCGGCGGCCGACCACTCGCGCTCGGGGAACAGGCGCGCCGCGCAGGCCACCAGGTCGTCGATCGTCGGGGTGTCCGGGGTGTCCTCGACGTGGGCCGCGGGTGCGTCGTCCCAGCCGCGCGCGGGCGGCGGCACCGTGACGACAGCCTCGACGTTGGCCGCGAAGCCGCCGGGCGAGCGCACGTAGGTGTCTTCACCGTTGTCGGCCCGGGCCAGGAACTCCTCGCTGGCGCTGCCACCCATGGCGCCCGACATCGCCGCCACCGGGACGTAGTCGAGGGCGAGTCGGTCGAAGATCCGGATGTAGGCCGCGCGGTGCGCGTCGTACGAGCGCTGGAGTCCGGCGTCGTCGACGTCGAAGGAGTAGGAGTCCTTCATCACGAACTCGCGGCCGCGCAGCAGCCCGGCGCGCGGTCGCGCCTCGTCGCGGTACTTCGTCTGGATCTGGTAGATCGACAGCGGGAGATCCTTGTACGAGGAGTACAGGTCCTTCACCAGGAGGGTGAACATCTCCTCATGGGTCGGGCCGAGCAGGTAGTCGCCGCCCTTGCGGTCCTTGAGCCGGAACAGGTTCGGGCCGTACTCGGTCCAGCGACCGGTGGCCTCGTACGGCTCTCGGGGCAGCAGCGCAGGGAACTGCAGCTCCTGGAAGCCGGCGGCGTCCATCTCCTCCCGGACGATGCGCTCCACGTTGCGCAGCACCCGCAGTCCCAGCGGCAGCCAAGTGTAGATCCCGGGTGCGGCGCGGCGGATGTACCCGGCCCGCACCAGCAGTCGGTGGCTCGGCACCTCGGCGTCCGCCGGGTCCTCACGCAGGGTGCGGAGGAACAGGGTCGACAGGCGCGCGATCACGGCGGAGCTCCTCAGAGGCTGGGGGGTTGCGCCGAGCGTAGTCGGGCGGCGGCGTCCGGCAGCGTCGGCCACCAGCTCGCGCAGCGGTCGGGCGGATCGGGCTCGCTCATGCGGCCACTTCTACCAGCCGACGGGCAGGCACGATCGGGGGTCGGTGCACCATGCGGACGCGAACCCCCGATCGTGCCTGCCGACGCGCGGGGCTGTGGACAGTGCGCACGCGGGCGCCCGCCGTTCGGCCACGCTGGAACGGTGCCCACCGACCCCGTCGCCGTGCTGGCGCGGGTGGGTGGGGCCGCGTCGCTCCGCGAGCTCGACGGGCTGGTCAGTCGCTCGGCGCTGGCGTCGGCGCTCGCGCGTGGGGACGTCGTCCGGCTGGCCCGCGGCCGCTACGCGTTGCCCGAGGCGCCGGACCCTCGCCGCACCGCGGTACGGCTGGCCGGCGTGCTCTCGCACGAGAGCGCCGCGGCACACTGGGGCATCGAGCTGCCGGTGCGCCGCCCGGGTGCGCAGGTGACCGTCGGCCGCGGCCGCTCGCACCTCGACCCTCGCGGCGCCGAGGTGCACTGGAGCGACCTGGCCCCGTCCGAGGTGGTCGGCGTCGCCACCTCCCCGCTGCGGACGGTGCTTGACCTGGCCCGCGCCCGGCCCCTCGGCACCGGCCTGGCTGCGGCGGACTCCGCGCTGCGCCAGCAGCTGGTGCTCCCCGGCGACCTGCGTGCCGCTGCTCAGCAGCTGCGCGGACCGGGGTGCCTGGTCGCGCGGCGGGTCGCCCGGTGGGCCGATCCCCGGGCCGAGTCGCCGCTGGAGTCCGTGACGCGGGCGGTGGTGCTGGGCACCGGCGTGCGCGGGTTCGTCCCACAGGTCGAGGTGCGCGGCGACGACGGCGAGTTCGTCGCGCGGCTCGATCTCGGCGACGAGCGGCGCCGGCTCGGCATCGAGGCGGACGGGTTCGCACACCACGGTCATCGCGCCGGTCTGGCCCGCGACTGCCGTCGGCACAGCGCGCTCACCCTGGCCGGGTGGCGGGTCCTGCGGTTCGCCTGGGAGCAGGTGCTGTTCGAGCCGGACCAGGTGGCCGAGGCGGTCCGCCGCCTGGTGCGGCGCCGATAGCCCGGCCGCCGGGCAGGCACGATCGGGGTCAGCGGTCCTGGGGGGCGACGGCACCCCCCTTGCGCCTGCCGGTCAGAACAGGACGGTGGCGAACATCCCCGTGCGGGCGAAGCCGACCCGGGCGTACGCCGCGAGCGCGCGCTCGTTGTAGTCGTTGACGTAGAGCGAGACGGTGGGCGCATCGTCGCGTAGCGCGGCCGCCACCACGGCGGCCATGGCCGGCGCGGCGAGGCCCTGCCCGCGCCAGCGCGGGTCGACCCACACGCCGTGCACCTGCGCGACCGTCGAGCTCACCGAGCCGAGGTCGGCCTTGAAGACCACCTCGCCGGTCGGCCCGCGGCGCACGAAGGTGCGGCGCTGGCGAAGCAGCTCGGCCACCCGCCGCCGGTAGGCCAGCCCGCCGTCGGTGCCGAGGGGCGAGTAGCCGACCTCCTCGGTGAACATCGCCACCGAGGCCGGGAGCACGGTGAGCAGGTCGTCGGACGACGCGCGGTGGACATCGGGGTCGGGCTCGATGTCGGGCGCGTGGTCGATCGTGAACAGCGGCTGGCGCTCGCGGACCTCGCGGGCCCGCCACCCGTTGCTCTGCAACCGGGTCCACAGGCCGGTGACGGCGGTGGCGTCACCGAACAGCGAGGAGTAGGGGGCACCGCTTCGGCGGGCCCGGCTGGCGAAGGCGTCCAACGCCGCCTCGCTGCGCACCTCGATCGGGATGAGGTTGGCGCCGGACCAGCACGCGGAG
This sequence comes from uncultured Actinomycetota bacterium, assembly GCA_963759935.1. GTDB lineage: Bacteria > Actinomycetota > Actinomycetes > Actinomycetales > Angustibacteraceae > Angustibacter. Next base: position 172,659 of record CAVXBF010000012.1, read on the forward strand.
GTCAGGCGGCCCTGCTCGAAGAGCCCCCAGATCTCGCCGCCGAGGCGCACCGGCTCACTGCCGACCAGCTCGACCCGCTCGGCAACCATGACGTTGGCCACCGGGTCGTGCGCGCACAGCTCGAGCACCGACTCGCGGTCGTGTCGCTCGAGGGTCCGCAAAGCGGTGGCGGTGCGCAGCACGAGATCAGCCTGCCGTGCGCAGCGGCCTGGTGTCGACCGCCGCCCGGGTCACGAGACGCTGACCGACGGCTGGCCCTCGCCCTCCATCGACTCGGCGATGCGCATGGCCTCCTCGATGAGGGTCTCGACGATCATCGCCTCCGGCACGGTCTTGACCACCTCACCCTTGACGAAGATCTGCCCCTTGCCGTTGCCGGACGCCACGCCGAGGTCGGCCTCGCGCGCCTCGCCCGGTCCGTTGACGACGCAGCCCATCACCGCGACACGGAGCGGCACCTCCATCCCCTCGAGGCCCGCCGTGACCTCCTCGGCGAGCTTGTAGACGTCGACCTGGGCCCGGCCGCAGGACGGGCAGGACACGATCTCGAGCTTGCGGGGTCGCAGGTTCAGCGACTGCAGGATCTGGATGCCGACCTTGACCTCCTCCACCGGAGGCGCGGACAGCGAGACGCGGATCGTGTCGCCGATGCCCTTCGACAGCAGCGCGCCGAACGCGGTGGCCGACTTGATCGTCCCCTGGAAGGCCGGGCCGGCCTCGGTGACGCCGAGGTGCAGCGGCCAGTCGCCGCGCTCGGCGAGCAGCTCGTAGGCGCGCACCATGATCACCGGGTCGTTGTGCTTGACCGAGATCTTGAAGTCGTGGAAGTCGTGCTCCTCGAACAGCGAGGCCTCCCACACGGCCGATTCGACCAGCGCCTCCGGGGTGGCCTTGCCGTACTTCTCGAGCAGCCGCGGGTCGAGCGAGCCGGCATTGACTCCGATCCGGATCGAGGTGCCGGCGTCCTTGGCCGCCCGCGCGATCGCACCCACCTGGTCGTCGAACTTGCGGATGTTCCCGGGATTGACGCGCACCGCCGCGCAACCGGCCTCGATGGCGGCGAACACGTACTTGGGCTGGAAGTGGATGTCAGCGATCACCGGGATCTGCGACTTGTGCGCGATCGCGGCGAGCGCGTCAGCGTCGTCCTGGGTCGGGCAGGCGACGCGGACGATGTCGCAGCCGGTCGCGGTCAGCTCGGCGATCTGCTGGAGCGTGGCGTTGACGTCGGACGTCTGGGTGGTCGTCATCGACTGCACGCTCACCGGCGCGTCCCCACCGACATAGACCGACCCGACCCGGATCTTGCGCGACCGGCGGCGCGGGGCCAGGACGGGCGGCGGGGTGGCGGGCATACCGAGGGAGACGCTCATACCAGCAGTATCTCCCGGCAGCGAGCGGCTGCCGAACCGGCGCCCCGCTCAGCCGCCGAGGCGCACCGGGTTGACGATGTCGGCGTAGATGAGCAGCACGGACATCAGGATGAGCACCGTGCTCATGGCGTAGGCCACGGGCAGCAGCCGCGCGACGTCGGCCGGTCCAGGGTCGGGACGTCGGCGCAGCCGGGCGACGCTGCGCCGCAGCCCCTCCCAGATGGCCCCGGCGACATGACCGCCGTCCAGCGGCAGCAGCGGAATCAGGTTGAAGACGAACAGCGCCAAGTTGAGCGAGGCGAGCAGGCCGAGGAAGAACGAGACCCGCTCGCGCGGTGTGTGCACGAAGGGGATCGCGTCGCTGCTGGCGATCTCGCCCGCCGCGCGGGTGACGCCGACGACGCTGATCGGGCCGTTCGGGTCGCGCTGACCAGAGCCGAACGCCGCCTGGGCGACGCCGACCATCTTCTGCGGGATCCGCACGATGATCGACGCCGTGCCGACGAGCGCGTCGCCGAGCGTCGCGGGGACGGCGGTGATCGGCTGGCGGACCATCCCGACCTGCGGCGACACCCCGAGGAAGCCCACCGCGGTCGTCGGGATGGTGCCGTCGGCACGCACCACGGGGAGGCCGTCACCGTCGAGGACTGCTCGCTGGCTCACCGGGATCGCCGCCGACAGCGACACCTGCCGGCCGCCCCGGTCGACCACGAAGTCGACGGTGCGACCGCCGGACGCCCGGATCGCCTGCTGGGCGTCGTTCCATGAAGCGATCCGGTGGCCGTCGAACGAGACCAGCCGGTCGCCCGGCTGCAGGCCGGCCGCCGCCGCGGGAGCCGGGGCGTCGCCGCTCTCGCAGGGCCGGTCGGGCGTGCCGGCGGGCAGGATGCAGCGCGAGACGGTCGAGACCGTCGTCGTGGAGTCGAGGGTGCCGAAGCCCACCATGGTGACGGTCAGCAGCACGGCCGCGATGAACAGGTTCATCATCGGGCCACCGAGCATGACGACGATCTTGCGTGGCACCGAGAGCCGGTAGAACACCCGCTGCTCGTCACCGGGCTGGATCTCCTCCAGCGACTGCTTGCGGGCCTCGTCGATCATCAGGCCCATCCGGCCGGTCGACGTCGCCCGGACGAAGCGCGGGTCGCTGCCGGGCTTGGGCGGGAACATGCCGATCATCCGGATGTAGCCGCCGAGCGGGATCCACTTGACGCCGTACTCGGTCTCACCCCGCCGACGCGACCACATCGTCGGCCCGAAGCCGACCATGTACTGCGTGACCTTGACGCCGAACCGCTTGGCGGGCACGAGGTGGCCGATCTCGTGCAGCGCGATGGACGCACCGATGCCCAGGACGAACACCACGACGCCGAGCGCCCACGCCAGAACAGTCACGAACCCAGGATCGCACGCGCTCGGCGACGCGCCCACTCCTCGGCCGCCAGCACCGCCGACAGGGTGAGCGCGGCCGACGGTGCCTCGTGCTCGTCGACCACGCGCGCGACGGTGTCGACGATGGCCGTGAACCGGATCCGCCCGTCGTGGAAGGCGTCGACGCACTCCTCGTTGGCCGCGTTGTAGACCGCCGGGTACGTCGAGCCGGCTGCCCCCACCCGCCGGGCCAGCGCGACCGCCGGGAAGGCGTCGTCGTCCAGCGGGAGGAACTGCCAGGTGCTGGCCGAGGTCCAGTCCAGGCCGGGCGCGGCGCCTGGCACGCGGTCCGGCCAGCCGAGGCCGAGCGCGATGGGCAGGCGCATGTCGGGCGGTGAGCACTGGGCGAGGGTCGAGCCATCGGTGAACTCCACCATCGAGTGCACGACCGACTGCGGGTGGACCACGACGTCGATCCGGTCGAACGGGAGGTCGAACAGCAGGTGCGCCTCGATCACCTCCAGACCCTTGTTGACCAGCGTCGCCGAGTTCGTGGTGACCATGCGGCCCATGTCCCAGGTCGGGTGCGCCAGGGCCTCGGCCGGGGTCACGTCGTGCAGGGCCGCACGCGTTCGACCGCGGAACGGCCCACCGCTCGCGGTGAGCACCAGTCGGCGCACCTCGTCGGCGCGTCCGGCGCGCAGGCACTGGGCCAGCGCCGAGTGCTCGGAGTCGACCGGCACGATCTGCCCAGCGGCCGCCGCCGCCTTCACCAGCGGGCCGCCGACGATCAGCGACTCCTTGTTGGCCAGGGCGAGCGTGCTGCCGGCGGCGAGCGCCGCCAGCGTGGGCTGCAGACCGATCGAGCCGGTCATGCCGTTGAGGACGACGTCGTCGCCGCGGGCGGCGAGGTGGCTGGCGGCGTCCGGGCCGCACAGCACCTCGGCCCGGCTCCCGGTGCTCGCGAGCGCCGCGCGCAGGTCGTCGGCGCGGTCGGTGCGGGCCACCGCCACCTGCTCGACGTCGAGCTCGGCCGCCTGCTCGGCGAGCAGCCGGACGTCGGATCCGCCGGCCGCGATGGCCGACACCGAGAAGCGCTCGGGGTTGCGCCGGATCACGTCGATGGCCTGTGTCCCGATCGACCCGGTGGATCCGAGCAGGACGACGCGGCGGCTCATACCGTCAGCGTGTCACGCTGCCGAGCGAGCCGGTGCACGGCCCAGAAGGCCCCGGCGACGAGCAGCACGTCGCCGACGCTGAAGACGTTGGCCAGCGGGAGCGGCTGGGGCCAGGCGAACACGTCGCCCAGCCACGGGAGGCGCGCGCCGCTGACGACCCCCGAGTTCACGAACTGGCTGCTCGTGACCGGCAGCCCGGCCGCCTCGAGGGCCCGCGCCGAGGCAGGCAGCGTGCCGCCGTTCAGGGCGATGGTGACGCCGTTGGCCAGGCCGCCGACTGCAACCAGCCAGATGCCGGGCATGGTCCGGTTGGCCACCACGAAGGCCGCGGCGAGCAGGTAGGTCACGACGTGGACGACGGCCGCCGCCGCGCCGATGTCCGGCCCCTCGATGGCCACCAGCTGACCGGCCAGCGCCACCCAGAGCAGCCAGACGTGGCGCAGCCGCACATCCGCCAGGGCCGCCCAGCGACCGCCGCTGAGCGGCACGGTCAGCACGGCGAGCGCCACGAGCGCCATGATCAGCACGGCTCAGGCCTGGCGCGGGCCACCGGCGACCGAGCGCAGGTGGGGCCGAAGCTGCTGGTCACGCACGACCGGGCCGATGTGCTCAGCGGCGGGGACGAGCTCGTCGTCGGCGTCCAGCAGCAGGTCGCGGCGCAGCCAGGTGGTCATCATCTCGCGGTCCATCGGCCGGGCCAGGTGGTAGCCCTGCGCGGCGTCGCAGCCGAGCTGGCGCAGCCGCTCGATCTGCGAGGAGGCCTCGACGCCCTCGGCGACGACCGACAGGCCGAGGTTGTGCGCGAGCTCGATGATCGAGCGCACCAGCACGTCATCGCGGGCGACGATGCCCATGGACTGCACGAAGCTGCGGTCGATCTTGAGCTCGTCGAGGTCGAGGCGCTGGAGGTACGCGAGGGAGGAGTAGCCGGTGCCGAAATCGTCGACCGCGATCCGGATGCCCTCCGCGCGCAGCTCGTGCAGGATCTGGCCGGCCCGTCGCGGGTCGCCCATGATGCTGCTCTCGGTCACCTCGGCGGTGAGCTGGCCGGCGCTCACCCCGTGCCGGCGCAGCGCGTGGCGCATCCGGTCGGGCAGGCTCAGGTCGGCGAGCTGGCGGGCGGAGAAGTTCACCGACACCCGGCAGGGCAGGCCCATCGACGTCCACGAGGCCAGCGCGGCGAGGCTCTCCTCGAGCACGAGCTCGGTGACCTGGTCGATCAGCCCGGCGTGCTCGGCGAGGGCGATGAACTCCTCCGGGCCGACCGCGCCGCGCACCGGGTGCTCCCAGCGTGCCAAGGCTTCGGCGCCGGACACCCGGCCCCCGACGAGCGCGACCTGGGGCTGGAAGTGCACCGAGATCTGGCCGTGTTCGATGGCGTCGCGCAGGTCGGCGAGCAGGCCGAGCCGCTCGGGCGTGGTGGGCGCGGAGTCGACGTCGAACAGGCACCAGCGGGCGCGGTCGCGCTTGGCCTCGTAGAGGGCGATGTCGGCGCGCTGCATCAAGGTGGTGGCGTCGATGCCGGGCTCGGCCATGGCGATGCCGACGCTGGCCTGAATCACCATCCGGGTGCCCTCGACCTGCAGCGGGCGCACGATGTCCGACAGCACGCCCTCGGCGGCGGCGGCGGCCGCGGCGGTGCTGTGGCCGGGCAGCGCGACGGCGAACTCGTCACCGCCGAGCCGGGCGACGCACCCGCCAGGACCTCCCGCGTGGGCGATGCGTCGGCCGACGGCCTGGATCACCCGGTCACCGACCTGGTGGCCGAGGGTGTCGTTGATGTCCTTGAAGTGGTCGAGGTCGATCATCAGCACCGCGAAGGGCTCGCCGGTGCGGGCCAGCTGGCTGAGTACCCGATCGGTGCGGCCGAAGAACAGCTCGCGGTTGCCCAGGCCGGTGAGCGCGTCGCGCATGGCCTGGGTCTGGCGGGCCGCGGCGAGCGCGGCCGAGCGACGGACCGCGAGCACGGGCAGGGCGAGGAGCGGCAGCATCCAGCCGCTGGTCTGCGCGAGCACGGCGGCCGCCGGGGCCAGGCCGAGCAGCACGCTGGACGTCTCGAGCTTGAAGGCGAGGTCGTCGCGCAGCATGGCCAGCACCGGCTGGTCGGAGGCGAGCGCCACCACCACCGCCACGAGGCCGTTGTTGATCATGACAAACGTGAAGCCGGCCACCAGGGTGGCGATCAGGTCGTGGGCCCGCAGCCCGGTGAATGGGGCCAGGAAGTCGTGCCCGGCGACAACGCAGAACGCCGCGCGGGCCGCGATCAGCGAGATCGCGTACTGGCCGAAGTTGAAGCCGACCTTCACCGGGCTCCGCCGGGTGCGCAGGTCGTCCAGCCCGACGGCCGCCGAGTGCACGAGCAGCAGCAGGGCGAACGGCCCGGTCGAGACCAGGGCCACGGCGAAGATGGTCGAGATGGTCACGTTCGACGTCTCGTCGTCGCCTCGGGCGACCGGGATCGGGGTGAGCTCGCCGAGCAGCAGCCCGGCGGCCAGGAACCAGACTGGTGCCGGCGCCGACCGCAGCACGGCGCCCACGTCGAGCCCGTGCAGCACCACGGCGGCGAGCGCCGTGCCGAGCACGATGACCGAGCCGACGTAGACGCCGAGGCGGGTGGGTCGCATCGTGATGGTGGTCAGGGTCTGATGGCGCGAGCCGTCAGACCCACTTGTAACCCGGGGTACGGGCTGTGTCGTCGTGCCGGACGTCGGTCGACACCATGACGCTCAGAACCACTTCGAGCCGGCGCCGAGCACCGAGACGAGGGCGATCACCGGGGCGACGGTCGCGCTCCACCGGATGGCGGTGGCTGCAGGGGAGGACTTCTTCATCGGGACTCCTTCAGGGGCCGACCAGCTCACGCGCTGGATCGCTGAGAGCGATTGAAGCGGTACGCAGCGTCACCGCGCAGCCAGTTCGGGAAAACTCCCTCCCCCTGAGTGACGACCTCACCCGAACGGCGCACGGCGAACCCGGCCGCACCGTCCGCAATCGGGCACCACCCGGACGCACCGAGGCCACGGCGAGCACGAAGGGCCGGCCGTCCGGCGGGCGATGGGCCGATCGGGTGACGCGCTCAGCAACCCGAGGCAGCCGGCCTCACAGAGCGATGCCGACGTACTTGGTCTCGAGGTACTCGTCGATCCCCTCGGCCCCGCCCTCGCGGCCGAAGCCGCTGGCCTTGACCCCGCCGAACGGCGCTGCGGGGTTCGACACCACGCCGGCGTTGATCCCCACCATGCCCGTCTCGAGACCCTCCGAGACCGCGATGGCCCGAGAGAGGTCCTGGGTGAAGGCGTAGGCGATCAGGCCGAACTCGGTGTCGTTGGCCAACGCCAGCGCCTCGTCGTCCGTGGCGAACGTCGTGATGGGCGCCACCGGGCCGAAGATCTCCTCGCCGAAGACCCGGGCCTGCGACGGGACGTCGGTCATCACGGTGGGCGAGTAATAGAAGCCCTTGCCGTCGATCGGACCGCCACCGGTGAGCACCGTCGCGCCGTGGTCGACCGCGTCCTGGACGAGCTCCTCGACCTTGTCGCGCTGCGTGCCGTCGATCAGCGGGCCGACGTCGACGCCGTCCTCGGTGCCACGGCCGACCGTGAGCTTGCCCATCCGCTCGGCGAGGGCGCTGGAGAAGTCGGCAGCGACCGACTCGTGCACGATGAACCGGTTGGCCGCAGTGCACGCCTCCCCGATGTTGCGCATCTTCGCCAGCATGGCGCCGTCGACCGCGCGGTCGAGGTCGGCGTCGCCGAACACGATGAACGGCGCGTTGCCGCCGAGCTCCATCGAGACGCGCAGCAGGCCCTCGGCGGACTGCTCTACGAGCCGGCGGCCGACCGGCGTCGACCCGGTGAAGGTGAGCTTGCGCAGCCGCGGGTCGCGGATCAGCGGCTCCATGACCTCGCCGGTGCGGGAGGTCGTGACGACGTTCAGCACGCCGTCGGGCAGGCCGCACTCGCTGAGGATCTGGGCGAGCGCGTACATCGTGAGCGGGGTCTGCGACGCGGGCTTGACCACCATGGTGCAGCCGGCCGCGATCGCCGGGCCGATCTTGCGGGTGCCCATGGCGAGCGGGAAGTTCCAGGGAGTGATCATCAGGCACGGACCGACCGGCTGCTTCATGGTGAGCAGCCGGGTCGCGCCGTTCGGTGCCACCGACCAGCGGCCGGCGATGCGCACGGCCTCCTCGGAGAACCACCGGAAGAACTCGGCGCCATAGGCGATCTCCGCCTGCGACTCCTTGAGCGGCTTGCCCATCTCGAGGGTCATCAGCATCGCGAGGTCGTCGGCGCGCTCGGTGACCTTCTCGAACGCGCGACGCAGGATCTCGCCGCGCTCGCGCGGTGGTGTGGCGGCCCACGCGGGCTGGGCGGCGACGGCGGCGTCGAGGGCGGCCCGGCCGTCGGCGACGGTGGCGTCGGGCACCGAGGTCAGCACCAGCTCGGTCGAGGGGTCGAGGACCTCGAGGGTGCCGCCGCCGGTGGCGGCCTGCCAGTCCCCGCCGACGAACAACCCCTGGGGCACGGCCTCGACGACGCGTCGCTCGTCCTGCTGGGTCACCACGATCTCCTTCGGTCCGTCGGACGGCGGGGGCTGCGTCTCGACGCTAGCCGAGGCCCCCAGCAACCCTGACGTCACAGTGTCAACCTTCCGCGCCCGGGGGCCGCACTGTGGCGCCCCGGGCATGGCTAGTGTGCGAACCATGACCGATCTGCGCGAGTCCACAGGCCCGACCGTCGTCGAGGGCCTCCCCCAGCGTCGCCAGCTGATGACCGAGATCCCCGGCCCCCGCTCCCGTGCGCTGCACGCGCGCAAGCAGGCCGCCGTCGCCGACGGGGTCGGCACCACGCTGCCGGTGTACATCGAGCGGGCCGGTGGTGGCGTCCTGGTCGACGTCGACGGCAACTCGCTCATCGACTTCGGGTCGGGCATCGCCGTCGTCAGCGTCGGCAACGCCAACCCGCGCGTCGCCGCCCGGGTGCAGGCGCAGGTCGAGCGGTTCACCCACACCTGCTTCATGGTGACGCCGTACGAGGGCTATGTGGAGGTCTGCGAGGCCCTCGCCCGGCTCACCCCCGGCGACCACGCGAAGAAGTCCGCGCTGTTCAACTCCGGCGCCGAGGCCGTCGAGAACGCCGTGAAGATCGCCCGCCAGGCCACCGGTCGCGACGCCGTCGTCGTGTTCGACCACGCCTACCACGGCCGCACCAACCTCACGATGGCCATGACCGCGAAGTCGATGCCGTACAAGCACGGCTTCGGGCCGTTCGCTGCCGAGGTCTACCGGGCTCCGATGAGCTACCCGTACCGCGAGCCCGCACCGATCTCGGGGGCGGAGGCCGCCGCCCGGGCCATCTCGGTGATCGACAAGCAGGTCGGCGCCGACGCCGTGGCGTGCGTCGTCATCGAGCCGGTGCAGGGCGAGGGCGGCTTCGTCGTCCCTGCCCCGGGGTTCCTGCCTGCGCTGGCGGCCTGGTGCCGCGAGAACGGGATCGTGTTCGTCGCCGACGAGATCCAGACCGGGTTCGGCCGCACGGGCTCGATGTTCGCCTGCGACCACGAGGGCGTCGTGCCCGACCTGATCACCACTGCCAAGGGCATCGCGGGTGGGCTGCCGCTCGCAGCGGTCACCGGGCGCGCGGAGCTCATGGACGCCGTCCACGTCGGCGGGCTCGGCGGCACCTACGGCGGCAACCCGGTGGCGTGCGCGGCCGCGCTCGGGGCCATCGAGTCGCTCGAGCAGGACGACCTGCCGGCCCGGGCCAAGGCCATCGGCGAGACGATGCTGGCGCGGCTCACCGAGCTCGCCGAGCAGCACCCGCAGATCGGTGACGTCCGCGGCCGTGGCGCCATGGTGGCCGTCGAGCTGGTGACGCCGGGGACCACCGACCCCGACCCGGTCGAGGCAGCCCGGATCAGCGCCGCCTGCCACCAGCAGGGCGTCGTCACGCTGACCTGCGGCACGTTCGGCAACGTGCTGCGCTTCCTGCCGCCGCTGGTGATCGACGACGCGCTGCTCGCCGAGGGTCTCGACGTCATCGCCGACGCGCTGGCGGCCCGGTGAGCACGGGGGTCGACCCGCAGCGGCTGGCGGAGCTGCACCAGCGCGAGGTCGACCGCTTCGTCGCCGACCATCCCCGGTCGGCGGCGATGTTCGAGCAGGCGAAGGAGCACGTCCACGGCGGCGTGCCCATGTCGTGGATGTCCAAGTGGCCCGGGCCGTTCCCGGTGTTCGTCGAGAGCGCGCAGGGAGCGCACTTCCGCTGCGTCGACGGCATCGACCACGTCGACCTGTGCCTCGGCGACACCGGCGCCATGGTCGGGCACTCCCCCGAGCCGACCGTGCGCCGGGTGCGCGAGCAGGTGGGCAAGGGCATCACGGCCATGCTGCCAACGGCGGACGCATCCATTGCGGCGCAAGAGCTCTCGCGCCGGTTCGGGGTGCCACGCTGGCAGTTCACCCTGTCCGCCACGGACGCCAACCGGCACGTGATCCGCTATGCGCGGCACCTCACCGGCCGCCCCAAGGTCCTGGTCATCGACTGGTGCTACCACGGCACGGTCGACGAGACCTTCGCGACGCTCGACGGCGACAAGGTGGTGCCGCGGCGTGGCAACATCGGCGCCCCCGTGCCGCCGTCCGAGACCACCGTCGTGGTGCCGTTCAACGACGTCGAGGCGCTGGGCATCGCGCTGGCCGGTGGCGACATCGCCTGCGTGCTGCTCGAGCCCGCCATGACCAACATCGGCATCGTGCTGCCCGACGACGGCTACCACGACGAGCTGCGCCGGCTGACCCGCGAGCACGACGTCGTCCTCGTCGTCGACGAGACGCACACGTTGTGCGCCGGGCCCGGCGGCTGCACCGCAGCCTGGGGGCTCGACCCGGACGTCGTCGTGGTGGGCAAGACGATCGGTGGCGGGATCCCGGCCGGAGCGTTCGGTTTCACCGACGAGCTGAGCGAGCGGATCCGCCGCTCGATCGACCTCGAGGACATCGACGTCGGCGGCATCGGCGGCACGCTGGCCGGCAACGCGCTCTCGCTCGCGGCGGTCGCCACGACCCTCACCGAGGTGCTCACCGACGACGCCTTCACGCAGATGGAGGCACTCGCCGTCCGCTGGACCGACGGCGTGCAGGGCGTGCTCGACGAGACCGGCCTGCCGTGGCACGTCACCCGCATCGGCTGCCGGGCCGAGTACGCGTTCTCGCCGACGCCGCCGCGCGACGGTGCGCAGGCGGCGGCGGCCGACGACTTCGCGCTGCAGCAGTATCTGCATCTGCACGCCCTCAACCGCGGGCTGCTGCTGACGCCGTTCCACAACATGGCGTTGATGAGCCCGGCGACCACCGAGGCGGACGTCGACCGGCACACCGAGGCGTTCGCGGAGTGCGCCCGCGAGCTGGTGGCGGCAGACTGACGGCGTGCCAGCTGCTCTCGTCGACGTCGACGGCACGCTCGTCGACACCAACTACCTGCACGTCCTCGCCTGGACCCGGGCCTTCGCCGGCCGGGGCCTGCACCCGCCGAGCTGGCGGGTGCACCGGCACATCGGGATGGGCGGCGACCAGCTGGTGTCCGCCGTCTGCGACGAGTCGACCGAGCGCGCCCACGGCGACGCGCTGCGCGCGGCGTGGAAGGCGAACTTCGACGAGCTGGTCGACGAGGTGCGACTGCTCCCGTCCGCCGTGGAGACACTCACCACGTTGCGGCACAGGGGATGGACGGTCGTTCTGGCGAGCTCCGGCAAGCCTGAGCACACAGCTCGCGCGGTCGAGCTGCTCGGCGGTCGCGACCTCGTCGACGCTGTGACGACGTCCGAGGACGTCGACCACGCCAAGCCGTCGCCGGAGCTGCTGCAGGTGGCGCTCGACAAGGCGGGCTGCTCGACCGGCGTCGTGGTCGGCGACTCGGTGTGGGACGTCGAGTCCGCCCACCGGCAGGGGCTGGCCAGCATTGCCCTGCGCACCGGGGGTTTCGGCCGCCAGGAGCTGCTCGACGCCGGCGCCCGCGAGGTGTACGACGACCTCACGGCGCTGCTGCGCGACGTCGACACCAGCCTGCTCGCCGACCCGCGCTCGCTCGGCTGAGCGGCCGGGTCAGCCGGGCGTCTGCTCGCGCAGGCCCCAGGGCGAGCCGTAGCCGTCGCGCAGCAGCTCGAGGAACGGGACCGCGTCGAAGGCCTCGGGTCCCAGCACGCCGGTGCCGCTCCAGGTCCCCGCGGCCAGCAGCTCGAGCGCCACAACCGGGTTGACCGCCGTCTGCCACACCACGCACTGGGCGCCGTACTCGGCCATCGACCACGCGTTGTCGACGACGTGGTGCAGGTAGATCTCACGCGGCGCGCCGTCCAGCCCCTTGCCGGTGACCCACAGGCCGGCGCAGGTCTTTCCGTGCATGCGGTCGCCGAGGCCGGCCGGGTCGGGGAGGCAGGCGGCGACGACGTCCCGCGGGCTGACCTCGACCCCGCCGGCCCGCACCTTGTCGGTCGAGTCCAGGCCGAGCTTGTGCAGCGTGCGCAAGACGTCGATGAACTCCTGGCCCAGGCCGTACTTGAAGGTGACCCGCTGGGCCTGGAGCCAGCGCGGCATCAGCAGCACCTCCTCGTGCTCGACGTTCACGCACTCGACCGGCCCGATGCCCTCGGGGAAGTCGAAGACCTCCGGCTCGCTGAACGGTGCCGTCGTGAACCAGCCGCGGCCCCGCTCCCACACCACCGGCGGGTTGAGGCACTCCTCGATCGTCGTCCAGATCGAGAACGATGGCGCGAACTCGTAGCCGTCGACCGTGAGGTTGGCGCCGTCGCGCGTGCCGAGCTCGTCGATCTCGCTGAACAGGTGGTCGCTGGCGTACCGCGCGAAGACGTCCGACAGCCCCGGCTCGACCCCCATGCCCACCAGTGCCAGTCGTCCCCCGGACTCCCACCGGTCGGCCACCGCGAACTGCTCGTCGCCGAGCTTGACGCCGGTGTCGGTGTGCGGGCGCTCGGGATGCGGGCGGGACAGGCTCATCGCCATGTCGAGGTAGTCGGCCCCGGCTGCGAAGGCCCCGTCGAACACCGGCAGGACGAAGCGCGGGTCGACCGCGTTCATCACATGGGTGATCTGGTGCTCGCGGGCCAGCGTCGCCACCGAGTCGGCGGACGACGCGTCGACCCGTGCGGCGACCAACCGGCCGTCGTCCCCCTCGCGGGCGTGCACGGCGGCCACCGTGCGCTCGGCGCGGGACAGGTCGTAGTCGCTGACGACCAGGCGGTCGAAGAACGGACGGCGGGCGGCGATCCTGGCGAACGCGTCGCCGACGCCACCGGACCCGATCAGCAGGATGCGCATGGTGATCATTCTGCCGGTCGGCCGGGCGAGGCGACATGATGGCCGGATGGCTGACGCGACGATGCCGACCGGCCCGACGCCGGGACCGACCAACTCGCTGGTGGACGTCGAGGGTCTCGCCGTCGGCCACGCGACGCGCATCGGCGACGGCTGGCTCACCGGGACGACGGTCGTGCTCACCGGCGCGGACGGCGCGGTCGGCGGGGTCGACGTCCGCGGCGGCGGCCCAGGCACCCGCGAGACGGACCTGCTCGACCCGCGCAACGCCGTGGAGCGGGTGCACGCGGTGGTGCTCACCGGCGGCAGCGCGTTCGGGCTGTCAGTCGCGGACGGCGTGATGCAGCACCTCGAGGAGGCCGCGGTGGGGCTGCGGGTCGGTGGGGCGGACGGGCCGCTGGTGCCGATCGTGCCCGCGGCCGTCGTCTTCGACCTCGGGCGGGGCGGGGTCGTCGGGAACCGTCCGGACGCAGCAACCGGGCGCCTAGCGGCGACGTCGGCGACGTCGTCCGCGGTCGAGCTCGGCAGCGTCGGAGCGGGAGCCGGCGCGGTGGCCGGCGGGCTCAAGGGCGGGGTCGGGTCGGCCAGCCAGGTACTGCCCGACGGCGCCGTGGTGGCGGCGCTCGTCGTCGTCAACGCGGTGGGATCGGTGCTCGACCCGGCGTCCGGCGAGCTCTGGGGTGCCCGACATCTGCTCGCTGCGGATGGGGCGGTGCCGACCATCGATCACGTTGCGCTGCAGGCATTCTTGGCGGCCCGCGCCGCAGCACAACAGAAGCTTGCCGCCGCGCTCGCGCCCGGCGGGGCGACCACACTCGTCGTGGTGGCCACCGACCTGACGCTGAGCAAGGCGCAGTGCGCCAAGCTCGCCGGCATCTGCCATGACGGGCTGGCCCGGGCGATCTCGCCGGTGCACACGATGGCCGACGGCGACACGGCGTTCGGCCTGTCGACGGCCCGGCGGCCGGCACCCGACGTCCTGGCGCTGCATGCCCTGCTGGCGGCCGCGGGAGACTGCACGACCCGAGCCGTGGTGCGCGCGATCCTCGCGGCGCAGAGCGTGACGACGGCAGCAGGAAGCTGGCCGAGCTATCGCGCGGCCGTCTCCGGCGGCGCGTCGACGACACACTCGTAGTAGTGCATCGCCAGCTGCCCACGCTCGGCGTCGATCCTGCCTTCACCGACCGCGATGACGTCGTTGAGCCACGAGTGCTCGGCGTCCTCCGTCTGGAACATCATCATGTGCACCCCGGTGCCGTCGGTCAGCGACGACATGCCCGTCAGGCTGAACAGCACGAAGCCGCCGCCGGCCAGCTCGACCGTGCCGCGCGCCTCCGGGAAGGCAAACCCGCCACGCAGGCGAGGGAAGTTGGACCACTGCGCCTCGCCGGCCACCCGGCCGGTGAAGGTCCCCCGGCCCTGGCCGTAGGCCCGGCCGTCGCCGTGCAGTGACGGCTCGATGGACTTCATCAGCTCGTACTGCCACGTGACGTCGAAGAGGGGGTCGAGTCGCATGCCGAGCTCCTGCCGCAGTGCCGATCCGCTACCACGGTAGCGGGGCGGCGGGTCTCGGACTAGCGGCCGTCGAGCAGCGGCTGCGACGGGTCCCAGGTGGTGCCGTCGCGCTCGTCGCGCCGCCGGCGGGCGATCGCGCTGAGCGCCTCCAGCACCACGCGGTTGGCCAACGCCGCCGTGATGTCGGCGTGGTCGTACGGCGGGCTGACCTCGACCACGTCGACCCCGACGACGGGCAGCTCGAGGCAGATCCGGCGCACGGCGTCCAGCAGCTGGCGGGCGCTCAGGCCACCCGGCTCCGGCGTCCCGGTGCCGGGTGCGTGCCCAGGGTCGCAGACGTCGATGTCGACCGAGAGGAACACGCCGTCGCACTCGTCCATGGCGATGGTGAAGGCCTCAGTAAGGCACTCGTCGAGTCCGCGGTGCACGATCTCGGTCATCTCGTACGACCGCATCTGCTGCTCGGCCATCCAGTCCAGCGTCTGCGGCGGCGGCCAGTAGCCGCGCAGGCCCACCTGGAGGAACCGGTCACCGCGCAGCGCACCCGACTCGATCAGGCGCCGCATGGGTTGCCCATGCCCCCAGAGCGAGCCGAACTCGATGTCTCCGGTGTCGGCGTGCGCGTCGAAGTGGATCATCGAGACGCGGCCGTGCCCGAGCACGTTGGCGACCCCCTTGGCGTCCGGGAACGCGATCGAGTGGTCGCCGCCGAGCACCACGGGGATGGCACCGGCCCGGGCCACCTTCTCGACCGCCGCTTCCAGCGCCGGCAGGGCGACCTCGATGTCACCCGAGTACATCTCGACGTCACCGGCGTCGACCACCCGCAGGTCCTGCAGCCCGTCGGTGCGCAGGGCCAGGCTCGGGCGCGACCCGTCGTGCGGCAGGTAGTCGGTCATCCGGATCGCCTGCGGCCCGAACCTGGTGCCCGGCCGGTGCGACGTCCCGCCGTCGAACGGCGCCCCGACGATGACCACATCGGCGTCGGCGTAGCTCGCGGGGTCGTCCAGGTCGCAGCGGTCGACGCCGAGGAACGTGATGTCTGGCCCGTACTGGGCGCCGTAGCGGGTCATGCCACCCACCCTAAGCCGTCCCCCCACCCCGCCGTGATCATGCACGTTCGCCCCGCCCGGGCCGGGCGGACGTGCATGATCACGGCCGGGGGTGGGGGCGGACGTGCGTGATCACGTGTTCTGGGGGAAGCCGAGGTTGAGGCCGCCGTGGCTGGGGTCGAGCCAGCGCGAGGTGACGACCTTGCCGCGGGTGAAGAACTGCACGCCCTCGGTGCCGTAGGCGTGCGAGTCGCCGAACAGCGAGTCCTTCCATCCACCGAAGGAGTACTGCGCGACCGGCACCGGGATCGGCACGTTGACGCCGACCATGCCGACCTGCACCTCGTTCTGGAACCGCCGCGCCGCGCCGCCGTCGTTGGTGAAGATGGCCGTGCCGTTGCCGTACTGGTTGTCGTTGATCAGCGCCAGGCCCTCGTCGTACGAGCCGACGCGGACGACGGACAGCACCGGGCCGAAGATCTCGTCGGTGTAGACGCTCATCTGCGGGGTCACCTGGTCGATCAGCGTGGGGCCGAGCCAGAACCCTTCTGCCGCACCGTCGAACTCGCCTTCGCGACCGTCGACGACGACCGTGGCACCTGCCTCCGCACCGGCCTCGACGTACGACGCGACCTTGTCGCGGTGCTGCCGCGTCACCAGCGGACCCATGTCGCACCCGCGACGGCCGTCACCGGTGCGCAACCGCGACATCCGCTCGGCGATCCGTTCGACGAGCGCGTCGGCCACGGGCTCGACGACGACGAGCGCCGAGATGGCCATGCACCGCTCCCCCGCCGAGCCGAAGCCGGCGTTGACGGCGGCGTCCGCGGCGAGGTCGAGGTCGGCGTCCGGCAGCACGAGCATGTGGTTCTTCGCCCCGCCGAGCGCCTGCACGCGCTTGCCGGCCCGGGTGCCCTTCTCGTAGACGTACCGCGCGATCGGCGTGGAGCCGACGAACGACACCGCGGCGATGTCGGGATGGTCGAGCAGCCGGTCGACCGCCACCTTGTCGCCGTGCACGACGCTGAAGACGCCCTCGGGCAGCCCGGCCTCGGCCCACAGCTCGGCGATCAGCAGGGACGCCGAGGGGTCCTTCTCGCTCGGCTTGAGCACCACGGCGTTGCCGGCCGCGATCGCGATCGGCACGAACCACAACGGCACCATCGCGGGGAAGTTGAACGGAGAGATGACCGCGACCACGCCGAGCGCCTGGCGGATGGAGTACACGTCGACCTTGGTCGAGGCGTTCTCGCTGAAGCCGCCCTTGAGCAGGTGCGGCACCCCACAGGCGAACTCGACGACCTCGATGCCACGCGCGACCTCGCCGGCTGCGTCCGAGAGCACCTTGCCGTGCTCGGCCGTGATCAGGGCGGCGACGTCGTCCTTGCGGGCCTCCAACAGCTCGCGGAACCGGAACAGCACGCGCGAGCGCGTCGAGAGCGAGGCCTGGCCCCACGCCTCGGCGGCCACAGCCGCGCTCGAGACGGCGAGGTCGACGGTGGCGTCGTCCGCGAGATCGACCCGACTGGTGACCTGGCCGGTGGCGGGGTCGAAGACCTCGCTGCTGCGCTCGGTGGAGCCGCCGTACGGCTTGCCGTCGATCCAGTGCGTGATGCGTGAGGTCATGTCCCCAGTCTCACCCCGTGCGCGGCACCTGGGCTCCAGCACAGTGTCTTCGCCGGGCGGCTGCCAGCGCACACAGTGTCGGGGTCAGGAGTCGAATCCGAGCCCGAGCCGGTCGAGCGTGCGTAGCCAGGGGCCGCGCCGCCCCTCGTGCGCGTCGGCCCGCGCGATCGCCCGGCGGGTCAGCTGGATACCGGTCCAGCGCACCGGCTCCGGGGGGAACGGCAACGGCTTGCGGCGCACCATCTCCAGCGAGGTGCGCTCGTTGCTGCGGCCGGCGAGCAGGTCGAGGCACACCTGCGCGCCGAACCGGCTCGCACCGACCCCCAGCCCGGTGTAGCCCTGCACTGCCGCCACCCGCCCGCCGTGGGTGAGTCCCCAGAACGCGCTGAACCGCGTGCAGGTGTCGATCGCACCGCCCCAGGCGTGCGAGATCGCCACACCGTCCAACGCGGGGAAGGTCTGCACCAGGTGCTCGCCGAGCAGCTGCTCGGTGCGCGGGTTGCGCGCGCGGCGTCCGGTCATGTCGCCGCCGAAGTAGTACAGCGCCTCGTAGCCGCCGAACAGGAGCCGGCCGTCGTCGGTGAGCCGGTAGTAGTGGAACTGGTTGCCTGCGTCGCCGACCCCCTGACCACCGGACCAGCCGATGCTCTCGCGCTGCTGCTGCGACAGCGGCTCGGTGACGAGGACGTGGTCCCACACCGGGACCACGTAGTGCCGGTAGCGCTTGACCGGTGACGGGAACACGTTGGTGCCCAGCACGACCTGTCCCGCCCGGATCTTGCCCTGCGGGGTGAGGACGACGACCCCACCGCCGCCCAGGTCGAGCAGGTCGAGCACCCTGGTGGACTCCCGGATCCGTCCGCCCAGCCGCTCCACCGCCTCGGCCAGGCCCCACACGAGCCGGGCCGGGTCGAGCATCGCGACGCCGTCGGCGTCCAGCCGGGCTCCGAGGTACGTCGCCGAGTCGACGAGCGCTCGGGTGGCGTCGGCGTCCAGCAGCTGCGAGGACTCACCGAACGACGTCGCGAGGGCGTGCTCCTCGGCGAGCCCGTCGAGCTGCCAGGGCTCGACCGCGACGTCGAGCTCGCCAGAGCGCCGCAGCCCGCAGTCGATGCCGTACCGCGCCACGGCCTGCTCGATGGCGTCGAGGTTCTCGCGACCGAGCCGGGTGAGCAACGGCATCTCGTCCGGCCAGCGCTGCGCGCCGTTGGACAGGCCGTGGGTGAGCGAGGCGGCGCAGAACCCGCCGTTGCGACCGGACGCCGCCCAGGCCAGCCGGTGCCCGTCGAGCACGAGGACGTCGCGACCAGGCTGCTCCTCGAGGGCGAGCAGCGCGGCCCACAGCCCGGTCAGCCCGCCGCCGACCACCACGAGGTCGGCGGCGTCGTCCGACGTCACCGACGGACGTGGGGCGGGCCGCGCGGGCGAGTCGAGCCAGTACGGCGTCGAGCTGGCTCCCTGCAGCCGGACGCCGGGCGTCATGCCTTGCGGCGTCGGCTGCTCACCAGCTGGCCGCCGCCCACCGCCACCAGCGCCACCAGGAACATCAGGGTGCCGATCACGTTGATCTGCACCGGTGTGCCGCGAGTCGCCGCACCCCAGATGTACATCGGGAACGTGATGGACGACGAGCTCGCGTTGAAGTTGGTGATGATGTAGTCGTCGAACGACAGCGAGAACGACAGCAGTGCCGCCGCAGCGATCCCCGGCGCCACCAGCGGCAGCGTGACGCGCATGAAGGTCTGCAGCTCGTTGGCGTAGAGGTCCATCGCGGCCTGCTCGAGGCGCGGGTCGAGCCCGGCGATCCGGGCCTTGACCGTGACCACCACGAACGACAGGCAGAACATGATGTGCGCGATGAGGATGGTCAGCGACCCGAGCGGGAGCCCCAGGCCGACGAAGAGCGTGAGCAGGCTCGACCCCATCACGACCTCGGGGGTCGCCATCGGCAGGAAGATCAGCAGGTTGGTGGCGGCGCGCCCACGGAACCGGTGCCGGGCGAGGGCGAACGCGACCAGGGTGCCCAGGATGGTGGCCCCCAGCGTCGCCAGCAGCCCGATGCGCAGGCTCAGCCCCAACGAGTCGCACAGACCCGCTGCGCCGCACGGGTGCTGCCACGCGTCGAACGAGAACCTGGTCCACTCGTAGTTGAACCGGCCGTTCGGCTTGTTGAACGAGAACAGGATCACCACGGCGTTCGGCAGCAGCATGTACTCGAAGACGGCCGCAGCGATCAGCGCGATGATGTGCTCGCGTACCCAGGCCAGCGGTCCACGCCCGTTGCGCGCGGCCCGGATCAGCAGGAACGCCAGCACGACGACGTCGAGGACGACGACGCCCAGCAGCAGCACCGACATGAGGTCCATCAGACGAGCTCCTCTGTCCCGGCACGGCGGACGTAGACCGACACCAGCACGACGATCGTGAGCATCAGCACGAACGACAGCGCGGCCGCGGTCGGGTAGTCGAGCACCCGCAGGAACTGCCCGTCGATGACCTGGCCGATCATGGTGGTGTTGGTGGAGCCGAGCAGCTTGGAGTTGATGTAGTCGCCGGTGGCGGGGATGAAGGTCAGCAGCGTGCCGGCCACCAGGCCGGGCAGCGACAGCGGCAGGGTCACCTTGCGGAACCCGGTGAACGGCGAGGCGTAGAGGTCACCCGCGGCCTCGAGCAGGCGTGGGTCGAGCCGCTCCAGGCTGGCGTAGAGCGGCAGCACCATGAACGGCAGGAAGTTGTAGGTGAGGCCGGTGATGACGGCGAACTTCGACGCCAGGAGCTGGTCGTTGCTGGTCAGGGTGAGGAACTGGAGGACGTCGATCAGGTGGCTCCAGTTGACGAACCGCACCACCGGGCCGCCGTTCGACAGGATCGACTGCCAGGCCAGCGTGCGGATCAGGAAGCTGGTGAAGAACGGCGCGATCACCAGGACCAGCAGGAAGTTCTTCCACCGGCCGGACTTGAACGCGATCGCGTAGGCCAGCGGGTACCCGATCAGCGCGCCGAGGATCGTGGCCGACCCGGCGTACCCGATGGAGCGGATGAACTGCGGGTAGTAGTTCTTCAGCGCGTCGGCATAGGTGCTGACGTGCCAGGTCAGGGCGTAGCCCTGCTCGAGCGACCCGGTCTGCAGGGACGTCGAGGCCAGGAACACCATCGGCACCGCGAAGAACAGCGCGAGCCACAGCATCCCGGGCAGCAGCAGCAGGTAGGGGGTGCGCCGGCCCGGCTTGAGCGCGTCCTCGGGCGGGGCTCCGGCTCCCGGGGCGACGCCCGGGTGAGCGGTCGCGCTCACGGCGTGGCACCCGCCAGCACGGCGTCGTTGGCCTCGCGCTGCTCGCCGGCGTGGGCGTCCTGCGCCGCGTCGAGGGCAAAGCCGTGCTGAGGCGCCCACTGCACGGTGACCTGACCCCCGCGGCGCAGCGGCGGCGTCCCGTCGTTCTGCTGGACGACGTTGATCTCCTGGCCCCAGCCGAGCTTGACGAGGTACTGCGTCGAGACGCCGGTGAACGACGCGTCGGTGACCACGCCGGTCAGCTGGTTGCCCGCCGCCTCAGTGCTCTCGGTGCGGATCACGAGCTTCTCGGGCCGGACGCCGAACCACACGCTGCCCTCGTGGGAGGCGCTGCGGTCGCGCGGCAGCCGCAGCCGCTGCCCCTGGACGTCGATCACCAGGTCGTCGCCGTCGGTGCCCGACACCTGGCCGGGCAGCAGGTTCGACTGGCCGAGGAAGTTCGCCACGAACGTCGTGCTCGGACGCTCGTACAGGTGGGCCGGGTCGCCGAGCTGCTCGATGACCCCGTGGTTCATCACCGCGATGGTGTCGGCCATGGTCATGGCCTCCTCCTGGTCGTGGGTGACGTGCACGAAGGTCAGGCCGACCTCCAGCTGGATCTGCTTGAGCTCGATCTGCATCTGCCGGCGGAGCTTGAGGTCGAGCGCGCCGAGCGGCTCGTCGAGCAGCAGCACCGAGGGCTTGTTGACGATGGCGCGGGCCAGGGCGATGCGCTGCTGCTGCCCGCCGGACAGCTGGGCCGGCTTGCGGGTGGCGAGGGACGCCAGCTGCACCAGCTCGAGCGCTTCCATCGCCGTCTTGCGCGTGTTGTCGACCCCCCGCCGCCGCAGGCCGAACTCGACGTTCTCGACCACGTTGAGGTGCGGGAACAGCGCGTAGCTCTGGAACACCGTGTTGACCGGGCGCTGGTACGGCTTGGTGTTGGTGATGTCGGTGTCACCGATCAGCACCTGGCCGGCCGTGGGGCGCTCCAACCCGGCGACCATGCGCAGGGTCGTCGTCTTGCCGCAGCCCGACGGGCCGAGCAGCGCGAAGAACGAGCCCTGCGGGATGGTCAGGTCGAGGTTGTCGACGGCGGTGAACTCACCGAAGGACTTGGTCAGCGAGACCAGCTGCAGGTCACCGCCGTGGTCGTCCTGGGTCTGGGCCACGGTCACGCTCCGATCAGCGACTGGAAGGCCTGGTTGTACTTGGTCTCCTCGGCCTCGCTGAGGCCCCGGAACACGTGCGACTGCGCCAGCACCGCGTCGGTCGGGAAGATCAGCGGGTTCTTGGCGACCTCCGGGTCCTTCTTCAGCAGGACCTCCTTGGAGCCCTTCACCGGCGAGATGTAGTTGACGTAGTCCTCGACGTCGGCCATGACGGCGGCGTCGTAGTAGTAGTTGATCAGGATCTCGGCGTTCTTCTTGTGCTGCGCCTGGTTCGGGATGACGAAGTTGTCGGACCAGATCATGTGGCCGGTCTTCGGCAGTGCGTACCCCAGGGCCGGGTTGTCGGCCTGCAGCTGGACGACGTCACCGGTCCAGGCGAAGCAGGCGGCGATGTCACCGGCGGCCAGCGGCTTGCCGTACTCGTTGCCGGTGAACCCGCGCAGCTGGCCGGCGTCCTTGGCCTTCTTGATCTCGTCGATGGCCGCGGTGAAGTCGGCGTCGGTGAAGCTGGCCGGGTCCTTGCCCATGGCGAGCATCACCAGGCCGACCGTGTCGCGCATCTCGGTCAGCAGGGTGACCTTGCCCTTGAGCTTGGGGTCGGTCAGCAGCTGGTCGACGCTGGTGATCTTGCGGCCCCCGGTCGCCTTGGGGTTGTACGCGATCCCGGTGAAGCCGCTCTGCCACGGGCATGGAGAACTGACGGCCCGGGTCGAACTCGACGTTGGTCAGCGAGTCGACCAGGTTGGCCGCGTTGGGGATGTTCGCCTTGTCGAGCTTCTGCACCCAGTTGAGCCGGATCAGCCGCGCGACCATCCAGTCGGTGCTGCACCACACGTCACGGCCGGTGTCCTGGCCGGCCTGCAGCTGCGGCTTGACCTTGGCGAAGAACTCGTCGTTGTCGTTGTAGTCCTCGTTGTACGTGACGGCGATGCCGGTCTTCTTCTGGAACGCCTCGAGCGTCGGGTGGGCCTGGGTCTTGTCGTCGACGTCGATGTACTCCGGCCAGTTCGACCAGTTCACGACCTTCTCGGTGTCGGAGAGATCCTTTGCAGCCTGGTCGGACGGCTTGATGACCGTGGCCGTGCCCTTGGTTCCGCACGAGGCCAGCGCCGCGGCGACACCGAAGGCACCCACCGAGCTGAGCAGCGTGCGACGGCTGAGCATGCCGCGCGCCAGGGCGATCGCCTGGGGGTCGGGGGTCTTTCGGGGGCTCATCGGGGGTCCTTCCGGGTGGGTTGCAGAATCGGTGTCTCAGGTGCCGTCGGCGAACACGGTGCGGTGCCAGGGCTTGCGCGCCACGCCGGTCTGGTCGGTCATCACGTGCTTGATGCTCGTGTACTCCTCGAGGGAGTAGACGCTCATGTCCTTGCCGAAGCCGGATGCCTTCACCCCACCGTGCGGCATCTCGCTGATGATCGGGATGTGGTCGTTGACCCACACGCACCCGGCCTGGATCTCACGGGTCGCGCGACCGGCCCGGACCACGTCGCGGGTCCAGGCGGACGCCGCCAGCCCGTACGGCGTGTCGTTGGCCAGCTCGATCGCTTCGTCGTCGGTGTCGAACGGAACGGCCACGAGCACGGGCCCGAACACCTCGTCGTGCCAGATCGGTGCGGTGCGGTCGATCCCGGTGACCAGGGTCGGCTCGTAGTAGGCGCCCCGGCTGAGCTCGCCACCGGGCGCTGCACCTCCGCGCACGATCTTGGCCCCGAGCGAACGGGCCCGCTCGACGTGCGCCGAGACGCGCTCCTGGTGAGCCCGGCTGATCAGCGGTCCCTGGTCGGTCGCCTCGTCACGCGGGTCGCCGAGCCGCACGCCCCCCATCAGGTCGGCCACGGCCGAGACGAAGGCGTCGAACATCGAGCGGTGCACGATGGCGCGGGTCGCGGCCGTGCAGTCCTGGCCAGAGTTGATCAGCGCACCGGCTACCGCGCCGTGCGCGGCGGCCTCGAGGTCGGCGTCGTCGAACACGACGAACGGCGCCTTGCCGCCGAGCTCGAGGTGCACCCGCTTGGCCGTGGCGGCCGCGAGCGCCATGACGCGCTGGCCGACGCCGGAGCTGCCGGTGAACGAGACCATGGCGACGCCCGGGTGCGCGACGAGGTGCTCGCCGACGTCCGGTCCCGCACCGGTGATCACGTTCACGACGCCGTCCGGCAGGCCGGCCCGCTGCGCGGCCTCGGCCATGAGCAGGGCGGTCAGCGGGGTCAGCTCGCTGGGCTTGAGCACGATCGCGTTTCCGGCGGCCACGGCGGGCAGGATCTTCCAGGCGGCCATCTGCAACGGGTAGTTCCACGGGGCGATGGACCCGACGACGCCCAGCGGCTCACGCCGGACGGCGGAGGTGTGGTCGGCGGAGTACTCGCCGGCGGCGCGGCCCTCGAGCACGCGTGCCGCGCCGGCGAAGAAGGCCGTGTTGTCGATGGTTCCAGGGACGTCGAACTCGCGGCTGAGCCGGATCGGCTTGCCGGTCTGGCTGGTCTCGACCTGCGCGAGGTGCTCGGCGACGTCCGCGAGCTCACCCGCCCAGCGGTGCATCACGCTGGAGCGCTCGGCCGGGGTGGCCGCACCCCACTCGCGCTGCGCGCGGGTGGCGGCCAGGACCGCCGCGTCGACGTCGGCGGGGCCTGCCAGGGCCATCAGCTCGACCGGCTCACCGGTCGCCGGATCGACGACGGCGTGCGGTGGAGCATCGGCGCCGGCGAGTGCCGTGATGCGACGGCCACCGATCCACTGGTGGCCCGACTGCACTGCCGTCACGCCACCTCCAGGGGTCTTTCGCGAGCACGACCGGGTCGGACCGATCCTGACACGCGACGTGGTGTCGAGCAAGGGTTTCCGAGGGATTCCGTGGCATAGACACGAAACCGCAACGAAATCTAGCGTCTAACCGCGTCCACACTGGTGACCAACGCGGTGCCGGTGGCGTAGTGTGCCGACGTCGGCCGCAGCACACTGGCTGCCAGAGGCCGCCGCCGCCGACACACTGTCGGCCCCGGGGAGAGGGAGGGACGCCGTGCTGCCGACGCTGGGCGCGGTGCTGGAGCTACCGGTGCTGGCCGCCGGTCGCCCGCACGTCGTCGCCGGGTCCGAGCACCTCGACCACCCGGTGCGGTGGGCGCACGTCGCGGAGGTCGCCGACATCGGTGACCTGCTGCGCGGTGACGAGCTGATCCTCACCACGGGGGTGGCGCTGCCCCGGGCCGACGAGGGGATCGTCGCGTTCGTCCAGGCGCTCGCCGCGCTGCCCGTCGCCGGGCTGGTCGTCGAGCTCGGCCGCGCGTACGCCGGGCGGCTGCCGACGGCCATGGTGCGGGCGGCGCAGCGCTGCGGCCTGCCGCTGATCGAGCTCGCCCAGCCGGTGGCCTTCATCGAGGTCACGGAGGCGGTCCACAGCCTGGTGATCGACGGCCAGATCAGCTCGTTGCGCCAGGCCCAGGCGCTGCACGAGACGTTCACCGAGCTCGCGGTCGAAGGGGCGGACACCGCCGAGGTGGTGCGCCAGGCCGCGCGGATGGCCGGAGCGCCCGTCGTGCTCGAGACGCCGGGCCACCTGGTGGTGGAGCACGATGCGGCCGGGCACGACGAGCACGCCCTGCTGACCCGCTGGCAGCAGCGTTCGCGCGCCGTGCGGGTCGAGGGCCGGGCCGGCATCGACCCGGCGTCCGGCTGGGTGGTGGCGACCGTCGGCGCGCGCGGGGAGGACTGGGGCCGGCTGGTGCTCGTGCGGGCGCCCGACCACCCGCGTCCACACGACCTGATGCTGGTCGAGCGCACCGCTACGACGCTGGCGCTGCAGCGGCTGATCACCCGCGACCGCGAAGGCCTCGAACGACAGACCCACCGCACCCTGCTCACGGCGCTGATGGAGCACCAGCACCCGGACGCCGAGATCGGGCTGCGCGCTCGGGCGCTCGGCGTCTCGCTCGACGGGCGTCGGCTGCTCGGCGCCGTCGTGCGCTGGCGGGACGCGCGCTCGGCCACGACGCTGGCGACGCAGGCCCGGATGCGCGACCTCGCCGACGCGGTCGCCCAGGCGGCGCGCGACGCGTCGATCCCCGCCCTGGTGGGCGCCATCGACGAGCGCAGCGTCGGGCTGCTGCTGGCGCTCGACCGGCGCGACGAGGACCGCACGCTGCTCGACCGGCTAACCCGCGCCATCGAGCGGGTGGTGCGCTACCGCCTGGCCGGCACCGAGCCCGACCAGCTGTTGCTGGCGGCGGGGTCGGTGGTGGCGGGCCTGCGCGATGCGCGGCGCAGCGTCGTCGAGGCCCAGCAGGTGGCCGACGCCGCAGCTCACCTGCCCCGGGCCACCGGCTTCGTGCGGCTGCACGACGTCGGGGTGCGCGGCCTGCTGTCGCTGCTGCGCGGCGACGCCCGGATCGAGACCTTCGTGGAGCGCGAGCTGGGTCCGCTGCTGGCGCGCGAGCCCGCGCCACCCGGACGCGGCGGCCGGGGCGGCGCAGCCGACGGCCGGGGCGGCGACGCCGAGCTGCTGCGCGTCCTGCGGGCCTACCTCGAGGCCGGCCGCAACAAGTCGGCGACGGCGCAGGCGCTGCACCTGTCGCGGCCCGCTCTCTACGATCGGCTGGCCCGGCTCGCCACGATCCTGGACGTCGACCTCGACGACGCCGAGACCTGCTTGGCCCTGCACGTCGCCGTCCTCGCGGCGGAGCTGGCCTGACGTGCGAGGCCGGAACCGCCCGCCCACGGACCGACCGGTGCGTATGGTGGGAGCGTGACAGCCCTGGTGCAGCGCTTGGGGGCCTCGGCGCTGATCAGCTTCCACACGAACCCGGCCGGGATCCCGGCCACGCTGCTGGACTCCGGCGGGTCAGCGTCGGCCCTGCTGTACGAGCTGCCCGCGACGGTCGGGTCGCTGCCCGAGCCGGGCGAGACCGTGCACTGCTGGAGCGACGCCGGGCAGTGGTCGACGACGGTGCGCGAGACGCGGCCCGGCGTGATGGTCCTCGAACGACCGACGTGGCTGGTGCGCAGCCAGGAGCGGCGCAGCATCCGGGTCGAGGCCTCGATGCGGGTGACGCTGGATGCCGGTGGGACGCAGGTGGCCGGCCGGCTGATCGACCTCTCCGTCGGCGGTGGCGCGGTCGTCGTCGAGGCGGCCGTCGCGCCCCTGGCCGGGGCCAACCTCGCCATGACCCTGCCCCGCGGCGAGACGGTGCACGGCGTGGTGCGCTCCCGCCGACTGCACGCCCACCGGCTGCTGCGCGTCCTGGGCGTCGAGTGGACCTCGCTCGACGGCCGCGTCGAGCGCTGGCTCAACGGCGAGGTGACCAACCGGTTGCGGGCGCGCCGGTCGCGCGGGGCCACGACCCCACCCTGACCCGCAGGCTCAGGACTCGACGACCGCGGTGAGCTGGTCGGGCACGCTGCGGATCTCGCGCCCGACCAGCGTTCCCCCTGCGGTGATCATGCACGTTCGCCCGGCGGCCAGGGGCGAACGTGCATGATCACCACGGGATGGGGTTGGGGCGAACGTGCATGATCACCGCCGGGTGGGGATGCGGGACGGCGACCCGCTCGATCAGGAGTCCAGGTTGGCCATCACGTGCTTGATCCGCGTGTAGTCCTCGAAGCCGTACATCGACAGGTCCTTGCCGTAGCCGCTGTGCTTGAAGCCACCGTGCGGCATCTCGGCCACGAGCGGGATGTGGGTGTTGATCCAGACGCAGCCGAAGTCGAGCGCCTTGCTCATCCGCATGGCCCGGCCGAAGTCCTTGGTCCACACCGAGGACGCGAGCCCGTACTGCACCCCGTTGGCCCAGGCGAGCGCCTGTGCCTCGTCGCTGAACCGCTGCACGGTGATGACCGGGCCGAAGATCTCGTTCTGGATCGCCTCGTCGTCCTGCTGGAGGCCCGAGACGACGGTCGGCTGCCAGAAGTAGCCGTCGCCCATGCCGTCGACCCGCGCGCCGCCCGCGGAGAGCGTCGCGTGGTCGGGCAGCCGGTCGATGAAGCCGCTGACGTGGCGCAGCTGGTTGCTGTTGTTGACCGGGCCGAGCAGCGCGTCGGCGTCGTCCGGCATCCCGACCTTCGCACCGCGCGCCTGCTCGGCGAGGGCCGCGACGAAGTCGTCGTGGATGCCCGGAGCCGCCAGCACCCGCGTCGCGGCGGTGCAGTCCTGTCCGGCGTTGAAGTAGCCCGCTACCGCGATGGCCTCTGCGGCCGCCTCGAGGTCGGCGTCGTCGAAGACCACCACGGGCGCCTTGCCGCCGAGCTCGAGGTGTACGCGCTTGACGTCGCGCGAGGCGGCCTCGGCCACCTGCATGCCGGCCCGCACCGATCCGGTGATCGACACCATCGCGGGGATCTTGTGCTCGACCAGCGCTCGGCCGGTGTCGCGGTCGCCGGTGATCACGTTGAGCACGCCCGGCGGGAGGAACTCGGCGGCGATCTCGGCCATCAGCAGCGTGGTCTCGGGGGTGGTGTCGCTGGGCTTGAGCACCACGGTGTTGCCGGCGGCCAGCGCCGGGGCGAACTTCCAGACGGCCATCATCATCGGGTAGTTCCACGGGGTGACCTGGCCGATGACCCCGATCGGCTCGCGCCGGATCCACGAGGTGTGACCGGCCATGTACTCGCCGGATGCCCGGCCCTCCAACACGCGCGCCGCCCCCGCGAAGAACCGGATCTGGTCGACCATCGGCGGGATCTCCTCGCTCGCCGTGAGCGCGAAGGGCTTGCCGGTGTTCTGGGCCTCCAGGTGCACCAGCTCGTCGGCCCGGGCCTCGATCGCGTCGGCGATCTTCAGCAGCGCGGCCTGGCGCTCGCTCGGCGTGGTCTGCCCCCACGACTCGAAGGCCGTCGCGGCGGCGCGGTAGGCGCGGTCGACGTCCTGCTCTCCGGACACCGGCGCATGCGCGACGACCTGCCCGGTGGACGGGTCGACCAGCTCGGTGGCGTTCGCCCCCTCGGGGTCGACGTAGTCACCACCCACGAAGTTGCGAAGACGGCGAGGGGTGGTGGTGCTCGGGACGCTCACGGCTGCTCCTGACGTGGCACGGCGGTCGGGACGACGGGCGCCGCCGTCCCGCACCCGCGGGCGACGACACCGCCGACCCTAGCGCGGCGCCGCTGGTATCGACAGTCGACAGGCGCTGATCCGTAGGAATCAGTCGCCGATTGCGGGATCGGCGACGGAATCACTTGCCAGACGGACAGAAGGTGCGCGAGGATCGGCCCGTGACCTCCCGCGGCAGCAACGGCTATGTGCTGGATGACGTGTCCAAGCGCATCATCGAGCAGCTGCAGGCCGACGGCCGACGGCCTTATGCGGCCATCGGCAAGGCGGTCGGGCTGTCGGAGGCCGCCGTGCGCCAGCGCGTGCAGCGGCTGCTCGACGCCGGGGTCATGCAGATCGTCGCGGTCACCGATCCGCTGCAGGTCGGCTTCAGCCGGCAGGCCATGATCGGCGTCCGGGCCGAGGGCGACCTCGGCATCGTGGCCGACCAGCTGGCTGCCATGCCGGAGGTCGACTACGTCGTCGTCACGGCGGGCAGCTTCGACCTGCTCGCCGAGGCGGTCTGCGAGGACGACGACGCGCTCCTCGATCTGATCAGCACGAGGATCCGCACCATCCCGGGCGTCCGCAGCACCGAGACGTTCGTCTACCTGAAACTGCGCAAGCAGCTCTACAACTGGGGAACTCGATGACGAGCACACCGCAGGACGTCAACGCGCCTGCCGCTTCCACCACCACGCCCCGCGGCACGGCCCGAGCCGACGCCGCGCGCGACCACCTCTGGATGCACTTCACCCGGCACTCGACGTACGAGACCGGCGGCAAGGTCCCCGTGATCGTGCGGGGCGAGGGCGCCAAGATCTGGGACGACGCCGGCCGCGAGTACATCGACGGCTTGTCCGGCCTGTTCACCGTGCAGGTCGGTCACGGCCGCACCGAGCTGGCGGAGGTCGCGCGCCGTCAGGCTGAGCAGCTCGCGTTCTTCCCGCTGTGGTCGTACGCGCACCCGCCGGCGATCGACCTCGCCGAGCGGCTGGCGCACGAGGCACCCGGCGACCTCAACCGCGTCTTCTTCACCACCGGCGGCGGCGAGGCGGTGGAAACCGCCTGGAAGCTCGCCAAGCAGTACTACAAGCTGGTCGGCAAGCCCACCAAGCACAAGGTGATCAGCCGCAACGTGGCCTACCACGGCACCCCCCAGGGCGCGCTGTCGATCACGGGAATCCCGGACGCCAAGGTGCCGTTCGAGCCCCTGGTCCCCGGCGCGCACAAGGTGCCCAACACCAACCTCTACCGCGCCCCCGAGCACCTGCGCAGCGACGCCAAGGCGTTCGGCCGGTGGGCGGCCGACCGCATCGCCGAGGCGATCGAGTTCGAGGGTCCCGACTCCGTGGCCGCCGTCTTCCTCGAGCCGGTGCAGAACTCCGGTGGCTGCTTCCCGCCGCCTCCCGGGTACTTCGAGCGGGTGCGCGAGATCTGCGACGAGTACGACGTCCTGCTGGTCAGCGACGAGACCATCTGCGCGTTCGGCCGGATCGGCGAGATCTTCGCCTGCAACGACTTCGGCTACACGCCTGACATCATCACGTGCGCCAAGGGCATGACCTCCGGCTACTCACCCATCGGCGCGATGATCGCCTCCGACCGGCTGTTCGAGCCGTTCAAGTCAGGCACGGCGTCGTTCCTGCACGGGTACACCTTCGGCGGCCACCCGGTGTCGGCGGCGGTGGCGATGGCCAACCTCGACATCTTCGAGCGCGAGGGTCTGGTCAAGCATGTGCACGAGAACGCGCCGGCGTTCCGGGCGACGCTGGAGAAGCTCACCGACCTGCCGATCGTCGGCGACGTCCGTGGCGAGGGCTTCTTCTACGGCATCGAGCTGGTGAAGGACAAGGAGACCCGCGAGACCTTCAACGACGACGAGGCGGAGCGGCTGCTGCGCGGCTTCCTGTCGAAGGCGCTGTTCGACGCCGGCCTCTACTGCCGCGCCGACGACCGCGGCGACCCGGTGATCCAGCTGGCCCCGCCGATCATCATCGGCCAGCCCGAGTTCGACGACATCGAGCAGCGGCTGCGTGGGGTCCTCACGGAGGCGTGGTCCAGGTTGTGACCGCCCGGCAACCGGCGTCCCGCACGCAGGTGCGCCGGTTGCCGGAGAAGCAGTCCGGTGATCGCGCGGCGCTGCACCGGCTGCTCGACACCGCCCTGGTCGCCCATGTCGCCGTCGTCGACGACGGCCAGCCGTTCGTCGTCCCGGTCGGGTTCGCCCGGGACGGCGAACGGCTGATCATCCACGGCAGCAACGCCTCTCGGCTGTTTCGCCTGCTCGCCGACGGCGCCCCGACCTGCCTGACCGTCACGGTCGTCGACGGCGTGGTGCTGGCGCGCAGCCAGTTCGAGTCGTCGATGCACTACCGCAGCGCCATGGTGCTCGGTCGGTGCGTCGAGCTGACCGGTGACGAGAAGGCGGCCGCCCTGTCGTCGCTCACCGAGCGGCTGCTGCCTGGTCGCGGCGCCGACGCCAGGCCCGCTTCGGCGAAGGAGCTCGCCGCCACGAAGGTCCTCGTGCTGCCGCTCGACGAGTGGTCGCTGAAGGTGGCGGACGGCCCGCCCGACGACGCGGACGACGACCTCGACCGGCCCGTGTGGGCCGGCGTCGTGCCGATCGAGCACCGGTTCGGCGTCCCCGTACCCGCTCCCGACCTGCGGACGCCGCAGCCGGTGCCCACCTATGTGGCGCAATGGTCGAACGGCCGGTGCTGACGTGGGAGCTCCGGCAGCCACCTTGTGGCAGGCGGCGATCGACGGCACCGCGGGGGCGGCGCCGTCCCGTCCGCCCCTGGATGGGGACACGACCGCGGACGTGTGCGTGGTGGGCGCCGGCTACACCGGTCTGTGGACCGCCTACTACCTGAAGCGCAACGAGCCGTCGCTGGACGTCCTCGTCGTCGAGGCCGAGAGCGCCGGCTACGGCGCCAGCGGCCGCAACGGTGGGTGGTGCTCGGCCTTACTGCCGCAGGGTGTCTCGCGGATGGCCCGGTCACACGGTCGGGAGGCGGCGCTCGCCATGCGCCGCGCCATGATCGACACCGTGACCGAGGTCGGCGCTATCGCCGACCTCGAGGGGATCGACTGCGACTACGCGCGTGGCGGCACGATCGTCGTCGCGCGCAACCGGGCTCAGCTGGCGCGGGCGCGCGGCGAGGTCGAGCACGACCAGCAGTGGGGTGGAATCGACGGCCTGGTCCTGCTGGACGAAGCCGAGACCCGGGCGCGGGTCGGCGTGCACGGCGCCCTCGGCTCGACGTACACGCCGCACTGCGCCCGGGTGCAGCCGGCCCGGCTGGCGCAGGGGCTGGCCGTGGCAGTGGAGCGCGCCGGTGCCCGCATCGTCGAGGGCACCCGCGCGACGGCGGTCGGGCCTGGCGAGGTGGTCACCGAGCGCGGGCGCGTGCGGGCCCGACAGGTGGTGCGAGCCACCGAGGCGTGGACGCCTCGGCTGCCGGGGCACCGCCGCGACGTGGTGCCCGTGTACTCCCTCGTCATCGCTACCGAGCCACTGCCGCAGTCGTTCTGGGACCAGGCCGGCCTCGCGCGCGGCGAGACGTTCAGCGTGCACCGGCACGTCATCGTCTACGGGCAGCGCACCGCCGACGACCGGTTGGTGTTCGGCGGCCGCGGCGCGCCGTACCACTACGGCTCGCGGGTGCGCCCCGAGTATGACCTCGAGCCGGCCGTGTTCGCCGGGCTGCACCGGGCGCTGGTCGACCTGTTCCCGGCGCTGGGTGGCGCAGCGGTCACACACCGCTGGGGCGGCCCGCTGGGCATCGCCCGCGACTGGCACGCCAGCGTGCGGTACGACCCGACGTCCGGCCTGGCGTCGGCGGGTGGGTACGTCGGCGACGGCGTGGCGACCACCAACCTGGCCGGCCGCACCCTGGCTGACCTGCTGACCGGACGCCGCACCGACCTCACCCGGCTCCCCTGGGTCGACCACCGCTCCCGTAGCTGGGAGCCGGAACCGCTGCGCTGGCTGGGCGTCAACGCCGGGCTGCGGCTCGCCCGGCTCGCCGACATCGAGGAGGCGCGCACCGGACGGCCCGCCCAGCTCGGCCGGGCACTGCGCGCCCTCACCGGCCACTGACCCCCAACCTCCCCCTCCATCCGGCGGTGATCATGCACGTTCGCCCCGGCGGACCGGGGCGAACGTGCATGATCACCGCAGGGTGGGTGGGCCGTGTGGGTGGGCCGGGGGGTTCGGGGGTCAGGTGACCGGGCGCCAGCCGGGGCCGCGCAGGACGTGGCCGATCCGGTCGCGCCAGCGGACGTCGGCTCGCAGGTCGCGCCAGATGGCGACGTACTCGTGGGTGGCCACGACGAACGGGTTGTGGCTGCGCAGCTGGGTGGTCAGCCCGTAGACGACGCGCTCCCCCTCCGCCTCGAAGGTGCGGAACAGCCGGTCCCAGACGATGAGGATGCCGGCGTAGTTGCGGTCCAGGTAGGCGCCGTTCATGCCGTGGTGGACGCGGTGGTGCGATGGCGTGTTCATGACCAGCTCGACCGGGCGCGGCAGCTTGTCGACCCGCTCGGTGTGCAGCAGGAACTGGTACAGCAGGCTCACCGACTGCTGCAGGAAGACGGCCCACGGCGGCACGCCGAGCAGCACCAGCGGGGCCCAGAAGGGCAGGCTGCCGAACGGCGTCCAGGTCTGCCGCAACGCGGTCGAGAAGTTGAAGTACTGGCTGGAGTGGTGCACCACGTGGCTGGCCCACAGCAGCCGGATCTCGTGGTGGGCGCGGTGGAACCAGTAGTACGCGAGGTCGTCCGCGAAGAAGATGACGACCCAGACCCACCAGCTGGAGGTGTCGAGCCGCAGCGGCGTCAGCAGGTAGAGCCCTGCGTAGGCGACCAGCGCCACGGCCCGGTACGCGCCGCCGACGATGACGTTACCGATCCCCATCGACAGGCTGGTGGCGGTGTCGCGCGCGTCGTAGCCCAGCTCGTCGCCGTCCGGTGCGAACCACAGCGATGCGACCTCGACCGCCATGAACAGCACGAAGAACGGGATCGCGACGACGATGATGTCGACCATCACGCGCTCCGCACCGGACGGCGCGACCGGCGGCGCTGCTCGCGACGATGCGTGTCGAGCGCCTGGCTGAGCACGGCGTCGGCGCACGCCGCAGCGCGGTCGGGGTCGCCGGCCGCGATCGCCTGCGCCAGATCGGCGTGCGGGACCGCGTCACGGCGGTCGGCGGCGAGCAGCCGGTCCATCAGGTCGGGCTGGGTGTCGATCGACTCGAGCAGGCTGTTGAGGGCCAGCCGGAAGGCCAGGTTGTCGCTGGCGTCGACCACCAGCGCCCAGAAGTCGCGGTCGGCGTTCCGGTCGTCGGGGTCGGCATAGCGCGCGCCCGCGGCGACGATCGCCCGCCGGGCCGCGCCATCGGCCCGCTCGGCGGCCCGCCGCGCAGCGTCGATCCCGATGCAGCGACGCATCTCAAGACCGTCACGCACCAATCGGTCGACCGCGCCGTCCTGCGCCCGGGCAAGGTGCGCCAGCAGATCGAGCCCAGCGGTGCGCCGCACGTCGAGCACCCGGGTGCCGCCGCCGTGCACGACCCGGACGAAACCGGCCTCCTGCAGGCGTTTCACGGCCTCGCGGACGGCGTGCCGGTTGACCGCGAAGGCCTGCGCCAGCTCGCGCTCGGGCGGCAGGAGGTCGCCGGGCGCGTACGAGCCACCGAGGACGGCGTCCCGCAGCTGGGCGAACACCGTCTCGCTGACTGACTGTCGGGCAACGGGGGTGAAGTCGGCGGGACCCATCCGTCGATCATCCGCCCCATTGGTCAATTCATCAAGAGGTTGGACCATTCTCGGTCCCGGCGACTCAGCCGCGCAGCACCGGGCCCAGCGCGTCGAGAACCCCGGGGTCCTCGATGGTGCTCGGCACCGTCGGCGTCTGCCCGTCGGCGATCTCGCGCATCGTCTTGCGCAGGATCTTGCCGCTGCGGGTCTTCGGCAGCGCCGCGACCACGTCCACCTGGCGCAGCGCGGCGACCGCTCCCACCTCGTCACGCACGCGCTGGACGCACTCTGCCGCAACGACATCGGGGTCGACGTCGGCCCCGCCCTTGAGCACCACGAGACCCCGCGGCACCTGCCCCTTCAGCTCGTCGTGCACCCCGATCACCGCGCACTCGGCCACCGCCGGGTGACCCGCCAGCGCCGCCTCCAGCGCCCCGGTCGAGAGGCGGTGACCGGCCACATTCAGGACGTCGTCCGTGCGCCCCATCACGAACACGTAGCCGTCCTCGTCGACGTACCCGCCGTCGCCTGTCAGGTAGTAGCCCTCGTGCGCCGACAGGTACGACGCGACGTACCGGTCGTCGTCTCCCCACAACGTCGGCAGCGTGCCTGGCGGCATGGGCAGCCGCAGGCAGATCGCGCCCTCCTCCCCCGCCGGCACGGGCGCACCCGCCGGGTCGAGCACCTGGACGTCGTAGCCGGGCATGGGCACGGACGGCGAACCTGCCTTGAGCGGCAGCGGTTCCAGCCCCACGGGGTTGGCGCAGATCGGCCAGCCGGTCTCGGTCTGCCACCAGTTGTCGACGACGGGCACGCCGAGCCGCGAGGTCGCCCACGCGTAGGTGTCCGGGTCGAGGCGCTCGCCGGCCAGGAAGAGCGTGCGCAGGCTCGACAGGTCGTGCCCACGCATCAGCGCGCCGTCCGGGTCGTCCTTCTTGATCGCGCGGATCGCCGTCGGCGCGGTGAACATGGCGCTCACGCCGTGCTCGGCCACGACGCGCCAGAAGGCCGACGCGTCAGGGGTGCCGACCGGCTTGCCCTCGTAGAGCACGGTGGTGCAGCCGAGCAGCAACGGTGCGTAGACGATGTAGGAGTGGCCCACCACCCAGCCGACGTCGCTGGCGGTGAACCACACCTGTCCAGGCTGCACGCCGTAGACGTTCTGCAGCGACCAGCACAAGGCCACAGCGTGACCGCCGTTGTCGCGCACGATGCCCTTGGGCTTGCCGGTCGTGCCGCTGGTGTAGAGCACGTAGAGCGGGTCGGTGGCCTGCACCGCAACGCACTCGGCCGGCGCGACGGCACCCTCGCGCATCACGGTGGCCCAGTCGACGTCCCGCTCACCCATGGCCGCCACCGCCTGCGGCCGCTGCAGCACCACGCACCAGTCCGGCCGGTGCGACGAACGTTCGATCGCCGCGTCGAGCAGGGGCTTGTACTCCACCACCCGCGACGGCTCGATGCCGCAGGACGCCGAGACGACGACCTTCGGTCTGGCGTCGTCGATCCGCGCCGCGAGCTCGGCGGGAGCGAAGCCGCCGAAGACCACCGAGTGGACAGCACCCAGCCGGGCGCAGGCCAGCATCGCGATCACCGCCTCCGGCACCATCGGCAGGTAGATCACCACCCGGTCGCCCTGCTCGACCCCGAGCGCCCGGAGCACCCCGGCGAACCGGGCCACCTGGTCGAGCAGCTGCGCGTAGGTGAAGGTGCGCTGCGTGCCCGTCACCGGTGAGTCGTAGACGAGCGCCGCCTGGTCTGCCCGCCCGCTCACCACATGCCGGTCGAGAGCGTTGTAGCAGGTGTTGAGCACCCCGCCGGTGTACCAGCGGTAGAACGGCGGCCGACCGTCGTCCAGCACGCTGGGCGGAGGCGTGATCCAGTCGACCAGCCGCGCGGCGTCCCCCCAGAACCCGTCGGGGTCGCTGAGACTGCGCTCGTGCGCCGCCCGCCAGGCTCCGGTGCTCTGCTCAGCGCTCATGAGGGCATCCTGCCGGTCGGGTCACCCGCCCGCCAGGGCGGTCGTAGCCGCCCGCGCCCGGTACGCCAGGATCGGCCCATGACCTACGACGTGGCGGCGCTGCGCGCCCAGTTCCCCTCCCTCGGCAGCGGGACCGCGCATTTCGACGGGCCGGGCGGATCGCAGACCCCTGAGCCGGTCGCCGCCGCGATGGCGCGAACCCTCACGTCGTCGATCGCCAACCGCGGTCAGGTCACCGCTGCCGAGCGGGCAGCCGACGACGTCGTGGTGGGAGCTCGGCAGGCGATGGCCGACCTGCTCGGCGCCGACCCCCGCGGTGTCGTCTTCGGCCGCAGCATGACCCAGCTGACGTACGACTTCGCGCGCGCGCTCGCCACGACCTGGCAGCCTGGCGACGAGGTGGTGGTCACCCGGCTCGACCACGACGCGAACATCCGCCCGTGGACGCACGCCGCCGAGACCGTCGGAGCCGTCGTGCGCTGGGCGGACTTCGACCCGCAGACCGGCGAGCTGACCGCGGACGACGTGGCCGCGGTGCTCAGCGAGCGCACCCGGCTGGTCGCGGTCACCGGCGCCTCCAACCTGATCGGTACCCGGCCCCCGGTGCGTGAGATCGCCGACCGGGCGCACGCCGCCGGAGCGACGGTGTTCGTCGACGCCGTGCACCTCGCCGCCCACGCGTCGGTCGACCTCGCGGCGCTCGGCGCGGACGTCGCCGTCTGCTCGCCGTACAAGCTGCTCGGACCACACTGCGGCGTCCTGGCGGCCGACCCGGCGTTCCTGGAGTCCGTCCACCCCGCCAAGCTGTTGCCCTCGTCGGACGCCGTCCCCGAACGGTTCGAGCTCGGCACCCTGCCCTACGAGCTGCTCGCCGGCACCACCGCCGCCGTCGACGTCCTGGCCGGGCTCGCGCCGACCGACCCCGACCAGCCGGCCGCCGACCGCCGCTCGCGGCTGCGCGCCGCGCTGACCGCCGTCGAGACCCACGAGGACGCGCTGCGCGACCGGCTCGAGGACGGCCTCGCCCGGCTGCCCGGCGTCGTCAACCGCTCGCGAGCCCGGCACCGCACGCCGACGCTGCTCCTCACCTTCGAGGCACGATCGGCCGCCGACGCCTACCGGTTCCTCGCCGAGCGCGGCATCAACGCACCCGCCGGCTCGTTCTACGCGATCGAGGCCTCGCGCCACCTCGGCCTGGGCGACACGGGCGGGCTGCGGTTGGGGCTCGCGCCCTACTCCGACACCGACGACGTCGACCGTGCGGTCGCGGCCCTGGCCGAGTTCGTCCGCTGATCCCGGCCGAGGTGCGAGGCTGTGCCCGTGCGATTCGACCCCGACGACCTCCCGGCCGACGTCCTGACCTTCCTGCGTGAGCGGCACCTGGCCACGTTGACGACGCTGCGACCGGACGGCACACCACACGTCGTCCCGGTCGGCTTCACCTGGGACGACGAGCAGCGGGTCGCGCGGGTGATCACCAGCGGCGACAGCCAGAAGGCCCGCAACGCGCTGCGCGGCGGCCGCGCGGCGTTGTGCCAGGTCGAGGGCTGGCGCTGGCTCACGGTCGAGGGCGAGGCCTCGGTGCTGGTCCACCCCGAGCAGATCGGCGACGCCGAGCGCCGCTACGCCGAGCGGTACCGCGTCCCGGGCCCCAACCCGGCGCGCGTCGTCCTGGCGGTGCAGGTCGACCGGGTCACCGGCCTGGTCGAGCGGCCGGGCTGACCGGTGGAGATCGAGAACCTGGCCCAGCTGGATGCCTGGCTGGACGCGGATCGGAGCCTGCACGGGCTGCGGCTGCAGGGGCTCGACCTCGCGGCCCGCGAGGAGCGCCTGCTCTCACTCGACCCGGCCGGCGCCGTGGTGCTGGGCGGCGTGCTCACCGACCGGCTAGACGCCCACCTACGGGCGGGCGGCGCGCTGGTCTTCCCGGCGGTCACCGGGGTGCCGGTCGACCCCTACCGGGCGCGGCTCTACACGCCGGACGAGCTCTACGCAGGCCTCGCGGACGGCTACGCCGCCACGCCCGACGCCCGGGCCTACCAGTGGTGGCTCGACCCGCGCACCCACGGCGACGTGCTCGCCACGATGCTCCGCGCGGTGCACGACGACAGCATCGGCGACGCGCTGCACGAGGCGCTGGCGGGACGTCGGGTCGTCGGGGTCATGGGCGGCCACGCGCTGCTGCGTGGCGCCCCGGACTTCCTGGAGGCGGCACGGCTGGGATACCTGCTGGCCGCCGACGGCACCCTGGTGCTCACCGGCGGCGGACCGGGGGCGATGGAGGCCGCCAGCCTCGGCGCGGCGCTGCGGGCCCGCCCGTGGGCGGACGTCGCGGCAGCCTGCACGCAGCTCGCCCGCGCACCGTCGTTCCTCCCTGACGTCACCGCGTGGGCCCGGCGCGGGATCGAGGTGCGTGACGCCGTCGTCGAGCAGGGCGGTCCGCCGGCCTCGATCGGGATCCCCACCTGGTTCTACGGCCATGAGCCCAGCACCGTGTTCGCCGGGGCGGTGGCGAAGTTCTTCTCGAACGCCTCCCGCGAGGACGTGCTGCTGGCCGCCAGCACCGCCGGCCTCGTCGTGCTTCCCGGGGCGGCAGGCACGGTGCAGGAGGTGTTCCAGGCCACCACCCGGGCGTACTACTCGGCGGGTGACGCGGCTGACGTGACACCGATCGTGCTCGTCGGGATCGAGCACTGGACGACGATCCTGCCGGTGTGGCCGCTGCTGACCTCGCTCGCGGCCGGGCGCCCCATGGCCCGGACGATCCACCTGGTCGCGACCGTGGACGAGGCCGCAACGGTGCTGCGCCGGGCCGGCGGGATCAGCTGACCCGGCCCATCACGGCGATCACCCGGTCGATGAAGCGGTCGACCGCGCGCTCGCTGTAGCCACGGGCCCCCCGCCGGCTGACGAAGATCGCAGTGCGCAGGTCGTCGGCCGACAGCGCCGTCGCGCCGTCGAAGTACTCGGCGATGTCGTCGCACAGCATGTCGACCTGCTCGACGTCGTAGGAGCGTTCCCAGATCGAGCCGCGGGCGAACCGGTCACCGTGCCGGCGGGCCAGCCGGGCCCGCAGCACCTGGGCCTGGGACGTGACGTCCTTGACGAAGCCGCGCTCGCCGAGGCCACGGCGGTCGGCGGCCCGCTCGGCGGTGACGGCCTCGTCCTCGAGGCGGTCGAGGGCCGCGTCGACCACGCTCACCTCGTAGCCGCCCAGCTTGAGGTCGAAGCCGACGCTGCGGATCTCGGCCGCCGGCACCATGCCGCTGAGCGCGCGCGCCATGAACGCGTCGACCTGCCCGACGTCGTATCCCCGGCTCAGCGCACCCACCCGGCGAAAGCGCATCGGTTCGATCATGCACCGCTCCCTGGCTGCTCGGTGGCGGCCAGCTGGCCGCAGGCGCCGTCGATCTCCTGGCCGCGGGTGTCGCGGACGGTCGTGGGGATGCCGCGCGCCTCGAGCGCCGCGACGAACGCCTTCTCGACCTTGGGGTCGCTCGCCGTCCACTTGCTGCCCGGCGTCGGGTTCAGCGGGATCGGGTTGACGTGCACCCAGCCGCGGCCACGCGCGTTGAGCAGCTTGCCCAGCAGGTCGGCGCGCCAGGCCTGGTCGTTGATGTCCTTGATCAGGGCGTACTCGATGCTCACCCGGCGGCCGGTCGTCTCGAAGTAGCGGCGCGCCGCGTCCAGCGCCTCCCCGACGGTCCAGCGGGTGTTGATCGGCACCAGCTCGTTGCGCAGCTCGTCGTCCGGGGCGTGCAGGCTCAGCGCCAAGGTCACCGGGATCCCCTCGGCGGCCAGCTTGTCGATCGCCGGCACCAGTCCGACCGTCGACATGGTGATGCCACGGGCGCTCATCCCGAGCCCGTCCGGCGCCGGGTCGGTGAGCCGGCGGATCGCGCCGATCGCCGACTTGTAGTTGGCGAGGGCCTCACCCATGCCCATGAACACCACGTTGCTGACCCGCAGCGGGGCGTCCTCGCGCCCGCCGCCGATGTCGCCGTGCGCCAGCGCCCTGGCCCCGGACACCACCTGCTCGACGATCTCGGCGGTCGACATGTTGCGGGTGAGTCCCGCCTGGCCGGTCGCGCAGAACGGGCAGTTCATCCCGCACCCGGCCTGGCTCGAGACGCACATGGTGACCCGGCCGGGGTAGCGCATCAGCACGCTCTCGACCAGCGCACCGTCGAACAGCCGCCAGAGCGTCTTCACCGTGGTGCCCGCATCGGCGGTGCGCACGCTGACCGGCGTGAGCAGCGACGGCAGCATCGCCGAGACCAGCTCGGCCCGCCCGGCGAGCGGCAGGTCGGTCATCTGCTCGGGGTCGTCGACCAGCCGGTCGAAGTAGTGGGTGGAGAGCTGACGGGCGCGGAAGGCCGGCTCGCCGAGCTCGCGGACGGCGTCGGCGCGCTCGGCCGACGTGAGGTCGGCGAGGTGCCGCGGCGGCTTGGCACGGCGGGGCGCGGTGAAGGTCAGCTGGGCAGTGGGCATGGCCCGGTCATTTTCGCATCCCGCCGCCGGTATCGGTGAATCCTGGGCCGCGTTCAGACCAGGAGTCGCAGCAGCAGCCACACGACGGGGGCCGCGACCACGAGCGAGTCCAGCCGGTCCATGACACCGCCGTGCCCGGGCAGCACCGAGCCCATGTCCTTGATCCCCAGGTCCCGCTTGATCATCGACTCGGCCAGGTCGCCCAGCGTGGCCACCAGGACGACGGCCAGCCCGAGCAGCGGACCACCCCACCACGGGCCGTGCAGGAGCAGCGGGACGAGCAGCGTCCCGGCGACGACGCAGCCGATCACCGAGCCGGCGAAGCCCTCCCACGACTTCTTCGGGCTGACCGACGGCGCCATCGGGTGCCGACCGGCGACGACGCCCAGGGCGTAGCCACCGATGTCGCTGGCGATGGTGACCACGATGAACACCAGCACCCGCCGGGCGCCGTCCGGTGCGGCCAGCATGAGCACGACGAACCCGGCCAGCAGCGGCAGGTAGGCCGCGGCGAACACCCCACCCGCGACGTCGCGCAACGCGCCGTCCGGCCCCTCGGAGGTCCGCCACACCACGATGCCGATCGCGGTCAGGACGAAGCAGACGGCCAGTGCCTGGCCGCCGGCCGAGTACGCCGCCACCAGCATCGCGAGGGCACCGACGAGCACGGGGACGAGCGGGACGGCGATGTTGCGCTCGGCCAGCGCCTGGGTGAGCTCCCACAAGGCCAGGCAGACGGCCACGGCCACGACCGCCACGAAGGCCTCGCGGCGGATGAACAGTGCGGCCAGCACCACGGCGCCGAGCCCGAGCCCGACACCGATCGCGGCGGGCAGGTTGCGGCCGGCCCGGCCGTGCTGGCGGCTCGCACGTGCGGCGGAGCGGGTGGCGGGGGTCGCCGACGCGGCCGGCGGCGGCGCTGCGGACGGCTGTGGGCTGCTACCAGGGGTGTCGGTCACGAGGTCCTGGGACGGGCGGAGCTGCTCAGACCTCGAGCAGCTCAGCCTCCTTGTGCTTGAGCAGGTCGTCGACGCTGTCGACGTACTTCTTGGTGGTCGACTCGAGCTCCTTCTCGGCGCGCGCCCCCTCGTCCTCGCCGACCTCGCCGTCCTTGACCAGCCGGTCGAGCTCTTCCTTGGCCCGGCGCCGGATGTTGCGGATCGCGATCTTGGCGTCCTCGGCCTTGGTGCGCGCGAGCTTGATGTAGTCGCGGCGGCGCTCCTCGGTGAGCTGCGGCAGGACGACGCGGATCACGGTGCCGTCGTTGGCCGGGTTGGCACCGAGGTCACTGTCACGCAGCGTCTTCTCGATCTCGTTCATCGAGCTCTTGTCGTAGGGCGTGATGAGGATCGTGCGCGCCTCGGGCGTCTGGAACGACGCCAGCTGCATCAGCGGAGTCGGGCTGCCGTAGTAGTCCACGGTCAGCTTGGTGAACATCGCGGGGTTGACCCGGCCGGTGCGGATCGCCGAGAAGTCCTCCTTGGCGACCTCGACGGCCTTGGTCATCTTCTCCTCGGCGTCGAAGAGGGTCTCGTCGATCACGCGTGCTCCTTGGGATGTGCTGACGTCGGTCGGGCGGCGGGTCTGGACGGCTCGCCGCTCGGCTCAGCCGACGTCGACCCGCGTACCGATCCTCTCACCCTGGATGGCGGCCGCGACGTTGCCCGGGCCGTCCATGCCGAAGACCACCATCGGCATGGCGTTCTCCATGCACAGGGCGAAGGCCGTGGCGTCCGCCACCCGCAGGCCCTTCTGCAGGGCCTCGGAGTACGTGATCGACTCCAGCTTGGTGGCGCTCGGGTCGTGCCGGGGATCGGCCGTGTAGACGCCGTCGACGCCGTTCTTGCCCATCAGCACGACATCGGCCTTGGTCTCCAGGGCGCGCTGGGCGGCCACGGTGTCGGTGGAGAAGAACGGCAAGCCGGCGCCCGCGCCGAAGATCACCACGCGGCCCTTCTCCATGTGCCGGATGGCGCGGCGCGGGATGTACGGCTCGGCGACCTGACCCATGGTGATGGCGGTCTGCACCCGCGTCTCGACGCCCTCCTTCTCCAGGAAGTCCTGCAGCGCCAGGCAGTTCATGACGATGCC
The DNA here is from genome assembly GCA_963759935.1 of uncultured Actinomycetota bacterium. GTDB lineage: Bacteria > Actinomycetota > Actinomycetes > Actinomycetales > Angustibacteraceae > Angustibacter. The sequence continues at coordinate 215,901 of CAVXBF010000012.1, forward strand.
GAGCATGCCCATGTAGTCGGCGCGCGCCCGGTCCATGCCGCGCTGCTGCAGCTCAGCGCCGCGGAAGAAGTTGCCGCCACCGATGACCATGCCCACCTGGACGCCGGTCGCGACCGCGGCGGCGACCTCACGGGCCACCTCCCGGACGACGTCCGGGTCGACCCCGACCGAGCCGCCCCCGAAGGCCTCCCCCGAGAGCTTGAGCAGGACGCGCGAGTACACCAGATCCGAGCGATCGGTGCGCAGCTCGAGGTCTGGGACGGTCTGGCTCACGGTGCTCTCCACGCGTGGGGTGCTCCCTGCTGGCTCGGCGGCGTCCTGGGCAGTGTGCCCTACCGGGTGGTGGTGCGGCTAATGCCGATCGGGTGATTCGCAGCACGAGGCCCTGCCCACCAGTGGGTGAGCAGGGCCTCGTGCGGTGGTGCTGACGTGCTCGCTTCGTGCTGCGGTTCAGGCGCCGACGCGGAACCGGGCGAACGCGACCGGCTTGACGCCGGCCTCGGTCAGCACGGCGCCGACGGTCTTCTTCGAGTCACGCGAGAACGGCTGCTCGACGAGCACGTTCTCCTTGAAGAAGCCGTTCAGGCGACCCTCGACGATCTTGGGCAGGGCGGCCTCGGGCTTGCCCTCGTTGCGGGCCGTCTCGTCCGCGATGCGTCGCTCGGTCTCGACCGTCTCGGCCGGCACCTCGTCGCGCACCAGGAACTTCGGCGGCAGCGCGGCGATGTGCATCGCGACGTCGCGGCCCACCTCGGTGGGGCCGTCCGTCGCGAAGAGCACGCCGACCTGCGGGGGCAGGTCGGGGCTGGTGCGGTGCAGGTAGGACGCGACCGCGCCGCCCTCCACGCGCGCCACCCGGCGCACCTCGATCTTCTCGCCGATCGCCGCGTTGGCCTCGTCGAGCACCTCGCGCACGGACTTGCCGTCGAGGGTCGAGTCGAGCAGCGTGTCGGCGTCCGGGGCCGCGATGGCCACGGCCTGGTCGAGGACGCGCTGCGCAACCGCCTGGAACTTCTCGCCCTTGGCGACGAAGTCGGTCTCGCAGTTCACCTCGACCAGCGTGCCGGCGCCACCGTCGACGTGGATGGCGACCAGGCCGTTGGACGCGTTGCGGCCCTCACGCTTGGCCACGCCCTTCTGGCCCTTGATCCGCAGGATCTCGGTTGCCTTGTCGCGGTCGCCGTCGGCCTCGTCGAGGGCCTTCTTGACGTCGAGCATGCCGGCGCCGGTCTGCTCGCGCAGCGCCTTGATGTCAGCGGCGGTGTAGTTCGCCATGCGGGTGGTACTTCCTCTCGACAGTGCTGGTGGGTCGCTCAGGCCTGCGGCTCGGCCGCGGCCTCGGTGGCCTCGGCCTCGGTCACGTCAGCGGCGGGAGCCTCGGTGGTCTCGGTGGTCTCGGCAGCAGCCTCGGTCGCCTCGGTGGCGGGGGCCTCGGTGGCCTCGGGAGCAGCCTCGGTCGCCTCGGCCTCGGTCGCCTCGGGAGCCGCCTCGGTCGCCTCGGCGGCGGCCTCGGCGTCCTGACCCGCGGCCTGGGTGGCCTGGGTCGCCTCGGCGTCAGCGGCAGCGGCGTGGGCGCCCGCGGGCTCCCCCGACTGCTTCTGGCCCTCGAGGAGCTCGCGCTCCCACTCGGCCAGCGGCTCGTCGCCGGCCACCTGGCCGGACTCGTCCGTGCCGGACTCCGAGCCCCGCGAGCGGGACATCAGACCGTCGGCGACGGCGTCGGCCACGACCCGGGTGAGCAGCGTGACGGAGCGGATCGCGTCGTCGTTGCCCGGGATCTTGTAGTCGACCTCGTCCGGGTCGCAGTTGGTGTCGAGGATCGCCACGATCGGGATGCCGAGCTTCTTGCACTCGTCGACCGCCAGGTGCTCCTTCTTGGTGTCGACGATCCACACCGCGCTGGGCACCTTGGCCATGTCGCGGATACCGCCGAGGGTGCGCTCGAGCTTGTCCTTCTCGCGACGCAGGACGAGCAGCTCCTTCTTGGTCATCCCGCTGGCCGCGACGTCGTCGAAGTCGACGACCTCGAGCTCCTTGAGGCGCTGCAGACGCTTGTGGACCGTCTGGAAGTTCGTGAGCATGCCGCCCAGCCAGCGCTGGTTGACGTACGGCATCCCGACCCGCGTGGCCTGCTCGGCCACGGGCTCCTGGGCCTGCTTCTTGGTGCCGACGAACAGGATGGTGCCGCCGTGGGCGACGGTCTCCTTGACGAAGTCGTACGCGTTGTCGATGTACGTCAGCGACTGCTGCAGGTCGATGATGTAGATGCCGTTGCGCTCGGTGAAGATGAAGCGCTTCATCTTGGGGTTCCAGCGTCGGGTCTGGTGCCCGAAGTGCACGCCGCTCTCGAGGAGCTGGCGCATGGTGACGACGGCCATGCCGGTAGTCCTTGTCGCTCGGTTGTCCGTGATCGGTCGGTCGACCGCCACGCCTGGCGACCGCGACGCACTGAACCGGGCTGAGTTGAGCTGGGCCGGCCCGGACCGGATGTGCGCCCCGGCGGTGCGGCGAGGAGTCCTCGTCACGATGCCGGTCTGCGGACGCGCGAATTCGACCGATCGAGATCGGTCGTGGGGCCAGTCTACGCCAGCGCCGAGGGTGCTGGTGACGGGTCGGTCGGCGGATGCGGGGTGGGGTGGGCGACCCCCGTCAGCCGGACGTCGTCCCCTGGCCCCCCTCCGGCTGCCGACCGGAGCCGGCGCACGGAGGGCAGAAGGGCCGTGACCAGCGCCCAGGCGACGCCGATCGCCGAGCAGACGACCATCGTGCGGGTCAGCCCGAACCTGGCGGACAGCGGGCCGATCAACGCGAACCCCGCGGGCATGCCGACCGTGGAGGCGAAGTAGTCGAACGAGCTGACCCGGCTGAGCGCCGTCGACGGCACCTGCTGCGCGAGCGTGGTGTCCCAGACGACGAACAGCACGCTGATGCTGGCGCCCGAGACCGCTAGCAGCCCGGCGATCGCCACCACGGGCAGCCCGATGCCGACGAACAGCGGCTGCAGGGAGCCGCCGACCAACAGCAGCGCGCACCACACGATCGGCCGGCGAGGTCGCACGCGGAGCGCCACGGCAGCCCCGACCACCGCCCCGCCACCGAAGGCCGCGGTGACGACGGCCCACGTCGTCGCCCCGCGGTAGTCGCGCTGGGCGACGACGGGGCCGAGCACGAGCAGCGCCGGGAGCACGACGGCGTGGTAGACGGTGAAGCCCACGAGCATGGCCGAGAGCCAGGACCGCGACGACACCTCGCGCAGTCCGCCGGCCAGCTCGCGCACGAAGGTCGAGCGCTCGGCGGGCACCGAGCGGGCCGACCGCAGCCGCAGCAGGAACCCGGCGCTCACCACGAAGGACGCCGCGTCGACGGCGATGGCCGCGCCGGGGCTGAAGACCGCGACCAGGGCCCCGGCGAGCAACGGGCCGACGATCATCGCCGCGTTGTGGCTCAATGCGACCAGCGCGTTGGCCTGGCCGAGCCGCGGAGGCGACACCACCTCGGGCACCATGCCGGTCGCCGCCGGCTCGAAGAACGCCTGGGCCGCGCCGGCAGCGGCGGCGAGGACGGCCAGGTGCCAGACCTCGGCGTTCCCGGTCAGCAGCAGCGTGGCCAGCACGGCCTGCACGACGGCCCGGACGGCGTCCGCGCCGAGCATCACCCGCCGACGGTCCAGCCGGTCGGCCCACACCCCGCCCACCAGCAGCAGCACCGCCAGGGGCACCGTCCCGGATGCCACGACGATGCCGAGGTCGGTCGCCGAGCCGGTCAGCCCGAGGACGGCGAAGGCGAGCGCGACCGGCGTCATCCGGTCACCGAGGTGGCTGACCGCCTGGCCGGCCCAGTACCGGCGGAACAGCGGCTCGGCCAGCGGGCCCCAGCGGGTTGCCGGGCGGCTGGGGGCGCCGGGCGCTGAGGACGTGGTCACCGTCGTAGTGTCGCGGCATGGACGTCTCGCCGCGTAGCCCATTTCTGGTCGAGCGCATGCGCGGCTTCGGCACGACGATCTTCGCGGAGATGACGGCGCTGGCGAACAGCACCGGAGCGATCAACCTCGGCCAGGGCTTCCCCGACACCGACGGGCCGTCGTCCGTGCTGGAGGCCGCCGTGACGGCGATCCGCGGGGGGCGCAACCAGTACCCGCCCGGCCCGGGCGTTCCCGAGCTGCGGGAGGCCATCGCCGAGCACCAGGCGCGGTTCCACGGGCTGCCGGTCGACCCCGACCGCGAGGTGCTCGTGACCGCCGGAGCCACCGAGGCGATCGCCACCAGCCTGCTGGCGCTGGTCGAGCCGGGCGACGAGGTCGTGATGTTCGAGCCGTACTACGACTCGTACGCGGCGTCGGTCGCCCTGGCCGGAGGCGTGCGGCGGACGGTGGTACTGCGCGCGCCGGACTTCGCCGTCGACGAAGCCGGCCTGCGGGCGGCGTTCAGCGAGCGCACCCGCGTGGTGCTGCTCAACTCGCCGCACAACCCCACCGGCAAGGTCTTCACCGCTGCCGAGCTCGAGCTGGTGGCCGGGCTGGCGCGCGAGCACGGAGCGATCGTCATCAGCGACGAGGTGTACGAGCACCTGCTGTTCAGTGACGGCCCGACCGGCGGTCGGCACGTCGCGGTGGCCTCGCTGCCCGGCATGGCCGAGCGCACGCTCACCGTCTCCTCGGCCGGCAAGACGTTCTCGGTCACCGGGTGGAAGGTCGGCTGGGTGCATGGCCCGGCCGAGCTGGTGGACGCCGTCCGTGCGGTGAAGCAGTTCGTGACCTTCGTGGCCTCCGGTCCCTTCCAGCCGGCCGTGGCGCATGGCCTTCGGCTGCCCGACGAGGTGTTCGCCGGGCTCGCCGCGACCCTGCAGGCCGGGCGCGACCTGCTGTGCGAGGGCCTGCGCGCCGCCGGGTTCAGCCCGCTGGTCCCGGCCGGCACGTACTTCGTGGTGGTCGACGGCGCCGAGCTCGGGTACGACGACGGGCTGGCGCTGTGCCGCGACCTGCCGCGGCTGGCCGGCGTCGTCGGTGTGCCGGTCAGGGTCTTCCATGACGACCCCACCGCGGGCCGGTCGCTGGTGCGGTTCGCCTTCTGCAAGAGGCCGGAGGTCCTCGCCGAGGCGGCCGACCGGTTGGGCCGGCTCGCCCGCGGCTAGTCACCGCCGTCGTCCACAGGGCGCGCACCGGGATCGAGCGGCCGTCGTCCACAGGGCGGGGCCGTCGTCCCGCCGTCCCCAGCCGGACGCCGCGACCTACCCTCCGGTCGCCGTCACCCGCCAGGCTTGCCGGATGGTTCGAGAGCTGCTCCTGGCCGTCCTGACGGCGGCATCCCCCTCGGTGCCGAGTGCGCCCCTGGCCGTGGCCGGTTCCCCACCACGCGCCGAGCCGGCGGGCTCCTGGCGGTGGCCGCTCGAGCCGCGGCCCGCGGTGTCCCGGCCGTTCCGCGCTCCCCCCACGCCGTGGGGCGCCGGGCACCGCGGCGTCGACCTGGCGGCCGCTGTGGGCCAGCCGGTGCTGGCCGCCGGGGCCGGCCGGGTCACGTTCGCTGCCCTGGTGGCCGGTCGCGGCGTCGTCGTCGTCACGCATGCGGGGGGCCTGCGCACGTCGTACGAGCCGGTCGCCGACCGGGTGGCGACCGGGACGCCGGTCCGGGCTGGTGACCAGCTCGGCGTCGTCGCCGCGAGCGGTGCGGTGGTCGGCCACTGCGCCCCGCGCACCTGCCTGCACTGGGGGTTGCGGCGCGGCGGGCAGTACCTCGATCCGCTGACACTGGTGGGTCGAGGACCGCCCGTGCTGCTGCCGCTCGGCTGAGCTCGGGAGAAGGCCCGAGGTGCGAGGACGCCTCCCGCAAGTTTTCCGCAAGGTGACCGGCGCACGGTGGCGGGGATCGAGCCCTCGACGAGACAGGTGCGCCATGAACATCCTCTCCACCAAGGTCCTGTCAGCAGTGCGGCCGCGAGGACTCGCACCTGGCGCCGTCTCGACCCGAGGGCGGGCGCGCTCGCGCCGGACGGTGCACCGCCCGCCACGGTGGGTCGCCGCGGTCGCGGCGTTGTCCTGCACCCTGATCGGGCTGCCTGCATCAGCCCTGAGCGCCCACGCCGCGGTGGCACCGGTCGGGCAGGGGTTCACGGTGACGGCGTCCGACCTCGCCTTCATCCTCAAGCAGATCAAGATCTCCGAGCGCCATGCCGCGACGTTCACGTCGTCCAACCCCTGCGGCACCCTCGTCGGGCCTGGGCCGGACCAGATCCCGGACCGGCTGACCGCCTACGGGGTGCGCACGGTCGACGGCTCGTGCAACAACCTCTTCCCGGGACGCGAGACCTTCGCGGCGTCCGACCAGCCGTTCCCGCGGCTGACCACCCCGGTCTTCCGCCCTGCCGAGGACAGCCCGCCGGCGTTCGGACCGTCGCACCCGACCTCGTACGCGCAGAAGAAGGGCAGCGTGTTCGACACCCAGCCGCGCCTGATCAGCAACCTGATCGTCGACCAGACCTCGACCAACCCCGCCGCCATCCGCGCCGCGGGCTTCCCGGTGCGCACCCAGGGCAACCCCGGGCTGTTCCCGTGCACCACGGACCCTGACCCGTTCGCGATCCCGGACCCGATCCCGGGGTCACCGGAGGGATGCGTGCCGTCGCACAACACGCTGTTCATCCCGAACGTCACCACTGACGTGGGCCTGTCGCCGCCCTACAACTCGATGTTCACCTTCTTCGGCCAGTTCTTCGACCACGGCGTCGACCAGACCGTCAAGAGCGGCGGCACCGTGTTCGTCCCGCTGCGCGACGACGACCCGCTGATCGCCGGCCCCGACCACATCTTCGGCAACAGCGATGACCTCGCCCCCGACCTGCGGTTCATGGTGCTCACCCGGGCACAGAACCAGCCCGGCCCGGACGGCGTGCTCGGCGACCGGTCGCCGACGACGAACCCGCCGGTGCGCTGCACCTCGCTGAACGTCCCTGCCGGCTGTGACGAGAGCGCTGACGACGTCCAGGATGCCAACAACACCGACAGCCCGTGGGTCGACCAGAGCCAGACCTACACCTCGCACGCCTCGCACCAGGTGTTCCTGCGCGAGTATGTGAACAACACAGCCGGCAAGCCCGTCTCCACCGGCAAGCTGGTCGGCGGCAGCGGCAACGGCGCCGACGTGGCAGACCAGCCGGGCGGCATCGGCACCTGGTTCAACGTCAAGAAGCAGGCCCGCGAGCTGCTCGGCCTCGAGCTCACCGACGCGGATGTCACCAACATCCCGATGATGGCCGTCGACCCCTACGGCAAGTTCCTGCCTGGTCCGAACGGGCTGCCGCAGTACGTCACCACGAGCGGCCTGGTCGAGGGCAACATCGCCACCCCCGTGCCCGTGCCGACGGACGTGCTGCACTTCGACACCCCGTTCCTCACCGACATCGCGCACAACGCGGACCCGAGCCCCCAGGACACCGACCACAACCCGGCCACCCCGCCGGTCCCGCCGGCCCCGGACTCCGACCACGTCTCCTCGGCCGACTTCGCCAACCAGGAGCCGGGCACCTATGACGACGAGATGCTCAACGCCCACTTCATCTGTGGTGACGGGCGCTGCAACGAGAACATCGCGCTGAGCACCATCCACCAGGTGTTCCACTCCGAGCACGACCGGCTGGTCGACGACATCAAGAACACCCTGACCACCGACACCTCCCCGGGTGCCGCAACCGCCCTGGCCCAGTGGAAGCTGGCCGCGGGTGCCGACGGCTGGAACGGCGAGCGCCTGTTCCAGGCGGCGCGGTTCGTGACCGAGATGGAGTACCAGCACCTGGTCTTCGAGGAGTTCGGGCGCAAGGTGCAGCCGGCCATCCGGCCGTTCCACGTCTACACGCCCGACGTCGACCCGGCAGTGCAGGCCGAGTTCGCCCACGCCGTCTACCGGTTCGGCCACTCGATGCTCGACGACGACGTCGCCCGGGTGAACCAGGACGGCTCCGACAACTCGCTGCCGCTGCTGACAGCGTTCCTCAACCCGCCCGAGTTCTACCGCGACGGGCACGGCGGCACCCTCACCCCCGAGGCTGCGGCCGGCAGCATCGTCATGGGCTCGGCCGACCAGACCGGCAACGAGCTCGACGAGTTCGTCACCGAGACCCTGCGCAACAACCTGCTGGGGCTGCCGCTCGACCTCGCCACCCTCAACCTGACCAGGGCCCGTGACGCGGGCATCCCGCCACTGAACGACGTCCGTCGGCAGATCCACGACCAGACGAACGACGGCCAGATGGCGCCGTACAACAGCTGGTCGGACTTCGGGCAGCACCTCAAGCACCCCGAGTCGCTGATCAACTTCGTGGCGGCGTACGGCAAGCACCCGTCGATCACCAGTGAGTCCACGATGGTCGGCAAGCGCAACGCGGCGCGAGCCATCGTCGACCCGACGCCGTCCGACACCCCGCCGTCCGACGCCGCTGAGTTCATGTTCAGCACGGACGCCTGGGCCAGCGACGCCAACGGCGTCACGACCACCGGCCTCGACGACGTCGACCTGTGGGTCGGCGGCCTCGCCGAGCTGACCAACCTCAACGGTGGCCTGCTGGGCAGCACGTTCAACTTCGTCTTCCAGCGCCAGATGGAGGAGCTGCAGGACGGCGACCGGCTGTACTACCTCAACCGCACCCCGGGCATGAACCTGCGGACGCAGCTCGAGGGCAACTCGTTCGCCGAGATGATCCAGCGCAACACCGACGGCACGAACAGCCTGAAGGCTGACGTGTTCGCCACGGCGGACTGCAAGTTCCAGCTCGGGAACCTCACGTTCCCGGCACCGTCCGGCAGCTTCATCACCGGCGCTGGATCGGTGGCCGACGACCTGTCGACCGACTGCAACGAGAACCGCCTGCTGCTGCGCCAGCCCAACGGGACGATCCAGTACCGCCAGTTCAACTCGGTCGACCCATCCGGCATCAACGGACAGGCCGTCTACAACGGCACCCCGGGCGTCGACCGCATCTTCGGCGGCAACGACAACGACACCTTCTGGGGCGGCAAGGGCAACGACATCATCGAGGGCAACAACGGTGATGACGTGGCACTGGGCGGAGAAGGCGATGACATCCTCACCGACCTCAACGGCGCGGACGTCCTGAAGGGCGGGCCGGGCAACGACGCCATGGACGCCGGCCCCGGCGATGACCTCACCATGGGCGGCGACGGCCAGGACTTCATCAACGGCGGCGCCAACGACAACGAGCACTTCGGCGGTCCCGGCAACGACTTCATCATCGCCGGCCAGGGAGCGGACGCGGTGTTCGGCGACGGTGGCGACGACTGGATCCAGGGTGGCTCCGGTCAGGACCTGCTGATCGGCGACCACGGGGCACCGTTCTTCGACGACCCGGGCCAGACCGCCCCCGGCAACGACATCTTCATCGGTCAGGTCGGCGAGAACGACTACGACACTGAGGGTGGCGACGACATCATGTCGCAGAACGCGGCCGTCGACCGCAACGCCGGATCCGGTGGGTTCGACTGGGCCATCCACCAGTACGACACCGTCGGCGCCGACGACGACATGGCCATCAACAACAACCTCGGCCCGCTGCCGATCCAGGTGGTCGTCAACCGCGACCGCTGGCAGGAGACCGAGGCAGACTCCGGCTCACCGCTGAACGACGTGATCCGCGGGACGGACGACGTCCCGTCGGCTATCGGCGGCGCCGGCTTCACCGGCTGCAACGTCCTCGACCAGGCCGGTGTCAACCGGATCAGCGGGCTCGCGGCCATCCTGCCTCCGCTGACCGGTGACCCCGCGCCGGTGATCGCGGCCTCAGCGGCCGGCTACTGCCCGATCTCCGGACCGATCTGGGGCGACGGCAACATCCTGCTCGGCGGCGGCGGCAGCGACACCATCCAGGGCCGCGGCGCCAACGACATCATCGACGGCGACCGGGCGCTCACGGTGCGGATCAGTGTCCGCACCAACCCGGCCGACCCGAGCACCGAGATCGGCAGCGCCGACCTGATGGAGAACCGGTACCTGCGCGACAGTGCCGGCAACCTGACCGGCCCGACCCTGCAGGCAGCCGTATTCGCCGGCACGGTCAACCCGGGCAACCTGGTGGCGGTCCGCGAGATCAAGATGCCTGCCCCGGGCACCGACACCGGCGCGGTCGACACAGCAGTGTTCGCCGGCCCGCTGTCGAACTACTCCATCACCGCCGCGGCGGGGGTCGTGACGGTCACCCAGACCGGCGCGAACGTCGTCGGGCAGAAGGTGAGCGACGGGATCGACACGATCCGCAACGTCGAGCAGCTGCGGTTCAGCGACCAGACCGTCCAGGTGCGGACGCCCGCGGCGCCGACCATCGGGACCGCCACCGCGTCGTCCGGTGCGACCACGACCGGCACGGCCACGGTCACCTGGACCGCGCCGGTGGCCAACGGCGGACCGGCCATCACCGGGTACGAGCTGGTCGTCAGCTCCGGCGGCACGGTCGTCAACACCATCACCGGGATCGCCCGCACGGCCACCAGCCGTACGGTCACCGGGCTGGTCAACGGCCGGGCGTACACCTTCCAGGTGCGCGCGGTGAACCTCTTCGGACCCGGTGCTCTCTCGGCACCGAGCAACGAGGTCACCCCGAGGGGCCTGCCGGGCACGGCGACCGCACTGGTCGCAACCCGGCTGGACAGCTCGGCGTCGCTCAGCTGGACGGCACCTGCCAGCGACGGCGGATCGCCGATCACCGGCTATGTGCTGCAGGTGCGCAACGGAGCGACGGTGGTGCGCACGGACACTCTGTCCGGCAACATCACCAGCACCCTCGTCAGCGGTCTGAACAACGGCACGGCGTACAACTTCCGGCTCCAGGCGGTCAACGCCCTGGGCACCGGAGCGTTGTCCGCGGCGTCGAACACCGTGACACCGGCGACCGTGCCGGGCGCCCCGAACCTCGGAGCGGTGACGCAGGGCGGAACTGGTGGGGCGCTCACGGTGAACGTGGCGTGGACCCCGCCGGCGTCTACCGGCGGGTCGGCGATCACCGGCTACACCGTGTCGGCGTACGACGGCACCGGCACCATGGTGCAGTCGATCAACCTCGGCCAAGGGGCGCGGAACCGAACGTTCACCTTCACCAGCGTCGGACCCTTCACCTTCGACGTGAAGGCGTTCAACGCGATCGGCACCGGCCCGGCGTCAGCCAGATCGGCACCTGTCCTGGCCCGCTGACAGTCAGCGGACGATGACCCCGAAGGGGGTGGCCCCCCGCGCCACCCCCTTCGGCTTGTCCGTCGCTCAGCGGTCAAGGAATCCGCAAGTTCACCTGGGGATGCTGCTGCTATGGCCCACCCCAGCGCACGCAGCGCGCAACGCACCCGCGACCTGGCCCTCGTCGTCGTCGTCCTGCTGGCGACGGCCGTCGGCGGCTGGCGCTCGATGGCGGTGGCCGCCGGCGCCCACGACCCGCAGACCCTGCGGGTCGCTGGCGTGTCGTACGTCGTGACCGGCGCCGAGCAGGTCAACGGCCTGACGGACGCCGACCTCGGGGGCATGAGCCACGGCGTCAGCGGGCTGGTCACCCAGGACCACGCGATGGTGCGGGTCTCGCTCCTGGTGCGGACCGGTCGGAGCGCCAGCTCGTTCGACCCCTCCGGGCTGCGGGTCTACCCGCGCGGGTCGAAGACCGGGCTGGCCCCCGTGGGCACCACGCTCGCCGCCGGGCGGCTGGCCGCCCGGTCGAGCATCGAAGGGACCCTCGCCTTCGTCGTCCCGCGCAACGGCGCGCAGCTCGAGCTGCGCGCGGACGGTGACCCGGATGCCGTGGCGTTGCTGACCGTCGACCGCGCGGCGAGCGGCACCGACGACCACGCCCACCGCGACGACCACAGCACGAACGACGACGGCAGTGCGCCGCCGGCGGACCACGCGCACTGAAGAAGGCGATGACGATGTCCGAGAGCCCGAGAGCACTTCCGCTCCCCCGGTACCTCACCGGTGACGTCCTGACCGGTGCTGCCGCCCTCGCTCTCGGGGCCGGCTGGCTTGCCACCTTGCGGCTGGTCGGCGAGGGGCAGGCACTCGGCGCGACGTCCGTGGTCCGTGCGGCGGTGCCGGTGCTGGCGTTCTCCATGCCGGTGGCTCTGCTGGTGCTGGTCGGCGGGCTGCACCTGATGCGCACGCCGGCTCGACGCCGCCTGTCGTCCGTGTTCGTCGCTGCCCTCGCATGCGCCCTCGCCGGCGCCGTCTCCATCGCCTTCGGCGACGCGCTCCAGCAGTACCTGGCCGGCTCGGGGTCGGCGTCGGGCCTGCCGGCCGCGACGCTCGACGGCGCGTTGCAGCTGCTGGTCGTGCTGGTGCCGACCTCGTTGCTGCTGCTGGGGTTGCGCCAGCCCAACCGTGCCCGGCTGCGCGCCGCCGGGCGGGGGTTCCTCATCGCCGCTGTCTCGGCGGCAGCGGCGGTCAGCACCCTCGGACTGTTCCCGGCGTCCGGCGCGGCAGCCGCCTCCTCACCCGGCTGCCTGAGCGGCAGCGGCCACGTGGACAAGTCGTACGACGTCACCGCCCTCGACGTCGACATCACGATCAACCGTTTCGGTGACCACGACCCCAAGGGCAAGATGTACGCCCTGACGAGCCGGGTCGCCGAGATCGCCGCCGCGGCCGCGTCGCACCAGGTCTCCCACGGTCTGCACAACGACGTGATCCAGCCGCTGGTGATCCGGGCGAACGAGGGCGACTGCGTGCAGATCACCTTCCGCAACACGGCGTCCGGCGGACCGTTCGGCATGCACATCGACGGCGTCGAGTTCGCCATGACCTCCTCCGGTGACGTGGTCGGCGCCAACACGTCGTCTGCGGTGGCGACGGGTGGCAAGCGCACGTACCGCTACGCGATCCCGGCCACGGCGAGCATGGAAGGCGGCCACTACATCCACCCCGGGCCGGGCAACCGGGCCGCCGTCGACCACGGGCTGTTCGGCGCGCTCGTGGTGGAGCCGCCCGGTTCGACGTACTGGGACGCCACGAACCCGGGCCGACCGCTCGCCTCCGGCTGGGAGGCCATCATCAAGCCGGACGGCGTGGCCGCCCCGTGCGTCTCCACCGACCGGAGGCCGACCTGCGCGTTCCGCGAGGCCGCGCTGCTGCACCACGAGATCGGCAACGACAACGAGGTGCTCAAGGACAAGAAGAACGCCGACGTGCCGCTGGTCGACGACACGACCGGCAGCTACCGGCCGGGAGCGTTCGCACTGAACTACCGCGCCGAGCCGTTCCGCAACCGGCTGCTGGCCTTCGGCAAGGAGAAGTCGCACTCGTACAGCTCGTACACCTTCGGCGAGCCGGCCACGCCCACCATGCGCGGCTACCTCGCCGACCCGACGAAGATCCGCCTGATGCACGTGGGCGCCGAGAAGTTCCACGTCTACCACCTGCACGGCGGCGGCGACCGGTGGCGCTTCAACCCGGTGGCCGACACCACGTTCAACTACGCCATGACCGGCTTGCGGAAGGACCCCGAGACCGAGCTCTCGCCGTCCCAGCGCCTTGACTCCCAGTCCATCGGCCCTGGTGAGTCGTACAACCTGGAGATCGAGGGCGGCGCGGGAGGCGCCCAGCAGTCCGCCGGCGACTTCCTGTTCCACTGCCACATCGCCAAGCACTACACGTCCGGGATGTGGGCGATGTGGCGCGTCTACGACACCATTCAGCCCGACCTGGTGCCGCTGCTCGACCGGCCCGTGCCCCCGGCTGCGGTGGAGTCGACCGGGCTGATCGGACGCACGATCGGTGACGTCACGATCACCCCGGCGAACCTGGACGCCTGGATCCGCGCGCAACTGCCTCCGCCCGGCATCCCTCGCTCCGGCCAGGACCCGACGGTGTGGGACTGGACGGTGGCGGACACCGCGGACGGCCCGCGCTACCTGGGCGCTCCGGCCGACCCGACGGTGTTCCCCGACTCGCCCAATGGCCTGCCGGGTCAGCCGAACCTCCTGGCGATCGACGCCGGGCACCTGGCCGGAGACCGACCCGCCATCTTGTTCAACCCGCTCAACGGCCGGCCCGCCTACCCGTTGCTGCGTACGCACATCGGCACCAGACCGCCGTTCACCGGTGCGGGGCACACCGGTTCGCCGTGGCTTGGCAACAACGCGGACGAGTCAGCGAAGTCGGTGGTCGACCCCTGGGCCGGCCGCGCCGACGGCCTGTGCCCGCAGGGCCGAAAGCTGCGGACGTTCAACGTCGTGGCCATCGGCAAGGCGATCAAGCGCACCCCAACCTTCACCGATCCCGACGGCAAGATCTTCGTGCTCGCCCACGACAAGGCCGCGACGTACGCCGACCCGACCAAGTCCGATCCGCTGGCCATCCGGGCCAACGAGGGTGACTGCGTGGCGATCACGCTGACCAACGAGGTGCCGGACGCCTCCGCGTTCGACAAGTTCTCCAAGACCTCGATGCACATCCACCACGTGCAGTTCGACGTCCAGGGCTCGGACGGCGTGAGCACCGGCTTTGCCTACGAGAACTCGGTGCGCCCCTACAAGCTCAGCGACGCCACCCTCGTCGCGGACGCCCACCACGGCGACACGACCCTGCAGCTGTCCAGCGTGTCCGCGCTCGTCGGGCAGGACGCCTCCGGCCACGCCATCCAGCCGTGGATCGCGGTGGGAGAAGGGCTGGAGTCCATCGACATCCACCAGGTCGAGTCCGTCGACGTGAGCACGCGCACCGTGACGCTGACCAGCGAGCTGGACTCCGACCACGCCGCCGGCGAGTACGCCGGGAGCGAGTTCATCCAGTCGCGGTGGTACCCCGACGCGGTGCTGGACAACGTCTTCTGGCACGACCACGTCGACGGCATCCACGGCTGGGGGCATGGTCTCGTCGGTCAGCTGATCGTCGAGCCCAAGGGGTCGACGTACCACGACCCGGTCACCGGCGAGGAGGTCGACTCCGGGACGCTCGTCGATATCCACACCTCGACGCCGCTGTCACCCGGGCTGGTCGACGGCAGCTTCCGCGAGCTCGCGCTATGGACCATCAACGACAACGACAAGGGCGACTACTCGACCCTGAACCTCAAGGCCAACCCGCTCGCGGCGCGGCTGGACAAGGCCAACCAGTTCAGCTCGTACACCTACGGCGATCCGCTCACCCCACTGCCGCGCCTGTACCCCAACGACCCGCTCGTCGTGCGCACGATCAACGTCTCACCCGCGCTCGACTCCCTACACCTGCAGGGCGGCCGGACCATGCTCGAGCCGCGCTACACGCACTACGACTCGATGGGCAAGCCAGCACCGGACGGCACGGTCATCGATGCGATCCACTACTCGGTGAGCGAGAAGTTCACCTTGATCTTCAACGGTGACGCCGCCGGCATGCGGATGCGCCCCGGCGACTACCTGTACGCCAACGGCGTGGAGCAGCGCACCCAGCAGGGCGCGTGGGGCATCGTGCGGATCCTGCCGGGCAAGGTCTCGGGCCTGCAGACGCTGCCCGGCGTCCAGGGGCCGAGCCAGGACTACACGCTGCCGACGCCCACCGGCGGAGCGCCACCGGCCGCGTCCTCGCCGGGCAACCCCTGCCCGGCCGGCGCACCCACCCGCAGGTTCGGCCTCAGCGCCATGGACCGCTCCGGGACGTTCAACGGCGCCCGCACGGCCTACGTGCCGAACGCGGACGTCCAGAACATCAAGAAGCGGTTGCAGGATCCCGTACCGCTGGTGCTGCACGTCGTCGCCGGCGAGTGTGTCACCGTCGACCTGACCAACCTCCTGACCCGGCCGGTCGGGTTCTCGGTGGGCAAGGTCGACCGCGAGATCGGGTCGGGCGGGGCCAACATCGGGTTCGACCCCGACCAGAACGTCGCGCCCGGCGCCACCCGGTCCTACGTCTACTACGTCCCGACCGACCGGATCGGCTCGGCGGTCATCGCCGACCTCGCCGGAGCGAGCACCCTCAAGCAGGGTCTGTACGGCGCCATGGTGGTCGCCCCGGCCTCCACCGTGCCCGGGGTCTCGACCGAGTTCAGCGACCCCGTCACCGGCCAGGCCCGTGACATCGGCGCCCAGGTGCTGGTGCACGCCCCTGGCGCTCCGACGGTCGACTACCGCGACTTCTCGGTGTTCATCGCGGACGACGACTCCGCCATCGGACAGGACTTCATGCCCTACCCGACCAGCGCCAACGTCGGCCGCTCGCTGCTGAACTACCAGGCCGCACCGGCAGGCGACACCGGCACGGCCTTCCGCAAGCCCGGCAAGGTGCCGTGGCTGACGGCGTACGCGGGCGATCCCGAGCTGGTGCACGTGATGGTCAGCCCCGGCAGCGAGAACGGGCACGTGTTCGGCCTCGGCGGCCTCACCTGGGACCAGGACCGCTTCGTGCACGACAGCCGGCTCGTGACCGCTCAGGGGATGGCGCCCTGGGAGACCTTCGACGCCTGGGTCAACGGTGGTGCCGGGGGCACGGCCCAACAGCCGGGCGACTACTTCTACGGCGACATGCGGCTGCCGTTCACCGCCGTCGGGGTCTGGGGAACGCAGCGGGTACTGCCGCTCGGCGGCACACAGTGCCCGGTGCGCCTGGTCGACGGCAGCACCTGCTGACCCCCAGGCCCCGGCTGGGCCGGACCGTCCCCCGCGCGGTCCGGCCCAGTCGGCTACAGCGCTAGGCCGTGGGGACGGTGACGTCGAGCTCGGCCGGGATGCTGGCGCTCAGCATCATGCCCGTGGGCTGCACCGGGGCCAGCTCCAGCACGCCCCCGACGTCCCGGACGGAGTCGTGCAGCAGGCGCAACCCCAGGTGTCCGTTCTGCACGCCCTTGCTCTCGAGCCCCCGACCGTCGTCGCGGACGCTGACCAGCAGCGAGCCGTCCACGACGCGCACCCGCACCTGCGCGTGCTGGGCCTGCGAATGGGCGGCGACGTTGCGCAGAGCCTCGCGGACGACGCGGTAGGCGATGCTGCCCGCGTCCGCGGAGACCAGCGACAGGTCGGCGTCGATGTCGATCGCGACCTCGGTGCCGCCCTCACCGACCGTGCGGGCCAGCCCGCGCAGCGCCTCGGCCAGCCCCTCGTCGGCCAAGTCGGTGGGGTAGATGTCGGTGATCAGCGTCCGCAGTCCGGCGATCTGGCGGTGCACGGCCGCGGTCACCTGACCGAGCACCTCGCGCACCCGGACGGACCCCTCGGGCAGCTGGCTGGAGATCGCCGGCAGCGCGTACGCCAGACCGGTGAGGTCCTGGATGACGCCGTCGTGCAGGTCCTGCGAGATCCTGCGCCGTTCCAGATCGGAGGCCGTCACAGCGTGCCGCAGCAGCCGGGTGCGCTCCTTCTGTGCCCGGTCGACCCGGCGAGCCAGCGACAGGGCGAGCGGGAGGACGACGAGCTGGAACAGCAGCAGGGCCACCAGGGTGATCGGGAGCAGCTGGCTCAAGATGGCGCGCTCGTCCGAGTCGACCCGGTCGGTCGACCAGTACGCCTCGAACACCAGCGGCTGGCCGTTCGCGTCGCGGGTGGCGGTGTTCACCTCGAGCAGTGGCGGTTTGTCGGTCCAACCGCGGTGCTCGGGCTCGGTGAGGTCGCTGTACTCCGACACCTGGCCGGACGTGCCGAACAGCCCGGAGATCTCCGCCGGCAGAGCGAAGTGGCGCCCGATGAGCCGGGCGTTGTCCGACCAGATCACGTCCTGGTCTGCGTCCCAGACGGTGATGTGCCGCACCGAGCCGTCCTGCATGCGGTTGCGCATCACCAGGTCGAACTGGCGCAGCAGCGCCTCGTCGCCCCGGCGCAGTCGCTCGTCGATCAGGGGGGCTGCCACGTTCGCGGCGAAGCTGGCCGTGCGCAGCTCGGCCTCGCGTCGAGCCCCGTCCTCGGCCAGGTTCCGGCCGACCAGCACAGTGACCACGGCGAGCACCGCCAATGCCAGCAGGCTCGAGACCACGAACCGTCCGACAGCCTGCCGGAGGACCGATCGAGAGTCGTGGTCGTGCCGCCCCTCAGCGCGGGGCGCCGACACGGATCAGCCCCTGGCGCACGGCGCACACCACCGCTTCGAGCTGCGAGTGCGCGCCCAGCTTGGCGAGCAGGCTCTTGACGTACCCCCGGCACGTCGCCACCGAGATCCCGAGATCCCGTGCGATCGCGCGGGTCTCCATCCCCTCGGCGAGCATCTGCAGCACCTCGCGCTCGCGGTGGGTCAGCTCTGGCGCACGCTGGGCGGGGATCACGCTGCTCGACGCGAGCCGTCGCGCCAGCGTCGAGTGCAGCATGAACCCACCCCGCTCGGCGGTGCGCAACGCCTTCAACGTCTCGCTCAGCGCCCCGTCCTTGGGCAGCAGCGCGCAGGCGCCGGCGTCCGCTGCCCGCCAGACCAGTGGCGTGTCGACGAAGGCGCTGAGCACCACCACCCGCAGCGTCGGGTGGAGCGAGGTCAACCGTCGGGTGAGGGCGATGCCATCGTCGTCGCCGAGCTGGACGTCCATCACCACGACGTCCGGACGCGCCCGCTCGATCAGCGCCACTGCGGCGTCCGCGGTCTGCGCAGCACCGATGCACCGCAGGTCGGGCTCGCCCAGCAGGGCGATCTCAAGCAGGTCCGCGAAGGTGCGATGGTCGTCGACCACCACCACCGTCGTCATCGCGAGCGCAGGTCCCTGCGCCGCCTCGATCGAAGCTGTCATCCGCCGCCAACTTCCCCCATGGGCAGTCCGTCGGCGTAACCGTAGGGGGCAACTCTGCGTGACGGCTATAGCCCAAAGTAACCAGCCCGGGGTGACCCCATTTGGCGGATTCGGGTCAGTGCGTCACCCGCTGAACGCTAGCCGGTGGGCGCGAGCGCACTCCGGAAACCAGTCATCTGCAGCAGCCTTGCCGCTGTGGCCGGGCCACCGGGCAGCGACTCCATCGCCTGGGTGAGCAGGCGAAGGAGCAGGCTGACCTCGGCCTCGGTGCTGGCACCGAAGTCGGGCTGCCCGTTCGGGCCGTCACGCAGGATGGCCAGGTAGAGGTCACGGGTGGCCAGGCCCGGCTCGTCGCCGAGCTCGTCGAGCATGACCTGGCGTAACCCTAGGTAACCGCGCAGCGCCTCGCTGCGCCGGCCCGCCTGCCACAGTGCGCGCATCAGCTGCTGCGTCGCCTCCTCGCTCAGCGGGTCGGCCGTGACGGCACGCCACGCAAGTCGCTCGGCCTCGGCCAGGTCACCACCGTTCAGCGCTGCCCGGCTGCCGGCCGCGCACGCGGTGACCAGCTCGCGCCGGAAGCACTCGCGGGCCCGCACCGCCCACGCGGCGAACGGCTCGTCGTCCAGCAGTTCGCCGGAGACGAGCGACAGCGCGTCGGTCACGCGCTGCGCCGGGATCAGCGCGGACAGGCCCTCGGTGAGCTGGCGGAACTGGCTCAGGTCCACCTCGAACCGCTCCGGGTCGAGCACGTACCCCTTGGACGTCGTCGCCAGCGCCGAATGGCGCCCGGCGCCGAGCTGCAGGCTGCGCCGCAGGACGCACACGTAGCTCTCCAGCGTGGCGACAGCCGACGCCGGCGGCTCGCCCTCCCACACCAGGTCGGCGAGCCGCTCCTTGTCGATCGGGGCGCCTGCCTGCAGGGCGAGCACCTGCAGCACCCGGCGCGACTTCACCCCGCCAAGCCGTGCCGCCGGTACCGCCACTCCGTCGATCTCGACGCGTGTCGCGCCGAACAACCGCACTCTGAACATCGTCTGAACCTCCCCGCGTTCCCGTGCAGCCACGATGACGGTCCTGTCATGTTCGGCCCAGCCCCGGTTGCGGGGGATGCCCACCCCCAGAATTGGGGGGTCAGCCACAAGGTTTCCCCAAGGTGGCGCGCCGACCGTGGAGGCGTGGCACAGGTGCTGGCGGGACGGCAGCGGGCCTCGGATGCCGAGGTCGGACTGGAGCCTGCCCTGCGCGCCGGAGTCGTTGCGGCACTGGTGGGATCGGCCCTGATCCACGGAAGCGTGACCGGCGAGCACCTGGCCGAGTGGGCGGCTGCGGGGGTGTTCTTCCTGGCGCTGGAAGCCGTTCAGCTGGTGCTGGCTCTGCTCGCGGTGCTGGCGTGGAGCCGGCCGGTGGCGCTGGCGGTGATCGTGAGCGGCTTGGGGGCGACGGCGCTCTGGGCGGTGTCGCGGACGGTCGGGCTGCCGATCGGGCCGGCGGACTTCCGCACGCCGGAGGCCGTCGGCGCTCCCGACCTGGCCTGCTGCGCGCTGGAGCTGCTCGCCGCCGTTCTGGCGGTACCCCGCGTGCTGCGCGACCCGCCGTCCGCTCCGCGGTGGCGCCGGCTGTTCCGCGCTGCCAAGCCGCCGTGGGCCTCTCGCCGGGCGTCGCTCGGTATCGCGGCCGCGCTGGTCGCGGCGGCGGTGGCAACCACGGCGTTCGGGCTCGCCCCGGCGCTGTCACCTGAGGCACCGGGCGAGCACCACGGCCACGAGCACCACGGCGCCGCACCGGCCATGGTCAGCCGGCTGTGACCTCGGCGATCTTGCCGCGCAGCTGGAGCACGGCCTTGGTGTGCATCTGGCAGATCCGCGACTCGGTGACCCCGAGCACCTGCCCGATCTCGGCGAGGGTCAGGCCCTCGTAGTAGTACAGCGTCACCACGATCTTCTCGCGCTCCGGGAGCTGGTTGATCGCCCGCGCGAGCAGGTACTTGGTCTCTTCGCCCTCGAAGGCGAGCACCGGGTCCTCGGCACCCTTGTCCTCCAGCGTGTCGCCCAGCGTCAGCGAGTCGCCCTTCTCGCCGCCGACGCTGAGCAGCTCGTCGAGCGCCACGACGTTGACGTACGAGACCTGGCTGAAGATGTGGTGCAGGTCGCCGACCTTGATCCCCATCCGGTCGGCCACCTCGGCCTCGGTCGGGGTGCGGTGCAGCTGGCCCTCGAGCTCGGCGTACGCGCGTTCGACCTCGCGGGCCTTGTAGCGCACCGAGCGCGGGATCCAGTCGATCGCGCGCAGCTCATCGATGATCGCACCGCGAACCCGCGAGATCGCGTACGTCTCGAACTTGATCGCCCGCTCGATGTCGAACTTCTCGATCGCGTCGATCAGGCCGAAGATCCCGTACGACACCAGGTCGGCCTGCTCGATGTTGGGCGGCAGACCGACCCCGACGCGGCCGGCGACGTACTTCACCAGCGGCGAGTAGTGCAGGATCAGCTTCTCGCGCACCGCGGGGTCGGCTTCGGCCTTGTACGTGCGCCAGAGCTGGGCGATCGCGGCCGCGTTCGCAGCGACCGGGTCCTCGACCTCGTCCACCTCGACGTGCTCATCAGGCTCGGCGACGTCGTCGGCGGCGTCGGCGACGTCCTGGCCGTCGGCATCGACGTTCTCGCCGTCCGCGAGCGCGGCGTCGGTGTCAGGCGCCGGCATGTGGTCCCCCTGGTGTGTCGAAGCAGCTGCCTCCGGATCGGCCGGGGCGGTGGTCAGCGGGTCGACCGCGACCTCTGCCTCAGGCTCGCGGATGCGCCTGCTCATATGTCGCCTTCAGCCTCTCGACGGAAACGTGGGTGTAGATCTGCGTCGTGGCGAGCGTAGCGTGGCCCAGCAGTTCTTGAACCGCTCTCAGGTCAGCTCCCCCGTCGAGCAGGTGCGTGGCGGCCGAATGCCGCAGACCGTGCGGCCCGAGGTCCTCCGCACCGGGCACGTGACGCAGCAGCGCGTGGAGGGCGGCGCGCACCTGTCGCTGGTCGGCCCGCCGGCCGCGGCGGCCGAGCAGCAGGGCGGGGCCGCTGGCGGCGGTCGCCAGCTGGGGGCGGCCCTCCGACAGCCAGCTACGCAGGACGGTGGCGGCGGGCACACCGAAGGGAACAACGCGCTGCTTGTCTCCCTTCCCGATGACCCGCAGCGTCCTGGTCTCGAGGTCGACGTCGTCGACGTCGAGCGCCACCAGCTCGCCCACCCGGATGCCGCTCGCGTAGAGCAGCTCGAGCGCGACACGGTCGCGCAGGTGCAGCGGGTCGCCGTCGTCGGCGGCCACCTCGGCGACGTGCAGCAGGTCGGCCGCCTCGCGCTGCCCCAGCACCCCCGGCAGCGTCCGGTCTCGCCGGGGAGAGGCCAGCCGCACCGAGGCGTTGCGCGACATCCGGCCGGTGCGAGCGGCCCAGGCGCAGAACGTGCGCGCGGCTGCGGCCCGCCGGGCGATGGTGGCCCGCGAGCGGCCCGCCGAGGTGAGGGCCGCGAGCCAGGACCTCAACAGCGGCAGGGTCACGTCGTCCAGGGAGCCGGCGCCGCGGACGGCGGCGAAAGTGAGCAGGGCCCGCACGTCCGCGAGGTAGGCGCGCTCGGTGTGCGGTGAGCGGCCCCGCTCCGAGCGCAGATGACGCGCGAACTCGGCGAGGGCGTCCTCGAACGGCATGCCGAGCGGCGGCTCAGGCACGGTCGACGACGCGGACATACGCCTACGCTACGCACGGGTAGGCCTCCCGGCACGCGTGTAGGCCAGCCGTGAGCGTGTCGTTCGGCCAGGCCGCGCAGGGCGAGGCGCCCGAGGCGGCCTACCCGGACAGCGGGCACCTAGACTGCAGCCGTGCCCACCGAGTCCGCGCCGGCCCCGACGCCCTGGCTCTCGCTCGGTGCCGGTGGCCACGCGGCCAGCGTCGCTCACGCGTTGCTCGGCGTGGGCACGTTGCGCGCCGTCGCGGGCGTGTCGTCCCGGGTCTGGGGCGTCCCGGTTCTGGACTCCGACGAGGCTGCCCTGTCGCTGGCCGAGAGCCAGGACCTGCGGCTCCTTGTGACGATCGGCCACAACCGTCGCAGGCTGGCGGTCCTCGACCTGGTGCCGCCGGCCCGGCGGTGGAGCGCGGCCGCCCTCACCTCGACCGTCGCAGCCGACGTCGAGCTTGGCGGCTGCACCGTGGTGATGCACCACGCCCACGTCGGACCTGGCGCGCGAGTCGGCCACGGCGTGATCATCAACACCGCGGCCGTCGTCGAGCACGACGTCACGATCAGCGACGGCGTCCATGTCGCGCCCGGCGCCGTGGTCCTCGGCGGCGCTAGCATCGGCGAAGGTGCCCTCGTCGGCTGCGGTGCCCGGATCCTTCCCGGGCGTCACGTCGGAGCAGACGCCGTGGTCGGGGCGGGGGCCGTCGTCTCGCGAGATGTCCGGTCCGGGACCAGGGTCGTCGGCGTTCCCGCCGTGGAGCTGCCCCTGGGCAAAGGAGTCCGACCATGACCCCCGGAGCACTCACCGTCATCGCCGAAGCCGGCGTCAACCACAACGGTGACGAGGCACTGGCGCACGACCTCGTCGAGGTGGCCGCCCGCTCAGGTGCCGACGCCGTGAAGTTCCAGACCTTCGACCCTGCGCTGCTCGTCTCGGGGCACGCGGAGACCACCCCGTACCAGCGGGACCGCGGCGGAGCCATCGACCAGCAGTCCCTGCTCGAGGCGCTGACCCTGCCGACCGGCAGCTGGGCCGAGCTGCGAGACCATGCCGAGGGGCTCGGGCTCACCTTCCTGAGCACGCCGTTCGACCTCGGGAGCGCGCGACTGCTGGCCGATCTCGGGGTGGCAGCGATCAAGACGTCCTCCAGCGAGCTCACGAACACCCCCTTCCTCGCGGCCGTCGCCGACCTCGGTCTCCCGATGCTCGTGTCCACGGGGATGGGCGACGAGGACGAGGTGGCGGCGGCCGTGGCCGCGACCTCGGCGGCACCGTCCGTGACCCTCCTGCACTGTGTGTCGGCCTATCCCGCTCCCATCGCCGAGGCCAACCTCAGGGTGATCCCCGCACTCGCCCAGCGGCACGGGATCCCCGTCGGCTGGTCCGACCACACCCTGGGATCGACCAGCGCCGTCGCGGCGGTGGCCCTGGGCGCCACCGTGCTCGAGAAGCACATGACGACCGACCGACTCCTTCCCGGGCCGGACCACGCGGCCAGCCTCGAACCGGACGAGCTCGCGGCATACGTCGTGGCCGCCCGCGACGCGTGGTCCGCGCTCGGCGACGGAATCAAGAGGCGCATGCCGTCAGAGGTCGAGAACGCCACGCTGGTCCGCCGTTCCTGGCACGCCGCCAGGGACCTCCCGGTGGGTCACACCCTCGGCGCCGAGGACGCCGTCACCCTGC
This sequence comes from uncultured Actinomycetota bacterium, assembly GCA_963759935.1. Taxonomy (GTDB): domain Bacteria; phylum Actinomycetota; class Actinomycetes; order Actinomycetales; family Angustibacteraceae; genus Angustibacter. The sequence goes on from CAVXBF010000012.1 coordinate 239,953, forward strand.
GACCCGAGCTCGGGCTGGCTCCGTTCGTCGAGGTCGCGGGTGCCCGAATGCTCCGTCCGGTCAACGCCGGTGATCCGATCACCTCGGCCGACGTGGAGCTCAGGTGAAGGTCGCGGTCTTCGTCGGCACCCGTGCCGACCTCGGCCCGCTACGGCCGGTGGTGGACGAGCTCGCATCGCGACCTGGTGTCGAGACGATCGCGCTCACGGGCCTCGCCTTCGACGCCGCGGACCTGGCCGAACGCCTCGGTCGGCCGACGTCCTCGATCGTCCAGCTGGCGCAGCCGTTGCACGAGGTCGACCTGACCGCCCAGCTGACGCATGGCCCGGCGCTGTCGCACGGTGCCGGTCGACTGGTGCGAGAGGCTCGCGTGGATCGCCTGGTCGTCCTGGGCGACCGTTGGGAGCTCCTGCACGTGGTGCCGCCGTTCGTGCTGGCCGGCGTGCCGGTCGTGCACCTGCACGGGGGCGAGGTCACCGGCGGTGCCATCGACGAACGCGTCCGACACGCCATCACCAAGCTCGCCGACGTCCACTGCGTCGCCTCTGACGACGCGGCTGAGCGGGTGTCCCGGCTGGGTGAGGAGGCCGAGCGGATCCATGTCACGTCGGCGCCGGGCCTTGACCGGTACGCCGGCCAGGAGCGCTGGGACGACGCCCGGCTCGAGGAGCTCCTGGGCGTCCCGGTGCACCGCCCGCTCGCGCTGTTCACGTACCACCCGCCGACGGCTTCGGACCTGCGGGACGTCGGCCGATGGGCCGAGCAGGCACTGCGGGCCACCCTCGACGTCTGCGGCACCGTCGTGGCGACCCATCCCGGGATGGATGCCGGCCGGGACGAGATCTTGGCCGCCTTGACCCGCGTCGCGGACGAGAGCGAGCGGTTGCTGGTGGTCGAGGCGCTCGGCTCCCGCTACCCGGCCGTGCTCGCGTCCTGCGACGTCGTCGTCGGCAACTCGTCCTCAGGGGTCATCGAGGCAGCGGCGGTCGGTATCCCGGCCGTCGACGTGGGGCTGCGCCAGCAGGGCCGGCTCAGGTCGGACAACGTGTACTGGTCCGACGAGGGCGAGGACGCCGTGCGGGCGGCGCTGCGGCACGTCCTTCAGGACGACTTCCGCGAGCAGGCCGCCCGCGCCGTCAGCGTCTACGGCGACGGCAAGGCGGCGCGGCGCATCGTCGATGTCGTGCTGGCCGACCCACCCGCCCGCTCGAAACGGTTCGTCGACGGCGGGGCTCACTGCGCGAAGTAGGCCCGTACCGCGGCGACGACCCGATCCTGGTCGTCGCCGCTGAGGTCGGTGGAGCAGGGCAGCGACAGCCCTCGGTCGAACAGGCTCGTCGCGATCCGCCCGCCCAGCGTGCGCGCGTGGGAGAACGGTGGTTGCTGGTGGAGCGGCCGCCAGAGCGCGCGGGCGCCGACACCGGCCCGGGTGAGGTGGTTCAGGAGACCATCGCGGGACTGCTGGTCTTGCGCCAGGATCGAGTACAGCCAGTACGTCGAGCCCGTGCCGGGCACCCTCGGCGCGAGCGTCAGCGGTAGGTCGGCGAACGCAGCGTCATAGCGCGCCGCGATCCCCCGCTTCGCCGCGACGAACTCGTCCAGCCGGCGGAGCTGGGCCAGCCCCAGCGCGGCCGCGAGATTCGTCAGGCGGTAGTTGTAGCCCACCTCATCGTGCAGATAGCCGACGTCCGGCACCTTGGCCTGCGTCGTGAGGTGCTTGGCGCGCTGGGCGAGGTCGTCGTCGTCCGTGACGATCATGCCGCCGCCGCCGGACGTGACGATCTTGTTGCCGTTGAACGAGAAGGCGCCGAGAGCGCCCAGCGTCCCGGTGCTGGTGGTGCGCCCCTCGCCGTCGACCCAGCCGGCGCCCAGGCTCTCCGCCGCATCCTCCACGACGACCACGTCATGGCGTCGGGCAATCTCCACGACCCGATGGCCGTCAGCGGGCTGCCCGAGGACGTGGACCAGCTCGATCGCCCGAGGCATGAGTTCGCCGGCACGCGCGCGGCGGTCCAGCTCCGCCTCGAGCAGATCCGGGTCCATGTTCCACGAGCCGGGCTCGGAGTCCACGAGGACGACATCGGCACCGAGGTAGGCCACCGGGTTGGCCGAGCCGATGAAGGTGAAGTCCGAGACGAAGACCTCGTCTCCTGGACCCACCCCCGCCAGCCGCAGGGCGACGTGCAGCGCAGCAGTGCCGCTGGCCACGGAGACGGCGTTCCGGGAGCCGACGCGAGCGGCGAACTCCTGCTCGAACTGGGCCACCTCGGGGCCAACCGAGGAGACGAAGCCCGAGTCCAGCGCGGCGAGCACGGCGCGTCGCTCAGCCGCACCCAGGTTCGGCGTCGCCAGCGGGATGGTTCCGGCCGGTCCCCGTGCCCCCGGGGCGCTGGGCTCGGGCCGGACGCTCATCGGTGGTACCGGTGAGCCGCCGCGAGGTCGACGTTCTGGGCGATCCAGTCGGCCGTGCGCTGCAGCCCGGCCTCGAGGTCCACCTGGGGTGTCCAACCGATCAGGTCGCGCGCCCGGCTGGGGTCCGAGAGCAGGATCTCGACCTCCGAGCCAGCGGGACGGACCCGCTCCTCCTCGACGACGACGACGGCGTCGGACCCGGTGATGCGCCGGGCCATGTCGACGATGTCGCCGATCGACTCGGTGCGACCGGTACCCAGCTGGACGACGGTCCCCGGCTCGACGTCGGCCACGGCGGCACGGGCGAAGCCGAGGGCCGTGTCGGTCACGTAGGTGAAGTCGCGCTTGGGCGTCACCGAGCCGAGACGCAGCTCCGTGGCACCCGCGAGCAGCTGGGCGAGCACGGTGGGGATGACGGCGCGGGCCGACTGCCGGGGGCCGAAGGTGTTGAAGGGTCGCAGGACGGTGACGGGCGTGCCGAAGGAGAGCGCGTAGGACTCGGCCAGCTTGTCTGCTGCGATCTTCGACGCCGAGTAGGGCGACTGCCCCCGCAGCGCGTGCTCCTCGGTGATGGGAACCGTACGAGGGGTGCCGTAGACCTCCGAGGTGGAGGTGTGGACGAGTCGCGGAGTCTCGTGGCGGCGCACCGCCTCGAGGACGTTGAGGGTACCGGTGACGTTCGTCTCGACGTACGAGCGCGGAGCGACGTAGGAGTGGGGGATCGCGATCAGCGCCGCGAGATGGAGCACCACGTCGGCACCCTCGACGACCGCAGCCACGTGCTCCGCGTCGCGGATGTCGCCGAGCACGAACTCGGCCTGGCCGGAATCGAGGGCGTCGGCGAAGACCGGGGAGGTGTCGAGCCATCCCAGCGATCCGACCGAGTTGTACAGGGCGAACGCGCGGACGCGCGCTCCCAGCTCGATCAGACCCTCGACGACGTGGCTCCCGATGAACCCGTCGGATCCCGTCACCAGGACTGTGCGCCCGGACAGGGACGCGGCCAAGGCGCTCACCGTGCCCCTTGCGCAAAGGCGAGGTCGGCCGGCGTCCCCACGTCGATCCAGTCCGACGACAGCTCCCACGCCGAGACCCGCTGGCCGGACTCCAGGCAGCGCTGGACGAGATCCGGCATGTGGCTCATCGTGTCACGCGGGACGAGGTCGATGAGGTCGGGCTCGATGCAGTAGACGCCCGTGTTGATCGAGACCGCGAGGTCGGGCTTCTCGACGACCTGGTGGATCCGGTGCTCGTCGTCGTGCTCGACCACGCCGAACGGCACCGTGTAGGCGTAGCGGCGCACCCCGACGGTGACCCTGGACTCGGACTGCTCGTGGAAGCGCAGGAGCTGTCGCGCGTCGAAGTCGACCATGAGGTCGCCGTTCATCACCAGCAACGGCTCGCTCGGACGGTCCCGGATGAGGGCCAGCGATCCGGCGGTGCCCAGCGGGCGATCAGGGGCTTCTCGCAGGTATTCGACCTCGGCCCCGAGCCTCGTCCCGTCGCCGAGGTGGTCGATGATCTGGTCGGCGAGGTGGTTGACACTGACCAGGATCCGCCGGACGCCGTCGCCGACCAGGCCGAGGACGATCCAGTCGATGATGGGCCGCCCGGCCACCGTCATCAACGGCTTGGGGACGTGACGGGTGAGGTCGCCGAGCCGGGTCCCCTTGCCGCCTGCCATCACGACTGCGGTGTTGGGCAGGGCGGAGGGGCCGACGACGTCGGAGAGCGCGTGCACGCCGTGCACCCGACCGGCGGCGTCGACCTCCGGTATCGCCGAGACCCGCCACGCGGTCATCAGGTCGAGCACGTGCGCGCGGGGCGTGCCGGCGAGGACGGTGTGGGGGTTGGTGGTCGCCTCCGCCAGAGCGGGAGCGGTCAGCGGCCGCCCGTCAATCAGCGCTCGGCGGATGTCGCCGTCGGTGAGCACGCCGTGCAGCCGGTTCTCCTCGTCGACCAGGCAGCAGATCGACAAAGCGCCACGATCGATGACCGCGATCGCGTCCAGGATCGTCGAGTCCAGGCCGGCGAGCGGGAGGCGGTCGTCTCGATCGCCGGTGCGTCCGGGGAGTCGCGGCGCGGCGTCTTCGGCGTGCGTCATCGGTGAGGATCCGGCTCCGTCTGGTGACGTCAGGTCTGGGGAAACCGCGGTCCAGCGGCGGCGCCATCATACAGTCGGGGCGGGCGAGCCCCGGTTCCACGGGCGTCCAGGTGCGTGAGCGGAGGACCTGATGATCGAGCGGATCCTGGCCGTCATCCCTGCCCGAGGTGGATCGCGTGGTCTGCCCGGCAAGAACCTCAAGGAACTGGGTGGTGTCCCGCTCGTCGGACACTCGATCGCCGCAGCCCGCGCGGTTGCACACGTCCGTCGCACCATCGTCAGCACCGACGACGAGCAGGTCGCGGCGGTGTCGCGCTCCCTCGGGGCGGAGGTGCCGTTCCTGCGCCCGGCGGAGCTGGCGACCGACACCGCGCCAACCGGCCCAGTCATCGCCCACGCTCTTGCTGCTGCCGAGGCGCAGGGCGACGCACCGTACGACGCGGTGCTTCTGCTGGAGCCGACCAGTCCGGTGCGAGACCCGGCTCGGATCGCCGAGGCCGTCGCGCTCCTCAGCGCTCATCCCGCCGCGGACGGCGTGGTCAGCGTGTCGGTCCCTGGCTTCGACCCGATGTCGACAGGGGTCGAGGTCGACCGTGGCGGCGCGATCCGGCGAGCCTTCCCGGAGGCGGCGGGCCAGACACGTCGCCAGGACAGCCCCCGCACCTTCTTGAAGCTCAACGGCAACTTCTACTTGTGGCGAGCCGAGTTCGTCCGCCGGCTCGAGCGCAGCTGGCTGGACGAAGGCAGCTTCCTCGCCCTCGAGATCCCCGAGACGCAGGCGTTCTCGATCGACACCCCGTACGACTTCGACCTGGTCGAGGCCGTGGTCCGGGCCGGGCTGGTCAACCTGCTCGTCTCCGGTACCTGATCGTCGGCGTCCGGCCGGCTGGCCTCACCTCTCGCCCAGCCGCTTGACCAGGATCTTGTCCAGTCGTGGAGCGAGGGTCCGTGAGTAGGTGCGGGTCAGGTGGTGGCCGTCGGAGTAGACGATGACGCCGCCGATGGCGCCCCAGCAGGTGATCCGGTCGCAGAACTCGTCAGTCAGGTCGGCGACCGAGACACCCCGGTCGACGAGCTGGCGCGCGGCAGCGATGCTGGGGTCGGCCGGCAGCCACACGGACCGAGGGCCGGAGCAGGCCGCACGATCATCGGGGTGCAGGGCCAGGCAGTCCGGCATGGAGTCGATCCCGCCGTAGATCGGGATCGGGGTGTCGCGGATGACGACCACGGGCGCGCCCGAGGCGGCGAACGACTCCAGCGACGTCCGGAATCCAGCCGTGTACTTCGCGACACTGGCATCGATGGAGCTCTCACCGAGGGCGGGACGGCCGGTTCGGTTGGCGAAGACGACCAGGTCGGGCCGGGCCCGCTTGACGGCCGCGGCGGCCTTGTGGGTCCATCTGATGCACGCTGCCGACCCGGCTTCGACCGCGAACTCCTGCGGCAGATCGGCTGCGGTGCAGCTCATCGCCAGGTAGGTGGTGATCCGCCAGTGCCGAGTCACGGCGATCTGCTGCAGCGCCGGAAGCCACTGCGCGGCATGGGAATTGCCGACCAGGGCGACGTCGACCTGACCGTGCGGGTCCCCGAAGGTGCAGGTCACCAAGGGGAAGGCGAAGCCGTCCGACATGCAGTCAGTGCCGTCGGAGCGCCGGTCGTACGAAGGCGAGCGGTCCTTGGCTGCCAAGGCCGGGGCCGGAACGAGCGGACGGTTGTCCGGGGGGCACGAGCTGCCCGGCGCGAGCGCGCCGGCGCCGACGCACGGATCGCTCCCGGCGAGTGCCAGCTGGACGGCCCGGGCATCGTTGCGCTGCTGCCGGTGCACTGTCACGACCAGCGACGTGGCCAGGCCCACGACGATCGCCATTCCCACGGCCCCGGCCGTCAGGCTGGGAACGACGCGCCGGGACCAGGTGGGGGTGCGGAACCTGTCCTCGACGTGGACCTTCGTCAGACCCGCCAGGACCAGCGTCGCGATCACGATCAGGACCGAGTCGAGACGTCCCCGTTCAGGCGACCCGGTCAGCCTGCCCAGGGCGACGGGGGCGATGACGATCAGCGGCCAGTGCCAGAGGTAGACCGAGTAGGAGACGTCGCCCAGCCACTGGACCCCGGGCAGGCGCTCCCACGGCATCCGGCTGTGCGCTGCGATGACCATGGCCGCACCGAGCACGGGGACGGCGGCCTCCCAGCCGGGGAACGGTGTCCCGCTGGTGTAGCGCACCGCGACAGCGAGGATCAGGCACCACCCGGTCGCCGCGACAGCCCTCCCGGTGACCGGGTAGCGCTGCGCCCATCGCCGGGTCGCCGGAGCGCCCAGCGCCAGCAGGCCGCCGACACCCAGCTCCCACAGCCGGGTCCAGGTGACGAAGTAGGCCGCGGCCGGCGCGGAAGCCGTCTCGTGGACCGAGTAGCCCAGGGAGAGCAGCACCACAGCGCCTAGCCCCCACCAGTAGCCACGAACCCGGCGGGCGGCCGGCACGAGCACGGTGAGCGCCATGAGCAACACGGGCCAGAGCAGGTAGAACTGCTCCTCCACGCCGAGTGACCAGAAGTGCTGGACCGCAGAGGGCGTGTTCTCGGCCGCGAGATAGTCCACCGCGTCGGCCGCCAGCTGCCAGTTCGCGACGTACACCGCAGCAGCTCTGGCCTGGACGGCCGTGGTCTCCCACTGAGACGCCGGCAGGAAGAGCCACGCACCTGCCACGGTCGCAGCCAGGACCGTCAGTGAGGCCGGAAGGAGGCGCCGGACCCGCCGCGCCCAGAACGCCAGGAGGTCGCCACCCCTGCGTGGCGGGTTCTCGACCAGGTGCAGGGTGATGAGGAACCCGGAGATGACGAAGAACGTGTCGACGCCGATGAAGCCGCCCGTCAACCAGGCCGGGACCAGGTGGTAGATCACGACCAGGCTCACCGCGAACGCGCGGAGAGCCTGGATGTCGGCGCGAACCGCGCGACGTGCCGTCAAGTGATCAGTCATGCCCTCAGCGATTGTCCACCATGGCCGGATCCGTTCGGCGCTAGCATGCCCGCGTGACTGCTGCTTGCTCCGCACTGCGCCCTCGATGAACGCCAACGGGAAGGTGCGCAGGCAACGCCTGGCCGTCCTCGCGACCGTCGGCCTGGCCGTGGTGGTGATCTCGGCGCTGTCGGTCGCGACCCTGGGTGACGCCGCGGTGGGTGCGCTCCTGGGTGTTCTCGTGGCCCTCGCGGCGCTGGGGCTGCACCAGCAGTCGCGCTACGCGCGCCGTTCCGCCGCCGAGTTCGCGGCCGTGTTGCGGGAACTGGACGCCGCGGGCCGGCGCGTCGCCGATGTGGCGAAGAAGGTCACGGTCGTGGCGGCAGAGTCGGCGACCCTCCCCGCCCTGTCCAAGGAGGTCACCGCCCTGTCGAGGACCGTGGCCACCTGGTCGAAGGACGTCAAGGAAGCGGAGATCGAGACCGGGATCGCCGCCCTCAACCGGTATGTCGCCCTAGGCTCCGACGACGCAACGCACCAGGCCTGAGCCGTCCTGCATGCCACCCTCCGTCCTCGCCCTCATCGGCTCGCCGTACCAGGCGCTCGGTCTGCTCGAGTACGTTCGCGAGCGCCGCATCACCCAGGGCACGGTCTTCCTGCCGATCCAGGACGACCTGGCCATGATGCGCCCGTCGCTGAACGTGCTCATGCACCTTCGAGGGTTCACCTACCACTCCCGCCGTGCGACCGGCTTCCGACGCCCCGGTGTTCACACGGGAACAGTGGCCGAGACGATCGTGGCGATCGGTCGCCAGCAGCACACGGTCGATACCGTCATCATCGGCGACTACCGCGACACCTCGGCGTGGCGGGTGGCATCGCTGCTCGACCGGACCGGCCCGGACGTCGTCGTGCTCGACGACGGCGCGTCGACCCTCGCCATCGACCGATCGCACGGTGGGTTCGCGCCCCTGGAGTGGTCCGAGGAGGCCGAGCGCGGTGGCTTCATGCCCCAGAAGGCGGTCACGTTCTTCACCTCGATGCCCGGGTCTCTGCAGGCAGCACCCGACGACACGGTCCTTCCCAACAGCTGGCCCTGGCTGAAGTCGCGCTACCGCGACCTGCCCCGGTCGCGATCGCTGGTGCTCGTCATCGGCCAGGGTTTCTCCCGGGTCAAGCTCATGGACGAGACGTCCGAGCTGGAGGTCGGGCGTCGCCTCGTGGAGGCGGCGCGTGCGTTGCACCCCGGATGCAACCTGCTGTACGTCGCGCACCGGGGTGAGACCATCGGCAAGCTGAGGGCGATGGCCCAGCTGTGCGACGTCGCACGATTCGACGTCCCGCTCGAACTCGTGCCGGTGGAGGCCGATCTGCTGCCACGCGGCGTCGTCGGCCACTACTCAACCGCCATGACCAGCCTGGCCACGCTCGCGCCACCGGACCTTGCGGTCCATTCCCTGCGGATCCCCAGCGACCTGCTGCTCTCCCGCGGCAGCTACGTCGCTGAGGCCTACCGTCGACTCGAGTCGGACTTCGCCGAGCTCATCACGTTCGTCGACTGACTCGGGGCGCGGGCGCGGAGGGCCAGGCACCCCGAATGCGGAGGGCTCCCCGCCACGCTACGGCCGGCAGCGGCCTCCCGCCGGGCGGCGCGCGGCGGGCCGAGGTCAGGCTCCGGCCTTCAGGCCGCGCTCACCCGGGTCCGCGGGCCCGCCGGGCGCAGCCGGCGCAGCGGCGCCACCCCGGACGACGGCCCGCACCGCCCGCTCGTCGGCGGCGGCCCTCGAGGGCGCGCCCCGCACCACCCGCCAGCCGTGGCCGTGCCGCTCGGCGAGTCCCAGCAGCGCCAGCCGGCCGAGCGCGGACTGCAACGTCGGCGGGTCGAGCCCGGCGGCCACGCACAGCCGGTCGACCGGTCGCCCCTGCCGCACCGGCAGCGCGTCGAGCACCCGCAGGGTCAGCGGATCGAGGTCGTCGACCGGCTCGGCACGCGTGGCCACCGGCACTGCGGCGTCGTCCCCGAGCCGGCCCACCAGGTCGGCGACCTCCGCCGCGTCGGTCACCAGAACCGCCCTCCCGTCGCGCACGAGCTCGTGACAGCCCGTCGAGGCCGCGGACGTCACCGGCCCCGGCACGGCTCCGACCGGACGGCCGAGGGCGGCGGCCGTGCGGGCGGTGTTGAGCGCTCCGCTGCGCGACGCGGCCTCGACGACCACGGTGCCGGCCGACATCGCCGCGATCAACCGGTTGCGCTGCAGGAAGCGGGACCGCGTGGGGGCCGAGCCCGGCGGCACCTCGCTCACCACGGCGCCTTCGGCGGCGAGCGCCGCCATCAGCTGGTCGTTGCCCTGCGGGTAGGCGCGGTCGAGCCCGCCGGCCACCACCGCGACCGACAGCCCGGCTGACAGCGCGGCCCGGTGAGCGGCCGCGTCGATCCCGTAGGCCAGCCCGCTGACGATGACGAAGCCGCGCTCGGCCAGGCCGGCCGCGAGCTCGCCGGTCACGTGCTCGCCGTAGGCGGAGGACGCCCTGGCGCCGACCACAGCCACCGACCGCGGTGCCAGCTGGTCGAGCGTCACCGGCCCGCGCACCCACAGGCACGGCGGCGGCGCGCTGAGCCGGGCCAGCCCATCCGGCCACTCAGGGTCGCCCGGTCGGACTAGCCGGCCACCCAGGCTCCGCAGCGACCGCATGTCCCGCGCGGGGTCGAGCTCGGCCAGCCGTGCGCGGTAGCGCAGCATCCACGGCACCTCGCGCTGCACCAGGGCGCGCAGCGCGTCTCCTGCGCCGACCTGCTCGATGAGGGCGGCCACCCGGGCGTCGCCCGGCTCGGCCAGTCGCGACCACGCCGCACGCGCCAGCAGGTCGTCGTCCGGGTCGAAGCACAGGACGCGCTCGGGCTCGCTCACGCCGCCTGCCTCAGGCAGAACGCCTGGCTGACGTCGGCCGCCGTCGGCCGGGTGCGACCGGCGAGGTCGGCAAGCGTCCAGGCCGAGCGCAGCACGCGGTCGTACCCACGGACGGTGAGGGTGCCCCGCTCGATGCCGCGGTCGATGTCGTGGGTGGTGCCGGGCGGCAGGCGCCACCGTCCTCGCCTCAGCTCGTGCCCCGGGACATGCGCGTTGAGCCGCCACGGTGTGCCGTGCCAGCGCTGGGCCTGCGCCTCGCGAGCCTCGACCACCCGAGCGGCGACGGTGGCGGACGACTCCCCCGCGACGGCCGTCGACAGCGCCGCCCGCGTCACGGGCAGCACCTGCACGCGCAGGTCGACCCGGTCGAGCAGCGGCCCGGAGAGCCGATGCAGGTATCGGCGCCGGGCCATCGGCGTGCAGGTGCACTCGGTGCCCTTGCCCGAGGCCCGCCCGCACGGGCACGGGTTGGCGGCGAGGACGAGCTGGAACCGGGCCGGGTACCGGGCGTGGCCCGCGGCCCGGTGGATGACCAGCTCGCCCTCCTCGAGCGGCTGGCGGAGGGCGTCGAGCACCCGGGTCTCGAACTCAGGCGCCTCGTCCAGGAACAGCACGCCGTGATGGGCCAGCGAGGCGGCCCCCGGCCGCGGCACGCCTGCGCCACCGCCGACGACGGAGGCCGGCGACGCGGTGTGGTGCGGGTCGACGAACGGCGGTCGCCGCACCAGCCCCGCACCGGGCCTGAGCGCCCCGGCCAGCGAGTGCACGGCGGTGACCTGCAAGGCCGCCGCCGGCTCGAGGTCGGGCAGCAGCGAGGGCAGCCGAGCGGCCAGCATCGTCTTGCCGGCCCCGGGTGGCCCCAGCAGGAACAGGTGGTGTCCCCCGGCCGCGGCCACCTCCAGGCAGGTGCGCGCCTCGGTCTGCCCGACGACGTCCGCGAGGTCGAGTCGCGACACCGGCTCGACGACCGGCTCGACGACGGGGCCGTCCGCGGCGTCGGGCTCGGGGCCGCCGACCTCGCCGCGGTAGGCCGCGACCAGACCGGCCAGCGAGCGAGCCGCGTGCACGCGGACCCCCGGCACGAGCTCGGCCTCGGCCAGGTTGGCGGCCGGGACGACCACGCGCTCGATGCCACGGCGGGCGGCGGCGAGCACTGCGGGGAGCACGCCGCGCACCGCCCGCACCCGCCCGTCGAGACCCAGCTCGCCCAGGTGCACGACCCCGCGAGCGGCCCCCTCGGGAACCACCTCGCCCGCCACCAGGACGGCCACCGCGATCGCGACGTCGAACGACGTGCCGGCCTTCGGCAGCGACGCCGGCGACAGGTTGACCGTGATCCGCCGCGAGGGCAACGCGACTCCCGAGTTGTGGCAGGCCGCCCGCACGCGGTCGCGCGCCTCCCCGAGAGAGGTGTCGGGCAGCCCGGTGATGGTGAACGCCGGCAGGCCGTTGGCGACGTCCGCCTCGACGTCCACGACGTGCCCGTCCAGACCCACGAGCGCCACCCCCTGCGTGACCCCGAGGGCCATCAGGCCACCGCCCGCAGGTGCTCGACGCGCGCGGCACCCGACGGCGGCCGCAGCACGGCGACCACGTCGATGCGCACCTGCGGCGGGTGCAGCCCCGACTCGGCCAGCCAGCGGGCCGCAAGCCGGCGCAGCCGGGCCAGCTTGCGCTGGGTGACCGCCTCGGCCGGGTGGCCGAACGCGTCGCCGCGCCGGGTCTTCACCTCGCAGACCACGAGGCAGTCGCCGTCACGCGCGACGATGTCGATCTCGCCGAGGTCGCAGCGCCAGTTGCGCTGCAGCACCTGGTATCCGAGCTCGGCCAGATGGCGGGCGGCGACGTCCTCGCCGTAGCGCCCCACCGTGTCCTTCGCGGCCACACGACCACCTCCGGGCACCCACGCTGGCGGGTCGGCGGTCGTCGTCCCACCCGTCGGGCTGGATCTGTGGACGACGGGGCAACCGCCGTCCACCTGTGGACGACGATCCGCGGCGGTCGGCCCAGGCGGTGGAAAGCCCTTCACCGGGGAAGATCACGTCATTCCGCGAATGCTGCGGGGTGCCCCACAGTGACAAGGAATGCCGCGGCGTGGCCCCGCGCCACACCAACCCTGCGCCGGGGCGGGCTAGGTGGCGGCGGGGAGGGGGGCGGGGCAGGGCGCCGCCTCGTCCAGCGGCTGCTGCGCGGGGCGGCGACGGTTGACCAGCACCGACCCGGCGATGACGCAGGCGAAGCCGGCCAGGGTGACCGCCGTGATCGGCTCGTGCAGCACGATCGCGCCGGCCGCCACCGCGATCGCCGGGTTGACGTAGGTGATGGTCGTGGCCCGCACCGGGCCGATCTCACCGACCAAGGCGACGAGCAGCAGGAACGCCGCAGCGGTCGACACCACCGCGAGGAGCACCACGGACGTCGTCACGCGCGCCGAGGGCATCGCGGACGGCAGGCCCGGCAGCGCGAACGGCAGGTAGCCCACGGCTGCGGCGGTCAGTGACACCGCCACCACGCCGGGCCCGGGCAGGTCCGAGAACCAGCGCGACAACAGGGCCGCCCCCACCGCGTAGCAGACGACGACCACGGCCATCTCCCCCACGGCCGACCACTGGCTCGTCCCGAGGTCGAGGCCGACGAGCAGCGCGACGCCGACGACCCCCACCAGCAGCCCGAGCACGCCGCGCCTGCCGAGCGGGTCGTGCCGCCCGGTGACCATCGCGACGCCGACGCCGACGAGCGGGACGGCGGCCACGAGCAGCCCGGTCAGCGAGCTGGTCAGGTGCTGCTCGGCACGCGAGAGCAGCAGCCACGGCACGGTGATCTCGATCGCGGTGAACACCAGCACCTGGGGCCACCGGCGCAGCACCGGCCGCACCCAGCCGCGCGCGAGGGCGACGGGCAGCAGCAGGACCGCCCCAAGGGCGGTGCGGGCGAAGACCAGGGTGAGCGGGCTGAGCTCCTCGACGGCGATCTTGATCAGCAGGTAGGGGATCCCCCACGCGACCGAGAGCCCGGCGAACAGCAGCACGGCACGGCGACTCATGCCCCCATTGTCCGGCCCACTGACCGTTCAGTCCATCTACGATCTCTTCATGTCAACATCCAGTCGGGACTTCACGATCGACCTGCGCCGGCTGCGCGTCCTGCGCGTCCTCGAGCAGACCGGCACGGTGTCCGCGGCAGCCGTCGCGCTGCACCTGACGCCGTCGGCGGTCTCGCAGCAGATCGCCGGCCTGGCCCGCGAGACCGGCGTGCAGCTGCTGGAGAAGCGCGGTCGCGGCGTCCGGCTCACCAGCCGGGCCCGGCTGCTGCTCGAGCACGCCGCCGTCATCGAGCAGCAGCTCGAGACGGCCCGGGCAGACCTCGCGAGCTGGGACGCCGGAGACGCCGGCCGGGTGAGCATCGCGGCCCTCTCGACGGGCATCACAGCTGTGGTCGCCCCGGCGCTGAAGTCGTTGCGGGACAGCCATCCTGGCCTGATGATGACCGTTCAGGAGTCGGAGCCGCCGGAGCTGTTCACTGCGCTCGACCTCGGGGACGTCGACATCGCGGTCACGGTGCACCACCGACCCAGCCCGCCGGTGACCGACCCCCGCTACCACCGGGTCGACCTGCTGGTCGACCCGCTGGACGCGGTGTTGCCGAGCGGACACCCGATGGCCGACCCGGCCGGCGTCCGGCTGGTCGACCTCGCCGACCAGCCGTGGGTGGCCGGCTACCCCGGCGGGTCGTGCGCGCAGCTCACCGACGCGGTCTGCACCAACGCCGGCTTCACCGCCGACGTCCGGCACCGGGTCGGCGACTGGGTCGCGCTCGGAGCCCTCGTCTCAGCCGGGCTCGGCGTCTCGCTGGTACCGCGGCTGGCCCAGCCGCTGCCGGTCGAGGGGCTCGTGGTGGTGCCCGTGCTCGGCACGCCGGCCGCGCGGCACGTGTACGCCGCCGTGCGCGCCGGAGCGCAGGACGACCCGCTGATCGCCCTGGTGCTCCAGCGGCTGGTCGCCGCAGCCGACCGGTGGACGACGCGCTCGTTCACGACCGCCGGCGCACCGGCCGGTCAGCAGCCGAGCAGCCGCGCGGCCAGGTAGCCCTCGACCTGGTCGAGACCGATCCGCTCCTGGTTCATCGAGTCGCGCTCGCGCACCGTGACGGCCTGGTCGTCGAGGGTGTCGAAGTCGACGGTCAGGCAGTACGGCGTGCCGATCTCGTCCTGGCGGCGGTAGCGGCGACCGATGGCGCCGGCGTCGTCGAAGTCGATGTTCCAGCTGCGCCGCAGCTGCGCGGCCAGGTCGCGCGCCTTCGGCGAGAGGTCGGCGTGCCGGGACAACGGAAGCACCGCAGCCTTGACCGGCGCCAGCCGGTGGTCGAGCTTGAGGACGACCCGCTTGTCGACGCCGCCCTTGGCGTTGGGTGCCTCATCCTCGGTGTAGGCGTCCAGCAGGAAGGCCATCATCGACCGGCCCACCCCGGCCGCCGGCTCGACGACGTACGGCGTCCAGCGCTCGTTCTTGCCCTGGTCGAAGTACGACAGGTCGACGCCGGAGTGCTTGCTGTGCGTCGTGAGGTCGAAGTCCGTGCGGTTGGCGATGCCCTCGAGCTCGCCCCACTCCGAGCCGGCGAACCGGTAGCGGTACTCGATGTCGACGGTGCGGGTCGAGTAGTGCGACAGCTTCTCGGTCGGGTGCTCGTAGTGCCGCAGGTTGTCGGGGTCGATCCCGAGGTCGACGTACCAGCTGGTGCGCAGGTCGATCCAGGTCTGGTGCCACTCGGCGTCCGTGCCGGGCTCGACGAAGAACTCCATCTCCATCTGCTCGAACTCGCGGGTACGGAAGATGAAGTTGCCCGGCGTGATCTCGTTGCGGAAGCTCTTGCCGATCTGCGCGATCCCGAACGGCGGCTTCTTGCGCGCCGACGTCATCACGTTGAGGAAGTTCAGGAAGATGCCCTGCGCGGTCTCGGGCCGCAGGTAGTGCAGCCCCGACTCGTCGTCGACCGCACCCAGGTAGGTCTTCAGCAGACCGCTGAAGGCACGCGGCGGCGTCCACGCGCCGCGGGTGCCGCAGTTCGGGCAGGCCACGTCCGCGAGATCGACCGTGTCCGGGTCGTCGATGCCCTTCTTCTCGGCGACGGCCTCCTGCAGGTGGTCGGCGCGAAAGCGTCGGTGGCAGCTCTGGCACTCGGTGAGCGGGTCGGTGAACGTCTCGACGTGGCCGCTCGCCACCCAGGTCTGGGTCGGCAGGATCACCGAGGAGTCCAGCCCGACGACGTCGTCGCGGCCGGTGACCGTCGAGCGCCACCACTGCCGCTTGATGTTCTCCTTGAGCTCGACGCCGAGCGGTCCGTAGTCCCAGGCAGAGCGCGTACCGCCGTAGATCTCACCGCAGGGGTACACCAGGCCCCGCCGCTTGGCGAGGCTGACCACGGTGTCGATGCGGGAGTCGGGCTTGGCGGCCACGGGCGGATCACTCCATCGGAACTCGGGGCGGCGCGGGTCGGCCAGAGCGGCCGGGCGCGAGCAGCCAGGCTACCGGTCGGCGCTGCGCCCGGGCGACGCGGTTCCCGCCGCAGGATCACGGTCGCTGGCGTGGTCGAGCAGGCCGGCCGATGTGGTCTCGACCAGCGCCTCGTAGGCCGTGGGCTCGTCGATCGCGTGGTACATCACCGGCACCGCGCGCACCTTGACGTCGTACGACGACAGCGCCCGGCGGTAGGTCCCGGTCGAGTCCCACTCGGTCTGCAGCAGCCACCGGCTGGGCTCGTCGATCGAGCGGCCGACGTGGCCGCGGCGGCACCCTGGCTGCGCGCGCAGGGCGTCCAGCGCCTCGCGGGCCCGGCCGAGGAACACCTCCGCGTCGGCCTCGGGGACCAGGTAGCGGGTGACGACGACGAGCGGCACAGCTGCTCCTTGCGACGGCGGGCGACCCGGTGACCGCGGGTGCTGCGAGGATGTCACGTCGTCCACCCTGACCGGATCCACCCCCGACGGAGCCTCGCGTGTCACAGCCCGACCCCACCCGGCCCCCCGGCCGCCCGCCGCACCCGACGTCCGGGCTGCGCGCCGCTGTCGAGCGGGCCAGCCGTCCGCTGCTGGTGCGACTGACCGCGCTGCCGCGCGCCGTGCCCTTCCTGGTGCTGCTGGTCCTGCTCGTGGTCGGGGTCTTCGTCGGCGGCATCGTCGGGGTCATCTGCACCGCGGTGGTCACCGCGTTCGTGGGCTGGCTGATGTACCTCAGCTGGCCGCGGCTCACCGGCACCGAGCGGCTCGGCCGGCTCGCCGTGCTGGCGCTCGCGCTCGCCCTGTGCCTGGTGCAGGCCTTCCCCCGCTCCTGACCGGGCGTCCGCCGTCCTGTTGACAACCATTCTCACTTTGGTGAGAATGATTGTCATGTCGTCCACGATCGGTCGCGCCCGCCGCTGGGCGGTGCTGGGCCTGCTCGCCGTGCTGGGCGCCGGCGCGACCGCGGCGTGCACCCCGCTCGCCGGCGCCGGCCCGTCGTCCGGCCGGTTCACGGTCAGCACCAGCTTCTACCCGTTGCAGTACGTCGCCGAGCGGGTCGGTGGCGGCCTCGTCGACGTCACCTCGCTGACCAAGCCGGGCGCCGAGCCGCACGACCTCGAGCTCACGGCGCGTGACGTCGCCGCCCTGCAGGACACCGACCTCGTGCTCTACGTCAAAGGCTTCCAGCCGGCGGTCGACGACGCCGTCACCGCTGCCGGGCCACGCTCGGTGCTCAACGCCGCGCCCGCCGCACACCTCGACCTCACGTTCACGCCGATCGAGGCCGGGCGAGCCAGCAGCACCGAGGCGGGCACC
Source organism: uncultured Actinomycetota bacterium (assembly GCA_963759935.1). GTDB lineage: Bacteria > Actinomycetota > Actinomycetes > Actinomycetales > Angustibacteraceae > Angustibacter. Next base: position 257,148 of record CAVXBF010000012.1, read on the forward strand.
ACCGACCCGCACTTCTGGCTCGACCCCACGCGGCTCGCCGCGGTCGCCACCGCGTTCGAGCAGCGGCTGGCCCAGCTCCAGCCCGCCGGGGCGGCCACCTTCGCCCGCAACCTGACCGCCCTGCAGCGCGACCTCACCACGCTGGACGCCGAGTACCGCGCGGGCCTGGCCCAGTGCACCGACCGCGACCTGGTGACCAGCCATAACGCGTTCGGCTACCTCGCTCGCCGCTACGGGCTGCACCAGGTCGGCATCACCGGCCTCACCCCGGACGCCGAGCCAGGCCCCCGCCAGCTGGCCGACGTCACGCAGTTCGTCCGCGCGCATCACACCCGCACCATCTACTCCGAGACGCTGGTCAGCCCCGCCGTCGCCGACACGATCGCGGCCGAGACCGGCGCCGCCACCGCCGTCCTCGACCCGATCGAAGGCGTCAGCGCCCAGTCGCGCGGCACCACCTACCTCGAGATCATGCGTTCCAACCTGGAGACGTTGCGACGCGGACAGGACTGCCGATGAACCACACCACCGCACCGTCCACCACGACCCCGGTCGTCCGCCTGCGCGGGGTGACCATCGGCTACGGCGACCGGCCGGTCGTGCATGACGTCGACCTCACGGTCGGCGACGGCGAGGTCGTCGCCGTCCTGGGCGCCAACGGGTCCGGCAAGACCACGCTCGTGCGCGGCCTGCTCGGCCTGGCCACGATCATGGACGGTGACGTCGAGCTGCTGGGCACGCCGCTGCGCACCCGAAGCGACCGGGCCAGGGTCGGCTACGTGCCGCAACGGCACACCGTCGGCGGCGCCATCGCCTCGACCGTGCGCGAGGTGGTGTCGTCCGGCCGGCTGCCGCGGCTGGGCGTCCTCGGCCGGATGCGCGCCGCCGACCGCCGGGTCGTGCAGGACGCCATCGACGCCGTCCACCTCACCGATCTCGGTGACACCGACGTCGCCGAGCTGTCCGGCGGCCAGCAGCGACGCGTGCTGATCGCCCGGGCACTGGCCGCCGAGCCCGAGGTGCTGGTGATGGACGAGCCCACGGCCGGCGTCGACCAGGCCAGCCAGCACGCCCTGGCCGGCTCGATCCGCGCCCTCGCCGCCCGCGGCGTGCCGATGATCGTGGTGACCCACGAGGTCGGCCCGCTCACCGACGTGGTCACCCGGGCCATCGTCCTGACCGACGGCCGGATCACCTACGACGGACCGCTGCGAGCACCCGGCGACGACGACCAGGTGAGCGGGCACCTGCCCGGGCACGCCGACGACCACCACCACCTGCACGACCCGCTCGCCAACGGGGCCGGGGCGCCCGCGTCCTGGCTCGAGCAGCCGCTGGGCGGGGGTGCGTGATGGTCGTGCTCGAGCTGCTGCAGTACGACTTCATGCGCCGCGCCCTGCTGGCCGGACTGCTTGTCGGGCTGGCCGCGCCGGTCGTGGGCATCTTCCTGGTGCAGCGCCGGCTCGCGCTCATCGGCGACGGGATGGGCCATGTCGCGCTCGCCGGCGTCGCCGTCGGCGTCGTCACCGGGCACGCACCGGTATGGACGGCGCTGGCCGGGGCGGTGCTCGCTGCGGTCGCCATCGAGCTCATCCGGGCGCGCGGGCGCACCAGCGGGGACGTCGCGCTCGCGGTGCTCTTCTATGGCGGCATCGCCACCGGCGTCGTCCTCATCTCGCGGTCGGCCGAGGGAACCCCGGCCAACCTGAACGCCTACCTGTTCGGGGCCATCACCACGACCAGCGCCGCCGACGTCGCGACGTTCGCGGCGCTCGCGATCGCGGTGCTCGTCGTCACCACCGTGCTGGCTCCCCGGCTGTTCGCCGTTGCGAACGACCCCGAGTACGCACAAGCCGTGGGGCTACCCGTGCTGGGGCTCAACCTCGTCCTCGCGGTGCTCACCGCCGTCACCGTCGTGGTGTCGATGCGGGTGGTCGGACTGCTGCTGATCAGCGCGTTGATGATCCTGCCCAACGCCATCGCGCAACTGGTGTGCCACAGCTTCCGCACCAGCCTCGCGGTGGCCGTGGTCACCGGGGTGGTGGTCAGCCTGGCCGGGATCAGCACGAGCTTCTATGCCAGCACCCCCTCGGGCGGCACGATCGTCGTGCTGGCGGTGGCAGTGTTCGTCGTCACGGCGGTCGCTGCCTCGCTGCACGAGCGGTGGGTGCGACGCCGCCATCGGATCGCCGAGGGGCACCACGCCCACGAGCACGGCGAGCAGTGCGGCCACCCCGCCGTCGTCCACGACGACCACGTCGACTACCTGCACGCCGGGCACCGGCACGCGCCGCACGGCGGGCACTACGACGAGCACGACCCCGACGACGGGGCGGGGCCGCACACCCACGCCGAGACGTCCGGGGCGGGACGGTGACCGGCTCGACCCGGCGGGTCACCAAGCAGCGGGACGCCGTCGCGGCCTTCCTCACCGACGAGACGACGTTCGTCAGCGCCCAGCAGATCTACGCCGGGCTGCGCGAGCAGGGCAGCTCGATCGGCCTGGCCACCGTCTACCGCACGCTGCAGGGCCTGGTCGAGGACGAGGCCGTCGATGCCCTGCGCACCGACGACGGCGAGGTCGTCTACCGGCGCTGCCGCTCGGAGCAGCACCACCACCACCTGGTGTGCCGCGAGTGCGGTCGCACGGTAGAGGTCGAGGGGCCGGCGGTCGAGCAGTGGGCCGACGCCGTCGCGACCCAGCACGGCTTCCGGGAGATCAGCCACACCCTCGAGGTCTTCGGCACCTGCGACCAGCATTGACCCAGCGCCCACCCCCACCCCCACCCCGGCCGCCCTCCCTGGCGCAACCCCAAGCGCACCTTTGTCGAGAGACGCGGTCAGAACTGCCTTCGTGGCCGCACTTCTCCGCAAAGGTGCGGTCGGGGGCAGTCGGCGGGGGCGGTCGGCGGGGGCGGTCGGCGGGGGCAGCCGGGTTAGAGGCCGGGGGGTTCGGGCTGGTTGACGGGGTCGGGCTGGTTGACGGCGCCGCCGTAGCGCCGCTCCCGCTGCGCGTACGTCTCGATCGCCCGCCACAGGTCGCGCCGGTCGACGTCCGGCCACAGCACGTTGTCGAAGACCATCTCGGCGTACGCGGACTGCCAGAGCAGGAAGTTCGACGTCCGCTGCTCGCCGGACGAGCGCCAGAACAGGTCGACGTCGGGCATGTCGCTCTCGTCGAGGTAGCGGGCGAGGGTGCGCTCGTCGACCCGGTCGGCCGACAACCGCCCGGCCGCGACGTCCTGCGCGAGGGCGCGTGCGGCGTCCGCGATCTCGGCCCGGCCGCCGTAGTTGACGCACATGGTGAGGGTCAGCACCCGGTTGTCGCGGGTGAGCTCCTCGGCCGCCTCGAGCTCGCGGATCACGCTGCGCCACAGGCGCGGACGACGTCCGGCCCACCGCACGCGCACGCCCCACTCGTGCATCTCGTCGCGGCGGCGGCGGATCACGTCGCGGTTGAAGCCCATCAGGTAGCGGACCTCGTCCGGCGAGCGCCGCCAGTTCTCGGTCGAGAAGGCGTACGCCGAAAGGTGCGTCACGCCCACCTCGATCGCTCCGGCGACGACGTCGAGCAGCACCGCCTCGCCCCGCGCGTGCCCTTCGGTGCGAGGCAGGCCGCGGGCGTTGGCCCACCGTCCGTTGCCGTCCATGACGACGGCGACGTGCCGGGGCACCAGCTCGCGCGGGACGTCCGGCGGCCGCGCGCCCGAGGGGTGGGCGGGCGGGGCGACCGGGGTGGGCGGGGCAGCGCGGGCGGCGCCGCCCCCACGGCGCGACCTCACAGCCGCTCGACCAGCCGCATCGCCCGGACCCCGCGCTCGAGGTGCCACTGCAGGTAGGCCGACACCAGGCCGCTGCCCTCGCGGCGGTGGCGGACGTCACTGCCGTCCGCCAGCACCCAGTCGCCGGCCAGCAGCGCGGCCAGCAGGTCGAGCGTCGGTGCCGCCGGCGCCACGGACCCGGCCGGCCGGCAGGACGGGCACACCACGCCGCCGGAGGCGATCGCGAAGGCACGGTGCGGGCCGGGGGCGCCGCAGCGCGCACAGTCCACGAAGCTCGGCGCCCACCCGGCGACCGACAGCGAGCGCAGCAGGTAGGCGTCGAGCACCAGCGAGGAGTCGTGCACCCCCTCGGCCAGGGTGCGCAGGCCGCCGACCAGCAGCAGGAACTGCTGCACGGCGGGCTCGCGCTCCTCGGTGAGGCGCTCGGCGGTCTCGAGCATCGCGGTGCCGGCCGTGTACCGCGGGTAGTCGGCCACGAGCCGCTCGCCGTACGGCGCGATGGTCTCGGCCTGGGTCACGGTGTCGAGATTGCGCCCCTCGTACAGCTGCACGTCGGTCATCATGAACGGCTCGAGCCTGGCTCCGAACCGGCTCCGGGTGCGCCGTACGCCCTTGGCGACGGCCCGCACCTTGCCGTGCTGGCGGGTGAGCAGCGTGACGATACGGTCGGCCTCACCCAGCTTGTGGGTGCGCAGGACGACGGCCTCGTCGCGGTAAAGGCTCACCCCTGGATTGTCCTACGTGCGGGGCGCGCGAGCGCCACCGCCACGCAGGCTCAGTACACCGTGACCCGGTTGCGGCCGGCTGCCTTGGACTCGTACAGCGCGGCGTCGGCGTGCTTGAGCACGCGGTCGGCCGAGGCGTCGGCTGCGGCCACCCCCACGGAGACGCTGACCTCGAGGCCGTACCGCACGTCCTGCCAGGGCTCGCGGACGACGGCAGCGCGCACCCGCTCGGCCACGGCCGCCGCCTCGGGCGTCGAGGTCGCGGGCAGCAGCACCACGAACTCGTCGCCACCGAAGCGCACGACCACGTCCTGGGCGCGGCAGTGCGCCCGCAGGATGTCGGCGATGCGCCGCAGCACCTCGTCGCCGACCGCGTGCGAGAAGCTGTCGTTGACCTGTTTGAACAGGTCGACGTCGACGAACAGCGCGGCTCCCCCGAGCGACTCGGCGATGCCGGCGTCCAGCATCCGCCGGTTGCCGAGCCCGGTGAGCGGGTCGATCAGCGCGTCGCGGCCCAGCTGGGAGGCCTCGGCCGCCAGGGCGCGCAGGCTGATCCGGTCGCGCAGGGCGAAGAACCGGCTCTCCCGCTCGACCCAGAGCCGGTGCGACGCGAGCTGGCGAGCCTGCTCGTAGTAGGGCGTCGACGGGTGCTCACCGTGCTCACAGACCTCGACGAGGGCCATGGCCGACAGCGCCGCGAGCTCCCACACGATCCGGTCGGTGAGCTGCGCACCGGTGAGCACGTCGTCCAGGTACGTGCGTGCTGTGGCGTAGTCGCCACCCTCGCGCCGGCAGACCGCCTGGGCCAGCCGGCCGATCTGCACCTCGGGCAGCTCGGGCCGCAGCTCGAAGCGCGACATCGCCTGCTCGAGCCGGACGGCCGCGAGGTCGATGTGCCCGAAGCGCATCTGCACGAACGCCTCGACCAGCTCGGCGCGGGCGTGCATCTCGTCGTCGCCGGCCGTGAGGTCCATCATGTGCAGCGCGAGCTCACCGGCGCGCAGGTAGTGCGGCTGCGCCTCGGCGCGCCGTCCGTCCAGCTCGAGGGCTGCGCCCCAGGTGGCGTGCAGCACCGAGTACTCCTGCAGCACCAGGACCCGGGCCACCCGCGTGGCCTGTCCCTCGCCGCGCACGGCAGGCGAGGACATGCACAGCCCGAACAACGCGTCGGCCGGCTGGAACAGCTGGGCGTGCGAGAGCACCACCGCCACGGCCATCGCCGCGCTCAGGTCGTTGTAGCGCTGCGGCGGCGTGCGCTCGACCAGGCTGTAGGCCTCGGCGAGCGCGTCGACGGCGGCGGACGCCCGGCCCAGCCGCAGCCCGGCATCGCCGAGCAACGACAGCGCCTTGGCCCGCCAGGCCGGGTCGTCGGAGTCGATCACCGACAGCAGCTGGTGCGCTTCGAGGATGGCTTCGTCCCACCGGCGCTGCTCGATCAGGGCGACGCCGCAGGTGTAGTGCAGGTACCGCAGCGTGCGCAGGTCGCCCGCGCCGGCCGCGACGGGCATGGCCTCGCGGGCCGCGACGACGGCGCGCTCGGAGTACCCGTCGAGGTACAGCTCGTGTGCCCAGTCCGAGAGCAGGTCGAGGGGACCGAAAGCTCCACGTTCTGCCACCACGCCGTGGACCGTGCCGGTCACGTAGCCCCCTGATCCGCCGTCTGCAACCGCCTCAGTGTGCACGAGCGGCCCCCCGCCCGCGCCGCTTTGCGCAGATCTACCCCTGGACGGCGGGACCGGCCGCGGCAGCCGCCCGAACCGAGCGGTTGACGGCCGACACCACGGCCTTGAGGGAGGCCGTGACGATGTTCGGGTCGATGCCCACGCCCCACAGCACCTGGCCGTCGACCGCGCACTCGACGTACGCCGCCGCCGTGGCGTCACCGCCCGCACTCATCGCGTGCTCGTGGTAGTCGAGCACCCGGACGTCGACCCCGCGGTCGGCGAGCGCCTGGGTGAACGCGGCGATCGGGCCGTTGCCCTGCCCCGCCAGCACGACGAGCTCGCCGTCGTCCGACAGCTCGACGCTGAGCTGGTCGTCGCCCTGCTCGGACGTCGACAGCCGGCTGCCGCGCAGCTCGAACCGGCCCCAGGAGCGCTCGGCGTCGGGCAGGTACTCGTCGGTGAACGTCGTCCAGAGCTGCTCGGCCGACACCTCGCCGCCCTCGTGGTCGGTGTGCCGCTGCACCACGCCGCTGAACTCGATCTGCAGGCGGCGCGGCAGGTCGAGGTGCCGCTCGCTCTTAAGCAGGTAGGCCACCCCACCCTTGCCGGACTGGCTGTTCACCCGGATCACGGCCTCGTAGGTGCGGCCGACGTCGCGCGGGTCGATCGGCAGGTACGGCACGGCCCAGACCACCTCGTCGACCTCCTTGCCGTCGTCCGCGGCGCTCTTCTCCAGCGCCTCGAGTCCCTTCTTGATGGCGTCCTGGTGCGAACCGCTGAACGCGGTGTAGACGAGGTCGCCGCCGTACGGGTGGCGCTCGGGCACCGGAAGCTGGTTGCAGTACTCGACCGTGCGCCGGATCTCGTCGATGTCGCTGAAGTCGACCTGCGGGTCGATGCCCTGGCTGAACAGGTTGAGCCCCAACGTCACCAGGCAGACGTTGCCGGTGCGCTCGCCGTTGCCGAACAGGCAGCCCTCGATCCGGTCGGCGCCGGCCAGATAGCCCAGCTCCGCGGCCGCCACCCCGGTGCCGCGGTCGTTGTGCGGGTGCAGGCTGAGCACCACGCTGTCGCGACGCGGCAGGTGCCGGTTCATCCACTCGATGGAGTCGGCGTAGACGTTCGGCGTGGCCATCTCGACGGTGGCCGGCAGGTTGATGATCAGCGGCCGCTCGGGCGTGGGGTCGATGACCTCGATGACCTTGCTGCAGACCTCGACCGCGTACTCGAGCTCGGTGCCGGTGTAGGACTCGGGCGAGTACTCGTAGTGGATCTCGGTGTCGGGCGTGATCATCTCGGCGTACTTGCGCGCCAGGCTGGCGCCGTGGGTCGCGATGTCGGTGATGCCGTCACGGTCGAGTCCGAAGACGACCCGCCGCTGCAGCGTCGACGTGGAGTTGTAGAAGTGCACGATGGCCTGCTTGGCACCGCGCAGGGACTCGAAGGTGCGCTCGATCAGGTGCTCGCGGCACTGGGTGAGCACCTGGATCATCACGTCGTCCGGAACGTGCTCGCCCTCGATGAGCTGGCGGACGAAGTCGAAGTCCGTCTGGCTGGCGCTGGGGAAGCCGACCTCGATCTCCTTGTAGCCCATCCGCACCAGCAGCTGGAACATGGCGAGCTTGCGGGCCGGGCTCATCGGGTCGATCAGCGCCTGGTTGCCGTCGCGCAGGTCGACCGCACACCAGCGCGGCGCGTGGTCGATGACGCGGTCCGGCCAGCGGCGGTCGGGCAGGTCGACGGAGAACGTCTCGTGGTAGGGCCGGTACTTGTGGACCGGCATGGCCGACGCCTGCTGGGGCGTGGCGGCCCAGCGCTCGGGCTGGGCGGTGTCGGGGTGCGTCATGGGCGGGCCTTCGGCTCTGCGCCGCCGGGGTGGTGACCCGGGGTCAGCGCGGGTGGGTGCGACCGGCACGCCAGCATCCCGCGGCGAGGGGCCGGTCTGCTACGAAGCCCCGCCGCGGCGACGAAGGAAGAGGAACGTCGTCCGCACCCGGACACCGTACGCCGCTTGGCGGGTGAGCGTCCACGCCCCGGACTGCCGTCCCACATCCCGAAACCCCGCTCCCTGCGGTGATCATGCACGTTCGCCCCGGCGGACTGGGCGAACGTGCATGATCACCGCAGGTTTGGCGGGGGGTCAGTGCCGGCGGGCGAGCAGGGCCTCGGCGATCTGCACGGCGTTCAGCGCCGCGCCCTTGCGCAGGTTGTCGCCGGAGACGAACAGGCTCAGGCCGCGGCCGCCGTCGACCACCGGGTCGACCCGGATCCGGCCCACCAGGCTCACGTCGCGCCCTGCGGCGTCGAGCGGCGTCGGGACGTCGCTCAGCTCGACCCCCTCCGCCGCGGCCAGCAGCTCACTTGCCTGCTCCGGCGACAGCGGCCGCTCGAACTGGGCATGGATCGCCATGCTGTGCCCGGTGAAGACCGGCACCCGCACGCAGGTGGCGGCGACCGCGAGGCCGGGCAGGTGCAGGATCTTGCGGCTCTCGTTGCGCAGCTTCTGCTCTTCGTCCGTCTCGCCGCTGCCGTCGTCGACGAGCCCGCCGGCCATCGGCAGCACGTTGAACGCGATCGGCTTCACGTAGGCGCTGGGCGCGGGCATCTCGACAGCTCGGCCGTCGAAGGCCAGTGCGGACGCCGTGTCGGCGACCTTGCGGACCTGCTCGTCGAGCTCGGCCACGCCCTTGCCGCCGGTGCCGGAGACCGCCTGGTAGGACGACACGTACAGCCGCACGAGGCCGGCCGCGCGATGAAGCGGAGCCAGGACGGGCATGGCCGCCATGGTGGTGCAGTTCGGGTTGGCCACGATGCCGAGCGGCAGGTCGTCGAGGTCGCCCGGGTTGACCTCGCTCACCACGAGCGGGACCTGCGGGTGCATCCGCCAGGCGCTGGAGTTGTCGACCACGACCGCGCCAGCGGCCGCAGCGCGCGGCGCGAGCTCGAGCGAGGCGCCCTTGCCGTTGCTGAACAGCGCGATGTCGAGGCCGCTCAGGTCGGCCGTGGCCGAATCCTCGACCGTGACCTCGCCGTCAGCCCACGGCAGCGTCGAGCCGGCGGAGCGGGCCGACGCGAAGTACCGGACGTCGTCCAGCGGGAACGAGCGCTCCGCCAGCAGGGTGCGCATGACCCCGCCGACCTGACCAGTGGCTCCGAAGACTCCGACGCGCATGAGGGTCAGCCTAGCCGCCGGCTCTCTCCCCCTTGCCTGATGGAGGTCAGAAGCCGAGGCGTTGGAGCTGTTTGGGGTCGCGCTGCCAGTCCTTGGCCACCTTGACGTGCAGGTCGAGGAAGACCTTCTGGCCGAGCAGCGCCTCGATGGCCCGCCGCGCGTTCGAGCCGACCTCCTTCAACCTCGCGCCGCCGCGACCGATCACGATCGCCTTCTGCGAGGGCCGCTCGACGAACAGGTTCACCCGGATCTGGAGCATCGGGTCGTGCGGCGGGCGCCCCTCCCGGGGCAGCATCTCGTCGACGACGACGGCCAGGCTGTGCGGCAGCTCATCGCGCACGCCCTCGAGGGCGGCCTCGCGGATCAGCTCGGCCACCATGACCGCCTCAGGCTCGTCGGTGAGCTCGCCGCTGGGGTACATCACCGGCCCGGCAGGCAGCAGCCCCACGAGCAGCTCGGTCACGAGGTCGACCTGCTCCCCCGACACCGCCGAGACGGGCACGATCTCGTCCCACTCGCCGAGCCGGTCGACGTCCATCAGGTGCTCGGCGAGCCGCTGCCGGTCGACCGTGTCGGTCTTGGTCGCGATGGCCACCACGGGCGTGCCGCGACCCTCGCGCCGGATCGCGGCCAGCTCGGCCGCGATGAAGCGGTCACCCGGCCCGACCTTCTGGTCGGCCGGCAGGCAGAAGCCGATCACGTCGACCTCGGTGAGCGTGTCGCGCACGACGGTGTTGAGCCGCTGCCCGAGCAGGGTGCGCGGCCGGTGCAGGCCTGGGGTGTCGACGAGGACCAGCTGGGCGTCCGGCCGGGTGATGATGCCGCGGATCGCGTGCCTGGTGGTCTGCGGCTTGCTCGAGGTGATCGCGACCTTCTCGCCGACCAGCGCGTTGGTCAGGGTCGACTTGCCCGCGTTGGGCCGGCCGACGATGCAGGCGAACCCCGAGCGGTGCTCCGGCGGGACGACGGGAGGCTGGCTCGGGCTCATGGCCCCAGTCTCGCAGGGTCCGGCCCGCTCGCGGCCGGCTCCGGCTCGGCGCGGGCGTCGCGGACGATCACCGTGGCGATCCGGTGCCGGCGCCCGGCGGGCCGCTCGGCGGTCAGCTCGAGCCCCGCCACGACGGCCCGAGCCCCGGGGATCGGCACCCGGCCGAGCGCCTTCGACAGCAGCCCGCCGACCGTGTCAACGTCGTCGTCGTCGAGGTCGAGGTCGAACAGCTCGCCGAGCTCGTCGACGTGCAGGGTCGAGCGCACCCGCACGGTGCCGTCGTCCAGGTGCTCGACACCGACGTCCTCGCGGTCGTACTCGTCGGTGATCTCGCCGACGATCTCCTCGAGCACGTCCTCGATGGTCACCAGCCCGGCGGTGCCGCCGTACTCGTCGACGACGACGGCCACGTGCGTCTGGTCGCGCTGCATCTCGCGCATCAGATCGTCGATCGGCTTGCTCTCGGGCACGTACTGCACCGGGCGCATCACCTCGCGCACCGGCACCGACTGCTCGGCGGTCGCGTCGCTGTAGACGCGCCGGGTGACGTCCTTGAGGTAGAGCATGCCCAGCACGTCGTCAGGGCCACCGTCGACGACGGGGATCCGGGAGAAGCCCGAGCGCAGGAAGAGCGACAGCGCCTGGCGGAGCCTCTTGTCGTGGTCGATGGTGACCATGTCGGTGCGCGGCACCATCACCTCGCGCACGATGGTGTCGCCGAGCTCGAAGACCGAGTGCAGCATCTCCTGCTCGCCGGCCTCGATAACGGCGTTCTCGCCGGCCAGGTCGAGCAGCTCGCGCAGCTCGGCCTCGTTGGAGAACGGCCCGTCGCGGTAGCCCCGGCCGGGGGTGACCGCGTTGCCCAGCGCCACCAGCAGCCGGGCGAGCGGCCCGAGCAGCCGGGCGAGCAGCAAGAGCGCCGGCGCACTCGCGAGCGCCACGGCCTCGGCGTGCTGGCGGCCCAGGGTGCGCGGGCTGACACCGACCAGCACGAACGAAGCGACGACCATCACACCGGCCGCGACGAGCAGCGCCACCCACCGCTGCTCGAACGCTCCGGCTGAGGTGATGGTGACGAAGACCGCGGCGAAGGACTCGCAGACGACCCGCACGAACGTCGACACCGACAGGTACGGCGCGCTGGTGGCCGCGACGGTCACCAGCGCACCCGACCCGCGGCGACCCTCTTCGGCCAGCTGCCCGGCCCGCACCTTCGTCACCCGCGAGATCGACGCCTCGGCCGCCGCGAGCGCGGCGGCGAACACGACCAGCAGGACGGCGGCGACGGCGAGCCGCACGTCGGGGGCGCTCATGAACCGGCGCGACCGCGCTCGGCCAGGAACGTGAGCAGCAGGCGGCGCTGGAGCTCGAACATCTGCTGCTCCTCGTCCGGCTCGGCGTGGTCGTAGCCGAGCAGGTGCAGGATGCCGTGCGTCGTGAGCAGCAGCAGCTCCTCGGCGGTCGTGTGGCCGGCCTCGACGGCCTGCTTCTCGGCCACGCTGGGGCACAGCACGACGTCGCCGAGCAGACCCGGCTGGGGCTCCTCGTCCTCCGAGCCCGGCCGCAGCTCGTCCATCGGGAAGCTCATCACGTCCGTCGGGCCGGGCAGGTCCATCCACTGCACGTGCAGCCGCTCCATCGCGGGCTCGTCGACCAGCACGATCGACAGCTCGGCCTGCGGGTGCACGCGCATGGCTTCGAGGACGTACCGCGACAGCAGCACCAGCTCGTGCTCGTCGCAGGCCACGGTGGTCTCGTTGTTGACCTCGATGCTCATCGGTGCCACCTCACGCCGGCGGCTGCCGGCCGGGGGCAGCGCTGGCCGCTCACCGTCGTCCGCGCCGGGCCGCGCGGTTGCCGGCGGCCAGCGGCGCGGCCGCGCCGTCCTCGCGAGCGGCGTCCCAGCGCCCGTAGGCGTCGACGATCTGCCCGACCAGGCGGTGGCGCACCACGTCGTGGCTGGTGAGCAGGGCGAAGTGGACGTCGTCGAGCCCGTCCAGGATCTCGCGCACGACCCGCAGCCCGGACGTCGTGCCGGTCGGCAGGTCGACCTGCGTGACGTCACCGGTCACCACGATCTTGGACCCGAAGCCCAGCCGGGTGAGGAACATCTTCATCTGCTCGGCGGAGGAGTTCTGCGCCTCGTCCAGGATGATGAACGCGTCGTTGAGCGTGCGCCCGCGCATGTACGCGAGCGGGGCGACCTCGATGGTGCCGGCGGCCATCAGCCGCGGGATCGAGTCGGGGTCGAGCATGTCGTGCAGCGCGTCGTACAGCGGCCGCAGGTAGGGGTCGATCTTCTCGGTGAGGGTGCCGGGCAGGAAGCCCAGCCGCTCGCCGGCCTCGACGGCCGGACGGGTCAGGATGATCCGGTTGACCCGCTTGGCCTGCAGCGCCTGCACGGCCTTCGCCATGGCCAGGTACGTCTTGCCGGTGCCGGCCGGGCCGATGCCGAAGACGACGGTGTTGTCGTCGATCGCGTCGACGTAGTGCTTCTGGTTGAGCGTCTTGGGCCGGATCTTCTTGCCGCGGTTGGACAGGATGTTCATCGTCAGCACGTCGGCCGGCCGCTCGGTGGTCTGCTGGCGCAGCATGGCGACCGAGCGGTCGACGGCGTCGCGGCTGAGCGGCTGGCCGGCGGCGATGACGACGAGCAGCTCGTCGACCAGCCGCTCGAGCAGCGCGACCTCGTCCGGCGGCCCGCTCACCGTCATCTGGTTGCCACGCACGTGGATGTCGAGCCGCGGGAAGTCGCGCTCGACGGCTCGCAGCAGCTCGTCGGCCGGGCCCAGCAGGGCGACCATCGGAACGTCGGGCGAGACGACGATGGTGTGCGGTACCGACGCAGCGGGGTCGGCGGAGGACTCAGGGGCTGGCACGGCGTCGTCCGGGACGGGAGCGCCGGTGCGGGGTGTGTCACTCATGGGCGGCCTCGAGGCCTGCAGAACCCTTCGCTGCGGAGACAGGACCAGCCCATCGTAGCCGCGTGGGCCGTGCGGTACCGCTGGGAAGGGGTGGCCGCTGCTCAGCGGCCGAACGGCAGCGGGGCGCGGGTCATCGGGTACGTGGCCCAGTACATCCGGTGGACGGCCCCGGCCGGGTCGTGGACGACGCGCAGCACCTCTCCCTGCTCGCGCCCGGACACCACCCGCCAGCGGTCGGTGCCCGCCCGGCGCAGGACGGCCGGCGGACGGCCTGCCGGCGCCCCAACCGCCCGCAGCTCCAGGTGGCCGCCCTCGGCGCCGTCGACGTCCGGGTCGTCGCCGGCCCGCCAGGACGCGACGAACTCCGCGCCCTCGGTCCACCAGGTGCCGAGCAGCGGCTCGACGTCGGACGGCACCTGCGCACCCGGTCGCCACGGCAGCGGCACGTCGGGGACGTCGTCCAGGACGGCGGACGCGAGGTCAAGCGCGAGGGCGAGCGGGTCGGCGGCCCGGCTGGTGTTGGTGAGGACGACGACGCCCAGCCCGCTGTCGCGGTCGACCACCATGCTGGCCAGGAAGCCCGGCATGGCGCCGTCGTGACCGATCAGCAGCCGCTCGCCGCGCCGGTGCAGCATCAGGCCGAGCCCCCAGCCGAGCGTCCAGTGCTGCAGGTCGGCCATCGCGTGCAGGTGGGCCATCTCGGCGACCGTGCCCGGACGCAGCACGGCCTCATCCGGGTCGGCCCAGAAGGTGGCCCACCTGGCCAGGTCCGCACTGGTGGTCCACAGCTCGGCGGCCGGGGCGAACGCGTCGCCCGGGAACAGCGGCTCGGGCAGCAGCCGGTCGGCGTAGGGGTCGGTGAAGTAGCCCCGGGCGACCGGCGCGGTGGGCTGGGTCGTGGTGCGGGTCATGCCGAGGGGCTGCAGCACCCGCTCGGCCAGCACGTCCGCCCAGCTCGCGCCGCGCCGGGCCGCCACGACCTGGCCGAGCAGCGCGTACGCCAGGTTGGAGTAGTGCCACCGCTGCTGCGGGTCGAGCACAGCCTCGGCCTGCTCGAGGTCGGCCAGCATGGTGGCCAGGTCAGGTCCTTGCAGGGCCTCCCAGACATCGCCGGCCGGCTCGCGCTGCAGACCGGACAGGTGGCTCAGCATGCGACGCAGGGTCAGTCCGCCGTGCGAGGGCACCTCGAGGTGGGCCTCCAGCCGGTCGTCGAGGTCGAGCAGCCCGTCGTCGCGGGCCTGGAGCACCAGCGCCGCGGTGAACGTCTTGGTGATCGAGCCCATCCGGTACTGCACGTCCGGGCCGGGCTCGAGCCCCGGCGGGTCGGCGCTGCCGTCGGCTCCGAGGTCGGCCGCCCCGGCCCAGGCGTCGAGCTGTACCTGCCCACGCCGGACGACGCGCACCACCACCGACGGCGCACGCCAGTCGCGCTGTGCCTGGATGACCTTGTGCTGCAACGAGATCGCGAGGCGATCCGGCAGGTCGGGAGGCTGCTGGGCAGCACTCACCCGGGGGGCCAGGTGAGGTCGCGTCCGCCGAGGACGTGGCCGTGCACGTGGAAGACGCTCTGGTGCGCCTGCGGCCCGTTGTTGAAGACGAAGCGGAACTGGCCGCCGTTCTCGTCGGCGGCCACCTGGGCCGCCAGCCGGGCCACGGCGACGAGGGACTCGGGGTCGCCGGACGCGAGCGCGCCGACGTTCGGGTAGTGCGCCCGCGGCACCACGAGTACGTGCAGCGGCGCCTGCGGGTCGAGGTCGCGGAAGGCCAGGGCCAGCTCGTCCTGCGCCACCACGTCGGCGGGGATCTCGCCCGTGACGATGCGGCAGAACGGGCATTCCGGGTCGTGCGGGGGCGTCGTCGCGCTCGCGGTGCTCACGAGGGCGAGGCTACCGGGCGCGAACTTCCGGACAACCGATCCGCCGGGCCGCGCGTGGGATCACCATGGAGGCAGTGGCGCGACTGCGACAGCGGGAGGCGACGATGACGTCGGTTCCGTCCGGGGCGTCTGCCACCACCGACAGCGTGCGGTGGGACGCGGACGAGGCCCTCACCCGGCTGTACGCCGCCCACTGGCGCTCGCTGGTGCGCCTGTCGTACCTCTTGCTGCGCGAGCAGGGGCTGGCCGAGGAGGTCGTGCAGGACGCGTTCCTCGACGTGCACCGGCACTGGCGCCGGCTGGCCGACCCGGACCGCGCGCTCGCCTACCTGCGGGTCGCGGTGGTGAACGGCTCGCGCAGCGCCCTGCGCCGCCGGGGGGTGCGCCGGCGGTGGACCGAGGCCGGCGGGCCGACCCGCTCCGAGCCGGCGCCGCGGGGTGCCACTGTCTCGCCCAGCGCCGAGGAGACCGTGCTGCTGGCCGCCGAGCGGGCGCAGGTCAACGCCGTCCTGGGCGCACTGCCGACCCGACAGCGTGAGGTGCTGGTGCTGCGCTACCACGCCGGGCTGTCCGAGGCCGACATCGCCGAGGCCCTCGCGATCAGCCGGGGCGCCGTGAAGAGCCACGCCCACCGTGGCCTGGCGGCCCTGCGCCGAGCCCTCGCACCACCGGACGACGCCGACCAGGAGACAGACCGATGACCGCCCGCCAGCAGCCCCCCGACGTCCCTGGTCTCGGCCCGCTGCCCGAGCCGGCGGACGACGAGGTCGTGGCCGCCCTGGTGCGCGCGCTCAACGACGACGCCGAGGCCATCACGCCGTCCGACCGGCTGGCCGACCTGCGCACGGCGGCCGCGCGGCGTCGGCCGTCCTGGCCGGTGGTGGCCGCAGCGGCCGCGGCCGTCGTGGCGCTCGCCTCGGCGATCGGGGTCGGGCTGCTCGGTGGCGGTCGCGACGACCTCGCCCCGCCGGCGCGCACCCCCGCACCGACGGTGCAGACCACGCCCGGGCCGACGTCCGCCACCTCGGCGCCGACCACCTCCCCCTCGCCGTCCGGCACCAGCACCGGCGCCGGCACCGTGCCGGCCGCGGCGGCCGTGCCGGTGTACTACCTGGGACGGGACGGCGACCGGCTGGCGCTCTACCGCGAGTTCCATCGCGGGGCATCCGGCGATGCGCTGCGGCTGGCGCTGACAGCGGCCACCGATGCGCGCTCGGCTCTCGACCCGGACCTCACCGCGCCCTGGCTGCCCGGCACCGTGCCGGTCGGCGTCGACGGCCCGACATCGGGGGTCGTGACGGTCGACCTTCCGCTGGCCGAGGCGCAGACCCGGGCGCGCACCCGTGAGCAGGCGGCGCTCGCCGTGCAGGCGCTGGTGTTCACGGTGACCGCCGTCCAGCAGGACGCGGGCTTGGGCGTGCGGGTGCTGATCGGCGGCAAGCCCGGGCTGCTGTTCGGCGCCGAGCCGGTCGGCGACGTGGTGCACCGCACCAGCCCGGCGTACCAGGTGCTCGGCTCGATCTGGATCGAGTCCCCAGAGGAGGACGCCGTCGTGCCGGGTGACGTCACGGTGACCGGCACTGCGTGCGTGTTCGAGGCCAACGTCGCCTGGGAGCTGCGTCGAGGGACCACCGTGGTCGGATCCGGCCACACGACGGCGAGCAGCGGCTGCCCGGACCGCGGCTCATGGTCGGTCCCGCTGGCCGCGCTCACCCCGGGCACCTACACGTTCCGCGCCTACGAGCCTGCCCCGTCCGGCACCGGTCCGGACCGCGAGCAGACCCGCACCTTCCGGGTGCGGTGACCGACCAGAATGGGGTGACAAGCGGGGCAGGCAGGATCACCATGTGAGGCACCGGGCCCGATCAGCCGGGCCAGCGGTGGAACGAGGTGATCCGCCATGCGGGAGAACGAACCCATCGAGCTGTTCGACGGCGAGGACGTCGACGTCGGCGAGGAGCCACCGGACGGCGACGACCTGACCGAGGAGGAGCTGGCCGGGATCAAGGCCAGCCAGGACGACCCCAGCAGCCCGCCCCTGGACGCGGAGGGCAACTGACATGGCCAAGGAGCTGTTGGTCGGGGTGATGCTGCCCAGCGAGAGCAGCAGCGGCGTCGGCCATACCGCCTGCACCCTGGGCGGGATCAACTACGAGTCGCGTGGCAGCAAGGGCTGCCTGAAGGGATCCGCGGCCCGCGGCGCGGCGCATCCCCTGTTCAAGCACCGGTTCCACCTGGTCCTGTCCGACACCCAGGCCCGACGCGCCAAGGCCTACGCCGACAGCTGCATCGGCCAGCCGTACGTGTGGGCCAGCGTCCCGAGCGCGCAGCACGGCGGCGACTGCTCGGGGTTCGTGTCGGGCATCATCGCGACGGCGCTGGGGCAGAAGCCGCATCGGTTGTTCGGCACCGGCACCTGGACCGCGGTGGCGGGCAAGCTCGGCTTCGCGGCCGGCCTGGTCGGCGCCGCGGTGCGTCACCTCGGCGCCACGGCGAAGGGGATCGGCGTGGCCGACCGGCCCTTCCCCGGCTTCCCGATCGAGCAGAACAGTCCCAAGAAGGACCACGTCCGCTGGATCCAGGCCCGGCTGAACTTCTCGGCCAAGAACAAGCACGCGGTGCTGAACGGGCGGGCGCTCGATGTCGACGGCGACTTCGGCGACGAGACCCTCAAGGTGGTCAAGTCGTTCCAGAAGAGCCATGGCCTGCAGGGCCTCGGCATGGTGGGCGGCAAGACCTGGAAGCTGCTGAACGACGTCCGGTGACTAGCGCCAGCGGGTGGCGGCGCTCAGCACCGACAGCGCAGCCGGACCGGCCGTCGAGGAGCGCAGCACCTCGCGGCCGATCCGGCAGACGATCGCGCCCTCGGCCACCAGGGCGTCGACCTCCGCCGGCGTGATGCCGCCTTCGGGACCAACCACCAACAGCACCTCACCGGACGTCGGAACCTGCACTCCCGCAAGGGGTTCGGTGGCTTCCTCGTGCAGGACGACGGTGAGGGTGGCTGCCTGGACACGGGCGACGAGGCCGGCGCGGTCGACCAGCGGGCCGACGACGGGCACCCGGGCGCGCCGCGACTGCTTGGCCGCCGTGCGGACGGTCTGCTCCCACTTGCTCCGCGAGCGAGCACCGCGCGCCCCGCGCCAGACCACGATGCTGCGCTCGGCCTGCCAGGGCACGACCTCGTCGACCCCGAGCTCGGTGGCGGCTTCGATCGCCAGCTCGTCGCGGTCGCCCTTGGCCAGCGCCTGCACGAGCCCGAACCGCGGCGCCGGCTCGGGCAGCTCGACGCGCTCGTCGACGGTCAGCGTCAGGGCCTCTTTCTGCACCGACCGGACGGTGCACCGGGCCAGGGTTCCCTGGCCGTCTGCCACGTCGACCCGCTCGCCGACGCCGATCCGGCGCACGGTCACCGCGTGCCGGCCCTCAGGCCCGTCGAGGACGACGCTGCCGCCCGGCCCGGTGTCGGCCAACGAGCCCGGCTCGAGCAGGAACAGCGGGGCGCTCACGGTGCCAGGGCCCTACTTGCCACTGAGGACGTCCTTGAGCCGACCGAACAGCCCGCTGCCGTGCGTCGCGAGCCGCCCCTCGGGCCGCTCCTCGCCGCGCAGCACCGCGAGCTGGGTGAGCAGGGCACGCTGCTCCTCGTCGAG
Organism: uncultured Actinomycetota bacterium; assembly: GCA_963759935.1. Taxonomy (GTDB): domain Bacteria; phylum Actinomycetota; class Actinomycetes; order Actinomycetales; family Angustibacteraceae; genus Angustibacter. The sequence continues at coordinate 275,932 of CAVXBF010000012.1, forward strand.
CGAACGGGGAGTCAGCACTTCGACGTGCACGACCAGGTCACCACGGCCGACCCCCCGCAGGTGGGTGACGCCGAGCCCGCGCAGCGTGGTGACCTGCCCCGACTGCGTACCGGGCTCGATGTCGAGCCCCTGCTCGCCGTCGAGGGTGTCGAGGGTGATGTTCGTGCCGAGCGCGGCCGCCGTCATCGGCAGCTGCACCGTCGCGTGCAGGTCGTCGCCGCGGCGCACGAAGGTCGAGTGGTTCGCGACGGCGATCTCGACGTACAGGTCACCGGCCGGGCCGTTACCCGAACCGACCTCACCCTCGCCCGCCAGCTGGATGCGGGTGCCGCTGTCGACCCCCGCCGGGATGCGGATGGTGAGCGAGCGGCGCGAGCGCACCCGGCCCTCGCCGGAGCACTGCACGCAGGGATGCGCGATGACGCTGCCGTAGCCCTGGCAGGTGGCGCACGGGCGCGAGGTCATGACGTTGCCCATGAACGAGCGCTGCACGTGCTGCACCTGCCCGCGGCCGCCGCAGACGTCGCAGGTGCGGGTGCCGGTGCCGGGCTGGGCGCCGTCGCCGTGGCAGGTGGGGCAGCCGACGGCGGTGTCGACCGAGATCTCCTTCTCGGTGCCGAAGACGGCGTCGCGCAGGTCGATCTGCACGCGGATCAGCGCGTCCTGGCCACGCCGCTGGCGCGAGCGCGGACCCCGCTCGGGGCCGCCCTGACCGCCGAAGAAGGCGTCCATGATGTCGGTGAACGAGAAGCCCTGACCGAAGCCGCCCGCCGCTGCCCCGAAGGGGTCGCCGCCGCGGTCGTACGCCGAGCGCTTGGCCGGGTCGCTGAGCACCTCGTAGGCGGCGCTCACCGACTTGAACCGGTCCTCGGCCTCGGCACCGGAGTTCACGTCCGGGTGCAGCTGACGGGCGAGCTTGCGGTAGGCCTTCTTGATCTCCTCGGGCGTGGCATCACGTGCCACGCCCAGAGTCTCGTAGTGGTCGCTCAAGGGTCCTTCTCTTCACTGGGGTCGGAACACGGCGCACCAGATGTCGGTGCCACCGGGGGCGGTCACGGGGCGGGCCTACCCGTCGAGCACCCGCGAGACGTACCGGGCCACCGCTCGTACCGTGGCCATGGTGGTCGGGTAGTCCATCCGGGTCGGACCCAGGACGCCGAGGCTGGCGACGACGTCGTGCCCGCCGCCGTAACCGCTGGTGACGACGGACGTCGAGCGCAGGCCCTCGTGGGCCAGCTCCTTGCCGATCCGCACGGCCACGGTCGAGGGGTCGGACGACAGCTCGCCGAGCAGCCGCATCAGGACGACATGCTCCTCGAGGGCATCGAGCACCGGCCCGATGGAGTCGGGGAAGTCCTGGCCGAACCTGGCCAGGTTGGCGGCGCCGGCCAGCACGACGCGCTCCTCGCGCTCCTCGACGAGGGCGTCGTCGAGAGCACGCACCACCGAGCGGACCAGGTCGCGGTCCTCGGGGGGCAGACTCTCCGGCAGCGACTGGAGGCGGGCTGCGGCGTCGGTGAGCAGACGGCCGGCGGACTCGGCGTTGATCCGGGCCCGGATCTCGCCGAGCACGCCCTCGTCGATCTCGCGCTCGGTCTCGAGCATCCGCTGCTCCACCCGGCCGGTGCCGGCGATGAGGACGACGAGCAACCGCTGCGGGCCGAGCGGGACGAGCTCGACGTGGCGCACCGTCGAGCGGGTGAGGGAGGGGTACTGCATGACCGCGACCTGGCGGGTCAGCGAGGCCAGCAGCCGGACGGTGCGGTCGACGACGTCGTCCAGGTCGACGGCACCGGCGAGGAAGTTCGAGATCGCCTGCCGCTCGGGCGCCGACATCGGCTTGACCTCCGTGAGCCGGTCGACGAAGAGCCGGTACCCGGCGTCGGTCGGCACCCGGCCCGCGCTGGTGTGCGGCTGGGCGATCAGCCCCTCGTCCTCGAGGGCCGCCATATCGTTGCGGATCGTCGCGCTGGACACCCCGAGGTGGTGCCGCTCGACCAGCGCCTTGGACCCGACGGGCTCGCGCGTGTGCACGTAGTCCTCGACGATCGCTCGCAGGACGGCGAGCCTGCGCTCGTCGCTCATCCGGCACCTCCTCGCGTTCTCGGGACCCGCAGGCCCGGAGCCTGCCACGGCCTGGCACTCAGCGCGGCCGAGTGCCAAGTCTACGTCGCCGCAGCCGATCGCACATCGAGCACCGGGCCACGCCCGGGAGATCGACCTGGCCGGGCTCTGGGCCAGCGCCCTCGTAGCATCGGGGACGTGGATCGCTACGGCTCGGACGTGCTCGCGGGCGGCCCCCCGCCCCCACCCCGGGGCCGCAGCCGCGCCGTCGTGGCCGAGTCGGGCGTCGTCGTCGAGGACGTCGAGACCGGCTGGTGCGGCGCCGTCGTCCGCACCGAGAAGGCAGGCGGCATCCACGTGGTCCACCTCGAGGACCGGCGCGGGCGCAGCCGCGGCTTCCCGCTCGGTCCCGGCTTCCTGCTCGACGGCGCACCGGTGGAGCTGGTCGCGCCGCGCGCCCCGGCCGCCCCGGCGCCCTCGGTCCGGACGGCGAGCGGCTCGACGACGGTGCGCGAGCACCGAGCCCGGTCGGCGCGCGGGTCACGGATCTGGGTGGAGGGCCGCCACGACGCCGAGCTGGTCGAGAAGGTCTGGGGCGACGACCTGCGCGTCGAGGGTGTCGTGGTCGAGATGCTGGACGGCGTCGACGACCTCGCGGCCGCGGTGCGCGCGTTCGGCCCGGGGCCGGGTCGCCGCCTGGGCGTCCTGGTCGACCATCTGGTGCCTGGGTCGAAGGAGTCGCGGCTGGTGGCGGAGGCCGTCGCCCAGCGACAGCTCGCGCCGCACCTGCTCGTCGTGGGCCACCCGTTCGTCGACGTCTGGCAGTCCGTGCGGCCCGAGCGTCTCGGCCTGGCCGCCTGGCCGGTGGTGCCGCGTGCAGTGGAGTGGAAGCGCGGCGTGCTCGCCCATCTCGGCTGGGCGCACGCGGACCAGGCCGACGTCGCCCGCGGCTGGCAGCGGATCCTGAGCACCGTCCGGTCATACGCCGACCTCGAACCGTCCCTGCTCGGGCGGGTGGAGGAACTGATCGACTTCGTGACCGGCGATCTCGCAGACCGCTGAGGCCCCGTGCCCCTAGGCTGGCGGCGCAGGACGAGACACGACACCGGGAGGAACTGTGACCGACCAGCACCCCGAGCAGCCGACACCCCAGGACGGCGGCCCAGAGAGCACGTCGTCGAACCCGCCGCCTCCTCCCCCGCCGGCCGCCGCCACGCCGCCGCCTCCTCCTCCGCCGCCCGCGGCCGGGTACGGGGCTCCGCAGCAGCCCGGCTACGCAGCACCCGGCGGGCAGGCACCGCTCAGCCAGAGCGACGAGCGGATGTGGGCGATGCTCGGCCACATCGGCGGCATCGTGCTGGGCTTCATCGCCCCGCTCATCACCTGGCTGGTGTTCCGCGAGCGCTCCGCGCTCGTCGAGGACCAGGGCAAGGAAGCGCTGAACTTCCAGATCACCGTGCTGATCGGCTACGTGGCTGCCAGCGTGCTGTCGGCGATCGTGATCGGCTTCCTGCTCTTCCCGCTCATCTGGGTCGCCGCACTCGTGCTGTCGATCATGGCGGGGATGGCGGCCAACCGGGGCGAGATGTACCGCTACCCGTTCGCACTGCGCCTGATCAAGTAGCTCGACACCGATGAGCGAGCCCAGCGCGCCACCGCCGGGGCCGGCGTACCAGCCGTACCAGCAGCCGCACCCGCAGTCCGGGTACCGGCCGCCGTACGGGTACGCCGGTCCCGGACCGGTGAGCCCGCAGGACGAGCGCACCTGGGCGACGCTGGCGCACCTGTCGCCCTTCGTGGGTGGCTTCGTCGGCTTCCCGGTGCTGGGCCCGCTCGTCGTCTACCTGATGTACAAGGACCGCTCCGCGTTCGTGCGCGCCAACGCGGCGTCGGCGCTGAACTTCCAGCTCCTGCTGCTCATCGTCTCGGTGGTCGGCGGCGTGCTGGCGCTCATCGGGACGCTGCTGACCGTGGGGCTCGCGTTGTTCGTCGTCGTGCCGGTGGCGCTGGCGATCGCCGTCGGCGCCATCGTGCTGCAGGTGATCGCCGCCGTGGCCGCCAACCGCGGCGAGGTCTACCGGTATCCGCTCACCCCGGTGATGGTGTCCTGAGCCGCTCGCTCACACCGGCCCCGCCTCGATCGCGTCGAGGTCGCGGACGGCGTAGCGGTGGTGCTCCCATTCCTCCTCGAGGATCGTGTGCAGGCACGACAGGGTGGTCTCCTGGTACTCGGGGTTCCACGGGTTCGAGCGGGTCACGGTCAGGTCGCCTGCTGTGACGGAGGCGAGGTAGTCGCGCACCATCGCGACGCGGCCCGCGCGGACCTCGAGTACCTCGCCGTAGGACGGCGTGACCGTGGTGAACACCGACATGTCGTTGCCGTCGGTCTCGTACTCGGCGTTCGGTTGACCCATCGGGTGGAACGGCTGGTCGACCTCCAGGATCGCCCGGCGGAGCCAGACGTCCGTGGCCATGACCAGGTGCCGCAGCGTCTGGGCGAACGACCACTCGCCGGCCACCGACACGTCCACCGTGCCCGCGGGCATCGCCGCGACACGCTCTAGCGTGGCCGCCCAGGTTCGCTCGAGCGCGGCCCAGGCGGCGCGCAGGCCATCCGGGTCCGCGGCACGCCGGTCGGCGCGACCCGGAAAGCGGCGGTTGAGCTCGGCCTCGACGAGCGGGGCCACGTCGACGCCGTTGACGTGCAGGGAGCTCTCGCCGTCGAGCAGCCACGGCGCGTCGATGTCCGCCCCCTGGACGTCGACGGCGCGCATCACGACGCCGGACAGGTCGGCCCGGACGAACCGGGCGCCCTGCAGGTCTGCGTCGACGAACTCCGCTCCCCGCAGCTCGGCGGGCCTCGTGAAAGCGGTCATCACGTCTCTCCTCGTCGCGTCTCGTCGGTCCGGGCACGCTACCGCCCGCGGCGCCAGCGTGCGCTCGGATCAGGGCAGCAACGCGCGTACCACGGCGTCGGCGAGCAGCCGCCCCCGACGGGTCAGCAGCGCCCGGCCGCCGATCGCGGCCCGCCCGTCCAGCAGCTCGTCCGCGACCAGCCCCGCCACGGCCCGCCGCCCGGCGTCGTCGAGGACGCCCAGGTCGAGCCCGTCGACGAGCCGCACCCCGAGCAGCACCCGCTCGGCGTGCCGCTGCTCGCCGGTCAGCACCTCACGGGCCTGGGCAGGGCTCGCCGCGGCGGCCAGCCGGTCGGCGTACGCGCTCGGGTGCCGGACGTTCCACCACCGCACCCCGCCCACGTGGCTGTGCGCTCCGGGGCCGACGCCCCACCAGTCCCCGCCGGCCCAGTACCCGACGTTGTGCCGGCACCGGGTGACCGGGGACGTCGACCAGTTGCTCACCTCGTACCAGTGCAGCCCGTGGGCCGCGAGCAGCTCGTCGGCCAGCTCGTACTTGTCAGCCTCGTCGTCGTCGTCGGGCATCCGCACCTCACCACGACGCACCCGGGCGGCCAGCCGGGTGCCATCCTCGACCACGAGCGCGTACGCCGAGACGTGGTCGGGCTCGCAGTCGAGTGCCGCCAGCACGCTGCGGCGCCAGTCGTCGAGGGACTCGCCCGGCGTCCCGTAGATGAGGTCCAGGCTGACGTCGAGTCCGGCGTCCCGTGCCCACTGCACGGCCTGCGGCACGCGCGCCGGGTCGTGGGTGCGGTCGAGAGTGGCGAGCACGTGCGGGACGGCCGACTGCATGCCGAAGCTCACCCGGGTGAAACCGTTCTGGCGCAATACTTCCAGCGACTCTGGCGTCACCGAGTCGGGGTTCGCCTCGGTGGTGACCTCGGCGTCGGACGTCAGGCCGAACGTCGCCCGCAGCCCCTCGAGCAGCAGCCCGAGGTCGGCGGCCGGGAGCAACGTCGGGGTGCCACCTCCGACGAAGACCGTCGATGCGGCCGGGGCGCCGTCGCCGAGCACGCGGCGGGCGATCGCCAGCTCGGACAGGGCCGTGCGGGCGAACGCCGCCTGGCTGGCCCCTCCCCCGAGCTCGCTGGCCGTGTAGGTGTTGAAGTCGCAGTAGCCGCACCGCACGGCACAGAACGGCACGTGCAGGTACACCCCGAAGGGGCGCGCGCCAAGGCCGGCCAGGGCCGATGGCGGGAGGGAGCCGTCGCGCGGGGCGAGGTCGCCGTCCGGGAGGGCACTGGGCACCCGGCGATCCTGTCAGCCCACCGGCCGCCGCCGACGGCCAGGTGGTGCGTCAGGTACGGGCGAGCGTCCGCTCGCAGTGGTGGCGCAGGCTCCCGGCGAGCTCGACCTCGCCGGCTGCCTCGGCCTCCAGCAGGCGGCGACCCACCTCGGGCTCGAACCGCAGGAAGCACTCGCCGATGGTCACGCCGTGGGCCGGCCGGTGCTCGACGCTCACCCGGTCGCCCGCACCGACGCTGCCCTCCTGCAGCACCCGCAGGTAGGCACCCGGTGCGCCGTGCTCGGTGAACCGCTTGACCCAGTGCGGCTCGCCCAGCCAGCGCTGGAAGGTCGCGCAGGGGATGCGCGGCTGGGCCACCTCGACGACGGCTCCGTCGTCCGGGCCGCCGATCCGCCAGCGCTCGCCGATCACCGCGCCGGTGACGTCGATGCCCGTGGTGCGCAGGTTCTCGCCGAAGACGCCGGGCTCGATCTCGCGGTCGAGCTCACTGGACCACCAGGACGCGTCCTCGCCGGCGTAGGCGTACAGGGCCTTGTCACGACCTCCGTGGTGCTGGACGTCGAGCTGCTTGTCGCCGTGCAGGCCCAGCCGGCGGACCGCGACGCGGCCGGTCACCGCGCGCTTGTCGATCGCGGTCTCGCCAACATCACCACCGTCGTCCGGACGCACTTCGTGCACGACGCAGACGGCCTCGATCAGTCCCATGGCGACAGTGCATCACACCCGGGGGCAATGTGGTCACCCGGAGTAGAACGCGTCCAGGACGTCGGAGTAGCGCCGCTCGACCGCGCGGCGCTTGAGCTTCAGCGAGGGCGTCAGGTCACCGCTCTCGATGGAGAGGTCCTCGGGCAGGATCTCGAACCGCTTGATCGACTCCCAGCGGCCGAGCCCGGCGTTGAGCTCGGCGATGTAGCCCTCGACCATCTGGCGCACCTCGGGCGAGGTGACGATCTGCTCGTACGGTGCGCCGGCCATCGCGTGCTGCTGCGCCCAGGTCGCCATCGCGTCGGCGTCGAGGGTCACCAGCGCTGAGATGAAGTTGCGGCCGTCGCCGTGGACGACGATCTGGCTGGCGTATGGGCACACGGCCTTGAACTTGGTCTCGATCCCCTGCGGCGCAACGTACTTACCGCCGGACGTCTTGATGAGGTCCTTCTTGCGATCGGTGATCTTGAGGCAGCCGTCGACGAACTCGCCGATGTCGCCGGTGCTGAGCCACCCGTCGGCGTCCAGCACCTCGGCCGTCTCCGCCGGGAGGTTGTGGTAGCCGACCATGACGCCCGGACCGCGCAGCAGCACCTCGCCGTCGGCGGCCAGCCGCACCTGCGTGCCGGGGAAGGGCTGACCGACCGTCCCGAACGCGTAGTGGCCGGGCCGGTTGATGAACGAGGCCGCAGAGGTCTCGGTGAGGCCGTACCCCTCGAGCACCAGGATCCCGACGGCGTGGAACCACTCCGCCACGTCCTGGCTGAGGGCGGCCGAGCCGGACACGAAGTACCGCACCCGGCCACCGAACCGGGCCGCGATCTTGGTGAACACCAGGCGGTCGGCCAGCGTGTGCTGCAGCGCCAGGAGGCCGGACGGCTCACTGCCCTGTTGGCGCAACTGCGACACCCGGCGGCCGACGTCCATCGCCCACGCGGCGACGCGCGCCTTGGCCGGGCTCTCGGCCGCCAGCTGGGTGCGGACCCGGCCGTGCACCTTCTCGAAGATGCGCGGTGCTCCCGCCATGAAGGTGGGGCGCACCACCGCGAGGTTCTCGACCAGCTTGTCGAGGTCTCCGCAGATCGCGCTGGAGAAGCCCACGGCCAGCTGCGTGGTCAGCAGCACCTTGCCGAACGAGTGCGACAGCGGCAGCCACAGGTACTGCAGGTCGTCCGGCGACAGCAGCCCGATCGAGGCGCTCGTGGTGCCCTCATAGACCCACGCGGAATGGCGCAGCAGCACGCCCTTGGGGCGACCGGTCGTGCCGGACGTGTACATGAGGGTGGCGAGATGGTCGGGCCGGACGGCGGCCGAGGCCTCGCGAACGGCCTCCGGCCGCCCCGCGAGCAGGTCGCGCCCTCGCTGGCGCAACGTGTCGAGAGTCATCACCCGCTGGTCGCCGGCGTGCTCGGAGTCCGGGCCGATCGCGTCCGGGTCCATGACCACCACGGCCTGCAGCTCGGGCAGGGCGGCCCAGTGGTCGCAGACCTTGGCCAGCTGCACGGCGTCCTCGGCGATGACGACCCGGGAGCCGGAGTCCTTCAGGATGAACTCGACGTCGTCGGGCGTCGTGGACGGGTAGACGGTGGTCGTCGCCGCGCCCGCCCGCAGCACGCCGAGGTCGGCGAAGACCCACTCGACCCGGGTGGCCGCCGCGATGGCGACCGGCTGCTGGGCGCTGATTCCGAGCCCGAGCAGGCCGGCGGCGATCTCGTCGACCGCCTCGGCGGTGTCGCGCCAGGTGATGGTGCGCCAGCCACCGTCCGGGCGTTGCGCCCGGAACGCCTCGAGGTCCGGGGTGCGCTGCACCCGCCAGGCGAAGAGCTCGCCCAGCGTGCCCGGGAGCTCGGCGCTGAGCCGCTCGAAGGTGGCTGTCTCCTGCGGCGCGGCGGTCGGGGCCGCGCCGCTCAGCCCCACCGTCTCGCGGTCGTGACCGGCGGCGGCATCGGTGGTGCTCACGGGCGTCAACTCCGGTGGGATCGGGGACCGTCACCACCCGACCTGGCCAGCGTCGACGATGACGTGCTCTCAGCAGTGTGGCCGAAACAGTAAAGGAGTGGTCAAGGTCCACGCAGCGATTCTGTTGCCCGGCGCGAGGGGTGGCCGCCGTCGGTGGCCCGCCCTAGGGTCGAGAACGGACAAAGGAGGACACGATGGCACCGTGCCAGGGGATCGTTCCGCCGTACCTGCTCGAGCAGATCGCACGGTGCGACGACCCGTCCCGCGCCCAGCAGGCCAGCCGCTCGCTGCTGCTCGACGCTCAGCAGCGCGCCCGCCGGGCAGCCGCAGCCCGCCCCGTCGGCTTGGGGGACACCGCGACGGCCAGCGCGGGGCCGCACCGCACGATCAGCGACACGCACGGCACGACGTCCCTGCCCGGCGACGTCGTGCGCGGCGAGGGTGACCCGGCCACCGGTGACCCGGCCGCCGACGAGGCGTACGACGGCCTCGGCCAGACCTGGTCGCTGTACGACGAGGTCTACGGCCGCGACTCGATCGACGGCCGCGGGCTGCCGCTCGACGCGAGCGTGCACTACGGCGAGCGCTACGACAACGCCTTCTGGGACGGCGCACGCATGGTGTTCGGCGACGGCGACGGCACGACGTTCAACCGGTTCACGATCGCCGTCGACGTCATCGGCCACGAGCTCACCCACGGCGTCACCGCCGCCACCGCCAACCTGACCTACCGTGGCCAGTCGGGCGCCCTCAACGAGAGCGTCTCGGACGTGTTCGGGTCGCTGGTCAAGCAGCGCACCCTGGGCCAGGACGCGGCGGCGGCCGACTGGCTGATCGGCGCCGGCCTGTTCACCCCCGCGGTGCGCGGTGTGGCGCTGCGCTCGCTCGCAGCACCCGGCACGGCGTATGACGACCCCGTGCTCGGCAAGGACCCGCAGCCGGCCACCATGGCCGGCTACGTCGAGACCTCCGATGACAACGGCGGCGTACACCTGAACTCCGGCATCCCGAACCACGCCTTCTACCTCGCCGCGACGGCGATCGGCGGCTCGGCCTGGGACGGCGCGGGGCAGGTCTGGTACGACGTCCTGACCGGTGGGTCGCTGTCGCCGGACGTCGACTTCGCCGGCTTCGCGGCGGCCACGGTGGCCGCCGCCGCCGCCCGGTTCGGCGACGGCTCGGCCCAGCACCAGGCGGTCGCCGCCGCCTGGCAGCAGGTCGGTGTCCAGCCGGCCGCCGCCCCCGCGCCCGCGCCGTCCGGCGGTCGTCCTGCTTCTCCCGCTCCGCCTGCCGACTCCACCGACCTGCTCGTCGTCGAGCGGTCGGGCGGGTTCGCCGGACGCCGGGTCGAGCGACACCTCGACCTGACGGCGCTGCCGGCCGGGGACGCCGACCAGTGGCGCGCGCTGCTCGGCTCCCCGATGCTGCACGACCTGGTCGAGGAGCCGCCACAGCCCGACCGCTACGTCTACCGGGTGGCCCACCCACCGGCGGGGATCGACGTCCGGGCCGGTGAGCAGCAGCTGCCCGACGACGTCCGCGACCTGCTCGAGCGCACCCTGCGCGAGACCTAGACCCGGGCTGACCCGGGCTCGTCCGCCGAGCAGCTGGCGCGGCTCAGCCGGCGTCGGGCGCCGGCAGCCGCGCGACCTGGCCGGCCAGGAGCGGCAGCAGCTCGGGGTCGCGGCGCAGGTCGCTCTCCGCCGCCAGCACGGCCGCCAACGCCGGGCGCAGCCAGCGACCGGCGAGCCGGGCCGCCTGCACCGCGTCGGCCGGCGTCACCTGCGGCTGGCCGGGCACGCTGGACCGCAACATCCGCAGCACCAGCTCGGCCGCGTCCAGACGGCCCCACAGGTAGTCGTTCTCGCGCCAGGCGGCGTCCACGAAGCCACCGAAGTGGTGCAGGCTCACGCCCTTGAGCTTGCCGCCCTCGGGGGTCGGGAGCGCCGTCGCGGCGAGCGGGCTGAACTGGCTGACCGTGATCGGCGTGAACTGCGGCAGCTGCGAGAGCGCGACAGTGGGGAAGATCAGTGCATCCCACAGCGGGAACCCGAGGTAGCGCGACAGCAGGCCGCGCCGGGTGTCGACGTCCCACGCCGAGGTGTACTCCACGAAGCCCTGCCAGATCGGGATGCTGCTGTCTGCGAGCTGCGTGGCCAGGCTGTCGCGGTAGGTGGTGAACAGGGCGGTGAAGTCGGCGTCGTGCCCGGCCGCGAAGGCCTCCGGGTTGCTGAACACCGCCTCGTCCGACAGGTCGGCCCCGAGGAAGCGCACCACCGAGTCCGACACGCCGCCCACCGCGGCCCGCGGCGCGGCGCGCAGCTGCTCGAGCAGCTCCCACGCCCGGGACTTCAGCGCGTCGAGGTCTGCCCGCCGTGGCTGCGGCGCGTGGTCGACCGCCGGGTAGAGCGCGTTGATGCCGGCCAGGATGAACATCAGCCGGCGCTCGCGGTAGGGCACGTCGACCGGGCCGAGCAGGTTCAGCAGCCGGGTCGGGTCGGGGTCCTGCCACTCCACGTGCCCCCGGGCCCAGGCCGAGACAGCGGCCCGCACGAAGCTCGACCGGCTCGATCCGGGCGGATAGACGAACCGGGCCACGACCTCGTCGGCGAGCCGGGCGCCCGCAACCTCGACCTTCAGCCGGCAGTAGGTCGAGAAGCCGGCGCCGACGAAGGTCGCCGCCCGCGCGTACATGCCATCGGCGAGCGACGCGACATCCTGCGGGTCGTTGATGTCCCACGCGCCCTGGTCGCCGGGCGTCGTGCTGCTGCGGGCGGCGCCACCCCACGCCGTCTCGATCTCGGCGGTCACCTGCTGCATCTGCAGGTCGGCGATCGCGCCGAGCTCGGCGATCCGGGTGTTGAGGTCGCGCAGCGACTCGAGCTCGCGCAGGATCGAGTGGCTGCCCTTGACCGTGCCCACGGCGCGCACCAGTGCCGGCAGGTAGCCGGGCGCGCCGTTCGACCCCGGCGCGGACGGTGCGCTCGTGCCGAGCCGCACTCCCGGGTCGGGCTGGATGTAGATCAGCCGTCGGACCACCTCGGTCTGCGCCCGCTTGGTGCCGATCGCCTCGATGACCAGGTCGAACGGCGCGTTGTCGAGCACTCCCCCGTCGACGAACCAGGTGCTGGACGACGCGCCGTCGGCGTAGCGGCGGCGGAACGTCAGGGCCACCTGCTCGGCGTCGACCCGGCGTCCACCGAGCTCGTCCCGGAAGCTGGCGAGGCTGACCGGTGCGAACGCGCCCGGGAAGGACGACGTCGCCCGGGCCGCGAAGGCGAGGGTGCCGACGCTGTCGGCGCCGAACACCTCGTCCGACCCGTCCGAGCGCAGCTGGACGACCTGGGCGTGGTCGGTCTCGCGCTGGCTGATCCCACCGGTGCCGCTCGGCACCAGCACCGGAAAGCCGTCCAGGTCGGTGGTGGTGACGAACAGGTCGAGCGGCGTGGCCGGCAGGAGCAGGCTGCGCCGATCCGGCTGCACCGGCTCCTCCATGTCGGAGATCGCGTCGTACAGCAGCTTCGACATCCGCTCACCGCGCAGCGGCGAGATGGGCTTGGTGAGGCCGCGCAGGGTCCGCCCGGCGGCGAGCGCCGCGCGGGTCCGCCAACCGCCGATCGCCGGGGCGCGCAGCAGCTTGGTCAGGTCGCCCTCGTCGATCCACAACCGCTTGAGGGCGTCCTGCGAGCCGTTGCGTGCCAGCACCTTGGCGAGGCAGACGCCGTTGATCCCACCCGCCGAGGTCCCCGCGATGATGTCGACGTTGACCGAGAGCAGGAGGTGGTCGCGAGCGAGGTCACCGAGGGTCTCGAAGTAGGCGTGCTCGGTGTCGGTGGCGGGGTCGAACGGGTTCGGTGCGGCCGGCCCGAGCTCGTCGAACCGGCGGGACGCCACGACCAGCTTGTGCAGCTCCTTGGCGACGCCGTGCATGTAAATCGCCAGGGAGACCCCGCCGTAGCAGACCAGGGCGAGGCGCAGCTCGGTGACGGTGTGCGCCTTGGGTCGCGTCGAGGACTCGGCCTCGTGGACGACATCACGCGCCGGGCTGGGGGTCGTCTCGGCCTGGGGCATCGGGGCACCTCCTGCTCGGCCGGGCCTCGGTCCGGCGGTGCCCCGAGCGTGCTCGCGCCGCTCACGCCGTGTCAACGGCCCGGGCGCTCAGGCCCTGCCCACCGACCCGGCTACTTCTTGGCCTTGTCCGCGGCTGCCGCGTCGTTGGACAGCGCGGCGATGAAGGCCTCCTGCGGCACCTCGACCCGCCCGACCATCTTCATCCGCTTCTTGCCTTCCTTCTGCTTCTCGAGCAGCTTGCGCTTGCGGGTGATGTCACCGCCGTAGCACTTGGCGAGCACGTCCTTGCGGATGGCGCTGATGGTCTCGCGGGCGATGACCCGTGCCCCGATCGCGGCCTGGATGGGCACCTCGAACTGCTGGCGCGGGATGAGCTTGCGCAGCTTGCCGGCCATCATCACGCCGTACGCGTAGGCCTTGTCCTTGTGCACGATGGTGCTGAAGGCGTCGACGCCCTCGCCCTGGAGCAGGATGTCGACCTTGACCAGGTCGGCCACCTGGTCGCCGTCCGGCTCGTAGTCCAGCGACGCGTAGCCCCGGGTCTTGGACTTCAGGATGTCGAAGAAGTCGAAGACGATCTCGGCGAGCGGCAGCGTGTAGCGCATCTCGACGCGGTCCTCGGACAGGTAGTCCATGCCGCGCAGGGTGCCTCGGCGCTGCTGGCAGAGCTCCATGATCGCGCCGACGTAGTCGCTGGGCGCCAGAATGGTCGCGCGCACGACTGGCTCGCGCACCTCGGCGATCTTGCCGACCGGGTACTCGGACGGGTTGGTGACGGTGAACTGCGAGCCGTCGTCCATCGTGACCTCGTAGACCGCGCTGGGCAGGGTCGAGATGAGGTCGAGGTCGAACTCGCGCTCGAGGCGCTCGCGGATGATCTCGAGGTGCAGCAGCCCGAGGAACCCCACCCGGAAGCCGAAGCCGAGGGCGGCCGACGTCTCCGGCTCGTAGACCAGGGCCGCGTCGTTGAGCTTGAGCTTGTCGAGGGCGTCGCGCAGGATCGGGTAGTCCGAGCCGTCGATCGGGTAGAGGCCGGAGAACACCATCGGCTTGGGGTCGCTGTAGCCAGCGAGCGCGGTCGAGGCGGGCTTGGCTGCGTTGGTGACGGTGTCGCCGACCTTGGACTGGCGCACGTCCTTCACCCCGGTGATCAGGTAGCCCACCTCACCGACACCCAGCCCCTGGGTGGGCTCCGGCTCGGGTGAGCTCACGCCGATCTCGAGCAGCTCGTGATGGGCCCTCGTCGACATCATGACGATGCGTTCGCGCGGGCTGAGCTGGCCGTCGATGACCCGGACGTACGTGACGACGCCACGGTAGGTGTCGTAGACGGAGTCGAAGATCATCGCCCTGGCCGGGGCGTTCGCATCACCGGTGGGGGGCGGGAGCGTGCGGACGATGGTGTCGAGCAGCGGCTCGACGCCCACGCCGGTCTTGCCCGACACGAGCATCACCTCGTCCGGCTCGCAGCCGACCAGATGGGCCAGCTCGGCGGCGTACTTCTCCGGCTGGGCGGCGGGGAGGTCGATCTTGTTGAGCACCGGGATGATCGCGAGGTCGTTCTCCATCGCCAGGTACAGGTTGGCCAGCGTCTGCGCCTCGATCCCCTGCGCGGCGTCGACGAGCAGCACCGCACCCTCGCAGGCGGCGAGCGAGCGAGACACCTCGTAGGTGAAGTCGACGTGACCCGGGGTGTCGATCATGTTGAGCGCGTAGGTCTGCCCGTCGAGCTCCCACGGCATCCGCACCGCCTGGCTCTTGATCGTGATGCCGCGCTCGCGTTCGATGTCCATCCGGTCGAGGTACTGGGCGCGCATCGCCCGGGCGTCGACGACGCCGGTGATCTGCAGCATGCGGTCAGCCAGCGTCGACTTGCCGTGGTCGATGTGGGCGATGATGCAGAAGTTCCGGAGCAGGTCCGGCGGCGTCGCGGCAGGTTGCAGCGCCTTGCGGGCCATGGGTGACACGGGCGGTGGACCTCGTCTGGCTAGGGGTCACGGACGACCACCCAGTCTCCCACGCGCCGCGCGGCTCCGTTCGCCACCGGCTTTCGCACGGCGCGCGAGCACGGCTGCGGCCTAAACCCGGGTGCGTCGCCCACGACCGATCCCCGAGGATGGTGCCGCATGGAGGCCCTCTCACCATCGGACGACGTCCCACGCGTCGACTACACCGCCACCTCGCAGCGCCCGCACTGGCACCAGCTGCCCCACGGCGTTCAGGCGGCGGTGGGCGCTGCTGCGGGCTCACCCGTCGTCCGGGCCGAGCCGCCGCCGGGCAGCGGCTTCACCGGCGGGTTCGCCGCCGTCGTCCATCTGGCCGACGGGCGGCGTGCGTTCGCCAAGGCTGGGTCCTCGCGCAACCCGCACCTGGTCGCGGCGTACGCGCAGGAGGCGCTGGTGCTCGGCGCGCTCCCGGCCGGGACGCCGGCCGCGCGGCTCGTGGGCTCGGCGCACCTGGACGCCGGCACCGTCGACAGCCACGAGTGGCAGGTCGTGGTGGCGGAGGTGGTCGACGGCGTCCTGCCCCAGCCCTGGACCGATGAAGCCGTGCACGCCGCGCACGCCGCATGCGAGGCGAGCGTCGCGGCGCTCACGCCCGTGCCGTCGGGGCTCAGCCTTCCCGCGCTGGCCGACGAGATCGGCCGCGACCCGGACAGCCTGGCGTGCTTTCCCGCGCTGTCCAGCGGTGGGCTCGAGCTCGCCGCCGGGCAGCCGCGCTGGCTGCCGCAGCGGTACGGCGAGCTGGCAGCCCTGGTGGACGGGGCGGCCGCCCGGCTCGACGGCGACACGGCGTGCCACTGCGACCTGCGCGCTGACAACATGCTGATCGGCCCGCGCGGAGCGGTGTTCGTGGACTGGAACTGGCTGGTGCGCGGCGCCGCCTGGACCGACTTCGTCGGCCTGCTGCCGCTCGCCCGGGCGGACGGCGTGGACGCCGACGCATGGCTGGCCCGCAGCCCGCTGACGCGTGACGTCGACCCCGAGGCGGTCGACGCGTGGCTCGCAGTGATCGCGGCGTTCATGCTGGCGAACGCGGGACGGCCGATCTGGCCGGGCGGCTCGCCGGTCGTGCGCGTGCACCAACGCCGCTACGCGCGAACCTTCCTGGACTGGCTGGGTGCGAGACGCGGCTGGGACGGCGGGTGAGCGGCTTCACGTCGCGGCTTCCTTGGGCCCAGCTTCCGGTGCCCGTGCGCCGCGCCGTCGACGCAGCGTTGGGCGCGCCTGTGATCTCGTGGGCGGACGTGCACGGCGGCATGTCACCAGGCCCGGCGGCCAGGCTGACGATGGCGGACGGGCAGCTCGCCTTCGCCAAGCTCAACCACCCCGACCTGAACCAGCGTTCGTGCCAGCTCTACGTCGACGAGCTTGCGGTCTACGGCGCGATCGCCTCGCTTCCCGGCGTCCCACGACCGCAGCTGCTGGCGACCGTTCGGGAGGCAGGCTGGGTCGGGCTGGTGCTGTCGCTGGCGCCGGGGTCCCCGCCCGGGCCACCCTGGCGGGCGGACGCGGTACAGCCGGTGGCCGACGCCTTGACCGCGGTCGCCGCCCACCACGCTCCGCCGGCTCTTCCATCCGCGCTCGAGCGACTGCCGGACCTCGACGGCTGGGCCGTCCTCGCCACCGAACCACCAGGACCGATCGACCCCTGGGACCGCGCCGTCGCACCTCGATGCGCAGCGATCGTCGAGGGCTGGCGCGACTGGACGAGCGGCACGGCCCTGCAGCACCAGGACAATCGCTGCGACAACGCGCTGGTGACCGACGATGGGCAGGTCACGCTCGTCGACTGGAACTTCGCCTGCGCCGGCGCACCCTGGCTCGACCATGCGTTGCTCGCCGCCGACGTCGTCGGCTCGGGGGTCGGCGACCGGCCCGACGACGAGTCGTGCGTGCGACGGGCTGTCGAGCTGGCGACCTCGCTGCTCCAGCCCGGGTCGCGCGACGCCGCGCGCTTCGTCGTCGCCTTGGCCGGGATGCTGCGACGGAACAGCCTGCTCGACCCGGTCGAGGGACTGCCGACGTTCCGCGCGTGGCAGTCCGCCCGCGCCGACCGGCTGCGACCGCTCGTGGCCGCGTTGCTGCCCCAGTTCGACTGAGCCGGGCGAGGGGCGGAGTGGATCGCGGCCGCTCCCGTTGCCCTACAGTCGAGGGCGTGGACCAGGAGGCGGACGGGCGTGCGGGGTCCTGACCGTGAGTGACGTCGGCGCGGCCGACGCCGTCCCCGAGGGTGCGAGCGTCCAGCTCGGCACGGACGGCCCCTCCGTGCCGGCCCGGCAGCTGCGACCCGGCCGGGCGTTCGTGTTCGGCCGCTCCGAGTCGGCCGACGTCTGCCTCGACCCCAACGACTCGGCCATGCCACGCGAGCTCGGCCGGATCAGCTGGCGGGCTGGTGCCTGGTGGGTCGAGAACCTCGGACCGCAGGTGCCGTTCGCCGTCGTCGATGCGTTCGGGTTCCGGAGCACGCTCGCGCCGGGTGGGCGCGTCGCGGTCAGCGGCCGGCTCACGCTCGTGGTGCCCGGCCGTCGCGGCGAGCACCTCATCGTCGTCCGCACCCAGCCACCCGCCGAGTCCCGCGGCGAGCACCGGAGCTGAGATCGGCACGCTCGCGCCGGCGCGCGGCCGGCTGAACCGCTTGCCGCCGTGTGCCGGATGCGGCCGGCCGGTGCCTCTAGTACGAAGGGTGTCGACGATCGGGAGGCACCATGGCAGTCACGGACCATTCACTCGCGGTGGGGGACGTCGTCCAGGTGGTGGCCGGCCCGCATGAAGGGCACCGCGCCACGCTCGTCGAGGTGGGTGGCCCCGCCAGCAGCCGGCACGTGCTGCGCTGCCAGGACGGCGACACGGTGCGGCTGAGCAAGGCGCACGTGCAGCGCGACGAATGAGCCCCAGCGCGCGGCCGTAGGCTGAGCACGTGACGCTGCGCCGGGCCCTGCTGCGGATCGGTCGATCCTGGACTCGATCCGCGCGGTCTGGCCCCCGCCCGGCACGGCGCCCGGTTTCGCCGACGCCTCCCGAGCCGTCGTCCGGCTACGCCGGCGACTTCGACGGATCCTCGACGGTGACGTACGCACCGGCACCTGACGGCGAGCCCGACCCGGGCGAGATCGTCTGGGCCTGGGTGCCGTACGAGGAGGACCACACGCGCGGCAAGGACCGTCCCGTGCTGGTCGTCGCCAACCACGGCCCGCTCCTGCTCGCCCTGATGCTCACCAGCCGCGACCACGACCGCGATGCGGCGGACGAGGCCCGGCACGGTCGCGAGTGGCTGGACATCGGCACGGGCGACTGGGACGCCCGACGGCGCCCGAGCGAGGTGCGCATCGACCGCGTGCTGCAGCTCGACCCGGCCGCCGTGCGGCGCGAGGGCGCCCAGCTGGACCGGGAGCGCTTCGACCTGGTGGCGGCCGCCCTGCGGACCCGGCACGGCTGGAGCTGAGCGCCACCCGGCCGACAGCGCTCGCTTTGGAGGGTGGGCCGCGCGCTGGTAGCCTTGATCCTCGCGTGCACGCCCAGGTCGTGCGTGCTCAGAGCAGCTCCGTCACAGGGTGACCTCACCTCGGTCCCGGAGCGGCTCGACGCCCTCAACCGACCTACTGACGAGCGAACCGAGAGAGTTCATCCGTGGCGAACATCAAGTCCCAGATCAAGCGCAACCTCACCAACGCCAAGCGCACTGAGCGCAACAAGGCGGTCAAGAGCGAGCTGCGCACGCACATCCGCAACGCTCGCGCGGCCATCGAGGAAGGCGACGCGACCAAGGCTCAGACGCTCGTCGCCGCCGCCTCCCGCAAGCTGGACAAGGCCGTCAGCAAGGGCGTCATCCACAAGAACCAGGCAGCGAACCGCAAGTCCGCCCTGGCGCAGAAGGCCGCCTCGCTCTGAGGTAGCCCACCGAACATCGACCGAGGCGTCGATCCCGTACGGGGTCGACGCCTTCGTCGTCCTCGGCGTCACGAACCGGCGCGCCGGGCCCTGCCGATCGACAGCACGGCCTTCTCGACGGCGTAGACCGGGTCGCCGGCCCGTCGGCCCTTGATCGGCAGGCCGCCCTTCACGGCGAGGTCTGCCGCAGCGACCGCCTCGATCGCGGCTGCCAGCCCCTCGGGCGACCAGCCCCGCAGCTGCCGGCGGGCCTTGTCGACCTGCCAGGGGGCCATCGCCAGGTCGCGAGCGACGTCCGCGGACCGCATCGACCCGGCTCCCGAGACCTTGGCCAGCGACCGGAGACCCAGTGCGAGCACGGCCACGAGTGGCACGGGGTCGACGCCGGACGACAAGGCGTGGCGCAGCAGGCCGAGCGCCTGCTCGGTCTGCCCACCGATCGCTGCGTCGGCCACCTTGAACCCGGTGGCTTCGACCCGGCCGCCGTAGTAGCGCTCGACCACCGCGGCGTCGATGGCTGGTGCGTCCTGCGCGCGGCCGTCAGGGGCCGTGGTGTCGGCCATCAGCTGGGCACAGGCGCTCGCCAGCTCGCGCACGTCCTGACCCAAGGCCTCGACGAGCGCAGCCACGGCCTCCGGCGTGACCTCGCGACGGGACCGGCGGAACTCGTGCGTGACGAACGACGTCTTGTCGGCGTCGGAGGTGATCTTGGGGCAGTCGTGGACGGCGGCGCCGGCCTTCTTCGCCGCATCGAGCAGGCCCTTGCCCCGCTGGCCGCTGCGGTGCCGCAGCACGAGGACGACGTCGGGCTCGGGCGCCTCGACGAGTGCCTTGGCGTCGGTGACCAGCTCGTCGGGCGCCTCCTCGAGTCCGCGCAGCACGAGGACGGTGCCTTCGCCGAACAGCGAGGGGCTGGTGTGCACGGCGAGGTCACCGGCGGTGTAGCCGGCCGCCTCGACCTGCACGACCTGGACGTCGGGCTCGCTGCTGCGAGCCGCCGCCACCACGCGCTCGACCGCCCGGTCGGCCAGGAGGTCCTCCGGACCGGTGACCAGGTGAAGCCGGGCCGAGGGATCGGGATCGGCGCCGACCGGGCTCGAGCGCCGAGGCGCGGGAGGAGGCGTCATAGGCCGACGCTATCGCCGCGCGCCCACAGCCGGTGACCTCGGCCCGCTCGTGGCCAGCTCCAACCGGCCGGCCCGGCTCACCACCGCCAGGTCGCCCTGCTGGTCGGTGCGCGCCACGGCGGCGCCCTGACCGGCGAGCAGGTGCAGCAGGCTCGCAGCCGGGTGCCCATAGTCGTTGCCGGCGCCGACGCTGACCAGCGCCAGCCGGGGTGCTGTCTCGGCGAGCAGACCGGGGTCCTGCAACGCCGATCCGTGGTGCGCCACCTTCAGGACGTCGGTGCGCGGCCCACCAGGGAGCGTCGCGACCCGCGCGGCCACCTGCCGAGCAGCGGCCGGCTCGACGTCACCCAGCAGCAGCAGCCGCAGGCCACCCGCACGCACGGCCAGGACGATGCTGGCGTTGTTGGGCACCGATCCGTCGTGGACCACGCGGGCCGGCCACAGCACCTGCCAGGTCACCGGTCCGTCGCTGAACCCCTCGCCATCGCGCACGGTGCGGACCGGGAGTCCGGCGGCAGCCGCGGTCGCCCTCACCTGCCTCGCCTGCGCCGGCGGGTCGTCGACGATGGTGACCACCAGCCCACCGACCCGGCGCCGTCGGAGCGCCCCCGGCAGGCCGGCCACGTGATCGGCGTGGAAGTGGGTCAGCACCACGAGGTCGAGCCCCACGACGCCCAGGTCACGCAGGCACCGGTCGACCGCGTCCGGGTCAGGACCGGCGTCGACCAGCACCGCGCGGCCGGGCCCAGTGGCCAGCACCAGCGCGTCGCCCTGGCCCACGTCGCACGCGACCATCACCCAGCCGGGCGGTGGCCAGCCGAGCTGCCGCGGCAGGGGCATCGCCGCGGCGGTGACGACGGCAGCGACCACTGCCGCCGGCGCCGGCCGCTCACGCGCGTACCGCAGCGCGTGCGGCCCGACGAGCGGGACTGCGGCCGTAAGTATCACCAGCAGTGCCGCTCCAGCGGCGCCACCCGGCCACGGCACCTGGCCGCCGGGTAGCCGGGCCAGCCCCCGCGCGATGGCGGTGATCAGCTGGCAGGGCACACCGGCGCCGTGGGCGAGCAGGGCCGCCAGCTGCGGTGACACCGCGGAGGCGAGCGCCGCGGCCAGCCCCAGGACGGTCGCCGGAGCGACACACGGCTCGGCGAGCAGGTTCGCCGGGATCGCCACCAGGCTCACCTGCCCGGACAGCAGCACCACCACCGGACCGCACACCGCCTGGGCGGCCAGCGGCACGGCCAGGGCGGCGGCCACGGGCCGTGGCAGGCGCCGGGACAGCGCATCAGTCCAGGGCTGGGACAGCAGGAGGAGTCCGAGCGTCGCCAGCACCGACAGGGCGAACCCGTAGGAACGGGCGAGCCACGGGTTGACGACGAGCAGGGCCACGACCGCCGCGGACAGCGCCGGCAGGGCGGCGCGCCGCCGGGCGGTGCCGAAGGCGAGCAGTCCGAGCGCACCCATCACCGCAGCGCGCAGCACCGACGGCTCGGGACGAGCCAGCACGACGAACCCGGTCAGCACGAGCGCGGCAGCGACCAGCCTGGCCCGCCGTCCCAGCCCCGCCCCCCGCCCGACGGCCAGGGCGAGGACGCAGACCAAGGTGGTGTTGGTGCCGCTGACGGCCGACAGGTGGGTCAGCCCGGTAGCGCGCATGGCCGCGCCGAGGTCAGCCGGCTGGAGCGAGGTGTCGCCGACGACGAGGCCGGGCAGCAGGCCGCGGGGGTCAGTGGCCAGGCCGGCCGAGGCCGCTCGGAGCCCGCCCCGCAGACGCTCGGCCACGCGGTCGATCCGCGATGCCTGGGCGATCAGCGTCGGCGGTCCTCGTGCGGTGAGGGTGGCCACGACCTCATCGCCGCGTCGGGCCGGCGCGAGCCGACCCGTTGCCTGGACCCGCTCGCCCCAGTGCAGGGCGAGCCAGCGCTCCGAACCGAAGACCAGCACCCGAGCCCGGACCAGCGAGCGCTGACCCCTGCCGTCGAGCCGGTGCAGCACCAGCCGGACCATCACCAGGCGAGGCCGCCTGCCGTCCGGGGACCCCGTCGCGGACCGCTGCTCCAGCGCCCGAGGGTCGCTCGCCACCACGCCCTCCAGCTGCACCGTCGCCCCCTGCGCGGCCAGCCCGCGCACCCCTCCCGTCTCGCGCTGCCACCCCTGGAGGCCGGACGATGACAGCGCGACCGCGCAGGCAATGGTCGCGAGCGCGAGTGCGGCGGCGCCGGGACCTGGCGCGTGCCTCGCATGCGCTCCGCGGGTGGTCCGAGCGCCGCAGGCCCGCAGCAGCGCGCCCGCTCCGGCGACCAGCAGGAGTCCTGCGCCGGCCAGCCGCAGGCGTGGAGCCGCGTCCAGGGTGATCGCACTCACGCTCCAGGCTGCCAGCGCAGGCACCAACAGGCGAAGATCCGGTGCCGAGCTCACACGCGCACCAGGGTGCGGAGCCGTTCGAGCACCTTGTCGCCGATCCCGCTGACCTCGCCGAGCTCGTCGACACTGGTGAAACGGCCGTGCTCACGTCGCCACTCCAGGATGCGCCCGGCCAGCACCGGACCCACCCCGGGCAGTGAGTCGAGCTGCTCGGTGGTCGCCGAGTTCAGATCGACGACGGCCGCGACAGCTTCCCCGTCGGCCGGCCCGCCCGCGCTGGCCGGTCCGCTCGCCGGGAGCACCACCTCCCCGGGCCGCGGGACCACGATCTGCTCACCGTCGACGACCGGACGGGCCAGGTTGACGGCCGCCAGGTCCGCGCCGGGACGGGCTCCACCGGCGGCGCTGACGGCGTCCTCGACCCTGGCCCCCGCGGACAGGCGCACCACACCGGCGTGGCGCACCTGACCGACCACGTGCACGAGCACGTCGACCGCGGTGGCGGTCGGGGTCGGGCCGGGCGTGACACCGGCCGTCGCCGCGGTCACGGGCACGGCCACGCCGGCCCGGCCGCCGGAGGGAGCGGCCGCTGCGTCGACGCCCTGGCCGGACGGCCCCGAGACTCCCGGAGCGAGCGGCACGGGACGGCCGTGCGCCCGGGCCACGACGAGCCGGATGCCCAGCACGCCCACCACCGCCAGGGCCAGCACGAGCAGGCCGACCACCGCTCGGGGGGTGACGCCGGTGCGCACCGCCACCGCGACCGTGACGTCGTCGAGCCGAGCCAGCAGCCGCCGCCGCTCAGGCGGGAGGGCGTGGTTGCGCAGGTGTTCGGCC
Source organism: uncultured Actinomycetota bacterium (assembly GCA_963759935.1). Lineage (GTDB taxonomy): Bacteria > Actinomycetota > Actinomycetes > Actinomycetales > Angustibacteraceae > Angustibacter. The sequence continues at coordinate 299,111 of CAVXBF010000012.1, forward strand.
CGCAGGCCGGTGGCGTCGTCCATGCCGGGGACGCTAGGTCGGCCGGCCGACTCCGGTCAGCCGCGTCGCGGTTCCCTGTGGACGACGTGACGACGGACGAGATCGGTGGACTGTGGACAGTCCCACTGTCCTCAGCCGGCGATGCGAGCCTTGCGAGCCATCCACCGCAGCAACAGGTTGGTGCGATGTCGACCCAGGACCACGAGCACGATGACCAACCCGAACAGCCGCGACCACAGGTCCGCCTCGCCACCCCACACCGGGGGAAGCAGCAGGCAGACCGGCAGCAGGGCCAACGCCGCCCCCACCGATCCGCCGGCGACCCACCGGGTCAACGACACCACGACGGCGAAGACGACGGCGACCCCGCCCACCCACAGCCAGGCCACCGCGAGCAGCACACCGAGGGAGGTGGCGACACCCTTACCACCGCGACCGTGCAGGAACGGCGACGTGACGTGTCCGAGCACCGCTGCGAGCGCTACCGCGTAAACCCAGGGCCGGCCGACCGAGGCAAGCGCCACCGCCGCGGGCAGCGCTCCCTTGAGCACATCCAGGACCCCGACGAGCACCCCCCACCGGCGCCCGAGTGCCCGTGCCACGTTCGTGGCGCCCGGGTTGCCCGAGCCGCTGACGCGCAGGTCGACACCGCGCGAGCGCGCAACGGCGGAGGCCGGGCTCAGGGAGCCGAGCAGGTACGCCCCCGCCACCAGGGCGCCGACCGTCAGCGGCTCGGGCCCGCTCATCGCGCGACCACGACCACCGCGACCATGCCGGGCCCGACATGAGCGCCCACCACCGCGCCGACCTCGACCACGGGCACGGCAGCATCGCCGCCGAGGCGGTCCTGCAGCCGGGTGGCGAGGGCGGCCGCTCGCTCCGCGGCGTCCAGGTGCTGCACCGAGACGTCGGCCTGGCTGCCCCCGACAGCAGCCACCGCCAGCTCCTCGAGCCGGGCCAGCGCGCGGGCCGAGGTCCGTACCTTCTCCAGCGGCGAGATCAGGCCGTCGTCCAGCACGAGCAAGGGCTTGATCGCCAGTGCCGACCCGACGAGCGCTGCGGCGGCGCCGATGCGGCCGCCGCGGCGCAGGTGCTCCAGGGTCGCGACGTAGAAGTAGGCCTTCGACCTCGACGCCCGGGCCCGTACCCGCGCCACGATCGTCGCGACGTCCTCCCCCGCCGCGGCACCGCGCGCGGCGTCCAGCACGAGGAACCCCAACCCCATGCCCATCGACCGCGAGTCCACGACCGTGACAGGCACCGGGGCGTCGCGCGCCGCCAGCACTGCCGACTCGTAGGTCCCCGACATCGCTGCCGAGATGTGCAGCGAAACGATCGTGGCGGCGCCCGCCTCGGCGGCCGCGGTGTAGGCATCGAGGAAGGCCTGCGGGCTCGGCCGCGACGTCGACACCGGCGTCCACGACCGCAGTGCCGTCGCCACCTGCGCGGACTGGATCTCGACACCCTCGTCGTACGCTGTGCCGCCCACCACCACCTGCAACGGGACCACTCGCACTCCACACCGCGACGCCTCCTCCGCCGACAGGTAGGCGGTCGAGTCCGTGACGATGGCGACGGTCATCGGCTACACCGGCACGATGTTGACGAGCTTCGGCGCCCGCACCACGACGGTGCGCACAGCACGTCCGGCCAAGGTCGCGGTCACCTTCGCGCTGGCCAGCGCCAGCGTGCGCAGCTCGTCCTCGGCGATGTCCGGCGCCACCTCCAGCCGGTCACGCACCTTGCCCTGCACCTGGACGACACACGTCACCGACTCGTCCACCAGCAGCGCAGGATCGGCCTGTGGGAACGGCTCGTAGGCGAGGGTTCGTTCGTGCCCGAGCCGGCGCCACAGCTCCTCGGCGACGTGCGGTGCCATCGGGGCCGTCATGAGCACCAACGGCTCGGCCAGCTCGCGCGGCACCGCCCGCAGCCGGGTCAGGTGGTTGTTGAGCTCGATCAGCTTCGCGACGGCCGTGTTGAACCGCAGCCCGGCGTAGTCGCGCCCGACCGCGTCGATGACCTGGTGCAGCAGCCGGCGGGAGCCGGTGTCGGCCTCCTCGTCGACCACCGTGAGGCTGCCGGTCTCCTCGTCGACGACGTTGCGCCACAACCGCTGGAGGAACCGCAGCGACCCGACGACCGCGCGCGTCTCCCACGGCCGCGAGACGTCCAGTGGTCCCATCGACATCTCATACACGCGGAACGTGTCCGCACCGTAGGACTGGTACATCTCGTCCGGCGTGACGACGTTCTTCAGCGACTTGCCCATCTTGCCGTGCTCTCGACTGACCTTGTCGCCCTGCCACGACCAGCCGTCATCGCCCTCGACGACCTCGTCCGCCGGCACGACCTGGCCGCGCGTGTCGCGGTACGCGAAGGCCTGGATCATGCCCTGGCCGAAGTAACGGCGGAACGGCTCCTCGCTCGAGACGTGCCCCAGGTCGTGCAGCACCTTGTGCCAGAAGCGGGCGTACAGCAGGTGCAGCACCGCGTGCTCGACCCCGCCGACGTACAGGTCGACCCCACCCGGGTCGGGCAGGCCGTCCGGTCGCTCACCGCGCGGGCCCATCCAGTAGGCCTCGTTCTCCTTGTCGCAGAAGAAGTCCTGGTTGGCCGGGTCGAGATAGCGCAGGAAGTACCAGCACGAGCCGGCCCAGTTCGGCATCGTGTTCGTCTCTCGCCGGTACCGACGCGGGCCGTCACCGAGGTCCATCTCGACCGAGACCCACTCCGGCACGCGGCCCAGTGGCGGTTCCGGGTCGGACTCCGCGTCGTTCGGGGCGAACGTGCGGGGCGAGTAGTCCGGCACGTCGGGAAGCTCCACCGGCAGCTGGTCGTCCGGGACGGCGTGCACCCGGCCCTCGTCGTCGAAGACGACAGGGAAGGGTTCGCCCCAATAGCGCTGCCGGCTGAACAGCCAGTCCCGCAACCGGTAGGTGATGGTGCTGCGGCCCGAACCCTTCTCCTGCAGCCACTCGATGATCCGTCGCTTGGCCTCGCCGACGTCCAGGCCGTCGAGGCTGATCTCGTCGTTCGCCGAGTTCATCGCCCGTCCGTCGCCGGTGAACGCCTCACCCTGCCAGTCCGGCGGCGGCTGCACCGTCCGCACGATCGGCAGGTCGAACCGCTCGGCGAACTCCCAGTCGCGCTCGTCCTGACCCGGCACCGCCATGATCGCTCCGGTGCCGTAGCCCATCAGCACGTAGTCCGCCACGAACACCGGCACCGGCTCACCGTTGACCGGGTTGGTGGCGAACGCACCGGTGAAGACGCCGGTCTTCTCCCGGCCCTCGGTCTGGCGCTCCATGTCGCTCTTCGTCGCGGCCAACCGCCGGTACTCCGCCACAGCCGAGACCGGATCGGCGTGCCCGCCGGTCCAGGTGTCCTGGGTGCCGTCCGGCCACGCGGCCGGGGTGACGGCGTCCACCAGCGGGTGCTCGGGTGCCAGCACCATGAACGTCGCACCGAACAGCGTGTCGGGGCGCGTGGTGAAGACCTCGACGACCTCGTCGGTGCCGGTGACCGGGAAGCTCACCTGGGCGCCCTCGCTGCGACCGATCCAGTTGCGCTGCATCAGCTTGACCGGCTCGGGCCAGTCCAGCCGGTCGAGGTCGTCAGTCAGCCGGTCGGAGTAGGCGCTGATCCGCATCATCCACTGCCGCAGACTGCGCTTGAACACCGGGAAGTTCCCGCGCTCGCTGCGCCCCTCGTTGGTGACCTCTTCGTTCGACAGCACCGTGCCGAGGCCCGGGCACCAGTTGACCGGAGCCTCCGAGACGTACGCCAGGCGGAACCCGTCGAGGACGTCGCGGCGCTCGCCCGGGTCGAGATCCGCCCAGGCGCGGTCGCCCGGCAGCGGACGAGAGCCGTCGGCGAACGCGGCCTCCAGCTCGGCGATCGGGCGGGCCCGGCCGCGCCCGCCCGCGGCGCTCTCGTCGTACCAGGAGTCCCAGATCCGCAGGAACATCCACTGGGTCCAGCGCACGAACGTCGGGTCGGTGGTCGCCACCGAGCGGCGCGGGTCGTGGGCCAGGCCCAGCCGCCGCAGCTGGCGGCGCATGGTGACAATGTTGTCCTCGGTGGTCTTCAGCGGGTGCTGCCCCGTCTGCACCGCGTACTGCTCGGCGGGCAGCCCGAACGCGTCGTAGCCGAGGGCGTGCAGCACGTTGCGTCCGCACATCCGCTGGTAGCGGCCGTAGACGTCGGTCGCGATGTAGCCCAGCGGGTGCCCGACGTGCAGCCCGGCCCCCGAGGGGTAGGGAAACATGTCGAGCACGTACAGCTTGTCGCGCCCGTCGACGCGCGCCGGGTCGGCCCAGGGTCCCGACGGGTTCGGCGCCTCGAAGGTGCCCTCGCTCTCCCAGACGTCCTGCCAGTCCTGCTCGATCCGGCCGGCCAGCGCGGCGGTGTACCGGTGCGCCGGAACTCCGGCTCCCTCGACGGCGGTGCTGCCGGAGGCGCTCGGGTCGATGCTGTCGCTCATGTCGGTCCTGTCGTCGTCGCGGTGCCGGACCCTGCGGTTCCTGCGGGACACGCAAAGACCCCTTGGCAGAAGAGGTGATCTGCGCAGGAGGGGTCTGCCGCGCTGACGCGGGATCGTGCGGAGCCCGGCGGGGACGCACCCGTTCTCGAGGTCAGCGCGGCCGGCTAAGGAGCAGGACGGCTCGCACCCGGTCAGGTTAGCGCAGAGCCTGCCGGGCCCGCGGCGACGGCCAGTCGTACCGCGCGCACCACCGCCTCGGCGACCGCCGTGTGGGTCGGCCAGTCCCAGTGCAGGCCGTCCGGGTTGCCGCCCCCCGCCGCGAGCACCGGTGACACGATCGGATCGAGCTCCACCAGCGGCACGTCCTCCCGGGCCGCCCAGCGACGGGCCGCGACCACGGACGGCTCGTGCGTCCGGTGCACCGGGTAGCTCGGCGAGCGCCAGGGCGGCGGCGTCAGCGCCACCACCGTCAGGTGGGGCCGGTAGAAGCGGGCGCCGGCGACCACGCGCGACAGGTAGTGGTCGGTCGCCGCCTGCGGCAGGGCCCGCCACCGGCCGCCCGTCGCCCGCACGAGCGCCGGCTGGGTGCGCCGGTAGGCCGCCCGTACCCGCCGGCGCAGCTCAGCCGGGCGCAGGTAGGCGATGCCCTCCCGCAGGTAGGTGGGCAGGTGCGCGGGAAGGGCATCCATGCCGCCGACCGCCAGCACCAGGACGTCGGCGCGTGGCAGCAGCACCGACCAGGCGACCGGGTCCTTCGTCAACGCCCACCAGGCGTCGCGCGCGGTCCAGCCCTGTCGAGCCAGCAGGTCGACGTCCCGGCCGAGCGCGGTCCCGGCGAGCTGCGGCCAGAGCCGCGCGTCGGTGATCGGCACCGGCCCCTGCGGGCCGTGGAAGGTGAGGGAGTCGCCGAGCACCAGCAGCCGTCCGGTCACGTCCGCACGCTAGTGCCCTGAGGTGGGGATGCCGGGAGCGGTGCGGAGCCCAGCCGCCGCGCGCGCTCCGGGGCCGGGTGCCGAACGCCGTGATTTTCGGTTGCGGGCCACCCCGGTGACCCGAACACTGCGGTCGTGACCGCCTTCATCTCGCACACGACGATCGACTGCCGGGATGCGTTTCGGCTCTCCGCGTGGTGGAAGGACGTGCTCGGCTATCGGGACGTGCTGGGCGACCCCAACGAGCCCGGCGACGAGGAGTGCATGATCGTGCCCGCCGACGGCGGCCCGTCCCTGCTGTTCATCGAGGTGCCCGAGGCGAAGTCCGGCAAGAACCGCCTGCACCTCGACCTGCGGCCAGGTCCAGGGTTGACGCGCGATCAGGAGCTGGATCGCCTGCTCCGCCTGGGAGCCGGCGTCCTGGACGACCGGCGCACCCCGGACGGTCGAGGCTGGGTCGTGCTGGCCGATCCGGAAGGAAACGAGTTCTGCATCTTGCGGGCGACCCAGGCCACCGGCCCTGGCTGAGGGACGGGCGCCGGTGGACCGGCGGTCAGCCCGCCGGACGCCGGGAGTCGGGAGGTCGGGGGCTCTGGTCGATCCGCACCGGGCGGTACGGCGGAGCCGCTGCCTCCCGGCGCAGGGCCCGACGCAAGTGCATCTCGCGGTCGGCCTGGCGCAGCAGGGCGTCGACGTCGCCGTCGTCCCACGGCTCGAGGACGGCGCCACCTGCACTGATCCGGGCTGCCCACTGCTCGCGCGGGACGGGTGAGTTCTCCAGGCAGCGGGCGCGGACGCGACGTTCCATCTCCAGCGGCGCCAGCCCGGTCCCTGGGCCGACGACGACGAACTCGTCGTCTCCCCAGCGGGCTACGGCGTCCGTGGCGCGGGTGGACCGAGACAGCGCTTCCGAGACGGTCAGCAGGACGTCGTCGCCGGCGGAGTGCCCCAGCTCGGTGTTCACCCGGGCCAGGCCGTCGACGTCGAGGAACATGCAGTAGACGGCGTCGCCGCGGCGGCGGGCCGTCTCGAGGATCTGGGCGCCGAGCATGGCCAGGCCCTTGCGGTTGGCCAGCCCGGTGAGCGGGTCGTGCACGGTCGCGTCCTGGGCGAAGGCCAGCGCTTCGACGACGTCCCGCTCGCTGCGGTTGAGCCGCTCGTGCACCAGGACTGCGAGCGCGCCGGCGACCAGGAGCGACACGAGAGCGCGGCTCCACGCGACGTACTGGTCGGCGGGCCAGGTCTGCGTCTGGGCGACGTCGAGGACGATCCCCACGAGCCAGCCCGTCACACCGATGGAGACGACCGACACCAGCGGCGCGAGCCGAGCCGAGCCCAGCACGGCAAGCGCGAACCCGACGACGGCCACGACGCTCCACGCGGGATCGAGAGTGAGGCTGACGGCGACGCCGGAGGCCAGCGCCAAGGTGGCGGCGGAGGCGTCGAGCAGCCACGCGGGCAGGCGCGGGCCGTGCTCAGGGCGGGTCAGCGGTTCAGTCACCCAACGAGTGTCGTCACATGGCGCGTGGCTCTTGAGCGGCCAGGAGCAGCCGGTTCGCGCTTCACCCGCCCGGCGGCCCCGGGCGGGCCTGGAACGACCGCGGACGGCAGCCCGCTTGGTGCGGGCCGCCGTCCGGCGGTCGGTGCGCTCGTCGTCTCGGTGGAGCTGAGGGGACTCGAACCCCTGACCCCTTCCATGCCATGGAAGTGCGCTACCAGCTGCGCCACAGCCCCAGACCTCGTGCACCCCCGAAGGGGCTCGGCAAGTCTAGCCCGAGCTCCGGCGTCCGGTCCAAACGGCCCCTCCCGCCCCGACCTTTCCGCCACCCAGGCCGGTTTGGTGGCCCGCGAACCGGCCTGGGTGGCGCAAAGCGGCCTGAGTGGCGGAAAGGGTCAGGACTCGTCGCCGACAACGGGCTCGGGCAAGGAGAAGGCGTTGTGCTCGGTCAGCACCCAGCGATCGTCGCGCTGCTGCTCGAGCACCGTCCAGTGGCAGTTGTTGACGCCGGAGACGACCGGCCAGTGCTCGCGCGGCACCCCGAGCAGGGTCTGGACGCCGTTGCTGATCGAGCCACCGTGCGAGACGACGACGAGCAGGCCGCCGTTCGCCGCGGCTCGGAGATGATCGTGCACCGCCTCGGCCACCCGGTTGCCGACCTCCGTGCGGAGCTCGCCGTCACCGCCGGGCCGGACGTCGGCACCGGCCCGCCAGGCCGCGCGCAGCTCGGGGTCGAGGGCGTCGATGTCGGCGGACAGCATGCCCTGCCACTGCCCGGCGTAGACCTCGCGCAGCCGGACGTCGGTCGTGACGCTCAGTCCGGTCAGCGCTGCCAGCGGTGCTGCAGTCTCGCGGGCGCGCCGCAGGTCCGACGACACGATGGCGACCGGCTCGAGCCGGGCCAGCTCGGTGGCCGCCCGCTCTGCCTGCAGCCGACCGGTGGCGTCGAGGTCGATGTCGGTCTGGCCCTGGAAACGGCCGGCGGCGTTCCACTGCGTCTGGCCGTGCCGCAGCAGCAGCACCTGCCGGCCCGGGCTCACTCCGCCGACCGCGTCCGGCCGCGTGCCTCGACGGGCAGCTCGATCAGGGGGCAGTCCTTCCACAGCCGCTCGAGCGCGTAGTAGGTGCGCTCCTCGTCGTGCTGCACGTGCACGACGACCTCGGCGTAGTCGAGCAGCACCCAACGGCCGTCCCGCTCACCCTCGCGACGCAGCGGCTTGGCGCCGTGCTCGCGCAGCGCGTCCTCGACGGCGTCGACGATGGCGGACACCTGCCGGTCGTTCGGGGCGGAGGCCAGCACGAAGGCGTCCGTGATGACCAGCTGGTCGCTCACGTCGATGGCGACGACGTCGGTGGCGAGCTTGTCTGCGGCGGCGCGTGCGGCGGCGAGGACGAGCTCGTGGGCGCGCTCGGAGGCTGGCACGAGGGCTCCTCGGGAGGGTCGGACGACGAGGCACCGCGGGTGCGCGGGCCGCCCTAGCCTCTCACGCCTGGGGGAAGTCCCGGCCGAGCACCACGACGACGTCGGCGACCGTCGGGCTGCTGTCGCTGATCCGCAGCGCCGCCTCCGAGAGCCCGAGCGCGCGGGTGACCGCCAGTCCCCTGGCCCGGCTGACCGAGGTGCCGTCCGGCAGCAGCACCACGGACTCGTCGACGCCGAACCCGTCGACGTTGCCACCTCCGACGTACTGCAGGCCGGCGGCCACCAGCCGCGAGCGCGCTTCGTCACCGAGGCCCGGAGCGCCGTCGCCGTTCTGTACGAGGACGCGCAGCCGGCCCCCTGCTGGTACGGCGATCGCCGCACCTGCCAGGCGAGCCTGCACGAGCGTTGCGGCCGCCTCGTTGTCGAGGCCGTAGGCGGTGACCACCCCGCCGGTGTCGATGTCGCGTACCGGGACGACGGTCGAGGCGAGCTCGTCCTGCGCAGCCGGGTCGCGCAGGGCGCCGGTGATCGCGACGACGCTGTTGAGCACGGTGCCGGTCGGTGCACCGGGAAGCCCGACGATGAAGGCCCGGCGTCGCGCCTGGTCTGCGGGCAGCGCGGCCAGCAGCTGGGTGATGACCCGCTCCTGCCGGGCCAGCCGCACGGCTTCCGGCTCGTCGTCCACCAGGAGCTGGGCGTAGGCGGCGGCCTGCGTGCCGTTCAGCCGCACCGCTGTGCCTTGCGGCACGAGGATGGCGGCCCCGACCTCGGGTCCCTGTGGAACGTCGACGTCGACGTCGACGGTCACGCCGCCCACGCTGTCGACGAGAGCCGCGAGCGCGGCGTCGCTGAGCACCCAGGTGCCGGCGACCTTGATCTCGAGGGCGTCGGCCAGCGCCGCGCCGGGCGCCGAGCTGCCGGGCGCGAGGGACTGGGCGACGGGCAGTCGGCCGGCGCCGGGGACGTCCAGCAACAGCCGGCTCGGGACGAGCACCTGCTGCGGCGACCCGTCCCCGCTGGCCAGCAGAGAGACACCGGTCAGCTCGCCGTCGCGGGCGAGCGCCAACGCGACGACCTGCTGCGTGGGAGCGGCCTGGGTCGGTGCGGCGACGGTCGAGCGGCCGGTCGCCCGGTGCGTGAGGGCCACCCCGGTGCCGGCTGCGACCACGGCCGCGGCAGCCGCCACGGCGACCCAGCGGCGCCAGCGCCGGTGGCCACCGGAGCTCAGCGGGAGCAGGTCAGCCGACCGGCCGTGGGGCCTCGTGGGGTCCGCACCGGCGGTTTCCGCACCGGCAGTTCCCACATCGGTGGTCTCGTCGGCGTCAGCGGGATCGAGGGCGTCCGCAGGCTCCACCTCCTCGATCGTCGGCTCGTACTGCCGGTCCAGCAGCCGCTTCAGCTCGTCCTCGAACCGGCTCAGCACCGGGGCGGTGATCGACGGGTCCGGGTCCCAGCCGCCCACGATCCGGGCAGCCTCGAGCGCCCGGCGACGGGCCATCCGGGTCGGGTAGAGCACCTGGTCGACCCGCTCGATGACCCACTCGGGCACCTGCGCGATCGCGATGCCGTGGTCAGGGGGTTCAGCGGCCCCGGCCCCGTGGTCGGCGCGGTCGGCGTCCGCGGGGTCGTCGCTCAGGGCCGCCCGCAGCGACTCGGCGCGGTCGACGACGGAGCCGCCCGCGCTCGCTCGCGCGGGCCGGTCGGTGTCGCCGTCAGGGACGAGCAGATCTGCCACGCCCTATCTCTCGGCAGGTTCACCCGTTCGGTAGAGCCCGTATTTTCCGATGAACTGCACGACACCGTCCGGAACGAGGTACCAGACCGGCCGACCGGCCCGCACCCGCTCGCGGCAGGCGGTCGACGAGATCGCCATCGCGGGCACCTCCAGCAGGCTGACCCGGCCCTCCGGGAGCCCGGCGCCGCTCAGCTCGTGTCCGGGACGGGTGACCCCGACGAAGCGCGCCAGCTCGAACAGCTCGTCGGCGTCCTTCCAGGACAGGATCTGCGCGAGCGCGTCGGCCCCAGTGATGAAATACAGGTCGGAGTCGGGGTGGCTGGCCCGCAGGTCACGCAGCGTGTCGATGGTGTACGTCAGCCCGGGGCGGTCGACGTCGACCCGGCTGACCGTGAACCCGGGGTTGGACGCGGTCGCGATGACCGTCATGAGATACCGCTGCTCAGCCGGGCTGACCTCGACGTGGTCCTTCTGCCAGGGTTGACCGGTCGGGACGAAGACGACCTCGTCCAGCCCGAAGACGCTCGCGACCTCGCTGGCCGCCACGAGGTGGCCGTGGTGGATCGGGTCGAACGTGCCGCCCATGATCCCCAGACGGTGCCGCTCGGCCCCGCCTTCGGGGCTCACCGTGGGCTCAGCGGCGCTTGTTCGAGGAGCCGCGGAAGGTCCAGGTCAGACCGAGCAGGGCGACGAAGCTGACGATGGCGATGATGGCGAACATCTCGGGCGCCATCGGCAGCTGGGTGGTGTGCTCGCCGGTACCGGCAGCCAGGACCAGGGCCTGCGACATCGTGACTCCTCAGGGTGCGCGCCGACCCTGCGGCCGGCGGCGGCTCGGCGGTGCGCTCGTCCGCGTACAGTCTGACAGAAGCCCAGGACACCTTGCGAAGGAGCCGGTCATCGACGCGCCCCTGCTGTCGGTCGTCGTCCCCGTGTACGACGAGGCCGAGGTGCTGCCGCTGTTCGCCGAGCGGCTGCGCCCCGTGCTCGACGCACTCGGCGAGACCTACGAGGTGCTCGTCGTCGACGACGGCAGCACCGACGCGACCCCCGTCCTGCTCGAGCGCACCCGGCGCGAGTGGCCGCAGGTGCGCGTCGTGCGGCTGCGCGCCAACAGCGGGCACCAGGCGGCGCTGTCGGCGGGGCTGGTCGGCGCGCGCGGCGCGTGGGTCGTGAGCATCGACGCCGACCTGCAGGACCCGCCCGAGACGATCGCGACCATGCTGCAGGTCGCCCGCTCGCAGGGCGTCGACGTCGTCTACGGCGTGCGCACCGACCGCAGCGCCGACTCGGCGTTCAAGCGGACGACGGCAGGGGTGTTCTACCGGCTGATGGGCCGCGCCGCCGGGCAGAGCGGCCCGGCGCAGGCCGGCGACTTCCGGCTGATGAGCCGCGCGACCGTCGACGCGGTCAACGTGCTGCCCGAGCACCACCGCGTGCTGCGCCTGGTCGTGCCGGCGCTCGGCTTCCCCAGCGCCTCGGTCGGCTACGCCCGCGAGGTGCGGGCGGCCGGCCGGTCGAAGTACCCGTTCGGCACCATGCTGCGGCTCAGCGTCGACAGCCTCACCGGGTTCTCGATCGCCCCGCTACGCCTGGCCACCTGGTTCGGCCTGCTCGGCGGCCTGACCGCGATCGTGCTGCTCGGCTACGCGCTCGTCGCGTTCGCCACCGGGCACACCACGCCGGGCTGGACGTCGACGTTCCTCGTCGTCGCTGCCGTCGGAGCGGTGCAGCTGCTCTGCCTGGGCATGCTCGGCGAGTACGTCGGCCGGATGTACACCCAGCTGCAGGGCCGCCCGGCCTACTTCGTCGCCTACGACTCGCTCTGCGACGACCCGGCTCAGCTGCGGCGCGCCGACACCAGCAGTGACACCCCCGGCAGCGAGCGCACCGGCAGGTAGCGCTCGGCGGTGATCACGGCCCGCAGGCCGCGGTTCACCAGCGGCGACAGCTCGTCGAGGTCGCTGCCACTGCTGCTGCGCCGACGCAGCGCCACGACCGGCCGCAGCAGGACGTTCCAGGACCGCATCGGCCCCAGCTCGAACCCGCCGTCCGTGAGCAGCGTCGTGAGCGTGCTGCGGGTGTAGCGCCGCACGTGGCCGACCGCCTCGTCGTGAGCCGACCACAACCGCGGGTCGCAGGGCACCGCCACCAGGAACCGGCCGCCCGGACGCAGCACCCGGCGTACCTCACGCACGGCCGCGACGTCGTCGTCCAGGTGCTCGAGGACGTCGAAGGCGACGACCAGGTCGAGGGTGGCGTCGGCCACGGGCAGTGCGGTGGCGTCGCCCCGCACCGTGGCAAGACCGCGCTCGCGGGCGACGCCCGCGCCCTCTGCCCCGTACTCCAGGGCGGTGGCGCGCCAACCCAGGCCGTGCAGCACGCGGGTGTTGCCGCCGCCGGCCGCGCCGACGTCCAGTGCGGTGCCGGGTCGCAGCCCGCGGACGTCGCGCGCCAGCAGGTGGCGGCGCTCGCGGTACCACCAGTGCGCCTCCTCGAGCTCGGCCAGCTTGCGCACCTCGGTCGCTTCCACGAGCGGCCATCCTGCCAGTCCCCCGCCCCTCCCGTTTGGCGCGGGGCAACACCACAGCACCCCTAGTGAACGAGGGGGCCCCAGCGCCACATCACGGATGCTGCGATCTTCCCCACGCACGAACGGATCCCGCCGCACTCCAGGGAGTGCGGCGGGGTCCGTCGCGTGCGGGCGTCGGTCAGGGGCGACTAGGTCGCGTCACCGTGACCGGCGTATTCACCGTGGTGGTGCCCAGCACGCCGCTAGCGTCCATCTCGCTGTGCACGACGCCGGCCCCGGGACGGAGCCCCTGCACCGTGACCTGGTAGCTGACGCTGTCACCGGGGGTGGGATCGGTGGACGTGACGACGAGCGACCCCGTGGGCAGCACCGCCGAGACGTCCCCAGCACCGGCCGCGTTCTCGGCTCCCACCAGGAAGGCCTGGCCGGGGTCGGTTTGCGCTCCAAAGTAGCCGTAGGAGATGTCCTGCACGCCGTCCGTACCGATCCAGACCTGGAACCGTCGGGTGTCGGACGTGCCAAAGACGTTCACCTCCCACTGCACCACCACCCAGCTGTTCACCCCGTCGGTCAGGGACCCGAGCGAGATGCCCGGGGCACCGGCCCCGTTCAGGTCGGTCCAGAACGGCGCCAGGAGGTTGTTCGGCCGGTTCGGCGACGCCCCGGCCGGGAGGTTGCAGCACTCGTTGTCGGCGGAGGTGCCGCCGCCGACGACCACGTACCCGTTGGAGTCGACCCCGATCCGGTTGGCCGGCTGGCCGTTGTACGTGAACGTCGGGACGTTGAAGTTCACCATGTCCTCGTCACCGATCGCGGTCTTCGGGATCCCGAAAAGGTTCAAGTCGAGGTACCCGCCGCCCGGAGTGTCTCCCGGGCCGACTGAGGGCACGCCCAACCGCGCACCAGCCAGGGTCACCGAGGCTCCCCCCGCTCCGCCGACGACACGCAGGTTGCGGTTCACCGACGTCCGCACGGTGACGTCCTGGGCGTCGAATGAGGTGTTGGTCGCGCTGACGGTGCAGCTGGTGGTGCCCCGCACCGGCACCGATGCCGCGTCGCAGCTCTGGGTCAGTGCCACCGAGCCCTGCTTCGGCACGAACGCCACCGGGACGTGGGACGAGCCGCGGTTCGTCCGGAACCACACGGTCGCGAACTGTTGGGTGCCGACGGGCGCCGTCGACTCGATGGTGATCCGGAACGACGCACTGCGACCGGCCTTGATGGTCGCCCCCCTCGGCCAGAACGTGATCGCCGTGTCCGCCGGAACCTTGGCTGACGGAGACACCCGCAAGGTCTTGCCGGACACGTTGGTGACGGTGCGGGTCGTCGTGACCCGCCCGGGCATCGTGGGCGCGTTGATCGAGGGGATGTTCAGGTCGATGGCGTGCAACGGGTCTGCGCTCAACGCCGCCATGTTGGCCGCGGTGTCGGAGATCGTGATCGGTGCGCCGTTGGCCTGGCCGATGTCGATCCGCCCCGCGCCCATGTCGAAGGCGTCGGCCGGAGTGGTCAGGTCCTCCTTGACCACCGACGTGCGCGCCTGCGTCATCATGGCGGACTTGATCTGACCGGGGGTCCAGTCGGGGTGCACCGCAGCCACCAGGATGGCCGCGCCGGCGATGTGCGGCGACGACATCGAGGTACCGGCGATCGCCTGGTAGTACTGGCCGGGCGGCCCACCGGTGATGTCATCCGGCGTCGGCGTCATCGCGGCCACGATCTGCACGCCTGGCGCGGTGATGTCGGGCTTGATGAACGAGCCGGCCGGCCCGCGCGAGGAGAACGCGGCCATGACGTCGCCCGCACCGTTCCGGGCCGCGCCAGCAGTGAACGTCGCGGTGATGCCGGTGTGGGCGCCGATGAACGCCGTCATCTGCGTACCGTCGGCCACGTGAACCGCCGGCAGCCAGTGGTTGTCGGTCTCGATGTCGGCCTGCGTCGGGTTGTAGAGGATCATCCCGGCCGCGCCACCCTGCAGGACGTTGTAGCCCTTCGCGATGCGGGCGTTCGTGCCGCGACGGCAGACAACGATCTTTCCGGTGAACGTTCCCGCCGGAGCGGGGTGGTTGCAGATCGTGTCGCTGTACGGCGCGTCCGACGCGAGCACAATCGGCAGCGGACCCGCCCCGGAGGTGATCGACGCGCCGTCGACCGTGAAGGTCGAGCCGCCGTCTGCCGTGAGCGTCAGCGTCGAGGCGAACTCCCTGGTCTGGGTGGACGCCGCCACGGTGGTGACCCACGGCGCCAGGTGGTTGGCGGTGCTGGCGGTAGGGCCGGAGTTGCCCGCTGACGCCGCGACGAACACTCCCGCGTTGTAGGCATCCAGGAACGCCAGTTCCGTCGAGTCGGTCAGCGGGTTGGTCCCCCCGCTGATCGAGAAGTTGATCACCTTGACGCCGTCCAGGATCGCTTGCTCGACCGCGGCCGTCGTGTCCGAGGTGAAGCACCCGCCCGGGCCGCAGACGCGGTACTCCGCGATCTGGGCGCCGGGCGCGATGCCGTTGATCTGCCGCAGCTGGGGGCCGAGCGTCTGAACGTCCTTGACGACGTTGCCGGCCGACGTCGACGCGGTGTGTGACCCGTGGCCCTCCGCGTCACGCGCCGTGCCGGGGTACAGGTACGACCTGCCGAGGACGAGGTCGTAGGTCGCCATGAACGACTGCCCGCTCACCAGCTTGTTGTTGCAGACGAACGGGTCGTTGGCCGGCGTGAGCGGGTTGTCCCCGAAGTTGCACGGAAGCGGAGCGCCGGCACGCGCCGGCAGGTTGCCCTGGTCGGCGAACAGCGGGTGCTCCGGCCAGACGCCGGAGTCGATGTTGCCCAGCAGGATCCCCTGCCCGGCGTTGCGGGTCGTCCGCAGCTCGCGGTACGCCGAGGTGGCGTTGATGAAGGCTGGACTCGAGTCGGTGAGCGGCTGCTTGAGGTCGTCCCGCTGCACGGCGACCACTCCGGGGAGCTTGAGAATCTGCTTCACCGTGTTGCCAGGGATCGTCGCTGCGACGCCACCGAACACGACCCGGTACGACCGCGTCACCTTGGCCGACGGGACGGCCGCCGTCAGCCGGGCGTTCAGTGCGGCCTCACGGCCGCGCACGTAGCCGACGTAGCGGCTCTTCTCAGCGGTGTTGGCCCGCAGCGACTTTCCGGTCACGGCCGGGCTTGTTGCCGGGTAGCCCCGGACCGTCCCGGTGTAGCTGGCCAGGGCGTCGTAGTCGTACTTGATCAGCACCGGGATCTTCTTGGCGCTCGAAATCCGGGTCAGCTCGGCAGGCGTCTCAGCCAGCCCGCTGCTCGGCGCCTTGTCCGCGGTGACCGTGTCGGTCTGCTGAGGTTGGACCGCTGCGAGCGACAGCCCGTGCGGCGGACTCGGCTGCGCAGCGGCAGCGCTCGTGAGGCCGGTGACAGACAACGACAGCACGCTCGCAGCCACCCCCCACCGGATGACGGATTGACCGGCGGAGCGAACGCGCATGGTGACACCCTTCACAGCACTGTGAGAGACGGTCCCGAACCTGAGCCTGCGCGCGCCAACGTAGGGCCGCCCGGACCGTGCGACAAGACCCTGTCGCGAACTCGCCCAGTTGCGGCTTTTGTCCCCCGCCCTTCGGTCAGGTCTGTGCAGTTCTTTGGTCAAGCAATCGCAAAGTCGTTGCCCCGCAACACTTTTACGGTGCTGTGAGATCCCCGGTGCCGGCTGCTGGACGCCGACCCGCCATGCCCTTCCGACGGGTCGCGCGTGAGTTAGCGGCGGACGTGGCCCTCACCGGTGACGACCCAGGTGGTCGTGGTCAGCTCGGTCAGGCCCATCGGCCCACGCGCGTGCAGCTTCTGCGTCGAGATCCCGATCTCGGCGCCGAGGCCGAGCTCCCCGCCGTCGGTGAACCGGGTGGAGGCGTTGACCATCACCGCCGCCGCATCGACGCCCGCGGTGAAGCGCCGGCTAGCCGCGAGGTCGTCCGTGACGATCGCCTCGGTGTGCCCGCTCGACCACCGGCCGATGTGGTCGAGCGCGTCGTCCAACGAGTCGACGACGCGGACGGCGAGGTCGAGCGCAAGGTACTCGCGCGCCCAGTCCTCGTCAGTGGCGGGGACGGAGTCGACCCCGGCTGCCACGGCGGCGGCCGACGCGGCAGCATCGGTGTGCAGTCGAACGCCCTCGGCGGTGAGCGCCGGCAGGGCGCGAGCCAGGAAGGCTGGCGCGACGTCGCGGTGCACCAGGAGGGTCTCGGCCGCGTTGCAGACACTCGGCCGGTGGGTCTTGGAGTTGACGGTGATCGCCACCGCGCGCTCGAGGTCGGCGGCGGCATCGACGTAGACGTGGCAGTTTCCGACGCCGGTCTCGATGACCGGCACGGTCGAGCCCTCGACCACGGTGCGGATCAGGTCGGCTCCGCCGCGCGGGATCAGGACGTCGACCAGCCCGCGGGCGGTCATCAGGTGCTGGACCTCGCTGCGGTCGCCGCTGTCGAGCAGGGTCACCGCGTCCGGCGGCAGGCTGGCCGCGGCGAGGGCTCCGCGCAGCACCGCGACGAGCGCCCGGTTGGTGTGCGCAGCAGCGGACCCACCGCGCAGCACCACCGCGTTGCCGCTCTTGAAGGCCAGCCCGAAGGCGTCGACAGTGACGTTGGGCCGCGCTTCGAAGACCATGGCCACCACGCCCATCGGCACCCGGGTCTGGCGCACCTCCAGGCCGTTCGCCAGCCGCTGGCCGCGTACCACCTCGCCGACCGGGTCGGGCAGCGCGGCGAGGTCGCGCAAGGCCTGGGCCACCGCCGCGAGGCGGGACGCGTCCAGCCGCAGCCGGTCGACCAGCCCGGCGGACAGGCCCGCGCGCTCGCCCGCCTCGACGTCCGCGCGGTTGGCGGCGACGACGTCCGGCGTGGCACTGACGAGCGCGTCGGCGGCAGCGAGCAGCACGGCGTCCTTGGCCCCGCGGGTGAGCGGACGGATCGTGCGGCTGGCGGTGCGGGCCGCAGCGCACGCGGCGAGCACCACCTCACGCGAGCCGTCGACGTCCGTGGTCGCCGTCGCCGTGGAGATGGTTGCCGTCACGCTCCCACCCTACGCGCGCCCCTCCCCCCGGAGCCGCCGGATGTTGATCACGTCAAGCAGGGTTTCGGCTGCTTTCACAGGGAAGGAACCCTCGGCATGCGTGCCAACACCCACTTAACGTGATCAACTTCGCCACGCGTCGGGCGGGGTGGGGCGCGGGTCGGAAGAATCAGAGGGGGGCGACGCCGGCGACGATGAGCGGGGTCTGCGGGCGGTCGGTGCCGCGCGCGTGCACCGTGTCGCGGTCGATGACCTCGATGCCGACGACCCGCCAGGGCGGCAGTCCGCAGCTGGTGCGGTGGTCGCCCCAGATCCGCAGCGCCAGCGCGGCAGCGTCGTCGACGTCCTCGGCCTCGTCCCAGTACCGCAGTTCGGCCCGCTCGTCGCTGTACCGGACGGCGAGCATGAACGGCCGCTCATGCACCAGCTGCTCCAGGCCCGCGCGCAGGTCGAATCCCGGCACCGGCTCGCCCGCGACCGTCAGCGTCACGTGCCACAGCGGCAGGTTCTCCTGCGGCACCGCTTCGACGCCTCTCACCACCCGAGCCTCCCAGGCCGTCATTCACCGCAGCATCACCATGTCGTCCCGGTGGACGACCTCGCGCTCGTACGCGGGACCCAGCTCACGGGCCAGCTCGCGCGTGGAGCGCCCGAGCAGGCCTGGCAACTCCGTTGATGCATAGTTCACCAGCCCGCGCGCCACCGCGTCACCCTTTTCGTCACACAGGTCGACCGGATCTCCGGCAGCGAACTCTCCGGCGACGGCGTTCACCCCCGCCGGGAGCAGGGACATGCGCCGATCCACCACGGCGGCGACCGCCCCGTCGTCCAGGGTCAGCCGGCCGCGCGGGCGGGTGGCGTGCGCGAGCCACAGCAGCCGGCTGGCCCGCCGCGAGCCGGTGGGCGCGAACCAGGTGCCGACGTCCTGCCCGGCGAGCGCCGCCGACACCTGGCCGGCACTGGTGAGCAGCGTCCCAATGCCGGCCGTGGTGGCGATCCCTGCGGCCTCCACCTTCGTGATCATGCCGCCGGTGCCGACCCGGCTGCCGGGAGAGCCGAGCGAGACGCCGACCAGGTCGTCCGGCCCGGTCACGACGTCGATCCGCCGGGCCCCCGGACGCGACGGCGCGCGGTCGTACAGCGCGTCGACGTCGGTGAGCATCACCAGGGCGTCCGCGTGCACCAGGTGGGCCACGAGCGCGGCGAGCCGGTCGTTGTCGCCGAACCGGATCTCGTCGGTGGCCACCGTGTCGTTCTCGTTGACCACCGGCACGACCCCCAGCTGAAGCAGCCGGTAGAGCGTGCGCCGTGCGTTGGCGTAGTGGGTGCGCCGGATGACGTCCTCGGCAGTGAGCAGCACCTGCCCGACGCCCAGGCCGTGCTCGGCGAACGCCGCGGTGTACCGGGCGACGAGCAGGCCCTGCCCCACGCTCGCGGCCGCCTGCTGGGTGGCCAGGTCGCGAGGGCGGCGGGCCAGCCCCAGTGGCTCGAGCCCGGCGGCGATCGCACCGGACGACACCAGCACCAGCTCGCAGCCGGACGCGCGCCGGGCGGCGAGCGCCGCGGCGAGCGAGACCACCCGCTCGTCGTCCAGGCCGCCGTCCGGCCTGGTCAGCGAGCTGGAGCCGATCTTGACCACGACCCGAGCGGCCGTAGCCAGGTGCTCGCGTCCGGTCAGCGTCGGCGTCCTACTCATCGACGTCCGGTTCGGTCCACTGGCCGGACCTGCGCTCGGCGTCCAGGTGCTCGCGGCCGGTGGCGCGGGCGGTACGTCGCTGGTCGAGCTCGTCGCGCTTGGCCGCCCGGGTGGGCCGGACGTCGTCGCCCACCACCCGCAGGTCGGTGCCGCGCGGCCCGGCCAGCAGCTCGGCGCCGGCGCTCATCGTCGGCTCCCAGTCGAACAGCACCGCATCGTCGCCCGGGCCGATGAGCACCTCAGCGCCCGGCGTCGCGCCGGCCTTGAAGAGCTGCTCCTCGACCCCGAGCCGGGCGAGGCGGTCGGCGAGGTAGCCGACGGCCTCCTCGTTGTTGAAGTCGGTCTGACGCACCCAGCGCTGCGGCCGCTCGCCGAGGATGCGGAACAGCACGCCGTCGGCGGTCTTCTCGGCCTTGACCGTGAAGCCGGTGTCGTCGACCGCCTTGGGCCGCAGCACCACCCGCGGGGCGATGTCGACGGCCAGGGCGGCCCGCGCCTCGGCGACCAGCCGGGCGAGGGTGAACCCCAGCTCGCGCAGCCCCTGGTGGCTCGCGGCGCTGACCACGTGCACGATCAGGCCGCGCGCCTCCAGGTCCGGACGCACCAGGTCGGCCAGCTCGACAGCCTCGGGCACGTCCGCCTTGTTGAGGACGACGATCCGCGGGCGCTCGGTCAGCGGGCGCCCGCCGAGCGTCTCGTCGACGGTGTAAGCGGCCAGCTCGGCCTCGATCGCCTCGAGGTCGCTGAGCGGGTCGCGGCCCGGCTCGAGCGTCGCGCAGTCGATGACGTGCACCAGCACCGAGCACCGCTCGACGTGCCGGAGGAACTCCAGGCCGAGGCCCTTGCCCTCGCTCGCGCCGGGGATCAGCCCGGGCACGTCGGCCATGGTGAACCGCTCCTCACCCGCCTGGACGACGCCGAGGTTGGGCACCAGCGTGGTGAACGGGTAGTCGGCGATCTTGGGCCGGGCCGCGGACATCGCGGCGACCAGGCTGGACTTGCCGGCGCTCGGGAAGCCGACCAGCGCGACGTCCGCCAGCGACTTGAGCTCGAGGTGGACGTCGCCACCGTCGCCGGGCTCGCCCAGCAGCGCGAAGCCAGGGGCCTTGCGGCGCGCCGACGACAGCGCGGCGTTGCCGAGGCCACCGCGTCCGCCGCGGGCGATGACGAGCCGGGTGCCGGCGCCGACCAGGTCGGCCAGCACCTCGCCGTCCGCGTCCTTGACCACGGTGCCCTCGGGCACGGCGAGCTCGACGTCCTGGCCGTCCGCGCCGTTGCGGTGCGAGCCCATGCCCGGCTTGCCGCTGGTGGCCCGGCGGTGCGGGCTGCGGTGGTAGTCGAGCAGCGTGGTGGTGTTGGGGTCGACCACCAGGACGACGTCGCCGCCGCGCCCGCCGTTGCCGCCGTCCGGGCCGCCGAGCGGCTTGAACTTCTCGCGGTGCACGGAGGCGCAGCCGTGCCCTCCGTCGCCGGCGGCGACGTGCAGCACGACCTTGTCGACGAACGTCGTCATCGGTGCCTCCGGGACGGGGGTGGACACGGCGCGAGGGGGTGGGCCGTCATCGGCCCACCCCCTCGCGAGAGCTTGTTGCGTGCGGGCCGATCAGGCCGGCGGCAGCACGCTGACGGTGCGGCGACCACGCTTGGTGCCGAACGTCACCGCACCCTTGACCAGCGCGAACAGCGTGTCGTCGCCGCCCCGGCCGACCCCGTCACCGGGGTGGAAGTGGGTGCCGCGCTGGCGCACGATGATCTCGCCGGCGCCGACGACCTGGCCGCCGAACCGCTTGACGCCGAGGCGCTGGGAGTTCGAGTCGCGACCGTTGCGCGTCGAGGACGCGCCCTTCTTGTGTGCCATGAGAGTGCCTGCCTTGTGTGTGAGCGGGGCGAGCCGAGGCTCAGGCCTCGATGCCGGTGACCTTCACGCGGGTGAGGTGCTGACGGTGACCCTGACGCTTGCGGTAACCGGTCTTGTTCTTGAACTTCATGATCGTGATCTTCGGGCCCTTCTCCGGGGAGACGAGCTCAGCCGTGACCTTGACCTTCGCGAGCTTCTTGGCATCGCTCGTCACGGTCTCGCCGTCGACCAGGAGCAGCGGGGCGAGCTGGAGGGTGTCACCAGCCTTGCCCTCGACCTTGTCGATGACCAGGATGTCGCCGACGGACACCTTCTCCTGACGGCCGCCAGCGCGGACGATCGCGTACACGTGAAGCTCACTTCTCTCGTCGTTCGGGAGGACCGGGCACGACTCACCGGCGACGGTTGACCGCTGGCACGCACTCGGGGAGGCGCGCACGAAGCGCACCGACCACTCAGGATACCGCAGGCGCACGGGGGCGGGTCAAACCGGTGCCGCCGCGCCGTCCGCAACGGCCGGTGGCAGCATCGCACAGGTCGGCGCGAGGCTCGCGCCGGGAGGGAGCACGACGTGCAGTACGTACCGCTCGGCAGCACCGGCCTGCAGGTCTCGCGCATCGCGCTGGGCTGCATGAGCTACGGGGACCCGGCCGCAGGCACCCACGAGTGGACCCTGGACGAGGAGGCCTCCCGCCCGTTCATCCGGCAGGCCCTGGACGCCGGCGTGACCTTCTTCGACACCGCCAACGTCTACTCGGCCGGCACCAGCGAGCGGATCGTCGGCCGCGCCCTGGCCGAGATGGCCGACCGCGACGACCTCGTGATCGCCACCAAGGTGCATGGCCGGATGCGGTCCGGGCCGAACGGCGCCGGCCTGTCGCGCAAGGCCATCCTCACCGAGATCGACCACAGCCTGCGCCGGCTCGGCACGGACTACGTCGACCTCTACCAGATCCACCGCTGGGATCCCGGCACCCCGATCGAGGAGACGATGCAGGCCCTGCACGACGTCGTCCAGGCGGGCAAGGCGCGCTACCTGGGGGCCTCGTCGATGCACGCCTGGCAGTTCGCGACCGCCCAGCACGTGGCCGAGCGCAACGGCTGGACCCGCTTCTCGTCGATGCAGCCGCACTACAACCTCGTCTATCGCGAGGAGGAGCGCGAGATGCTGCCGTTGTGCCGGCACCAGGGCGTCGGCGTCATCCCGTGGAGCCCGCTGGCGCGCGGCCTGCTGGCCCGCCCGTGGGACACCGTCACCGGCCGCAGCCGCACCGACGAGTTCGGCAAGACGCTGTACGGCGAGCAGGACCGCGCGGTCGTCGACGAGGTGGCCGCGGTGGCGGCCGAGCGCGGCGTCCCGCAGGCCCAGGTCGCGCTGGCCTGGCTGCTGGCCCAGCCCGGGGTCACGGCGCCGATCGTCGGGGCGACCAAGGCGCGGCACCTCGACGACGCGGTCGCGGCCGTCGACCTCGAGCTGAGCGAGGCCGAGCTCACCCGGCTGGCGGCGCCGTACCAGCCGCACGCCATCGCCGGGTTCAGCTGAGCAGGTGGCGATGCCCGACGACGGCGACCGGCCGGCCTTCGTGCTGCACGAGCACCGGCGGCCGCAGCACCACTTCGACCTCCGGCTGGAGGAAGGCGGGGTGCTGCGCTCGTGGGCGCTCCCCCGCGGGCTGCCCGACTCGCCGTCCCGCAACCGGCTCGCCGTCGAGGTCGCCGATCACGACCTCGACCACCTGACGTACACCGATGCCGACAAGTCGGTGGCCGACACCGGATGGTGGCACGAGCTCGACCGCACCGAGCGCCGGTTCGTCTTCGAGCTGCACGGCCGGACGTCGGCCCGCCGCTACGCCCTGATCCGCACCGACAAGGACTGGCTGCTGCACCTCACGAAGGACCAGCCCGACCCCGCCGACCCCGGCTGAGCAGCGCTCCACGTCCGGCCAGGTTCCACCCGCAGAAACCCGGAGACGGGCGGTCGCGGCCCCGCTGGGTCCGCAGGAATCCGGATCGGCGCGGTCAGGACGTCGAGGTGGGGGGGCCCGCAGGCGCGGAGGCGCGCCGGCGACGCCGGGGCTGCTTGACCGCGGGCTCCTCGACGGACGGGACCTCGGCCCCAGCCGGCTCGGGGGCCGGCTCGGGCTCGACGGCCTGCTGGGCCGGCGGGACATCTGCATCGGGCTGCTGAGCGGCGACCGCGGCCTGCTCGGCGACCGCGGCTTCCTGGGTACCCGGGGCAGGGTCGCCCACCGGCTCGCCCTGCGGCTGCCCGTCGTGCTGCCCGTCGTGCTGCCCGTCGTGCTGCCCGTCGGGCGCGCCAGCGGTGTCCGGGTGGTCGCCGTCCGGGTGGTCGTGGTGGTGGGTCAGCGACGCCACCAGGCCAGCCGGGATGGGCTGGCGCGGCGGGGCCTGCGTAACCGGAGCCACGTCGCCCTCAGCCGCGCTCGCACCCTTGCCACGGCCCCGTCCGCCACGGGACCGACCGCTGCCGGCGTCTCCTTTGGCCGACCCGCCCCCGTTGCCGCCATGCCGCCGCTGCTGCCACTACCGCCGCTGCTGCCGCTACCGCTGCCGCCGCTGCCCCCGCTGCCGTTCTTGGACTGCACGGGCTCCGCGTGCAGCAGGATGCCGCGGCCGTTGCAGTGCTCGCACTGCTCGCTGAACACCTCGAGCAGGCCCTGGCCGACCCGCTTGCGGGTCATCTGCACCAGGCCCAACGAGGTGACCTCGGCGACCTGGTGCTTGGTGCGGTCGCGGCCCAGGCACTCCAGCAGGCGCCGCAACACGAGGTCGCGGTTGCCCTCGAGCACCATGTCGATGAAGTCGACGACGATGATGCCGCCGATGTCGCGCAGCCTCAGCTGGCGGACGAGCTCTTCGGCGGCCTCGAGGTTGTTGCGCGTCACGGTCTCCTCGAGGTTGCCCCCGGAGCCGGTGAACTTGCCGGTGTTGACGTCGACGACGGTCATCGCCTCGGTGCGGTCGATCACGAGCGAACCGCCGCTGGGCAGCCAGACCTTGCGGTCCATCGCCTTGGCCAGCTGCTCGTCGACCCGGTGCGCCGCGAAGACGTCGTCCTCCGACGTCCAGCGCGAGATCCGGTCGGACAGGTCGGCGGCCACCGACGTCACGTACGGCTGGACGACGTCCCAGGCCGAGCGCCCGCTGACGATCAGCTTGGCGAAGTCCTCGTTGAACACGTCGCGGATCACCCGGACGGTGAGGTCGGGCTCGCCGTGCAGCAGCTTCGGCGCGGAGCCGCCGGCCGAGGAGGTCGACTTCTTCTCGATCTCGGTCCACTGAGCGGTCAGCCGCTCGACGTCGCGCTGCAGCTCCTCCTCGCTCGCGCCCTCGGCGGCGGTGCGCACGATCACGCCCGCCTGCTCGGGCACGACGGCCTTGAGGATCTTCTTCAACCGGGTGCGCTCGGTGTCGGGCAGCTTGCGCGAGATCCCGGTCATCGAACCGTTGGGGACATAGACCAGGTAGCGGCCGGGCAGCGAGATCTGGCTCGTGAGCCGGGCGCCCTTGTGCCCCATCGGGTCCTTGGTGACCTGCACGAGCACCTGGTCGCCGGACTTCAGAGCGACCTCGATCCGGCGCGGCTGCCCGTCCAGGCCGGCGGCGTCCCAGTTGACCTCACCGGCGTACAGGACGGCGTTGCGCCCCTTGCCGATGTCGATGAACGCGGCCTCCATGCTCGGCAGGACGTTCTGCACGCGGCCGAGGTAGACGTTGCCGATCATCGAGGCGTTGGTCTCGTTGGCCACGTAGTGCTCGACCAGGACGTCGTCCTCGAGCACCGCGATCTGGGTGCGGCCCTCGCGCTCGCGCACGATCATGGTGCGCTCGACGCTCTCCCGCCGGGCCAGGAACTCGGACTCGGTGATGATCGGCTTGCGGCGGCCGGCCTCGCGGCCGTCGCGGCGACGCTGCTTCTTCGCCTCGAGCCGGGTCGAGCCGCGCACCGAGGCGACCTCGTCGTCCGCCTTGCGCGGCTGGCGAACCCGCGTGACGGTGCCGGGCGGGTCGTCCGTGCCGGAGTCGTCACCCGAGCCGGCGCGACGGCGACGACGACGGCGACGACGGCTGGACGCCGACCCCTCGTCGTCGTCGGAGCCGGTCGAGGCGTCGGGACCGGAGTCGTCCTGCTCGTCGTCCTGGGCGGCCTCGGCAGCCGCGGCCTTCTTGGCGCGGCCCGAACCCCGGCCGGAGCCGCGGCCTGAGCCACGACCGCCACCGCTGGTGTCGTCGGACTCGGCATCGTCCGGGCTGTCGGCGGAGCCGTCCGCGGAGTCGGTCGAACCCGGCGAGCCCTCGGTGTCGTCGGCGCGGCCACGGCGGCCACGGCCACCGCGACGGCGGCGCTTGCGGCCGCCGCCCTCACCGCTGTCGTCGCCCTGATCGGCGTCCTGCTCGCCGCTCTGCGCGGCGTCGTCGGAGGTCTGCTGCGCCTGGCCGGCGGCGTCGTCCGCCGCGGCGGTCGCCTCCGCGGCCTGGTCGTCGTGCGAGACGGGCGGGCCGGCGGGGGCCTCGGCGCGGCGTCGACGGCGGGCTGGCGGTGCGGCCGCCGGGTCGGGCGCCTGGAAGAGCAGCCCACCGAAGGCGGCTGCCGGCTGCGCGGACTGCCCGGCCTGCTCAGCCTGCTCAGCTGCCGCCGCCTGCGCGGTCTCGTCCAGCTCGGTCTCGTCGACCTCTGCCTCGTCGTCCCGCACAGCGATGGGAGCCTCGGCAGCGCTGTCAGCGGGCTGGGCCGCCGCGGCCTTCTTGGCGCGGGGGGCGCGCTTGCGCGCGGCCTTCTTCGCCGGCGCGGCCGGCTCGTCGGTGGCGGACTGCTCAGCGGGGTCAGCGGGGGCCTCGGCCGGGGCGTCGGCGCCGGTCGGCTCCGTGCCCGCGGCCTCTGCTGCGGCCGGTGCCTGCGCCGCTGCCGTCGCCTTCTTGCGCGGGGCGCGCTTGCGGGCGGCCTTCTTCGCCGGGGCCGGCGTCTCGCTGCCCTGCTCGGCGCCGTGACCGGCGTCCGTGCTGGTGTCCGTGCTGGTATCCGTGGTCTGCTCGGGGGTGGTGTCGCTCATCGGGGTGCTCCCGTCGGCCCCGGGCGCCGTCCACACCGTTCCGGCGCCGCGCGGGGCGGTCGCGTCGTCGGGCCGCGGTTGCGGTCACGACGGAAGTCGTGTCGTTGCGTCCGGCGGTGTCGCGCGGGGGGCGCGTGGGCCACCGGACGTCGACGGCGCACGGTCGGCACCGTCAATCCGGCACCGCTACCGCGATGCGGGCGACAGCTCCCTGGCATGGTGCCTGGTCACCTGGGAGGTGAAGGCCACGCCGGATCGGCCGCCGCGCGCAGAGCGCGGCACGTACGTCATCGGGGCGATCCGCAGGTGTGGAGTGCGGCTCGACCGTTCGCAGTATCGCACACCTGCCCCGATTCGCCCCGCTCGCGCCACGCCGTGGACGCCCGGCGGCGTACCTCGGCCAGCACGCCGGCCGCCGTCCGCCGTGCTCAGGCCAGCGGGTCGGTGATGAGCCCGTCGCGCAGCGGACCCTGGCACAGCCGGGTCGCCCGCGGTGCGTCGCCGACCACCAGGCCGGCGACGGCCGTCAGCCCCGCGAGCACCTCGGTGGGTCGCACCGTCGGGATGACGTGCCGCACGACGAGCCGCAGCGCCGGCTCGCCGTCCTCGTCCTCGACACGCAGCGACACGACCGGTCCGCGGGCGTCCAGCGTGCGCGGTCCGTTCTTCGTCAGCCGCTCGACGTCGACCTGCTCGAGGGCCAGGAACGCCTCGACGGCGGCCTCGACCGCCACCCGGTCCAGACCTGGGAGCACGACCTGCCAGTCACTGGCCTCGAGCCGGTCCGCGAGGGCCCCCGGCGCGGCCTCGACGACCTGGACGACGTCCAGCCCGCTGGGCAGCGAGGAGTCCAGGGCCACCCGGACGGCCTCGGGATCGCATCGCTGCGCCAGCGACAGCTCGACGTACTCCGCCTCGCTGGCCGTTCCGGTCGGAGCCGCGTTCGCGAACGAGATCTTCGGGTGCGGGTGGAACCCGGCCGAGTAGGCCATCGGCACGTCGGCCCGGCGCAGCGCCCGCTCGAGGGCGCGCTGGAAGTCGCGGTGGCTGCTGAAACGGAGCCGGCCGCGCTTGGCGTAGCGCAGGCGCAGCTTCTGGACGACGGGCGGCGGGGGCGGACCGTCGGGGGTGCGTGCCACGGCCTAGCTGTCCGCGGTGGGCGCGCTGGCGACCAGGTCGCCACGGCTGGGCCCATTGACGCTCAGCGGCAGCAGCTGCCGGCCGGTCGGTCCGGTCTGGATCTCGGTGCCGAGCTGCGGGCAGACGCCGCAGTCGAAGCACGGCGTCCAGCGGCAGTCCTCGACCTCGACCTCCGACAGGGCGTCCTGCCAGTCCTCCCAGAGCCAGTCCTTGTCGAGCCCGGAGTCCAGGTGGTCCCAGGGCAGCACCTCGCTGAACTCGCGCTCTCGCGTCGTGTACCAGTCGACGTCGACCGGCTCGCCGGCGAGCGCGGCCTCAGCCGCCCGCATCCAGCCGTCGTAGGAGAAGTGCTCGCTCCACCCGTCGAACCGGCCGCCGTCGCGCCACACCTGCTCGATGACCCGACCGACCCGGCGGTCACCGCGCGAGAGCAGTCCCTCGACGATGCCGGGCTTGCCGTCGTGGTAGCGGAAGCCGATCGAGCGGCCGTACTTCTTGTCCGCCCGGACGGCGTCGCGCAGCTTGCCGAGCCGCGAGTCGGTGGTCTCGGCGTCCAGCTGGGCGGCCCACTGGAACGGCGTGTGTGGCTTGGGCACGAACCCGCCGATGCTCACCGTGCAGCGGATGTCGTTCTGCCCGCTCGCCTGGCGGCCGGTGGCGATCACCTTGGCGGCCATGTCGGCGATCTGCAGCACGTCCTCGTCGGTCTCGGTGGGCAGCCCGCACATGAAGTAGAGCTTCACCTGACGCCAGCCGTTCGCGTACGCCGCGGCCACGGTGCGGATCAGGTCGTCCTCGCTGACCATCTTGTTGATGACCTTGCGCAGCCGCTCGCTGCCGCCCTCCGGGGCGAAGGTCAGGCCGGAACGACGGCCACCGCGCGAGAGCTCGTTGGCGAGGTCGATGTTGAACGCGTCGACGCGGGTCGACGGGAGCGACAGGCCGGTGTTGGTGCCCTCGTAGCGGTCGGCCAGCCCCTTGGTCATCTCGGCGATCTCGGAGTGGTCGGCGCTCGACAACGAGAGCAGCCCGACTTCCTCGAAACCCGTTGCGGCCAGGCCCTTCTCGACCATCTCGCCGACGCCCTGCAGGCTGCGCTCGCGCACCGGCCGGGTGATCATGCCGGCCTGGCAGAAGCGACAGCCGCGGGTGCAGCCGCGGAAGATCTCGACGCTCATCCGCTCGTGCACGCTCTCGGCGAGCGGCACCAGCGGCTGCTTCGGGTAGGGCCACTCGTCCAGGTCCATGACGGTGTGCTTGCTGACCCGCCACGGCACGCCGGGACGGTTCGGCGCGACCCGCTTGATCCGGCCGTCCGGCAGGTAGTCGACGTCGTAGAACGCCGGCACGTAGACGCCACCGGTGCGCGCCAAGCGGAGCAGCAGCTCCTCGCGACCGCCCGGGCTGCCCTCGGCGCGGAAGTCGCGGATCACGTCCGTGATCATCAGCACCGCCTCCTCGCCGTCGCCGACCACCGCGGCGTCGAGGAAGTCGGCGATCGGCTCGGGGTTGAACGCCGCGTGGCCACCGGCCAGGACGATCGGGTGCTCGTCGCCGCGGTCGGCGGCGTGCAGCGGGATGCCAGCGAGGTCGAGGGCCGTCAGCATGTTGGTGTAGCCGAGCTCGGTGGAGAACGACAGGCCGAGGACGTCGAACGCGCCCACCGGCCGGTGCGCGTCGACGGTGAACTGCGGCACGCCGTGCTCGCGCATCAGCTGCTCGAGGTCGGGCCAGACGGCATACGTGCGCTCGGCCAGCGCGTCGGCCCGCTCGTTCAGCACCTCGTACAAGATCATCGTGCCTTGGTTCGGCACGCCCACCTCGTAGGCGTCCGGGTACATCAGCGCCCAGCGGACGGCGACGTCGTCCCACTCCTTGACGGTGGAGTTCAGCTCACCCCCGACGTACTGGATCGGCTTGTTCACCCGCGCGAGCAGGGGCTCGAGTGCGGGGAACACGGACTCGACCGGCATGACGACGAACCTTCCAGGGGGTGGGGGCTTGTCCCCCGGGGCGTGCGCGAGGACAGCCCAGGATAACGCGGGACGCCGTAGGGGACCGGCCGTCGGGGGGCGAGCGGGGCGAGGTAGCGATACGGTCGATTGGTCCAGATTTGTGGGGGTCGCGCACGGGGAGACACATGAACGACGGCCCCGCGCCGCGCCAGCACATCGGCGCCCTCACCGGCCTGCGCGCCGTGGCAGCCGTCTGGGTGGTGCTGTTCCACTACCGGGACGACGTGCTGACGCTCGCGCCGGTGACCCGCCCGCTGGCTCCGCTGATGGCGGCCGGGTACCTCGGCGTCGACATCTTCTTCGTGCTCAGCGGCTTCGTCCTGGCGTACACCTACGCCGACCCGCTGGCGCACTGGGGCTGGCGGCGCTCGGGCGGCTTCGTGCGCAACCGGGTGGCCCGGGTCTGGCCGGTGCACGCGGTGACGCTGCATCTCGACCTCCTGCAGGCTGCCCTGGTCGGCGCCCTCGGGGTGAGCGCCGAGGGCCACCGGCGCACCGTCGGCGCCTACCTGCAGAACCTGACCATGACGCACGCGTGGTGGTCGGACCGGCCGAGCTTCAACGCGCCGGCTTGGTCGATCAGCGCCGAGTGGGCGGCCTACCTGATCTGCCCGCTGCTGCTGGTGGGGCTGCGCCGGCTGCGCTCCCCCGTCCTGGCGACCGCGACGGCGGCAGCGGGCTACGCGGTGATGCTGACCGTGTTCGCGCTGTGGGCACTGCCGAACGGCAACGTGCCACACGCGGGCATGCTGCGACTGGCCACCGAGTTCCTCGCCGGGCTGCTGCTGCTGCGGGTCTACCAGGCACGACCGCGCTGGCTCGGCCACCTGGCGGTGCCGTTGGTCGTAGGGGTCACCGCCGTGGTGCTGACCGTGCCGGACACCCGCACGGGGTACTGGCTGGCGCCGGCCCTGGGCCTGCTCGTGCTGTGCATCGCCCTCGACGACGGACCTCTCGGCCGGTTGCTGGCCGGCCGCCGCTTCGTCTACTGGGGTGAGGTCTCGTACAGCCTGTACATGACTCACGTGCTGCTCACCGTCACCCTGCACCGGCTCGTCGACCCGGCGGCCGTCGCCGACCGGGCGTGGTGGCTGCGCGCGCTGGTGCTGCTCGGCTACACGCTCGTGCTGGCCGGTGCCGCGGTGGCGCTGCACCGCTGGGTGGAGGTTCCGGCACGCCGCCGCCTGCGGGCCCGCGAACGCCCGGCCGCCGCGCCGGCGTCCGGCGTGCCCGAGGGCGACCTGGTGAGCGCGGCCCGCTGAGGGTCAGGATGGGTGGGTGAGCGATGCGTGCCCGTGCGGCCAGGGCGACCCGTACGACGCCTGCTGCGGCCGGCTGCACCGTGGCGCGGCGCAGGCGGCGAGCGCCGAGCAGCTGATGCGCTCGCGGTACTCCGCGTTCGCCGTCGGGGACGACGGCTACCTGCTGTCGACGTGGCACCCGCACACCCGACCGGCCGCGGTGCACCTGGACGACGAGCGCACCTGGGTGCACCTGGAGGTGCTGTCCGTGACCGGTGGCGGGTTCCTCGACACCGAAGGCGAGGTCGAGTTCGCCGCTCGCTACCGCTGGCGTGGCGAACGAGGGCTGCACCGCGAACGCAGCCGCTTCGTGCGCGAGGACGGGCAGTGGCGGTACGTCGACACGGTCGGGGAGCCGCCCTGACCGGCGGCGGTCAGTCGACGACCACGCGGTGCTCGCCTGCCGCGAGCCACCCGAGCACAGCCGACCGGGACAGCGCCCGATGCCCGCAGTCGCACCAGGCAGGCAGCGCGTCGTCCGCAGTCGGCTGAGCAGCGGGGTCGAGCAGGTCGAGCCAGTGGTGCGGTGCCTGGTCACCGTGCGGCTGGTCGGGCAGGTCTCCCGAGCCGTGCGAGCGGGGGCGCACCGGCGCGAGGTACACGAGCCCGGCATCGGTCTCGTAGACCGCCGCGACGTGGTGGCTGCGCGCGCAGTGCACGCGCAGCCGGACGCCGTCCCGACCGCCGTGCGGCAGGCGCAACCAGGCCGCTTGCGCGACCGCGGCTCGCTCGGCGTGACTGCTCGCGGGGTGGATCACGTCTCCATGATCCGCTCACCACCCGGGCAAATCCAGGGCCAACGGGCGCTGGACGCCCGGGTCAGTGAGCGCTAGACGCCAGGGTCAGCGGGCGCTGGGGCGGCGCCGGCGTGCGCCACCGCCGGCTGCACCCTGGCCACCCTGGTTGTTGTGCGTCGCGGGCCCACCGCTCTGGTTGTTGTGCGTCGCGGCCTGGCCGCGACCGCTGCCCGAGCCGCCGCGACGACCCTGACCGGGACGCGAGGAGCGCGGAGCGCCGTTGCGCTGCACCGACTTCGAGCGCGCGGGCGGACCGGCGACGGCCGGCGCGGCCACGGGCTCGACGTGCGGGGCAGCCGGCCCGACGAGGTCGCGCAGCACGGCGTGGCCGGGGGCGACGTCCGCCTGGCGCGGCTGGATGCCGGCCTGCCGGGTGAGGGTGCGCACGTCGCCGCGCTGGTCGGGGGTCATCAGCGTGACGACGACGCCGGCAGCACCGGCGCGGGCGGTGCGGCCCGAACGGTGGGTGTAGGCCTTGTGCTCGGCCGGCGGGTCGACGTGGACGACGAGGTTGATGTCGTCGACGTGGATGCCACGGGCCGCGATGTCGGTGGCGACCAGCACGCGCACGCTGCCGTCGCCGAAGGCGGCGAGGTTCCGCTCCCGTGCGTTCTGCGACAGGTTGCCGTGCAGGTCGACGGCCGGGATGCCCGACGCGGTGAGCTGGCGGGCGAGCTTCTTGGCCGTGTGCTTGGTGCGCATGAACAGCAGGCTGCGGCCCTGACCGCCCGCGAGCTCACGGATGACCGCGGGCTTGTCCGCCTTGTCGATGGCGAAGACGTGGTGCTCCATGGTCGCGGTGTCGGCCTTGGCCGGCTCGACCGAGTGCGTGACCGGCTTGCTGAGGTAGCGCTTGACGATGACGTCGACGCCGTTGTCGAGGGTGGCCGAGAACAGCAGCCGCTGCGTGCCGCGGGGGGTGCGGTCGAGCAGCCGCTTGACGCCCGGGAGGAAGCCGAGGTCGGCCATGTGGTCGGCCTCGTCGAGGACGGTCACCTCGATGGCGTCCAGGTAGACGTGGCCCTGGCCGATCAGGTCCTCGAGCCGGCCGGGGCAGGCGACGAGGATGTCGACGCCGGCGCGCAGCGCGCTCACCTGCGGGTTCTGGCCGACCCCGCCGAAGACGGTGGTGACGTTGAGGTTCATGGCCTGCGCGAGCGGGCGCAGCGTGTCGGCCACCTGGTTGGCGAGCTCGCGCGTGGGCAGCAGCACCAGGGCGCGCGGCCGGTTGGCCCGGCGCGGCTTGCCGCTCGCGGCGAGCGCCGAAACGGTCGGCAACGCGAAGGCGACGGTCTTGCCACTGCCGGTGCGGCCGCGGCCGAGCACGTCGCGGCCGAGCAGCGAGTCCGGCAGGGTGGCGGACTGGATCGGGAACGGGCTGGTGATGCCGCGGGTGGCGAGCGAGCGCACGAGCGGGGTGGGCACGCCGAGATCGGCGAAGGACAGGCCCTCGGCGGGGCCTGCGGGCGCCGTCATGGCAGGGGTGGTGGCAGCGTTCGACAAGGGGGTACAGCCTCTCGAGAAGTGTTCGTGGGCGGCCGCTGATGCAGTGGGCAGCCCGCGAGCTCTCGCGGCGTTCCTCGCGCCGTGAAGGCGCTGCACTCGACCGCGGCGAGGTGGGAGTCCCACCACTGCCGCACCTCTAGTGTGCCCTACGAGGGCCGCCGGCACCGAATCGGGGCAGGTCAGGCCTGTCGCGCGCTCATCCCGAGCCGCACGTTCTGCAGCAGCCCGATCGCCAGCCACGACGCGAACATCGACGACCCGCCATACGAGACGAACGGCAGCGGCAGCCCGGTGACCGGCATGATCCCGAGGTTCATCCCGACGTTCTCGAAGACCTGGAACGTGAACCAGCAGACCACCCCGATGGCGACCAGCCGCCCGAACATCTCTTCTGCGCGGCGCGCTACCAGGATCCCCCGGAGCAGCACGAACCCCTGCAGCACAAGGATTCCCGCCGCCCCGATGAAGCCGAGCTCCTCCCCCGCAACTGAGAACACGAAGTCGGTCTGCTGGTAGGGCACGAAGCCGCCCTGGGTCTGCGCGCCGTTCAGCAGCCCCTGGCCGTCGACGCCGCCGGAGCCGATCGCGATCCGCACCTGCCGGGTCTGGTAGCCGATCCCCCGCGGGTCGGCGCTCGGGTCGGCGAAGGCCGTCAGCCGGTCCTTCTGGTACGTGTCGAGGACGTTGGTGGACAACCCGATGCCCACCCCCAGACCACCGACCAGTAGCAGCCCCACGACCCACCGCGCCGGCGCGCCGCTCACCGTCACCACCCCGACCAACAGCGCTGCCAGCACGAGCATCGAGCCGAGGTCCGGCTGCAGCATGACGAGCGCCATGGGTACCGCGGCGACCACGAGCGCCAGCACGACGTCCAGGTGCCGCGGCGTCTCGTCGGTGTCGCGCTTCTCCGACAGCAGCAGGGCGAGCGCGACGACGAGCGCGACCTTCGCGAACTCCGACGGCTGCACCGAGAACCCGGCGGGCAGCACGATCCACGAGTGCGAGCCGTTGATGGTCGAACCGAGCGGGGTCAGCACGGCCAGCAGACCCAGGATCGAGAGCACGTAGAGCACGGGCGAGTAGGCGCGCAGGCCCCGGTAGTCGACCAGCGCGACGCCGCCGCCGAGCACCATGCCGAGGCCGACGTTGACCAGGTGCTTGACGAGCAACGCGTCGCCGAGGCTGCGGCGGGTCGCCGACCACACCAGCACGGCGCCGATCAGCGAGAGCCCGAGCGCCGCGACCAGCAGCCCCCAGTCGAGCCGCACCCAGACGCTGCCGTGCTCGCGGGCGCGGCGACGCCGGGCGTCGAGGAAGCTCCAGGTGGTCATCGACGTCCCCTGGGGTCGGGCAGGCCCTCGGTAGCGGCCACGACGCCCTCCGGCGTGACGATGCTGCCGTCCGGTCGGATGGTCGGCAGCGCGCTCGGGAGCCGGCCGCCCGGGAACGCCGCTGTGCCCTTCACTCGCGTCGACCCGCGGACCCCGAAGATCGCGGCGTAGATGTCGCGCACGATCGGCGCGGCCGTCGTCCCGCCCGTGCCGCCCTGGCTGACCACCACGGACACCGCGTACTGCGGCTTGCTGGTCGGTGCGTACGACGAGAACCACGCCGTCGACTGCTTGCCGTAGACCTCGCCGGTGCCGGTCTTGCCCGACACCGCGACGGGGAAGCCCGCGAACGCGCCGGCGCCGGTGCCGGAGGTGACGACGCCACGCAGGGCACTGTGCAGGAACTTCAGGACGTCGGGTCGCAGCGGCACCTTGCCCGCCGACTTCGGCGCGATCCGCTGCACGACGACACCGGACGGCGAGACCACCGCCTTGCCGACGTGCGGCGTCCACAGCGTGCCGCCGTTCGCGATCGCGGCGTAGACCCGGGCCATCTGCAGCGGCGTCGTCGTCACATCGCCCTGGCCGATCGCGAAGTTCGCCTCGTCGCCGGCCCGGAACACGTTGCCGTCCGCGCAGTTCTCCTTCGCCAGCTGGGTCAGGAAGCGGGCCCGCGTCGGGTCGGTGCGCGCGACTTCGGGGAACCCCGTCTTCGCCTTGCCGCAGTAGTAGTCCCGGGTGGCTTCCCAGTAGCTCTGCTTCCAGGCCCGGTCGGGGATGCGCCCGGACGAGTCGTCCGGCAGGTCGATGCCGGTCGCCGTACCGAGCCCGAACGCCTTGGCCATCCGCACGAAGGGGTCGTTCGCGTCGCTCTTGGCCTTGGTGCCGCCCAGCCGCAGCCAGGTCTTGTAGGCGAACTGGTAGAAGATCGTGTCGCACGAGATGACGATCGCCTTGTGCAGGTCGATCATCCCGTAGGCCGCGGACTCGTAGTTGTGGAACGCGCGGTCGCCGACCTGGTAGGAGCTGCCGCACTCGTAGCGGCCACCGAGGTCGAACCCGTTCTGGACGGCGGCGGGCAGCGTCACCACCTTGAAGGTCGACGCGGGCGGGAACTGGCCCTGGGTCGCCCGCGAGACCAGCGGCG
The DNA here is from genome assembly GCA_963759935.1 of uncultured Actinomycetota bacterium. GTDB lineage: Bacteria > Actinomycetota > Actinomycetes > Actinomycetales > Angustibacteraceae > Angustibacter. The sequence goes on from CAVXBF010000012.1 coordinate 334,639, forward strand.
TGCCGGCCTTCTCGTCGGTCAGCCCGGCCAGCTCGCGGTCGGTGATGCCGTTCAACCAGATCTTCGGGTCGTACGTCGGGTAGCTGGCCATCGCGACGACCGCGCCGGTGCGGACGTCGAGCACGACCGCAGCGCCGGAGTCGGCCTTCAGCCGGCCGCGGCCGCCGGGGTCCTGACGGGTGCGTGCGGACTCGATCCCCTGGGCCAGCGCCCGCTCGGCGGCCGCCTGCACCTTCGCGTCGATGCTCGTCACGAGGTGGTTGCCCGCCACCGGCGGCGTGCTCGACAGCTCGCCGGTGATCCGGCCGCGGATGTCGACGCCGACGTCGGTGATGCCGGGCTGGCCGCGCAGCGCGGCGTCGTACTGCTTCTCCAGGCCGGCGCGGCCGACCCGGTCGGTGCGCTGCAGCTCGGCCCGGCCGTCACGGGCGGCCTGCGAGCTCGCCTTCAGCTCGTCGTCCGTCACCGGCCCGAGGTAGCCGAGCAGGTGCGCGGCGTTCACCCCCATCGGCTTCGGGATGGTGCGCACCGCCTGCAGCTCGGCGGTCACGCCGGGGAAGTCCTCGCTGCGCTCCATGATCTGCAGCCCGACCCGCGGCGCGACGTCCTCGGCCACCGGCACCGGCTGGTACGGCGCGCCGTTGAAGCACACCGGCGGCTTCGGGGCACCCTTCGTGCCGCACAGCTGGGTGCGTCCCCAGACCGTCTCGAACGGCAGCCCGAGCACCTTCGCCAGCCGGGTGACCAGCGCCCGGCCCTGGTCGTCGCTGTCGAGCAGGGTCGTGCGGCTGACCGAGACGACCAGCGCCGAGCGGTTCGAGATCAGCGGGCGCCCGCGGTCGTCGAGCACCAGCCCGCGCACGGCAGGGGTGACGATCTCGCGCTCGCGGTTGGTGGCCGCCGCGGCGCGGTAGCCGTCGGCGCCGACGACCTGCACCGTGTAGAGCCGGGCCACCAGGGTGACCATCAGCGACAGCACGAAGACCCCGACCACGAGCAGCCGGGCGCTGGCACCGGGTGACCTCACAGCCGCACCGCCTCGGGCCGGTCACCCTCGACCACCCGGTCGAGCCAGATGACCACCGGGACGACGACGACCGCACCGACGGCGGCGTAGCCCACGGACGCGACGAGCACGCTGAGGGCGTCACCGGCCCCCTGTCCGCCGGCCAGCAGCGCGACGACGGCGCGCACGACGCCTGCGACCAGGGCTGCTGCCGCCGCCGCGGTGACCGGCCCCAGCAGCGAGCGCTCCCCAGGCCGGTGCCAGCGCCCGGCCACGGCTCCGGCGAGACCGAGCGCGACGGCGCCCAGCCCGAGCGGGCCGGCTCCTGGAGGGACGAGATCGACGACCAGACCCGCGGCCAGGCCTGCAGCGGCGCCGCTGACCGGGCCACCGAGCAGTGCCAGCGCCACGACGACGAGCAGGGTCAGGTCCGGGATCGCGCCGGGCCACGACCCGCGTGCCAGCACCACGACATCCAGCACCTGGGCGAGCACGACGAGGCCGGCGGCGAGCACGGCCCGGGCCGGGCTCATCGAGCCGACCCCGTGGCCGGGGTGGGCGTCGGCCGCGGCGGCAGCACCGCGTCACGCGGGTCGGTGCGCGGCGGCTGCACGACGACGCCCACGAGGTCGACGGTGGCCGGCTCGAGGAACGGCGTCACGCTGCCGGTGCGCGACAGGGTGCCAGGCGCGGTGCGGACGTCGCTGACCTGGCCGACGGGCACGCCCGGCACGAACGGCGAGCCGCCGACGCTGCCGAGGGTGACCAGCCGGGCGCCGGCGCCCACGCGGGTCTGCGCGTCGAGCAGCCGCAGGCTCATCGGCCGGTCGCCGGCCCCGGTGGCCACCCCGATCAGCCCGCTCGCCTCCAGCCGCACCCCGACCGAGAAGGACGGGTCGGTGAGCAGCAGCACGTCGCAGGTGGTCGGGCCGACCCGGACGACCCGCCCCACCAGGCCGCTGCCGGACAGCACCGTCTGCTCGGCCTGCACGCCGTCCCGGCTGCCCGCGTCGAGCGTGACCATGCGGCGGGTGGCCTGAGGTCCCGACATCGCCAGCACGCGCGCGGGCACCACGCGGTAGCGGCCGAGGCCGGCGGTGTGCAGCAGCGCATCCAGCTCGTCGGCCCGCCGGCGGTCGTCCGCGTGCGCGAGGTCGGCGACGCGCAGGGCGTCGTTCTCGCGGCGCAGCTCGTCCAGCTGGCGGCGGTTGCTGCCGGTCAGGCCGTGCGCGGCGTCCGCGAGCGCCCGCGCGGTGCCGGAGGTCAGCCGCTCAGCCGGGCCGAAGAGCGCGGCGGCCACCCCGCGGACGCGGTCGGTGGCGCCGCCACGGCCGACGGCGACGTCCAGCAGCAGCAGCAGGACGGTCAGGACGATGAGGGGAGCCAGGACGGCGCGTGAGCGGCGCGAGTTCCGGCGCACTACGCGTCCAGGAGCGGGTGGTGCACGAGAGGGTGACTGGCGCGTCGCACGGCCAGGGTCACATGCGCCGCTCGGGCACCAGGACACGCTGGAGAGCGTCGAAGTCCTCGACGCAGCGCCCGGACCCGAGGGCCACCGACATCAGCGGCTCGTCGGCCACGTGGATCGGCATGCCCGTCTCGTGGCGCAGCCGCTCGTCGAGGCCCTTGAGCGAGGCGCCACCGCCGGTGAGCACGATCCCGCGGTCCATGATGTCGCCGGACAGCTCGGGCGGGCACTTGTCGAGCGTCGACTTCACGGCGTCGACGATCGCGTTGACCGGCTCCTCGATGGCCTTGCGGATCTCCTCGGCGCCGACGGTGATGGTCTTCGGCAGCCCGCTGACCAGGTCGCGCCCGCGGATCTCGGCGGTGGGCTCGTCGCTGAGCGGGAACGCCGAGCCGATGGTGATCTTGATCTCCTCGGCCGAACGCTCGCCGAGCATCAGCGAGTACTCCTTCTTGACGTACTGGATGATCGCGTTGTCGAGCTCGTCACCGCCGACCCGGATCGACTGGGCGGTGACGATGCCGCCCAGGCTGATCACCGCCACCTCGGTGGTGCCGCCGCCGATGTCGACGACCATGTTGCCGGTGGGCTCCTCGATGGGCAGCCCGGCGCCGATCGCGGCGGCCATCGGCTCCTCGATGATGTAGACCCGGCGGGCACCTGCGTGGCTCGCGGCGTCCTCGACAGCGCGCCGCTCGACCCCGGTGATGCCGCTCGGCACGCAGATGACGATGCGCGGGCGGGCGAAGCGTGAGCGCTTGTGCACCTTGTGGATGAAGTACCGCAACATCCGCTCGGTGGTGTCGGCGTCGCTGATCACGCCGTCCTTGAGTGGGCGGATCGCCTTGATGTAGCCGGGGGTGCGGCCGATCATCCGCTTGGCCTCCAGGCCGACGGCGACCAGCCGGCCGGTGGTCTCGTCGATGGCGACGACGCTGGGCTCGTCGAGCACGATGCCTCGACCGCGCACGTAGACGAGCGTGTTGGCGGTGCCGAGGTCGACGGCCATGTCGCGACCGATGAAGGACAGGCTGCTCATGAAGGGGGTACCACGACTTCCGGATCGCTGGGCGGGACGGTTCAGGGGGCGGTTCGGGGGGTGGTGCGCGACGGGCCGAGGGCCTCGTCCCGGGCGTCATGGTACGCGGCCCGGCTGAGCGGAGGGGCCGGGCGATCTGCCTGGTTCGTGCCCACGCCGGTCAGCCCAGGTCGGGGTACCACAGGGCGATCTCGCGGGCGGCCGACTCGGGGCTGTCGGAGCCGTGCACGAGGTTCTGCTGCACCTTCAGCCCCCAGTCGCGGCCCAGGTCGCCGCGGATCGTGCCGGGCAACGCCGCCGTCGGGTCGGTCGCACCGGCCAGGGCCCGGAAGCCCTCGATGCAGCGCTCGCCCTCGATCACCGCGGCCACCACCGGCCCGGAGGACATGAACTCGACCAGCGACTCGTAGAACGGCTTGCCCTCGTGCTCGGCGTAGTGCGAGGCGAGCAGGTCGCGCCCGACGGTGCGGCGCTCGAGCGCCACGAGCGTGTAGCCCTTGGCCTCGATGCGGCGCAGCACCTCACCGGTGAGGCCGCGGCGCACGCCGTCCGGCTTGACGAGGACGAGACTGCGCTCGGTCATGGGGCACCTTCGGTCGGACGTCGGGGGGCCGGCCCAGCGTACCGACCTCCGCCGCCCCGTCGTCCGCCCCACCGCCCCTCCTCTGCCGCTTCCGCAGTTGATCACGTCAAGCAGGCCTTGGGCTGCTTGCCGAGGGGTGCAACCCGCGCCCAGCGGACCGTGGCCTCGGCAAGGGGGGCTTGGAGGCGGCGGCGGGGCGGGGCGGGGCAGGGCAGGGGCTGGCGCGCTCGGTCAGGTCGCGGTGGGCGGCGCGGACTGGCCCGGACGACGGGTCGCGGCCTGCCGCTGGGCGGTGACGACGTCGGCCCGCCGGCCCTGGACGAGCGCCAGCAGCCACAACCCGGCGAACACGATGCCCACCACGAGCATCTGTGGCACCCAGAACGCGCTCGCGACGAGCAGCGCCTGCACCAGCCAGCCCAGCCCGTACCCGACCGGCGAGCGCAGCGTCCCGGCCGCGAGCAGGCACAGCGCCGCGACGGCCGCTGCGGCCACGCCGATGGTGCTGCCCGGCACGTCCGAGACCCCCCGGGCCACGAGTGCCGCGAACCCGACCACGAGCACCTCGCCGACGAGCACCATCGCGGCGAACGTGCGGCGCAACGACCGGGGCGGCCGCGGGATGCCCTCAGGCTCGGTTGCCGACGTCCCGCTCACCGCACGCCCAGCAGGATCCGGACGTCGGCGGCCATCGTCACGGAACCGGTGGCCAGCACGCCGCCCCCCATGCCGCCCTCGCGCTCGGCGAGGTCGACGGCGTACCCGAGGGCCGTCGGCAGGTTGCCCACCACGTGCACGCGGTCGTCGCCGAACACGTCGACGGCGACGGCGGCGAGGTCGTCGGGGTCCATGGCGCGGGGTGAGGTCGTGCGGGTGATGACAACCTCGTCGAGCACCGGCTCGAGCGCGGCGAGGATGCCCTCGGGGTCCTTGTCGGAGAGCACCGCGACCAGACCCACGAGCCGGGTGAACGCGAACGCCTCGGCCACGGCGGCGGCGACCACCTGGGCGCCGGCGGGGTTGTGCGCGGCATCCACCACGACGGTCGGGCTGCGCCGCACGACCTCCAGGCGGCCCGGCGAGTCCATCTCGGCGACTGCCGCGCGCACCACATCAATGTCGAGCGGCTCGGCGCCACCACCGACGAACGCCTCCACGGCCGCGAGGGCGCAGACCAGGTTGTGCGCCTGGTGCTCGCCGTACAGGGGCAGGAACAGGTCCTCGTAGTCCCCGCCCAGCCCGCGCAGGCTCAGCAGCTGTCCACCCACCGCGACCTCGCGCGACAGGACGCCGATCTGCTGGCCCTCGACGACGACGTCGGCACCGACCTCGCCGGCCCTCTGCAGCAGCACCTCGGCGGCACTGCGCGGCTGCATCCCTAGCACCGCAACGGATCCGGGCTTGATGATCCCGGCCTTCTCGCCCGCGATGGCCTCGACGGTCGAGCCGAGCAGCCGCTCGTGGTCGATCGCGATCGGGGTGATGACGGCGACCTGGCCGTCCGCGACGTTGGTGGAGTCCCAGGTGCCACCGAGCCCCACCTCGATCACCGCGACGTCCGCCGGCGCGTCCGCGAAGGCCGAGAACGCCATCGCGGTGAGCACCTGGAAGTAGTTGATGAGCGGCTCGCCCGCGTCGCGCGAGCGCTGGTCGACGATCTCGAGGTACGGCGCGACGTCGTCCCACGCCGCGATGAACCGCGCCGGGCTCACCGGCACGCCGTCGAACGCGATCCGCTCCCGCACGTCGGTCAGGTGCGGGCTGGTGAACCGGCCGGTGCGCAGGCCGAGCTCGCGCAGCAGCCGCTCGATCATCCGGGACGTCGAGGTCTTGCCGTTCGTGCCGGTGACGTGGATGACCGGCACGGTGTGCTGCGGCTCACCCATGAGGTCCATGAGCGCCGAGATGGCCTCGAGCGAGGGGTCGACGTCGTGCTCCGGCGCACGCGCGAGCACGGCGTGCTCCACCTCGGCGAGCCGGGTGGAGACGGCTTCGTGCTCACGACGGGCGACGTCGTCCGCGTCCGGACGTCCGGTCACCGGGCACCTCGGCTGTGGCTGGTCACGGCAGCACGGTACGCGGTCGGCGTCGCGGCCACGCGCGGCTGTCCCCCGCCGCCGCGAGCGGGCAGACTGCGGGTGACGGACCCGAAGGACGACGACGGACGGAGACCAGGTGCCCCGCTCGACCGACAGCTGTCCCCCGCAGACCCCGCTGCTGCGGCGGATCCGGGCGGGCATCATCGGCGACGACCTGACCATGCCCGGCCCGTACGGCCCACGCCGGGTCACGTACGCCGACTACACGGCCAGCGGGCGCTCCCTCGACTTCATCGAGGACTTCATCCGGGCCGAGGTGCTGCCGCGCTACGCCAACACCCACACCGAGTCCTCGGGCACCGGCCTGCAGACCACGCGGCTGCGCGAGGACGCGCGGCGGATCATCGCCGACGCGGTCGGCGCGGACGACGACACCGCGGTGCTGTTCTGCGGCTCCGGGTCGACCGGCGCGATCGACAAGCTGGTCGGCGTCCTCGGCCTGCGCATCCCCTCGGTGCTCGAGGACCGATGGCAGCTCAGCGACCACATCCCCGCCGACCAGCGACCGGTGGTGTTCATCGGGCCGTTCGAGCACCACTCCAACGAGCTGCCGTGGCGCGAGTCCATCGCGGACGTCGTCACGGTGCCCGAGGACGCCGACGGGCACGTCGACCTCGCCCGGCTCGAGGCCGAGCTGCAGCGCTTCGCCGAGCGGCCGCTGCTCATCGGCTCGTTCTCCGCAGCGAGCAACGTCACCGGGATCGTCACCGACACCCACCGGATCACCCGGCTGCTGCACGCCTACGGCGCCCTCGCCTTCTGGGACTTCGCGGCCGCGGCCCCGTACGTCGACATCGAGATGAGCCCGCGCGACGACCCGGCCGCGGCCAAGGACGCCATCGTCATCAGCCCGCACAAGCTGATCGGCGGACCCGGCACCCCGGGCGTGCTCGTCGTCCGGAAGTCGTTGCTGCGCAACAGGGTTCCGGCCGTCGTCGGCGGCGGCACGGTCGCCTACGTCAACCCCAGCGAGCACATGTACCTCGAGTCCCCCGAGCACCGCGAGGAGGGCGGCACGCCGGCGATCGTGGAGTCGATCCGCGCCGGCCTCGTCTTCCAGCTCAAGCAGGCCGTCGGCATCGACGTGATCCGCGCGCACGAGGAGCACTTCCTGCGCTGCGCCGTCGAGGCCTGGCGCGAGTGCCCCACGATCGAGGTGCTGGGCAACCTCGACTCCGAGCGGCTGTCGATCCTCAGCTTCGTCGTCCGCCGCCCCGGCGGCCGCTATCTGCACCACAACTTCGTGGTCGCCGTGCTCAACGACCTGTTCGGCATCCAGTCCCGCGGCGGCTGCTCGTGCGCCGGCCCGTACGGTCACCGGCTGCTCGGGATCGACCTGGAGCAGTCGCACGCCTTCGAGCACGAGATCAGCCGCGGCTGCGAGGGCATCAAGCCGGGCTGGGTCCGGGTGAACTTCAACTACTTCATCTCGCACGCCGTCTTCGACTACGTCGTCGAGGCCGTCGAGCTGGTCGCCACCCACGGGTGGCGGCTGCTGCCGGACTACCGGTTCGAGCCAGCCACCGGGTTGTGGCGGCACCGCGAGGGCCCCGCCGAGCCGCCGTTGCGCCTGCGAGACCTGTCCTACGACGACGACGGGACGCTCGCCTATCCCGCGCACCAGGAGCAGGCACCGGAGAGCGCGCTGCGCGGCTACCTCGATGAGGCCCGCGTGCTCCTGTCGTCGCGCGATGAGCCCGACCTCGAGACCAGCGCCGCACCGTCGTCGATCGTCGACGAGGAGTTCGAGCGGCTGCGGTGGTTCGAGCTGCCGGCCGCCTGCCTGCTGCCCTGAGCCGGCCGTGGGCTGTCTGGCCGACCGGCTCCGACGGCGTCGCCGCCCGACCTAGGCAGGACGCTCCGGGGCAACTCATACTGGCGCGGTGGGTGACTGCTGCGACCGAGACAGCTACGGCGCCAGGTTCAGCGAGCGGTTCGCCCGCCGCACGGCGCGGCGGTACCGGAGGCGAGGACTGACCCCTTCGGCGTCCGACCTGGTCGCGTTCCTGGCCGCACACGGACTGCGCGGGGCCTCGGTGCTCGAGATCGGCGGTGGCGTCGGACACCTCCAGATCGAGCTGCTACGCGCCGGCGCCGCGCACGTCACCAACCTGGAGATCTCCGACAGCTACGAGGCGGAGGCCGCCGCCCTGCTCGCGGAGGCTGGCCTGGCCGGCCGGGTCACGCGCCGGCTGGTCGACATCGCCGAGTCCCCCGGCGACGTCGCCCCGGCCGATCTTGTGCTGCTGCACCGCGTGGTGTGCTGCTATCCCGACTACGAGCGACTGCTGACGGCCGCCGGCCACCATGCCGGCCGGGCGCTCGCCTTCAGCCATCCACCGGCCAACGTGGTCACCCGGCTCCTCGTCGGCGCCGAGAACCTCCTGCGACGCGTGCGGCGCGACCCGTTCCGGAACTTCGTGCACCCCCCCGACGACATGGTCCGGGTGCTCGAGCGCCAGGGCCTGTCGCCGACGCTGAGCAAGCGCAGCAGAGGGTGGAACGTCGTCGGCGTCGCGCGCCCTGAGGGCTAGCCCTGCTCCACCCGCGCGACCTTGACCCGCACCCGCAGCCCGTCGCCGACGGTCGACTCCGTGACGCCGTCGGCGACCGGCACGTGGTCGAGGTCGCCGGTGAGGCCGATCTGCACCGCCAGCGTCTCCGACATGAGCAGCGACTGGTGGGTGGTCAGGGCCTCCCACGCGGGTCCTTCCGCCGCCAGCGTCAGGCTGATCCGGTCGCTGACGTGCAGCCCGGCGTCGCGGCGCGCCTGCTGCACCACCCGGACGACGTCACGCACCAGACCGACCGCCTCGAGCTCGGGCGTCACCGCCGTGTCGAGGACCACGAAGCCCTCGCGCGGCAGCACGCCGACCGCCCGGTGGTCGTCCTGGTCACCGCCGGAGACGACTGTCTCGAGGACGTACTCGCCCTCGACGAGGTCGAACCCGCCCGAGGTCACGGTGCCGTCGTCTGCCACCTGCCAGTCGCCGGACTTGCTGCCGCGGATCGCCGCCTGCACGTCCTTGCCGAGCCGCGGCCCGGCCGCGCGGGCGTTGACCGTGAGCCGTTGCGACACACCGAACTGCGAGTCCGCGGCGTCGTCGAGGTCGAGCAGTCGCACCTCGCCGACGTTCACCTCGTCGGCGACCAGCGACGCGAACTCACCGAGCGCCGACGCGTCCGCCGACACGACGGTGAGCGACGGCAGCGGCAGGCGCACCCGCAGCGACTCGGCCTTGCGCAGCGCCAGCGCGGCCGAGCACACCTCGCGGGTGCGGTCCATCGCCGTGACGAGCGCGCCGTCCGCCGGCAGGTCGCTGTGGTCCGGCCAGTCGGTCAGGTGCACGCTGCGCCCGCCGGTGAGCCCGCGCCACACCTCCTCGGTGGTGAGGGGAAGCAGCGGCGCCGCCACCCGGGTGAGCACCTCGAGCGTGGTGTAGAGGGTGTCGAACGCGGACGTGTCGTCCTCGCCCCAGAACCGCTCGCGCGAACGGCGGATGTACCAGTTGGTCAGCACGTCGAGGAACTCGCGCACCGACTGGCACGCCGCGCTCACGTCGTACGCGTCGAGCTGGGCCTGCACGCCGCTGACGACGTCGCGCAGCTTCGCCAGCAGGTAGCGGTCGAGGACGTCCGTGGACGTCGTCGACCACTTCGCGTCGTAGCCCTTGCCGCCGTCGAAGGCGTTGGCGTACAACGAGAAGAAGTACCACGCGTTCCAGAGCGGGATGAGCACCTGGCGCACGCCATCGCGGATCCCGCGCTCGGTCACCACCAGGTTGCCGCCGCGCAGCACCGGCGACGACATGAGGAACCAGCGCATCGCGTCTGAGCCGTCGCGGTCGAACACCTCGCGGACGTCCGGGTAGTTGCGCAGGCTCTTGCTCATCTTCCGGCCGTCGTCGCCGAGCAGGATGCCGTGGCTCACGCAGCTGCGGAACGCAGGGCGGTCGAACAACGCCGTGGCGAGGACGTGCATCGTGTAGAACCAGCCGCGGGTCTGGCCGATGTACTCGACGATGAAGTCGCCCGGGTAGTGGTGCTCGAACCACTCGGCGTTCTCGAACGGGTAGTGCACCTGGGCGAACGGCATCGACCCGGACTCGAACCAGCAGTCCAGCACCTCCGGCACCCGGCGCATCGTGCTCTGGCCGGTCGGGTCGTCCGGGTTGGGACGGGTCAGCTCGTCGATGTGCGGACGGTGCAGGTCGGCAGGGCGCACGCCGAAGTCGCGCTCCAGCTCATCGAGCGAGCCGTAGACGTCAGTGCGCGGGTACGACGGGTCGTCCGACATCCACACCGGGATCGGGCTGCCCCAGTAACGGCTTCGGCTGATCGACCAGTCGCGCGCGTTCTCCAGCCACTTCCCGAACGAGCCGTCCTGGATGTGGTCGGGCACCCAGCTGATCTGCTGGTTGAGCTCGATCATCCGGTCGCGGAACTGGGTCACCTTGACGAACCAGCTCGAGACGGCGCGGTAGATCAGCGGCTGGTCACAGCGCCAGCAGTGCGGGTACGGGTGGTCGTAGCTCTCCAGCCGCAGCAGCACCCCCGCCTCACGCAGGTCGCGCGAGATCGCCTTGTTGGCCTCGAAGACGTGCTGCCCGGCGTACGTCGGCACGTCGCTGGTGAACTCGCCGCGCGCGTTGACCGGCACGACCGGCTCGATGCCCGCCGCGTCGGTGACGACCTTGTCCTCCTCACCGAAGGCCGGAGCGATGTGCACGATGCCGGTGCCCTCGTCGGTGGTGACGTAGTCGGCCTCGAGCACCTGGTGGGCGTTGGTGCGCCCGGCGAAGAAGTCGAACGGCGGCGTGTAGCGCCGGCCCAGTAGGTCGGTGCCGCGCAGCCGCTCGACGAGCCGACCCTGCTCCTCGGCGTGGGCGACGTCGCGCAGGCCTAGCTCGCGCTCGTAGTGCCCGAGCCGGTCGGCGGCGAGCACGACCTTCTCGCCGGCGAAGGCGCCCTCCGCCGGGCCGGTGACGACGACGTAGTCGATGTCGCGGTGGACAGCGGCCGCCAGGTTGCTCGGCAGGGTCCACGGCGTCGTCGTCCAGATCAGCGCGTACTCGCCGGTCTCGAGCCGCAGCCCCACCGTGACGGCAGGGTCCTGGCGCTGGCGGTAGACGTCGTCCATGCGCGTCTCGGTGTTCGACAGCGGGGTCTCGCAGCGCCAGCAGTAGGCGAGCACGCGGAAGCCCTCGTAGACGAGTCCCTTGTCCCACAACGACTTGAACGCCCACATCACCGACTCCATGTAGTCGGTGTCGAGGGTCTTGTAGTCGTGCTCGAAGTCGACCCAGCGCGCCTGGCGGTGGACGTACTCCTCCCAGTCCTTGGTGTACGTCAACACCGAGGAGCGGCAGACGTCGTTGAACGTCTCGATGCCCATCTCGTCGATCTCGGACTTGTGCGTGATGCCGAGCTGCTTCTCGGCCTCGATCTCAGCCGGCAGGCCGTGGCAGTCCCAGCCGAACCGGCGCTCGACCCGGCGGCCGCGCATCGTCATGTAGCGCGGCACGACGTCCTTGACGTAGCCGGTGAGCAGGTGGCCGTAGTGCGGCAGGCCGTTGGCGAACGGCGGCCCGTCGTAGAAGACGAACTCGTTGCTGCCGTTCTCGCCGGCCTCGCGCTGCTCGACGCTCGCGACGAACGTGCCGTCGGCGTCCCAGTACCGCGAGATGCGCTCCTCGATGGCGGGGAAGCGCGGGCTGGCCGGCACATCGGTGCTGCCGTGGGCTTCGGGGCCGACCTTCGGGTACGTCATCGGTGCCTCTCGCGGGTTGCGTTGCTGCTCCCACGAGGACGACGTCGTCCGGACGTCCCGGACGGCACCGCGGTACCACCTCGCTTGCCCACCGCGTCGGTCGCCCGCGACGGGCCGCTCGTTGCCGGCTGGGGTGCGGGCCGGTCCGCCCGGGTCTAGTGGGGGCTTGCGCCCTGTTCTTCCGGAGGCTCCCCGGTGATGGCCGGTTCGACGCCTGCCCGCAGTCTATCGAGCCAATCCCCTCCCCCGCACCCTCGTAACGTCCGGCCTGTCAGGAGATGTCGGTGAACGCCGGACATCGGGGCGGCCCGAGGTCTAGGGTCCGGGCCGATGGCTCAGGCTCGTGGAGTTGGGGAGGAACCCATGACCGATACCCAGATCCCCGGCGGCTATGTCGCTGCCGCCGGCGTCGACGTGGTCGCACCGGCGACCGCGATGCTGCAGGCGTGGGAGCTGCTCCCGTCCGGCTCGGCCGACGACGTCACAGCGCTCAAGGGCACGCCGGACAGCGTGGCGATCATCAAGACCGGGATGTCCGCCGCCGCCAAGTGGTGGTCCGCGGCTGGCGTCGGCTCGGCGACGCTCGCGGCCGCCCTGACGGCCTGGGACAAGATCCCCGAGCCGCTGCAAAAGGGAGCCGGCATCGGGATCCCGATCTTCGCATCGGCAGTGGTGCTGGCCGTCGGGTACATCGTGGCGAGCGACGTCCGCGGTCGCGCCGACGCGACGAACCAGCAGCTGCGCAGCCGCGCCCAGGTGCTGCAGGCGTACCTACAGCTGGTGGGCTCGGCCCCCTCGTCCACAGCGGCCGCCGCGCCGACGACGGCCGGGCTCACCGACCAGCAGCTGCGCGCCGTGGTCGTGGCGATCGCAGCGGGTAGCGCGCTCCCCCTGAGCGCCGCCGGGGACGGCAGCACCGGCCCGCTGGGATCGATCCGCCAGCTGCCCGGGAGCCCGGCGCAGGTGCAGGTGGCTGGTGACTGGGTCGACCTGGCTGACGTGACCGACGTCCACCCCACGGCCTGAGAGCAGCACGAAACCCGGGCGCGAGGACGCCGAAGCGTCTGGGAGCATTGTCGGCATGCCGACCAGCCCTCACCTGCCCGACAAGCCCACCCTCGACGGACTCGAGGACCGCTGGGTCGGCGTATGGCGCGAGCAGGGCACCTACACGTTCGACCGCACCGCTGAGCGCGCCGACGTCTTCTCGATCGACACCCCGCCGCCGACGGTCAGTGGCAGCCTGCACGTCGGCCACGTGTTCAGCTACACGCACACCGACCTGATCGCCCGCTACCAGCGGATGACCGGCAAGCAGGTGTTCTACCCGATCGGCTGGGACGACAACGGCCTGCCCACCGAGCGCCGGGTGCAGAACTACTTCGGCGTGCGCTGCGACCCGTCACTGCCCTACGACCCGGACTTCGAGCCGCCGGCCAAGCCCGACCCCAAGCGGCAGCAGCCGATCAGCCGGCCCAACTTCATCGAGCTCTGCACCCGGCTGAGCGCCGAGGACGAGAAGACGTTCGAGACGCTGCTGCGCCAGCTGGGCCTGTCGGTCGACTGGTCGACGCAGTACGAGACGATCAGCGACACCGCCCGCACCGTCGCCCAGCGGGCGTTCCTGCGCAACCTGGCGCGCGGCGAGGCCTACCAGAGCGAGGCGCCGAGCCTGTGGGACGTCACGTTCCAGACCGCCGTCGCGCAGGCCGAGCTCGAGGCGCGCGAGTACCCGGGGCACTACCACCGGGTGGCCTTCCACGGCGCCGACGGGCCGGTGCACGTCGAGACCACCCGCCCCGAGCTGGTGCCCGCCGTCGTCGCGCTGATCGCCCACCCGGACGACGAGCGCTACCAGCCGCTGTTCGGCAGCACCGTGCGCTCGCCGCTGTTCGACGTCGAGATCCCGGTGCTGGCGCACCCCATGGCCGAGATGGACAAGGGCGCCGGCATCGCCATGTGCTGCACCTTCGGCGACCTCACCGACGTCCAGTGGTGGCGCGAGCTGCAGCTGCCTACCCGGGCAGTGGTGGGGCGCGACGGGCGCATCCTGCGCGACGTCCCGGACTGGATCGCCACCGACGCCGGGCGCGAGCGCTACGCCGAGCTGGCCGGCAAGACGACCTTCTCGGCCCGCGAGGCGATCGTCTCGGCGCTCCGTGCCAGCGGTGACCTCGAGGGCGAGCCGACGCCCACCCAGCGGATGACCAACTTCTACGAGAAGGGCGACAAGCCGCTCGAGATCGTCACCAGTCGCCAGTGGTACATCCGCAACGGCGGCCGCGACGCCGACCTGCGCCAGACGTTCGTCGACCGCGGACACGAGCTGCGCTGGGTGCCCGAGTTCATGGGCCACCGGTACGAGAACTGGGTCAGCGGCCTCAACGGCGACTGGCTGGTCAGCCGGCAGCGCTTCTTCGGCGTGGCCTTCCCCGTGTGGTACCGCCTGGACGAGGCCGGCGAGATCGACTACAGCGCACCGATCGTCGCCGACGAGTCCGCACTGCCGGTCGACCCGTCGTCCGACCCGGCGCCCGGCTTCTCGGCTGACCAGCGCGGCGTCCCGGGCGGCTTCGTCGGCGACCCGGATGTCATGGACACCTGGGCCACGAGCTCGCTCACCCCGCACATCGCCTGCGGCTGGGAGCGCGACCCCGACCTGTTCGGGCGCACCTTCCCGATGGACCTGAACACCCACGCCCACGAGATCATCCGCACCTGGCTGTTCTCGCGCGTCGTCCGGGCGCACTACGAGAACGGCTCGCTGCCCTGGAAGCGCTCGATGATCTCGGGCTTCGTGGTCGACCCCGACCGCAAGAAGATGAGCAAGTCCAAGGGCAACGCCGTCGTCCCGACCGAGATCCTCGAGAAGTACGGCACGGACGCCGTGCGCTGGCGGGCCGCCATGGCCCGCCCGGGCATGGACTCGCCGTTCGACGAGTCGCAGATGAAGGTCGGCCGGCGCCTCGCGATCAAGGTGCTCAACGCGAGCAAGTTCGTGCTCGGTGCCGGGGCGACGCTGGACGCCGGGCCGGTGACCGAGGCGCTCGACGCCTCGATGCTGGCCGGCCTGGCCCAGGTCGTGGCCGAGGCCGGGGCCGCCTACGAGGCGTTCGACTACACCCGCGCCCTCGAGACCAGCGAGCGGTACTTCTGGACCTTCTGCGACGACTACCTCGAGCTGGTCAAGGAGCGCGCCTACGGCGAGGGGCCGGCCGCCGAGTCGGCGCGCGCCGCCCTCGCGATCGCCCTGTCGGTGCAGCTGCGGCTGCTGGCGCCGACCATGCCCTTCGTCACCGAGGAGGCCTGGTCGTGGTGGCAGGAGGGCTCGATCCACCGGTCCGCGTGGCCGACCGTCGACGAGCTGGGCCGGCTCAGCGGGCTGAACGGCCTGTCCGGCGTCGACGGCGGTACGGCGAACGGCGACCCCGGCGTCCTGACCGCGGTCGCCACAGCCCTGGCTGGGATCCGCGGCGCGAAGTCGCTGGCGAAGGTCTCGCAGCGCACCCCGGTCACCCGCGCGGTCGTCACGGCTCCCAGCGCGGACGTCGAGCGGCTGCATGCCGCCGCGGCCGACCTGCGGGCGGCCGGCCGGGTCGTCGACCTCGAGCTCGTCGAGGGCACCGGTGAGATCGAGGTGACCCAGGTCGAGCTCGCTCCCCAGGAGGCGGTTGCCGATCACGCTGGGTGAGCAACACCCGGCCGCGTCACCCGAACGGCCCACACCGGGCTGGGCAAGATCCTCAAGGCCACGCTCGGGGCTGCCGAAGAGAGTGAGTCGGTGGGAGCGTCCCACCCTCGCACGCCGAGAGGGACACCCATGGTCGGGCTTGCACTCGTCATCACGGTGATCTGCGTGGTGATCGCCCTGGGGGCGGCCGCGGTGCTCGCCGTCCTGCTCGTGCAGCGCGACCGCGAGCGAGAGCGCGTGGCCCGCCGCGACCCCCTGACCCAGCTCGGCAACCGCACCATGCTGGCCGAGGCGGCCGAGCGCGTGCTCAGCGACCTCGACCAGATGGACGGCAACGGCAACCACGGCCCCGCTCTGCTGCTCGTCGATCTCGACGGCTTCAAGGACGTCAACGACACGCTCGGTCACGTCGCGGGCGACGAGGTCCTCGTCGAGGTGGCCCAGCAGCTGGTCGCTGCCGCCGGCAGTGACGCCCTGGTCACCCGGCTCGGCGGCGACGAGTTCGCCGTCCTGATCCGCGGACCGATCAACATGTCCGGCGCCAGCGTCCGGGCCAAGCGCATCCTCGGCGCCCTGACCCTCAGCGAGTTCCGCACCCGTGGCGTCTCGATCGACATCCGCGCGAGCATCGGCGTCACCGTGGCTCCGCAGGACGGTCGCACCCTGAACGAGCTGCTCCAGCACGCCGACATCGCCATGTACCAGGCCAAGCGCGGCCGGGCCGGCGTCGCGGCGTACGACCCCGCCTTCGACGAGCACTCGACCGACCGCCTCGAGACCCTCTCGCACCTGCGCGAGGCGATGATGACCGACCAGCTGCACGTCCGGTACCAGCCGGTGATCCGGGCCGGCGACAAGTCGCTCACCGGGTTCGAGGCGTTGCTGCGCTGGGACCACCCCGAGCGCGGACTGCTGCTGCCGGCCGAGTTCATCCCGATCGCCGAGCGCACCAGCCTGATCCACGCCCTGACCCGCTGGGTGCTGCTGACGGCCGTGCGCGACGCCACCCGCTGGCGTGCCGCGGGCCTGCACGCCACCGTGGCCGTCAACATCAGCCCGGTCTCGCTCGAGTTCGGCCTGCTCGGCATCGTCGAGGAGGTGCTGGCGCTCAACCGCTGGCCGGCCGAGCTGCTGGTGCTCGAGATCACCGAGAGCGCCGTCACCGACAACCCCGAGATGGCCCGCGCCGTCGTCGAGGCGCTGCGTGACCGCGGCGTCCAGGTGTCGGTCGACGACTTCGGCGCCGGCTTCACCAGCCTGAGCCAGCTGCGCGGGCTCCCCGTGCACCAGCTCAAGATCGACCGGCAGTTCATCACCGCCCTCGAACGCTCCCCCAACGACGACGCGGTCGTCACCTCGATCATCGAGCTCGGCCACCGGCTCGGGCTGTCGATCGTCGCCGAGGGCGTCGAGACCGAGGCGGCCGCCGACCGGCTCGTCGAGCTGGACTGCGACGACCTGCAGGGCTTCTGGTTCGCCCGACCGATGATCGCGGCCGACGTGCTCGACTGGGCCCGTGACCACGCCGCCACCCAGCTGCTCAAGCGCGAGGAGAGCGAGCGTCAGCCCGAGGCCGACGTCACCGCCTGACCACCCCTCCCCGCCTCACCCCCTCCCCACCCCCTCCCCACCCCCTCCTGCGGTGATCATGCACGTTCGCCCCACCCCCCTGCGGTGATCATGCACGTTCGCCCCCTCGCCCCGCCCGGCCCGGCCGGGCCCGGCGGTGATCATGCACGTTCGCCCACCCCTGTGGACAACGCTCCGGCGGAGCCGGTCGGATCCGACAGCCTTGGCGGGTGCTGCACAACGGACTGCCCTTCAGCCGAGCGACCGCCCTCGAGCTGACCGGACGCCGCGCCTATCGGCTGGTCGCCTCCGGCCAGGTGCGCGAGGTGCTCCGCGGCGTCTATGTGGACGCCGCCGCCACTGACACCCTCGAGCTGCGCTGCCGAGCGGCTGGGCTGGTACTGCCGCCGGACGCCGTCCTCTGTCGCGGCACGGTCGCCTGGTTGCTCGGCGTGGGCGACGTCCGGTTGCCCGGCGATCGCGGCGCACCGCCGGTCGAGTGCGTGCTCCCCGCCGGGCGGACCCCGGTCCGTCGCCCCGGACTGCGGTGCTACGCAGCACCGCTGGTCGCGGCCGACGTCGTCGAGATCGATGGCTTGCTGCGGACGACGGACCTGCGCACCGCGCTCGACCTCGCGCGATGGTGCCCCCGGCCGATGGCGCTCGCGGCGCTGGACGCCATGGCTGGGCTTGGGCTCCTCGATCTCGAGCGCGCCCAGGACGAGCTCGGCCGCTTCCCCGGGCATCGCGGGGTGCAGCAGGCCCGCGAGCTGCTCGCCCTGGTCGAGCCACTCACCGAGTCCTTCGGCGAGTCCTGGCTACGACTGCGCGTGCACGATGCCGGCTTCCCGCCCCCGACCGCGCAGGTGCCCGTGACCGACGTCCACGGCGTGCTCGTCTACCGCCTCGACCTCGGCTTCGAGAAACGCCGCAAGGGCCTGGAGTACGACGGCGACGAGCACCACGCGTCGTCCGCTCAGCAGCTCGCGGACGCCGCGCGCCGCGACCGGCTGCGACACGAGTTCGGCTGGGACGTCGTCGGATTCCACCGCGGGCACGTCTGGGGTCCGTCGCTGACGCTGGAGCGGGCCGTGGGCGAGCTACTCGGGCTCGCCCCGCAGATCGCGCGCCGCCGGTGGTAGCCGGGGCGCACCTGCATGATCACCGCAGGGTGGGGGTGGGCGAACGTGCATGATCACCGCAGGGTTGGGTGGGGCGGGGGCGGGTCAGGCGGACTTCTCGCGGGGGGCGCGCTTGCGCGGCTCGGGGGCGTCGCGCCGCACGATCGTCGGGTTGACGTTGTCGAGGACGACCTCCTTGGAGACGACCACGCGGGCGATGCCGTCGTCGCTCGGGACGTCGAACATCACCGGCAACAGCACCTCCTCCATGATCGCGCGCAGGCCGCGGGCACCGGTGCCGCGCAGGATCGCCTGGTCGGCGACCGCCTCGAGGGCGTCGTCGGTGAACTCCAGCTCGACGCCGTCGATCTCGAACATCCGCTGGTACTGCTTGGACAGCGCGTTGCGCGGGGTGGTGAGGATGCGCACCAGCGCGTCGCGGTCGAGGTTCGACACCGTCGTGATCACCGGCAGCCGGCCGATGAACTCGGGGATGAGCCCGAACTTCATCAGGTCTTCGGGCATGACGTCGGCGTAGGTGTCGGCCGTCGGGTCGGTGGCCATGTGCAGCTGGGCGCCGAAGCCGAGGCCCTTCTTGCCGGACCGCTGCTCGATGAGCTTGTCGAGCCCGGCGAAGGCGCCACCCACGATGAACAGCACGTTCGTGGTGTCGATCTGGATGAACTCCTGGTGCGGGTGCTTGCGCCCACCCTGCGGCGGCACGCTCGCGGTGGTGCCCTCGAGGATCTTCAGCAGCGCCTGCTGCACGCCCTCGCCGGAGACGTCGCGGGTGATCGACGGGTTCTCGCTCTTACGGGCGATCTTGTCGACCTCGTCGATGTAGATGATGCCGGTCTCGGCCTTCTTGACGTCGTAGTCCGCGGCCTGGATCAGCTTGAGCAGGATGTTCTCGACGTCCTCACCGACGTACCCGGCCTCGGTCAGCGCGGTGGCGTCGGCGATGGCGAACGGCACGTTCAGCATCCGCGCGAGAGTCTGCGCCAGGTACGTCTTGCCGCAGCCGGTCGGCCCGATGAGCAGGATGTTGGACTTGGCCAGATCGATCGAGTCCTCGCCCTTGCGGGAGGGCTCGGCTGCCTGAACGCGCTTGTAGTGGTTGTAGACGGCGACGGCCAGCGCCTTCTTGGCCGGCTCCTGCCCCACGACGTACTGCTCGAGGAAGTCGAAGATCTCCTTCGGCTTGGGCAGCTCGTCGAGGCCGAGCTCGCTGGTCTCGGCGAGCTCCTCCTCGATGATCTCGTTGCACAGGTCGATGCACTCGTCGCAGATGTAGACCCCTGGGCCCGCGATCAGCTTCTTGACCTGCTTCTGGCTCTTTCCGCAGAAAGAGCACTTCAGCAGATCACCACCGTCCCCGATGCGCGCCACGTGCGGGTCCTCCCTCGGTCTGTGTCACCCCTACGGGGCGTCGATCCGGTGCAGCGACGGTACCCCGCGAGATGCGGCACCGCTCCCATTGAACGCCGTGTCGGGCAGCGCGTCAGCCCTGTACGCCAAGAGCGGACGCGGGCGCGTCGCGTCCCGGGCCGTGCGAGCCGCCCGGGGTGGCCGTCAGGCCGTGCTCAGCGCGTGCTCATGGCTGGGCGGACGCCTTGCGGGTTTCGAGCACCTCGTCGACCAGGCCGTACTCCTTGGCCATCGCCGCGGTGAGGATCTTGTCGCGCTCGATGTCGACCCTGACCTGCTCGACGGACCGGCCCGAGTGCAGGGCCAGCGTGTCTTCCAGCCAGCCGCGCATCCGCAGCACCTCGTTGGCCTGGATCTCGAGGTCGCTGGCCATGCCGCCAGTGCCCTCCATCGCCGGCTGGTGGATCAGGATCCGGGCGTTCGGCAGCGCGTACCGCTTGCCGGGGGCGCCGGCGCCGAGCAGCACGGCCGCGGCCGACGCGGCCTGGCCGAGGCAGTACGTCTGGATGTCGGGGCGGACGTACTGCATCGTGTCGTAGATCGCCGTGAGCGCCGTGAACGAGCCGCCGGGCGAGTTGATGTACAGCAGGATGTCGCGGTCGGGGTCCTGCGACTCCAGCACGATCAGCTGGGCGATGATGTCGTCGGCGGACGCGTCGTCGACCTGTACGCCGAGGAAGATGATGCGGTCCTCGAACAGCTTCGTGTAGGGGTCGAGGCGCTTCATCCCGTAGGAGGTGCGCTCCTCGAACTGCGGCAGGATGTAGCGGCTGCTGGGGGCGGGGGCAGCGGGCCGGCCCATGCCGGGCACGTGCAGGCCGCCGTAGGGGGTGGGGACGCTCATGGCGCTGGGTCTCCTGATCGGTCGAAGGGGGCTGAGGGGGCGACGGGCGGCCGTCAGTCGGTGGTGCCGCCGCCGCCGCGGGCCTGGGTGGCGCTCGAGACCACGTGGTCGACGAAGCCGTACTCCTTGGCCTGCTCGGCGGTGAACCAGCGGTCGCGGTCGGAGTCGCGCTCGACCTGCTCGACGCTCTGACCCGTGTGCTGGGCGATCAGGTCGGCCATCTGCTTCTTGATGTGCAGCATCTGCTCGGCCTGGATCTTGATGTCGCTGGCCGTGCCACCGATGCCGCCGGAGGGCTGGTGCATCATGATCCGCGCGTGCGGGGTGGCGTAGCGCTTGCCCGGCGTGCCGGCGGAGAGCAGGAACTGCCCCATCGAGGCCGCAAGTCCCATGGCCACGGTGGCGACGTCCGGCTGGACGAACTGCATGGTGTCGAAGATCGCCATGCCGGCCGACACCGACCCGCCCGGCGAGTTGATGTAGAGCCAGATGTCGCGCTCGGGGTCTTCGGCGGCGAGCAGGAGCAGCTGGGCGCAGATGGCGTTCGCGTTGTCGTCGCGCACCTCCGAGCCGAGGAAGATGATGCGCTCCTTGAGCAGCCGGTTGTAGATGTGGTCGTCCAGACCCATCCCCTGCGAGGGTCCCTGGGCCTGCACGGTGCCGATCTCGCTCACGCTGGTCTCCCGTTGGTCTGTTGCTGCTGCGGCATCCTTCGCCGTCCTGGCAGTGACCCTAACGTCGTCCCCCGACGCTCCACTCCCGTACCGCCCCGCTGTTCGCCGTGAGCGCAGCGGGGACGCACGGCGTCCCGGGACGGCGAAGGGGCACCGGACGGCGGTCCGGTGCCCCTTCGCGGTACTGCGGTGGCTCAGTGCTGGTGGTCGTGCTCGTGCTCGTGGTCGTGCTCACCGGCCGACGCATCGACGTCCGCGCCCTCGCCCTGCGGCGGCCGCAGGGCCTCGAGGTCGACGGCGTTGCCGCTGGCGTCGGTGACCTTCGCCTGCTCGAGGACGACGGCGAGCGCCTTGCGGCGAGCCACCTCGGCGACCATGGCCTGCACCTGGCCGGCCTCGTCGACCGCCTTGGCGAACGCGTCGGGCGCCATGCCGTACTGCTGGGCGCTCATGACGAGGTACTCGACGAGCTCGGGCTGGCTGACCGAGACCTTCTCCTGCTCGACGATGGCGTCGAGCAGGAACTGCGCCTGCAGGGCCTTGGTGGCGTTGTTGCTGACCTCGGCGCGGTGCTCGTCGTCGTCGAGCCGGTTCTCGCCTTCGAGGTGCGAGTGCACCTCGGCCTCGACCAGCGCGGGGGGCACGGGGATGTCGGCCGCCTCGAGCAGCGCGTCGAGCACCTTGTCGCGGGCCTGGACGCCCTGCTGCACGCGCTTGCCGCGCTCAGCCTGCGCGCGCAGGTCGGCGGTGAGCTCGTCGAGGGTGTCGAACTCGCTGGCCAGCTGGGCGAAGTCGTCGTCCAGCTCGGGCAGCTCGCGCTCCTTCACCGACTGGACGGTGACGCTCACGTCGGCCGTCTGGCCCTCGCGGTCACCGCCGGCCAGCGGGGCGCTGAAGTCCTTGGACTCCCCCGCGCTCATGCCGACCAGCGCCTCGTCGAGGCCCTCGAGCATGTTGCGGCTGCCGATCTCGTAGGAGACACCGGTGACGGCGTCGATCTCGTCGCCGTCGATCTGCGCGCTCAGGTCGATGGAGACGAAGTCGCCCTCGACGGCTGCCCGGTCGACGCCCACCAGCGTGCCGAAGCGCTGGCGCAGCGCGGTGATCTCGGCGTCCAGGTCGGCCTGCTCGACCTCGACGTCGTCGACCTCGACGGACAGCTCGGCGTAGTCGGGCAGCGTGACCTCGGGGCGCACGTCGACCTCGACGCTGAACTTCAGGTCACCGCCGCTGGCCGGGTCGGGCGCCTCGGTGATCTCGACCTCGGGCTGGCCGAGGGGGCGGATCTTGGCCTCCTCGACGGCCTGGCCGTAGAACGTCGGCAGCGCGTTGTTGACGGCCTCCTCCAGCACCGCGCCGCGACCGACCCGCTGGTCGATGATGCGCGCCGGCACCTTGCCCTTGCGGAAGCCCGGGATCTGCACCTGCGACCCGATGGTCAGGTAGGCGGCGTCCAGGCTCGGCTTGAGCTCCTCGAACGGCACCTCGACGGTGAGCTTCACCCGGGTGGGGTTGAGGGTCTCGACGGCACTCTTCACTGCGGTGTTCTCCTGGCGGGTTCGAGGGACGCGCGTCGGGTTCGCGCCCGACCGATCGCTCGGGGGCACGCGGCACGCGCTGGTCCATGCTATCCGCCCCTGAGGCACCCACCCAATCGGCGCTTCAGGCCGGGCCTTCGTAGGCCGATGTCGCAAGAAGCGTGCCCCCGCACGCCACCGCGTCCGTCGAGAGGCCCCCAGGTGAGCAGCGCACCGTTTACCTCCCCCCAGGACCACGCCGCGGCGGACGCGCACGCCGTCGGGCTGCGCTTGGTCGAGGCCGTGAGCAGTGTGGTGCGCGGCGCCGACCCGACGGTCCGGCTCGTGGTGTGCGCGCTGCTGTCCGGTGGTCACGTACTCGTGGAGGACCTGCCCGGCACGGGGAAGACGACGCTCGCCCGGGCCGTCGCCCGGGCTGTGGGCGGCGCCTTCGCCCGGGTGCAGGGCACGCCCGACCTGATGCCGGCCGACGTGACCGGCTCGGGGGTGTGGGACGACGCGGTCGGCGCCCTGCGGTTCGTCCCCGGACCGGCCTTCACGAACGTGCTGCTGGTGGACGAGCTCAACCGCGCCGCGCCCCGCACGCAGTCCGCCTTCATGGAGGCGCTGGACGAGGGCGCGGTGACGGCCGACGGCGTGCGGCACCCGCTGCCCGACCCGTTCTTCGCCATCGCCACCCAGAACCCGATGGACCAGCACGGCACGTTCGCGCTGCCTGAGGGCGAGCTCGACCGGTTCGCCGTCTGCGTCGGGCAGGGCCGACTCGACCTGCGCACCGAGGTCGCCGTGATCCGCGAGCAGCTCGCCGGTCCGACGGTCGACGCGCTGGCCGCCGTGGTCAGCATCGACGACCTGCGGGCAGTGCGGCGCGTCGTCCGGGAGATCCACACCGCCGAGGCCGCCGTCACCCATGCCGTGAGCCTGGTGCGGGCCACGCGCGGCGACGAGCGCGTGGCACAGGGCGCGAGCTCGCGGGCCGCGCTGGCGCTCGTGCGCACCGCCCAGGCACACGCCGTGCTCACCGGACGGGACTTCGTGACGCCGGACGACACCAAGGCCGTGGCGGTCGCCGTCCTGGCCCACCGGCTCGTGCTGCACCGGGAGTCCGGGTCGAACCGCTCCGCCGCGCAGGCCGTGGTCGCCGAGCTCGTGCAGCGCGCCCCCGTCCCGCTGGGCTCGTGAGCTCCGCGGGCGCCGCGCGGCCCACCGCGCTCAGCGGTGCGCTGCTGGCGACCGCCGCGATGCTCGTCGTGCTGGCCTCGCTCACCGACGACCGCTGGCTCGTGCTCGGCGCCGGCGCGGTCGCCGGGCTGCTGGTCGCCGGCCGGCTCGCCCGGCCCGACCTGTCCGCGGTGGCGGTGTGCCTGGACGGCGACGGTCGGGCCCGCGCCGGCGAGCCGTTCGCGACGTCCGTGCACGTGCACAACCACGGCCGACGACCACTGCCTGCGCTGCGGCTGCAGGTGATCTGGGCCGGCGCGGTCGGCCCGGTGACGGTGGACGTCGAGCCGGTACCGCCGGGCGGGGTCGCGCGGGCGGCCAGCCCCGTGCTGGCGCTGCGGCGTGGTGTGCACGAGGGAGCCCACGCCACCGTCACCGTGGCCGACCCCCTCGGACTGGTGGAGGTGACCCGGGCCTGGGCCGCATCGCGCCGGCTGGTGGTGCACCCCGCAGCCTGCCCGCCCGGACACCCGGTGCTGTGCGCCGGATCGGCGACCGGCCCAGCCGTGCGGTCGGGCCGCGACGGCGACGACGTGGCCGGGCTGCGCCCGTTCCGGGACGGCGACGAGCGGCGCGACGTGCACTGGCGGGCATCGGCGCGGCGCCGGCGGCTCGTGGTCGTCGAGCGCGACCTGCCCGACCGGCCGCGCCGGTGGGTGCTGGCCGTCGTCGGGGCCCCCGCGACGCCGGGTGACGAGCACGACCTGGCGCTGGCCGCGGCCACCTGGCTGCACCAGCGGTCGCAGGGCGTGGACGTCACCGCGCTGGCCTGGCTGCCCGGTGGCGGCCTGCTCACCGGACCGGACGGCACCCCCACCGCGGTGCTCGACTGGTGCGCCGGCCTTGGCGACCTCGCGACGCCCAGCCCGGTCCAGCTGCTCGAGGCGCTTCCGGCCGGGGCCGACGGCGTGACCGTGCTCGCGCCGGCACACCTGGGCAGCGGCTACGTCGCGGATCTGCGCACCCACCTCGCCGGTCGCGGCGTGCAGGTGACCGGCACGATCATGCGCGATGCCGAGGCCGCCGACGGGGCCGGACGATGAGTGGTCCGCGCCAGGCCCCGGCCCAGCCGGTCGTCGTGGACGACGTCCCCGTCCGCGTGGCGTCAGCGCTCGTGGGGGTCTGCGGAGCTGCGGCAACGGCAGTGACCGGGCTGGTGCCGGTGGCCGTGGTCGTCGGCGCCGTGGTCGTACTCGGCCTCGCTGCCGCCGCCGCCGCGCAGCAGCTGCCGCGCCGGCTCCGGGCCGGCCTGGGCTTCGGCACCCTGCTCATCGCGACCGGGCTTGCCGTCGCCGGCGGCACCTCCCCGCTCACCACCCTCAGCCTCGCCGCCGTCTGGCTGCTGGTCACCGCGCATGCGGTCGCCGACACGTTGCGCGAGCTGGCGGTCGCGGCCGCGCTTGGCCTGGCCCTGCTGCTCCTGTCGGCCGGCCTCACGCCGACCCCGGCGCTCGCCGCGCCGATGCTGGCCGGCTGGGTCGCCGCAGTGGCCACCCTGGTGCTCGCGCAACGGGTGCGCGGGCTTGGTCGGCCAGGCGCGGTGCGCGCGACCACGGCCGCACCGCGGACGTCGTCCGGCCGCCCGATCGCAGCGCACGTCGCTGCGGCCGTGGGGGTCTCGGTGCTCGCAGCCCTCGTGGCAGTGCTCGTCGTCCCCCTGCCGGACAGCGCGCCGGCCGCTCGCCGGCTTGCCGGGCTGGACGGCGCGGACGGAGGGGACGGCACGCGCTCGCCGGTGGCCGGTACGCGGTCGATCGCCACCTACCAGGGCGACCAGCTGGACCTGCGCGTACGCGGTGACCTGCCGAGCACACCGGTTGCCGCGGTGCCTGCCGACTCACCCTCGCACTGGCGGGTCGCCGTCCTCTCGGAGTACGACGGAACGACCTGGTCGGCCGATCGCGCTGGGCCGCTCGCACCCACCCTCGCCGCCGGCGACGGGAGGTGGTTCGTCGCCGCCGCGCTCGCGGACGGCGACGGCGCCGGCCTGTCCGGCCTGCGGCAGGACCGGGTGAAGCTGCTCGAGCCGAGCGAGGCGCTGCTGGCGCCGGGTCACCCGCAGAGCGTGCAGCTCACCGACGGAGCCGTGCAGTCGTTCCAGGGCAGCAGGTTGCTGCGCCTCGACGCCACCTCCCCCACGACCACCTACGACGTGACCTCGGACGTCGTCCCCGACGCGGCGAGCATCACCGGGCCGGCCGCCGCAGCACCGGCCGTGCTGCCCGGCGGCGGTCAGTGGCTCGACCTGCCGCCGACCGTCAGCGAACGCACCCGGGCGCTCGCCGTCCGGATCACCGCGTCGGCCACGACCCGGGGCCAGCAGGTCGTGGCGGTCGAGCAGTACCTGCGGTCGACGTACCCGTACCGGCTCGACTCCCCCGTGCCGCCGCCGGGCCAGGACGCGGTCGACCACTTCCTGTTCGACGCCCGCGTGGGCTTCTGCGAGCAGTTCGCGGCCGCGGAGGTGGTGCTGCTGCGCTCGGTCGGCATCCCGGCCCGCCTGGCGACCGGCTACGCCTTCGGCACGGTCGTCGGTGGCACTCGCACGTTCGCCGGGAAGGACGCGCACGCGTGGGTCGAGGTCTGGCAGCCCGGCTACGGCTGGACGACGTCAGACCCCACCCCCGCCTCGACGTCCGCCGATCGCGGCAGCGAGGTGATGGCGGCCGCCCGCCGGGTGCTGTCGAGGTCGGGTGCGCGCTGGGCCTTCGCGGGCCTGCTGGTGCTCCTGGGCGTCGGCGTGGCCGGCGCGATCGGACTGTGGCGCAGGCGCCGCGAGGCGCGGATCGAGCCGCTGGCGCGTGGGCGGCAGTCCGCGCAGGAGTGGATGGTGGTCGCCGCGCTGGCCCGGCTCAGGTCGGCCCTGCGGGAAGCGGGCCGGCCGGGTCCGGACGCCGAGACCCTCACCGAGCTCGGCCGCCGGGTGCCGGAGCTGGGTGGTCGGGCCGTCACCGTGGCCGAGCGGACCCTCTACGGTCGACGGCCCCCGACCGAACCTGTGGTGGATGAGGCGGTGCGGGCGATCGACGCCGCGGCTCGCGAGGTGCTGGCCCGCGCGAGCGGGCCGTAGGTCTGTCGGGGTACCCGGATTTGAACCGGGGGCCTTCCGCTCCCAAAGCGGACGCGCTACCAAACTGCGCCACACCCCGTCGCGCCCGCCGACCGTCGTCCGGCCCTGGCCGGGCTCCCGGTAAGGTAGGACGGCGATCACGGCCGGGCTGCTCGCTCGACCACGCACGCGGATGTAGCTCAATGGTAGAGCCCCAGTCTTCCAAACTGGCTACGCGGGTTCGATTCCCGTCATCCGCTCTCGAGATGTCGTGGCGGGACCCTGCTCTTCTCGTTCGCCGATCACGTACCCCTGCGATACGTCCGAAAGCATGCGGCATAAGGGGTTTGCGTGCTCGGGGGCCTACCGATTCTCCTTGTCCAACGCCCTGAGCTGGGTACACACTGCGGCACATGCCACCGGGAGACCCACGTCATCGCCGCGTTGGCCCTACGTAGTGAGCAGTCGTCACGGGCCGCGCCCCGCCGGACGTCACTTGCCAGGCGGACCGCCGCAGCCAGGCAGGGGGCGCCATCTACCGCCTCGACCCGGCGGGCGCCGCCGCGTCTGGCTCGCGGCCCTCGTCGCGGTGGTCACGCTGGCGTTGTCCGGCACCGCTGCGATTCGGCTGATAGGAGACACCGCCACCACCTGCCAGGGAGAGCGCATCTCTGTGCGCATGGCTGCGTCGCCCAGCCTGGCCCCAGTGCTCGCGCAGCAGACGGCGCTGTTCGATGCCGATGCCATGAGCGTGGTCGACGGTCACTGCACCAGCACCACGGTGCGTCCGGTGGCGGCCGCACGGTTCGGTGACGCCCTGCTGAGCCAGCTGGCCGACCCGACCAGCACCGCGCGACCACAGGTGTGGGTGCCGGACGCCGCCGCGTGGAGCACGGTCGAGTCCCGACGTCCCGAGCTCGCTGCCCTGCTGCCGCGCACCTACCCCGTCATCGCCACGACCCCGGTCGTCATGGCGGTTCCGCGTCCGATGGCGGTCGCTCTGGGCTGGCCGAAGCGTCAGCCGTCCTGGACAGAGCTCGCCGCGCTCGGCCGTGACGTTCAAGGGTGGGCGCGCTACGGGCACCCCGAGTGGGGTCCGATCACGGTGGGCTGGAGCGACGCGCTGACGACGACCGCCGGGCTGGCCGCCACAACGGCGGTGTACGACCAGGCGAGCCGGCAGGCAGCCGCCCCGGACGACGTCCGCCGCACCCTTCTGGGCGTGCAGAGCGGACTGACCGCCCTGGCCGTCAACCCCACCAAGGCCCTCGCGCCGTTGCGTGATGAGGGCATGACGGCGACGGATGCGCTGCGGCGTACGCCGATGTTTCCTTGGACCGAGCAGCAGGTGCTCGCCTTTAACGCACTCGACCCCCAGATCCCGGTGGCTGCCGTCTACCCGCGCGGGGGGACCATGTCCGCTGCGGTCCCGCTGATCACGCTGAACGACCCGGAGGTCACGGACGCCACGCGCAAGGCCGTCGACCAGCTCAGCGTGTTCCTGAGCAGTCGGGCTGCGGGCAATGCCTTTGCGGCTGCTGGATGGCGCAGTCCACGGCTCGGGTCCACGGCGACCTTGGTGCAGGGTGCGCTGTCAGCGGAGCCCGCCTACACACCCGCCGCGCCCGACCGATCGACCGTCGCGCGAGCGCTGCAGACCTGGACGGCCCTGGACCGGCAGGGCAGCCTGCTGGTGCTACTGGACGTGTCAGGGTCCATGAACGAGAAGGTCCCTTCCCTCGGCCAGACCCGGCTGCAGCTGGCCCAGCAGGCACTGGCGGAGTCGCTGCCGCTGTTCTCCGATCGCACGTCCGTGGGGCTGTGGACGTTCTCCCGCTCGCGGGGCCGCGACTACCACGCCGTGGTGCCGCTAGGCCCGTTGTCGCGTCGGATCGGCCAGGTCTCGGCGCGCGACGCGATGCGTCAGGGCGTCGCCTCGCTCACCGCCCATGGTGACACCGGGCTGTACGACAGCACGATGGCTGCCTTCCAGGCGGTGCAGGCCGGCTGGCGGCCCGGGATCAACGTGCTGCTGGTGGTGAGCGATGGCCGCAACGACGACCCGGGAAGCCTCACGCTGGGCGAGCTGACGAACAGGCTGCGCGCGAACGCAGACCCACGACGGCCGGTGCAGGTGCTGACGATCGCCTTGGGGGACAAGGCCGACGCCGACGCGATGCAGCGGATCGCGCGATCGAGCAACGGCAAGGCGTATGTCGCCCGCAGCCCCGCCGACCTCGAGTCCGTGTTCCTCTCCGCCATCACCGGCTGACTCCCGGCTACAGCTCGCGCGGGCACCGGACGCCTGTGATGAGGAGCGGCAGGCATTGACACCGCTACCGTGACAGGGCTTGACTCGGGTGACTCATAACGCGCACATGCGCTCAACTGAGGCGCAGGCGCGGGGCACGCCGGAGGCAGCCATGCGAGTCGCACGAGCCCGAACAAATGTGACCATTCTGGCCGTTGGGCTTGCGCTCAGTCTCTCGGCCTGCGGCGGCGCGTGGGCCGGGTGGGGCGGTGGAGGCGGCGGGGGCGGGGGCGCCGACAGCATCAGCGTGCTGATGGTCAACAACCCGCAGATGGTGGACCTGCAGCAACTGACCGACGAGCACTTCACCAAAGAGACGGGCATCAAGGTCAACTACACCGTCCTGCCCGAGAACGACGTCCGCGACAAGATCAGCCAGGAGTTCTCGAGTCAGGCCGGCCAGTACGACGTCGCCTCACTGAGCAACTTCGAGATCCCCATCTACGCCAAGGCGAAGTGGATCGCGCCGCTCGACGACTACATCGCCAATGACCCGACGTTCGACCAGAGCGACATCCTGGGTCCGATGACCACCTCACTCTCAAGTGAGGGGAAGGTCTACGGCGAGCCGTTCTATGGCGAGTCCTCATTCCTCATGTACCGCAAGGACATCCTTGAGGCCAAGGGCATCACGATGCCCGCCAAGCCAACGTGGCCGCAGGTCGCGGACATCGCGGCCAAGGTGGACGGCGCCGAGCCGGGCATGGCCGGGATCTGCCTGCGCGGTCAGCCTGGCTGGGGTCAGCTGTTCGCCCCGCTCACGACCGTGGTGAACACCTTCGGAGGCACCTGGTTCGAGAAGGACTGGACGCCTGGGGTCGATGCGCCCGCGTTCAAGGAGGCCACGAACTTCTATGTCAACCTGGTGCGCGAGCACGGCGAGAAGGGTGCGCCGCAAGCCGGCTTCACCGAGTGCCTGAACAACCTCACTCAGGGCACCGCAGCCATGTGGTACGACGCGACCTCCGCGGCGGGATCGCTGGAGGCCGAGGGCTCGCCGGTCAAGGGCAAGATCGGCTACGCCCCGGCTCCGGTGGTCAAGACCGAGAGCTCCGGCTGGCTGTACACGTGGTCGTGGAGCATCCAGCAGGCGAGCGAGAAGAAGGACAACGCCTGGAAGTTCATCTCCTGGGCCAGCGGCAAGGACTACGAGAAGCTCGTCGGAACCCAGCTCGGGTGGGCGCGCGTTCCGGCAGGCAAGCGCGCCTCCACCTACGAGATCCCCGAGTACCTTCAGGTCGCCGCGGCGTTCGCCGGGCCGACGAAGTCCGCCATCGAGGCCGCCGACCCCGAGAACCCCGGAGTTCAGCCCCGCCCGGCCATCGGCATCCAGTTCGTCGATATTCCTGAGTTCCCTGACCTCGGCACGCAGGTCAGCCAGGACGTGAGCTCGGCCATCGCCGGAAAGATCTCGGTCGACGATGCGCTGAAGAAGGGCCAACAGCTCGCCGAGGACGTCGCCGAGCGCTACCAGTCGGGAGGGCAGGGGTGATGGCAACCACAACCGGGGAGGGGACCCCCGCCTCCGAGACCCGCTCGAAGCACGACTCGGCCGAACGGCTGCGCAAGGCCGGTGC
Organism: uncultured Actinomycetota bacterium; assembly: GCA_963759935.1. Classification (GTDB taxonomy): domain Bacteria; phylum Actinomycetota; class Actinomycetes; order Actinomycetales; family Angustibacteraceae; genus Angustibacter. The sequence goes on from CAVXBF010000012.1 coordinate 365,627, forward strand.
CTGGTCTCGCCGGGTGCCGTTGCTACCCGCGCTGATCTTCACCATCGTCCTCACCCAGCTGCCGTTCCTGGCGACCGTGGTGATCTCGTTCATGAACTGGAACGCCTACTACCCCAACGAGCGGGGCTTCACCGGGTTCGACAACTACGTTCGGGTTTTCACCGACACCAACGCCCGGCACGCCGTCTGGGTCACGATCGTGCTGACCGCCTCGGTGGTCGTGATCAGCCTCGGCCTCGGACTGGCCATCGCGGTGTTGCTCGACCGCAAGTTCCGCGGGCGTGGCGTCGTGCGCACGCTGATGATCATGCCGTTCCTCATCGTCCCGGTCGCTGCAGCCCTGTTGTGGAAACACGCCCTGTACAACCCGGAGTACGGGCTCTTCAACGGTGCGCTGAAGTGGCTCTTCGGCGACAACGCCCCGCAGCCGGACTGGATCACCAACAACCCGCTCGGAGCGATCATCGCCGCACTGGTGTGGCAGTGGACGCCGTTCATGATGCTCATTCTCTTGGCAGGGCTGCAGAGCCGGCCGCTGGACGTCGTCGAGGCCGCTCGGATCGACGGTGCCAACGCGTGGCAGATCTTCCGAAACATGACGTTGCCTCACCTGCGCCAGTACATCGAGCTCAGTGCGCTGCTCGGCGCGATCTACGTCGTGCAGAACTTCGACGCGGTCTTCGTCATCACCTCGGGCGGGCTGGGCACAGCCAACCTGCCCTACTACATCTACCAAACCTTCTACACGGCGCAGAACTACGGGCTGGCGTCCGCGGCCGGCGTGATCGTCGTGGTCGGGACGATCCTCATCGCCACTGCTGCCCTACGCACCGTCTTCAGCCTCTTCAAGGAGGAGTCCCGATGACCACCACGACGACTGCCCCCGCCCCCCCGGGCGCCATCCGCCAGCAGGAGTCCCGGCGGCCCCGGCCCCCCCGCGCTGGAGCGCTGCTGTCGCTGCTGGCCTGGGTCATCGGCCTGCTCTTCGCTCTGCCGGTGTTCTGGATGGTTCTCACGTCATTCCACAGCGAGACAGACGCGGCAACGAACCCACCCAGCGTCTTCGCCCCACTGAGCCTCGACGGCTACCGGACGTTCTTCGGCTCCGACCCGTGGCCGCCGCTGCTGAACTCGCTCACGGCCAGCCTCGTCTCCATGCTGCTGGTGCTGTTGCTGGCTCTTCCCGCCGCCTACGCCCTGTCCATCAGGCCGGTACGGAAGTGGAGCGACGTCCTCTTCTTCTTCCTCTCGACGAAGATGCTGCCCATCGTGGCCGGCATCCTGCCGCTGTACCTGTTCGCGCAGACCACCGGCCTGCTGGACAACATCTTGTGGCTGGCCGTGCTCTACACGGTCATGAACCTGCCGATCGCTGTGTGGATGCTGCGCTCGTTCCTGGCCGAGGTCCCGGTCGAGATGCTCGAGGCGGCAGCCATGGACGGCGCCAACCTGGTCCGGATCCTGCGCAATGTGGTGGCGCCGGTCATCATGCCCGGAATCGCCTCAGTGTCGTTGATCTGCTTCATCTTCAGCTGGAACGAGCTGCTCCTCGCCCGCGTGCTCACCGGAACCGTCGCCTCCACAGCGCCGGTCTACCTGACCGGGTTCGTGACCAGCCAAGGCCTGTTCCTGGCCAAGGTGTGCGCGGCCTCGTTCGTGGTCTCGCTACCGGTGCTGATGGCCGGTTTCGCCGCGCAGGACAAGCTGGTCCAGGGTCTTTCGATGGGGGCCGTCAAATGACGGATGCCGTCCCGGTCGCCCTGTCGGCAGCCGCCCTGGGGGTGCTCGACCCGGCCGTGGCCAGGCCCACCTACGACAGGTCCCGGCTGGCTGTCGGCGTGGTCCACCTCGGCGTCGGCGGGTTCCACCGAGCCCACGAGGCGATGTACCTGGACGCTCTGATGAACCAGGGCACGGCTCTCGACTGGGCTCTGTGCGGGGTCGGCGTGCTGCCACACGACCGGCGGATCATCGAGACACTCCAGGCCCAAGACGGCCTGTACACGCTGGTGGTCAAGCACCCGGACGGGCGGCTCGAGCCCCGGGTGATCGGCTCCATCGCGCAGCTGCTGTTCGCTCCAGAGGACCCGCAGGCAGTCCTTGACCGCCTCGTCGACCCCGGCACCCGCATCGTCTCGCTGACCATCACGGAAGGCGGCTACCTCGTCAACCAGGTCACCGGCGAGTTCAACGCCTCCGACCCCTCCATCCAGGACGACCTGGCCGAAGGTGCCATGCCCACCACGGCCTTCGGCTTCATCACCGCTGCCTTGGCGCAGCATCGCCAGGCAGGGACCCAGCCGTTCACCGTGATGAGCTGCGACAACCTGCCGGACAACGGTGATGTCGCGAAGCGGATGATCTGCGCGTTCGCCCGGCTGAAGGACCCGGGGCTCGCCGACTGGATGCAGGAGAACGTCGCATTCCCCAACTGCATGGTCGACCGCATCACCCCGGTGACCTCGCCAGAGGACATCGAACGTCTCGCCGAGCAGTTCGGTGTCGCCGACGGATGGCCGGTCGTGTGTGAGCCATTCACCCAGTGGGTCTTGGAGGACCGCTTCAGTCGAGGTCGTCCAGCACTGGAGGAGGCCGGCGTTCAGCTGGTCGACGACGTCGTCCCGTACGAGCTGATGAAGCTGCGGCTGCTCAACGCCGGCCACCAAGCCCTGTGCTACCTCGGCTACCTGGCCGGCTACCGCTACGCCCACGAAGTCAGCCAGGACCCGCTCTTCGCGAACTTCCTGCTCGCCTACATGGAGCGGGAGGGCGCTGTGACCATCCCGCCGGTGCCAGGGATCGACCTCGACGCATACCGACACCAGCTCGTCGAGCGCTTCGCCAACCCGGAGGTGCGCGACACCCTGGCCCGACTGTGCGCGGAGTCCTCCGACCGCATCCCCAAGTGGCTGGTCCCGGTCATTCAGCACAACCTGCGCACCGGCGGCGAGATCGAGCGGTCGGCGCTCGTCGTCGCTGCCTGGGCGCGGTACGCCGAGGGCGTGGACGAGCACGGCGCAGTCATCGACATCGTGGACCGGGCCAAGGATCGCGTCATGGCGGCCGCGGCCAGCCAGGGCGAGGACCCCCTGGCCTTCCTCAGGCAGCGCGACTTCTTCGGCGACCTGGTTGAGGACGAGCGCTTCACCACCGCCTATGCGCAGGCGCTGAAATCACTGCACGAGAACGGTGCGCGGCTCACCCTGGAGGCTCAGGCGCGGTAACCCCCGCCTCGCTGCTCCGCGTTGTCGGGGCGCTCAACGGATCGCGGCGCCGGTCGGCCCCGGAGCTCAGCCGTCCTGCACGAGGGCGACGACCTCGCGCCGCAGCACCTTGCCCATCGGGTTGGTGGGCAGCGCCTCGACCTGGACGAAGCGGCGGGGCACCTTGTAGCCGGTCAGCGCGCCTCGCGCGTGTGCGGCCAGGGCATCGGCGTCGAACGCGGCGCCGTCGGAGGTGACGACCGCCGCGACCACGAGCTCGCTGCCGTCGCCCTGCGGGAGACCCACGACGGCGGCGTCCTCGACCGCTGGGTGGGTGCGCAGCACGGCCTCCACCTCGCTCGGGTACACGTTGAACCCGCCGGTGATGATCATCTCCTTGATCCGGTCGACGACGGTGATGAAGCCGTCGGCCGCCATGGTCACGATGTCGCCGGTGCGGAACCAGCCGTCGACCAGCGCGGTCGCCGTCTCGTCGGGGAGCCCGCGGTACCCGGAGAAGACCTGCGGGCCCCTGACGAGCAGCTCGCCACGCTCGCCGAGCGGGACGTCCCGCGTGAGGTCTTCGGGGTCGGCGATGCGCACGGTCACATCAGGAAACGGCACACCGATGGACCCGGGGCGACGGCCCGGCGTCATCGGGTTGCCCACCACCACCGGCGCCGTCTCGGTCAGCCCGTAGCCCTCCACGAGAAGGCCTCCGGTGGCCGCCTCCCACCGCTCGACGAGCTCGGCCGGAAGCGGCATCGCGCCGGAGAGCGAGTAGCGCACGCCCCGGATCGAGACGCCTTTACGCTCTGCCTCGTCGACAATGCGTTGGTAGAGCGGCGGAACGGCGGGGATGAACGTCGGCACCTGGCGCTCGATGGCGTCCATCAGCAGGCCGATCTCGGGCTTGGGCAGCAGCACCAGCTCGGCGCCGATGCTGATCCCGAAGAGCACGCTGATGGTGATCCCGTACGCATGGAACATCGGGAGGGCGACGAGGAAGACCTCTCGGCCCTCCTCCAACCCCGGCACCCAAGCTCGCCCCTGCACGCAGTTGGCCACCAGGTTGCGATGCCGCAGCGGCACGCCTTTGGGGACGCCGGTGGTGCCGGAGGTGTAGAGCAGGAGCGCGACGTCGTCCGCCGCCGGACGCGGATGCTCGTCGGCCAGCAACGGTGCCGACTCCAGGTCGACGAAGCGCAGGTCACCCGGCGCCGCTGAGGTGAGCTGCTCTCGCGCCGCCCTGGCCTTGGCCAGCGGGAGTCGCAGGGCGACCCGCTTGGCCAGCGGCAGCTCGGCCGTCAGGTCGACGGAGACCAGATGCTCGAGGGCACAGTCCGCGCGTAGCTGCTCGATCACCGGCACGACCTTGTCCCACACGATCGCGACGCGGGCGCCGTGGTCGACGAACGGGTGGCGCAGCTCGCCGGCGGTGTAGAGCGGGTTGTGCTCGACGACCGTCGCGCCGAGGCGCAGCACCGCGTGGAAGGCAATGACGTTCTGCGGGCAGTTGGGCATGACGAGCGCGACCCGGTCGCCGGCCTGGACGCCTAGCCGTCGCAGACCGTCTGCTGCTCGGCGCACTCGCTCGTCGAGCCGCGCGTACGTCGTCTTGCGGCCCAGGAAGTCCAGGGCCGGTCGGTCTGCGTGGCGCGCGACGGCTCGGTCGAGCTGGTCGATCACGGTGGTGTCGCCGTACTCCAGCCGGGCCGGAACTCCCGGCCCGTAGGACTGCAGCCACAACGGTTCGGCCGACGACATAGGTCCCCTTCGGCAGGTCGCCCACGAAACCGCAGGCACCGTCACGCTATCGCGGCGACCCGTCGGTTGGCGGCCCGACGGCGGTGACCCGCTCAGCTGACCGGGACGCCGAAGCGGGCCACGCAGTGCCACACCTTCTTGAGGTCCTGCGACTGCTCTTCGCCCGCGTTCGCCGCGCGGCCGATGACCGCTGCATCGAGGAACCCGCCGACGGCGATCCGGCGCCCCACCTCGACGATCTCCGGTCCGCGGAAGCTCGGATGGCGTTCGAGCTCTGCCACCGACAGCCGCCGCCCCTCGTGCCACTCGACGGGGACCCCGAGCGCGTGCGCGTCGTCCTCGACCGCCGTCGCCCGGAAGCACGGGTCGAGCACCACGGCGTCGACGTGCGAGGCCAGCACGATGGCGCCGTGGACGTGCGCCTCGATGTAGTCGTCGAGCAGGCCACCCTCAGCGGCCTCGATCTCGTCGGTGCGTTCGCGGGCGTCGAAGGCGTCGGCGAGGCCCAGGAGGTCGAACCGGTCGGCGGTGCCGAGGTGGCGGGGATCGAAGACCGAGTCGGGGAAGCAGAACGTGCTGCGGTCGAGGACGTCCTCGATCAGCCGCAGGTGCGCGGACCCGAAACGCGGGGCCGCCCCGATGGCCCGCTGCCGGTGGTTGAGTGCGCCGTACTTGGGGCGCTCGGCTGGGGGCGCATCGTCGTAGGCGTGCCCGAAGATGCGCTGCTCCCAACGCCATCGGTCACCACCCGGATGGGCGGTCAGCCCGCCGTTGCTGGTGCCGGTCTCGAACTGCGACCGGTACACCCCCTCACGCGCGAGGCGCTGGAGCACCGTGGCTCCGTCGACCAACCGATCGGGGTGGAAGTTCAGCGTCACTCGCAGCGACCGGTCGAGCGGACCGCCTGCAGCAGAGCGCATGACGTACGTCGTCGCAGCCCGCGCCCAACGACTAACCTCCTCGCTCACCCCTTGATCGTGCCAGCCCTCCGGTGTCTGGCACGATCCGTCCTCGTGACCGAGCCCGCAGACGCCAGCCGATCCGCTGTCCCGCAGCCCGCCTTTCGAACGTTCGTCTCTGACGCTGTCCCGGAGCTGGATGAGCGGTTGTCCGACGAGCTCGACCGAGTCAACACCGCCGCGACCCGCGGCGTCGCGCCATCTCGGGAGCTGACGGTTCAGGTCTTCGATGAGCAGGGCGAGCTTGCCGCCGGGATGAGCGGTTGGACGTGGGGCGTCGCCGCGGGCATCGGGCTGACCTGGGTGGCGCCGGACGCCCGCGGAGCAGGGCTCGGCGCGCGACTGCTCGAGGAGTTCGAGCGGGAAGCCAGGACGAGGGGATGCACGCATGTCTTCGTCACCTCGTTCACCTTCCAGGCGCCCGGCTTCTACGAGCGTCACGGCTACCGCGAGATCTTCCGCTGGGAGGGGCTCCCGACACCGGACGCCGCCGACGTCCACTTCCGCAAGGAGCTGTGAGCCAGGGCGTATCAGGGTTGACACCAGCGCCGGCTGGGCGTGCAATATATTGCATGCCCCTCATGGACTCCCGCGTCCTCCCGCGCACTCCCCTGCGGGACGATGTCTTCCACCACCTGCGTCACGCCATCGTCGACGGCAGCCTGGCGCCGGGCGAGCAACTGAGAGACCTTGAGCTGGCGGGCTGGCTCGGCGTCAGCCGGACGCCGGTACGGGAAGCCTTGCTTCGACTGGCCGAAGCAGGACTGGTCGAGTCTCGACCGGGCCGCTCGACGATCGTCACGCCGCTCGACCTGCGCGCCGTCACCGAAGCCCGCGATGTGGTCGCCGCGATGCACGCCCTTGCGGTGCGCGGGGCGGTCGGCAGCCTGACCGGGTCCGACCTCGACTCGATGCGCCGGGCCAATCGACGGTTCCGCACGGCCGTGCGCGCGGGGGATGTTGAGGCGGCGCTGGCGGCAGATGACGAGCTGCACGGCGTGCCCGTGACCGTCGCGGCGAACCGCGCGGTCGCCGCCGTACTCGACCAGTTCACCCCCGTGCTCCGGCGGGCCGAACGGCTCCGCTTCGCCTCCCTCGACGGCCGCGCCTCCATCGCGCGGCACGACCAGCTGATCCGGCATTGCGCGGCCGGCGACGCCGGTGTGGCCGCCGAGGTCGCCTTCGACACCTGGCACACCCTGCCGACGAGCCGCACCTCCAACGACCCCCACCGCGACGACCAGGAGTGACCATGGGCCTTTCCGACTTCCCGCGCTACCCGCTGACGTTCGGCCCGAGCCCCGTGCACCCGCTCGAGCGGCTGAGCAAGCACCTTGGCGGCGCCAGCCTGTGGGCCAAGCGCGAGGACTGCAATTCCGGACTCGCCTACGGCGGCAACAAGACGCGCAAGCTGGAGTACATCGTCCCGGACGCGATAGCAGAGGGCGCGGACACGCTGGTCTCGATCGGCGGCTACCAGTCCAACCACACCCGCCAGGTCGCAGCGGTTGCGGCGAGGATCGGCATGAAGGCGGTGCTGGTGCAGGAGAACTGGGTCGACTGGCCGGACTGCGTGAACGATCGGGTCGGCAACATCCTGCTCAGCCGGATCATGGGCGCGGAGGTGCGGCTAGACCCGGCCGGCTTCGGCATCGGCTTCAAGGACTCCTGGAGCCACGCCATCGCCGACGTCAAGGAGCGCGGCGGGACGCCCTACGCGATCCCGGCCGGCGCGTCCGACCACCGGCTGGGCGGTCTGGGCTTCGCGAACTGGGCCTACGAGGTGGAGCAGCAGGAGCGCGAGCTCGACGTGTTCTTCGACACCGTCGTGGTCTGTTCGGTGACGGGCTCGACGCACGCCGGGATGGTCGCCGGGTTCGCTGCGCTCGAGCAGGCCGGGGGCCGCCCGCGCCGGGTGATCGGGATCGACGCCAGCGCCAAGGTCGACGAGACCCGCGACCAGGTCGCCCGGATCGCCCGCAACACGGCGGCGCTCATCGGCCTGGAGCGCGATCTGCGAGACGACGAGATCTCGGTGCTCGAGGGATGGGCCGGCGACCTGTACGGGATCCCGGTCCAGTCCACACTCGAGGCCATCCGGCTCACCGGTCAGCTCGAGGGAGTCATCATCGACCCGGTCTACGAGGGCAAGTCGATGGCCGGTCTCATCGACCTGGTGACCAGCGCCGACATCCCCCGGAACGCCACCGTGCTCTATGCACATCTTGGTGGGCAACCGGCCTTGAACGCCTACAGCGGGCTGTTCACCAACACTCACGCGCTCGCGCTCTAGGTCGGTCAACCGAGGGTCTGGCGCAGCGAGGCCTCGTCGTCGCCGTACCTGAGGCGCCCCAGCGCTCCGTTGACGATGGGCAGGTACGGCGGCACGTGACCGCACTCCACGTCGGCGATGATGGGCAGGTCCAGGCCGCCCAGCGCGTCCAGGACTGCCTCGTGCTGGGTGAGGGTCGGGTAGTCCGGCGCGGACGTGCGGCCCACCATGACCGCGCGGGCGCCGGTGAAGAAGCCAGCCAGCCGCATACCGTGCAGGTTGCGGCAGATGGTGGCCGCGTCGTCCTCGGCGGCCTCGACGTACACGATCAGGCCCTCGGGCGCGAGCTCGCGGGCGAAGCGCCCGACGTCGCCGAACGGTGTGCCCGCGAGGTTGCACAACGTCTCGATGCAGCCGCCGATCAGCCTGCCCGTGACGTCGACCGGCTCACGACCGTGATCGAGCCGCGTCCAGGGGCCCGAGCCGTTGAAGGCGTACTGGGTGATCTGGGGATCGGTCGTCCAGTCGTCCCAGCCGCCCAGCCGGTGCACCCCGGGAGAGGCCTGGGTGAACGAGCTGCCGTCGGGCAGGGTGGCCACGTCGAGCCAGCTGAGCAGCGGCGCAGGTACGTCGTACGGGGTGTCCATCAGGTTGTTGCCGTGCAGTGTCGCCACGCCTGTCAGCAGGGTCAGGGGCGCGATGAGCGTCGAGATGTCGGAGAAGCCGACGAACCAGGTTGGCTCGGCCGCGCCGATCGCGTGCCAGTCCAGCAGGGGCAGCAGGTCGATCGCGGTCTCTCCGCCCCAGGGTGGGATCACGGCACGGATGGCGGGGTCGATGAGGAATGACATCAGCTCGTCCGCGCGATCGGCCGCCGGAGCGCTGATGTGGCGTGCGCCGTCCATGCAGTCGCCGACGACCACGTCGTAGCCCTTGTGCCGCAACGTCTCCAGGGCGAAGTCCAGCCTGCCCCGCAGCTGGTCCTGCACGCCGCTCGACGGCGAGGTAACCCCGACCCGGTCACCCGGGCGGAGCGGGCGGGGGAATCGGATGGGCATGCGCTCAGACTCCGAACTCGTCACGGCAGCGGTCGAACCCGACCACTGCAACCTGCTGTCGCGGCTGAGCCTGCCACGTCACGCGCGTGAGCCGCAGCCGGTCGGCGACGACCACCGACGTCGCCGACACGCGGTCGCGCCGCACGCCTGGTCCTTGCCCACCTGGCTGCGCAACCGATGAGGTAGGCACATGAGCGACGACACTCAGGTGCGGCCCGGCACCCAGAACGCCCTGCTGCACCGGCTGGCCAAGGCCCAGGTCGACGGTCGGGCGCCGTCCCTGGCCGGCGGCGTGGTGCGTGACGGCACCCTGGTGTGGAGCGCAGGGTGCGGCTCGGTCGACGGCCACCCGCCGACGTCCGATACCCAGTACCGCATTGGCTCGCTCACCAAGACCTTCATCGCCGTGTTGGTGATGCGGTTGCGTGACGAGGGGCTGGTCGACCTTGCAGCACCGCTGGCCACCTACCTGCCCGGTACGTCGGCCGATGGGCTGCGGATCGCCGAGCTGCTCGCCCACACCTCGGGGCTGGCATCGGAGAGCCCGGAGCCGTGGTGGGAGCGCACGCCCGGCGACGTGCGCCCGCAGCTGCCCGACGTTCTGGGTGACCCCCCCTCCAAGCATCCAGCCGGGCGCCGTTTTCACTACTCCAACACCGGGTTTGCGCTGCTCGGCGCGCTGGTCGCACAGGTGCGAGGCGAGCCGTGGGTCGACGCCCTGCGGCGCGAGGTGCTCGAGCCGCTCGACATGCCCCGCACCACCGCCATGCCCGAGCCGCCGCACGCCCTCGGCTGGGCCGTGCACCCCTGGGCCGACGTGCTGCTCCCCGAGCCGACCCACGACGCCGGGCTGATGGCTCCGGCCGGCCAGCTCTGGTCGACCATCGATGACCTGACCCGGTTCGCGACGTTCCTTGCCAACGGTGACGAGCGCGTGTTGTCGGCCGACACCGTCAAGGAGATGCGCCGCACCGCTGCGCCGCCGGAGGGCGAGACCTGGGACGCGAGCTATGGCCTCGGCATGCAGCTCGCCCGCTTCGGGGGCCGGTCACTCGCCGGCCACACCGGCTCGATGCCCGGCTTCCTGGCCACGCTGTGGGTCAGCGCGGACGACGGTCTGGCCGGGATCACGCTGGCCAACGCCACCTCGGGGCCGGACCTCGCCTCCGTCACCGCCGACCTGATCGCGCTGGTAGCCGACCGGGAGCCTCGCGTACGCCGGCCCTGGCGGCCGCTCACCGAGGTCGATCCTGAGCTGCTCGGGCTCACCGGGCTCTGGTACTGGGGCGCTGCGCCGTTCGCGCGTGCGACTGAAGGACGGACCGGTACCTCGAGCTCGGCGGGTTGCGCGGCAAGGGACGGGCGTCGCGCTTCCGCCCCGAGGCGGACGGCACCTGGACCGGCCTCGACGGTTACCACGCCGGCGAGACCCTGCGCGTGGTGCGGTCGGCGGACGGCTCGGTCAGCCACCTGGACGTCGGCAGCTTCGTCTTCACCCGGCAGCCCTACGACGCGGCCGCGCCGATTCCCGGCGGCGTCGACCCGGCCGGCTGGCGGCCGATGCCCTGACCATCGGATGCGGCTGGCGCCGCGACCTGGCGCCGCGACCAGTGGGGCTAGTCGACGAGCCGCCGGACGTCGTCCGCGAGGAACCGCGCGACGTCCTCGAGCGGCGGTGTGCCGTCGCCCGCCAGCACGATCACGTGGGTGGCCCCGGCCGCGACGAACGGCTCGAACTGGCCAGCCACCGCCTGGGCGTCCAACGGGCCGGTGATCGAGACGAACGCGACGACGTCACCGTCGTCCGGCTGACCGGCGGCCGCGCGCCCGGCCCGGTACTGCACCATCGATGCCGGCAGCGCGTCGGCGCTGGTCTCGCCGGCGAAGATCACGCCGTCCCCGACCTCGCCGGCCAGCCGCACCGTCTTGTCGCGGGTGCCCCCGATGAGCAGCCGGGGGGCCGGTGCGGGCGGCCAGTCGAGCGCAACCTCGTCCAGCTGCACGTAGCGGCCGGACGCCGTGACCCGCTCACCGTTCAGCAGGCGTCGCAGTGCGCTGGCGTACTCGCGCAGCAGGGTCAGCGGGGACTCGGCCCGAGCGCCGACCTGGCCCATCCAGTCGAGGACGCCGTGCCCGATCCCGGGCACGATCCGGCCTGGGAACAGCCGCTCCAAGGTCGCGATCTCCATCGCGGTGAGCGCGACGTTCCGCAGCGGCACCGGCAGCAGGCCGATCCCGACCGTGAGGCGTTCGGTCCAGGCCAGAACCGCTGCGGCAGTGGCGATCCCGCTCTCCTTGAAGCAGTCCTCCCACAGCCAGAGCTGCTCCAGACCGGCCTCGTCAGCGGCGAGCGCCACTGACCGCAGCCGCTCAGGGGGCAGGTCCGGCGGGAAGATCACACCCAGTGTCGTCACGCGGGCATCATCGCAGCAGCGCCGTCGACATCGCTGGCGCACCGCGGGACGGCAGAATGGCCCCGTGACCCGCTGGGTGCTGCACGTCGACCTCGACCAGTTCCTCGCTGCGGTCGAGGTCCTGCGGCACCCCGAGCTGGCCGGTCTTCCGGTCGTCGTGGGCGGCGACGGCGACCCGACCAAGCGCGGCGTCGTCAGCACCGCGTCCTACGAGGCGCGCCACCTCGGGGTCGGCTCCGGGACCCCGCTGCGCACCGCGCTCAAGCGCATCCCGGACGCTGTGTTCCTGCCCGTGGACCGCGAGCACTACGAAGGCATCTCGAGCGTCGTCATGGACACCCTGCGTGCCGTCACGCCCGAGGTGGAGGTGCTCGGCTGGGACGAGGCGTTCCTCGGCGTCGACGACCCACCTGGCGACGACCCCGAGGCCGTGGCCCGCGAGGCCCAGCGGCTGGTGCTCGCCGCCACCGGCCTGCATTGCTCGGTGGGCATCGGCCGCAACCGGCTGCAGGCCAAGACCGCCACCAGCTACGGCAAGCCGGCCGGGGTCTACCGGATCACCGGCGCGACCTGGTTCGCGACGCTGGGCGACCTGCCGCCCGACGCCCTGTGGGGAGTGGGACGCAAGACGGCGGCCAAGCTGGCCGAGCTCGGCATCGGCTCGGTACGCACGCTGGCCGACGCGGACGTCGAGGCGCTGGCGGCACGCTTCGGGCCGGCGACCGGCCCCTGGCTGCACCGCCTGGCGTCGGGCCTGGACTCGGCCCGGGTCGACAGCACGCCGTACGTTCGGCGTTCGATCGGCCGCGAGGTCACGTTCCAGCAGGACCTGGCCGACTGGGCCGACGTGCAGCGAGAGGTCGACGCGCTGGCTCGGCGGGTCGCCGGAGAGGTAGCCGAGGAGGGTCGCGACGCGCTGCGCGTCGTCGTCAAGGTGCGCTTCGTGCCGTTCTTCACCGAGAGCCACGGCCGTGCGCTCCCGGACCCGACGCACGAGGCGGAGCCGATCGTGGTCGCCGCGCGCGAGGCGCTGGGCCGCTTCGACCCGCGGCCGGTGCGGCTCGTGGGCGTCCGCGCTGAGCTGGTGCGGGCGCCCGAAGCGGCTCCGTAGCCGGCTGCCTCCGTAGCCGACTGCTCAGCCCCGTGACCTGCCCCGGCCCGGCGCCTTCGGCGGCAGCTCTCGGGTGAAGGCCACCGCCTGAGACACCCACTCCTGCAGGGACTCTCCCACCAGTCCGGGCGGATCGACGAACACCATCGCCCGCATCGTGCGGCCGCTGAAGTCCATCGGCCGCACGTACGGGCGGCGCAGCGCCTCGGCGCCCAGGTCAGGCCCGAGCCGCAGCATCAGCGCGTCGTGCACCACGCCGCACACCATGTGGTCGTCCAGCATGAACGCCAGGCCACCGAACATCTTCTGCTCGCGCAGGCCCTCCTGCGGCAGCACGGCGCGCAGCCGCTCGGCCAGCATCTCGTCGTACGCCATGGCGCCATGATCCTCGGCGTACCCCGTCGGGGGAAGGCGCGGCGGCACGCCGTCGCCAGGTGCTGGTGCGGTCGGTCGCGCTGCCTCAGGCTGTCGACATGACCTCACGCTCCCCTTGGCTGCCCGCGGCGATCCTGCTGGCCACGACCGGCCAGCTCGTGGTGGCCAGTGTCGCCACCGACCTGCCGCAGTTCGCCGGAAAGGCCTTCGTGGCACGGCTGGTGGCCTACCCGCTGCTGATGCTCGCCGTGCCGGCCGCCTGGTGGTGGCGTGGACGCCGGGGCGCCACCCGTCGGGCGGCCGGCACGCGGCCGCCGTGGGACGGCTTCGCGCTCATCATGGCGCCGTTCCTCGTCGACGTCACCGGCAACAGCCTCGACCTGTACGACCGGGTGACGTGGTGGGACGACGCCAACCACTTCGTCAACTGGTTCCTGCTCTGCCTCGGGCTGGCGCTGGTGATGGGGGTGCGGGTCGTGGCTCCCTCGTGGGCCCGCGCCGCCGTGGTCGTGGGCGGTGGCGCCGTCCTGGCCCTCGCCTGGGAGGTCGGCGAGTGGGTGTCGTTCATCCGCGGTGGCACCGAGCTGGCGACCGCCTACCAGGACACCCTGGGCGACATGGTGCTCGGCACCTGCGGCGCGGGCCTGGCGGCCGTCGTCCTGGCCCGACGACGCTCCGCCACGGACGACCACCGGACCGCCGTCCCCTCCGCTCCGCTCCCCTGACCGTCCGCCCCCCACCCACCCTTTCCGCCACTCGGGCCGGTTTCCGCCACTCAGGCCGGTTTCCGGACGTCGAAACCGGCCTGAGTGGCGGAAAGCGGTCTGGGTGGCGGAAAGGGGTGGGGGGACCGGATGGTGAGACGGCGGAATCACGAGGTGAAACCTGCGGTTCTCTGGAGAGGTCACCCCCGAAGGAGCCTGTCGTGAGCCTGTCCCGCTTCCCGCGCACCGTCGACGACGTCACCGTCCGCGTCATCGCCGCCGAAGTGCTGCTGATCGCCGTCCTCGCGATCGCCACCGGTCAGGCGTGGCTGTACGCCGTGCTGGCCGTCGACTTCGTGCTGCGCTCGGTGATCGGACCGCCGGCCAGCCCGTTCGCGCGGCTCGCCTCGGTGATCCGCCCCCAGGTGCACGCCCGCCCGCGCCCGACCCCCGGGCCGCCCAAGCGCTTCGCCGCGGCCATCGGCGCCGTCCTCACCGTCGGCGCCACGCTGGCGTACTACGGCCTCGGCTGGCACCCGCTCACCTGGGTGCTCGGGGCCATCATGGTCGTGTTCCCCCTGCTTGAGGCGGGGCTGGGGATCTGCGCCGGCTGCATCGTGTTCTCCGGCCTGATGCGGCTGGGCGTCATCCCCCGCTCGGTCTGCGAGGAGTGCGCCGACATCACCCGTCGGCTTACCGCGCGGCGGCGCGCCGAGCTGGCCGAGATCGAGCGGCTCACCGTCATCGACCAGGTGCACGTCGCGCGCTGACGAGACCTACACCCGCCAGATCAGCACGAGCGCGCGGTCGTCGGTCTCGCCCGCGAGGGCGCCCTCGACGATCCGGCGCGCTCCGCCCGGAAAGCCGTCCCGCACCAGTCGCTCGGCCTGCCCCAGCATCCGGTCGATCCCCACGTCCAGGTCGCGACCAGGGATCTCGACCACGCCGTCGGTGTACATCAGCAGCGCGTCGCCGCGCTCGAGCGTTCCGACCACGCCCGGGAAGTTCACGCCGTCCATCACGCCGAGCAGCGGGCCACCGCCGCCGGTCGTCAGCGTCCACCGGCCCGATCCGGCGGAGAAGTGCGCGGCCGGTGGGTGGCCGGCCCCCGCGATCCGGTAGCGGCCGGTAACGAAGTCGAGGTCAAGATGGACGGCGGTCGCAAAGCCCTCCTCCCAACGCTGGCGCAAGAGGTACTGGTTCGCGGCCTGCAGGAAGTCCTGCGGCGCCATCGCGCCGAGCAGCCCGCCCATGGCACCGCTCAGCATCAGCGCCCGCGTGCCCGCCGCGGCCCCCTTGCCCGAGACGTCGACGAGCGCGACCTCGAGCCGGCTGCCGTCGGTCGACCGATTGGCCACCAGGAAGTCGCCCGAGAACGAGTCGCCGTACGCCGAGCGGGTGACCGACTCGATCTGCCAGCCCTCGGCCAGGGCCGGGATCTCGCCCTGCATCCGCAGCCGGTCGCGCAGGTCGACGAGCATCGCCTCGCCGAGCGTGCCCTGCAGCCCCAGCCGCGCGCGGCTGCGCGCTACCACCCACATCAACAGCGCGATGGCGACCAGCACTGCCACAGCGCCCTTGTTCGGCGGCTGCTCGCCCTCCATCGCGACGATGACGAGGCCAGCCAGCACCCAGACGTACAGCACCGCCAGGGCCAGCGGCCGCAGCAGGAAGCCACCCGCGGTGAGCACGAGCGAGAACGCCGACACCGGCACCCAGTCGCTTGCGCTGATGGCCGCGTAGGTGACGGCCGCGGTGAGCGTCGCCAGCGCGATGAGGTGGAACGTGCTGCTGGGCAGCACCCGGCGGCGGAACATCGCGCGCACGCGACGCCACAACGGCCGGCGCCGTCGCACCGGGCCCTGCGTCCTCAGCGACGTCGCCACGGGGGGAACCCTACTGATCCCCCTCGGTCGGCTGTGCGCAGCGGGCACCCCAGGCCCGGACTCGGCGCTGTCAGCGCACCGGCCGCTGCTCGACGAGCCCGACCAGGTTCTGCTCGCTGTCACGGACGACGGCCATCCACTCCTGGGTACCGGGAGGCCCGAGCGTCGCATCCTCATGCCGGAAGATCGCCTGTGGCGCCTGCTCGACCGGCACGTCGGCGGCCCGCAGCCGGGCCACCGTCGCCTCGATGTCGTCGACCTCCAGGTAGACCAACCCGGACGGCGCGCCGCGGTCCAGCAGCAGCCGCACGCCGTCCAGGTCGAAGAAGGCCAGGCCGGGCGGGTCGTACGTCGCCAGGTGCGGCAGCTGCAGGACGTCCTGGTAGAACGCAACGGCCCGCGAGAGGTCCTGCACGCCCAGCGCCACCTGCACCAGCCTCATGCCCGCGCACCCTAGCCCGCGGCGGCAGATTCCTGTTGCGGCGAGCAGGAGCGGCTCGACAGGCTGGGCGCCATGCCCACGCCCACTGCAGGTCGCCCGTCGCCCGGATCCGTCGTCGCGCTCGGCCCAGAGCACCGCGAGGAGCTGATGTGGGTCGACCAGGCGGCGTTCGTGTTCCCCGCCGACCCGGACTACCGGATGGACTTCTTCGAGTGGGACCGCACGTTCGGCGTCCGCACCGCTGCCGGCCAGCTGGCGGGCGTCGACACGACGTTCAGCCTGACGCTGACCCTGCCCACCGGCGAGCTCGGCGGGTCGACCTGCACCGTGCCGATGGCCGGGCTGAGCTGGGTCGCCGTGCATCCCGGCTTCCGTCGTCGCGGGGTGCTGTCGCAGCTCATCCGGCACCACCTGCACGACCTGCACGAGCGGCAGGCGGAGCCGGTCTCGGGCCTGCACGCCTCCGAGACGGCCATCTACGGGCGGTTCGGGTACGGCCTGGCGACGGTCGGCTACCAGCTGTCGCTCGGCCGCGGAGCCGCGCTGCGCGACCTCGCCGGCTCGGACGACGTCCAGGTGCGGTTCACCTCGGCCGACCCCGACGAGCACCCAGACCTGGTGGCCGACCTCTACACGCGGGCCTGCCTGCGCCGGCCCGGCATGGTCGACCGCAACCGGTCCCTCACCGCGGCCGAGCTGCGGATGACGCCCCGCGAGCTGGAGCAGAACGAGCCGCTGCGCCTGCTGGTCGCCGAGCGGGACGGCGCACCCAGCGGGTACGCCCTGCTGCGACGCCGGATGAAGTGGGATGGCGGCACCCCGAGCGGCTCGATCGAGGTGCTCGAGCTGGCCGCCGCCGACGCCGTGACCGAGCACCGGCTCTGGCGCACCGTGACCGACTTCGACCTGACGACCACCACCAAGGCGTACCGGGTGGCGTCGGACGACCCGCTGCTGTCCTGGTTGGTCGACCCCCGCACGGTCGCCCCCACCCGCACCGACGAGCTCTGGCTGCGGATCGTCGATGTCGACCGTGCCCTCACGGCCCGCGGCTACGGCATCGAGATCGACGTCGTCCTCGCCGTCACCGACGAGCTGTGCCCGTGGAACGCCGGCACATGGCGGCTGCGCGGCGGTCCGTCCGGCGCGACCTGCGAGCGCACCGAGGACCCGCCGGACCTCTCGCTGGACGTCCGCGAGCTGGGCTCGGTGCTCGTCGGCGGGACGACGCTGACCTCGCTCGCCGTGGCCGGGCTCGCGCGCGGACACGCGCCGGGCGCCCTGGAGCGGCTCTCGGCCGCGATGCGGTCGGCGATCGAGCCGGCCACGACCTACGGCTTCTGAGTGGGTCAGCCCTCGGTGGCGGGCCAGGGCGGGAGCTCTTCGTGGTCCTCGTAGCGCGCCACCATCGCCAGCCGGCGCTTGTGCCGGTCGTCCTTGGAGAACGTGGTGGCGAGGAACGCGTCGACGATGGCCGTCGCGTCCTCGAGGGTGTGCATCCGGGCGCCGACCGACACCACCTGGGCGTCGTTGTGCTCGCGGGCCAGCTGCGCCGTCTCGACGCTCCAGGCGAGGGCGGCGCGGATGCCGAGCACCTTGTTGGCCGCGATCTGCTCGCCGTTGCCCGAGCCGCCGAGCACGACGCCGAGGCTGCCCTCGTCGCTGCGCACGCCGGTGGCAGCCCGCAGCACCGCGACCGGGTAGTCGTCGTCCGGGTCGAGGTGGTCGGGTCCGTGGTCGACCACGTCGAACCCCTGCGCGAGGAGGTGTCCGACGAGGTGGACCTTCAGGTCGTACGCGGCGTGGTCGCCGCCGATGTGCACGCGCATGGCGGACAGTCTGGCACTGGCGCCCACACTTGTGGCGAGCGCGTGGGTCGCTCAGTCGAAGATCGGGCCCTGGGTGCGCGAGCGCTTGAGCTCGTAGAAGCCGGGGGTGCCGGCGACGAGCACGCAGCCGTCCCACAGCCGACCGGCTGCCTCGCCCTTGGGCGCGGGGGTCACGACCGGGCCGAAGAACGCGACGCCGTCGACCGCGACGACCGGGGTGCCGACGTCCTCACCGACCAGGCTGATGCCCTCGAGGTGGCTGGCGCGCAGAGCGTCGTCGTAGTCGGTGGAGTCGGCTGCCTCGATCAGGTCGGCGGGCAGCCCGAGCTCGTCGAGTGCGCCCTGGACGGCGACCCGGTAGTCCTGCTCGCCGCCCGGGTGGATGCGGGTGCCGATGGCGTCGTAGAGCTTCTTGACGACGTCGTCGCCGAACCGCTTCTGCGCAGCGACCACGACCCGCACCGGCGTCCACGCGCGGTCCATCATCTCGCGGTAGCTCTCCGGCAGGTCGCGTCCCTCGTTGAGCACGGACAGGCTCATCACGTGCCAGCTCACCGAGATGTCACGCACCTGCTCGACCTCGCCGATCCAGCGGGACGTCATCCAGGCCCAGGGGCAGACCGGGTCGAACCAGAAGTCGACGGTCGGGGTGGTGGACGTCGCGGGGGTGGTCTGCTCGCTCACAGGTGCTCCAGGTCGCGGTCGGCGGGGTGGTGGGCAGGGCCGGTTGAGCCCTCAACCTTCAAGGCGTCCCGGTCTGGGGGCATTCCCGCGCTCGTGCGACGATGACGATCACACAGTCGCCGTCGACTCGCGCCCCGGGCCGACGACGTCCCGTGTGCAGCGTCCCGTGAACGCCCCGTCGGCGCCTCCCCCGGCGTCCCCTGTTGCTGACCCCGATCGACCGGAGACCTCCGTGCCTGGCATGAACCTGACCCGCGACGAAGCCGCGCAGCGCGCAGCCCACCTGTCGGTGTCGTCGTACGACGTCGAGCTCGACCTCACCACCGGCCCGGAGGTCTTCCGGTCGACCACGGTGGCGCGGTTCTCGACCAGCACACCGGGCGCCGGCACGTTCATCGACCTCGTCGCGCGCACCGTGCACGAGGTCGAGCTCAACGGCCGCTCGCTCGATCCCGCGGTCGTGTCCGACGGCATCCGCATCCAGCTCGACGACCTCGCCGCGGACAACGAGCTGCGCGTGGTCGCCGACTGCCCCTACATGAACACCGGAGAGGGCCTGCACCGCTTCGTCGACCCGGTCGACAAGGAGGTCTACCTCTACAGCCAGTTCGAGGTGGCCGACTCGCGGCGCGTGTTCGCCGTCTTCGAGCAGCCCGACCTCAAGGCCGAGTTCACCTTCTCGGTGACCGCACCCAACCACTGGACGGTCGTCAGCAACTCGCCGACTCCCGAGCCGCAGGACCTCGGCGAGGGCAAGGCCCACTGGCGGTTCGGCGCCACACCGCGCCTCGCGTCGTACGTCACGGCGATCATCGCCGGGCCGTACCACGTCGAGCGCGACGAGCTGACGAGCTCGGACGGCCGCACCATCCCGCTGGGCGTCTTCTGCCGGCACTCGCTGCGCGAGCACCTCGACGCCGGCAACGTCGTCGAGGTCACCAAGCAGGGGTTCGAGTACTTCGAGCGGGTCTTCGACCTGCCCTACCCGTTCGAGAAGTACGACCAGCTGTTCGTGCCCGAGTTCAATGCGGGCGCGATGGAGAACGCCGGGGCCGTCACGTTCCTCGAGACCTACGTGTTCCGCTCCAAGGTGCCCGAGGCACTGATCGAGCGCCGGGCGCTGACGATCCTGCACGAGCTGGCGCACATGTGGTTCGGCGACCTGGTCACCATGCGGTGGTGGAACGACCTGTGGCTCAACGAGTCGTTCGCCGAGTGGGCCAGCACCGGGGCGCAGGCCGAGAACACCCGCTGGCCGTGGGCCTGGACGACGTTCGGCTCGGCCGAGAAGTCCTGGGCCTACCGCCAGGACCAGCTGCCCACCACGCACCCGATCGTCGCCGACATCCGCGACCTGGAGGACGTCGAGGTCAACTTCGACGGCATCACCTACGCCAAGGGCGCCTCGGTGCTCAAGCAGCTCGTCGCGTACGTCGGCGAAGAGGAGTTCGTGCAGGGCCTGCGTCGCTACTTCAAGGCGCACGCGTGGGGCAACACCGAGCTCGCCGACCTGCTGCGCGAGCTCGAGGTCACCAGCGGCCGCGACCTGCGTGGCTGGAGCGCCCAGTGGCTGCAGCGGGCCGGCGTCAACACCCTG
Source organism: uncultured Actinomycetota bacterium (assembly GCA_963759935.1). Lineage (GTDB taxonomy): Bacteria > Actinomycetota > Actinomycetes > Actinomycetales > Angustibacteraceae > Angustibacter. Next base: position 385,928 of record CAVXBF010000012.1, read on the forward strand.
GTGCCGGACGTCGACGTCGACGACGAGGGGCGCTATCGCTCGGTCGCCGTCGTCCAGACCGCGCCGGCAGCACACGCCGTGCTGCGACCGCACCGGCTGGCGATCGGCTGCTACGACCTGGTCGACGGCCGGCTGCAGCGCACCGACCGGATCGAGACCGACGTCGTGGGCGACCGCACCGACGTGCCTGAGCTCGTCGGCCGCAAGCGTCCCGACCTGCTGCTGGTCAACGACGACGACCTGGCCTACGCCAAGATCCGGCTCGACGAGGCGTCCTTCGCCACCGCGGTCGCGCACCTGGACGGTTTCGGCGACTCGATGCCGCGCTCCCTGGTGCTCGGCGCGGCGTGGGACATGACGCGCGACGCCGAGTCGGCCGCCCGCCAGTTCGTCGAGCTCGCGCTGCAGGCCATCGCGACGGAGGCCGACTCCACCGTGCTGCGGCTGCTGCTCGCCCAGCTCTCGACCACGGCGCGCCTCTACACCGCGCCCGAGCGACGGCGCGAGGTCACCGCGCACGTCGCCGCCTCACTGCTCGAGCTGGCCCGCTCGGCCGAGCCGGGCAGCGACCGGCAGCTGCAGCTCGTGACAGCCTTCGCGGCCGCCGCGCGCACCGACGAGCACGTGGCCGTCGTCCGGGGGCTGTACGACGGCACCGCCGGACTGGACGGGCTCACCGTCGACACCGACATGCGCTGGTCGCTGCTGTCGTCCCTGGTGGCCGCCGGTGCCGCGAGCGAGGACGAGATCGCCCGCGAGCTCGACCGCGACTCGACCGCGAACGGCGAGCGGGCGGCGGCGGTCGCCCGCGCGGCGATCCCGACCGAGGCGGCCAAGCTGGCGGCGTGGAACAGCGTCGTCCAGTCGGACGAGCTGCCGAACGCCGTCCAGGAGTCGGTGATCGTCGGCTTCTCGAAGGTGCACGACGTCGAGCTGCTGCGGCCGTTCGTGGAGCGGTACTTCGCGGCGATCGAGCGGGTATGGACGACGCGGACCAACGAGATCGCCCAGCAGATCGTGACGGGTCTCTACCCGACGCTGCTGGCGGACGAGTCGCTGGTGTCGGCGAGCGACGCATGGCTCGAGGCGCACCCGCAGGTGGCTCCCGCACTGCGGCGGCTGATCACCGAGAACCGGGACGGCGTGGCGCGCGCCCTGCGCGCCCAGGCCCGCGACCACCAAGCCTGACCCTTTCCGCCACTCAGGCCGGTTTGCGCCACTCAGGCCGGTGCGCACCGGCCTGAGTGGCGCAAAGGTGGGCTGGCGGCGGGCTGCCGGGGTGGCGCGGGGGCGCGCCGCGCTACGCCGAATACAGCAGGGTTCCCCCGCGCCACTCAGCGGCCGCGGACGGCGCGGGCCAGGGCTCGCGCGCGGCGCTCCCGCGGCAGGTCGTCGAGCAGCACGGGCCGGCCCTCGCCGTCGGCCAGCGGGACCCGCCAGTTGGGGTACTCCTCGTCCGTACCGGGCTGGTTGATCGCCCGACGGTCGCCGACGGCGTCCGGCAGCCCGACGCCGATCAGCCGGGCCGGCGTCCAGGTGAGGAACCGGTGCAGCGCCTCCACCGTCTCGCGCTCGCCGGCGTCGGCCCGCAGCAGGCCGCGCTCGACGAGCATCGACAGCACCGCGCCGCGGTCCGCCTCGTCCGCCGCACGCTCCTGCTCGATCGTGCGGGTCAGCAGCCCGAGCCGCTCCCGCAGGTCGACGTGCGTGCCCGCGAGGTACCCGGCGGTGGGCGGCAGGTCGTGCGTCGTCACCGTCGCCAGGCACAGCTCGCGCCAGGCCTCCGGCGCGAGCGGCTGGCCCTCCTCGTCCTTCTCGAACCACAGGATCGACGTCCCGAAGATGCCGCGCTCGCGCAGGTAGCTGCGCACCCAGGGCTCGACCACGCCGAGGTCCTCGCCGATCACGACCGCCCCTGCCCGGTGCGCCTCGAGCGCGAGGATCCCGACCAGCGCCTCGTGGTCATACCGCACGTAGGTGCCCTCGGTCGGCGGCGCGCCCTGCGGCACCCACCACAGCCGGAACAGCCCCAGCACGTGGTCGACCCGCACGCCGCCCGCGTGCCGCAGCACGGTGCGCAGCATGTCGCGGTACGGCGCGTAGCCGAGCTCGGCGAGCTGGTCGGGGCGCCACGGCGGCTGGCTCCAGTCCTGACCCTGCTGGTTGAAGGCGTCCGGCGGGGCGCCGACCGACACGCCACGGGCGAGCGCGGGGCCCAGCCCCCAGGCGTCCGCCCCCTCCGGGTGCACCCCGACGGCGAGGTCGTGCAGCACGCCCAGCGACATGCCGGCCGCGCGCGCCCGTCGGTGCGCCGCGCCGAGCTGCTCGTCCGCGACCCACTGCAGCCAGCGGTGGAAGTCGACCCTCGTGGCCAGCCGGTCGCGCTCCTCGGCGACCGCGTCGGACGTCGGGTCGTGCAGCTCCGTGGGCCACTGGCTCCACGGCAGGCCGCGCTCCTCGGCCAGCGCGCACCAGGTGGCGAAGTCGACCAGGCCCTGCCCCTGCTCGACGCAGAACGCCTCGAACTCCCGCTCGCGGCCCATCGTGCGGGGCAGCGCGAAGACGGCCTCGAGGGCGGAGCGCTTGGCCGTCCAGGCGGCGTCGCGGTCGAGCCGGTCCTCGGTGTTGGCGGCCCGCGCCTGCTCGGCCTGCCACTCGATCAGCTGCCGCTCGCTGGCGGGCATCGCCCCGACCTCCGGCACCGCCTCGACCCGGATGTAGAGCGGGTTGACGAAGCGCCGGGTGGTGGGCAGGTACGGCGAGGGCTCCATCAGCCCCACCGGCTCCGCTGCGTGCAGCGGGTTGACGAGCACGAAGTCGGCGTCCAGGTCGGTGGCGCTCCACACGGCCAGCTCGGCCAGGTCGTCGAGGTCGCCGATCCCCCACGACCGGCTCGAGCGCACGGAGTACAGCTGGGTCATGAAGCCCCAGCCGCGGCCCTCGCCACTCAGGCAGGGCGGCAGGTCGAGCCGCTCGGGCGTGACCACGAGGGCGCAGGACGACGTCCCGTCACTGGTGCGCGCGACCACCCGGTGCCAGCCCAACGGCAGGTCGTCCGGCACCTCGAAGGTGGCCTCGCCGACCTGCCGGCCGTCAACGACCCGCGGCTCGACCCAGTGCTCGAGCTGCACCAGGTCGCGCCGGCCACCAGCCTCGAGCTCGACCCAGGCCTGCACCGTCGAGCCGTGCGGCAGGTGCACCGGCACCCACGGCGACCAGCCGCGGCGGGTCACCACGACGGGCGGCAGCATGCGGCGCCACGGCATCTCGCTCGCGTGCTCGACGGCGACCTGAGCGCTCTCGTCGGTCGTCGCATCCACCCCGAGCGCGAGGAGCACCGCCCGCACCGTCTCCGCGGGCACGAGCACGTGCTCGCCCTGCCAGTTCCAGTACTCGGTGGCCACGCCATGGAGCCGAGCCATCTCGACCAGCGCGGCGCTGAGCGGCTCGTGCGGGGCGTCGGTCACGGGGTGTCTCGCAGTTCTCCGGGAGGCGGGCGGGGCGCATCGGGCAGCGGTGCGACGCCCGATCCTGCCACGTAGGCTGCGCCGCATGCTGTCCCCCGCCCCGCTGCCCGCATCCTCCGGCTACCCGGAGGCGGAGCGACTGGCCCTCGTCGAGCGCCTTCCCGCCTGCGACCCCACCTACGACGTCGCCGACCCCTACCGCTGGCTGGAGGATCCCGACTCGCCCGCGACCACCGCCTGGGCCGGCGCACAGGACGACCTGCTCGCGGCCCACCGCGCCCGGTGGACGGCGCGCGAGCCGCTGCGCCGCCGGGTCACCGAGCTGCTCAGCGCCGGCGTCATCAGCGCTCCGGTCTGGCGCGGGGCGCGGCAGTTCGTCGTCCGCCGTGTCGCCGGCCAGGAGCACGCCGTGCTGCTCACGATCGACCCCGACGGCACCGAGCGCGTGCTCATCGACCCGGTGGCCATCGACCCCTCGGGCGCCACGACGCTCGACAGCTGGCAGCCGAGCAAGGAGGGCCACCTGCTCGCCTACCAGCTGAGTGAGGGTGGCCGCGAGGAGTCCGTGCTGCGCGTACTGGACGTCGTGACCGGGCAGACCGTCGACGGCCCGATCGACCGTGCCCGATACTCCCCGGTGGCCTGGCTGCCTGGTGGCGAGGCGTTCTACTACGTGCGCCGGATCGACACCGCGCACCTGCCGGCCGCCGAGGAGCAGTACCACCGGCGGGTCTGGCTGCACCGGCTGGGCACCAGCCCGGACGACGACGTCCTCGTCTTCGGGGAGGGTCTGGAGAAGACCAACTACTACGGCGTCTCGGTGTCGATGGACGGCCGCTGGCTGAGCGTCACCGCCGCCGCCGGCACGGCCCCGCGCAACGACCTGTGGCTGGCCGACCTCGAGGCGAGCTGCGTGGAGCGCCCCGACCTGGTCGTCGTCCAGCAGGACGTCGACGCGCAGACCACGCTGCATGTCGGGCGGGACGGGCGCGGCTACGTGTTCACCGACCGCGACGCGCCCCGCGGCCGACTGGCGGTGGTCGACCCGACCACCCCCACGTACGAGCACTGGGTCGACCTGCTGCCCCAGGACGAGCACGCGGTACTCGACGGCTTCGCCATCCTGGACGGCCCCGAGCTGGCCGAGCCGCGGCTGGTGGTGGCCTGGACCCGCCACGCGGTCGGCGAGGTGACGCTGCACGACCTGGCCACCGGACGCCGGCTCGCCGACGTCCCGCTGCCCGGTGTCGGCTCGGTGGGCGGGCTGACCGAGCACCCGGAGGGCGGCCACGAGACCTGGATCGGCTACACCGACTCGGTGACGCCGAGCAGCGTCCTGCGGTTCGACGCGCGCACCGGGCAGACCACGACGTGGGCGACCGCGCCGGGCGCCGTCGAGGTGCCCGCCGTGAGCACCCAGCAGCTGGTCTACCGCAGCGCCGACGGCACCGACGTCCACCTGCTCGTGGTCTCCCCCACCGGGTCGCCGGACCGCCCGCGCCCCACCGTGCTCTACGGCTACGGGGGCTTCGGACTGCCGATGACCCCGGGGTACTCGGCCGGCATCCTCGCCTGGGTCGAGGCGGGCGGCGTCTACGCCGTGGCCGGTCTGCGCGGCGGTGGCGAGGAGGGCGAGGACTGGCACCGCGCGGGCATGCTCGGCACCAAGCAGAACGTCTTCGACGACTTCCACGCGGCGGCGCGATTCCTCGTCGAGCAGGGCTGGACGACGCCCGAGCAGCTGGCCGTCTCGGGCGGCTCCAACGGTGGGCTGCTCGTCGGGGCGGCGATCACCCAGCAGCCCGGGCTGTTCGCCGCCGCGGTCTGCTCCGCGCCGCTGCTCGACATGGTGCGCTACGAGCAGTTCGGCCTGGGTGCGACGTGGGCGAGCGAGTACGGCCACGCGGAGGACGTCGAGCAGCTCGGCTGGCTGCTCGCCTACTCGCCGTACCACCACGTCGCCGAGGGCACCCGCTACCCGGCGACGCTGTTCACCGTGTTCGACGGTGACACCCGGGTCGACCCGCTGCACGCCCGCAAGCTCGCCGCGGCTCTGCAGCACGCCACGACCGCAGCGCCGGACGACGCGCCGATCCTGCTGCGCCGCGAGGCCGACGTGGGCCACGGCGGGCGGGCCGTCTCGCGCAGCGTCGAGCTGACCGCGGACACGCTGGCCTTCTGCGCCCACCACACCGGCCTGGCCGTCCCGGGACCGGCGTGAGCGCGGACGCCGGCTCGGGCGCCGGGCTGCCGCCGGGCTGGACCTTGTCCCCGTCCGGCGCAGCCGACGTCGACGAGCTCGCCGACCTGTTGCGGCGCCACGAGCTGGCGGCGCACGGCTCGTCATCCGCGAGCACCGAAGGTCTGGCCACCAAGGTCGTGGGTGCCGGCGCTGCCACCCGGCGTCAGGTCGTCGTGCGCGATGACGCCGGGCAGGCGCGGGCCAGCGCCGGCGTGCACGACCGCGCTGCTGGGCGCGTCGTCCTCATCGTCGTGGTCGACCCCGCGCTCGACGAGGAGGTCGGCGACGAGGTGGCAGGGGTGCTGTTCGGCTGGGCCACCGACGCGGCCGCGGCGGTCGCCGCCGAGCGCGGCATGGGGGTCACGCAGCTCGACAGCGGCGCCTTCGCCGACGACGAGCGCCAGCAGCGCTGGTTGCACCGGCACGGGTTCGAGCTCGTGCGCACGTGGTGGCAGATGTCGCGGCCGGTCACGCCCGAGGAGGGCGAGCCGGGAGCCTTCCCCCCACCCACCGACGGCATCGTCGTCCGGCGGGTGGCGATGGGTGCCGACGGCAGCCCGGTCGAGCGCGACCTGCGCGCGGTGCATGACGTGCTGGAGGAGTCGTTCACCGACCACTTCAACTCCCACGAGGAGCGGTTCGACGAGTTCGTCCAGCGGTTGCAGGCCGACCCCGGGCACCGGTGGGACCACTGGTGGGTGGCCGAGCTGTCGCAGGACGACGCGCCACCGGAGCCGGTCGGCGCGGTGGTCGGGTCGGCGCTCGGCCCCTCGGCCGCCGGCCACGACGGCAGCTACATCGAGTACATCGGCGTGCTGGCCGCCGCCCGCGGCCGCGGCGTGGCGCGCTCGCTGCTACATGCGGTGATCAGCGACGCCGCCCGGCGCGGGCGCGACCGGGTCGGCCTCGAGGTGGATGCGGTCAACCCGACCGGCGCAGCCCGGTTGTACGAAGGCGTGGGCTTCGTCACGCAGTACGTCACCCAGTCCTGGCACCGGGACGTGCCCGTGCCCGGTACCGCCCCGTAGCCTGGGAGGTCGCCCCACACCCCCTGCGACGAGGAGGACCTCCACCCCGTGCTGACCGATGTGACCGCCCTCGCCCAGCAGATGCCCGCATGGCTCAGCGACACGGTGCTGCCGCACGTGATCCGGATCGCGATCATCCTGGTGGTGGCCGCCGTGCTGCGGTACGTGCTGATCCGCGCGGTGGGCCGGCTGGTCGCGCGCACGGCGCAGTCCCGGCTCGGTGACCGGCTCGGCGAGTCGGCAGCCACGCGGGTGCTGGCCAACGCCACCGGCGCCCTGAGCGAGCGGCGTCGGCAGCGCACCGAGACGCTGGGGTCGGTGCTGCGGAGCATCATCTCCGGCGTCGTGTTCGGGGTCGCGCTGCTGATGGTGCTCTCGGACGTCGGTCTCGACCTCGGACCGATCCTGGCCTCGGCCGGCGTCGCCGGGGTCGCGCTCGGGTTCGGCGCGCAGAGCTTGGTGAAGGACTTCCTGTCCGGCATCTTCATGCTGCTCGAGGACCAGTACGGCGTCGGCGACCTCGTCGACACCGGCGAGGCCGTCGGCACGGTCGAGGAGGTCACGCTGCGGATCACCAAGCTGCGCGACGTCAGCGGGGTCGCCTGGTACGTGCGCAACGGCGAGATCGTGCGGATCGCCAACAAGAGCCAGGGCTGGTCGACGGCGATCGTCGACCTGCCGGTCGCCTACTCGGAGAACATCGAGCGGGCCCAGCAGATCATCCGGGACGTCCTCGCGCAGGTCTTCCTCGACCCCAAGTTCGAGGGCGTGCTGCTGGCCGAGCCGGAGGTCGCGGGTGTGGAGCAGATCACCGGTACGACGGTGACGATCCGAGTGTTCGCCAAGACCGCGCCCAACCAGCAGTGGGGGCTCCAGCGCGAGATCCGCGAGCGGGTCAAGGTCGCCTTCGATGCCGCTGGGGTGCGCGCGCCGGTGGTGTTCCCGACGCCGCCCGGCTCCACCACTGGCGGCGGCACGATCTCCGGCACCGTCTGACGCTGAGCCAACGCGGCGAGCCCGGCGCGGGCGCAGGTCGCCGCCGGACACGAGCTGGGTGCAGCCGATCCTCCCCGCGTTACCGCGGCTCTAGTGGCGGGTCCATGCCTCGGTCTGCGTGAGCCGAAACAGGTAGGCCAGGGAAGGAAGCACGACGACGGCTGCGAGGAGCACGACCACCAGCAGAGCGCGCAAGGTGGCCGGCGCGCCGGCCGCGTCGGTGATGGTCACCTCGTCGACCAGCATCCAGGGGTACTGTCCAACCCCCCAACCGAGGATCACCGCAGCAACTGCCGCCACAGCGGTCAGTCGGGCAGCCGCCGCTCGACGGCGGGCCAGCAGCGTGAGGGTCGCGATCCCGGCGAGGGCAGACACCACGATGAGCGGGGCGGCGCGGCCGGTCAACCCGGCACTGAGCGTGGCCGCATCACGCTGGACAGGGAGCAGGGCCGCAAACACGACGCCGCCTGTGACCAAGCCGACGACGAGGGATCTGACGCGCAGCTGCTCGGCCAGTTGTGCCTCGCCCGCGCGCGCAGCATCTGCGGTCAGGAACGTACCGGCGAGGAACGCGCACGAACCTACCGCGATGGCTCCACCGAAGACCGAGGTCGGATTGAGCCACGACGACCAGAGATCGCCACGACCGGTCGCCGGCACCCGTCCTGACGCGATCGACCCTGCGATCGTCCCGAAGAAGAACGGAGCCAGCACCGAGGAGGCGGCGAACACCACTCCGAAGGCGCGGGCCTGGCCGATCGTCGCCGAGTACTTGCGAAACGCGAAGCTGGCGCCGCGCAGCACGATGCCGAGCAGAGCAAGCAGCAGCGGCACGATCAGCGTGGTCATGGCAGCGGCGAACGCCGTGGGGAATCCCGTCCACCACATGACGAGCACGTAGATGAGCCAGACGTGGTTGGCTTCCCACACCGGTCCGATGCTGTGGTCGACGAGGGTGCGCAGCTGGGCGCCTCGGGCCGTCCCGCCCGCGGTGAGGTCGAAGAAGCCCGAACCGAAGTCCGCACCGCCGAGCAAGGCGTAGGCGAGAACGCCTCCGAACAAGGCTGCGGCAACCAGCACCTCCGGTCTCATCTGCCGCCTCCGGCCGGCGCGTCCTGGAGGCGCCCTTCAGGCCCGTACGGGCTCGGCAGGTTCTCCTCACCGGACCGCCAGCGCCTGGCCATCGACCGGAGCACGACCACCGCGGCAGCAGTCATCGCGCCGTACAGCAGCAGGCTGGCGCCGAAGACCCACCACAGCCACGGGTTGTTGCCAGCAGCGTCCGACGTTCGCATGACGTCGTAGACGATCCAGGGCTGACGCCCTACTTCCGTCGCGATCCAGCCGGCCTCGAGCGCCACGACGGCCAGCGGCCCGGCGACGGCGGTCGCCCGCAGGAACCACCGGTTGCCCCCGATATCGCGTCTGCGCCACCGCAGCAGCCAGTAGACACTCACGAGCAGCGCGAGCGCTGTGCCGATGCCGACCATCGACTGAAAGGCGAGGTGCGTCACGTTGATCGGCGGCTGATCGGCAGGAGGGAAGGTGTCCAGACCGCGCACCGGGGCCGTCAGGGAGCTACGGGCGATCACCGAGCCGAGGACCGGGACATCGATGGCGCCCAGCACCTTGCCGTTGATGAGCACGCCTCCGATCCGCAGCGGTGAAGGGCTCTCGGTGGTCAGCGCGAGCTCGAACGCCGCCAGCTTCGCCGGCTGACGCTCGGCCAGACCAAGACCGAGGACGTGGCCGATCAGCGGTTGCGCCAGCGCAGCGACGCTGGCGAACCGGAATGGCACGGCGAACCCGAGCCGGTGGTGCTCGTCGCGACGTCCGCGCAACATACCCACCGCGTAGACCCCCGACACCACGAACCCGACCAGCATGAACGCGCCGACCCACATGTGCGCGAACTGAAGCCAGACCATGTCGTTGAACAAGGCCCGCCACGGATCGACGTCGGTGACCGCACCGTCGACGATCCGAAACCCCGTGGGAGCCTGCATCCACGCGTTGACCGCGATGACGCAGAAGGTGCCCACGACGCCGGCGGCAGCCATGGGGATCAGCGTCAGCAGATGTCGGCGCGGGGCCATCCGGCCCCAGCCGTACAGGTAGATGCCCAGGAAGATGGCCTCGACGAAGAACGACAGACCTTCGAGGGCGAAGGGCAGGCCCAGCACGTCGCCGAACCGCGACATCAGCCCGGGCCACAGCAACCCCATCTCAAAGCTGAGCACGGTGCCCGAGACAGCTCCGATGGCGAACAGCACGGCGGAGACCTTGGCCCAACGCTGAGCGAGCCGCAGGGCCACTGGGTCGTCACGCGTGATGCCGCGCCGGTGCATCACGAAGATCATGGTGGGCAGCGCCACGCCGAAGCACGCCAGGATGATGTGCCAGCCAAGAGACAGGGCCATCTGCTCGCGAGCAGGCAGGAGCCCACCGGGATCTGGGGCAGCGGCAGCCAGCGCGAGCATGTGGCACCTCCAGCGGGCAACGTCCGGCATGGGCGATAACTCCACGCTACGCAACCGGCTGATCCCGACGTCTGGGGGGCCGAACCGGGGCAGGCTCCTGGGCAGGGCCACCGCGGGCGAGGCAGGCTGGGGGCATGTCCCGCACCGCCCTGGTCACCGGCGCCACCGGCTACATCGGTGGGCGTCTCGTCCCTGAGCTGCTCGAGGCCGGCTTCGCCGTCCGCTGCCTGGTGCGCTCGCCCGGCAAGCTGCGCGGTCGGCCGTGGGTCGACCAGGTCGAGGTGGTCGAGGGGGACGCCGGCGACCCGGAGTCCGTACGACGGGCCGTAGAGGGCACGGACGTCGCCTACTACCTGGTGCACAGCCTGGGCACGGGCCAGCGGTTCGAGCGCCGCGACCGCGACCTCGCCCGGGGGTTCGCCCGCGGCGCACGGGCCGCCGGTGCGCGCCGGCTGGTCTACCTCGGCGGCCTCTACCCGGACGTCGACGACCTCTCGCCCCACCTGGACTCGCGCAAGGAGGTCGGCGAGATCCTGCTCGACTCCGGTGTCCCGACGGCGGTGCTGCGGGCCGCGGTGATCCTGGGGTCGGGGTCGGCGTCCTTCGAGATGCTGCGCTACCTCACCGAGCGGCTGCCGGTGATGATCACACCGCGCTGGGTGCACAACCGGATCCAGCCGATCGCCGTCCGCGACGTGCTGCGCTACCTGGTCGGCGCGGCCGACCTGCCGGACGACGTCAACCGTGGGTTCGACATCGGCGGTCCGGACGTCCTGACCTACCGGCAGATGATGCAGAAGTACGCCGAGCACGCCGGGCTCTCGCGCCGGACGATCCTGCCCGTGAACGTGCTCACCCCGCGGCTGTCGAGCCACTGGGTGGGCGTCGTCACGCCGGTGCCCAACAGCATCGCCCGGCCGCTGGTCGAGTCGCTCGTGCACGAGGTGGTCTGCAAGGAGCACGACATCGCGCAGTACGTGCCAGACCCCCCGGACGGGCTGGTCGGCTTCGACCGTGCGGTCGACCTCGCCCTGGCCAAGGTGCAGGCCTACGACGTGGTGACGTCCTGGTCGTCGGCCGCCACCGTCGGGGCTCCCAGCGATCCGCTGCCGAGCGACCCGGACTGGGCCGGCGGGTCGCTGTACGTCGACGAGCGGGCGTCGGCGGTCGACGTCCCGCGCGCCGCGCTGTGGTCGGTGATCGAGGGCATCGGTGGCCAGAACGGTTGGTACAGCTGGCCGTTGGGCTGGTGGGCCCGTGGCGTGCTCGATCGGATCATCGGTGGCCCAGGGCTGCGTCGAGGGCGTCGGCACCCGCACACCCTGGTGGTCGGCGACGCGCTCGACTGGTGGCGCGTCGAGGACGTCGACGACCAGCACCTGCTGCGGCTGCGCGCCGAGATGCGGCTGCCGGGGCTGGCCTGGCTCGAGCTCATCGTCGAGGACGGCAAGGACGGTCGCGGAGTGGTGTTTCGCCAGCGAGCGCTGTTCGCCCCGCGCGGGCTGCTCGGGCATGCGTACTGGCAGGCGATCAAGCCGTTCCACGGGATCGTCTTCGGTGGCATGCAGCGCGGGATCGCCGCCGCCGCCGAACGGGCAGCCGCCGCCGAGCGCGCCGCCTGACCCTTTCCGTCACTCAGGCCGGTTTCCGCCACTCAGGCCGGTTTTCCACCCGCGAAACCGGCCTGAGTGGCGGAAACCGGGCTGGGTGGCGGAAAGGGGGGTGGGGGTTTGAGAGACTGGACGACGTGAGCGAGCAGCAGCAGAGCTTCTACGACGAGGTCGGCGGGCACGAGACCTTCGTCCGGCTGGTGCACCGCTTCTACCAGGGCGTGGCCGGCGACCCAGAGCTGCGCGCGGTCTACCCGGAGGACGACCTGGGCCCGGCCGAGGTGCGGTTCCGGATGTTCCTCGAGCAGTACTGGGGTGGCCCCACCACCTACAGCGAGCAGCGCGGCCACCCGCGGCTGCGGATGCGCCACCACCCGTTCCCGGTGACGACCCACCTGCGCGACCGCTGGCTGCACCACATGCGGGACGCCGTCGACGAGCTCGCGCTCGCACCGGCCCACGAGGCGGTCCTGTGGGACTACCTGGAGCGGGCCGCCCACTCGCTGGTCAACACACCGGGCTGATTCCCCCGCGCCGATGTCGACCTGCTCGACTACGGTTGACGTGTACATAGGATCGCCCTGACGAACGGTCTGGAGGCCGGGTGGACTGGTACCTCTCCGGAGGAGAGGCGGCGGCCGTCAGCGCGCTGCGGCACCGCATCCGCGACCATCTGGCGCGGCACGCCGGTCCCGGCTCCGACCTCTCGGACGCCGAGCTCGTCGTCCAGGAGCTGCTGGCCAATGCCTTCGAGCACGCCGCCGGTCCGGCCTGGGTGAACCTGTCCTGGACGCAGGACCGGCCCTCGCTCGTGGTCCGCGACCTCGGAGCGGGATTCACGCTCACCGACCCGGCGCTGCACGTGGAGTCCGACGAGCCGCCCGACCTCGACGGTGAGGGCGGACGAGGCCTGTTCCTGGTGAGCCACCTCGCCCCCGAGCTCGACGTCGCGGCGCGGCGCGGCGGCGGCACCGAGGTCACCGCCGTCCTGCCGGTGCGCCGCGCCAGCTCGCGCAGCATCGACCCGCCGCCGCCGATCGCCGACGTCCTGCCGGCGCTCGACGAGGCCAGCCCCTCGGGCGGGTTCAGCAAGGAGGTCTTCCTCCGCGCCCTCGTGGTGCAGCTGTCGCAGGCCGTCGAGCACTCCGCCGGACCTGACCTCAGCGAGGAGGTCGTCGCCCAGGTCGGCATCGCCGTCGGAAGCCAGATGGAGGCCGAGTTCCGCGCCGCGCGCGACCTCGTCGGCCGGCTCGACCCCGAGCAGCTGAGCGACTGCTTCGTGCGGCTCAAGCACGCCATCGACGGCGGCTTCTACCCGATCGAGATCACCGACGAGAAGATCGTCCTCGGCAACACCCGCTGCCCGTTCGGCGACGCGGTGATCAAGGCACCCGCCCTGTGCCGAATGACCAGCTCGGTCTTCGGCGGGATTGCGGCCCGCAACGGCGACGACGGCGCGTCCGTCGTCCTCGAGGAACGGATCGCCGTCGGCGACCCGGGCTGCCGGGTGGTCGTCTACCTCGGCCCTGCCGCCGAGGACCAGCGCACGTTCGCCCACCGCTACGCCTCGACGGGCGGCGCGCGCTGACTCACCAGGGAAGCGCTTGCACTCTCCCCGCCGGCAGGCCGTACCGTTGTCCACCGTGACGACCCAGACCTCCCCGCAGCCGGCGTCCCCGCCAGCGTCCCAGCCCGCCACGATCGACCAGCCGACCGGCAGCGAGTGGTGGCGCACTGCCGTCATCTACCAGGTCTACCCGCGCTCGTGGGCGGACTCGGACGGCGACGGCATCGGTGACCTGCCCGGCATCACGGCGCGGCTGCCGCACCTGGTCGAGCTGGGCGTCGACGCGCTCTGGCTGTCCCCGTTCTACGTCTCGCCGCACGCCGACGCCGGCTACGACGTCGCCGACTACCGCGCCGTCGACCCGGTGTTCGGCGACCTCGGCGACGCCGACAGGCTGGTCGCCCGGGCGCACGAGCTGGGCCTGAAGGTCATCGTCGACATCGTGCCCAACCACACCAGCGACGAGCACGAGTGGTTCGAGGCGGCCCTCGCGAGCGCGCCCGGCAGCCCGGAGCGGGCCCGCTACCTGTTCCGCGACGGTCAGGGCGAGCACGGCGAGCTGCCGCCCAACTCGTGGCGATCGGTGTTCGGCGGGCCGGCCTGGGAGCGGGTCGTCGAGCCGGACGGAACACCCGGCCAGTGGTACCTGCACCTGTTCGACATCAAGCAGCCGGACCTGGACTGGACCAACCCCGAGGTACGGGCCGAGTTCGAGTCCATCCTGCGGTTCTGGCTCGACCGGGGCGTCGACGGCTTCCGCATCGACGTCGCCCACGGCCTGGTGAAGGCGGACGGCCTGCCCGAGTGGGACCACGACGTCGAGATGCTGCACGCGAGCGACGCCCGTTTCTCCCGCCCGCCGTTCTGGGACCAGGACGGCGTCCACGACGTCTACCGGGCCTGGCGCCGAGTGGCTGAGGAGTACGCCGGAGACCGGGTGCTGGTGGCCGAGGCCTGGGTCGAGCCCCCGACGCGGATCGCCCAGTACGTGCGGCCCGACGAGCTGCACCAGTCGTTCAACTTCTCCTACCTCGTGACGCCGTGGCGGGCCGAGGACCTGCGGGCGGTCGTGACGGAGTCCCTGCGCGCCATGGCATCCGTCGGTGCGCCCACGACCTGGGTGCTGAGCAACCACGACGTGCTGCGGCACACCACGCGCTTCGGCTTCGCCCCCGGCACGGCGCTGCCCAACGGCATCGGCTCGGCCGACGAGCAGCCGGACGCCGGGCTCGGCCTGCGCCGCGGCCGCGCCGCCACCCTGCTGATGCTGGCCCTGCCCGGCAGCGCCTACCTGTACCAGGGCGAGGAGCTCGGGCTGCCTGACCACACCGGACTGCCGGACGACGTGCGCCAGGACCCGACCTGGCCCCGGTCGGCGTTCGAGCACCGGGGCCGCGACGGCTGCCGGGTGCCGGTGCCGTGGGAGGCCGACGCCCCGTCGTACGGGTTCGGCCCCACCGAGGCGACCTGGCTCCCGCAGCCCGCGCAGTGGCGCGAGCTCGCACTCGACGTCCAGCGCGGCCGGCCGGGGTCGACGTACGAGACCTACCGCGCGGCGCTCGCTGTTCGCCGGGACGAGCAGCTGGGCTCGGGCGAGCTGCTCTGGGTCGAGGGCTATCCCGCCGAGGTCGTGGCCTTCCGCAACCGCGCCGTGCTCGTGCTGGCCAACACCGGCGACGCGTCGGTGCCGCTGAAGGCGGGCACCGAGGTGCTTGCGGCCAGCCAGCCCCTGGACGACGACACCGTGCTGCCACCGGACGTCACGGTGTGGACGCGGGCGCGCTGAACAGCGCGCCGAGCTCCTCGAGCAACGGCCGGACGGACGCGGGCGCCTGGGTCTCGCTGACGTGGTAGGTCTGCCCGTCGGCGGTGATCGTGTAGGCCAGCTCGTCGCTGCGGGTCGGGCTGGCCGCCGCCGCATCGAGCTCGCCCAGCCGGGCGTCCGCGAGGGCGTGCACGACTGCGGCCAGCTGTCCCTCGCCGAGCTGGCGGGTCACCGGCGCACGACCCTTGCTGGTCACCGTGTAGGTGCCGTCCGGGCGCACCTCCACGCGGTCCTGCAGCCCGGCTACCCCGCCGCCGCGCTGCAGCACGAGCGGCTGCGCCAGCCCCTCGGTCATTCGCGCG
The DNA here is from genome assembly GCA_963759935.1 of uncultured Actinomycetota bacterium. Classification (GTDB taxonomy): domain Bacteria; phylum Actinomycetota; class Actinomycetes; order Actinomycetales; family Angustibacteraceae; genus Angustibacter. The sequence continues at coordinate 401,445 of CAVXBF010000012.1, forward strand.
CCGGGCGTGGTGGGTGCGCCGCTGCTCGGGCCGGTGGTCGCGGTCAGCGTGCCTGCAGCGTCGCTGCTGGTCGTCGCGCCGCAGGCGGCCGGGGCGAGCAGGGCGGCGCCGGCGAGCAGTGCTGCGGTCAGGGCAGTTCTCGCGTCGGGTCGCATGGTGGTCTGACGCTACCGGTGAGTGTCCGGTTCCACCCGATTTCTCGTTGAGCTCCTGGGATCATCTGACCTCGCGCAACCGGCCGGTGGCGACGTCGAAGACGAACCCGCGCACCTGGTCGCGGTGCGGGATGAACGGGCTCTCGGTGATCCGCCCGAGCTGGCGCCGCACGTCGTCGTCCAGGTCGGTGAACGACTCGGCCGCCCACGAGGGTCGGCTGCCCACCTCGTCTGCGATCCCGGACAGGAAGTCCTCGTCGTTGAACGTCAGCATGCCGCAGTCCGTGTGGTGGATCAGGATGATCTCCCGGGTACCCAGCAGCCGCTGGCTGATCGCGAGGGAGCGGATCTCATCGTCGGTCACGACTCCGCCCGCATTGCGGATGACGTGCGCCTCGCCGTCCGCGATCCCCAGGGCGCGGTAGACGTCCAGCCGCGCGTCCATGCAGGCCACCACCGCCACGCCCTTCGACGGCGGCAGCGGCAGCGGCCCGCTGAAGCCCTCGGCGTACGCCGTGTTGTTCGTCAGGTACTCGTCGGTGACCGACATCGCGAACTCCTGGGTCGTGGGCGGGTTACCACCACGATCGAGCGTGCGCCCGCGACCGGGGTGCAGCAAGGCCCGGTCACGATGCGAGACAGGCCGGCCGCCTGCCGCGCGGAACACCCCGGGCCGACCGTTCGTCAGACCCGGTGATGTCCGTCGTGAGCGGTCCCGCCCGGCGGCGCTGGCTGGTGGTCGCCGCCGGCGTCGCCCTGCTCGTCGCGGGCGTCGTGGCCAGGCCTGCCGCCGCGGAGCTGCTCGCCGGCCGGCCCGCAGATGCGGCTGACCCGCGTGAGGTGCTGGGCCGTGCGATCACGGCTGCTCCGGCCTACTCCGCCCTCAGCGAGAGCCGCGGCACCCTCGGTCTGCCCGACCTGCCCGGCCTGGGTGTGGTTGCCGCCCTGCTCGGCGGGACGACGCGGGCGCGGGTGTGGTGGTCCGGGCCGCGCGCGTGGCGGGTGGCCGTGCTCGACCAGACCGGCGAGCGCGACACCTACGGGACGCCGGACGGCGTGGTGGAGTGGTTCTACGAACGGCGCGAGCTGGAGACCACCGTCGGCGAGCCCGGCGCCCGTCTCCCCCGGGCTGACGACCTGGTGGCGCCCGCGGCGGCCCGCCGCCTGCTGGCCGGCGTCGGACCGGCCGACCGGGTGGTATCGCTGGGTACCCGGCGGGTCGCCGGGCGCTGGGCCGACGGCGTGCGGGTCACTCCGGACGCTCGCGCGAGCACCATCGGGCACGCCGACGTGTGGGTCGACCGCGAGAGCTGGCTTCCGCTCCGCCTGGAGGTGGTCGACCGGGTCGGGCTCGAGTCGCTCACCACCACGTTGAGCGAGGTCTCCCTGACCCGTCCGCCCGCCGCGGTGGTGCAGCCGCCCGCCGCGCCCGGCGCGCGGCGCGAGGTGCTGACCGCACCGGACCTCGCCGCGGCCGTCGACCAGCGCGCGCCGTGGCGGCTGCCGGACTCGCTGGCCGGACTGCCCGCCACCCGGTCGCTGCTCGAGGGCACCGCCACGTACGGCGACGGCCTGGTGCGCTTCGTCGTCCTGCCGCTGCCTGGCCGTGCCGCCCGGGACGCGCTCGCGAACGCAGCGTCCGCGGGCAGCACGCCGCTCGACCTGGCCGGTGGCGAGGCGGCCCGGGTCAGCGCCAGCCTGCTCGACGTCGTCCTGGTGCGCGGCGACGACCGCGAGCACGCCTACCTGCTCGCCGGCCTGGTCACCCCGGACGTGCTGGACGCCGCGGCCGCGCAGCTGCTGCGCGACCCGCCGCCGCGGCGGGCGCCATGACCGCCGACCCGGTCATCGCCACCCAGGGCCTGACCAAGCGGTTCGGCCGGCTGACGGCGGTCGACGGCCTCGACCTGATGGTGCGCGAGGGCGACCGCTACGGGTTCCTCGGGCCGAACGGTTCGGGGAAGACGACCACGGTGCGCATGCTGCTGGGTCTGGTGTTCGCCACGAGCGGCAGCATCGAGCTACTCGGGCGGCCGGTGCCCCGGCAGGCCCGCGAGGTGCTCGCCCAGGTCGGAGCGCTGGTCGAGGGGCCAGCCGCCTACCCGCAGCTGTCCGCCCGAGCCAACCTGCGGCTGCTGGACGCAGCCGGCCCCCGGGCGTCGGCCCTCGGGGCGGGTGGCTTGCGCCGGACCCGGCGACGCCGGATCGAGGACGCCCTCGAGCAGGTCGGCCTGGCCGACGTCGGCCGGCGACCGGTGCGCGCCTACTCGCTCGGGATGCGCCAGCGACTGGGGCTCGCGCAGGCGCTGGTGCGGGCGCCGCGCCTGTTGGTGCTGGACGAGCCGACCAACGGCCTGGACCCGCTCGGCATCCACGAGGTGCGCGAGCTCTTGCTGGCCCTCAACCGGGGTGGGACGACAGTGTTCCTGTCGAGCCACCTGCTGGCCGAGGTCGAGCAGCTGTGCGACCGGGTCGGGGTGCTGCACCACGGCCGCCTGGTCGCGCAGGAGGATCTCGACGTCCTGCGCGGGCCGACCGGGCGCACCGTGGTGTGGGTGGACGACGGCGTCGCGGCGCGCAGCCTGCTCGGTGCACAGGTCGTCGACGGGCCGGACGGCCGCCTGGTGCTCGAGGGCACCACGGTGGCCGAGGCCACGGCCCGGCTGGTGCGGCACGGCGTCGGGGTGCTCGAGGCAGCACCCGAGCGGCGGACGCTCGAGCAGACCGTGCTGGAGCTCACGTCGTGATCGCGGTCGAGCTGCAGAAGCTGCTGACCCGCCCGCGCACCTGGGTGTCGGTGCTCCTGCTGTGCCTGCTCCCCGTCGTCGTCGCGGTGTTCCTCGCGGTCACGAAGATCGGACCGCGGCCGGGGCAGGGTCCGACGTTCCTGTCGGCGGTGCTAGGCAACGGCGCGCTGTACCCGGCCGCGGCCCTCGGCATCGTGCTGCCGTTCTTCCTGCCCATCGCGGTGGCGGTGGTGGCCGGTGAGTCGATCGCCGGCGAGGCCACGAACGGCACGCTGCGCTACCTGCTGGTGCGCCCGGTGGCCCGCACCCGGCTGCTCCTGGCCAAGCTCGTCGCGATCCTCGCCTTCACGCTAGTCAGCGTGGTCGCCGTGGCCCTCACTGGCTATGCGGCCGGAGTAGGGCTGTTGGGAACGTCGTCCGCCGCGACGACCACGACGCTGTCGGGGACGACGATGTCGACGTCCGACCTGACCTGGCGCACCGCCGTCATGGTGGTCTACATCGGCTGGTCGATGGTCGGGGTCGCCTCGGTGTCGCTGCTGCTGTCGACGGTCGTCGACTCGCCCCTCGCGGCGGCCCTGGGCGGCCTCGCGGTGCTCGTCGCGAGCTCGGTGCTGGTGGCGCTCGACGCGGCCGGCGGGGTGCGCGACTACCTGCCGACGCGGTACTGGCTGGCCTGGGTCGACCTGTTCCGCGACCCGGTGCTGTGGCACGACGTCGAGCGTGGGGCGATCGTGCAGGCCGTCTACGTCGTGGTGCTGCTGGGCGCGGCGTGGGCGAACTTCGCGACGCGCGACATCACGAGCTGACCGTGCCCTCGGCGCGCACCGCGGCGCACTGCGACGACGGAGGTACGACCACCAGGGGTGCCACGGCGAGCGCGCGCTCGACCAGGCCGATCACCAGCGGGTCGCGGGGCAGCTGGCCGTGCTGCACCTGGGCGTCCGGGCACACCGCCTGCACCTCGACGTCGAGCGCGCCGTCCAGCCGGGCCGACTCCGGCGGCGTCACCGTCTGGTCCTGGGCGGTCCACAGGCTGGTCCAGACCGGACCGGCGACCGTCTCCGGAAGCCCGGCCAGCAGGTCGCTGTCCGGCGCGAGCTGACGGCAGGCGAGCGGGCACGCACCGGGAGCGAGCAGCGCCCCCAGCCCGGCCAGCTCGGTGCCGTGGTGCGGCGAGCCGAGCGTCACGATCCGGCGGGCCTGGCCCGCTCCCCCGAGGTCCGCGGCCCAGATCCGGGCCACCACACCACCGGCCGAGTACCCGACGACGTCGACGCTCGGGGCCCCAGCGGCCAGCGCCGCGTCCGCCGCCGCCCGCAGGCTGCGCGCCTGCTCGCGCAGGTCGCCCGTGCCGTCGCCGGGCGGGTCGACCACGACGGCGTCGCGGCCGCGCGCGCGCAGCGCCCCGGCCAGCACCTGCAGCGACTCCGTGCTGCCCCCGTAGCCGGGGACGAGCAGCACCGGCCCCGGCCGGTCCTGCGGCACCACGGACGTCGTCCGGCCGGAGCGCACGACGAGCACGATCACGACGACCAGCAGCACCGCGACGGCGGCGAGGCCGATCAGCGCGCGGCGCCGGGCCGGGTTCATCGCGGTGCCACCCGGGGCGCGCTGCGGCCGTCGAGCTGGTCGAGCTGGTCTAGCTGGTCGAGCTGGTCGAGCTGCAGGTCATCGCACCGCACGTGAACACCCTGTCACCCGTCGCCGCCAGTCGGCGCGGTCATACGCGATCGGGCACGCGCTGTCGCAGTTCATCAACTGGCTGAACGCCCGAGCACTGGTGGTGCCGTGGAGTCGTACGTGTGGCCGGTGGGTGTCGTGGTGCGGACGACGTGGGGTCCGTCGCGGCCGGGGTTGACGACAGCGGCTGTCCAACCGGGGAGGTCTTTGGTGTGGTTGCAGCGCTCGCACAACCCTTGGCCGTTGGACACGGTGGTGGGGCCGCCGTCGGCGTGCCGGACGACGTGGTCGCCGTGGCGGATCGGCGCGTCGCACCAGGGCGTGCGGCAGGTCTGGTCGCGCAGCACCAGGAGGCGGCGCAGCTTGCCGTCGAAGGTGCGCCGGACCGATTCCATGGCGACGAGCTGCCCGGACGCCGGGTCGGTGCGCAGCCGGCGCAGGAACACCCGCGCGGCGTCGCGGACCAGGTCTCGGGCGACGGGCGCGGGCACCGCGTCACCGCCGCGGTCGCCGCTGCTGACCAGCGCGGGCTCGTCACCCCCATCGAGCAGCGTGGTGTCGGTCATCAGCAGGCAGACCTCGACCAGGCCCTGGCCAGCGGCTGCTCCGGTGAGGCGCTCGACCAGGGTGTCGGCCATCACCTGGCCGCGACTGCGTCCGTCACCGGCTGCGTGGGCCGCACCGGCTGCGGCGCTCAGGGCCGCGAACGCCGCGACTCCCTGCTGAACGGGCAGCAGGGCGGTCAGGTAGGTCATCGCCTCCGGCGCCGGTCGCACGGAGACGTGCCGGTCAGCCACGGCCCTACGGTGCCGGGCCACCGCGGCCTGCGGGTCGATCCGGCAGGCCGCGGCCCACGCCTCGCGCTGCGCCCCCTGGGCAGTCATCGACGGCAGCCGCTCAGCGAGCTGGGCGTCGACCCGGCGCCGGTCGTCCGCGGCCAGACACGCCGTCTCCCGCACCAGCACTGTCGCCGTCCACTCACTGACCTGGCCGGACTCCAGCGCATGCAGCGCGTTGGGCATCTCTCGCACCAGCGCCTTCGCCATGCCCAGATGACGGCTGCCCTGAGTTGGCGACTCTCGCCGGGCCAGCGCGACCTGCTCGGCCACCCCGCGACCCTGCCGGCGCGCTGGCACCCCGGCCACGCACTGCGCCTCGCGCTGGGACTCGTCGAACGCCACGGTCAACCGTGCCTGCCGGGCCGCGCACGCCGCCTTCACCTGCTCCAGCAGTCCGATCTCGTCGAGGGGTGCAGCGCCGTCGAGCGGACCCGCCAGCCGCGCCAGCCAGTCGCGCAGCTCGGCGCTGCATCCGACCGACGGCGTGAGGTTCGACATGTCAGAAACCTACCGAGGACCACCGACAACGCCGTCGCCTTCATCCACAGATACCGTTGCGGTACAACAGATTTCAATGGAGCCGTCGCAGCCACCGGTGGTCGGGATGCACCTGGCGCAGCGCCCCCTGCAGCCAGGCCACCTGAGCGACGTCCAGCAGTGGCAGGATGCCCTCGAAGTCCTGCTCGTCCTTGGCTCGGGAGTGCTTCGCCTTGAACAGCAGCACGACCTCTGGCACGAGATACGGGATGCCGTCGCTGGTCCTGACGACGAGCTCGGCGTACGGACGGCGGATCGTCGGATCGCGCCGGCAGATCCACGTGTCGCCGTCATGCGGCTCGCGGAACACGTCGAGCCGGTAGATGCCGGTGGCCCGCTCGCGCACCCAGGTCTGGTGAATGACATCGAACGCAGGGTCGTCGACCGGCCAGCGGCGCCCGGAGCCGACGACATCGAACGCGAACCCGCTCAACGCCTGTCGCACCTGCCCGAAGTCGCCGATCGGCATCGCGATCTCGAGGTCCTCGTGCTCGCGGGACACCGCGCCGCGGAACAGGTCGAGCGCCCAGCCGCCGGCGACGCACCAGGGCGCCCGCACCTGGGAAAGCCGCTCTGCGGCCTCGGCCGGGTGCCAGGCCTGCCACGTGACGTCATCGAGGCTGATCGGCTCACCACCAGGCGGTACCGGCGCGTCGTCCGGGCCTGGCTCCTGCGGCCGCTCAACGTCGCTCACAGCAGGGCGCGCCGGGCCAGGACATGGCCGTGCGCCGTCGACAACCGGCGCCAGGGGCCGCACTCGTGCAGTGTCACGGGGTCGCCCGCGGTCACGAAGCCGAGCGCGTCGGCGGCGAAGGCCGCGCCGGCCGGCACACCTGCCACGCCGTCCAGGTCGCGGCCCCACACCATCGCCCGCAGGCGGCCGACGGCCTGGGCTCCGGAACCCTCCGGGGCGCCTGCGGCGATCTCGTCGATCCCCGCCCGCACGGCCTGTGCCAGCCCGGCCGGGTCGAGGGCGCCGGTAGCGTGCCACCCGACCCGCGGCGGCGACACCCCCGCCCAGCCGGCGTCCGCGGCATCCATCGGCGGCACGGGGACCGTGACCGGGCCGGCGTCGCCGTCGCGGCGGGCGAGCCGGTCGGTCAGGGCCGACAACGCCACGGTGCGGTCGAGCTCGATGTCGACGACGAGGGGCACGGCCCGCAACCCCAGCACCGTCGGGCCGCCGCTGCCGTGCACCGGCGAGACGTACACCGCCAGCACCCGGCCGGAGGCGACCAGTCGCACCGCGCCGTCGGGATCGACCCGTCGCGCGCGCGCGACGAAGGTGGCCAGGTCGTCGCGGCTGCGGGCGTCCGGCAGCGCCAGGTCGTCGCTCACGTCGCGTTCCGTCGCATCCGGAACGGCACCGGCTCGCCACGCAGACCGTCCAGCCGCGCGATGTCCTCCGGGCTGATCCGCCGCGGCCGCTCGCTGACCAGGTCGTAGATCACGAGCGTCGACTCGGCCACCGCGTAGCGCACCCGCTCGCCGTCGGCGGGCGCGTCGTACACCTCGTACCCGACGTCGATCCGCGCGGCCTTGATGTGGGTGAGCCACAAGTCGATGTGCACGGGTTCGGGCCGCCACTTGAGCGGCTTGAGGTACTCGATCTCGTGGCGTACCACGAGGATCCCGGTGTCGAGCAGGCTCTTGTCGCCCTCACCGGCCCGGTGTGCGGCGAACGCCTCGATCCGGGCGTCCTCGAAGAACCGCAGGTACTGCACGTTGTTGACGTGGCCGTAGGCGTCCATGTCCGACCAGCGCATCGGGTAGTCGCAGCGATAGTGAGCCATGGCGACATCATCCCCTGCCGCTCGCGCGCGATGGGATCGGCAGGCCGAGCGACGTCTGGGCCGTCGTCGCCGCTGGGATACGGTGCGACGATGCCGCGCGGTCTCGACCTGCCTGCCCTCACCTCCTGGCTGGACCTTCACCACGCCGGGCTGCGGGTGGGCGACCTGCGCGCCGAGCTGATCGCAGGCGGCCGGTCGAACCTCACCTACGCCCTGGACGACGACGTGCACCGTTGGGTGCTGCGCCGGCCACCGCTCGGGCACGTGCTCGCGACGGCCCACGACATGGCCCGGGAGTACCGCGTGATCAGCGCGCTGCGGGACAGCGCGGTGCCCGTTCCTGCGACGGTGCTGGAGGGTGGCGCGGACTCGCCGTTGGGCGCGCCGTTCTACGTCATGGAGCGGGTCGAGGGTGCCGTGCTGCGCAGCACCCAGCAGCTGGTGGCGGTGCCCGTGCAGGAGCGCGCGCCCCTCGCCTACCGCCTGGTCGACACGCTCGCCGCGCTGCACGGGGTCGACCCGGACGCCGTCGGACTGGCCGACTTCGGCCGACCCGACGGCTTCCTGACCCGCCAGATGACGCGCTGGGCCAAGCAGCTGTCGGCCAGTCGCAGCCGCGACGTCGCCGGTTTCGAGACCCTGCAGGACGGACTGGCGCGCAGCATCCCAGCCGCTCAGCGGTCGACCGTGGTGCACGGGGACTTCCGGCTCGACAACGTCCTCGTCCGCCCGGGCTCCCACGAGATCGCCGCCGTCCTCGACTGGGAGATGGCCACCTTGGGCGACCCGCTCACCGACCTCGGGCTGCTCGTCGTCTACTGGGGCAAGGGATCTGGGGCCGGTGACCGCGACGCATCGATGCTCGCCGCCGTCACCGACACACCGGCTGCGGTCGAGGGTTTCCCGTCCAGCGACGAGCTCGCGGCCCGCTACGCCGACGTCAGCGGCCTCGACCTCGCGCCGCTACCCTGGTACGTCGCCTTCGGGTACTTCAAGCTCGCCGTGATCCTCGAAGGCATTCACTTCCGCTACACGCAGGGACAGACCCTCGGCGAGGGGTTCGACCGCATCGGGGCCGTCGTCCCGAGCCTGGTCGTCGCCGGCAACCGCGCCCTGCAGGAGACTCGATGACCGACCTGATCGCGCACGACGTCGCCGGAGCCGGTAGCCCCGTGCTGCTACTGCACTCTGGTGCGGCCGACCGGAGGCAATGGGAGGCGCAGTGGTCGTCGCTGGCCGATCGGCACCTGGTGGTGCGCTGTGACCTGCGCGGGTTCGGCGAGACGCCGCTGCCCGAGTCCACCTGGAGTGACAGCGACGACCTCGTCTCGCTGCTCGACCACCTGGGGCTCGAGCGCGTCGCGGTGGTGGGATCGTCGTACGGTGGTCGGATCGCTCTCGAACTGGCATCCGTTGCGCCCCAGCGGATTTCGCAGCTGGTGCTGCTGTGCGCCGCCTACCCGGGCGTGCCGACCACCTCGGACGTCGAGCAGTTCGGCACGGAGGAGGACGCACTGCTCGAGGCCGGTGACCTCGAGGCCGCCGTCGAGCTGAACGTGCGCACCTGGCTGGGACCAGAGGCCTCCGCCCAGGTGCGCGCCGACCTGGCCGGTTGGCAGCGCCACACGTTCGAGCTGCAGCAGGGCGCACCGGACGACCTCGGCCCGGCCAGCCCGGACGTCGACCCCGTGCGGATCGACGTCCCGACCACCCTGGTGACCGGCGGCCACGACCTGGACTTCTTCCGGGCGATCGGGCACCACCTACGGGCCGAGCTGCCCTCGGCCGAGCTCGTCGAGCTTGCGTGGGCCGGCCACCTGCCGAACCTCGAGCGGCCGGTCGAGATCACCGAGCTGCTGCTCACCATCCTGGGACGCGACCAGTGACCGCGCTGCCCACCAACCGTCAGGACTGACGTGGACTTCGCCTACGACGACCGCACCCAGGAGCTCGCCAGCCGACTCGAGGCGTTCCTGAACGAGCACGTCTATCCGGCTGAACCCGTTCTGCACCAACAAGTTCTCGAGGCGCGAGGCACGGACAACGAGTGGCGGCGGCCGCCGATCGTGCAGCAGCTCAAGGCCGCCGCGCGCGAGCAGGGGCTGTGGAACCTGTTCCTGCCAGGCAAGCGCGGCGCGGGCCTCACGAACGCGCAGTACGCGCCGCTCGCCGAGCTCACCGGCCGCTCGCCGTGGCTCGCCCCCGAGGCACTGAACTGCTCGGCTCCGGACACCGGCAACATGGAGGTGCTCGCCGAGTTCGGCACTCCCGAGCAGCAGGAGCAATGGCTGGAACCGTTGCTGGACGGACGGATCCGTTCGGCCTTCTGCATGACCGAGCCGGACGTCGCCTCATCGGACGCCACCAACATCGAGACGTCGATCCGCCGCGACGGTGACGAGTACGTCATCAGCGGCCGCAAGTGGTGGTCGACCGGCGCGATGGACCCGGCCGCCGAGGTCTTCGTCGTCATGGGACAGTCCGCCGACCCGGCCGACGAGAGCATCGACCGCCACCGCCGTCAGTCGATGGTGCTCGTGCCACGCGACGCCCCGGGGGTGCGGATCGTGCGCCCGCTGCAGACCTTCGGCTATGACGACGCCCCGCACGGCGGGCACGCCGAGGTCGCCTTCGACGACGTCCGCGTACCGGCGTCCAACATGCTTCGCGGCGAGGGCGAGGGGTTCGCGATCGCCCAGGCCCGGCTCGGCCCTGGCCGGATCCATCACTGCATGCGGCTGATCGGGATGGCCGAGCGCGCCCTCGAGCTGATGTGCCGCCGGGCGAACGAGCGGGTGGCGTTCGGCCGGCCGCTCGCGGCGCAGGGGGTGGTGCGCGAACAGGTGGCGAACGCCCGGGTGGCCATCGAGCAGGCCCGGCTGCTGGTGCTGAAGACCGCGTGGCTGATGGACACCGTGGGCAACCGGGGCGCGCACACCGAGATCCAGGCGATCAAGATCGCGGTTCCGCTGATGACGCAGCGTGTCGTCGACGACGCGATCCAGGTGCACGGCGGCGCCGGCGTCAGCCAGGACACCCCGCTGGCCCAGCTGTGGGTTGCCGCACGCACACTGCGGCTCGCCGACGGCCCCGACGAGGTGCACCGGATGTCGCTGGCCCGCCGCGAGCTCGCCCGCCACCTCCCCGACTGACCGCATCCCCTCCCCCCTCGAAGCGCACCTCGTTGGCGGCCCGCGGGTGGGACGGCTGGGTCGGCGGAGAGGGGTGGCGTCAGAGACCGGACTCGAGGCGTTGCTGGAGGCGGTTCATGGCGCCGAGCCAGGCGTCGGGGTCGGCAGCCTTGTCGCGGACGTAGCCGGCGACCTCCGGGTGCGGCAGCACGAGGAACTGGCCGGTGCGCAGTGCCGAGAGGACGGCGTCACCGACCACCGAGACGTCGACCGCGTCAGGCTCGAGCAACGCCCGCCCGAGCCGCCCCGAGCCCTCGAGCATCGGCGTGCGAACGCCCTGGGGGCACAGCGCCTGGACGACGACCCCGCGGTGGGCGTACGTCGCGCGAAGCCACTCGGCGAACGCGACGGCGGCGTGCTTCGAGACGGCATACGGCGCGCTGCCCAGCATGGTGAGCAAGCCGGCGGCCGACGCGGTGACGAGCAGGTGCCCGCGTCCGCGCTCGAGCCACGCCGGCAGCAGCGCCTCAGCCGAGCGCACGTGTGCCAGCACGTTGACGTCCAGGGCCTGAGCCCACACCTGCGGGGTCGCCGCTCTGCCGCCGACGACGCCACCCTTGGAGGCCACGCCGGCGTTGGCGCAGAACAGGTCGATCTCGCCGAGCTCAGCGCGGGCGAGCGCCACCAGCGCCGTGACGCCCTCGACGCTCGCCGCGTCACCCGGTGCGGGAATCCCGCCGACGTCGGCGGCGACCCGGCGTGCCGCGTCGGCGTCGAGGTCGTTGACCACCACCCGCGCGCCCTGGCCGGCCAGCCGACGGGCCAGCTCGGCTCCGATGCCAGAGCCGCCACCGGTGACCACCACGCCGGCGCCGTCGAGCTTCAGCGCGTCAGCCACCGACGACCACCACCCGACCGATCGTGTCACCGGCCGCTAGCCGATCGAGCGCAGCCGGGACGTCGTCGGGCCCGATCCGCTCGGACACCAGCGGGCGCACCAGCCGGGCCGCCACGAGCCGGTCGATCTCGGTCTGCGCCTGCCGCACCAGCGCGGGATCACGCTCGAGGTACCTGCCCCAGTGCAGCCCGAGCACGCCGTAGTTCTTCACCAGGGCGTGGTTGGTGGCGGCCTGCGGGATCGTCCCGCTGGCGAAGCCCACGACGACGATCCGACCTTCGAACGCGACGACCTTGGTGGCGGCGGTGAACGCCTCGCCCCCCACCGGGTCGTAGACGACGTCCGCGCCACGAGGCCCGCAGGCCTCCTTCAGCGCGGTGACGAGCCCGGCCAGGTCGCCGGCAGCGTGCCGGTCGACGACCGCGTCGGCCCCGAGCTCGCGCGCGACCTCGGCCTTGCGCGGACCGCCCACCACTGCCACGACCCGCGCCCCGGCGGCCTTGCCGAGCTGGACGGCCGCGCTCCCCACGCCCCCAGCAGCGGCGTGCACGAGCAGCGTCTCGCCCGACTGCAGCCGAGCCCGCCGGTGCAGCCCGAACCACCCCGTCTGGTAGGCCACGTGCAGACCGGCGGCAGACGCGTCGTCCAGGCTCGGCGGGGCCGCGAAGGCGGCCGACGCCGACATGACCGCGAAGCGTGCGAGCGCACCGTGCGGCACGCTCGACATGCCGAGCACCCGATCACCCATAGCGAAGCCGGTGACCCCTTCCCCCACTGCCGCAACGTGTCCGACCAGCTCGATGCCTGGCGTGAAGGGCAGCTCTGGCCGTACCTGGTAAGCACCCTGCGCCATCAGGACGTCGGGGAAGTTCAGGGCGCAGGCCGCCACCTCGACGAGCAACGAGCCGGCACCCACCGCGGGCACCGGGACCTCGCGTCGCTCGAGGGCGGACGACGGCAGCGCGTTCCGCACGACCTGCCAGGCCGCCATGCTGGTCGGCAGGTCGGTGTCGGCGGCGCTCACCCCAGTCCACCGGACTTGCTGATGCCGCCGTCGATCACGATCGTCTGACCGGTCACCCAGCCGGCGTCGTCCGACAGCAGGAAGGCCACCGGCCCGGCGACGTCGTCGGGCTCACCCAGCCGCTTGAGCGGGTAGTGCGCCGCGACGCCCTGCTCGTCGTGTGCGTAGAGGGTCTCGGCGAACCGGGTCTTGATGATCGCGGGCGCAACCGCGTTGACCCGCACCGCCGGCGCGAGCTCGACCGACAGCGACTCGGTGAGCGAGATGACAGCCGCCTTGCTGGCGCCGTAGAACGAGATGCCCGGCGCCGGTCGCACCCCGGCGATGGACGAGACGTTGACCACCGCACCACCGCGCTCGGCCAGCGCGGCTCGGACGGCGAGCTGGGTCCAGGCGAGGGTGGCGACGATGTTGGTCTCGGCGATCTTGCGCGCGGCATCCAGGTCGAGGTCGGCCAGCGGTCCGGCGACCGGGTTGATCCCGGTGTTGTTGACCAGGAAGTCCAGCTGGCCGAACGTGTCGATCGCCCGCTGAACGGTCTCGGCACGGTGGTCGGCGTCGTCCGCCCGGCCGGCCACGCCGAGCGCGTGCTCGGCCCCGCCGAGCGAGGCCACGGCCGCTTCGAGCGCGTCCGCCTTGCGGGCGGTGATGACGACCCGCGCGCCCTCGTCGACCAGCCGCTGCGCGATGCCCAGCCCGATCCCGCGGGAAGCCCCGGTGACGATCGCCGTCTTGCCGCGCAGGCCCTTCACAGGCCGAGGTCCCGGCCGATGATCTCCTTCATGATCTCGTTCGAGCCGGCCCAGATCTTCGTCACGCGGGCGTCGCGCCAGGCGCGGGCCACGCGGTACTCGTTCATGTAGCCGTAGCCGCCGTGCAGCTGGACGCACTCGTCGAGGACGTCGTTCTGCACCTGCGCGCTCCACCACTTGGCCTTCGCCGCGTCGACAGCCGTCAGCTCACCCTCGGCGAACTCGCGCACGCACTGGTCGACGAACGCCTGGGTGACGTCGATCTGAGTCTTCAGCTCGGCGACCTTGAACTTGTTGTGCTGGAACGAACCCACCGCCTGACCGAAGGCCTTGCGCTGCTTCACGTACTCGATCGTCTCGTCGAGGATCTGCGAGGCGTGCGCCGTGTTGGCGATGGCGGCGCCGACCCGCTCCTGCACCAGCCGCTCCATCATCGCGATGAAGCCCTGGCCCTCCTCGCCGATCCGCAGCGCGTCGGGGACGCGCACGTCCTGGAAGAACAGCTCGGCGGTGTCGGACTCGGTCTGGCCCACCTTGTCGAGCTTGCGTCCGCGGGTGAAGCCCGCCATGTCGGCCTCGACGCCGAACAGCGTGATGCCGCGGGCACCCTTGCCCGGGTCGGTGCGGGCGGCAACGATGACCAGGTCGGCGCCGTAGCCGTTGGTGATGAAGGTCTTCGAGCCGTTCAGCACCCAGTCGTCGCCGTCTCGCACCGCGGTGGTCTTGAGCGCCGCCAGGTCCGAGCCACCGCTCGGCTCGGTCATGGCGATGGCGCACACGAGCTCGCCGGTGCAGAAGCGCGGCAGCCAGCGCTCCTTCTGCTCATCGGTCGTGAGCTCGACCAGGTAGGGAGCGCACACGCTGGCGTGGATGCCGTAGCAGGACGAGATGGAGGCCGACACCTTCGAGAACTCCTCGGCCACGACAGTGCCGAACAGGAAGTCCTCGCTGCCGCCGCCGCCCCAGTCGTCGGGGATGTGTAGCCCGAGCAGTCCCTGCTTGCCCGCCTCGATCCAGAACTCCCGCGGCAGGGCGCGGGCCTCGATGAACTCGTCCATGTGCGGGACGACGTGACGCTGCAGGAACTCGCGCGCCGTGGCGCGCAGCGCCTCGTGCTCAGGACCGAACAGGGTGCGGCGCACCGGCGTACCTCCAGAGGGGGTGACTAAGCGCTTGCTCACCTGCTAGCGTCGCGTCCCGGCACCGCCCTGTCAAGGGCTGGCGCCCCGACCACCCGAGGCGGTGAGCGCATGGCTGTGACCCCCACCCGACCCGAGGTCGACGCGTTCGTGGGCCTACCGGTCACCGCGCGCCGCATCATCGAGGCCGCCGTCGCCGCCTTCGCCGAGCGCGGCTACCACGCCACGACGACGCGCGACATCGCGCTCGGCGCCGGCCTGTCCCCTGCCGGCCTCTACGTGCACTACCCCAGCAAGGCTGCGGTGCTGGCCCAGGTCAGCCTGCTCGGCCACGACGCCGCCCACCGCCTGGTCCAGGCTGCTCTCGGCGACGACGCCACCGGATCGTCCACCCAGCGGCTGCGCCGGTGCGTCGAGACGTTCACCTCGTGGCACGCCCGGCACCACACCGTCGCGCGCGTCGTCCAGTACGAGCTGAACGCCCTCGCTCCCGACGCACGGGCCGAGGTGGCGCGCCGGCGGCGCAGCATCGAGTCCCTCGTCGAGGCCGAGGTGCGCCGGGGCGTGGCAGGGGGCGAGCTGTCGGTCGACGACCCCCACGCCGTGACCCGCGCCGTCCTGTCGCTGTGCATCGACGTCGCCCGGTGGTTCGATCCGGCCGGCCGGGAGTCGCCGGAGGATGTCGGAGCGTTGTACGGCAGGCTGGTGCTTCGCATGCTCGGCGCGAGCGACGACGCGGCCACCCCGCCCACCACCACCTCGGAGGACCCGTGACCCAGGGCACGCCGACCGACGACGACGCCTCAGGCGACGCCGCTTCAGACGGGGCCGCCTCAGACGGGGCCGCCCCGGACGGGGCCGAGCTGCTGCGCGGCCTGCTCGAGGTGCTCGACCTGGAGCCGCAGGGCGTCGACGACCGCGGCCAGGACCTGTTCACCGGAACGAGCCAGCGCCAGCCGCACGGTCGCGTGTTCGGCGGCCAGGTGCTCGGCCAGGTGCTGGTCGCCGCCGGCCGCACCGTCGAGCCAGGACGCGACGTCCACTCGATGCACGGGTACTTCCTGCGGCCGGGCGACTCCAGCGAGCCCATCACCTTCTCGGTCGAGCGGTTGCGCGACGGCCGGTCGTTCAGCGCTCGGCGGGTGCACGCGATCCAGTTCGACCAGCCGATCCTGTCGATGATCGCCTCGTTCCAGGATCCCGCGCCCGGGCTCGACCACCAGGACGAGATGCCCGACGTCCCGCCGCCGGACGACCTGCCCACCACGGCCGAGCTGATGGGCCACCTCGACCACCCGGTCGCCCGGTACTGGGCGCGGGAGCGGCCGATGGACCTGCGGCACGTGACGACCCCCATCTACTGGAAGGCGGACCCGGAGCGGCGAGCCCGCAACGCGGTGTGGATGCGCACGCCAGCGCCCATGCCGGACGACCCGCTGCTGCACCGCGCCGTTCTCGGCTACGCCAGCGACTACACGCTGCTGGAGTCGGTGCTGCGGCGGCACGGGGTCACCTGGGCGAGCCAGGGCCTGAAGGCCGCGAGCCTCGACCACGCCATGTGGTGGCACCGGCCGGTACGCGTCGACGAGTGGCTGCTGTACGTGCAGGCCAGCCCGTCCGCCAGCGGCGCACGCGGACTCGGCATCGGACGCGTCTTCAGCCAGGACGGCCTGCTGGTGGCGTCGGTCGCCCAGGAGGGCATGCTGCGGGTGCCCCCGCAGTAGCCCGGTCGGTCCCCGGGCCCGGGCAGACCGGACCGCTGCTACGGCAGTGGCTGGCGAGGTGTCGCCCCGACGCCGCCGCGCGCGAGCTGGCGGCGCACCGCGTCGGCGGCCTCGGTGACGCCGACGACGTCCGCCCCGCTGGGGCTCGCCGTCGCGAACGCGGACGAGATGAGCTCGACGTGGTGCAGGGCACGCAGCCGCAGGTCGTCGTCGCGCGCCGCCGCACCGACCCGACCCAGGAGCTCGAGGGTGCGGTGCACGACGCTGGGCGCGCCCATCGCGTAGCGGCGCAGACTGTCCGCCGCCTGGTCGAGCACCTCGATGGCGGTGGCCGAGGGTGCGACGAGCCGCAGCACGCCCTCGTCGTCCGCGATCTCCGCGGCCGGCTGGGGTCGCCGGGCGAGCAGCACGAGCCCGGACGACAGCTCGTCGATCGCGTTGATCGCCGTCCACGGGTCGTTCGTGCCCGGCGACAGCGCCCGCACGGCCATCTCGACGAGCTGCTGCACCGCGAACCCGACGTCCTGGTGCGGCGAGCGGGCGCTGCCCAGCATCATCGCCGACCGCACCGCCCCGACGAGCTCGTCGTCGGTGGCGCTCGCGGGGTGGACGGTGGCCAGCGGCTCGCCGTCGACGACGTAGTCGCCCGGGCGCAGCGCGAGGCGTAGGACGGCATCGGCGCGGCTGGCAGCGCGCACCAGGTGGTCGATGTCGATGCCGAGGACGTAGCCGGGCTTCTCGGCCGTCACCGGCGTGCCAGCCTGGGTCGGCTCGCCCGAGGCGGCCTGCTCCGAGACGCGCGACAGGGGGCGGCTCGGCTCGCGCTGCGTGTCGGGGTAGAGCCGCTCCACGACCGCTCGCAGCTCGGAGCGCACCCGGGCGGTGAGGGTCCACACCTGGATCGACTCGCTGATGTGGTGGACGAAGAAGATCAGGACGCCGACATTGGCGACCGCGAAGAGCACGGCCACGTTGACCGCCATCTGCGGGACGAACGCACCGCCACCATCGCCGGTCACCCGGATCGAGCGCAGCACGAGCAGGCAGTACAGGAACGTCGCGACGTAGACGCCGAGCACCGTCTGGTTGCCGCGGTCGGCCATGAAGTTGCGGACCAGCCGCGGGCCGTAGCTGGACGACGCCAGCGCGAGCACCGCGATCGTGATCGAGAAGCTGGTGGACGCCACCGCCATCGACGTGCCGGCGATCACGCCCAGCACGTCGCGGCTGCCGTCCTCGCCCACCCGGTAGATCAGGAAGTCGAGCGGCCCGAGCGACCACGTGACGCGCGCGTCGAGGCTGACCAGCACCTCGGCCAGCAGCGCCGCCAGCACCGTCAGGACGGCAGGCAGGAACCAGAACGACTCGCGGATCCTGACCAGGCGGCTCGACACGACGTCAGTCGCGGGTCAGCTTGCGGTACGTCACCCGGTGCGGCCGGGCGGCGTCTGCCCCGAGCCGCTCGATCTTGTTGGCCTCGTAGGACTCGAAGTTGCCCTCGAACCAGTACCACTTGGCCGGGTTCTCGTCGTCGCCCTCATAGGCCAGGATGTGCGTCACGACGCGGTCGAGGAACCACCGATCGTGGCTGATGACCACGGCGCAGCCGGGGAACTCGAGCAGCGCGTTCTCGAGCGATCCGAGGGTCTCGACGTCCAGGTCGTTCGTCGGCTCGTCGAGCAGCAGCAGGTTGCCGCCCTGCCTCAGGGTCAGCGCCAGGTTCAGACGGTTGCGCTCACCGCCGGACAGCACGCCGGCCGCCTTCTGCTGGTCGGGTCCCTTGAAGCCGAAGGTCGACACGTAGGCCCGGGACGGGATCTCGTTGTTGCCGACCTTGATGTAGTCGAGGCCGTCGCTGACGACCTCCCACACGTTCTTCTTCGGGTCGATGCCGCCGCGGGCCTGGTCGACGTACGAGATCTTGACCGTCTCGCCGACCTTGAGCTCGCCGCTGTCGATCGGCTCGAGCCCGACGATGGTCTTGAACAGCGTCGTCTTGCCGACGCCGTTGGGGCCGATGACGCCGACGATGCCGTTGCGCGGCAGCGTGAACGTCAGATCGTCGATGAGGATGCGGTCGTCGAAGCCCTTGCGCAGGCCAGCCGCCTCGATGACGACGCTACCCAGCCGCGGGCCGGCCGGGATCTGGATCTCCTCGAAGTCGAGCTTGCGGGTGCGGTCGGCCTCAGCGGCCATCTCCTCGTAGCGGGCGAGGCGCGCCTTGGACTTGACCTGGCGTCCCTTGGCGTTCGAGCGGACCCACTCGAGCTCGTCCTTGAGCCGCTTGGCCAGCTTGAGGTCCTTCTTGCCCTGGACCTGCAGCCGCTCCTGCTTCTTCTCCAGGTAGGTGGAGTAGTTGCCCTGGTACGGGTAGAGCCGCCCGCGGTCGACCTCGGCGATCCACTCGGCCACGTTGTCGAGGAAGTACCGGTCGTGCGTCACGGCCAGCACGGCACCGTGGTAGGCCGCGAGGTGCTGCTCGAGCCACTGCACGCTCTCGGCGTCGAGGTGGTTGGTGGGCTCGTCGAGCAGCAGGAGATCCGGCTTCTGCAGCAGCAGCTTGCACAGCGCCACCCGACGCCGCTCACCACCGGAGAGCACGGAGACGTCGGCGTCCGGCGGCGGGCACCGCAGCGCGTCCATGGCCTGCTCGAGCTGACTGTCGAGGTCCCACGCGTCGGCCGAGTCGATGACCTCCTGAAGCTTGCCCATCTCCTCCATCAGCGCGTCGGAGTAGTTCTCGGCCATCTCAGCGGCGATCTCGTTGTACCGGTCGAGCGTGGCCTTGATCTCGCCGGCGCCCTCCTCGACGTTGCCGAGCACGGTCTTGTCCTCGTTGAGCGGGGGTTCCTGCTCGAGGATGCCGACGGTGTACCCCGGGCTGAGCCGCGCCTCGCCGTTCGAGGGCTGGTCGAGACCGGCCATGATCTTCAGGATCGTCGACTTGCCGGCGCCGTTCGGCCCCACGACGCCGATCTTCGCGCCGGGGTAGAACGACATCGTCACGTCATCGAGGATGACCTTCTCGCCGTGCGCCTTGCGCGCCTTGGTCATGGTGTAGATGAACTCGGCCATGACCCCAGGCTATCGGCCCCCCGGGCACCCGCCGACCACGGCAGCAGTTCACGCTGCGGTCTCCGCCGTGCCGGAACCCGCGTCTGCCGTGGTCGGGTCCGTCCCCTCCGAGGGCTGGGCCGCGTGCTCAACGCTCTCGTCAGTCGTCGGTATCGGCGCTCGTTCGGGGCCGGAACGCGTGATCCGCTCGAACGAGGTCTGCCCGCGCCGCAGGTCGTGCCCCACGGTGTACGCCGTCACGTCGACGTCCCGGCCGGACTTGCCGTCGGCCTCCCAGTCGCGGGTGCGCAGCGTGCCCGTGACGACGACCGGCTGGCCCTTGCGCAACGAGCGGTTGGCGTTGAACGCGAGGCCACCCCAGCAGCTCACGTTGACCCACGTCGTGTCGCCGTCGACGTAGCCCTGCACCTCCGGGTCGTAGCGCCGCGGCGTCGATGCCAGGCGGAACGAGGTCAGCGGCTGGCCGCCGCGGGTGATCTGGTGCCGCGGCGCGGTCGCGACGTTGCCGCAGATGGTGGTGACGATCTCGTTCATGCTGCCTCCTCGTCAGTCCGGCCTGGTGCCGTTCCTCGAGGTTGCCGCGGCGATCGCCCTGGGCGACAGCCACACCGCGCGATCGGTGGACGACGGGGACTAGCCCCGTCCACGGGGACGACGCGTCGTCCCGCCGTCCACAAGCGGCGGTCAGCCGCCGACGCGGTCCAGCGCCTCCCGGGTCGCCCGGTGGTCGGCCAGGACAGCGGCGACCGGCTCGAGCACGCGCGCCCGGCCCACCGCCTCGACCGACGCCACCAGCCGGGCCCGCGAGCGCCGTCCGCGCCGCCGCGCCACCGCTGCGGCCACGGCGCGCACCACTGCGGCAGTGGCGACGCCTAGCAGCAGGCCGCCGAGCAGCAGCAGCGTCGGCAGGGGGATGGGGCCGGCCGACGGCGTCGAGGGCACCGGCAGCCGCAGCCACCCGGTGACGGCGAGCGCCGCCAGCCACAGCAGGCCCACGCCGGCCGCCACGGCCAGCAGCCATTGCAGCCACCCGACGAGCCGCCACGTCAGCGGACGGCGCAGGCCGAGGTCCGTCGTGACGACTGCCTGGTCGAGCGCGTCGGCGAGGTCATCGCCGGACGGCTGGGCCGCCGCCCGAACGGCGTCCGCCCAGCGCTCAGGCAGGTCGTGCGCGGCACGGTCCGCGACCCGGCGCACGGCGAGCTGGACCCGCGAGCGCTGCGCCGCAGTCGCTGCGGGCAGCGAGGACCGGGTCAGTGCGACGTCCGGCGCCGGGGCGTCGCCGCTGCCCAGCCCGGCTGACAGCCGCAGCCGAGCCAGCGGCGCGGGGCGCAGCTGGCGAACCCACCGGGTCAACGGCCAGCCCGCGGCACCGACGGCCTCCCGCCGGTAGTCCTGCTCGACCGCACGCACGACCGTAGGCACGCCGGCGGCCTCCGCGAGCGCGTCGACCAGTCCGGTGTCGGCGGCGAGCTCGTCGGCGGACAGCTCGGCTGCTCCGACGCCCCCGCCGAGGTCGACGGCTGCGCGGTCGAGGTCGGCCCCGAGCCGCTGGTTCCAGGCCGTACGACGTCCGACGGCCGCGCCGATGATCCGGCGCAGGTCGTCGACACCGGCTCCCGTCGTCGCGGAGGTGGTGACGACGTCCACGCCGTCCAGGCCGTCGGCGGCCACCAGCCGCACCAGGTCGCGCCGGCAGGCCTCCAGCGCGTCGGCCCCCAGCCGGTCGGCGTGGTTGAGCACGACCACGGTCACCGCGTCGTGCCCGGACAGCCGTGACAGGTACCGCCGGTGCAACGCAGCGTCGGCGTACTTCTGCGGGTCGGTGACCCAGACGAAGACGTCAACCAGCTCGACCAGGCGGTCGACCTCGAGCCGGTGCGACACCTCGGTGGAGTCGTGGTCGGGCAGGTCCAGCAGCACCAGGCCGTTCAGCGCGTCGTCCCCACGGTCGAGGGCGCTCGCGTGGCTCACCCGGTGCTGGCGCGGCACACCGAGCCACTCCAGCAGCGGGTCGGCGCCCTCGATCCCCCACACGCAGGCGGCGGCGGCGGACGTGGTGGGACGCCGGGCGCCCACCGCCGCAATGTCGAGCCCGCTGAGCGCGTTGAACAGGCTGGACTTGCCGCTGCCGGTCGCGCCGGCGAGTGCCACCACCGTGTGCTCGCCACTGAGCCGCAGCCGCTCGTTCACCTTGCCGACCAGCGTGCGGGCGCGGCGAGCGGCAGCCTGGTCGAGGCGGTGGCCGCCGGCGTCCAGCGCCTGCTCGAGAGCAGCGACCCGCGCACCGACGTCGGTGCGCACCTTGCGCGTCGATCCGCGGCGGCTCACCGCTTGGCCTCCACCGCAGCCTGCGCCGCGCGCAGGTCGCTCGCCGACGTGCCCTCGGCCAGGGCACCGAGCACGTCGTCGAACCGGCGACGATCTGCCGAGAGCAGGTCGCCGGCGCGGCGCAGCAGGTCGCTCTTGGCCTTCGCCGCGAGGGTGCGCACCGCCTGGTCGCCGAAGACCGCCTCGAGCAGTCGCTGTGCCAACACGGCCGTGCCCCCGGCGATGCCGACCTCCGCGCCGGACAGACCAGCGGTGTGGCTGAACACCACGAGCATCAGCAGCACGCCGAGGCCGTTGACACCGTAGGAGAGGAAGCGCGCCGTCGCCCGCTTGTCGCTGCCCTCGCTGCTGACCAGCTCGAGCACGTAGCGCTGCCAATCGCGCACGGTCCGGGCCGCCGCCTCGGATGAACCCGCTGCGGCAGAGGCGAGTTCGGGATGCGCCGCCGCCAGGGGCGCTCCCCCGGCCGCACGACGCCAGGCGTTCCAGGTGTCATTCGCCGCGAGCGCGGTCTGGGACGTGAGCAGCGACTCGACGCCGGACTGCAGCGCCTCGCCGATGTCCTGCTCGGGCGCCGGGCGACCGGAGACCGCGGCGGTGACCCGGTCGCGCAGCCGGCCGACCCGGGCCTCGAGGGCGCGCAGCAGCTCGCCCGTGCCGACGAACTCCTGCCACCGCGCGAGCACCTCACCGCGCAGCAGCGAGCCGTCCGACAGGCCCTGCTCGACGGCTCGCTTGGCCGCGGCGTACCGCTGGTCGACCTCACGGGCGAGGGCGACGCGTGCCTGCTGCTGTGCCTCGGTGGCGGCGGCGAGGTCCGCGCTGCGGTCCCGCAGTGCGTCGAGAGCGCCGGTGAGGGTGCGCTTGACGACGACCTGCCGGGCCTGCGCGTCGCGCGCCAGCGCCACCAGCCACGAGCGCACCGGGCGCACGACGTCTGGCGCCAGGAAGCCGTCGTCGTCGACCTCGCTCTCGGGGATCGTGAACACCGGCGAGGAGGTCAGTCCGCGCTCACGCAGCATGCTCGCCAGGTGCGTGCGGACCTCGACCATGGCCTCGGGTGGAACGCGGTCGAGGACGATGGCAACGGACGCCCCCCGGGCGGCGGCACCCAGCAGCAGCTCCCACGGGACGGCGTCCGCGTACCGCGCGGCAGTCGTGACGAAGATCCACAGGTCGGCGGCGGCCAGCAGCTGGCCGGCGAGCTCGCGGTTGGCGGTGACGACCGAGTCGATGTCGGGGGCGTCCAGCAGGGCGAGTCCCGGCGGCAGCGACGTGCTGCTGGCCAGCCGGACCGAGGTGATGCGCGTGTCGTCGTCCGCGGGGTCGACCACCGACGACTCGTCACCGGTGACCCGGGCCAGCGAGGCCAGCACGCGCCCGGTGTCGAACCAGCTCGCGTCGTCCGGGTGGTGCACCAGCACCGGCGATCGGGTGGTCGGGCGCAGGACGCCGCTGCGACTGACCTGCTGGGCGAGCACCGAGTTCACCAGGGTGGACTTGCCGGCGCCGGTCGAGCCGCCCACGACGGCGAGCAGCGGGGCGTCCAGCGAGCGCAGCCGGGCGATCACGTAGTCGTCGAGCTGGTCGACCAGGGCGCTGCGGGCGCGACGGGCATCGCTCGCGCCCTCGACGTCCAGCGCAAGCTCCACGCCGTCAACCGCGGCGCGCAGATGCTCGACGGCGTCGAGCAGCGGCGTGCGCTGCGGCTGGTCGGTCACGAGAGGTCAGCCTGCCGTCTTGCCTGGTGGTTGGCCAATTCGGCGCGCGCTAGGACGACCTGCACCTTCACGCGCCTAGACTCGGGAACCGAGCAGGGACGTCGCAGCCCCGGCTCCGGCGCCCGTAGCTCAACGGATAGAGCAGCGGCCTTCTAATCCGCAGGTTGCAGGTTCGAGTCCTGCCGGGCGCGCCGCCCTCGGACGACGACGACGCGTGCCGTCGTGGACCGCACCTCAAGCGCCCACGAACGCATAGCGCTGAGCGGTGATCTGGCGGAGCAGGTCGCGCTCGATGGCCGCGCCCTCCTCGCTGAGCGCCGCGCGGGTCGCGCGGTCGCGGGCGAAGGCGAGCTCGGTGGCCGCGGCCTGGAAGCCGCGCATCGCACGGCGTCCGCGAGCCCCGCCGACCTGGTGCGCCCAGGCGCGGGCGCGGCGTCGTTCGGAGATCGACCCGAGCATCTCGACCTCGGCCGGGGTGAACCACCCGCTGGCCACGTACACCTGCAGGTGCCGGCCGATCAGCCGGGCCTCGCGCCGCCGCGCCCACACGGCGAAGGCGATGGCGCCGGCGAAGACCGGGATCTGCACCGCGACGTAGACGCCGATGAAGCCGCGCAGACCGGCGACGGCGCTGAGGTTCCACAGCCCGTGCAGGCCCACGGCGACGAGCAGCCCGGTGAGCGGAGCGACGACGCGCAGCCAGGCGCGGGAGGTGCGCGAGGCGATCCCCAGACCGACGCCCGTGGCCATGGTGAACAGCGGATGGGCGAACGGCCCGAAGACCCCACGCAGGACGAAGGTGACGACCAGCCCGGTGGTGCCGTTCTCCTGCAGCGAGCGGCCGAGGTAGAGCACGTTCTCGGTGAAGGCGAACCCGAGGCCGGCCAGCCCGGCGTACACGATCCCGTCGACGACGCCATCGAACTCCCGCCGTCGCCAGAGCAGGATCACCAGCACCGCGAGACCCTTGCTGGTCTCCTCGACCCAGGGCGCGACGAACACGGCGGCGGTCGAGATGCTGCCGCCGTGCTCGGTGAGAACGGCCAGCGAGTAGGAGTTGACGATCAGCGCCACGAAGGTGGCGACGATCGCCCCCCACCCGAACGCGAAGAAGAGCTGGGCCGCCGGCTCGGCCTCGAGCCGGTCGAGCCACAGCAGCGCAGGCAGGACGATGCAGACCGGCACCAGCGCGAACACGAATCCCGCCACGAAGCCGGTCAGCCCGGTGTCGGCACCGATCATCACGGCGATCAGCAGCAGGCACCCGGCCATGACGAGGGCGGCGAGGGCGAGCAGCAGGATGCGCCCGGCGTCCGCGCGGGCCGTGCGCCGCGGGGGGCTCGGCGCAATGGCCGAGGCAGCCGAGGGAACGCTCGTCCAGCCGGACGACGAGGTGTTCATGACCGCAGAGGCTAGCCACAACGGGTGTCGCAGGCACCCGAGGCCAGCAGGCCGACGTACGCTCGCCAGGTGGGGCGACATGGGGCACCGGCGGCCAAGGCGAAGGTGCCCTGGGAGCTGGTCGGGTGGGGCGGGTTCGCCTGTCTGGTCGCCGCCGGGGCGGTGCTGTGGATCGACGGGTCCGTGACGGCCGCCGCGCTGGTGGTGCTGCTGGGCGCGCTGGGCATCGGTGCCGCCGCGCTCGCCTCCCTGCGCGGGTCGCCGCACCCGCGCCGTCCGCCGCCCCCGTAGGGTGGTCGGGTGGACCGTTCTGCTGACCGCATCGTCTGGATCGACTGCGAGATGACCGGCCTCGACCTCGAGCGCGACGCGCTGATCGAGGTCGCGGTGCTGGTCACCGACTCCGAGCTCGAGATCATGGGCGAGGGCGTCGACATCGTCATCGCCTGCCCACCCGAGCCGCTCGAGACGATGCCGGACGTCGTCCGCGAGATGCACACGAGCAGCGGGCTGCTCGACGAGCTGGCCGCCGGCGTGAGCATGGACGAGGCGCAGCAGGCCGTCATGGACTACGTCCGCGAGCACGTGCCCGACGCCGGCAAGGCCCCGTTGGCCGGCAACACCGTGGGCACCGACCGCGGCTTCCTCGCGCGCGACATGCCCGAGCTCGAGCAGTACCTGCACTACCGGATCATCGACGTGTCGTCGATCAAGGAGCTGGCCCGGCGCTGGTACCCGCGGGCCTACTTCAACGCGCCGAAGAAGCAGGGCGGCCATCGCGCGCTCGCCGACATCCGTGAGTCGATCCAGGAGTTGAAGTACTACCGCTCAGCGGTGTTCGTCGACGCCCCCGGCCCCGACTCCGCGACAGCCAAGAAGCTCGCCGCTGCGGTAGGTGTCGAGGTCGCGACGGACGACGTCGCGGAGCCCGCGAGCTGACCTCGGGCGGGGTGGTCCGAGCACCCCATGGCAGCCGGTACGATAGTCGCCGCACCGCCGGGACCTCGGTCCGGCGGCGCATGGTGGGTGTAGCTCAGCTGGTAGAGCGCCGCGTTGTGGTCGCGGATGTCGCGGGTTCGAGTCCCGTCACTCACCCCACCTCTCTGCAGGTCAGGGGCGGCGCCACCACTGGCCGCGGGGCCAGCCCTGGCCAGCATCGCCAGGAGGGCGCGCGGCCCAGGTCGCGGCCTAGCCGCGGATGCGCTCGGCCACGACCGGCGCGAGCGGCAGCAGCCCGGGCCGACCGGCCACTACGCCGGTGAGCATCCCCCAGCCGTGCCCGGAGTCGACACTGACGAACTGCTTGTCGCGCGCTGGCACCTCGCCGAAGGCCTCCTCGAGCGTGTCGTACAGCCGAGCATCCGTGATCGGGCTGACGGCAACCAGCGTGGGGACCCGCACCCGCGGCGCTGCGCGGTCGAGCGGCACTCCCGGCCAGGACGACGGGCCCGACAGGTCTACGACGGCCTCGACTGGCACGTCACCAGCGGCGGCCAGCGCGACGGCTCCGCCCAGCGAGGCGCCGACGAGCACCACTCGCCGTCCACCGTGCTTCCGGACCCACTCGACGGCGAGCGCCACCTGCTGCACCGGGTCGTTCTCGAGCGCGGTGGGGCACCGGCTGGCGCCGTACCCGCAGAAGTCGAGGGCGACGGCGCGCAGGTGGTGCGTCGCAGCCAGATAGCTCGCGTACGGCCACCAGCCGCACGAGTCGGCGTTGGTCTGGTGCAGCAGCACCGCCACTGTCGAACCCGTGCCGACGTCGTAGCCGCGCAGCCGCGTGCCGGTGGCCGCGGTCAGCACCACGTCGTCGGCGCGCGGACCCTGCGGTCCACCGCAGCGCCGGCTCACCGACGACGGCTGTGCAGGAGGCTCGACAGACGGAACGGCCACAGCACTGGCCGGAGCAGTCGCCTGAGGTGTCGTCGCGGGTGGCGTCGCGGGTGGCGTCGCGGGGGCCGACTTCTGCGACGCAGCCGGCGCACAGCTCGCCAGGAACACCGCGGCCGTCACCGCTACCAACCCTGCCATTCGTGACATACCGGCCAGCCTAGAGCGCTCAGCCGGTCGACCACGGCCCGCGGCGACGCGCCACGACGACGCCACCGACGCTGAGCGCGACCAGCGCCGCCACGGCGACGTACAGCTGCCAGGACCGCGGTTGCGTCCCGTAGGCGCCCACAGCCACGTAGGCGAGGCTGCCGGGCAGGATGCCGATCGCCGTCCCGAGCAGGTAGTGCGCGAACCGCACCGGCCCGAGGCCACTGGCGTAGTTGATCAGCGTGAACGGCACGACCGGCACCAGACGTGCCCCGAGCACACCGAGCACACCACCCCGTCGCACCAGTTCATCCGCGCGCGCCACCCGTGGGCCGGTGAACCGGCTGATGACCTCGCGGCCCAGGGCTCGGGCCAGCCAGAACGCCACCAGTGCACCCAGCATCGCGCCCACCCAGACGGCGAGGACGCCGGTCGTCAGCCCGAACAGCAGCCCGCCGGCAGCACTCAGCGCGTTCTTGGGCAGGGGTGCCAGCGTGGCGAGCGCGAAGACGACCGCGAACACCGCGGGGGCGATAGGTCCCGCCGATCCCACCCGCCCGCGCACCGCGTCGACGTCCGAGATGCCGCTGGTCACGACGACGGCGGCCACGCCTGCAACCAGCAGGGCCAGCACCACAAGGCGTGCGACCGGGCCGCGAGCGCGCGACGGGTCGGCGTCGATCGGTCGCGGGGTCACACCTGCAGAACCCGGCCGGTGCTGACTCGCTTCCCGCGGGCGCCGGGAAGATGCTCGTCCAGTGCGGGGTTCCCGTCTCATGAACGATCAGCGCGTGGTGCAGGCCGTCTGGAACGGCGTCACGCTCTCGGCCGCTGCGGCATGAGCCTCACCACCGGCAACGGCCCGCTGGCGGCGCGTTCCCCTCGGCAGGTGAACTACCGCATCGACGGTCCGCAGCGGCTGCTCTACCTGGACGACTTCCCACGTCGGGTCCGGGCGCTGTTCGCCGGTGCGACCGTCGTCGACACACTGCACGGCCGGCTGCTGCACGAGAGCGGTCGACTTCCGGTGCTGTACGTCCCCGACGCCGACGTCTCCCCCGCGGTGCTGCAGCGCACTGACCACAGGACGCACTCGCCGTCCACCGGAGACGCGACCTACTGGTCGGTGCGGGTCGGTGACCGCTGGGCGGAGAACGCCGTGCTCGCGCATGTCGACCCACCGGACGGCGCAGGTTGGCTGCGCGGCTACACGTCAGTGGACTGGGACGCCATGGACGCCTGGTACGACGAGGACGAGCAGGTATACGGCCACCTCCGCGATCCCTACCACCGGGTCGACATTCGATCGACCAGCCGACGCGTCCGGGTGCTGACGGCGGGTGCTGTGCTCGCCGACTCCACCCACGCCAAGGTGCTGTCCGAGACCGGACTACCGAACCGCTACTACCTGCCCCGCGGGGACGTCACCGCGCCACTGACACCGAGCGAGCGCACGGAGGTCTGCCCGTACAAGGGCACGTCGTCCTACTGGTCGACCGAGTCGATGGTAGACGTGGCGTGGTCGTACGAGGCGCCGCTGGCCGGGGCAGCTGCGATCACCGGACACGTCTGCTTCTCGCACGACGGCGTGAGGGTCGAGGTCGACCCGGCCTGACTCTTCTGCGGCGCCGAAGGAACAACTGCAGCGCGACCTCGCTTACCACTGGGGCAATCCCCCACTGCCACAAGGAGACGCCGCATGCCCCGCATCCCCCTGCACACGGTCGACAACGCGCCTGAGGACAGCCGCGACGCCCTGAAGGGACTGGATGCAAGGATCGGCAAGGTTCTCAACATCCATGGCCACATGGCGCACTCCCCGGTGGTCCTGCAGTCGTACGTCGCACTGCAGCGGGTGATCGGCGACTACGGCACGTTCGACGCCCGCACCCGTGAGGCGATCGCCCTTTCCGTAGCCAACGTCGACGACTGCGGCTACTGCCAGGCTGCGCACACGGCGTCGGGCAAGGCCGCCGGCCTCACCGTCGACCAGACCGTCGCAGTGCGCCGTGGCGACGTCGACTTCGACCCCAAGCTGGCCGCCCTGCTCGCTGTCACCCGGCAGGCGACCGGGAATGCGGGCAACGTCGACGACGACATCTGGCAGCAGGCGATCGACGCCGGCTGGACCGCCACTGACCTCACCGAGCTGTCGGTGCACATCTCGCTGAACCTCTTCACCAACTACTTCAACCACATGGTGGGCACCGAGATCGACCTCCCGGTGCCGCCTGCTCTGTGAACCGCCGGGTGGGCGGACCGCGAGGAACGGGGCAGGACGTCGAGCAGGAGCGACCCGCGGGTCGCCCCGTGCAGCGTCCGGGCCGCTACGACCACCCAGGCCAGCAGCAGGAAGGCGTACAGCCCGGCGGCCAGCCAGCCGATCGCCGCCAGGCCGATATGAGCGGCGAGTGCGCTGCTACCGGTGACGAGGGTGCCGACGGGGAAGGTGAAGCTCCACCAGGTCAGGCTGAACGGCAGGTGCCGGCGCGCGATGCGCACCGTGACAGTCGCCGCCAGCAGCAGCCACAGCACCGCGAGGGCGCAGGTGACGCCGCCGTACAGGACGCCGAACGACGCCGCGCGGTCGGCGTACGGTTGGGGCACCACCGAGGGCGCGACCTGGCCCAGCACCGCGGCTGCGGTGATCGACTGGCCCAGCGGGCCGAGCACGATCCACAACGTCGGTACGGCGACCGCGTCGCCGACCCCGTTCCGCCACAACCGTTTCCCGATCAGAGCGATGACCCACAGGCTTGCCGCCAGGGACAGCCCGAACATGGCGTAGCAGGCCCAGAACAACCACTCGCGCAGCTCGCCCGGCGGCAGGTAGGGAACGAGCAGACCGCCGGTCGTGGCCGACACCATCGGCGGCACCACGGGCATCAGCCACCCACCGAAGGCGCTCGTGGCTGAGTAGCGCTGCCGGGTGAGCGCGACGTACGGGACACCGACGGCGCAGACCAGGCCGCTCACCGTCCCCACCGTCCACAGGACGACGTCGACGACGACCGCTGCGCGCAGCCCGATCAGGTCGCGTCCAAGCAGCAACGTCCCGGCGCCGACGGTCAACAGCGCCATCGGCGGCGCGCCATAGAAGTGGCTCAGCACCGGGTGGTCCAGGTAGCTGCGCGCCTGGCAGGGCGATCGACGCCAGTGCGCGCCCGTCGCCGTCAGCAGCATGAGGAGCAGCAGCGCAGCGACCACCCACACCCCGAGGGCGAAGGCGCGCTGTCCTGGCAGCTGCACGGGCAGGGTCACCGCGGCGGTGGCCACGATGCCCGTCCCCATCACGGACGCGAACCAGTTGGGTCCGAACGTCGTCGCTCCACTCGTCTTAGCCACCCCTCCACCGTTCACCGTGGACGGCGGCTTCGGAAGGTGGCCCGATCTGATGGACCCATCAGCCGGCTCTATGGGTAGCGATAGACTGGGGCATGGTCTCAGCTCGACTGCCGGATCTCGACTCACTGCAGCTGCTGCTCGACGTCGCCGAGCACGGCAGTCTCGGCAAGGCCGCCGTCGCGCACGGCATCAGCCAACCGGCGGTGTCCGCCCGCATCCGGTCGATGGAGGCGCTGGTCGGCTTCACCCTGTTGCTCCGCGGCGCGCGGGGCTCCTCGTTGACACCGGCCGGAGCCTTGGTCGCCGACTGGGCCCGGCAGGTGCTGGCCGCGGGCGAGGTACTCGGCGCCGGCATCGACTCGCTGCGCACCGACGGCGAGCGCGAGCTGACCGTCGCCGCCAGCCTCACCGTGGCCGAGCACCTGCTGCCGGGATGGCTGGTGCACCTGGCGGCGACCCGCCCCGACACCACGGTGCGGTTGCGGGCGATGAACTCCGCGGACGTCGCGACGGCGTTGCTGTCGGCCACGGCTGATCTCGGTTTCGTCGAGGGTCCCGGCGTCCCTGCCGGGCTGAATGCCCGGGTCGTGGCGCGTGACCGGCTGGCCGTCGTCGTCCCGCCGCACCACCCGTGGGCGCGCCGCCGCGACCCGGTCAGTGCACGTGAGCTCGCCGGCACCCGCCTGGTGCACCGCGAGCCGACGTCCGGCACCCGGCTGGCACTGGAGGCCGCGCTGGCCACCTACGCCCCCCTGGCACCCGCCCTGCTCGAGCTGTCGACCAGCAGCGCCGTCCGGTCAGCGGTGATCGCAGGGGCCGGCCCGGCGGTGCTGAGCCTGCTGGCGGTGCAGGACGACCTGCGCACCGGCCAGCTCGTCGAGGTCCGCACGTCCGGCGCCGCGTTCGGCCGCTCGCTACGTGCCGTGTGGCCGCGCGGGCACCGGCCCACCGGCCCGGCGGCCGACCTGCTCGCGATCACCGGGCGAGCCAGCTAGCCAGCTGGTCGGGAGGCGACTCCTCAAGGGATTCCTCGAGGAGTCGCATTCGCCGGGTCGGGGAGCGGGCCGGTGCGGCGTCATCGCTTCTGAGTTGCAGGAGCACAATGTTTGCGTTTATCTCACTGTATGCGGTCTTCGGCACAGATGGTGGGACGACTCAGATCCCCTCAGCTCAGATCCCCTCAGCCGGTGCGAGGCGCCGACCATGTGGTGCACGAGATTCGCACCGGGCGGTTCGAGCGCTCGCTGTCGGCACTCACCGCAGCAGGAGCCCTGGTCACGGCCGCCGAGATCTATTTCGAACACGACTCCGCGAGCTTCGGCAACCGGCTCATGTGGCTGCCGGTCGCGCTCGGCCCGATCGGCGCCGCCGCAGGGATAGCTGGAGTGGTCAGCGAGCGCGCCGCCCGCACCGTGCTGCCGGTAGCCTCCGCTGCCATCGTCGCCAACGGGTTGCAGGGCACGTACCTGCACGCCCGCGGGATCGGGCAGAAGCCAGGCGGCTGGCGCAACGCCCGCTACAACATCGAGATGGGCCCGCCGCTGCTGGCACCTCTGCTGGTGACCCTGGTGGGAGGCATGGGCCTGCTGGCATCGCTGTTGCGGCGCGAGCGATGAGCCGCCGCCACGACCACCCCACCACGCCAAACGGCCGGCCGACGCGCTTCCCTGGGTTCGACGTCGTCACGCAGCGACCGCACTGGGACGACGTCACCGCGGCTGCCGTCCTCGGCCGCCTCAGCCCGTGCCGGGAGTTGCGCTTCTTCACGCCGGACGAGCACCCGACGGCGGCCGCACTGCTCGACCAGCTGCTCGACCAGCGGGCCGAGCCGCGTGTGCCAGTGCTGGAGATGATCGACTCGCGGCTGGCCGACGGCGAGACGGACGGCTGGCACTACGCCGACATGCCGCCGGACGAAGATGCGTGGCGGGCCAGCCTGGCCGCGCTGGACGACGACGCCCGGCACGCGCACGGCTGCCGGTTCGTCCAGTGCGGCTGGCTCCAGCAGAGCGCCCTGGTCAGCTCGGTGCAGGAGGCGGGGAGCGCCGCCTGGCACGGGCTGCCCGCCAACCGGCTGTGGAGCCTGTGGACCCGGTACGCGTGCACGGCCTTCTACTCCCACCCCTGGGCGTGGAACGAGATCGGCTTCGGCGGCCCCGCCTACCCGCGGGGGTACAAGAACGCACGGGTCGGCGGACGCGAGCCGTGGGAGCGGCCCGACGTGCGCCCGAGCGACCCCGTCGCCGACAGCGCAGCGGGCGCTTGATGCTGCCTCGCAACGGGTCCGCGGACGACGTCCGCTCCCGCAACGCCTCCGCCTGGCTGATCCCGGCCGGCCCGACCCGCACCGACTACGCCTTGCGAGGCGACATGCGCCGGTTCGCCGACACTGCCGAGGTCGACGTCGTGGTGGTGGGTGCCGGCGCCGGCGGCGCCACCTTGTCCCAGCGGCTGGCCAGGCGCGGTTGGCGGGTGGCCGTGCTGGACGCCGGGCCGTTCTGGGACCCCGATCGCGACTGGGTCTCTGACGAGGCGGGCTCGCACGGCCTGTACTGGACCGAGCCTCGGGTGATCGACGGCACCGACCCGGTGCCGCTGGGGTCCAACAACTCCGGCCGTGGCGTCGGGGGGTCGATGGTCCACTACGCCGGATTCGCGCCCCGGTTCCATCCGAGCGACTTCCGCACGCTCAGCCAGGACGGCGTCGGTGCGGACTGGCCGCTCGACTACGACGACCTCAAGCCATACTACGAGCAGATCGAGGGCGAACTGCCGGTAGCCGGCGAGCACTGGCCCTGGGGCGACCCCCACGACTACCCACACGCCCCGCATCCGGTCGGCGGCAACGGCGAGCTCCTGCAGCGCGGCGCCCGGGCCCTGGGCATCCAGACCCGCGTGGGTCCGGTGGCTATCGCCAACGGCAGGTTCGGCCATCGCTCGCACTGCATCTATCGCGGCTTCTGCCTGCAGGGCTGCAAGGTCAACGCCAAGGCGTCCCCCCTGATCACCCACATCCCGGACGCGCTCGCGCACGGCGCAGAGGTGCGCGCCGATGCCATGGTCACCCGGATCGCCGTCGACGAGCGCACCGGCCGGGCACTCGGCGTCCACTACGTCAAGGACGGCGTGGAGCGCTTTCAACGGGCGGCGCTCGTGGTGGTGGCGGGCTACTCGATCGAGACGCCCCGGCTACTGCTGAACTCCGCCAGCAAGCGCTTCCCGCAGGGCCTGTGCAACGACTTCGACCAGGTCGGGCGCTACCTGATGGTCCAGGGCGCTCCGCAGACGGCGGGCCGCTTCGACGACGAGGTCCGGATGTACAAGGCGCCGCCGCCGGAGGTGTCGTCCGAGCAGTTCTACGAGACCGACGCCTCGCGGCCCTACCAGCGCGGCTTCTCGATCCAGACCGTGTCACCCCTGCCGATCACCTGGGCCGAACACGTTGCCGGGCAGGGCCACTGGGGCCCGTCCCTGCGCCAGTACATGAGCGACTACGTGCACTGGGCCTGCCTCGGCGCGCTGTGCGAGTTCCTGCCGCAGGCCGACAACCGCGTGACGCTGGACTCGCAGGTCGACCGGCACGGGATGCCGATCGCGAAGTTCAGCTACAGCCAGTGCGACAACGACCGCGCACAGGTGGCCGCCGCGACAGAGGTGATGGGAGCTGTGCTGCGGGCGGCCGGTGCCGACGAGGTCATCACGTTCGACCGCTACGCACACCTGGTCGGCGGGGCCCGGATGGCCGCGGACGAGCGGCACGGCGTCGTCGATGCCCGCGGTCGAACCTTCGCCGTCCCGAACCTGTTCATCGCCGACGGCAGCACGCTGCCCACGCAAGGAGCAGCCAACCCGGCGCTCACCATCATGGCTGTCGCCGCCCGGGTTGCCGACCACCTCGCGAACGACCCCAACGGACGGTCCACGGCCTGAGCCGACCCTCGGTCCCGGACCACGAACGAGAGGAATCGCCATGACGACGACCGTCGCCGACTTCATCCTCAACCGCCTGCGTCAGTGGGACGTCGAGCACGTCTTCGGCTACGCGGGTGACGGCATCAACGGCTTGCTCGCCGCGTGGGGACGAGCCGAAGACGCCCCGCAGTTCGTTCAGTCCCGGCACGAGGAGATGTCCGCCTTCGAAGCAGTCGGGTACGCGAAGTTCTCCGGCAAGGTCGGGGTCTGCACGGCGACGTCCGGGCCGGGCGCCGTCCACCTACTCAACGGACTGTACGACGCCAAGCTCGACCACGTACCCGTCGTCGCGATCGTCGGCCAGACGGCGCGCTCCGCCATGGGCGGCTCATACCAGCAGGAGATCGACCTGCTCAGCCTGTACAAGGACGTCGCCTCCGACTACGTGCACATGGTGACCGTGCCCGAGCAGCTGCCCAACGTCATCGACCGAGCGATCCGGATCGCTGTCTCGCGCCAGGCGCCCACCGCGATCATCGTGCCCTCGGACGTGCAGGAGCTGGAGTATTCGGCACCCGCACACGAGTTCAAGATGGTCCCCTCTTCCGTCGGCGTCACCTGGCCGCGACTGGCGGCAGACGACGACGGCGTGGCCGCGGCAGCGGACATCCTGAACTCGGGCCGCAAGGTCGCAGTGCTGGCCGGTCAGGGCGCCCGCGGCGCCCGGGCGGAGCTGATGCAGGTCGCGGAGCTGCTGCAGGCGGGAGTTGCCAAACCGTTACTCGGCAAGGACGTGCTACCCGACGACCTGCCCTACGTGACCGGCGCCATCGGGCTGCTCGGCACGCGCGCGTCGTACGAGATGATGCGCGGCGCCGACACGCTGCTGATCGTCGGATCCAGCTTCCCGTACACGCAGTTCCTGCCCGAGCTCGACCAGGTACGCGCGGTGCAGATCGACGTCGACGCCGGACGCATCGGCATGCGCTACCCGAACGAACTGAACCTGGTGGGTGATGCCCGCTCCACGCTGGCCGCGCTCATCCCGTTGTTGCAGCAGAAGCACCGGGACGGCTGGCGCGAAGGGATCGAGCGCGACGTCGAGTCGTGGTGGCGCACCATGGCCGCAGAGGCAGCCGTCGACGCCGACCCGGTCAACCCCATGCACCTGTTCGCCGAGCTGTCCTCGCGCCTGCCCGACGACGTGATCGTCACCGCTGACTCGGGGTCGAGCGCCAACTGGTACGCCCGTCAGCTGCGCTTCCGTGAGGGCATGCTGGGCTCGCTGTCCGGGACGCTGGCCACGATGGGTCCCGGTGTGCCGTATGGCATCGGCGCCAAGTTCGCGCATCCCGACCGGCCGGTGGTCGTCTTCGCCGGTGACGGTGCGATGCAGATGAACGGCCTCGCCGAGCTGATCACCATCAAGAAGTACTGGGAGCAGTGGTCGGACCCCCGGCTGGTGATCGCCGTCCTGCACAACAACGACCTGAACCAGGTCACCTGGGAGATGCGCGCGATGTCGGGCGCGCCGAAGTTCGTCGAGTCGCAGTCACTGCCGGACGTCGACTACGCGGCCTTCGCCACGAGCCTCGGGCTGTCTGCCCGCACCGTGGTCGACCCTGCCGAGGTGGGCCCGGCGTGGGACGAGGCGCTGGCCGCCGGCCGCCCCACCCTGCTCGACGTGCACACGGACCCGGATGTGCCTCCGATCCCGCCGCACGCGACGTTCGAGCAGATGAAGGACGCCGCGTCCGCCATGCTGCACGGGGACGAGAACCGTTGGGGAGTGATCAAGGAGGGCCTGTCGATCAAGGCTCAGGAGCTACTGCCCGGCGTCCACAGGTGACAGCTCCAGCGCCACAGGTCGAAGCGGTCACCGCTACCGCGTTCACCGTGCCGACCGATGCTCCCGGGCCGGGCCACGAGGAGAGCGACGGCACCGCGGAGTGGAGGTCGACCACGATCGTCGTCGTTCAGGCGCGAGCCGGCGGCGCGGTCGGCACCGGCTGGACCTATGCGCCACCCGCGGTGGCCGGCGTCGTCGACCAGCTGCTGGCCGGCGTCGTCGTGGGTCGTGGCGCGACCGCAGTGTCCGGCAGCTGGTCGGCGATGGTGCGAGCGGTGCGCAACAGCACGCGGGCCGGGCTGGCCGGCTACGCAGTGTCGGCGGTCGACGTGGCACTGTGGGACCTCAAGGCTCGGCTACTCGACGTCGCGCTGGCCGACCTGCTGGGGCGCGCGCACGAGCAGGTGGCGGTGTACGGCAGCGGCGGGTTCACCAGCTACGACGACGACACGCTGGCCGAACAGCTCACCGGCTGGGTGCAGCGTGACGGCATCCCGCGCGTGAAGATCAAGATCGGCCGCCCCGGTGGCCCGCACCACGGACGGGACGTCGAGCGGATGCTGCTCGCGCGCTCAGTGCTCGGGCCGGACGTCGAACTGTACGTCGACGCGAACGGCGCGTACACGGCCAAGCAGGCCGTGCGCACACTCAAGGACGCGCAGGCGGCGGGGGCTGCCGTCACGTGGTTCGAGGAGCCGGTCAGCTCGGACGACCTGCCTGGCCTGGCCCTGGTGCGATCCCAGGTCGATGCCGACGTCACGGCGGGCGAGTACGGCACGGACGTCGGGTACTTCCGCCGAATGTGCGCTGCGGGCGCGGTCGACTGCCTCCAGGTGGACGCCACCCGAAGCGGTGGGTACACCGAGTGGCTGAGGGCGGCGGGCGTGGCTCACGCGCACCAGTTGGAGGTTTCGGCGCACTGCGCGCCCAACCTGCACGCTCACATCGCGGCCGCCACGCCCAATACGCGGCACCTGGAGTGGTTCCACGATCACGTTCGGATCGAGCGGATGCTGTTCGACGGCGCCCTCGACCCGGCCGGTGGCACCGTCTGCCCGGACCCGCGTCGTCCGGGCCACGGCCTCACCTTCGACGAGCGCACCGCCGCGGAGTTCCAGGTCACCGGATAAGGGCCGCGGGTCGCCCGAAGGGGCTCGACCGCGCTCAGTGGATGCCGATGCGGGGCTCACTCGAAGCGGGACCGGTCACCCGCCCCTACCCGGACGACCTCGGGATAGCCGGCCGACCAGTCAACGACGGTGGTCGGCTCGGTACCGCAGTCCCCGGCGTCGATGACGGCGTCGACCAGGTGGTCGAGCTCCTCCTTGATCTGCCAGCCGTCGGTCATCGGCTCCTCGGCGTCCGGCATGAGCAGGGTGCTCGACACCAGCGGCTCGCCGAGCTCGCGCAGGAGCGCGCGGACCACGGGATGGTCGGGGATGCGTACGCCGACCGTCTTCTTCTTGGGGTGCGCCAGCCGCTTCGGCACCTCCTGGGTGGCCGGGAGGATGAACGTGTACGGCCCCGGCGTCGCAGCCTTGATGGCCCGGAACGCGGCGTTGCTCAGCTGGACGAACTGGCCGAGCTGGGCGAAGTCCGAGCAGACCAAGGTGAAGTGGTGCTTGTCGTCCAGCTGCCGCAGCCGCCGGATCCGCTCGCCGCCGGTCGGGCTGTCGAGCGCGAATCCCAAGGCGTAGCAGGAGTCCGTGGGGTAGGCGATCAACGCGTCGTCGCGCAGCATCGCGACGACCTGGCCGATGGTGCGTGGCTGCGGGTCACGCGGGTGGACGTCGAAGTAGCGGGCCATGCCCGGGAGCCTAGGGCCGCGCAGCCCGGGCGGCTCGGGCGGCTCGGGCCGTCAGCGCAGGGCGACCGTGAGCAGGACGACGGCGTCGGTGTCGGCGTGCAGCGAGTGCCGACGCGGGGGGATCCGCAGCAGCTCGCCCGGGCGCAGGACCTGCTCATCCTGGCTGGTGCGCAACCGCACCGTGCCGGCCACCGCCTGCAGCGTGGCGGTGGGCGGTGAGCTGTGCTCGGCCAGCTCAGCACCTTCCAGCAGCGCGATCGCAGTCACCCGCAACGCGGTTCCGGCGACGATCGTGCGCGCCGCTCGACGGGACGGCTGGTTGCGGGCGTCGCGCAGCAGCCCCTCGCCGATGGCTGCGAGGTCGTTGACGCCCGTGGGCTCGGCGTCGACGTCCGGGGCGGTCTGCGCTGCGTCGCTCATGCCAGGCTCCTGTTCGCGCCGGGCACGGCCCGCTTCGGTCGACGCGACCGCGGTGGTCGCTGCCCGGCCCGACCAGTGTCCCAGACGTCGCTGGGCTTTCGTCAGCCCTGCTCCAAGACCGACAGGATGTTGCCCGCCGGGTCGGTGAACCAGGCGATCGCCGGGCCACCAGCACGAGCGATGCCGGCCTCGTCCTGTCCCAGTCCCTCGTAGCGCTCGAACCTCACGCCAGCGGCCGTCAGCTGGTCGACGGTCGCCGCGATGTCCTCGACCGGGAAGTTCAGGATCGTGTACGTGGCGGGGACGAAGTCCGGCTTCGGGTAGACGATGACGTCGCGATCGCCCGCCAGGTGCAGGGTCATCAGGCCGCCCCGGCCCTCATCCACCGACACGTCGAGCCCCAGCGTCCCCTCGTAGAACGCCCGCGCCCGACCCACGTCGTCGACTGCGAAACCACTGAACGCCTTGCTGTCACCGAGCATCTGAACCTCCTGGTCACCGTGCGTGTCTGCTGCGGGATTAGCACACACCACCCGTCCGGCGCAGTTGATTGCGTCAAGTCCGTCGCGACAGGTGTCGATATGCACCCCATCGGTCCGGACGCCGTCCGCTGGCCGTACGAAGACAGGGGAGGGAAGCATGCCGGCCAGCCACAAGCAGGTCATCACGCCATCCGACGACACCGCGAGCGACGCGTCCAGCGAGCAGATCCGGGGACTGCTCCAGGAGCACGTCCCGCTCTCGCTCATCATGGACCTCACGTCCCCGGACGGGCCGCACAGCCGCGAGATCCTGGACGCCGAGGGGGCGCCCGAGCAGGCTTGGTGGGCGCAGGACTGACCACCGATTTCGAAGTGCCGCCAGAGGGCTGATAACCTCTACCCGCGTTGCGCCATTAGCTCAATTGGCAGAGCAGCTGACTCTTAATCAGCGGGTTCGGGGTTCGAGTCCCTGATGGCGCACCACCTCTGACCAGGGCGTTCACCTCACCGGGTGAGCGCCCTGAGTCGTCTGCAGCCGCTGATCGGCACGTGGCGTGCACGCACCGCCCAGTGACCGCGGGTGGCTGGGTCACCCAGACCATCGCGCCCTCAGGAGCCGGGTGGCCGTCGTCCCGCGCCCTGCGGTCACCCGCCCGGCAGCACACCGCTCTGACGGGCCTGCTGGTGCTCGGTGCGGGGCCAGAAGAACACCGCCTTGCGGCGCGCGGTGACATATCCGACGTCGATCGACGTGCTCACCGGCACGCCGGCAGGCGCGCGGACGACGAGGGCCAGCCTGGTGCAGCCCGCGAGGTCGGTCGCGCCGGTGCGGTTCAGGACCCAGCGCGGCGTGGAGGTCTTCTCGTTCAGCGCATCAACGGCGACCTCCTTCATCACGCGCTCGACGCCGCGCTCCACCGAGGCGTCGATGCCGACGTCCATGATGGTGAGCTTCGGGCCCATCGACACCTTGGTCGAGCGCTTGACCTCGTCGGCCACGCGGTCCGGTTTCATCGACCAGGCCACGGCCTCCGGCGACTGGCCGTCGGGGCGGGCCAGGCTGAGCGTGAGCCAGGCCCGCTCGAAGCGCTCTGACCCGCCGTCCAGGTGCAGCGAGAGCGCCATCACTCCGAGCAGCCAGCGCGAGCCGGGGTCGTCGAGGAATGCCGCGGTCTCGGGGTCGCCGGCTTGGTAGTCGACGGGCAGATCGGTCCAGTACGGGCCACCGAGCAGGACCGCACCGGGCACCTCGGCCGGCCCGTCGTCGCCGCGGACCTCGCGGGGCTCGAGGTCGACCGGTGCGAGGTCTAGGGCAGGGACGGCGATCTCGACGTCCGGGTTGGTCGCGGTCATGACGGCAGTCCCAATCCGCTCAGGGTGAAGGCGCCCCAGTCCCGGTAGACAGGGTACGCCGCGCGGGTCGTGCGCTGGGCGCGAGTGAAGGCGTCCAGCGCGGTGATCCCTGCCGCCAGGTCGGCATGCAGGGTGGTGAAGAACAGCTCGGCGGTGTCGGACCGCACGTCCCACAGCGTGCCGATGACGCAGCGGACGCCGGCCAGCAGCAGCGCTGCCGGCAGACCCCGGGGGTTGTCGGCCTGGTCGAACTGCCCGAGCGCCGTCTCGCAGGCGCTCAGCGTGACCACCTCGGTGCCGCGCAGGTCGTCGGTGAGCAGCTCGTGCGCGCGCAGCACGCCGTCGCTCTCGTCGTCCGGGCTGAGGTAGACGCACTGGAACGACGGCGCGTCGTAGTCGTGCCGGCCATGGGCGGCGATGTGCACGAACCGCGCGGTGCGCAAGGCATCCCGGACGGCGGTCTCCGTGGCTTGTTGGTCGACCTGGGCATCGGTGCCGTAGACCGCGGCGACGGCGGCAGCCTCGGTTCCCGCGTGACGCAACGGGGTCAGGCCGTGGAGGCCGTCGGCGTACGTCATGCCGAACGCCGCGACCTGGCGACGCCGATGCGTGCCCGTCGTCGCCTCGCCTCGCGAGTCCAGCAGCAGGGCTCGGTTCGGCAGCGTCGACACCCGCCACGTGGCGGCCAGCGGCTCGTCGTGGTGCGGGATGAGGTGGAACGGCACGTAGTGCAGCGCGCCGTGTGGGATGAAGCAGACGTGGTCGACGCCGGCCGCCGACCACGTGTCGAGCCACGAGCTCAGCGCGGGCAGCAGGCTGGCCAGACTCCGCAGACCCTCAGCGGCCGCAGGCGAGACGAGGTCGGGCTCGCTCGGCTCGAGCAGCGTGCGACGCAGGTCTGCCACCCAGGCGGTCAGCAGCGACCCCCAGAGCCGTCGTCCACCGTGCGACATCTCAACCTGCATGTCGGGCGAGTTCAGGTCGATCATGAACGCCGTCATTTCGTCGCGGGTCATGCCCACCGCGTACAGGCCAGCGTTGCCGTCCGGCGTGCGTCCCAGGTACAGCTCGACGAGCGCGGTCCGGTCGTCGAGCGACGCCTCGACCTGGCGCTGGCCGAGCACGGTGAAATGCTGCGCGCCGCCGAGCATCTCGCGGTGCAGGCGGCGGTCGAACGCCTGCCGCAGCGCGCGGGCGCGCGCGTACGGGTCATCGTCCTCTCCCTGCACGGACTCGATCCTCGACGCCGCGAGCAGCAGGTTGTCGTCGAGCGCACGGTCGGGGTCGTCGGGCTCGGTGCCGACCTGTGCCTCGATGGCGGCGATCTGGCTCAGGAGGCCGGAGGCGACGCGGTCGCGGTCGAAGGCGAAGCGCTGGGCACTGACCAGCAGTGCCGCGAACCGCATGCCTTTGGCCACCTGGAAGGCGATCAGCACGGCCTCCGGGTTGAACGCGACGCGACTTCCCTCGACCCGGCCCAGGCGGGCGAGCGCGTGCCGGCAGACGTTCTGCACGAGATCGGTGGCGGAGTCCCCGGCGAGGTTCTCCAGCGCCAGGGCGTTCGGACCGACGGCCACGAGGGCTGCGACGGCCCCCTCCGCGCCGCCGTTGTCGATCAGGGTGCTGATCCGGGTGAGGACGTCGAGCGGACGGTCGGTGAGGTCGAGGTCGACCGCACGGCGCATCGACTCCCCGTACAGCTGGATCGCGCTGATGAGGTCATTGCTATTGACCGCATTGACCGCGAGGCCGAGGTAGAGCTCCATCCGCGTGCCCCGCAACGGTCTCGCCATCTCCATCGCCCACACCGGCGCGAGCTGCTCGGCCTCGTCGAGCAGCTGAAGCGACTGCTCCTCACCGTCGACCTCGGAGAGCTGCCGGGCCACCCATGCCAGCGCGGAGGCGTGGGCCGCCGGGTCCCAGTGCTCGGCCTCGGCCCACCCGCGCACCAGATCGGGAGTCTGCGCGACGTCGGCGGCCAGCAGCCGTTCCCGCCCGTCGCTGACCCGAGCCACCAGGTCCCGGCTGAGCTGGTACTCCCACAGCGTGGGGAGCTGCTGCTCGTGGGCGCCGCTGGTGATGAGCGGGCCGGCGCGGTCGACGGCGGCACCGCCGAGGGCCGGCGCCGCCTGGCGCAGCAGCGCCATGGAGTTGATCGCGATCTCGACGGCACGGTCGGCGCCGTAGCGGGCGAGCAGCGCATCGCCGCTGTCACGAACCAGCCACGCCAGCTCATCGGGGGAAGGTGCCTCGCCGAGCTCGGCGAGCATCGCGTAAGTGCTGACCAGGTCGGCCATCGCCTCGTCGCGGTCGATGAGGGAAGCCGCCTCGCGGGCCAGGCCGGCGATAAGCTGGCGGTCGACGGCCTCGTCGAACTCCTCGAGGTAGATCAGGCACGAGGCCTGGGCCTTGCGGCAGCGCCCCCGGGCGGGTCCTTCGGACAGCTCGGCCGCCTCGCCGTAGGCCGTGGCGGCTGTCTTGAGCATCGCGGCCGGGGGCGGCATGACCCACTCCTCCTCGGGCACATTCATCAGCTCGCGCTGGTGTCGCTCGAAGAACTGGCGCTGCTTGATGTAGAGGGTGGTCTTGAGGTTGGCGCGGCTCGGCGCGGTGACGATCGGGTTGCTGCACAGCGCACCCAACGTGATGAGCGCACTGAAGAGGCGGCCGCCGTCGTTGGCTGCGCGAGCCTGCTCGAGCCGGTGCTCGGCCACCGCCTGGGCCGCGCGAGCGAGGCGGCCGTCGGCCTCGCGCACCAGGAACCGTCCGGCGGCGGTGGCGAACATACCGTCGAGCACGAAGCCGAGGCGGCCCAGGAGGTCGGCGCTCCCGGTGGCGCTGGTGGCTGCGGCACGGACGATCCAGAGCAGCGCGACGGCTTCGGCGTCGCCGCTCCGGTCGGCGATCGCGCACGCGACGTTCACGACCTCCTCGTCGATGGCGTCCGCGTGGCGAGGAGCCTGCGCGACCGCTTGCGCGAGCGGCATGACGTCCTGCTGCACGGCGAGCCACAGCTGGGCGATCGGGTTGCTGGAGAAGCGGTCCAGCGCCGCCGCGAAGTCGGCGTCCGGCCCTGCGGATACCGTGGTCTCGGCCATGTCGGCCTCCCTGCGAGCCGAGACGCCGCCGTCCGGCGTCGTGCTCATGGTGGACCAGCGCGAGCCGGGGCGTCACCCGTTCGGGTGAATTTGCAGCCGAAGATGCCGCTGCCCGGGTACCGCACCAGCCGAGACCGCATCCAGTGCTCGGGGTACGCCTCGCCATCAGCTGCCGCGCTGCCCCGAACGGCGACCGGGATGGCTACCGGAATGGCTACCGGGGCATGGTCGCGGCCGCCGCCACTTCACGGACTCCATGGCGGTCACCACGGCGTCCGGTCGAGCCGACTCGCGGGACCGGGTCCCGCGACGAGCCCCTTGGCGACCGGCCCGGCGCAGCCTTGCCGTGCGCTGGGCGGGGCGGGCCACTCGACGAGTCGCGCTACCCCTTGGAGACCGGTCGGGACGGGGCACCTTTGGCCGTCGGCGGCGCCGTCGTCCCCTTGCCCTTGGCTGGCGGCGCCGGTTTGAGCTCGGCCGCCGCACGGCCGTCGGACGCGCTCTGGCCCACGCCCTGGCTCTGGTTCGCGCCCTTCCCGACGCCGTTGCCCGCGCCCTGGCCCGCGCCCTGGCCCGCGCCCTGACCCTTGGGTGCCGGATGCGCCGGTTGGGCCTTCACCGGCGGGGCCGGCTTCACCGGGGCTGGTGGCTTGCCCTTCGCTGTGGGGTGGGCCTTCGGCGTTGCTGCACCCTTCGACGTGACCTTGGCGTGCGGGGTAGCTGACCGGCGGGGCACGGCGGTCCCCCCGCCGCCGGTCGCCCGAGGGCCCGTGGGAGCGGCCGTCGGAGTGCTCGACACGACCTCGCCCTGATGGA
The DNA here is from genome assembly GCA_963759935.1 of uncultured Actinomycetota bacterium. Taxonomy (GTDB): domain Bacteria; phylum Actinomycetota; class Actinomycetes; order Actinomycetales; family Angustibacteraceae; genus Angustibacter. The sequence goes on from CAVXBF010000012.1 coordinate 445,517, forward strand.
CCACCGACGCCGTCGAGGTCGGCTGGGCGGCTGGCAGCGATGCCATGGGCAGCGCCCCCGTCGCGACCACGACGGCCGTGACGCCGGCCGCGTTGGCCGCGCCGGTCGCGGTCGTCGAGGCCGCCTGCACCAGACGCACCCCGCCGTCACCGATCCAGCGCAGGAACGGAACGTTGATCGCGAACGCGAGCGGTCCGACGGACCACAGCAGCCGTGGCAGAGCGATGGCCAGGAAGGCACGCACCATGGCCGGGTCGAAGTGCGTGCCGGCGCACCGGGCGAGCTCGGCACGTGCCGCCACGGCGGTGACTGCCGCCTTGTACGAGCGGGCTGCGGTCATCGTCTCGAAGGCGTCCACGACGGCGACAGCCCTACCGGCCAGCGAGATCTGACCGGCCGACAGGCCCCGGGGGTACCCACCGCCGTCAAAGCGCTCGTGGTGTTCGGCGATGCCGGCGAACCACGGCCCGAGCCACTCCCGCAGCGGCTCGGCGAGACGCGCCCCAGCGTCGGGGTGCAGCCGCACCTGTGCCCACTCGTCACTATCGAGGCGCCCGGCCTTGTTCAGCACCGCGGCGCTGATCTCGAGCTTGCCCACGTCGTGCACCAACGCGGCCCAGCGCAACCGTCCGGCGTCCGCCTCCGAGAGCCCGAGCTCCTTCGCCAGCAGATCGCAGAACAGGCGCACGCGCTCGCTGTGCCCACGGGTGTGCCGGTCGTGGGCACCCAGCGCAGTGACGAGCGAGAGCATCGTGACGGCGGCCTCCTGCTCGTCCGCGCGGTCGCTGAGCAGTCGGCGGCGGATCTCGGCCACGCCGGTCGACCGCCGGGCCACCTTGAGCCGGCTCGGGGCGTGGTCGGGGAAGATCATGGTCATCTTCAACAGCAGCGCGAGCGGAGCCAGGCGGAGCGTGACCCGCGAGGTCAGCAGGCTCACCGCGATCGCCGCGGTCAGTGACACGGCGTAGGCACCCACCCATGGCAAGCGGCCCACGAGCAGCGGCGCGAGCAGCCAGGTGGCCACACTCCCCGCCAGCAGCGGCAGCCCGTACTGCAGCGACCGCACGCCGAAGGCGAGCACGGGACGTGGCGCCCACGTCGGCTCGGCGGACGTCGCGATCATTGGTGGTGGCACCTCCCCGCACGGTCGAGCCGACTGCGCGGCCGATCCGGCACAGGCCGGACGACCCCTTCTCGGCTGCTGAGCCGTCCGGGTTCAGTACTCGCGGCACAGTTCGCCCGATCGGCCGATCAGCGTGCGCGCACCACCAGCGGCATTCCGCCGTGCGGCCGCAGCGTCACGAGGGCATCGACGCGAGGCCGGACGACGCGTCCGGCGCCATCCCGGACGGCCTCGAGACGGTGCCCCTGCAGCACGGTGGCCAGCGCCAGCACCGACTCGACGAGGGCGAAGTCGCGGCCGATGCACAACCGGGGCCCCATCCCGAACGGGAGGTAGTCGGCGCGCGGGGTGGCCGCCCGCGGCGCGGCGAACCGGCCCGGCTCGAAGCCGAGCGGCCGCTCCCACGCCTCGGCCCGGCGGTGCAGCAGCCACGGGCTGATGATGACCAGCGTGCCGGCCGGCACGCTGACTCCGGCGACGACGTCCGGCGCTACGGCGCGCCGGGTGACGACCCAGGCGGGCGGGTAGAGGCGCAGTGCCTCGTCGACGACCTGCCGGGTGACCGTCAGCGCGGGCACATCGGCCCAGCCGGGCGACCTTCCGGCCAGCACGGAATCCAGCTCCTCGTGCACCCGCTCCTGGACGTCGGGGTGCTCGGCGAGCAGCTGCATCGTCCAGGCCAGGGACGAGGCAACGGTCTCGTGGCCGGCGATCACCAGCGTCACCAGCTCGTCGCGCACCTGGGCGTCGGTGAGGCCACCCTCGGCGTCCGCCGAGCGCAGCAGGAGCGCCAACAGGTCGGCGTCGTCATCGCCGATCCCCCGATCCCGCCGCGACCGGACGACGCGCGCGCAGGTCTCGTCCAGCGTGGCCACAGCGCTGCGCAGTCGATGTCTCGACGGCAGCGGCAACCAGCCGGGCCGCGGCAGCCGGGCCCGCTGCACCACGACGGCCAGGGCGTCGTGCACGGCGGCGACGATGCGCTCGCCGTCGGCGGCCAGGTCGTCGTCGAAGAGCGTGCGCCCCACCACCTCGAGGGTGGCCCGCATGCAGGCGGCGTCGACGTCCACCACGGAGCCGTCCGGCAGCGCGCGCCACCCGTCGGCCACCCTGCGGCCCGCTGCCACGGACTGCGCCGCGACGACGTCCAGCGAGCCGTGGTGGAAGGCCGGCTGGGCGATCCGCCGCCGCCGTCGCCAGTCCTCGCCGTCGGCTGTGAGCAGCCCGCTGCCCGTGACGGCCGACAGGGCGCCGTACTGGACGGTCGCCTTCGAGTAGCCCCGCGCGTTCTCGACGAGCACGCGACGCGCGCCGTCCGGGTCGTTGACCAGCAGCACCGGCGTGCGCGGCATCGGAAAGGCAACGAGGTCTCCGTACCGGGCAACCAGCCGCTCGAGGTAGCCGAGCGGGTCGCGTCGGATCGCGGGCACGTCGCGCACCATCATGGCCGGCAGCGGCCCGTCGACGGCGAGGCTGGTGTAGCGGGCGTTGCGGCGTGCCGCGCCGGAGTGCTGGCTGCGCGCGCTCAGAGGTACAACCCGGTCTGGCCGTCATCGACGCGTGGCGCCGCCACGGCGTGGATGTCGCGTTCGCGCAGGAGTGCGTACTGGGCGCCCTGCAGCTCGACCTCGGAGCGATCCTCGGGGTCGAACAGCACCCGGTCGCCGACCTGCACCTGCCGGACGTGCTGGCCGACGGCCTTCACCTCGGCCCAGGCGAGCCGGCGCCCGACGGCCGCCGTGGCGGGGATGACGATGCCCCCGCCGCTGCGGCGCTCGCCCGACTCGGTGTCGACCCCGACGAGCACGCGGTCGTGCAGCATCCGGATGGGCAACCGGTCGGAGGTGTCGGTGGAGCTCACGCGCACGACGGTACCGGCGCGGTCACCACCCTCGTGAGCCCGGGACGCCCTTGAACGGTCCCACCACCCGCGAGGTGATCCAGCCTCCGTAGAAGTCGCCCGGCTGCGCCTGCACGACCTCGCCGCCGACGGTGCACTCGTCCATCTGGCCGGGGTACAGCGACACGAAGCCGGCGAGCTGCTCGAACGGCGAGCTCGGCTGCGGGTACGTCCAGGCCGCCCGGCTGGCCACCACCGGTGAGTCCGCCGTGCCACCGACGACGTCCAGGTAGATGGCCAGTCCCTTCCACTCGCAGAACGACGTGCCGGTGGCCGGTTGCAGCGCGCCCGGCGCGAAGTCGTCGAGCGGCAGGTAGTACGACGGCGGGTGGCTCGTCTCGAGCACCCGGAGGGCGCGCCGGGTGTCGAGCACGACCGTTCCGCCGAGCCGGACGACGACGTGCTCGTCGGTGGGCTCCAGCTGAGGCGGTCGCGGGTAGTCCCAGACGGACTCCTGACCCGGCTCCGGCCGCAGCGGCACAACGCCGCGAGGCGACGAGGTGTGCCTCACCGGCGACGCCGCCGGTTCATGACCACCAGGCCGATGAGGGCCACGGCGGCGACCGCGATCGCGGCAATTCGCTCGATCCTGGGCGAACCGTCCGGCGTCATGGTGGCCGAGCGGACCTTGTCCTTGACGTCGGCCACGGACCGGCGTCCGATCTCCTTGGGGTGCAGGCGAACCGCGAGCTCGTCGACGGTGCCCGCCAAGCGCGCTCGGGTCTCCTCGATGTCGGACTCGATCGCTGCGGGGTCGTTCTCGCTCATGGTCTCTCCAGCGGTCGGCAGGAAGCTGTCGATGGCTCGCACCTCAGAACGTACCGGGCGGTGGCGCGCGGGGCATCCGGCCGGCTCGCCCACCACGGCCCGGACGGCGCCTCGATCCGCGGTGGTGGTGAGATGGAGGCACGTCCCGACGAGAGGTGTCCCGTGCCCCAGCTGACCGCCGGCCAGACGGCCCCCGACTTCGCCCTCAGCGACCACACGGGTCGCGAGGTATCGCTGCGTGAGCTGCGCGGCCGCAAGGTGATCGTCTTCTTCTACCCCGCCGCGATGACCCCCGGATGCACCAAGGAGGCCTGCGACTTCCGCGACAGCCTGGCCCCCCTCCAGGCGGCCGGCTACGAGGTGCTCGGGGTGAGCCCGGACCGTCCCGAGAAGCTGGCGCGGTTCGTCGAGCAGGAGGGCCTGACGTATCCGCTGCTGGCCGACCCCGACAAGAGGGTGCTGACGGCCTGGGGTGCCTACGGCGAGAAGAAGCTCTACGGCAAGACGGTCACCGGCGTGATCCGCTCGACCGTCGTCGTGGACGAGGACGGCGCGGTCGAGCTCGCCCGCTACAACGTCAAGGCCACCGGCCACGTGGCCTCGCTGCGCAAGGCCCTCGACATCGCCTGACGTGGCAGCATCGCGCCCATGCGACTCACTGTGGTGCTCGACTGCCTCGACCCCGCTGCCCTCGTGCCGTTCTGGGCAGCCGCCCTGGACTACCGCGAGGCCGAGGCGCCGCCCGGCTATGCGGCGCTGGTGCCGGCCGAACGCGGAGCCGGACCGGTCCTGCTGCTGCAGCAGGTGCCCGAGCCCAGGCGCGGCAAGAACCGGATGCACCTGGACCTGCACCCCGACGACCCGTCGGCTCACCTGGCCCGGCTCGAGTCGCTCGGCGGCACGCGGCTCGGTGACTGGCTCGACCTCGACAGCGCCGGAGTGCGCTGGCTGGTGCTGGCCGACCCCGAGGGCAACGAGCTCTGCCTGGTCGAGCACGTCGGCTGAGCCGCTCGTCTCGTAGGCTGGGCGACGCACGCGGGAGTGGTGTAACTGGCAGCCACGCAGGATTTAGGTTCCTGTGCCCTAGGGCGTGAGGGTTCGAGTCCCTTCTCCCGCACCAGGAGCGGCAGACGAAGGGCGGCGGCCGCCCCTGCGCGGTCGCCGCCCCTCGTCCTTGCCCGGTGTGACCGGGCCGATCAGCTAGCTCACTTCGCCGGGGGCATCAGCACCGAGTCGATGAGGTAGACGGTCGCGTTGGCGGTCTTGACGCCACCGCAGATGACCTTGGCATCGCTGCCGCCGACGGTGAGGTTGTCACCGGAGCCCTTGACCTCGACGTCCTGGCCCTCGACGGTCTTGTGGGTGCCCACGATCTGGTCGGGCGACAGCTGCCCGGCAACCACGTGGTAGGTCAGGATCGAGGAGAGGGTCTTGCCACCCTTCTCCTTCGCCAGCGTGTCGACGGTGCCGGCGGGCAGCTTGGCGAACGCGTCGTCGACCGGCGCGAAGACGGTGAACTCGCCGTTGTTCAGCGTGTTGACCAGGTCGACCGACGGGTTGACCTTGCCGGACACGGCCTTCACCAGCGTGGTGAGCAGCGGGTTGTTCGAGGCTGCGGTAGCCACCGGGTCCTGCGACATACCTTCAACCGAGCCCGCACCGGACGGGACGGCCTCGGCGTACGCGGCGCAGCCGGAGCCGACGAGGCCGGCAGCCATGGCGTCCGGCGTGGTGGTCGACGAGCTGGAGCTGGAGGTGGTGGACGAGGACGCCGTCGAGCCGGCGTCGGTGCTGCTGCTGCCACAGGCGGACGCCGCGAGGGCGATACCGGCAACAGCGACGGTGAGTGCGAGACGGGGCTTCATGTCAGCGATCTCCTTGTGAGTCTGGTCCAGCGGTGGTTCCCGCTGCTGGTGGTCGTTCGGGGTCGATCGCTTCAGGGATTGGTCAACTTCTCAATTTCTTTCTGGCCGCTGGTGGAGCGGTCAGCTGACCGTGACGTTCTTGGAGTCCAGGCCCGTGGAGCCGTCCGGCCGGATGCCCGCCCGCTGCGCGACCTGCTCGGTGCCGTCGCCGTCGACGAGGCGGCACTCGATGGTGTGGTTCCCGGCCGGCGCGTCCCACTCGTAGACCCACTGCACCCAGGTGTCCTTGCCCGGCACCTCGGCCAGGCGAGCGTCGAGCCACTGCCCCTGGTCGATCCGCACCTGCACGGCCTGCACGCCGTGGGTCTGCGCCCAGGCCACCCCGGCCACGGCGTTCTTGCCCGCCTTGAGCTGGGCGAAGCGAGCGCGGGACGTCGATCCGCGACGAGGCCTTGATCGGCGCCTTCGCCGAGTAGCCCCGAGGGGTCCAGTAGGCCTCGTCGTCGGCGAACCGGGTGACCTTCAGGTCGGTGACCCACTTGGTCGCCGACACGTAGCCGTAGAGCCCGGGGACGATCATCCGCACCGGGAAGCCGTGCTCGACGGGCAGCACCTCGCCGTTCATCGCGACCGCGAGCAGCGCATCGCGGCCGTCGGTCAGGTTGCTCAGCGGGGTCGAGATGGTCATGCCGTCGTCCGAGGTCGACAGCACCATGTCGGCTGAGGGGTCGACGTCCAGGTCCTTGAGCAGATCGGCAATCGGGTACCCGAGCCACACGGCGTTGCCGAGCAGCTTGCCGCCGACCTCGTTGGAGACGCAGGTCAACGTGATGGCGCGCTCCACGAGGGGCTTGGCGATCAGCTCGTCGTAGCTCAGGGTCAGCTCGCGGCCGACCTTGCCGTGCACCCGCAGCTTCCAGTCCTGGGTGCGGATCTGCGGCAGGCGCAGGGCGGTGTCGACCCGGTAGAACGTGGCGGGGTTCGTCTTCCACGGCGTGATGCCGTCGACCGGCAGCTGGACGCCCGTCGGGATCATGACGCGCTCAGCCGGCTGCGGCAGCTTCACGGCGGCCCGCGACTCCTCGACGTTGGCCAGGCTCGTCTGCAGCAGCCGCGACCCGCCGCCGCCGACCACGGCCACGGCACCGGCCACGCCCGCAGAGCCCAGGAAGGCGCGCCGGCTCCAGCCCTCGCCGTCCCGCGCCGGTGCCGTCAGCAGGTATCGCAGGGCGAACAGGCCGAGGCCGGTGCCGAGGATCGTCGGGAGCACGTCGACCGGGGAGGCGTTGGGCCTGGTGGCCACGGCGATCGCGGCGACGACCCCGAGCAGGACGACGACGCCGAGGCCGGCTTCCATCCGGCGCTTGGCGAGCAGGCCGGCCAGCACGGCGAGCAGCACCAGCACGACGCCGATCGAGGCGAGCAGGACGAGCTTGTCGTTCTCGCCGAACGTGCGGACCGCGAAGTCCTTCAGCGGTCCCGGCGTGCGGTCGACGAACGCGTCGCCGACGCCGAGCACCGGGCTGCCCTGGCCGCCGCCGATGCCCGCGACGGTGAGGACGGCGGCCAGCAGCTCGGCGACCCCCACCGTGACGGCGCCGGCCACCAGGCCGGCAAGTGCGGCCAGCGACCACGGCGCGCGGTGTGCCGAGTCGGGCTCGGACGGGGTCAGGGCCTGGCTCAGCTTGCTCATGGTGCTGCTTCGTCGCGGCGGACCCCGCGGATTGGCCCCACCGCGCTCGGGTCGGCGGCGCAGGCACGACGGAGCCCCGCCGCGGGAGGACGACGGGGCTCCGCACTCGCTGCTTCGGCGCAGCGGCCGCTCGGGATGGGTGCGGCCTGGCCGGTGACTCACTCCAGGCAGATGCCACGGTCGATCGACGTCTGCTGCCCCTGGTAGTGGCTGTTCACGACGGCCCGGTCCGTGATGGTGAGCCGCACCACGTAGCCACAGGGAGCCAGGTGCGGATCGGACAGGTCAAGCGTGAACGGTGTGCCCGCGAAGGGCGTCTGCTGGGTGTGCGCGATGCCCACCGTCAGCGGCGTGGGCGGGATCGGGCCGCCCGGGCCACCGAGCAGGCTGATCGACCAGCTCGAGAAGTGCCGGTCCCGCGCCACGAAGCGCCCGCCCAGCGGCCCGTGCGGCTGCTTGCACGCCCCGGCCGTGAACAGCTGCAGGTCGCCCGCGTTGACCGTGTCGGTGAGCAGCGCCTGGCCGCGCACGGTGTTGTCCATCTGCACCCGCGCCGTGGCCACGTCGTTGCCGCTGGTGTCGAGCTCGAGCACGTAGTCCCAGCGGTCGTCGCCGCCCGGGCTGTGCACGCCGAGGACACCGCCGACGTTCGACGACCAGGTCGGCCACGAGACCCACCCGGTCACCGGAGCGGGGGTGACCGTCGCCGAGACCCCGCCCGACGTCACCACGCCGAACGGCGTGGTGAGGTACACCGTGCCTCCGGAGTCGACGTTCGTCGCCCGGACGCGGTACTGATGACCCGCCAGTGCGGGGTCGGTCGGGCCCTGCAGCTCGACGGTGCCGGCGAACGGGCAGCCGGGCGGATCGAGCGGCACCGTCGAGGTGCCGAGCTTCGCGCCAGGGCCGGTGAGGCCCGACACGAGGTCGACGTCGGTCGCCGCGACGCCACCGACGACACTGAACCGCGCTGTGCCGTCGTACCGGCGGCCCGGCTCGATCTGCACGTGCCGGTCGATCCGGTTGCCCCACACGGGCACCAGGTGCGGGTCAGTGGTGGACGGTGGCGTGGCCCACGAGAGCACCGCGCGCACGCGTCGCAGCACCGGGGTGTCGCAGCCTCGACGCAGAGCGCCGAGGTCGACCGGTTGGATCGCCGCGTAGCAGAGGCCGCCGTCAGGGACGTCATAGTCGTGCGCCCGGACCTCGACCGTGCCGAGGTAGGTGTACTCGCAGTCGTCGTCCCAGTCAGCCCAGAAGGCCACGTACTCGGTGCTGCCGGCCGTGCACGGTCCGCCGGAGTACCCGCTGGCCTGCTTGACGTTGAATGTCGCGACGAGCGACGACAGCCCCTCGTCGAGTCCGAGGCACTCGAGCTCCTCGAAGCTCACGTTCCCGCTGGTGTCGTCGACCAGCTTCAGCACCTCGGAGAGGTCAATGCCGGCTTCCTTGGCGATGAGCGCGGACCCGACGATCGCATCGGGCGAGCTGGCGGCGTTGGCGCTGACCGCCATGAGGTGCGGGAAGGCCAGCCGGTGCGCCGGGATGTCGGCGCGGGCATACTGCTCGACCAGCTGCGCGAGGGGCAGCAGCGGGCCCGGGTCCGGATCGGGGTGCGGCAACGGCACCTCCTGCAACACCTTCTCCGGCAACGTCTTCAGCACCTTCTCCGGAAGCAGCGGCACGAGGTCGCCAAAGAAGAACCGCCGTGGCGCGATCTGGACGTTGCACTCGTGCACCGAGCCCCAGATCGGGGTCCAGTCGGGCTGGCCGGCCGGAGGTGCCAGCTCCCAGGACAGGATGACTCGGGCCCGCGGCAGCACCGGAGTCCCGCACCACCGGCGACGCGGCTGGTGCGCGACACCCGCGACGTAGCTCAGCGGGTGGGTGGGATCGCCCGGACAGTCCTTCCCGACCGCGAAGTCATGAACGTTGACGGCGGCAGGCCCGACGTCCTCCCAACCGCTGCCGTAGTCGATGTAGAACCGCAGGTGCTCGAACGACCCGCGGGTGCACGGCCCCCCGGAGTACCCGGCGGACTGCTTCACCTCGATGGTTGCTTCGAGCCGGTCGCGGCTCGGGCTGTACGACAGGCACGACACGTCCTCGAAGGTCGTGTCACCCTGCTTGGGCTCGATCACCTCGAACCCGAGGTCAGGGAACGTCCCGAAGTGGTTGGGGTTCACCGCGATCAGGCGGCGGAACGACGTGCGCGCCGCGCTGAGCTCGGTGTCTGAGGCGGTCTTCCGGCGGTCCTTCGAAGGCATCTTCACTCCCCTGCTCGATCCCGCCCAGAGCGGGCGGTGTCTGACAGGGAAGAGCGCGGTGCGACGTCCGGTGATACCTCGTGGCGCCGGTCACCAACTGCTGTGGACCGGCGAGCTGGTCAGTCGTCGAGGCGGAGGGTGGCCACGACGCCGGCGTGGTCAGACGCCCAGAACGGCGGCGCGGCCTGGAACGGCGTAGCGCCGACGACGACCGCTCGACGGGCCTTCACGTCACCCCGGCTGAGTACCAGGTCGATCCGCGAGGTGAGCTGCGAGACCGGGTTGGTCAGCGTGGAGCTCTGGCAGCAGGTGAGTCCCGGTGCGGACCGGTTGACGCGCCAGGCGTCCCGGAAGCGCTTGGTCAACTGTGCGTAGGACGTCGTGGTGCTGCCGTCGGCCGCTGAGTTGAAGTCACCCGTGGCGATGTCGGCACCCCGACCGAACGCCGGCCCGGCGAGGAACTCCGCGGCCTGCGCCTCCTGCACTGCGGGGAAGTCCTCGGTCTCCAGGTGGGTGTTCGCGTAGTGGAAGCGCTCGCCGTCCAGCCGGCCGTCGATCGAGGCCCACCCGCGCTGGAACGACACGGCCGGCGCACCCGGCACCGGGGGCTGGAAGCTCTGCTGAGCGACGTAGAGCCCGCTGCGCGGGTTGCGCCACGACAGTCCCCTGCGGTCGGCGTTGACCAGGATGACGTCGCGGTCCTTGAGCGTGACCAGGCATGCGCCGACCGTGCCGGACGCGCAGGGCTGCACCAGCGGGATCGGGCCGATGACCGCGTTGTTCGACACCGCCGCAACGTCGTAGTGCAGGCCACGGGCGGCCAGCGCGGCACTCAGGGTGTCGAGGAAGTCCAGCGTGGGCGGCACGCCAGGGCCCGAGGTCTCCCAGCGCGACACCTCCTGCAGCCCCACCAGGTCCGGACGGTGCGCCGCGACCTCGGCCGCGATGGCCTGCGCGCGGGTGGGGAAGCTCGTGAACTGCGCGGTGCCGTAGATCTGGGCGACGGCACCGAGGAAGGACGCCGGGTCGGTGGCACTGAGCGCCGGGACGAGGCTGGACCCGAGGTACAGGTTGCGAGTCATCACGACCAGCTGATCGCCATCTCGGCCCTTGCCGCGATCACGGTCCCGGTCGTCGTGGGCCAGCGCCACCGAGGGCGCAGCGAGCGACAGCAGGAGGGCCGCGGTCAGGACACCGACCACTCTGCGCCCCAGCGACCGTGCCCGAGGTGTTCCACGCAGTCCGACCATGACGCCCTCCGGTGCTCAGACGATCGTCGAGCCGCCCCCGCCGGCGACGTTGCACGACAGTGGCCGAACCCTCGTCGCCGCACCGGTGCGGTGTCAAGAGCCGACCTGGCTCATCCGCCGCCGCGAGGCCTCTAGCCTGACGGGATGGAGAGAGTGCAATCCGGACGGATCGGCCGTGGCTGACGCCGACGACGTCCGACGGCTGGCACTGGCACTGCCCGACGTGGCGGAGATCCCCAGCGAAGGTTTCGACTTCCGCGTCGCCGACCGGGGGTTCGTCTGGTCCTACCCCGAGCGCGTCCCGGGCAAGCGGCGGGTCATCCGCACCGACATCGCCGTGTTGTTCGTCGGGGACGAGGAGGAGAAGCAGGCCCTCCTGCTGGGCGAGCCCGAGCTGTTCTTCACGGCGGACGGCTATGCCGGCTCGCCGCTCGTGATGCTGCGCCTCCCCGCGGTAGACGTCGAGCGGCTGGCCGAGCTGGTGAGTGACGCCTGGCGGATGCGCGCGCCCGAGTCACTCGTGGTCGACGACCAGGGGTGATCGCGCTGGCCGGCCGTGCACCTGGCGCAGGTGGCTCGGGACGGCCCACCACTCGTCGGGCCGGTCTACCACCGGCGCCTCGAGCCCGTCGTCGAGCACGCGCGCCAGCCGCAGCAGGTAGGCGGCGATCCCGGCCGCACCCTGCATCCACGACGTGCCCGGAGGCAGCAGCGGCGGATCCTGCCGGTGCTCGACGAACTGCCAACGGGCGCCGTCCGGGCCTCGGACAGCACGCTCCACGAGTGCGTCGCCCATCGTCCGTGCCGCAGCCAGCAAGCCACGCGCCCGGGTCGGGTCGGTCGCGTCCTGCGCCGCGTCGAGCAGCACGTCACCCACGCCTGCTGTGCCGCAGCAGCGGCCGTCGTTGTCCCAGAACCCGGGCCGCAACCGTTGCGGCACACCGGAACTGAGGATGGCGTCCAGGCACCGCTGGCGGAGGTCCGCGACCTGACAGCCGTCCACCTCGGTGACCCCGGCCGCTGTCAGCGCGGCGAACAGGTGCGAGGTGCCGGCCGGCCCGTGGCACCAGGTGTAGGTGACCGGCTCGACGTCCCTGGACGACGTCGGGTGGCTGTGCGGGACGACGAAGCCGCGGTCGTCCAGCGACCCGACCGACAGCACGTGCCGCGCACCCTGGACCGCGGCGTCGACGAAGTCGCCACGCCCCAACGCCGTTCCGGCGATCGCGAGCGCCGCGCCGATGCCCGCGGTCCCGTGCGAGTAGTTGGGCATCCGGAACGGCCGCCCTGGCGTCATGCCCCAGTCCAGGCCGGCGGCCGTGCGGTCGGCGGCTCGCAGCAGGGCCTCGCACCCGGTGACAGCGATCGTCTCCGCGGCAACACCACCGGCCCAGACGGCCGCCAGCACCACACCGGCCGCACCGAGGACGAGGTCGCTCACCGGCGCGTCCGACCCCGGATCGAGCTCGAGCGTGGTGTGCCACCCGTCCGGCGTCATCAGGTCGACCAGCCGGCGCAGCGGCGCCTGCTCCGCACCAGGGGCGAGGAGCCGCAACGCCATCGCGTCACCGGCGAGGCCGTCGTACAGGGACGGTTCGCGTCGGGCGGTCGCCTGAGCCGAGAGTCGGGCGGCCACCCGCCGGCCGAGGTCCTGCTCGGCGGCTGTCTGCGCTCGGCCCAGCGCGACTTCGGCGAGCAGCGGCGCGAGTCCGGCGATGCCGGCGTACAACGAGTCCCGGTCGTCGCCGGGCGCTGGTGCCGGCCCCTCAGCAGGCACCGAGCCCGGAAGCCACGGCCCGTCGTCGTCCTGCACCTGGGCACACACCCAGGCCAACGCACTCTCCCCCAGCGCCCGGTATGCCTCGCTCGCCACCACCGGCACAGGCTACGACGGCCTCGGCGCGGGACGGAGTGAGACGGAGTGGGACGGGGTGGGACGGCGACCGTCGGTCAGGCCATGATGGGCAGGTGGAAGAACGCAACGTCCTCGGTGCAGAGCTCGAACCGTGCGGCATCGACCCCGTCACCGGCTTCTTCCGGGATGGCTGCTGCACCACCGGCCCGGAGGACGTCGGCAGCCACACCATCTGCGCCGTGGTCACGGCCGAGTTCCTCGCGCACCAGCGAGCCATCGGCAACGACCTGTCCACGCCGCGGCCCGAGTACGGCTTCCCCGGCCTGGTGCCGGGCGACCGGTGGTGCGTGACCGCGGTGAACTGGGCTCGGGCGCACCATGACGGCTCGGCCGCTCCGGTCGTGTTGGCTGCCACGAATGCGGCGGTGCTCGAGCTCGTGCCGCTCGAGACGCTGCAGCTGCATGCCGTAGACGTGCCAGCCGACCCGAGCTCGCTCGAGTCCTAGTCGCAGCCGCCGCCGCGGTGGCCCGCCAGGGTGCCTACCGGACGATCGCCCCGCACCGGCTGGTCGCCGAGCTCGACACCCGTCGGCCCCTCCCGCCTGCGGCCGGCTGAGCGTAGGTTGGGCGCCATGGCTGACTGGAACGCGCAGATCATCGAGGAGTTTCGATCTAACGACGGCAAGGTGGGCGGTCCCTTCGAGGGTGCACCGCTCCTGCTGCTCCACAGCACCGGTGCCCGCAGCGGTCAGGAGCGGGTCAACCCGATGATGTACCAGGCGGTCGACGACGCCTTCGCGGTGTTCGCCTCCAAGGCCGGCGCCGACTCCAACCCCGACTGGTACCACAATCTGCTCGCCCATCCGGAGGCGACGATCGAGGTGGGCACCGGGTCCGGCATCGAGACGATCGACGTGCTGGCGCGCGAGCTCAGCCCGGACGAGCGCGAGCCCATCTGGCAGACGCAGAAGTCCCGCTACCCGGGGTTCGCCGAGTACGAGCTCAAGACAAGCCGCGTCATCCCCGTCATGCGGCTCGACCGCCGCTGAGTCATCGGACCTGGCGCGCTGAGGCGGCGAGCCGGATGAAACCGGGTGGTCACCCACAGCCGGAATGTCGAGACTGTCCCTATGGTGACCTCGAGGTTCGAACAGCTGGTGGCCGAGGGCGAGGCCGTACCCGTCGAGGGCTGGGACTTCTCGTGGTTCGGCGGCCGCGCGTCGGAGGAGCGGCCCCCCTGGGGCTACGCATCCATGCTCGGCGACCGGATGAGCCGGGCGAAGGCGGCGCTCGACATCCAGACCGGCGGCGGTGAGGTGCTCGCCGCAATCCCGGTCGCGCCCGCCACTCTGGCGGCGACCGAGTCGTGGCCGCCGAATGTCGCAGTGGCTCGCCGCAACCTCGCCCGACTCGGCGCGACCGTCGTCCAGGTCGACGACGACGCCGATCTGCCGTTCCCGGAGGGGTCCTTCGACCTCGTCGTGAGCCGTCACCCCACCGTCACCCGGTGGGACGAGATCGCTCGGGTGCTCCGACCGGGAGGGACGTACCTGGCGCAGCAGATCGGTCCCGGGTCGAACCGCGAGCTGACGGACTTCCTGATGGGGCCGCAGCCGGTCGGTGACGCACGCAGCCCGCAGCGCGCCGTCCGCAGTGCCCGAGCGGCTGGGCTGGAGGTCGTCGACCTGCGCGAGCATGCGCTGCGGGTGGAGTTCTTCGACATCGGCGCCGTCGTCCACTTCCTGCGCAAGGTGCTCTGGACCGTGCCCGGCTTCACCGTAGAGGGCTACCGGGCGCGACTCGCCGACCTGCACCGGGTCATCGAGGACGACGGCCCCTTCGTCTCGCATTCGCAGCGCTTCCTCATCGAGGCCCGCAAGCTGCCGCCCGTCGCGGAGGCGGCCGACGCTGCCGGCGAGCTCAGCGAACGGTGATCTGGACGGCGTGCCAGCCGGTCGCGCCGTCCGGTGCCGGCGACGCGGTCTCACCGGTCTGAGCCTGCCCGGCGCCGTCCGTGGCGCGTACCTGCAGGGTGTGCTCCCCCGGCGTCGCCGCCCATTCGTAGACCCACTGCCGCCAGGTGTCGATCGTGCCACCGGACCCGATGGTGGCCGGCTGCCACTGCCCCTCGTCGACCCGCACCTCCACCCGCTCGATCCCCCGGTGCGGCGCCCACGCGACGCCGGCCACCGCGACCCGGCCCGCCTTCACCGACGTACCGGAGCGCGGTACGTCGATCCGTGACTCGGTCTTGATCGGCCCCATGGCCGACCAGCCCCGCGGCGTCCAGTAGCCCTCGGCCCGGTCGAACCGCGTGACCTCGAGGTCGACCACCCACTTGGTCGCCGACACGTACCCGTACAGGCCGGGCACCACCATGCGCACCGGGAAGCCGTGCTCGACCGGGAGGGGCGCACCGCCCATCGCGACGGCCAGCAGCGCATCGCGCCCCGGGTCGGTCAGGGCCTGCAGCGGAGTGCCCGCCGTCCACCCGTCCACGCTGGTCGACAGCACCATGTCGGCATCCGCGGCCGGTTGCGCCCGGGCGAGCAGATCACGGATCGGGTGACCGAGCCACACCTGGTTGCCGATCAGGTCGCCACCGACCTGGTTCGAGACGCAGCTCAGGGTCGTGAGGCGCTCGATCATCGGCAGGGCCAGCAGCTCGTCGAAGGTGAGCTCGATCTCGTTGGCGACCATGCCGTGCACCCGCAGCCGCCAGTCGTGGGCGGCCACCTGCGGAACCGACAGCGCCGTGTCGATCCGGTAGAACGTGTCGGTCGGGGTCACCAGCGGGCTGATCCCCGCGACGTCCAGGCTGGTCAGCTCCGCGGCGGTGGGGCCGGCGCCCACAGCCCTCGGCAGGCGCAGCGCGGCGCGGCTGGCTTGTGCCGCGCGCGATGCCCGCGCCGCCACCTGCGCGCCGACCCCGGCCAGCACGGCCAGCGCGCCCGAGCCGGCCAGCCCGCGCAGGAACGAGCGGCGCGCCAGCGCGCTGTCGATGGCCGCGGCGTGCGGCCCGGCGGCCCGGGCCAGGGCGTCGAGCAACCGCGAGAGCGTCCACAGCCCGGCCACCGCGCCGACGAGGGTGGGCAGCACGTCGATCGAGCTCGCGCCGGGACGGCTGAGGACGGCGAGCGCCGCGATCGCCGCCAACGCCACGACGACCAGCAGCCCGGCCACCCGGCGCCGCGCTGCCAGCATCCCCGCGGCGGCCGCGAGCGCCGTCACGACGACGCCGATGCCGGTGAGCAGCACGGCCTTGTCGTTCGTGCCGAACGTCGACACGGCGAAGTCCTTGAGCCACGGGGGTGTGCGGTCGACGAACGCCCCGCCCAACGCGATGACCGGCGAGGGCGTTCCACCGGCGTTGCCCGAGCGCTCGAGAATCGCCGCCACCAGCTCGGCAGCGGCGACCGTGATCGCTCCGGCCGCCACCCCGGCCAGGGCGGCCCAGCCGAGTCGTCGACGTCCGCTCATCTCACCAGCATCACACGCACCAGACCCGGGGCCGCGGCGCGGCGTCCTTACCGAGTCGTGACGGATCCGCGCTCAGCCGGTGAGCAGGTCGACCACGACCGGCGCAATGGCCCGCAACGCCTTGCCGCGGTGGCTGATCGCGTTCTTCTCGGCGTTCGAGTACTCGGCCAGCGTGCGCTGGGCGTCGACCCGCAGGATCGGGTCGTAGCCGAACCCGTTGTCGCCGCGCGGGGCTGCGCTCGAGTACGCCACGCACCTCGCCGTGCTCGACATGCTCGAGCCCCTCGGGCGTGACGAGCGCTGCGGCACAGACGAATCCGGCGCCCCGGTGCTCATCGAGGACGTCGTCGAGCTGGGCCAGCAGCAGGTCGACGTTGGCGCGGTCCTTCACCGCGCGCTCGGGGCTGGTCGACCCGGACCAGCGCGCCGAGAAGATGCCCGGCGAGCCGCCGAGGATGTCGACGGCGAGCCCCGAGTCGTCAGCCAGCGCCGGCAGGCCGGTCGCCCGGGACACAGCACGGGCCTTGAGCAAGGCGTTGGCGGCGAACGAGTTGCCGTTCTCGACGACCTCATCGACGCCGTCGAAGGCATCGACGCCCACGACGGCGCGGTCGAGGTCGACGTCCAGCCCGCGCTCGCGGACGACGTCGGCGAGGATCTCGCGCAGCTCGACCACCTTGTGCTCGTTGCGCGTGGCCAGCACGAGCCGGGCACCCTCGGGTGCGCGTCCCAGGGTCACCGGGCGGCCTCGAGCGCAGCCTGCTGCAGGCGAGTGAGCTCGGCGCAGCCCACCGCGCCGAGGTCGAGCAGCCCGTCGAGCAGCGAGCGGTCGAACGCCGCGCCTTCGGCGGTGCCCTGCACCTCGACGTAGCGGCCGTCGCCGGTCATCACGATATTCATGTCGGTGTCGGCCGTGACGTCCTCGTCGTAGCAGAGGTCGAGCACCGGTCGGCCGCCCACGATCCCGACGCTGACCGCAGCCACCGAACCGGTGAGTGGCACAGCCTTCGCCGCGACCAGCCCCTTCTCGCGGGCCTGCTCGATCGCGTCGCTGAGCGCCACGTAAGCGCCGGTGATGGCCGCCGTGCGGGTGCCGCCATCTGCCTGAAGGACGTCACAGTCGAGCACGATCGTGTTCTCCCCCAACGCCTTCGTGTCGATCACCGCACGCAGACTGCGCCCGATCAGGCGACTGATCTCGTGCGTGCGACCACCGATCCGCCCCTTGACCGACTCGCGGTCGCTGCGCGTGTTGGTCGCGCGCGGCAGCATGGCGTACTCGGCCGTGACCCAGCCCTGCCCGCTGCCCTTGCGCCAGCGCGGCACCCCTGCGGTGAAGGACGCGGCGCACAGCACGCGGGTGCGGCCGAACTCGACGAGGACGCTGCCCTCGGCATGGTCGAGCCAGCCGCGAGTGATGGTGACCGGGCGGAGCTCGTCGTCGGCGGTGCGGCCGTCGACGCGCGCGGCAGTGGACTGCGGATCGGTGGGCATGCCCTCAGGTTAGAGGGCCGGGCTGGTGCGTCGGAGGTCGAGGGTGAGTCCCGGGCGGGCGACGTCCAGCGGGCCGTCCCAGACCTGCCGCGCCTGGGCGATGCAGACGTCCGGCTCGTTCCACGGGGGCAGGTGGGTCAGGACGAGGCGCTGCACGCCGCCGGCCGCCACCGCGGCCTCGGCGGCCCGCCGGCCGGAAAGGTGCACGCCCTCGGTGACGTCACGGCCGTCCACGAACGCGGCGTCCGCCAGCACCAACGTGGCGTCGTGGCACAGCGGGGTGAGCGCGTCGCACGAGTCGGTGTCACCGGTGTAGGCGAGCACCTGACCGTCCTGCTCGACCCGCAGCCCGTAGGCCTCCACCGGATGGTTGACCAGCATCGGCGTCACGGTCAGCGGACCGATCGTGACCGCCACGCCGTCCTGCCAGGACGCGATGTCGAGCTCGTTGGACATGCCCGGCTCCGCCGGCAGGTCATAGGCGCGGGCTAGCCGCTCGGCCGTGTCGGACGGACCCCACACCGCAACCCGGGGCCGCGGCACCGGGCCGACCGGTGAGTGCTTGAGCATCACGTACAGCCCGCACAGGTCGAGGCAGTGGTCGGCGTGCAGGTGGCTGAGCAGGACGGCGTCCAACGTCATCGGGTCGACGTACTGCTGCAACGGGCCGAGCGCACCGCTGCCGAGGTCGAGCAGCACCCGCCAGGTGCGTTGCGCGCCGGCGTCGTCCAGGCCCTCGGCCTCGACGAGGTAGCAGGACGCGGCGGACGACGGGCCGGGCAGCGATCCCGAGCAGCCGACGACCGTCACCTTCACCGCAGCCCGCCCACCAGCTGGGCCTGCGAGATCTCGGGACCGAGGAACCGGCGTCCGAGCTCGGCGAAGGCGTCGGGATCGCCCGTGGTCACGAAGCGGTGCACCGGCGGCGCCAGGTCATCTGGTCGCAGCAGGTCGTGCACGACGAGCTGGCGGTAGACGTCCTTCGCGGTCTCCTCCGCGCTGCTCACGAGCGTGACGAGGTCGCCCACGACGTACGAGATCACACCAGTCAGCAACGGGTAGTGCGTGCAGCCGAGGATCAGCGTGTCGACCCCCGCAGCAACGACCGGCTCGAGGTACTCGTGCGCCACCGCCAGCAGCTCGGGCCCGGAGGTGATACCGGCCTCGACGAACTCGACGAACCGCGGGCAGGCCTGCGTGGTCACCCGCAGGTGCGGCGCGGCGGCGAACGCGTCGTCGTAGGCACCGGAGGTCTTGGTGGCCTGGGTGCACACGACGCCGACGTGGCCGGTGCGGCTCGCGGCCGCCGCCCGGCGTACCGCCGGCCGGATCACCTCGACGACGGGGACGTCGTAGCGCTCCCTAGCGTCGCCCAGCACCGCCGCGCTGGCCGAGTTGCAGGCGATGACCAGCAGCTTCACGCCCTGTTCGACCAGCTCGTCGAGGCACTCCAAGGCGTACTCGCGCACCTCGGCGATGGGCCGGGGGCCGTACGGCTGGCGCGCGGTGTCGCCCATGTACAGCACGGGCTCATGCGGCAGCTGGTCGAGGACGGCGCGTGCGACGGTCAGCCCGCCGTAGCCGGAGTCGAAGATGCCGATCGGTGCGTCTGCCACCCGTCGAGCCTACGGTCGCCGGCGCCGCTGTGGCGCGCTCCCCGGCGTGAGCCTCACCACCCGCACCCGGGCGTACGGCGACACCGCGGCAACCAGCATCACCGGGGTGACGCCCGTTGCCGCGATCAGGGGCCCTGAGTGACCGAGCAGGCGGCCGAGCACGCTGTTGGGACGCCGGTCCACCCCCGGGCGCGAAGCACCGCGCCCACCTCGGCCGCGACCTCACACGGGCGTGAGCTCACGGCAGACCACCCGTAGCGCAGCGCCACCGACCCCATGAGCACGATCGCGTTGTCCCGCGCGTCGTCCTTCGAGCGCTCGTCACGGGGATGGTAGGCCAGCCCCTCCAGCTCGACACACGTGGCGAACTCCTCGTAGGCGACGTCCCGGTACCGCCGGCGCCCGCGCACCACCACCGCGAGATCGCGGACGCCGCGCGGCAGCGCATGAGCGCGTTCCACGTCGCGGGCGTAGCGCAGCTCCAGCGGCGAGGCGACGCCGTCCTCGACGTCGGCCAGCACCAACGAGATGAGGGTGCGATGGCGCAGCCGGCGGCGGCTGGCGGCGGCTTCGCGCAGCCGGTCCGGCGTGGTCAGGCGGCGCTGCGTCGCGCGGGTGAGCCAGCCCACGACGTCGTCGGGGCAGTCGCACCCCGTGATGAGGTCGAGGACGGTGTGCTCGATGCGGGTCTGCCGCGGCGACCGGACCGGATGCAAGCGCAGGTCGTGCTGCCGAGCGCGCACCACCCGGATACCAGGCCGTGGCGTGACGCGGTGGCCGTTGGGCACCGTCACGACCACCTCCGGCGGCGGCTGGTCCACCAGCCCCTGCAGCTGGGCCGCGGATGCGTGGCTCAGCATGGCGTCCGGACCCGCGTGCAGCAGCGCCGCCCAGGCGAGCTGCTCGCTGGTCAACCCGCCGGAGAACGTCGCGTAGACCCCTGGGTGGATCCGCTGCCAGCGACCCGATCGCACCAGGTGTCCGACCGCGCTGGGGCTCGGTCCCGCTCGCAGGGCCTGAGCCCGCGACACGATCCCGCGCTGCGCGGCAGCGACAGCGGCGAGCGAGGATCCGATCAGCACCCGCACCAGCGTGCCGGAGGTGACCCGGACGGCGTCCGGCTCGTCCACAGGCGCGCACCATGCGGCATTGCGGCAACGGCGGTCACCACCGTGACCGCCGTTGCCGCGATCAGGCGGGCCAGCCGCTCACCCGGGCGGGTCAGTCGGCGGGAAGGGGCTCGAGCAGCGCCTCGACCAGCGTCTCCTGCAGCCAGGTGAGGAAGTCGTAGACCGCGAGCATGAACCCGAGGCCGCCCAACGGTCCGTCACCTGCGGCGTCCGTCTCGTCGTCCGCCTCGGCTGCCTGGGCCGCCTCGTCGGCCGGCCCGCTCCCGCCTCCCGCAGCGCCGCCGGCCAGCGCCTCAGCCTCCGCTTGGGCGAGCGCCTCGAGCCGTTCGTGGTCGTCGTCGGTCTCCAGGCCCACCCGTGAGGCGAGCACCAGCCGGACGTCGGTGAGGGCCACCACCCACGCCCGCGCCTCGTCGTCGTCCAGCACGATCGCGCCCTCGCGGCCCAGCGTGCGCCGGGCGACCTCCAGGCCGGCCCGCTTGCGCTCGCGCAGCCCCGCCTCGGTGTACCGGCGGAACTCCGCCGCCGCCTCCGGGTCGTCCCGGTGCGCATCCGGCAGCAGCCGCGCGACGGCGGGGTCGGACGGCGGGTCCATCGCGGTGCCGATGCCCACCATCACCGCGAGCGGGTCGGTCTCGGCGTCCCCGCCGTCGTCCAGCATCTCGTGGACCTCGACGAGCAGGTGCGCCAGCAGGCCGCGCTCGTGGTCGTCCAGGCGGACCCGGACGCCGTGCCTGGTGCGCTTGAAACCCCGTGCCACTAGTCGTCCTTCTGCATCGTCGCCCACAGCCCGAATCCCTGCAGCGCCTCCACGTGGCGCTCCATCTCCTCGCGGTCGCCGTGCGCCACTGCGGCCCGGCCCTTGTGGTGGACGTCCAGCATCAGCTGCTCGGACTTCGCCCGGCTGTAGCCGAAGTAGGACTGGAACACGTAGGTGACGTACGACATGAGGTTGACCGGGTCGTTCCAGACGAGCGTCACCCACGGGCGCGCGACATCGGCGTCCTCGGCCGACCGCGGCTCGTCCAGCTCGACCGGCGACGTGACCACGCCCCCACTGTAGGCAACCCGGGCCGCCCTCGGCACCACGCTCTAGGCTCAGAAGGTGACCTCGCCCAGCACAGCCCTGCTGACCGACCACTACGAGCTCACCATGCTGCAGGCGGCGCTGCGCAGCGGCACCGCCCACCGGCGCAGCGTCTTCGAGGTCTTCGCCCGTCGGCTGCCGGAGGGCCGCCGGTACGGCGTGGTCGCCGGCACCGGCCGTCTGCTCGACGCCCTGGAGTCGTTCCGGTTCGGCGAGCCGGAGCTGGCCGTGCTCGAGCAGGTCGTCGACGCCGACACTCTCAGCGTGCTGCGCGACTGGCGGTTCACCGGGTCGGTATGGGGCTACGCCGAGGGTGAGTGCTACTTCCCGGGCTCGCCGATGCTGGTGGTCGAGAGCACCTTCGCCGAGGCCGTCGTCCTCGAGACGCTCGTGCTGAGCATCCTCAACCACGACTGCGCCGTGGCGGCAGCGGCCAGCCGGATGACCGCCGCCGCCGGCGAGCGGCCGTGCATCGAGATGGGCTCGCGCCGCACGCACGAGCAGGCGGCGGTGGCCGCCGCCCGCGCCGCCTACGTGGCCGGGTTCGCGACGACCAGCAACCTCGAGGCTGGACGCCGGTACGGCGTGCCCACCGCAGGCACCAGCGCGCACGCCTTCACGCTGCTGCACGACGACGAGCGAGCAGCGTTCACGGCGCAGGTCGCGAGCCTCGGGCCGGGAACGACGCTGCTGGTCGACACCTACGACGTCGAGGCCGCCGTGCGGGCCGCCGTGGAGGTGGCCGGCACCGGGCTGGGCGCCGTGCGTCTCGACTCCGGCGACCTGCTGGTGCAGGCCGGGCAGGTGCGCCGGCAGCTCGACGAGCTGGGCGCGACGAGCACCCGGATCGTCGTGACGAGCGACCTCGACGAGCACGCCATCGCCGCCCTGGCGGTCGCCCCGGTCGACGGCTACGGCGTCGGCACGTCGCTCGTGACCGGGTCCGGGGCCCCCACCGCGGGACTGGTCTACAAGATGGTCGCCCGCGAGGATGCCAGCGGCCACCTGACGGGTGTCGCCAAGACCAGCAAGGACAAGACCACCGTCGCCGGACGCAAGTGGGCGCTGCGCCGTCGCGGACCGGACGGCGTCGACCAGGCCGAGGTGGTGGGGGTCGGCCGTCGTCCGGTGGACGACGGCGACGACCACCCGCTGATGGTCGACCTGGTGCGTGACGGGCAGGTGGTCGGGCGCGAGTCCCTGGACGACGCCCGTGACCGCCACCGCAGGTCACGCGCCGCGCTGCCCCCCGCCGCGCTGCAGCTCTCGCGCGGCGAGCCCGCGATCCCGACCGTGTACGAGCAGGAGCAACCATGAGCACCCAGCCCGACCCGACGCAGCCCACGCCGGTGCCCGACGCCCTCGTGGTCGTCGACGTCCAGAACGACTTCTGCGAAGGAGGTTCGCTGGCTGTCGGCGGCGGATCCGAGGTCGCGGCAGCGATCGCGGACCTGGTGCGCGAGAACGGGTACCGGCACGTCGTCGCGACCCAGGACTGGCACGTCGACCCCGGCGGTCACTTCAGCGACGACCCCGACTTCGTCGACACCTGGCCGCGGCACTGCACAGCCGACACGCACGGCGCCGACCTGCACGCGGCCATCCCCCGTGAGGCGTTGGACGCGGTGTTCCGCAAGGGCGCCTTCGCTGCGGCGTACTCCGGCTTCGAGGGATCGGTGCCCGGCCTCGGGGGCGAAGTCCCGCTCGCCGAGTGGCTGCGGACCCAGGGCGTAGGGGCGGTCGACATCGTCGGGATCGCCACCGACCACTGCGTGCGCGCCACCGCACTGGACGCCGTCCGCGCCGGGTTCGCCGCGCGGGTGCTGCTCTCCCTCACCGCGGGCGTGGCCGAGCAGACCACCGGCCGCACGCTGGAGGAGCTGCGCGCGGCCGGGGTCGAGCTGGTGGGCGAGCCGGTGGTGCGGCCCTGAGCCCCTCGGTCAGCCGGTGATCGTCATGGCGGTGCCGTTGACGACCAGGCGCCAGTCGACCGACGCGAAGGTCGACGAGTCGATGGTGCCCTTGGCCGCCGCCCAGTCGATCAGGGACTGGCGGATCTCGAGCTGCCGGTTGT
The DNA here is from genome assembly GCA_963759935.1 of uncultured Actinomycetota bacterium. Lineage (GTDB taxonomy): Bacteria > Actinomycetota > Actinomycetes > Actinomycetales > Angustibacteraceae > Angustibacter. Next base: position 469,119 of record CAVXBF010000012.1, read on the forward strand.
AGACCACCGGCGCCGTGGTCGTGTGCGGGAAGTTGCCGCCACCGGACTGCCGGTAGTTGTTGATGGCGATCACGAACTGCTGACCGGGATCGAGCGGCGACCCGTCGTACGCGAGTGCGACGATGCGTGAGCCGGCCGGCTGGGCGAGGTCGATGTCGTAGGTGAGCGGCGCGTCCAGGCCGCCCATCACGTCGTAGTTGTAGTCGGGCGTGCCGTTGGGCGCGTTGGGGGTCGGCGCGTTGGTGACGTCGTCGGCGGCGACCGGTCCGGGGCTGCTCTGCGGCTTGAAGTAGAGCGCGGAGTACTCCAGGTAGTCCTTCACCTGCGCGCCGGTCATCGTGACGCCGACCAGCGTGTTGTCGTAGATGTACAGGCCGGCCACGTCGCGCACCGTCACGTCGCCGGCCGGGATCGCCGCCGCGCGGTTGAACGGCGCGGCGATCGAGAGCACCGGCAGGTCGGCCTGTGGCGTGCCGGCGAGTGCCTGCTTCACCGTCTCGGCCTGCACCGTGTTGATGAAGTCGATCGCGGCGACGTCCTCGTAGCGCGCCGTGGCCGCCGACATCGCGGTGACGTTCTGCGCGACCACCGAGTTGACGTAGCTGCGGACGGTCTCGTGGTCCTTCGACAGCAGCGACACGATCGCCGGGTCGGCCTCGACGGTGTTGCTCTTGAGCACCTGCGAGTGCCGGGCGACGACGTCCCAGCGGCCCTTGCGCCACTCGAGGTCGATGTCGATGAGGCTCAGCCGCATGCCCCACTTCAGCGGCTCGGTGAGCACCACCTGCTGGCCGGTGACCTTGTTGGTGACGAGCCGCTCGGGGATCTCGACGTGCGCGTGGCCGACCAGGATCGCGTCGATGCCGGGCACCTGCTCGGCCACCAGGGTCGCGGCGTTCTCGGGGTAGGGCAGCGCGTCTCCGTACGACGACGACGTGTCGGCGCCCGAGTGCGCGGCGACCACGACGACGTCCGCGCCCATCTTGCGCAGCCGCGGGACCCAGATCTTGGCCTGCTCGACCAGGCCGGGGAAGGTCAGCTTGCCCTCGACGTTCGCCTTGTCCCAGATGGCGATGCCGGGGTTGGTCAGCCCGAGGATGGCGACCTTCACCGGGCGGCCGCGGCCGACGTCCACCCGCTTGATCGCGAACGGCGGGAACGCGGGCTGGTGGGTGCGGGCGTCGACCGCGTTGGCGCCGAGGAGCGGGAAGCGCAGCTGTCGCTGGAAGGCGTGCAGGACGTCGAGCCCGTAGTTGAACTCGTGGTTGCCGAGGGCGGCGGCGTCGTAGCCGATGCGGTTCATCGCGGCTGCCATCGGGTGCGTGTGGCCCTTGGTGATGGGGTCGATCTTGGCGAAGTAGTACGCCAGCGGGGTGCCCTGGATGGTGTCGCCGGCGTCGAGCAGCAGGGTCTGCCGGCCGCGGGCCTCGTGGCGCACCGCGCGCACCAGGGTGGAGATCTTGGCCAGGCCGATGTCATCGTGGCGCGAGTCGTCGTACTCGGCGTCCTTGAAGTAGTCCCAGTTCAGCCCATTGCCGTGCAGGTCCGTCGTCCCCATGATCGTGAGCCGGGCGGTACGGGGACGGCCGTGGCCATGGCCGTGGCCGCGGTCATGGTCGCGGTCATGCGCCTGCGCCGGCGTGGCACTGAAGCCCGCCGCGGCGAGCACCCCGGCGGCAGCGCCCCCGCCGAGCACCGTGCGGCGACGCACCGACGCGGGCTGCTGGCCGGACGGCGTGCTGGACGGCTGCTGGGGGGACGACATAGAACCTCCACGAACGGAACGAAAGCGGCGGATCGCACCAGGACGGACGCACGCTACCCCAGCCCCCCACCCCGCAGACACCCCCAACCCTTTCCGCCACTCAGGCCCCTTTCCGCCACTCAGGCCGGTTTCCGGACGTCGAAACCGGCCTGAGTGGCGGAAAGCGGGCTGGGTGGCGGAAAGGGTTACTCGGGGCGGCGGCCGCCGGACCAGCTCCAGGCGTACGCACCGTCGTCGCTGGCCATCGCGCCCTCACCGAGCTCGAGCGGCCGGAAGGTGTCGACCATCACCGCCAGCTCGTCGAAGTACTCCTTGCCCAGGGCCCGCTCGACGGCGCCGGGCTGCGGCCCGTGGCTGTGGCCGCCGGGGTGCAGCGAGATCGACCCCTGCCCGATGCCGCTGCCCTTGCGCGCCTCGTAGTCGCCGCCGCAGTAGAACATCACCTCGTCGCTGTCGACGTTGGAGTGGTAGTACGGCACAGGCACGGCGAGCGGGTGGTAGTCGACCTTGCGCGGCACGAAGTTGCAGATCACGAAGTTCCAGCCCTCGAAGACCTGATGCACCGGCGGCGGCTGGTGGATGCGGCCGGTGATCGGCTCGTAGTCCTCGACGTTGAACGTGTACGGGTACATGCAGCCGTCCCAGCCGACGACGTCGAACGGGTGGGTGGCGTGGACGACGACGCTGCCGACGATCCCGTGCGCCCCGTGGCCGCGGTGCTTGGTGTACACCTCCACGTCCGCGCCCTCGGCCAGCAGCGGCTCGGTCGGTCCGTGCAGGTCGCGCTCGCAGTACGGGCTGTGCTCGAGGAACTGGCCGTACTTGCTGAGGTACCGCTTGGGCGGGGCGATGTGGCTGTTGCCCTCGATGACGTAAGCGCGCACCGGCCCGTGCTGCAGCGCATCACCCGGCACCCAGCGGTGCACCGTCGCGCGCGGGATCAGGACGTAGTCACCACCGCGGAACGGCAGAGCGCCGAACATCGTCTCGACGACCCCCTCCCCCGACTCGATGTAGACACACTCGTCGCCGATCGCGTTGCGGTAGTAAGGAGATGTCGTGTCGCTCACGGCGTACGAGATGCGGACGTCGCCGTTGCCGAGCACCAGCCGCCGGCCGCGCACCACGTCGACCCCGCGCCAGGCCGCCTCCTCGTCGTCACCGGGGAACAGGTCGTGCAGCCGGAAGTGGAACGGGCGCAACGGGTAGTTGGCATGCGTCTTCAGCTCGGCCATGTCCCACGGGCGCGAGTCGACGATCGCCGACGGGATCTCGCGGTGGTAGAGCAGGGAGGAGTCCGACGAGAAGCCCTCCTCGCCCATCAGCTCCTCGCTGTACAGCTGGCCATCCGGCCGGCGGAACTGCGTGTGCCGCTTGGGCGGGATGTCTCCGACGCTGCGGTAGTGAGCCACGAGCTGCTACCCCTCTCCCGGGTGCGCGGTGGCGCACCCCTCAGGGACGTCCGGTAATCGGACGCCGACGTCCTGTCACCAGTCACGGTGCGCTAGCGTGCCAGGCATGTCAACCACGCGCGCGCTCCTGGCCCGACTGGTCGACGACGCGGCGATCTTCCCACCCGGCAACGCCCCGCTCCCGGAGGCCGTCCGGGAGCACCGGGGTCACCGCAACGCCGCGTACGCCGACTTCGTCGGGCCGCTGCTGCTGCGCACCACCGACGCGCCGGGCGCCGCCGGCCTGCTCGAGCCGGGCGAGGCGCTGCCGGTGGCCGTCATCGTGCGCCCCGGCTCGGACCCGCAGCTGCTGCCCACGGCCGTCGGCCAGGTCCAGCGCGACGACCGCGCGCGCGTCGTCGGCGTCGAGCTGCCGGTGAGTGACCCGCTCACGCTGCGCCCGCTGGCCGAGCTCGACATCCCCCTGTGGCTGGAGGTGTCCCCCTTCGACCTCGAGGCCGACCTGGACGCCGTCGCCGCCGCCGGCTGCCACGCCAAGCTGCGCACCGGCGGGCTGTCACCGGACGACGTCCCCACCGACGAGACGCTGGCCCGGTTCCTGGTGGGCGCCCACGAGCGCGCCCTGCGGTTCAAGCTGACCGCCGGACTCCACCACGCCGTGCGGCACACCGCCCCCGCCACCGCCGGCATTGCCGAAACCGAGCAGCACGGCGTGGCCAACGTCCTCGCCGCGACCGCGCTGGCGACGTCCGGCGCTACGGTGACCGAGGTCAGCGAGGTGCTGGCCGAGCGCGACGGCAAGCGACTGCGGCGTCGGCTGTCCGGCCTGAAGCACGGCCGATGTGGCACGCGTGCGGGCCGCCTTCGCCTCGTTCGGCTGCTGCGGCGTCACCGACCCGATCACCGAGCTGACCGACCTGCTGCCCTGACCCGCCTTCGCCCTACCACCGCACCTGGAGACGACGTGACCGCAGTCGAGCTGCCCGCCGATTCGCCGTACGGCCTCGACCACTTGCCGTTCGGGGTGTTCTCGGCGGCCGGCGAGGCGCCGCGGGTCGGGGTACGGGTCGGTGACCTCGTGCTCGACGTCGCACCGGTGGCCGCCGCCGACGGGCTGGAGACCGCACCGGTGTTCGCCGAGCCGACGCTCAACGCGTTCCTGGCGCTGGGCCGCGAGCACTGGACCGCAGTGCGCACCTGGCTGGTCGACCTGCTGACCCAGGAGGCGAACGCCGACCTCGTCGCCCCGCACCTGCGCTCGCTGGACGACGTGCGCCTGCATCTGCCGATCGAGGTCGCCGACTATGTCGACTTCTACGCCAGCGAGCACCACGCGACCAACGTGGGCCGCATCTTCCGGCCGGACGGCGAATGCCCTCACCCCCAACTGGAAACACCTGCCGATCGGGTACCACGGCCGAGCCGGCACGGTCGTCGTGACCGGCACGGACGTGGTCCGCCCCACCGGCCAGCGCAAGGCCCCCGCGGACCCGGCGCCGACCTTCGGACCCAGCGTGCGCCTCGACATCGAGGCGGAGGTCGGTTTCGTCGTCGCGACGCCGAGCGTCCTCGGGCAGCCGGTCGGCGTCGACGACTTCGCCGACCACGTCTTCGGCGTCGTCCTGCTCAACGACTGGAGCGCCCGCGATCTGCAAGCCTGGGAGTACGTGCCGCTCGGCCCCTTCCTCGGCAAGTCCTTCGCCACCAGCGTCTCGGCCTGGGTCACGCCGCTGGACGCGCTCGCCGCCGCTCGCACGCCGCTGCCGGCGCAGCAACCACAACCGCTGGACTACCTGCGCGGCAACGACCTGGCCGGCTACGACCTGGCGATCGAGGTCGAGCTCAACGGCGAGGTGGTCTCGCGGCCGCCGTTCGCGTCGATGTACTGGTCGCCGGCGCAGATGCTGGCGCACCTGACGGTCAACGGCGCCAGCCTGCGCACCGGCGACCTGTTCGCCAGCGGCACGGTCTCCGGCGCCGAGCGGGAGCAGACCGGCTCACTGTTGGAGCTGACCGTCAACGGCACCGAGCCGGTTCGGCTGGCCGACGGCACCGAACACGGCTTCCTCGCCGACGGCGACACCGTCGTCCTGCGCGCCACCGCCCCCTCCACCAGCGGTGGCCGGATCGCCCTCGGCGAGGTCACCGGGACGGTCATCCCAGCGCGCTAGCCGTCTGCACCGGCAGCACACCGGGTGTCGAGACCCTCACCTGGGGGACCCCGCGGCTGGTCAGCACGATGCTCGCTGTGAGGTAGTACAGGACGATGACCGCCATCGGCAGCATCGCGTTGGCCAGGATGAGGAGGCTGACCGGAAAGCCGGCTATCGCGAGCCACCGCGGCAGCAGCCCCGTTCGCAGGGCGCTGATGCTGAGCGTCAGGGCCAGCAGCGACGCGGTCAGGGCGCAGAACGCGACGAGCAGCCCGTAGAAGAGCCCCCCGAGCACGTGGTACGTGTTGGTTGCCGGCGGCGCAGCGTTCATGAAGATGTGCGCCAGGGGGATCGTGCCGAAACCAGCACCGCCCACGATCGTCAGCAAGGCCCAGGATCCCCCAGCCAGCAAGGTGAGGTACCGCGTCACTGGGCCCGCGCCCACCTGCTCCTGCCGGGCCGCGAGGACCGCAGCGAACACGAGCAGGATCGCGCCTCCCACCGCGATGAGCAGCGCCGAGACCAGCCAGGGGCCGAGACCGTGCGTGGCGAACCACGCCTGGGTCTGGGCATCGCCCCAGCTGCTGTCCGGTGCCCGGTCTGACGCGAGCCCGGCGATGACGAATGACAGGCCGAGAGCTCCGCTGAGCGGAGCCAGCCGTTGAATGGACATCTCGCTTCCCTTCTGCAGGCCGAGCGCTCTGGCCCGGCATCGATCCGTTCCGGTCTGTATGACCTCAGCGGACGCTAGTGGCCACCCAGCCACCGGGGGGATCCGTCCCGCGGCTGAAATCGGGGCCGGTCGGTCCACCGCGAGATGGACGCAACCGTGGCCGGTTCCGCACTACTGTCCTGCCGTGGAGATCTGGCGGCGATATTGGCTGGACGCGGCTCTGCTGCTGCTGGCAGGCGCCATCGCCACCTCCACGCTGGCCGGCATCCGGACCGGCACAGCCCTGGCCTCGACGCTCAGCAGCGTCATCGGGCTGCTGCTGTTCCTCGCGCGCCGGTGGCAGCCCCTGACCGTCTCATTGCTCTCGTTCGCCGCGCTCGCATTCGGCGCCTCGCTGGAGGTCGACGTCTCGCCATCGCAGTTCTTCGGCATCCTGATCACGTTCGGCCTGGTCGGTGCGCTGAACCGGCCCCGCGATGCAGTGCTCGCCTGGACGGCGGGTGAGCTCACCCTCGCCTATGCGATCTCACGCGACGCACCAGGCACGCGGCTCGCCGACCTTGCCTTGACGAGCGCGTTCTGCACGACGATCTGGGCAGCGGGCCTCGCCGTCGCCGAACGAGCTCGGCACGCGAGCGAGGCCGAGCAACGCGCCGAAACGGCTGAGCGGACCCAGGCCGAGCACGCGCGGCGGGCGATCAAGCAGGAGCGCGCCAGGATCGCGACCGAGCTGCACGACATCGTGAGCCACGGGCTGTCCGTCGTCATCGTGCAGACCGTCGCAGCGCGTCAGGCGCTCACCGGGCCAGACCTGCACGACGTCGACCGGCGTCTCGGTGCCGTTGAGGAGACGGCACGCGATGCCTTGTCGGACATGCGTCGCATGCTCGGACTGCTGCAGCTGACCACGGACGGTGCGGCGAGCACCGACCCGAGTCCTGGGCTCGCCAACGTCCCGGCGCTGCTGGAGCGTGCGCGGGCCGCGGGGATCACCCTGCGGGCCCGTGGTTTCGACCACTTACCCGCTCTGGGTGCTGGCCTGGAACTCACCGTCTACCGGGTCGTGCAGGAGAGCTTGACCAACGTGATCCGACACGCGCCGTCAGCGAGTGTCGAGGTCGGGCTGGTCTACCTCAAGGACCGTCTCGACATCGTGGTGGGCAACGAGGCGCCGCCGACGCCTGCGCCGGTGCGCACTGGCTCTGGGCGAGGGCTGATGGGCCTACGCCAGCGGTGTGCCGTGTACGGCGGGTACTGCGCGGCAGGTCCGACACCGGACGGCGGGTTCGAGGTCCGGGTCTCGTTGCCCCTGATGGCGCACTCGGTACTGACAGAGACATCGTGATCCGCGTCGCGCTCGCTGACGACCAGGCGCTCATCCGCGACGCCTTCGCCTCGCTCATCAACCACGAGGAGGACATGCACGTCGTAGGCGAGGCCAGCGACGGCGTTCAGGCCGTCGAGGTCTGCCGCGAACATCGACCGGACGTCGTCCTGATGGACATCCGGATGCCCCGGGTCGACGGCCTCGCGGCCACGCGCCAGATCCTGCAGTTCGTGGCGGCACCGAAGGTGCTCGTGCTGACGACGTTCGACCGCGACGACTGGATCTACGAGGCACTCGGTGCTGGCGCTAGCGGCTTCCTGCTGAAGGACGTGCGCGGCACGCAGCTCACGGACGCGGTGCGCACGGTCGCGCACGGCGACGCGCTGATCGCACCGTCCATCACCCGTCGGTTCATTGAGCGTTACCTGGCCCAGCACCCGGCCGCGGCTGCGTCGTCCGGACTCCCCGACGCCGGGGCGGCCTCGTCGCTCACCGAGCGCGAGGTCGAGGTGCTGCGCCTGATCGCGCTAGGCCTGTCCAATGCCGAGATCGCCGACCGGCTGTTCATCGGGCACTCCACCGTCAAGACCTACGTCAACCGCCTCCTCACCAAACTCGGCCTGCGAGATCGCACGCAGGCCGTCGTCTACGCCTACGAGAGCCGGCTGGTCGTCCCCGGCGGGTAGCCGCCTGTGGCTCAGGGTGCCCGGGGGGCCTTGCGGACGACGAGGGTGCCGGCGAACTTGTCGTGCAGCGCCTGGCGCCGCGGGTCGCGCAGCGGCCACAGCAGGTCGACGACCAGGTAGAGCGTGCCGACGTACGAGATCGCCGAGGCCGCGTTGAAGGCCAGCCAGCGCCGCGCGACGACGCTGGCGGTGAGCGGAGCGCCCTCGCCCGGACGCCGCACCCGCAGGCCGAGCAGCAGCTTGCCGGGGGTCGCCGCCCGCCACAGCAAGAAGACGAGGTCGTAGACGAGTCCCACGCCGAGCCACACCAGCGACAGCACCATCAGCGCCTTGAGGGTGCTCAGGTCGTACTGCACGGCCGGGGCGGGCGACCCCTGCTCCGCGGCCCGCATCGCGGCGTCCAGCTGCTGGCTGGTCGCCTCCACGAACACCTGGGTCTGCGACCAGCCGATCCCGGCCGTGGCCAGGCCGGTGATCGCGACGTCCAACACGCGGGCGATGGCCCGCTGCCACCAGCCGGCCAGCGGGACGCCATCGTCCGTCGTCCGCGTTGCGGCAGGCGCCGCGGACGACGCCTGCTCCGGCCGCACCGTGAGGTCGACGATCGGCTCGGTGCGCTCGTAGGTGTCCGGCGTCCAGTCGGCGCCGTCCCACCAGCGCATCTGCTGCGCGACGTGGGGGTCGGGGTACCAGCCGGGGGTGGGCGAGCTCATGCGCCCAGTGTCTCAGCCGGGCGACGAGCTCACCCACCACTCAGAGGTTGCCGCGGCGCTCCTGCTCGCGCTCGATGGCCTCGAAGAGCGCCTTGAAGTTGCCCTTGCCGAAGCCCAGCGAGCCGTGCCGCTCGATCAGCTCGAAGAAGACGGTCGGGCGGTCACCGATCGGCTTGGTGAAGATCTGCAGCAGGTAGCCGTCCTCGTCGCGGTCGACCAGGATGCCGCGGCTCTGCAGCTCCTCGATCGGGGCGCGCACGTTGCCGATGCGGGCCCGCAGCTCGGGGTCCTCGTAGTAGGAGTCCGGGGTGTCGAGGAACTCGACGCCCTCGGCCCGCATCGCGTCGACCGTCGTGAGGATGTCGTTGGTCGCCAGCGCGAGGTGCTGGGCACCGGGGCCGCCGTAGAACTCGAGGTACTCGTCGATCTGGCTCTTGCGCTTGGCGACGGCCGGCTCGTTGAGCGGGAACTTCACCCGGTGGTTGCCGTTCGCAACGACCTTGCTCATCAGCGCGGAGTAGTCGGTGGCGATGTCGTCGCCGATGAACTCCGCCATGTTCACGAAGCCCATCACCTTGTTGTAGTAGGTGACCCACTCGTCCATCTTGCCGAGCTCGACGTTGCCGACGATGTGGTCGAGGGCCTGGAAGAGACGCTTCGGTGAGCCCTCGCGGCGCTGGAAGCCGCCGCTGCGGGCGACGTAGCCGGGCAGGTAGGGGCCGGAGTAGTCGCCGCGCTGCACCAGGGTGTGGCGGGTGTCGCCGTACGCCGCGATGGCCGCGATGCGCACGGTGCCGTGCTCGTCGCTGACGTCGGTGGGCTCCTGCAGCACCGTGGCGCCCTGACGGCGTGCGTGCTCGATGCACTTGTCGACGTCCGGCACCTCGAGCGAGATGTCGACGACGCCGTCGCCGTGCGCGCGGTGGTGGTCGTGCAGCGGGCTCTCCGGGGCGACGCCGCCCTTGAGCACGAACTTGATCGAGCCGCTCTTGAGCACGAAGGCCTTGTGGTCGCGGTTGCCGGTCTCGGGCCCGCTGTAGGCGACGAGGTCCATGCCGAACGCCGAGGTGTAGAAGTGCGCGGCCTGGGTGGCGTTGCCGACCACGAACACGATGGCATCCCAGCCGGTGACCGGGAACGGGTCCTTCGCCTCGTCGTAGTCGACCAGCCCGACGAGCTGCTGGAGCTGGTGCAGGTCGAGACCCGCCTCGGTCTCCTGGTCGGTCAGGTGGACGTGGTCGGCGTGGCTCTGGTCGGCCTGGGTGGTCATGCGCACCTCCGGTCGGTGGGTGGACGTCTGGGCTGAGCCTCCCGCACCCTGGGGGTGTGATCAACTCGCCCATCGCGGCCTGCGCACATTGTGCAGCGTGCCCAGGGGCGGCGGCAGGATACTGTGCAGCATGTCCATCGACGAGCTGGATTCGCGCCTGCTGAGCCTGCTGATCGCCGAGCCCAGGATCGGCGTCCTGGAGGCGTCACGCCGGCTGGGCGTGGCGCGCGGAACCGCCCAGGCCCGGCTGGACCGGCTCGTCGCCCGCGGCGTGATCCGCTCGTTCGCGCCGACGCTCGACCCGCAGGCACTGGGCTACGGCGTGACGGCGTTCGCCAACCTCGAGATCCGCCAGGGTGCTCGCGACCGCGTCGCCGCGCACCTGGCGGCGATCCCGGAGGTGCTCGAGGTGCATACGATCACCGGGCAGGGCGACCTGTTCTGCCGCCTCGTCGCCCGCGACAACGACGACCTGCAGCGGGTGATCGACGACCTGGTGGCTGACGACGACATCGCGCGCACCTCGACCGTCGTCGCCCTGTCCTGCGTGCTCGAGCACCGCGTGCTCCCCCTGCTCTCCGCCCCCACCACCCCTCCCTCGCCCGCCGAACGTTGATCACGTCAAGCAGGCCTTCGGCTGCTTGCCGAGGGGTGGAACCCTCGGCAAGCGGGCCGAAGCCTGCTTGACGTGATCAACATCAGCACGGCCGGAGCCGGCCGGGCGGGGGCGAACGGGGCGCGCGTCAGGAGTGCAGGCGGGCGACGAGGTCGTCGCGGGTGCGCCGGACGGCGGAGCCGACCTCGGCGAGGTCCAGCGCCGTGAGCGAGACGACGCCGACCGAGCCCTCCAGGCCCCCGACCGACCAGCCGACGGACACGCCGTGCGCGCCGGGCTGCAGCTCGCCGTCGCTGGTGGCCGGGCCCGGGACGCCGGAGCGCTGCGCCAGGATCGCGCGCCCGGCAGCCCCCCGCTGCAGCGAGTGCCGGCTGCCCACCCGGTAGGCGACGTGGAACTGCGTCCACTGCGGCTCGACGACCACGACGGCGAGCGCCTCGTCACCGTCGGCGACCGTCAGGTGCGCGGTGGCACCGACCTCGTCGGCGAGCCGGCGCAGCAGCGGCGTCGCCACCTCACGCAGCAGCGGCTGCACCCGGGCGGCCAGCGCCAGCACCCCGAGCCCGAGCCGCACCCGCCCGTCGGTTCCGCGCATGGCCAGGTGCCGCTGCTCCAGCGTGGTGAGCAGCCGGTAGACGACCGGCCGCGCCACGCCCAGCGCCCCGGCCAGCTCGGTGACCGTGCGTCCGGCGTCGTCCTCGGCGAGCAGCAGCAGCAGCTGCAGGCCGCGGTCGAGGGTCTGCGACGTCTCCGGTCGCCCGGGCCTCACCGCCACGTCGGACTCACCGCAGGCTCAGCGCGGCGAGCGCGGCGTTGACGACGCTGCCCGACGTGAGGTCGTGCAGCTCGTACAGCTGCGCCACGTTGCCGGACTGGCCGAACTCGTCGACGCCGAGCGGAACGCACGGCACGCCGAGCGCTGACCCCATCCAGGCCATCGCGTGGCTGGCCGCGTCGTGCACGGTGACGACGGGCGCGCGGTCGGGGCCGAACGCCGTCCGCAACGCGCCGGCCACGCTGGGGGCGGTCGCGGTGCGCACGCCCTGGCGCAGCGTGCGCTGCCAGGCCGAGTAGAGCCGGTCGAGGCTGGTGACGTCGACGACGTGCGCGGCGATGCCCTCGTCGGCCAGCTCCGCCGCCGCGCGCAGCACCTCGGGCAGCACCGCTCCCGAGCCGACGAGCTGCACCACCGGCGCTCCCTGCTCGGCCAGCTCCGGGTGCTCGTGGTGCGCGTCCAGCAGCCGGTAGCCGCCGGCCAGCACCTGGCGGCGCAGCACCGCGTCGCCGAGCCTGCGGCGAGCCGCCTCGAACGGTGCCTGGTCGATCGGGCGGGTCGACAGCCGCAGGTAGTACGCCCCGTCGTCGACGGGCGCGGCGGACGTCGTCGGCGCCGTCCCCGCCGCCATCCGGCCGACGGCGTGGCACATCAGCCAGTCGAGCGCGGTCGCGTACGCCGGCTCGATGAAGGTCACCCCCGGCAGCTCGAGCCCGATCGAGGCGGTGATGGTCGACTGGTGCGCCCCGCCCTCGGGAGCGAGCGTGATGCCGGACGGCGTGCCCGCCACCAGGAACCGCGACCCCGAGTAGGTGCCGTAGATGAAGGCGTCCAGCCCGCGGCAGACGAACGGGTCGTAGACCGTGCCGATCGGCAGCAGCGGCTGGCCGGACAGGTCCCACGACAGCCCGAGCTGGCCGAGCAGCAGGAACAGGTTCATCTCCGAGATGCCGAGCTCGATGTGCTGGCCGGTCGGCCCCTGCGCCCACTTCAGCAGCGGGTCCTCGTTCCACGAGCGCAGCTGCTCGGGCGCGAACACACCGGTGCGGTTGATGAACCCCGCCAGGTTGGTGCTCGTGGCGACGTCCGGCGCCGTCGTGACCAGGTACGGCGCCACCGCCGGGTCACGCGACAGGTCGACCAGCACCCGCCCGAACGCCTCCTGCGTCGAGACCGGCTTGCTCGCCCGCACGCCCGTCGCCTCCGGCACCGGCACGCCCAGCACCGGCGAGCGCGGTGCGCGCTGCAGGTGCCGGGAGCGCTGCGCGACCCACTGGCCCGCCGCGGTGGTGGGGTCGGGCAGGTCCCACTCGGTCTCGGGGGTCAGCCCGCTCTCCGTGCGCAGCGCGTCGACCTGCTCGCCGCTGAGCAGCGCCGAGTGGTTGCGCGGGTTGCCGGCCATCGGCAGCCCCCACCCCTTGACGGTGTAGGCGAACACCACGCTGGGCCGGGTGGTCTCGTCGTCGCACGCCGCGAACGCCTCGAGCAGCGCGCCGAGGTCGTGACCACCGAGGTCGGTGACCAGGACGGCGAGGTCGTCATCGCGGACGTCGGCAACGAGCGGGCCGACGTCGGCCGGGGCGCCGTCCAGGAACCGCTCGCGCAGCGCCGCCCCGGACAGGCCGAAGAGGGACTGGTACTGCTCGTTCGGCATCGCGTCGATCCACCGGCGCAGCGCCTCTCCGCCGGGCCGGGTGAAGAACTGCTGCAGCCGCCGTCCGTACTTGACCTCGAGCACGTGCCAGCCGCCGGCCTCGAACGCCGAGCGCCACTGGTCGATCCGGATGCCCGGCACGACGCGGTCGAGCGACTGGCGGTTGAAGTCGACCACCCACATCACGTTGCCCAGGCCGCTGGTGGCTGAGTCGGCCACGGCCTCCCAGATGTTGCCCTCGTCGAGCTCGGCGTCGCCGAGCAGCGCGACGAACCGACTGCGCGGCCGCTCGCCGAAGTGCGCGTCGACGTAGCGGCGGGTGGCCGCAGCGAACAGTGGGGCGACCGGGCCGAGGCCCACCGAGCCGGTCGAGAAGTCGACCTCGTCGGGGTCCTTGGTGCGGCTGGGGTAGGACTGCAGCCCGCCGCGGTCGCGCAGCCGGGTGAGGTAGGAACGGTCCAGGTTGCCGAGCAGGTACTGGATCGCGTGGAACACCGGGCTGGCGTGCGGCTTGACGCTGACCCGGTCCGGCGCGTCGAGGTGGGCGAAGTAGAGCGCGGTCAGCGCCGAGACCAACGAAGCGGACGACGCCTGGTGGCCGCCGACCTTGACGCCGTCGCCGCTGTCGCGCTCGCGGTTCGCCGCGTCGACGATGCGGGTGGCCAACCACAGGACGCGTCGCTGGACGTCGTCCAGCACCTCCAGGTCGACTGCGGGACGGGCCCGTTCGGCCACCGGGCGAGGGTCAACGGTCTCGGTCACAGGCCGGAGCCTAACCGGACGGCCATCCAGGATCGCAATGACAATCGACACGTGTTGTCATTGCCGAACCCGCTACTTGTCTCCTAGCGTCCGCGGCTCCGGCAGGGGCGAACCGCGCTCCTGCTGCATCACCGAAGGGGCATCGGATGAGACAGCTCAGGAGCGCACGCGGCGGACGCGGCCACCCCGCCCGGATCGGGATCGCACTCGTCGCGGCCGTGGTCGCGACCAGCACCATCGCCGTCCTCGCGCCGGCCACCGCCGCCGGGGCCACCGCCGCCGGGGCCACCGCCATCGGGGCCACCGGTCACCCGGACGGGCCGGCTGAGGCGGTGCGCGTCGTGCAGGAGGTCACCGGCGCACCGGCCGAGCGGGTCGAGCGACCCACGACGGTGCAGGGGCTGCGGATCGCGCCCGCCAGCACGACCGACGGACCGGTCGAGACCCTGGTGCAGCGGCAGGACGACGGCGTCGCCCTGCTCGCGGTGCTGCGCGAGCAGCCAGCGACGGGTCGACTTCGCCGACCCGCTCCCGCCCGGCCAGCAGCTCGTGCGTGCGGCCGACGGTGGCTTCGAGGTGCAGGCCGACGGGCGGCGGATCGGCGTCGTGGCCGCACCGTGGGCCGTCGACGCACGCGGCCGCTCGCTGCCGACGCACTACACGCTGCGGCCCGACGGCGGCCTGACCCAGGTCGTCGACACCCGCGGTGCGGCGTTCCCCGTCGTGGCCGACCCGAAGTACTCGGTCGGCTACCACGTCGTCCCCGTCTGGTACATCGAGTACTACTGGTCCGACATGTGGCAGGCGAAGAACCTGATCGACCACTACGGTCGGCCCGCGCAGGCGGTGGTGAGCTTCCTCTGCGCCAAGGTGCCGAACGCCGCGGCGAAGGCCGTGTGCGCGTACGCCGTCACGCACCGGTACTCGACGATCGCGGCGCAGATCAGGTACGGAATCGCCCACCGGAGGTGCATGAAGGTGCGCAACGGGTTCGGCGTCTCCGACTTCTTCGTGTTCGCCGCCTGGACCAAGACGTGCATCAAGTGAACCGGCGTCGCAGCGCCAGGACGGAGCACCGGTGAGGATCTCGCCACAGGACGTGCGCAGTGCCCTCGTGTCGCTCGCCGCCGTCGTCATCGGCAGCCTGCTGGCGCAGTGGCGCACGCACGACACCTGGAGCGTCGCCGACTGGGCGATCTTCGGGATCTGCTGGGTCGCGCTCAGCCTCGTCGTCCTGGCCGTCCGCGGCCGGCGGCGCCGCGGCGAGCAGCCGCCGTCCTCCCCCTCCGTCGACGGCTGACGCCTGCGCTGACCCACGCACCATCGCCCCGCGTCCTGGTGGACACGGGGCGACGGTGCGTCTGGTTCAGCTGTGCGTGAGCGCCGGCCGGGTTGACCCGCGATCGCGACTCAGAAGGACGTCGGGTCCGAGCTGGACTTGCGCCCGGACGACGCGTTCTCGGCCGCCGCCATCTGCTTCGCGTACTGCTCGCGGACCTGGTCCATGTCGAGGTCGCGCACCTGGCGCAGCAGGTCCTCCAGGGCAGGCTGCGGCAGGGCGCCAGGCTGGCCGAACACCGGGATGCCGTCGCGGTAGATGACCAGCATCGGGATCGAGCTCACGCCGTAGCGGGCTGCCAGCTCGGGCTCAGCCTCGGTGTCGACCTTCGCGAAGGTCGCGTCCGGGTTGGCCTCGCTCACCGTCTCGAAGACGGGGCCGAACTGGCGGCACGGGCCGCACCATTCCGCCCAGAAGTCGATGAGCACGATGCCGTCCTGGACGGTCTCGTCGTGGATCTCAGGGGTCAGTGCTGTCGTCGCCATGCCCCGGTCAACGGCGAGAGGGCCTGACGTGTTCCACCGACCGGGAGTGATTGCGGCAACACCGCTCACCCTGGCGACCGCCGTTGCCGCACTGACCCGACCTGGCGTCGGCCAGGTCAGCGTCGTCCGACGAACCAACGGCGCAGGGTGTCGATCCGCTCGCGCACCTGCTCGACACCCGCCTGCGGCACCGCCGGGCCGCCGCAGGTACGGCGCAGCTCGGCATGCACGGTGGCGTGCGGCTGGCCGGTGCGCTTGGCCCAGGCGCCGACCAGCTGGTGCAGCTCCTTGCGCAGCGCGGCCGCCTCGCGGTGGGTGGCGCGGGCGGGCTCGACCGCGCTCTCGCCGCGCGCCTGGCGTCCCTTCTGCTGGTCGGCCTGCCGCTGCCGCAGCAGCACGGCGACCTGGTCCGGCTCCAGCAGGCCGGGCAGCCCGAGGTACTCCTGCTCCTCGTCGCTGCCGACGAGCGCCGCGGTGCCGAACTCGCCGCCGTCGAAGAGCACCCGGTCGAACTCCGCCTGCGCCTCGAGCGCCTCGAACGGCAGCAGGTCCTGATCGCCGGAGGCCTGCTCGGGCCGGTTGGCCGCCGCCAGCAGGGCGTCCTCGGGTGACCACAGGTCGTCGTCCGGCGACCGCAGCGGACGGTCGAGCGCGTGGTCACGCTCCACCTCCAGCTCGCCGGCGTGGCCCATCAGCGTCGGCACGCTGGGCAGGAAGACCGACGCCGTCTCGCCGCGTCGCCGGGCCCGGACGAACCGGCCCACCGCCTGCGCGAAGAACAGCGGCGTCGCCGTCGACGTCGCGTACACGCCGACCGCGAGCCGCGGGACGTCGACGCCCTCCGACACCATCCGCACGGCCACCATCCAGCGCTGGTCGCCCTCGGCGAACTGCTCGATCCGTGCCGAGGCTCCGGCATCGTCCGAGAGCACGACCACGGGGGGCTCACCGGTCAGGCCGCGCAGCAACGAGGCGTACGAGCGGGCCTGGGTCTGGTCGGTGGCGATCACCAGCCCGCCGGCGTCCGGGACGCCGCGACGCACCTCAGACAGCCGGGTGTCTGCCGCGCGGAGCACCGACCCGATCCACTCGCCCTTGGGGTCGAGCGCCGTGCGCCACGCGTGCGCCGTGACGTCCTGGGTCAGCGGCTCGCCGAGCCGGGCGCTCACCTCGTCGCCCGCTCTGGTGCGCCAGCGCATCTGGCCGGAGTACGCCAGGAAGATGACCGGCCGCACGACCCCGTCGCGCAGCGCGTCGCCGTAGCCGTAGGTGAAGTCAGCCCGCGAGCGCCGCACCCCGGCGGCGTCCTCGACGTAGGTGACGAACGGGATCGCGGCGGTGTCAGACCGGAACGGCGTGCCGGTGAGCGCCAGCCGGCGGGTGGCTGGCTCGAAGGCCTCGCGCACGGCATCGCCCCACGACAGCGCGTCGCCGCCGTGGTGCACCTCGTCCAGGATGACCAGCGTGCGGGCCGCCTCGGTGCGCGCCCGGTGCAGCATCGGCCGGCTGGCGACCTGCGCGTACGTGACAGCGACCCCGTCGAAGTCGCGGCCGTGCGCCCCGTGAGCGTTGCGGAACTCAGGGTCGATCCGGATGCCGACCCGATGCGCCGCGTCCGCCCACTGCCGCTTGAGGTGCTCGGTCGGCGCCACCACTGCGATCCGGTTGATCACGCCCTGGTCGATCAGCTCGGTGGCGACGCGCAGCGCGAACGTCGTCTTGCCCGCCCCAGGGGTGGCGACCGCGAGGAAGTCGCGCGGTGCCTCGGTGAGGTACTGCTCGACGGCAGCGGCCTGCCAGGCCCGCAGCTTCGCGGCGGTGCCCCAGGGCGCGCGGTCGGGAAACGCCGGAGGCAGGTGGGAGGCGGCGGAGGTACTCATCGGTCCGGCGAGCGTAACCGGCTTCCGGCCAGGACATGCCGAGGCCCCGCGATGCTCCGCGGGGCCTCGGTGTCGTGCTAGTGCGTGTCGTTCACGGCCTCCCGGTCAGGCGCGGTAGGCGGTCCACTGCGACTGCATCCGGGCGATCTGGCCGGAGGTGAAGGTGTTCATGCAGGAGTCGTACGTGTAGTCCATGAAGTTGTGGATCGGGTCGGTGCCCGGGGCCGAGCAGGTGTCGCGCCCGGTGGGGCACGCGTAGGCCGGCGACGCCTCGGCCGGGGTGTCGCTGACGTAGTCACCGTTGCCGGAGCAGCCGCCCTGGAACGTGTGGTAGAGCCCGACCCAGTGACCGACCTCGTGGGTGCCGGTGTCGCCCTGGTTGTAGTTGGTGGCCGTGCCGCCGGGGACGGACTGGTCGAGGATGACCACGCCGTCCATGGCGGGCTTGCTGTTGTAGGACGACGGGAAGGTCGCCCAGCCGAGCAGGCCGCCGCCGAGGTTGGCGCTGTAGATGTTCAGCGCGTTCTTGCCGCCCCGGCGCAGCGCCGTCTTCATCGCGGTCTCGGCCGAGCTGCCCTGGCTCACGTTGTACCAGGACGAGTTGACCGTGGTCTCTGACGCGGCGAGGTAGAACGACAGGCCGCTGCCCGAGTACGCGCCGTTGAGCACCGAGATCTGCTGGGACACCTGGCTGCCGGTGAGCTTGCCGTTGGTGCCGTCGCTGATGATGTGGAAGTACACCGGCACCGACGTGGCAGCGAACGCCGCGCCGCCCGGCTTCTTCCCGGCGAGGGTCGACGGGCTCTTGCCCTTCGCGGCTAGGACGGCCGCCGTCCTGCGCTCGATGCTCGCCGCCTGGGCGGCGGTCAGCTCGTTGCCGTCCGCGCGGCTGCCCGTGGCGCGGGCACCGACCGCGTCGGAGTGGGTTTCGCACAACCGGGCGGAGGCGCTGGACGCCGGAGCCGGGGCGGCGCTGGCGGTGGCGGCGGACAGTGGGACGGCGGCCAGGCCGGCCACCATGGCCAGCGCCAGGACGGGACGCGATGCAGACCTCATGGGACTCCCTGCGACTCGGTGCCGGCCGGATAGGCACGGCAGCTGCTGGCTCGACGACGATGCCGGGCCGGTCAGGGCGAACCTAGGCGGAAGTCCTGCTACGAAAGTCCCGCAAAAAGGTCAATTCTTGGCAAAGACCGCGAACTGGACGGCGAATCAGCTGTCGTCGTCCGGGGGCCGCAGCCCCTCGTAGATGGCCTTGCACGCTGGGCAGACGGGGAACCGCTGTGGGTCGCGGCCCGGCACCCAGACCTTGCCGCACAGGGCGATCACCGGGTCGCCGGACAGCGCGCTCTCGAGAATCTTCTCCTTGCGCACGTAGTGCGAGAACCGCTCGTGGTCGCCCGGCTCGACCTGCTGCTCCTCGACGAGCTCTCGCTCGAGCACGGTGGTGCGTTGCGGACTCGCGGGCTCCTGCTGCGGCTGCGGCTGGCCCGGGTCGGCGAACGGGTCGTCGTGGCTCATGGCCACCAGTCTAGGTCGCCCCGCCGTCCGTCGTCCCGCCGTCCAACGCCCGGCCAACCGGCGTCCGACTTGTGACGCGTTTCGGTTGTCTCCGCGCGCTGGGAGACAACCGAAACGCGTCACAAGTGGGACGGCGGGAGCCGTGCGGGCGGGCGTGCGGGCGGGCGGGCGGGTCAGTTGAGGTCGGGGTCGTCCGGGAAGGTGGACACGAGCGGCAGGTCACCGGGCTGGCGGCGCAGCACCGTTCGCCACAGGCTGCCCGGCCGGTCGGTGAAGGCGTCCCGCGGCTCGGAGTCGACGACGTACCACGACCCCTGCTCGACCTCGCCCTCGAGCTGCCCGGGTGACCAGCCGGCATAGCCGGCGAAGACGCGCAGCCCGGACAGCTGATCGACAACCCGCTCCGGCTCGACGTCGAGGTCGACCAGCCCGAGCGAGCCGTTGATCCGGCGCACGCCGGGCGGCTCGGGACCGTCACCCGGGACGCCGACCAGGCCCAAGGCCGAGTCCAGCGACACCGGGCCGCCCTGGAACACCACGCCGGGAGCGGTGGTGAACGGCTGCCACAGCGGCAGCACCGCCGACACCTCCACCTCGAGCGGCCGGTTCAGCACCACCCCCAGGCCACCGTCGTCGCCGTGGTCGAGCAGCAGGATCACCGTGCGCTGGAAGGTCGGCTCGCGCAGCGCCGGGGTGGCCACCAGCAGCTGCCCGGTGAGGTTCATTGCAGCTCGGGCGACGTCACGCCGGCTGCGGCTGCGGCGGGCGCGGCGACGTCGTGCACGGCCGCCGCCACGACCTTGGTGACATCCGGGTGGAACACGCTCGGCACGATGTACGTCGCGTTCAGCTCGTCGTCCGTGACGACGCCGGCCAGTGCGGTGGCGGCCGCCAGCAGCACCGCCTCGGTGATGGTGTGCGACTGCGCGTCGAGCAGCCCGCGGAACACGCCGGGGAAGGCGAGCACGTTGTTGATCTGGTTCGTGAAGTCACTGCGACCGGTCGCCACGACCGCCGCATGCTGCGCCGCCTCGGCCGGGTCGACCTCGGGGTCGGGGTTGGCCATCGCGAACACCACGGACCGCTCGGCCATCGTGGCGATGTCGTCGCCGGTGAGGATGCCGGGCGCGGAGACACCGATGAAGACGTCCGCGCCGACCAGGGCATCGCGCAGGGTGCCGCGCACGCCACGCGGGTTGGTCGACGACGCGACGCCGGCCAGCTCGGTGCCCGGGTTGGCCACGATGTCGTCGCGGTCGGGGGCCACCACGCCTGCCACGTCGCACACGACCACGTCTCGGGCGCCCGCGTGCTGCAGCAGGGTGAGGATCGCCGTACCGGCCGCGCCGGCGCCCGACATGACGATCCGGACGTCGGCCAGCGCCTTGCCGACGACACGCAGGGCGTTCGTGAGCGCGGCCAGCGTGACGATCGCGGTGCCGTGCTGGTCGTCGTGGAAGACCGGGATGTCGAGCTCCCGGCGCAGCCGGGCCTCGATCTCGAAGCAGCGCGGGGCGCTGATGTCCTCGAGGTTGATGCCGGCGAACACCGGGGCGATGGCCTTGACCGCGGCGACGATCTCGTCGACGTCCTGGGTGTCGAGGCAGATCGGGAAGGCGTCGATGCCCGCGAACCGCTTGAACAGCGCGGCCTTGCCCTCCATCACCGGCAGCGCGGCCAACGGCCCCAGGTTGCCGAGCCCGAGCACGGCCGAGCCGTCGGTGACGACCGCGACGGTGTTGCGCTTGATGGTCAGCCGGCGGGCGTCCGTGGGGTCCGCCGCGATCGCCAGGCAGATCCTGGCCACGCCCGGCGTGTAGACGAGCGAGAGGTCGTCGCGGTTGCGGATCGGGACCTTCGACTCGATCGTCAGCTTGCCGCCGAGGTGGGCGAGGAACGTGCGGTCGCTGACCTTGCCGATCTGGACGCCGGGCACCGCCCGCATCTCCTCGACCAGGGCGCTCGCGTGCTCGACGTCGCGTGCGGCGCACGTGACGTCGACGCGCACCCGCGCCCCGCCGGACGCCGTCACGTCGAGAGCGGTGACGAGGCCGCCACCTCGTTCGATGACGGTCGTGAGCTCGCTGACAGCGGTCGGCCGGGCCGGGAGCTCCAGCCGGACCGTGATCGAGTAGGACACGCTCGGTGCGGACGCCATGACTGCCTCTCCTGGGGATCGGTGCCCCATTCAAGCGCAGGCCGGACTCAGTCAGCCTGCCGCCGTGCCCGCTTGTCCCGATACATGTCGAGGTCGGCCCGCCGCACGGCGTCGTCGAGCGACCCACGCGGGATGCAGGTCGCGGCTCCGACGCTCGTGCGCAGCGGCAAGCCGCGGCTGGTGAGGGTGCACTCGAGGGCGCTGCGCAGCCGGTCGGCGATCTCGACCGGGTCGATCTCGTGCCCGCGCAGCAATAGCGCGAACTCGTCGCCGCCGAGCCGGGCGATGATGTCTGGCTCGCCGCGGACGCACCGGCGCAGGGCTTGGGCGCACTCGATGATCAGCTCGTCGCCGGCACCGTGCCCGTGGGTGTCGTTGACCTGCTTGAGGTCGTCGAGGTCGATGGAGACCACGGTGACCGTGCCACCGGCGGCCACGTGGTCGCGCGCGCGGGTGACCGCCTCGTCCCAGCCACGCCGGTTGGCCGCGCCGGTCAGCGGGTCGCTGAGGGCGTGGGCCCGGGTCGAGTCCAGCTGGCGGACGAGCTCGTCGTGCGTGGAGGCTCCCTCGAGCAGCCGCGCGCCGGTGCGGGCGAGCTGGACGGCGAGCCCCTGGCACAGGGCGGTGAAGCCCCGAGCGGTCGTGGCGGCGTGCACGACCAGCAGGCAGCCACGCTCGCCGTCGACGTCGAGGGGCACGGCCAAGTACGAGGCGACCTCGTCGTCCGGGCCGATCGGCTCGGGCAACGGGCACTCCCCCGCGTCCTGGACGACGACCCAGTCCGGGCCGACGGTGTCGGCACCGAGCACCGGCGCGAGCTGGCGGGCGGCGACGACGGCGCGGTGTGCGCCACCACGAGGGCTCCAGCCGGGGTCGACGACCGCGTGGTGCTCGTCGTCCAGCCAGACGGCGACCAGGTCGCTCGAGAGCGCGGCCGCAGCCGACTCGGCGAGGTGCAGCAGCAGGGCGTCGACCGTGAGCGGCGCGCCCGTCGTGAAGTCGCGGAGCGCTGTGAGGACCTCGAGCTCGTCGGCCAGGTGCTTGGCCGGCGACACGGTGGTGACCTCGCTGGCGGCGCGCCGGGCGATGGCGATCAGGTCGCCGTCGGCGGCGCGCAGCATGGCGGGCGTGGGGTCGGCGGAGCCGAGCACGACCGCGTGCTGGGCATCCAGCCGGATGATGGCGGACGTCGACGCCCAGTAGGGGCCGATGACATGGTGCGGGCGCTGGCCGTGGCGACGCAGCGGACGGCCGCGGTCGAGCGCGGTGGTGAGCCGGGTGTCGGCCTGGTCGGTCAGCTCGATGGTGCCCGCCCAGCTCGCGCCACGGCCGATCCCACCCAGATGGGTCCAGCGCACGCCGACGCGGCGGAACACGAGCACGTCGCTCGCGCCGAGGAGTCCCTCGACGTCCTCCAGCCGCATCAGTGCTCTCCTCGGACCGAAACCAGCCGGAACGTCCGGCTTGTTGATTCTCGGCACGAAGGGGCTGCGGCTACACCCCCCAGTCCGGTCGCATCGGCAGGTGCGGGTCGCCGCCCTCGTCGGTGCGGGTGGCCAGCACCTGGTGCAGCTCGATCTGGCCGCGCTCGAAGCCCAGCCGGGAGCCGGCCATGTACAGCCCCCACACCTTGGCCGTGCGCAGGTCCGTCTGCGCGACCGCCTCGTCCCAGTTGTCGACGAGGTTGGCGCACCAGCCCGCCAGCGTGCGCGCGTAGTGCCGGCGCAGGTTCTCCTCGTGCTGCACCTCCAGGCCGGCGTCCTGCATGGCGCTGATGATGGTGCCGACGCCGGTCAGCTCGCCGTCGGGGAAGACGTACCGGTCGATGAACCCCCGCCGCTTGATCCCCGGGTGCAGGTTGTCGGGGCGGGTGATCGAGTGGTTGAGCAGCCGGCCCCCGGGCACCAGTCGGGAGCGCAGGAACTGGAAGTACGACGGGTAGTTGCGCACCCCGACGTGCTCGGTGAGGCCGATCGAGCTGACCGCGTCGAAGCCGGTCTCGGTGACCTCGCGGTAGTCCTGGAACCGCACCGTGGCGCGGTCGGACAGCCCGTCCCGCTCGATCGCGTCCTGCGCCCAGCGGGCCTGGTCGCGCGACAGCGTGACGCCCAGCGCGGTGACGCCGTACTCGCGTACCGCGTGCCGCACCATGCCACCCCAGCCGCAGCCCACGTCGAGCAGGCGCATGCCGGGCCGCAGCCCGAGCTTGCGGGCCACCAGGTCGAACTTGTGCTCCTGGGCCTGCTCCAGCGTGGCGTCGTCCCCCGGGTAGCAGGCGCACGTGTAGGCCATCGACGGCCCGAGCACGAGCTCGTAGAAGCGGTTGCTGACGTCGTAGTGGTGGTGGATGGCGTCGGCGTCGCGCCTGCGGGAGTGCCGCAGCCCGCGTAGGGCGCGGTGCAGGCCGCTCGGCACCTCGTTCGGCGGCGGGGACGGCATCGTCAGTGCCGCCGAGCCGAACGAGCGCAGCGCCCGCAGGGCGGCGGCCGGCGTCGGCCGGCGAGGCGTGAGCAGGGTCTCGGCCGAGCGCAGCAGCTCGTACGGATCGCCGGGGTGCACACCCTCGACGTCCAGGTCGCCCATCACGTACGCCCTGGCAAAGCCCAGCGACGACGGGGCTCCGGCGATGTAGGCCAGACCACGGGGTCGGAGCAGCCGCAGCTCGATCGGTGAGCCCGCCGGCCCGACGCTCGACCCGTCGTAGGCCGTGAACCGGACGCCGGGTTCGGGCCCGACGAGTAGCTCGAACGCCTCACCGATGCTCATCTGCCCGCGTTGCCCGGAATCCTGCTTCCAGCTGCTGAGAACGCTCATCGACGTCGCACCGCCTTCTCGTAGAGATCGAGCAGCCGACCGTCCGGGTCGTACTGCTGCTTGGCCGCCGCGTAGGCGGTGCGCCCGTACATGGCCCAGAACTCGTCGGGACCGTAGTACGCGTCCGAGTACAACGACTTGTGTCCCCCCAGCGCGGCGACTTCGGCCTCGATCCGCCGGTTGACGTCGCCCTCCTCGTCGCCGTCGGCGATGGGCACGGTCGACCAGAAGCCGACGTTCACGTACGTCTGGTCGGGCCCGAGCGGGTACAGCGGCCAGCGCTGGTCAGCGGTGGGTGCCGGCCGACGAAGACGCAACGGACACAACCAGATCGGCTCGATCGGCACGGTGTCGACGAACCACCGCAGGAACTCAGCCGTGCGCTCGACCGGGATCTCGACGTCCTGCACGACCCGCTCCCTGGCGGGCAGCCCCTTGCGCGCGTCCAGCCTGGCCTTGACGTGGAAGCGGTTCTCCAACCCGATGATGCGCTGGTAGACGTCGCTGCGCAGGTAGCGGCTGGGTACCCAGCGACGCACCCGAGGGTTCTGCACGCCGAGCGCTCGCGAGCACCAGAACCAGTCGGTGTCCCAGCGCCAGAGGTAGTCGCGTACGGTCAGCCAGTCCTCGTGCCGGCTACGGATCGAGCGGTAGAACACCTGCTGACCGGTGTAGTCCGAGGTGTAGGGCGCATCGTCGGCCCAGGTGCCCAGCGTCAGGTACGCCTCGAGCCGGCGGTGCGGCTCGCCGGGTGGCGGCGGGAATACGGTGCCGTCGACGAAGTCCACCGGCACGCCCTCCCACTCGGAGCGGTCTCCGTCGCGGGCCTGCACGATGGCGCCGACCGCCGCCGCCAGCTCGTCGAGGTCGTCGAACCGCAGGTGCCGCAGCCGCACGTAGGGGTGCACCGGCGCCAGCTCGATCGTGGCCGCGGCGGCATATCCCAGGGTGCCGTAGGAGTTCGGAAACGCCTGGAACAGTGCGGAATCCGGGCCCTGCGGCGTCGCGCGCACCAGGTCACCGGCGCCGGTGAGAACGTCGATCGAGAGCGCTGACTCATGCGGCAGCCCGGCCCGCCAGGACGACGACTCGATGCCGAGGCCGGTGAGGGCGCCGCCGAGCGTGATGGTCTTCAACTGTGGGACCACGAAGGGCATGAGGCCGTGTGCCAGCGTGGCGTCGACCAGTGTCTCGTACGTCGTCATGCCCCCGACGTATGCCGTGCGCGCCTCCGGGTCGATGCGGAAGACGGCGTCGAGGCCGGTGACGTCGAGGCCCGCGCGGCCGGCGCGTTCGCGCGGGCGGAACAGGTTGCTGGTGGACTTGGCGAGCCGGACGGGCTGGCCCTCGGGCAGTGCCCGGTACTGATCGCGTAGGCGTTCCACCGCGGCCGGGAAACCGTGCGTCTCTTGCAGGTACCGGGCCGCGGTGCGTGGATGCGCCGAGTGCGGGGACACGTTCGGATCGTAGTCGTGGCGACGACCTGGCGCAGGCGAGACGTGATAGACCTCACACATGCGCGTCCACGTGGTCGACCGTGAGCACGAAGGCACGGCGTTCGCGCTGAACGTGCGCGATGGGGGCGACCTAGATGCGCCTGTTGTCCTACTGCTGCACGGTTTTCCCCAGCATGGCGGTCTCTGGGACGGTTGCCTACCCGGCCTGCAGGGGTTGGGCCTGCGTACGCTCGCGCCGGACCAGCGCGGGTACTCACCGCTGCCTCAGCCGATGGACGTCGCGGCGTACACGTTGCCGGCGCTGGTCGACGACGCGCTGGCGGTGCTGGACGCCGCGGGTGCCGAGCGCGCCGTGGTGGTCGGGCACGACTGGGGGGCTGCGGTGGGCTGGGCGGTCGCGGCAGCGAGTCCCGAGCGGGTGCGCGGCCTGGTGGCCCTGTCGGTGCCGCATCCCCGGGCGTTCGGGGATGCCTTGGCGCACGACGCCGAGCAGCAGGAGCGGTCGGCATACTTCCGGCTGCTCCGCCAGACCGACGTCGCCGAGCGGGTGCTGCTCGACGACGGCGCCCGTCGGCTACGCGAGTTCTTCCGCGGCAGCAGCCTCAGCGCGAGCGACGTGGATTCCTACGTGGAGCCCCTGTCGGACGCCGCCCGGCTGGCCGGCGCCCTGGCCTGGTACCGCGCCATGACCGGGCCGGAGTTCGCTGCGGTGCAACGGGTGCGGGTGCCGACCGTGTACGTGTCTGCCGGGCACGACCTGGGCGTCGGCCGAGCAGCCGCCCGCGGCTGCGCCGACTGGGTCGACGGCCCCTACCGATGGGTCGACCTCGCCGACGCCACGCACTGGCTGGTGGACGAGCACCCGGACGTCGTGGTGGACGCGGTGCGCTCGCTGCTGTGACGACGAGGCGGCCACGCCTCGGTCGAGGTCCTCATCGGGCCGGCTCTTCGCACGGCGCGGTACCGACGGTGGCGTACGCCTGCTGCGCCCAGGCGGGCAGCGGGCGTGGGTCGGCCGCCGGCTGCCAGCGGCCGGCCACCTGGCAGTACTGCCAGCGAGGGCCGGTACCCACCAGCTGAGCGACTGCGGCGACCAGTCGGTCGACGTCCTCGGTGCGTGAGCCCACCCCGACGCTCGCCCGCACCGCGCCGGCCGGCAGGCCCAGGCGCTCGAGCAGCGGATGCGCACAGAAGCTTCCGTCGCGCACGCCGATCCCGTGCTCGGCCGAGAGGTAGGACGCGACCAGCCCCGCCTCGACGCCCTCGACGGTGAACGTCACGACCCCGATGGACGAGGGCGTGTCGTCGAAGACACGGTGCAGCCGCACACCGGGCAGCTGCCCGAGTCCGTGCACCAGTCGCTCGCGAAGCGCCGCCTCGTGCACCTCCAGGGCCGCGTCGGGCAGCGCGGCCAGCGCGGTGCAGGCCGCGGCGAGGGCGGCCGCGCCGAGGACGTTGGGGGTGCCTGCTTCGTGCCGCTGCGGGGCGCTGGCCCACGTCGTCCGGTCGATCCCGACCCGTTGCACCGCACCGCCTCCGGCGAGGTACGGCGTCCCGCGGTCGAGCCAGTCGCGCCGCCCGACGAGCACGCCGGTGCCGTACGGGGCGTACAGCTTGTGGCCGCTGAAGGCCACATAGTCGGCGCCGGAGGCCTCGAGGTCGATGCGCCGGTGCGGCGCCAGCTGGGCGGCGTCGACGACGACGCGTGCGCCGTGCCGGTGGGCCAGCGCCACAATGCGATCGACCGGCAGCTCCTCGCCGGTGACGTTGGACGCGCCCGGTGACCGCCACGAGGGCCGCGGATCGGTCACGCAGCGTCGACTCGAGCGCGTCGAGCGTCTCGGCCAGCGTCTGCTGCACTGGGACGCACCGGTGGTGGCCGCGCTGCCAGGGAAGCAGGTTGGCGTGGTGCTCGAGGTCGAGGAAGACCACGTCGCCCCACGGCGGCAGGCAGCCAGCGAGCAGGTTGAGCGCGTCGGTCGTGTTGCGGGTGAACACGACCACGTCACCGGCGCGGGCGCCGACGAACCCGCCGATCGTGGTGCGGGCCTGCTCCAGCAGGGCGGTCGACACCTGCGAGGCGTAGCCGGCTCCGCGGTGCACGCTCGCGTAGTAGGGCAGCACCTGCTCGATGTGCGCCGCGACGCTCTGCAGCGCTGGAGCGCTGGCTGCGTAGTCCAGGTTGGCGTAGCGGGTGGAACCTCCGGTGACGAGCGGGACCTCGAGGTCGGCGCCGACGACGGGGAGCAGCGGACCGGCGCCGGGGAACAGCTCGCCGGCGGCGGGGACGGTGGCGGGGATGGTGGCGGGGGTGGTGCTCGTGAGGGGGTGGACGGACATGTGGGCTCCGTGGGTCAGGGACCCTCGGGGACGCCGTCGCCGGCCATGCCCTGGTGCGGGTCCGCGCTTGCGACGGCACCTCGCCGTCGCCAGGTCTTCACCCGGGGCACCCCACCGCGGTGGAGGGTTGCCGGCCAGCGAGCCGGGGCTTGTCGCTGGCACTCATGACCTCTGCCGAAGGTATCGGCACCCGCACCGACCACCCAAGGCGCGAGACCGAACTTCTCGCATCCCGAGACCCCCGGGCCCGCCGACGTTGATCACGTCAAGCAGGTGCTGGCCTGCTTGCCGAGGGCTGCAACCCTCGGCAAGTGCGTCAACGCCTCGGCAGGTCCAGTGCAGCGCGAGCGGGAAGAATGCCCGCGTGAGCACCGTGACGATCCGGGACGCCGAGCCCGCCGACCTGCCGACCCTGACCGCCATCTACAACCACTACGTCGTGGCGAGCAACGCGACCTTCGACATCACGCCCTTCACCGTTGATGGTCGCAAGGCGTGGTTCGACACCTACTCCCCGGGCGGCAGGCACCGGCTGCTCGCGGCCGACCGGGACGGCGAGGTGCTCGGCTACATCACCAGCAGCCCGCTGCGCCCGAAGCCCGCGTACGACACCTCGGTCGAGACGACCGTCTACTGCCGCCCGGACGCCGTCGGCGAAGGTCTGGGCTCTCAGCTGTACGAGGCGCTCTTCGCTGCTCTCGCCGACCAGGACCTGCACCGCGCCTACGCCGGCATCGCGCTGCCCAACGACGCCTCTGTCGCGCTGCACCAGCGCCTCGGTTTCACCGTGCTCGGCACCTACCGCGAGGTCGGCCGCAAGTTCGACCGCTACTGGGACGTCCGCTGGTTCGAGCGCTCCCTCCCCCGTCAGGGCGAGCCGAAGTAGTCCAGCCCCAGGGCGGCATGCACCCGGGCGAGCGTCGCCGCCGCGATCGGCCGGACCCGCTCGGCACCCGCGACGAGCACGTCACGCACCACCGCAGGGTCACGCGCGAGTTCGGCCCGGCGCGCCCGGATCACCCGCAGGTGCTCGTTCACGGCCTCGGTGACGACCGATTTCAGCCGGGCCGCACCGCCGACCCCGACCTCGCCCGCCACCTCTTGCGGCGTCCGGTCACTGCACAGCGCCGCCGCTAGCAGCAGGCTCGCCACCTGCGGCCGTCGCTCCGGCTCGTACGTGATCAGTCGCTCCGAGTCCGTCACGGCAGCTCGCACCAGCCTCGCCGTCTCGTCGGCGGATGCCCCGATCTCGATCGCGTTGCCCCGGCTCTTCGACATCTTGCGCCCATCGGTGCCCAGCAGTCGGGGGGCGTCGGTCAGCAACGCCTGCGGCGGCGCGAGAATGCGCCGGCCGTGGCCGTACCGCTCGTTGATCCGGCGCACCACGGCACGGGTCTGCTCGACGTGCGGCAACTGGTCGTCACCGACCGGGACGAGCGTCCCCCCGACCGACAGGATGTCGGCAGCCTGGTGCACCGGGTACGTGAGCATCAGCGCGCCGATCGCGCCGCTTCCGGCCGCCGCTGCCTCCGCCTTCACGGTCGGGTTGCGGCGCAGCTCGGCCAGCGTCGTGGTCGAGAGCAGGGGCAACATCAGCTGCCCGATCTCCGGTACGGCGCTGTGGACGAACACCACCGAGCGCGTGGGGTCGATCCCGACGGCCAGGTAGTCCAGGACCAGCTCGCGCACGCTGTCGGCTACCCCGGTGGTGTCCACGCGGTCGGTGATCACCTGGTAGTCGGCGACCACCAGGAAGGTCTCGACTCCGCTGTCCTGCAACCGGACCCGCTCGCGCAGGGTGCCGAGGTAGTGACCGAGGTGCAGCGCGCCGGTCGGGCGATCGCCGGTCAGCACCCGGAAGCGGTCGGGGTGGGCGAGGACGTCGTCGCGGTCAGCGACGACCGACGTCCGGGTGGACGGACGGGCGGGCAGGGTGCTGCTCATGGCTGGCTCCAGGGAGGTCGGGTTGGCGACCGCCACCCCGACGAGCCAGGAGGAAGAGCCTGCGAGAGACCGTGTTGCCTGACCGCCGAAGCGGCGGCCAAGGGGAACGCGAGGATGGCCGCCGGACTACGGCAGCCACCACGCGCGGGTCATCGTGCAGGTCACAAGTTCCAGGCTAACGCGTGCGTGCCTTCGCCCGCCAGATGTCGCCTCAGGCCGGGGCGAGCGCGAGGTCGACGGCCTCGCCGATGCGCTCGTAGCCCAGCCGCTCGTAGAGCGCGTTGGACGTCGGGTTGGCCAGGTCGGTGTAGAGCATGCACGCACGACCGTCATGCGCGAGCTCTCGCCGAGTGACAGCCGCCACACAGGAGGCCGCAAAACCGTTGCCGCGCAACGCTGGCGGCGTGTAGACGAGCTGCACTCGGCTGACGCCCTCCTCGGGCGGCGTCACAGCGGTCATCGACACTGGGGTGCCGTCGACGTCCCAGACATGCAACAGCCCGGCGCGCACTCGTTCGGTGACGTGGTCGACGTCCAGGCCATCGGGCGTACCCGGCGTTGCCTCCCGGGAGAAGGCGGACCCCCACGGCCGCAGCACCGGCAAGTCGTCGACCCGCGCCAACCGGTGCGAGCCGGGCACCTGAGGCGGCTCGACCAGCGAGCGCGCGACGAACAGCCCCTGCCGCATGCGCACCGCCGCGCCACACCCGCTCAGCCGTCGCCACTCGTCGGCGAACACGAACGGCGCGTGGCCCGGCCCGCCGACGCCCGGCAGCGACGGCCGCGCCGCGTGAGCGCGGCGGGCCAGCAGGGTGAACGCCTCCGGAGGTCCGGTCGAGAGGTAGGCCCCGAACGGTGGCGTCTGCATCAGCACGGCGACCACCGTCGACCCGTCGCGCCCCTCGTCCTCGACCCACCACCACAGGGGTGCTGGCCCGGCAGCGGTCTCGAGCGTGCCGTCCAGGGCGCGGGCGAGCCGGGTGAGGATCACGCTGTGCTCGGCCGGACGCGAGCGCAGGAAGGCTCCCGCCCGGTCGTGCAGCTGCTGCGGGTCGTCACCGCCCGAGACGGTCCGGCTCGCTGCGCTCACAGGACCCGCTCGACGGCATAACCGAAGTCCCCGATCTCGAGCCGCTCGGCGAACGCTTTCACCGACGGCGCCTGCACGACGGTGTCGTCCCAGCCGGTGCTGGAGGGGTGCAGCAGCAGCACCGGCGGGTCGTCGTCGCGCAGGTCGATCGCAAGGCGGCAGCCATGGCCGTCGGAGCCGATGATCAGCACGCCCGGGTGGTAGACCAGCTCCTGCGTCCAGCCCTGCGTGACGCGGATCGCGTCCGCCGGCGGGTGCAGGTCGACGTACGCACCGGTGGTCATCCAGCCCCGCCGAAGCCAGCTGGTGGCGGTCACCATGTCGCGCCATGCCTGCGGCACGAGCTCGCCGAACGCGTCCCGCACCGCATCGACCTCCGGCTGGGTCACGCCCTGCTGGTACTGGGCCTCCTCGCTGATGTCGCCGACGATCGCCTTGGTCAGCCGTCGCCCCTTCGGGATGCGCAGCCGGTCACCGACCGGCTCGACGGCCGACCAGCTGGCGAGCTCGGGCGGCACGTCGAAGACCACGACCGAGCCCTCCCCGTGGGCGGGGACCAGCTCGTCGCGGACGACGTGCACGGCCTCGTCGCGCAGCCGGAAGGCCTCGAGCAGGTGGTCGTCGGCGGTCAGCTGCGGCCAGGAGGTCCAGCCGACCTCGATCAGGGCCTGCAGCTCGCGCGGCCCGACCGGGCACCACAGCGACACGGTCGGCGCTGGCTTGCGGCGCAGGATCATCCTGCTGACTCTGCCATTGCCACCGGGTGGACTGCCACCGCCCCACGGGTGACGCGCGCGCCGGCACGTGGCGTCCGCCCTGGGCGAACGACCCTGGTGCAATGACTGTAAGTGAGTAATCATCATTACATGACCGCGAACACCGCAGCAGAGGTCCGCGCCTGGCTCTCCGGGCGCCTGCCACAGGACTGGACCACCGACGGCGAGCCCGCCGTGCACATCGACCGCGAGGAGATCACCGTCGTCCTCGCCCTGTCCGCCCCGGCACTGGCGGACGACGCCACCGACGCCGAGCGCGCGCAGGCCCTCGCCGGCCGCATCCAGGGCTGGCGCGAAGACACCCGCGACCGCCGCATCGCGATCGCTCGCGAGACCGAGCACCGGTTCGACCGCAAGGTCGCCTGGGGCGTGCGCGCCGGCGACGACACCACGTTGTTCACCCACCTCGCCGTGCCGGTCATGACGCGGCTGCGCCAGCCGGAGCGGCAGGTGCTCGACACGCTCGTCGAGGCGGGGGTGGCCCGCTCACGAGCGCACGCCCTGGCCTGGTGCGTGCGACTGGTCGGCGACAACGCCGACGCCTGGCTCGGCGAGCTGCGGGAGGCCATGGAGAAGGTGCGCGAGGTACGCCGGCAAGGCCCCAACGCCCCGCAGGACACCCCACCGCAGGACGAGCCGCAGGACTAGCGCACCTGCACGCTGCCGGACGTCGGCACCAGCTCGAGCCACGTCGTCCCAGGCGCCAGCAGCAGGGCGCCCCCTCTCGTCGTCGCCAACGTCAGGGGGGCGCCCGCCGCCGCCTTGCGCCACGTGCCACTGACCTGGCGGCCGCCGCTCAGCACGAGCGCCTTCCCCGATCCGGTCAGCACCGTCTCCGGCACCGGGTTCCCGATCGGGTCGCGGTACCCGGCGTCCCGGGTGCGGACCGTCAGCACCACGACGTTGCCGGCAGAGATCCGTGCGCCGCCGGCAACCCGGGCGGGCGTCGTCCCCTCGCTGCGCAACCAGGTGCCGGACGCCGGGTCGTAGGCCCAGCGCGGCTGCTCGGCGGGTGAGAACCGCAGCAGCGCCCTACGGGCGGGGCGGCTGTCCGGGCTGCTGGACGACGTCGCGGCGCTCGCGGCGTCCGCGGCGAAGGGCAGGTAGGCCGGCGGCGGGGCCGAGTGGGCGGGGTCGGCGTTCGACCACAGTGCGCTGGCCCGCGCGAACAGGTTGTGCGGGGCCGCTGCCGCAGCCGAGCGGAAGTACGCGGATGCCGGGTCGGACGGCGTCATGAGCTGCACCGGCGCCTTCGCCAGGGCTCGCAGCACCACGCCCGCGCCGCCGGACGACGCCAACAACCCTCGCGTGGGGCTGGCGATCGCTGCGTCCACGGCTCGCAGGGAGCGCACCGGCCCCACGACCCCGGGGTCACGCGACTGGAACATGGCGGCGAACCGCGTGATCCCGCCCTCGACCAGCTCCTCGACCACGAGGTCGGCCCGGTCGAGCCCGGACTGCGGGCGGGCGACCGGGCTGTTCTCGATCTTGACCACCAGGGCCGGACGGCGGGCGATGGCCCGCACGGGCAGCCCGGTCAGCGGCGCGGTCGGCCCGGAGCCGGTGGTCGCCGGGCTGGTCGCAGCGGAGCCGGTGGCACCCGCGGCCGGGGCGCGGCTCGGCCCGGCGGAGCAGGCGACGGTCAAGGCCAGGAGCGCCAGCCCGATCGCGGTCGTTCGCAGGCGGGGCGGGGGCATCACCTGACCCTACGTCGGCGGGCTGTCTGGTCAGGAACGCGGCAACGAGCGTCACCAGGGCGAGCGCCGTTGCCGCAGTGACGACGTCCGGGCACGACGAAGGGCCCGACCGAGACGGTCGGACCCTTCGGGCGGTGCTGGGCCCATGACGGGGCGGCGGTGGAGGTGGCGGGAATCGAACCCGCGTCCGCTGACGCAGAACCAGGACTTCTCCGGGTGCAGCCTGCTGTGGTGTTTCTCGGCCCCAGCGATCTCGCAGGCACGTCGCTGCCAGGCCCAGTCACGGTAAGAGTCCCCGTCACCCCCGCAACACGAGTGACGAGCAGTGGCTCTCTAGCTGACGCCAGCTACCGGGTCGAGAGCACCCCCGGGCTGACGGACTTACGCGACTCGCTCAGGCGGCGAGGGCGAAGTCGGTGCGCTTGGAATCGGCACCTATTGGTTTGCACGGATCGTTTACGAGATAACCGTGCATCCTCGACCCGCTTCTCCTGGAAGAACGACCAACGTCGAAACCGATCACCCCCGAGGGGGTCAGACCAGCTGGCCATCCAGTCAAGCGTCCAGCACCACTGTTGAGTTGTGCTCCTAGTCTACCGACTCGGGCAAGGAGTTTCTGCCCGTGACGCAGCCAACAGCCGCCCGGGGAAGGTCGGGGGCGCCGTCCGGCTTGTCGCTGGGGCACTCACCCCCACCTCGAGAGGACCCGCATGCCCCCCACCAGCCAGGCCTGGCACCTCGTCCGCCGCCCCCAGGGCGTACCCGTGGACGACGACTTCTCGCTCGAGCGCGAGGAGCTCGCCGCCCCCGCGGCCGGGCAGGTCCAGGTGCGCAACACCTGGCTCAGCGTCGACCCGTACATGCGCGGCCGGATGAACGACGTGAAGTCCTACGTGGCGCCGTTCGCCCTCGGCCAGCCGATGGACGGCGGCGCGGTCGGCGTCGTCGAGGCAGTCGGCCCGGACGTCGACACCTTGGCCGTGGGCGACACCGTGCTGCACGGCCTGGGCTGGCGCGAGCGCGCCGTCCTGCCGGCCGACCGCGCGCAGCGGGTCGACGCCGACGCCGCGCCGCCCCAGGCCTACCTCGGGGTGCTCGGCATGACCGGCCTCACCGCCTACGCGGGCCTGCTCGACGTGGCAGCGATGCGTGAGGGCGACGTGGTGTTCGTCTCCGCCGCAGCCGGCGCGGTCGGCTCGATGGTCGGCCAGATCGCGCGGCTCAAGGGCGCCGCACAGGTGATCGGCAGCGCGGGCGGCCCTGACAAGACCTCATGGCTCGTCGAGGAGGCCGGCTTCACGCACGCCATCGACTACAAGGCGGCCCCGATCCGCGGGCAGCTGCGCGAGGTCGCTCCGGACGGCATCGACGTGTACTTCGACAACGTCGGCGGCGACCACCTCGAGGCGGCCATCGGGTCACTGCGCCTGCACGGACGGGCCGCGCTGTGCGGGGCCATCTCGGCGTACAACGCGACCGAGCCGCCGCCCGGGCCGCGCAACCTGGCCCGCCTGGTGCAGAACCGGCTGACCCTGCGCGGGTTCTTGGTCGGCGACCACGCCGACCTGCGTGCCTCGTTCCTGGCCGACGTGACCGGGTGGCTGCGCGACGGCCGGATCGCCTGGCGCGAGACGGTCACCGACGGGATCGGCTCGGCGCCGGACGCGTTCCGGGCCCTGCTGAGCGGCGGCAACACGGGCAAGATGCTGGTGCGGCTCGACCCCGACGCCTAGGCGACCGGCGCGTGGGCAGGCCGCGCCAGGTCAGTAGCTGAAGGTGGTCGCGGGCTCGTCCCCGATCCACTCCCACAGCTGCACGGTGCCACCCAGCTCGGCGTTGGCGGTGAGACTGCTGCCCTCGAGCTGCCGGGCGTTGAAGCAGATCGGGCAGACCAGGAACTGCCCCCCGGCCGCCTCGTAACGCTTCATCAGGTCGGCCAGCGGCGGGCAGCCGTCGCACGCGGTACCGACGGCGTGCCCGGGCAGGACGAGGCGCACCGCCTCCTTGGTCAGGAACATCAGCGTCGGTCGGCCCTGCTCGGCTGCACCCACCGCCACCAGCATCGCCACGGTGACCTTCTCCGGGTCCTCGAGCCCGGTGACCAGGCTGATCGCCGCCTTGCTTCTCATGAGGCACCGCCCGACTGGTAACCGGAGCAGAGCAGGTCGATGCCTTGCAGCAGCCCGTCGCCGGTGACGAAGGCGTGCTGCTCGACGAGCCGGACCGCCTCGGGGCGCCACCACGTCGACGTCAGCCGGATGCGCCAGCGCAGGTAGCGGCGCTCGCCCACCTGACCGGTCGACGCGTCGACGAGCAGGAAGTCGTCGGCGCCTCCAAACCAGCGGTCGAACTGGGCGATCACGGCGGCCCGGGCCGACGAGGTCGAGCTCCCGCAGCGGCAGCACGGCCCGCAGCCGGACGTCGGGCTGCAGGCAGGCCGCCAGCGCCCGGAAGTCGCGATGCCCGAGGGCATCCAGGAAGCGCTCCCCGACGGCCCGGTCGGACTCGGGCGACCGGACGCAGAGGTCGGGGTCAGGGGTGGTCGTTGTTGTCATGCCGCCGTTCTACGCGGCGACGAGACGCCCCGGCATCTGTCAGACACCCGATCTTCGCCGGGCGTCGGGCGGCTGGACGTCGTCCACCGGGTCCGCGGTCACCAGGCCGTGACGCATCGCGTACATCGCGGCGGCGCCACGCGTGGTGACGCCGATCTTGCTGTAGATGTGCTCCACGTGACTGCCGACGGTGCGCGGCGTGATCGACAGTCGCTGCCCGATCTGCTTGTTCGACCAGCCCCGCACCAGCAGCGCGAGCACCTCGGCCTCCCGGCCGGTCAGCCCGGCCACCAGGTTGCGTCGACGGCCGACGCGGTGCCCCGACACGGCCAGCACGGCCCGCACGGACTCCTCGTCGAGGCGGCCGGCCCGAGCCTGCGCGAGCAGGGTCTGCTCCCGTTGCTCCCGCGACTGCGCGCCCCGGTGCGGCCGGACCTCCCCAAGCGACTGGTACACCACCGCCGCCGCCAGCAACCGGGCCGCGGGGGAGATCGCGCCAGCCTGCACTCCCCGGGGGTATCCCGACCCGTCCAGCCGCTCATGGCACAAGCCGGCAACGCCGCCCAGCTCAGCCAGCCGCTGGTGGCGCGACAGCACCCGCTCGGTGAGATAGGGCACGGTCCGCACCCGCTCCCACTCGAACTGCGACAGCGGCCCCGGCTTGTCCCAGATCCCCGTCGACACACCGATTCCCCCGAGGCGGTACACCAGCCCGGCGCGCTCGACGACGTCCACCTGCGGCCCCGCCAGCCCCGCGTGACGCGCCGCGTCCCGGGCGAGCGAGGCCACGGCGCGCGAGTGGCCGAGGAACCATGGCGACTTCAGGTCCGCGTAGTCGGCAAACACCTCCAGCACGCCGGTCAGCTCGTCGTCCGGCACGTTCCGGTCGAGCGCGGCGCAGCCATCGATGACGATGCTCCAGGCGTCGACCCGGTCGAGGTCACCGAGGATGGCAGCGGTGTGCTGCAGGCAGACGTCGACGAGCACCGGGTCGAAGGCGCCGCCGCGTCGTTCGCGCAGCATCTCGAGCGCCGCCTCCACGCCGCCGAGACGGCAGAACACCTCGGCGTCGTCCGCGATCTGCACCACCCGCATGACCCGCTCGATCTGCTCGCCCCGTCGTCCGGTGGGGACGCCCTTGCCGTCCCAGCGTTCGAACGCCTGCGGCAAGGCGTTGCGAACCCCGACCTGCAGCCCGAGCCGGTCGGCGATGACGCCGGTGGTCTGGCAGTGCCCCACGAACGAGCCCATCGCGTCGCGCAGGCCGCCGGTGAGGAACCGGCCGACGACGGAGGCGCGGCGAAGCGGCGGCTCTCCGGGTGCAAGCCGGCCCAGCATGAAACGCAACATCGGCAGACCGGCGGTATCGACCTGGTAGCTGTCCGAGCGGATCTGGCGGTCGTCACCGAACCACGCGGCGAGCTCGTGCGAGTCGGCGACGCAGCCCACCCAGGCCAGGAGCGACACATAGAAGACCGCGGCCTGCTCGTCGGCCTCGAGCCCCGCCAGCGTGGCCAGCCGGGTGGCGATCACCGTCTGGCGCAGCACGTGCTCCTGCGGCTGGCCGAGGCCCAGGTCGGTCGCCAGCGAGAGGGAAGCGACCAGCTCGGCGAGCCGCAGATCGGAGGTCGCTGCGCGCAGCACAGGCCGAGCGTACGGTCCCGCCCTGGCGGCGCGCGGGCAGGCACGATTGGGGGGTGGGGCGCCCCTGCGCGCACGCACCCCCGATCGTGCCTGCCCGGCGCCGGCTCATCCGACGCCCGGCACCTCCGTTCCCTCAGGCGGACGTCACCAGGAACGTCGGGGTCGTCGCGGCATCGCCGCGCGCGTCCCCTTCGGTGCGCACCCGCAGGCTGCGGGTGCCGGACTCGGCGGGCACGCTGATCCGCACGCCGCCGGACGTCGAGGTGGTGGCCGTGGCCACGGTGCGCCAGGAGCCGTCGACCCACTGCTCGACCACGACGGCCAGCGCCCGTGGCGCGCTCACCGTCACCGTGACCGGGACGGCCACCCCGGAGGCCACCGATCGCGGCGCAGCGGCGCTGAGGCGGGTGGTGACGGCCAGGTCATGGCCCTCGGAGTCGGTGGCCACGTAGCCGGGCACCGACACCCGGGCCAGCACCGTCCCGGACTCCTTGGGCGCCACCGTCACTGCCCAGGCACCTGCGGACGACGTCGTGGCACTGCCGAGCACCAGCTCTGCGCCACTGGTGGTGCGCAGCACGACCTTCACCGAGACCCCGGCCGCTGCGCCGGACTGCTCGCCGTAGGCGCGGGTCACCGTGCCGGTGACCTTCGCCGAGGCACCCGACAACAGCGCGGACGGCGCGGACGCGACGGCGACGCTCGGCGTCCAGGCGCCGACCACCAGCGTGCCCAGCTCGGCCGTCGCCGCCGGCTGTCCGGCCGCTCCGGCGTACGTCGCGGTGAGCCGCCCCGAGGCCTTCGGCACCGTGGTCAACCGCCAGCTTCCGTCGGCGGTCGTGCGTGCCGAGCCGAGCACCACGGCCGGCCCGGACGCCGGCACCACCCGCACCGTCACGACGGCGCTCGCGAGCGCCCGGGTCGACTCGCCGGCCACCCGTCGCAGGGTGCCCGCCACCGCGAGCGGCGAGGCGTACCCGACGTCCAGCCCGGCGGCGGAGCCGCTGATCTCGGTGTTGGGCGTGCTGACCTCCAGCGCACCCGCCACCACGACCGCCGCCGGCCAGCCGGTGGCTGCAGGCAGGCTGACCCGCAGCAGACCAGATGCCGTGGGCCGCACCGCCGAGCGGAAGGTGCCGTCGTCGGACGTCTTGACGCTGGCCAGCGAAACGACCTTTCCGTTGAGCAGAACCTCTTGCAGCGCAACGGTTACACCCACGAGCGGGATCGGCGTACCCGCCTGGTCGCGGGTGAGCCGGCCGGTCATGACGACCTCGTCGGCGTAGTACGTCGCGTCCTCGTCGGCCTCGGCCGTGAGGGAGGGGCTGCACCGGATGGCCGAGACCGCCACGGGCTCAGCGCTTCCGGCTGCGAACGCGCCGACCGCGGCACTGGCTCCGGTCAGCGTGACCGAGGTCGACGTGCTCGTGGCGGTGCGTCCGATGCCGGTGCCCGCGGTGACGGCTGTCGCCGTCGACGTGGCGCCGCTAGCAGTCCGCTGCGCCACAGAAGCCCTGAGCCCCTTGATCGGCAGGCCGGTCGCGACGTCCAGGACGCGCGTGAGCACCGGTGTGGCCGCTGCGGTGCAGGTGTCCTGGCTGGGGCCGGACTGCCCGATCAGGCCGGTGGTGACCTGGACGACGCGCGGCCCGCTCGCGGTGCTGAAGGTCAGCGGGCTGGTCACCACCTTGACGGCGCCAGTGCTGTCGACGACGGTCGCGGTGACCGTGGTCGAGCCGGTCGCGGTGGCGGCACAGGTGACCTGCGTCTGCGTGGTGCGCGGGTCGTCGAACGAGCAGTCCGAGCGCGCGGACTTCCAGGTGACCGAGCTGAGCGTCGCGCCGAACGGCAGCGCGACCGTCACCTGGGCCTGGGTCGGCAGGCCGGCCACCGCGGGGTTGTTGACCGCGATGGTCGCGCCCAGCCTGGTCGGCGTACCGAGCGTGCCGCCGCCGGTGCCGTCGCCGCCGCCGATCAGGAACTGCGAGCTCGCCGTGTTCCAGTGCGTCGCCAGCCACGAGCCCGGCTCGGGGTAGGTCGAGAAGTAGTCGTCGGCGTTGCAGTCCAGCAGGTACTCCAGCGCCGGCGAGCAGACCTGCACCATCGGGTGCGAGGTGCCGTCTGAGTAGCACATGGTGTCGGACTCGTCCCAGCAGTGGCCGTTCGTCGTCCCGTGGGGTGCACCGGCGAACACCGACCCGAGGGTGTGCACGAGCTCGTGCGCCTCCACCGAGTGACCGTTGCTGCCGTTGCCGAAGCCCCAGCAGCCGTTGTCGATCCGGGCGTACTGCGGGTACTGGCCGTTGTTGGCGTTCCCCTGCCCGGCGCTGTCGGTGACGTACAGCAGGCCGATGCCGCAGAGCCGGTTCGCGTCGGTCCACATCAGGTACTTGCGGCGCGGGTCGGTGTACCCCAGCGCCTGGATGGCGGAGATGGTGGCACCGAAGGTGTTCGTCGCGCCGCTCGGCACGGTGACGTTCAGGACGTCGGCGACACAGCTGCTGCCACCGGACTGCGTGACGTAGCGGACGTGCCGGACGCCGTGGGTCAGCGCGGCGGAGCGGTTGACGACGTCGTCCACGCCGGCAGCCCACAACCGCACCGATGGCAGCAGGTCGGAGTACCGGTTGGTGGCACCGGCCTCGACCACGTACATCGCCTGCACCCGGTAGCCACTGGACCCGTCGCCGTCACAGGGGACGGTCGGGTCGGCGGCGCCACTGGACACCGCTGACGGGACGCCGGCGTCCTGGGCCGCCTCGGCCGCCTGGCCGGACGCGCCGTCACGGTCGAGTAGCTCGGCGGTGCTCACCCGCTCGCGGACGTCGACCCCGGGAGGTGCCTCGTCGAGGTGGCCACAGCGGGCCGGGCCCTCCTCGCCGGGCACCACGACCCGCACGCCCTCGTCGCCGCAGTCGACCTGGTCGCGCACGAAGCCCTGGTAGACGATCCCCTGCGCCGGTCGGTCCGCCGGCAGCGCGGCACCGGCCGCGACGGAGCCGCCGGGACCCCCAGCCAGCACGGACAGCCAGATGGCCACGGCGCCGGTCAGCAGCGCGGTCGTCCGGGCGCGCCGGGACGGCAGAGGTCGAGCGGGCATCCGTGCTCCTCAGTCACCGGACGCGTCCTGCGTCCGAGGAGTGCGTCGGATCGACGACCTCGGCGGGCGAGTCGCATCGGGCGCCGACCACTCCTCCGGCCTACCGCCGGGGCTGCAGGTTCACCCGTTCGCGAGCCGGGCGGGGAACCCGCCCGTTGCGACCGGTCCCCAGCGCGTCGGCGTGACCCGCAGCAGGCACTTGCCCTGGCGCACCATCGCCTCGCGGTACTCGGCCCAGTCCGGGTGCTCGCCAGAGATCGAGCGGTAGTAGTCCACGAAGGCGTCCAGGGCCTCGGGCAGGTCGAGCACCTCGCAGTCACCGTCGACCTGGAGCCACGCGCCGTCCCACTCGTCGGAGAGCACCACGACGCTCACGGCGGGGTCGCGCCGCGCGTTCGCCACCTTCGCCCGCTCGGGGTAGGTCGCCACGACGAGCCGCCCCTCGGCGTCGACTCCGCCGCTGACCGGTGAGGCCTGGGGCGAGCCGTCCGGCCGGCGGGTGACCAGGACGAACCGGTGCCGGGGGCGGACGAAGTCGAGCATCCGCTCGCGGTCGACCTCGGTGTTCTGCGCGATCGTGCGTGCCATCCCGCAAGTGTCGCGGTGCCGGCAGCGCCGCGCACGCCACCAGCACGGCATCTCGTGATGGGAGACCGGTATCCCGCGGAGCGGACGCCTCGGTAGGCTTCGGCGGGTCCGCCGCCCCACCCCGACGGAGGTCCCCCGCGTGTTCCGCAAGGTCCTGGTCGCCAACCGCGGCGAGATCGCCGTCCGCGCCTTCCGCGCTGCCACCGAGC
Source organism: uncultured Actinomycetota bacterium (assembly GCA_963759935.1). Taxonomy (GTDB): domain Bacteria; phylum Actinomycetota; class Actinomycetes; order Actinomycetales; family Angustibacteraceae; genus Angustibacter. The sequence goes on from CAVXBF010000012.1 coordinate 510,522, forward strand.
TGGGAGCCCAGACGGTGGCCGTCTTCGCCGACGAGGACCGCCGCAGCGAGCACCGCTCGAAAGCCGACGAGGCCTACCGGATTGGCCAGCCCGGCCACCCGGTACGCGCCTACCTCGACATCGACGAGATCGTCCGGGTGGCTCGCGAGTCCGGGGCGGACGCCGTGTACCCCGGCTACGGCTTCCTGTCCGAGAACCCTCAGCTGGCCGAGGCGTGCGTGGCGGCCGGGCTCACCTTCGTCGGCCCGCCGGCGTCGGTGCTCGAGCTCACCGGCAACAAGGCCCGGGCCATCAAGGCGGCGCGCGAGGCCGGCCTGCCGGTGCTCGGCAGCGCCGCACCCAGCACGGACGTCGACGCGCTCGTGGCCGCCGCACCGGACGTCGGGTTCCCCTTGTTCGTCAAAGCGGTGGCCGGAGGTGGCGGTCGCGGGATGCGCCGGGTCGCCGCTCCGGAGGAGCTGCGCGCCTCGATCGAGGCGGCGATGCGTGAGGCCGAGAGCGCGTTCGGCGACGCCACGGTCTTCCTCGAGCAGGCCGTCATCTCGCCGCGCCACATCGAGGTGCAGGTGCTGGCCGACGGTGAGCACGACGTCGTCCACCTGTTCGAGCGCGACTGCTCGGTGCAGCGCAGGCACCAGAAGGTCGTCGAGATCGCACCCGCACCGAACCTCGATCCCGCTGTGCGGCAACGGATGTGCGATCACGCCGTGGCGTTCGCCCGGCACATCGGCTACGTCAACGCGGGCACCGTCGAGTTCCTGCTCGACCCCGACGGCAGCTACGTCTTCATCGAGATGAACCCGCGCATCCAGGTCGAGCACACCGTCACCGAGGAGGTCACGGACGTCGACCTGGTGCAGGCGCAGCTGCGCATCGCCAGCGGCGACACGCTGGGCGGACTCGGCCTGGCGCAGGAGACGATCCGGGTCAACGGCGCAGCACTGCAGTGCCGCATCACCACCGAGGACCCGTCGAACGGCTTCCGGCCCGACACCGGCACCATCACGACCTACCGCTCGGCCGGCGGCGCCGGCGTGCGGCTGGACGGCGGCACCGTCTTCGTCGGCGCTGAGATCGGCGCGCACTTCGACTCCATGCTGGTCAAGCTCACCTGCCGCGGCCACGACTTCCCGGCCGCGGTCCGGCGGGCCAGGCGGGCCTTGGCGGAGTTCCGGATCCGCGGCGTCTCGACGAACATCCCGTTCCTGCAGACCCTGATCGACCAGCCGGACTTCGTCGCCGGGCGGCTGTCGACGTCCTTCATCGACGAACGGCCCCAGCTGCTCAACCCGCGCGTCCCCGCCGACCGTGGCACCAAGCTGCTCACGTACCTGGCACACATGACGGTCAACCAGCCGCACGGCCCGGGCGCGGGGCTGGCCGACCCGTCCAGCAAGCTGCCGCTCATCGACCTCGAGACGCCGCCACCCGCGGGCGCCCGCGACCAGCTGGTGCGGATCGGCCCGGTCGCCTTCGCGGCCGCGCTGCGCGACCAGCGGGAGGTGGCCGTCACCGACACGACGTTCCGCGACGCGCACCAGTCGCTGTTGGCCACCCGCGTCCGCACCCGCGACCTGCTCGCTGCGGCCGCGCCGGTGGCCCGGCTGACGCCCCAGCTGTGGAGCGTCGAGGCATGGGGCGGCGCGACGTACGACGTGGCGCTGCGCTTCCTGTCCGAGGACCCGTGGGACCGGTTGGCGGCGCTGCGCGAGGCGATGCCCAACCTGTGCCTGCAGATGCTGCTGCGCGGTCGCAACACCGTCGGGTACACGCCCTACCCGGTCGAGGTGACTGACGCCTTCGTCGAGGAGGCCGCCCGCACCGGCATCGACGTGTTCCGCGTCTTCGATGCGCTCAACGACGTCGAGCAGATGCGCCCGGCGATCGACGCCGTCCGTGCCACCGGCACTGCGGTCGCCGAGGTGGCGCTCTGCTACACGGGCAACCTGAGTGACCCGGCCGAGCGCCTCTACACGCTGGACTACTACCTCGCGCTCGCCGAGCGGATCGTCGAGGCGGGCGCGCACGTGCTGGCCATCAAGGACATGGCCGGTCTCCTGCGCGCCCCGGCCGCGCGCACCCTCGTCACCGCACTGCGCGAGCGGTTCGACCTGCCCGTGCACCTGCACACGCACGACACCGCCGGTGGCCAGCTGGCGACGCTGGTCGCGGCGATCGACGCGGGGGTCGACGCGGTCGATGTCGCCAGCGCGGCCATGGCGGGCACGACGAGCCAGGTTCCGATGTCCGCCCTGGTGGCCGCCACGGACGACACCGACCGCGCCACCGGACTCGACCTGCGGGCGGTCTGCGACCTCGAGCCCTACTGGGAGGCCGTGCGCCGGCTGTACGCGCCGTTCGAGTCGGGCCTGCCCGCGCCCACCGGACGGGTCTACGACCACGAGATCCCCGGTGGTCAGCTGTCGAACCTCCGGCAGCAGGCGATCGCGCTCGGCCTGGGCCAGAAGTTCGAAGCCATCGAGGACACGTACGCCGCCGCCAACCGGATGCTCGGCAACGTCGTCAAGGTGACGCCCAGTAGCAAGGTGGTCGGCGACCTCGCCCTGGCGCTGGTCGGCCGCGGCGTCGACCCCGCGGACTTCGAAGCCGACCCCGGCGCGTACGACATCCCGGACTCGGTGATCGGTTTCCTCCAGGGCGAGCTGGGCGACCCGCCCGGTGGGTGGCCAGAACCGTTCCGCAGCAAGGCATTGGCCGGACGCAGCACCTCACGCCCACGCGTGGCTGAGCTCGGCGACGACGACCGGCATGGCCTGAGCCACGACCGTCGGGCCACGCTCAACCGGCTGCTCTTCCCTGGGCCCTCGCAGGAGTTCGCCACCTCGCGCGAGAACTACAGCGACCTGTCGGTGCTGCCGACGGCGCAGTTCCTGCACGGCCTGCGCCCCGGCGAGGAGACCGAGGTCGAGATCGAGCCCGGCAAGCGGCTGCTCGTCGGCGTCCAGTCGGTCAGCGACGTCGACGACCGCGGCATGCGCACCGTGATGTGCACCCTGAACGGCCAGCTGCGCCCGGTTCAGACGCGTGACGAGAGCGCGGACGTCGACGTCCGGGCCGCCGAGAAGGCCGACCCGGGCGTGGCCGGGCAGGTGGCGGCGCCGTTCGCCGGCGTGGTGTCGCTCGCGGTCGAGCAGGGCGCGAGCGTCGAGGCCGGCGCCACCGTGGCCACCATCGAGGCGATGAAGATGGAGGCGTCGATCACCGCGCCCGTAGGCGGAACCGTGCAGCGGCTGGCGATCGGTACGCAGCAGCAGGTGGAGGGTGGGGACCTGCTCGTCGTCATCGGCTGACCCGCCGTGGGGGGCGCTCGGCGGGCGCTCGGCGGGCGCTCGGCGGGCGCCGACCTCTGGTCGGCTCTCGCAGGCTCGTTGACGCCGACCTGCCGGTCGACGTCCACCGAGCTGGGTAGCGCACTGACCCGCCCGACAAGCGTGCAGGTCGAGCTTGGCTCAATGGCTACCGGGGTGGGTTCCGGGGATTGGCTGTGTTCGCCGCCGGGGAGCGGTAACCATGGCGGTCACGACGACGGGGGTGGTGCTACCAGGAGCCGCCGCCACCGCCTCCGCCGCCACCGCCGCTGAAGCCACCGCCGCCGCTGAAGCCGCTCGAACCGGAGGACGACGGCGTCGACACGAGCGAGCTGTTGGACGTCGTCTCGAACGAGCTCATGCTGTTGCCGAGCGCCAGGTAGGTCCAGGTCGGGGTGTGACCGACGTACCAGCTCGGCTGCGAGACGGCCGCGCCCTCCCGCGCCAGCTGGTCGAAGATCTTGGCCCAGCGCTCGGCGACGCCGAAGATGATCGCGTAGGGCAGGTAGCGGCTGAACAGGTCCTGGCCCTCCTCGAACCGGATCTGGTCGGCCTCCGCGGTCTCCAGGTAGCGCCGGAAGCCCTGCGCCTGGGTCAGCACGGCCGACCCGTCAGCGGTGCGGGCCGGCATCCGCCCGGCCAGCCGCAGGACGACGAGGCCACCGATGAACACCGCGGCAGCCGGCACCAGCAGGTTGACGTTGCTGAGTCCGCCGAGCCACCCGCTGCCGAACCCGATCACCATCAGCACGATCCCGAGGCCCCGGTAGCGGCTGCGCACCGTCTCGGGGTTGCCACGGAACCAGCCGCGGGCCGTGACCTCCTGGTAGAGCAGTCGCTGGGTCTGCTTGAGGTCGCTGGCGAAGGTGTCGCGCAGGCCACCCTTGAGCTCGACCTGGTCGCGCCCCTTGAACAGCGCCTGCATGAGCGCCAGCTCGTACGGCAGCAGGTCGTCGGTGGGCGCGGGCAGCACGACCACGAGCCGCCAGTCCTTGACCTTCGTGCCCTTGCTGTTGGTGATCTCCTCGATCCGCAGGAACCCCCGCACCGCGAGGTCGATGATCGTCGCGGTGACGTCCACCGGGTTGGCCACCTCGTCGATCAGCGTGCCGATCTCACCGGGGCGCATGCCGGCCGGCGGCGTGAACTGCACCGCGACGTCCTTGGGGTGGCGGGTGACCGGCACCTCGCTCACCTGCTCGCCGGACACCGGCAGCAGGCCGGGGGTCAGTCCGACGTACGCCGCGTCGCGTCCGCGGCGGCGCACCAGCATCACCATGGCACCCGAGATGCCGGCCAGCAGCAGCCCCGCCCCGCCGACGGAGAACGGGGAGATCTGGCTGAGCTGGGCGAGTCCGGTGACCGGAGCGTCCTCGATGATCGGACCAGGGTCGGAGACCATGTCGAGCGGGTAGGCCAGCAGGATCGACATGCCCTGCCCCGCACCCAGCCCGGTCGCTGAGAAGGTGGACGTCTTGCCCGCCTTGGCCGGGCAGGTGTCGGTGGAGCCGCGCTCACCGCGGAAGCACTTCACCGTGTCGGCGGGGGCGGGCGCGGTCACGCTGACCTGCGCGGACTCGATCGGCACCTCCCACTCGTCGCCGGTGATGTTCCAGTACAGCTCGTCGTGCGGTGCGGTCGTGGTGCCGTCGGCGTCCGTCTGCGGCTCGGTGAAGCGGTTGAACGCCCCCTCGATCGTGTAGCTCACGACGTACGTCTGGGTGCCGCTGACGGTGCGGTCGGGGCTGCCGATCCGGATGTGGGTGATCGACCCGGTGTCGCTCTCGACGAACTCGGCCGGCGCCCCGGTGGGGCTCGACACGGAGATGTCGGACACCGGGTAGACCCGCACCTGGTCGCTGCCGCTGCGGTCGGGGTCGTACGTGAACCGGGTGCGCAGGTCGCGGTAGATCCCGTGGTGCGAGCTGCCGGCGAAGACGTACTCGATGGTCTCGCGCACCCGCATGGCGCCGGTGTCGTCAACGCTGACCTGCGCGCGGTACGACGGGATGGACTCGCCGGTGGCGGCATGCGCCGCGGTGGCGGTGGCGGTGAGCCCGGCCCCGGCCGCCAGGACGGCGAGCAGGCCCGTGGCCGCGGCGCGCTTCACAGCTTCTCGTGACGCGACATCGCCCGCTCTGCCTCACGGTTGTCCTGCCGTTCGCGCAGCGCCTGACGCTTGTCGTAGTTCTTCTTGCCTCGCGCGACCGCGATCTCGACCTTGGCCCGGCCGTCCAGGAAGTACAGCGAGAGCGGCACGATGGTCAGCCCGCTGTGACTGACGGCCTGGTCGAGCCGGGTGATCTCGTCCCGGTGCAGCAGCAGCTTGCGTCGGCGGCGCGGCGGGTGGTTGGTCCAGGTGCCGGCGACGTACTCGGGGATGTGGACGTGCTCCAGCCAGGCCTCGTTGCCGCTGATGCTCACGAACCCGTCGACCAACGAGGCCCGTCCGGCGCGCAGCGACTTCACCTCGGTGCCGGACAGGACGATGCCCGCCTCGAACACGTCCTCGATGGTGTAGTCGTGCCGCGCCTTGCGGTTGCTCGCGACGAGCTTTCGCCCCGTCTGCTTGACCACGCCACGCTCCTCGCCACTGTTCACCCGCGTCCGGCGGCCACCGTACCCGTCCGACGCAGCCGAGCCCCAGTCAGTTCCCGGGCGCAGCGTCAGGGAGTGAGCCAGCGACGCGGGTTGACCGGCGTCCCGTTGCTGTACGTCTCGAAGTGCAGGTGACAGCCGGTCGAGGAGCCGGTGGTGCCCGAGTACGCGATGAGCTGGCCGCGGGAGACGTGCCCGCGGGTCTTCACGAAGCGCATCAGGTGGTTGTACGTCGTGGCCAGGCCGACGCCGTTCACCACGCCGTGCGAGATCACGATCCGGTTGCCGTAGCCGCCCGCGCCACCTGCGCTGACGATGGAGCCACCCGCCGCGGCGCGCACCGGCGTCCCGCAGCCCACGGCGAAGTCCATGCCGGCGTGCAGGCGCCAGTAGTGCAGGATCGGGTGGTAGCGCATCCCGAACTCGGACGAGATCCACCCACCGGCCACCGGACGCGACAGGTAGTGGTTGCCCGATCCGCCACCGCCGTTGGTCGGCGGGCTGGGGCGCGAGTGGGCGCGAGCAGCCCGCTGCTGGCGCGCCAGCCGGATCCGCTGGGCACGGGCGATGGCGGCCAGCCGCACCCGCAGCGCCCGCGACTCGGCCTCCAGCTTGGCCAGCCGTCTGCGCTCCGCGGCCTTGCGCGCATTGATGTTGCGGACGTCGGCGGCCTGCGAGCTGACCAGGGCGTCCAGGGCCGCCTTCGCCGCCGTGGCCTGCCGCTGCAGCTCGGCCGCCCTGGTCACGCTGGCTTCCGCCTGCGCCTTGAGGACCGCGACCTGGCGCCGGACGGCCACCAGCCGGGCCTGCTTGGCGGCCGTCTCCGCCCGGTCGACGTCCAGCTGCGCGAGGGCCCCCCGCTGCAGCTGCATCGCGGTGTCGAGGAACGCGACCCGCTGGGCGAAGTCGTCGGCGCTCTGGGCCTGCAGCGCTACCGAGAGCTCGCCCACCCCGCCGGACTGGTAGGCCTGCCGGGCGAGCGAGCCGAGCGTGGCGTGGGTGTCGGACGTCGACGCGGCTGTGGCGGCGAGGTCGTCGCTGGCCTTGCCCTCCTGCGCTCGGGCGACCTCGAGCCGCCGGCCGATCTCGGCGTTGCGCTCGTTGGCCTGCTGCAGCCTGGCCTGTGCCGTCACGACCGAGGCGCGCGCGCCCGGCAGCTTGGCCTCGGTGCGCTGCAGCCGCAGGTAGGCGGTGCGCAGATCCTTCGAGGTGTCCTCGAGGTCGTCGTGCAGCCCGCGGATCGAGGCGTCGACCTTGCGCTTGCGGTCCTCCGGCCCGGCCTGGGCGGCCGTCACCGGCTGGACCACGGTGACGAGCAGCGCGGTCACCACGCCGACGACGACGGCGCGGACGAGCCGGGGAAGGGGCATCCGGAAGGTCTCCTCGAGAATCTGCGTGCTCAGTCGGGTACGCACGGTGACGTCTCAGACGTCCCATTGGTACCACAGGTCACATCCCGAATCGGGGATCTCAGACCTTCAGGTAGCGCCGCATCGTGAAGAACGAGGCGAACACGGCGATGACCAGACCCACCCCGCCGACGAGCGGGGTGATGGTCAGGACGTCGGCGCCGGTCACGAACGGGATGAACTGCAGCTTCTGGGCCAGCCACCCCTGTACGGCGAAGTGCACGAACGAGAAGAGGATGCCGATCGCCAGCGCCGCCCCCAGCACGGTGGCGAGCACCGCCTCGAGCAGGAAGGGCAGCTGGATCAGCAGGTTCGACGCGCCGACCAGCCGCATGATGCCGATCTCGCGTCTTCGGTTGAACGCCGACAGGCGCACGGTGGTGGCGACGAGCAGCACCGCGGACAGCGTCATGGCGCCGGCGAAGCCCCAGGCCGACAGCGACATCCGGTTGAGCGCCGTGAACAGGGTGCCGAGCAGCTTGCGCTGGTCGATCACCTTCTCGACGCCGGGAGCTCCCTCGAACGCGCTGGCGACGACGTCGTACTTCTTCGGGTCCGAGAGCTTGACGCGGTAGCTCTCCTGCATCTGGTCTGGCTTGACGCTGTCCCGGATCGCCGAGTCCTTGAACTGCTCGACGAAGTGGTCGTACGCCTCCTGCTTGGACTCGAAGTAGACCGTCTTGACCAGCGGCTTGAGCGACTCCAGCTGGGTGGCGAGCTCGTTCTTCTGAGCCTGGGTGACCTCGCCGGCCGCGCACGAGGGCTCAGCGGACCGGCTGGGGCACAACGCGATCCAGACCTCGACCTTGCCGTACCAGAAGTCCTGCATGGCCTTGACCTGCATGCTCGACAACAACCCGAAGCCGAAGAACACCAGCGACACCATGGTCACCAGCACGACCGAGACCGTCATCGACAGGTTGCGGCGCAGGCCGATGGCCATCTCGCTGAGGACGAACTGCAGACGCATGACTTCCTTCTGGTGGCTGTGGCGAGGTTTAGCGCTGGGAGCCGTAGACGCCGCGCGCCTGGTCGCGGATCATCCGCCCGTCCTCGAGCTCGACGACCCGCTTGCGCATCTGGTCGACGATCTCGTCGTCGTGCGTGGCCATGACGATCGTGGTGCCTGTGCGGTTGATCCGGTCGAGCAGCCGCATGATCCCGATGCTGGTCGTGGGGTCGAGGTTGCCGGTGGGCTCGTCGGCCAGCAGGATCGAGGGCCGGTTGACGAACGCCCGCGCGATGGCCACGCGCTGCTGCTCACCACCGGACAGCTCGTGCGGCAGGCGGTTCTCCTTGCCACCCAGGCCGACGAGCTCGAGGGTCTCGGGCACGACCTGGGCGATGGTGTGCCGCGGCTTGCCGATGACCTGCAGCGCGAAGGCGACGTTCTGGAAGACGGTCTTGCTCGGCAGCAGCCGGAAGTCCTGGAACACCGCGCCGATCTGGCGGCGCAGCTGGGGCACCTTCCAGTTCGACAGGGTCGCGAGGTCGCGGCCGGCGACGTGCACGGTGCCGGAGGTGGCCTTCTCCTCCTTGAGCACGAGCCGCAGCAGGGTGGACTTGCCGGAGCCGGAGGCGCCCACGATGAACACGAACTCGCCGCGCTCGACCTCGACGCTCACCTTGTCGAGGGCAGGGCGTTGCCCGGAGCCGTAGGTCTTGGTCACGTCGTCCAGCCGGATCACCGGGCCAGGGTACGTCGCGAACCTGTCCGTTCCGTGCAGGTGCCCTCACTGGGCGTGGCTACCCGCCCACTCCCAGTGCCCCACCCCCTTTCCGCCACCCAACCCGGTTTCCGCCACTCAACCCGGTTTCCGCCACTCAGGCCGGTTCCGGGACGTCGAAACCGGCCTGAGTGGCGGAAAGGGGCCTGAGTGGCGGAAAGGGTCAGGCCTCGGCGCGGTCGGCGGTGCGCTTCCAGCGGATCCCGGCCTCGAGGAAGCCGTCGATGTCACCGTCGAACACCGCGGAGGTGTTGCCCACCTCGTGCTCGGTGCGCAGGTCCTTGACCATCTGGTACGGGTGCAGCACGTACGAGCGCATCTGGTTGCCCCAGCTCGTGCCGCCGTCGCCCTTGAGCGCGTCCATCGCGGCGCGCTCCTCTGCCTTGCGCACCTGCAGCAGCCGGGCCTGCAGCACCTTGAGCGCCGCCGCCCGGTTCTGGATCTGCGACTTCTCGTTCTGCATCGATACGACGATCCCGGTCGGGATGTGCGTCATCCGCACCGCCGAGTCGGTGGTGTTGACCGACTGCCCGCCGGGACCGCTCGAGCGGAAGACGTCGACCTTGATCTCGGTCTCGGGGATGTCGACGTGGTCGGTCTGCTCCGTGACGGGCAGCACCTCGACCCCGGCGAAGCTGGTCTGACGACGTCCCTGGTTGTCGAACGGGCTGATCCGCACCAGCCGGTGGGTGCCCTGCTCGACGACGAGGTTGCCGTACGCGTACGGCGCGTGCACCGCGAAGGTGGCCGACTTCAGGCCCGCCTCCTCGGCGTAGCTGGTGTCCATGACCTCGGTGCTGTAGCCGTGCCGCTCGGCCCAGCGCAGGTACATCCGCAGCAGCATCTCGGCGAAGTCGGCGGCGTCGACGCCCCCGGCCTCGGCCCGGATGGTCACCAGAGCCTCGCGCTCGTCGAACTCGCCGTTCAGCAGCGTGCGCACCTCGAGCTCGCCGACGGTCTTCTTCAGCTTCTTCAGCTCGGCCTCGGCCTCGGCCATCGTGTCGGCATCGCTCTCCTCCTCGGCCATCTGCACCAGTACCTCGAGGTCGGCGACCCGCTGGGCCACGCTCTCGTAGCGCTCGAGCTCGGCACCGAGGTGGCTGAGCCGGCTGGTCACCTTCTGCGCGGCCTCGGGGTCGTCCCACAGGTCGGGGGCAGCGGACTGCCGCTCGAGGTCCGCGATGTCGCGCTTCAGCCGCTCGACGTCGGTCACCTGCCGGATCGACTCGATGGTCGATTGCAGGTCCTTGAGCTCAGCAGAGAAGTCGACGGCAGCCACGAGCGCCAAGATACGGCAGTCGGACGCCGGGGCCGTACCCAGCGCTCGTCGGCCAGCCCTTCCCAACACCCTCGCCCGGTGGTAAGCCTCACCGTGCGGCCACGGGACCGCCTCGGTCCCGGCCACCTACTGTGGAGGTCCACCGATGAGGTCCACGCTTCCCCGACTGTCAGCGCGCCGAGTGACCCTCGGCCTCGCGCTGACGGCGGCACTGCTCGTCGCCCCAAGCGCTCAGGCCCTGGGCGCCGGCCCGCTCGACGTCCAGGCGAACAACCCGCAAGTGGCCGGTTCGCCCACCTCGAACAGCACCGCGCGGTTCCCGACCAACAAGCAGAACGAGCCCACGGTCGCGGTCAACCCGCAGCACAACCTGCGGCTGATCGCCGGGTCCAACGACGAGCAGCGTCAGCCTGCCTGCGGCCCCGGCCCGGTCCGCGGGGCGAACGCGGCTCCCAGTGACTGCTCGTTCTTCCCCAACGTCGGCACCTCGGGCATCTACACGTCGTCCGACGGCGGAGCCAGCTGGCTCAACCGTGGCCTGCTCGACGACCAGGCCTCGTGGTCCGCCCTCCCCGTCGGCCAGCGGCTGGTCTCGGACGGCGACCCGGTGATCGCCTACGGGCCGCGACCGGGTGCCAACGGCCAGTTCAGCTGGGCCAACGGCACGCGCGCCTACTACGCGACCCTGGCGTCCTACTTCGACAACGTCGGGCCGTACCCGGCGAACAAGGCTCCCGAGTTCATCGCCGTCGCCTACTCCGACGACGACGGTGCGACCTGGAGCGCCCCGGTCATCGCGACACCGAACAACCCGGTGAACTTCAACGACAAGGAATGGATCACCGTCGACGACAATGCGGCGAGCCCCTTCTTCGGCCGGGTGTACGTGTCCTGGACCCAGTTCCGCTCCTCGACCTTCACGGGCAACGGGAGCGAGCCCGTGATGGTGGTCTCCTCGACGGACGGCGGCAGGTCGTTCGGCGCAGCCAAGCAGCTGTCTCCCGCCGGCAACAACGGCACCGGCAACGGGCGCCAGGGGTCGTCGGTCGTGACCGGCCCGGACGGCAGCGTGTACGTCGCGTTCGAGCAGGGTTTCAGCCAGGTCGTCGCGATCTCGCGGGACGGCGGAGCCCGCTGGACCAGGCCCATCACGATCGGTCCGGTGGCAGACATCGCCGACCCGATCCCCGGCGCCAACTTCCGCACCAACTCGTTCCCGACCATCGCGACCGATCCGCGCATCGGGTCGTCGACCGTGTACACCGCCTGGGTCACCAGGACAGCGGGTGGTGGCCGGCTCGTGGTGAGCACCTCGACCGACCGCGGCGCGACCTGGGGGCCTCCGGTGACCCTGAGCACGCCGGCGGAGGGCTATGCCTTCTACCAGGGCATGGACGTCGCACCGAACGGACGGGTGGACGTCGGGTACCAGGCACAGCAGACGGTCAACCCGAACACCTTCGGCACCGGCAACGCCGCGATCGACAGCTGGTACGTGAAGTCCTCGGGCGCCGGCTGGTCCGCACCGGTCAAGGTGTCGTCCGCCTCGACCGACCCGGCGGTGAGCGCGCAGAACAACCTGGCGCGGCAGTTCATGGGTGACTACAACCAGGTCGCGTCGACCAATGCCAAGGCGTGGTTCATCTACACCGACACCCGCAACGGGGTGGGCTGCCCGGCGGTCGACCAGTACCAGCGGATCATCGCGGGCACCGAGACGGTACGGGGCGACTTCGGTGACCGCATCCAGACCCGCCTGGGTCAGAACCCGTACTCGCACGAGCCCGGGAGCAAGCCTGCGCCGCCGGAGCACTGCGCCTCGCAGTTCGGCAACAGCGACGCCTACGTCAGCGTGATCACGCCGTAGCCCGGCTCACCGTGCGGGGGCTCGTTCGCGAGTCCCCGCACGGCGTCGGGGACGACGTCCAGTGCCCGCAGTGCGGAGACTCGGGTGGACGAAGCGAGCGACCAGGGCCAGCCTGGAGGCCATGACTGAGATCTCGCAGCGCTACCGCCGCAATGCCGCAGCCTTCGCGGACACGATCCGGGCGGTCCCGGACGACCGGTGGGACTCCCCCTCGCCCTGCCCCGACTGGGACGCGCGCGGGGTGGTCGGGCACGTCGTCGGCACACAGGGCATGTTCGAACAGCTGGTCGGGCGCGAGCTCGAGCCGGGGCCGTCGGTGGACGACGACCCGCTGGCCGCGTTCGAGCACGCCACCGGGCAGATCGCCGCGCACCTGGACGACCCCGAGCTGGCCGCCGTCCCCTATGAGGGCATGTTCGGCGCCTCGACCTTCGAGGCGGCCGTCGACCAGTTCCTCAGCGGCGACCTGGTGACCCACCGCTGGGACCTGGCCCGCGCGACCGGCGGCGACGAGACGATCCTGCCCGACGAGATCGCCCGCGCGTGGGATGACATGAAGGTCTACGGCGAGGCGATGCGCTCCTCCGGCGCGTTCGGCCCGGAGGTCGAGCCGCCGCCCGAGGCCGACGAGCAGACCCGCCTGCTGTGCTTTCTCGGCCGACGTCCCTGACGCAGCCGCCGTACTGGGTCAGTCGACGGCGCTGAGCTCGGACGGCAGCGGCCACGCGTTGGGTCGGCAGCCCTGAAGGCCCTTCGACTGCTGCTGCATCACCGGCGCCAACGCGCCGCGGGTCGAGCAGTACCGGTGCTGCATGCCGAGCCAGTGGCCGGTCTCGTGGTTCACCACCATCTGCCGGTACGCCGTCAGCGTGCCGGTGAACGGCGCGGAGCCTGAACGCCACCGGTCCTGGTTGATCACGACGTTCCGGCCGGCGCGGCAGCTGTAGCGGGCCGAGCACACCGACGAGAACGACGGCAGGTACCTCGCCTCGCTCATCACCAGCGTGAACGAGCCACCCTTCGCGACCCGCGCGAAGCGGTGGTGGGCGGCCGGCCAGCCGCGCGGATCGGCGTAGGTCGCCGCCGCGGCCGCCGCGAACGTGCTCATCGAGACCGTGATGTGGCCCTTCGTCCGGACGACGTAGGTGTGCGGCGTGTAGCTGTCCAGCCGCAGGCTCGGGCCGGTCCCCGACACCAGCCTTGTCGTGGAGGGGGCCAGCACCCGATAGGTCGAGAAGCCTCGCGTCGAGCGCGTCGTCACCGAGGTGGCGTACGCGCCGGAGGCCGTGGTGGCGGTGCGGGCCACGACCTGCCAGCGGCCGGACTGGTAGCGCTCGACCCGCACGGGCGTGCCGGTGCGGGCCGGACGCACCGTGCCGCGGACGGCGAGCCGCGAGCCGACGGGTGCCGCAGAGCCGCCCCAGCGAGTGGTCACGGCGTGCCGCACGACGACCCGCTCGCTGCTCGAGTCGATCGCCGCGCCTGACGCCGTCTCGTCGTGGCGCGCTTGGTACCAGCTGATGGAGGCCGGGACGACCTGAAGCCGGGCCACGCCGTCGTCGTCCGTCACGGCCTGACCGGCGGAGACCAGCGCGGTCGACCCCGCGGACCGACGCAGGAACTGCACGTTCTCACCGGCGACCGGCTCCGAGTCGGACAGCAGTCGCGCCGTCAGCGTCACGGCGGACCCGTACGACACCAGCGACCGGCTCGATGTCAGGGTCAGCGAGGTCGTCACGGATGCCGACGCGGCGAGACCGGCCGGCACGGCCGCGGAGGCGTACCCAGGAGCCGCCCCGAGGACCGCCGCAGCGGCCAGCGCCAGCGTTGCCAGCCAGGCGCTAGGCCGGTCGGTGAGTCGGGTCGATCGGGTGATGCGCGGTCGGAGGACGGACTCGGGACGGGACATGACAGCGACAACCTCAGAACGTCGCCCGGGATGACTCTGCGGGCGGGGGATCGGGACAACCATGATGGCCCCTGAGGCATCGGCCGACCACCCGGCCCACTGAACCCCTGTGGGCAGCGGGCAGAACATCCTTCAGCAATGCTTCAGCAGTGCTTCAGCGCAGGGGCCCAGCCTGTGGTCATCGGCTTTCCCGGTCATCAACAGGTGGAGAGGCACGGCCATGAACATGCAGACCGCATCCGCGAAAAGGACTCACAGGGGCACGCGACTCCAGCGTGTTCTCACCTCGGCCGGCGCGCTCGCCCTCACCCTTGTCGTGTGGGGCGCCTCCCCGGCCAATGCGGCAGTACTCGTTGGCACGGGTGGTACCCGAGGCCCCGTGCTCAGCTATGGCGGAACCATCTGCAACCCGTTCATCTCGTCCGGGTTCGCACGAAACCTCGTCGACGTCGGCGCACCCTGGGTGTCGGACACCCCGGCCTACGTGCCGCCCAACACCTCGGTGATCGGCGGCTACCAGCGCATCCTGTGGCAGCCCTGGCTCGAGAAGTTCGTCAACGGCGCGTGGGTGACGGTCTGGATCGGCTCCTGGATGGAGCGCAACAGCCAGTCCGGGCATTTCGGGACGGTGTTCGTCGATGTTCGCTACCTGAGCCGCTACCCAGGGCCGGGGAACTTCCGATCCGGCGCCACGGTGCAGTGGGTGGCCGACAGCTCGCACGCAGGCGGTTGGATCCAGTACCGGCACGGCTACGGCGACTACTTCAAGGACGCCTGGGCCAACTTCTACGTCGCAAAGTCGACCCCCGTCAACACTGCGTACTGCTACGCCGGATAGCGCTCCATCAGCAGGTGCCCGTGGTCTACCCGACACGGGCACCCGCTGCGTTGAGCGGTAGGCGTAGCTGCGTCCCGCCACACCGTCACGGTTCAAGGTTCGCCGCGGCCGTCGAGCGCACTGTCAGCTCGACCCCACCGCTGAGGCTCGCCACCAGCGCCGCGGCGATCGGCAGCCTGACCCGGCCGCTCAGCTCGACGGACGCACTCTGGCCGTCGGCGGTGCCGGTGCCGGACCCGAGCCGCACCCGCTCGAGGTGGGACGGCGGGTCGTACGTCGCCAGGTAGGTGGCCGCCTGCCCCCGGACGCCGTCGGGCGTCAGCGGCACGTCCTCGCCCGTGATGCCGGTGGCGTAGACCGCGCCGGGCAGCGCGTCGGCGGCGTCCAGCGCGGCGGCGTCGGCGGCGTCCTGCAGCTGGGTGCGAGCGAGGTGGACGGCGGTCACATCCACCACCACGGCCACGAGCGAGAACGCGATGAGCGCGTAGCCCAGGACCAGCAGGGTGATCTGCCCGTCGTCGCGGCGCCACCTCATCGACGGCCCCCTGCCTGGGTACGGAAGCGGTCGACCGCTGCGACGTGCGTCGCCGTCACCTCGACCCGGGCGGGTACCGCTCGCGAGAGGAACCGCGGCACGCCGGGCAGGTCGACGAACAGCCGCGAGTGGACGCGCACGCGGCCGTCCGGCACCAGACAGTCCGGGTGGTCACACCCGAGCTCGACCGACCTGGTCGTGCCCGAGGCGAACCCCTGGTCGGCGAAGGCCAGGGCCGCGGCGGCTTGTGCGCGCTCGCGGCCTTCAGCGTCGTCCTGTGCCGTGACGTAGGCCCGTCCGGCCTCACGGGCCGCGCCCTCGGCAGCGAGCGCAGCGGCTTGCAGCCTGCCCAGCGTCAGCACGAGATAGACGACCGGCACGAGCAACAACACCGCCAGCGCGATGAACTCGACGACGGCGCTGCCCGTGTCATCGCGCGTCAGGCGCCGCCGCTCGTGTGCGGCCGTCATCGCACGCCCCCCTACTGATGCTCGGCGAAGGCATGGCCGCGGACCGTCAACGACCCGGACGGGCCGAGCAGCCCCACCAGGGGCAGGTTCGCCCGGACCGTGACCTCGACGACCCGCATCCCGCCCAGGTCGACCTCGCGCGCCTCGGCGGCGGAGACGCGCGCTGCGTAGCCGGCCGTCAGCTCGTCGGCGATCAGCTGTCGAGCCCGGACGACGCCGTCGGCCGGCTCCCGGTCGGCGCGAGCCCCGAGCCGGGCACCCTCGGACGCGCAGTCGGTCAAGGTGTTGCGTACGTGCAGCACCAGGCCGAGCTGGACCACAGCGAGGAACACGACTGTCACCAGCCCACCGACCAGGGCGAAGTCGACGACCGCCGAACCGTTGTCCGGCAAGGCCTTTCGCGAGCGGACCCAGCCCAGCACGTCAGGGCGCCGACACACCGCTGACGGCGTCCCGGAACAGCGTGTTCAGCGCGTCGCCGGCGATCGCCCACAGGCCGGCGACCAGGCCCGCCGTCATCATGGTGACCAGCACCCAGCCGGGGACGTCGCCACGGTCGGAGCCGCCGTGGCGCTGCACCCAACGCCGCACTGCCAGGTGCGCCCGCACCGCACTCGATCGCACAGCTGTCATCGTCGTCCTCTCATCGGTTGGCACGCTGTCGTCACACCCCGAGCCGCAGGAACGCGAAGCCGGGGAAGACCGCGAAGAGCACCGTGACCGGCAGGACGCCGAAGACCACCGGCACCATCATCGCGATCTCCTTGCGGCCGGCCGCATCCATCAGCGCCCGCTGACCGACCTGCCGGACGTCCTGCGCCTGGGCCCGTAGCACCTCGGCCAGCGGCGTGCCGCGTTCGACCGCGACGACGAGGCCGTCGACGAAGCGCGCCAGCGGCAGCAGCCCAGTGCGGTCGGAGAGGCCTTGCAGCGCAGGCACCAGCGCGCTGCCGGCTCGCGCGTCGGCGAGGGTGCGACGCAGCTCGGCGGACAGCTCGCCGGCGCTCAGCCGGGCCACCCGCTCGAGCGCCCCGACCGGTCCCTCGCCAGCGCCAACGGCCAGCGCGAGCATCTCGGCGATGGTCGGGAACTCCGCGAGCATGGCCTGCTCGCGGCGGGCGACCTGCCGGGACAGCCACCAGTCGCGGCCCGCGACGCCCGCCACGCCGGTCACCAGCACCAGCAGGGCGCTCGGCACTGGCGTGCCCGGACGGACGGACCACGCAGCGCCGGCGACGGCCCCGCCAGCGGCCAGACCCGCAGCACCCCAGAGCACCTGCTGCGCACGGAACGCCTCGACCTCGAGGGTCGATCCCGCGCGCTCGAGCCGCCGGCGCACCGAGCTGGTCCCGCCCATCAGCCGCTCGACGCGGCCGGCCAGGTCACGCAGGACCGGATCGAGCAGCCGCACGGCAGCCGCCGAGCGCGCGCTGCCGTGCACCGCGCTCAACAGGCCGCTAGGCCGTATGACGTCACTCACGTAGGGGGCGATGCGGACGTCGAGGTCGGGCCGACGCAACCAGGGCAGGCCGCGCACCACCAGTGCCAGACCAGCGCCGAACACAGCTCCGAGCACCAGCCCGGACCAGGTGGGCGTCATCGCAGCACCCGCTGCTCTTCCGGCAGCCGCGCGATGCGGAGCATGACCCGATACGACGCGGCCGTGATCGCGGCGCCGCCGGCCAGCACGCCGGCTCCAGCGGCACTGTCGTAGGCGGCCACCGACTCCGGCCGGGTCGCGAGGAGGAGCAGCACCACCCACGGCGCGGCCACGGCGAGCCTGGCCGCGTTGACCGTCCAGCCCTGCCGGCCCTCGAGCTCGGACCGGGTGCGGGCGTCCTGCCGCAGGAACGTCGACAGCGTGCGCAGCAGCCGCCCGAGGTCGGTGCCACCGACCTCGCGGGCGATGCGCAGCGACTCCACGATCCGGTCGCCGACCGGGTCGGCGAGGCGGGCCTTGAGCGCATCCAGGGCATCCGAGAAGCGGCCGGAGGCGCGGTAGTCCTGGGCGAACGCCGCGAACGCCGGTCGCAGCTCGAGCGGCCCGCGCACCGACAGCTGGCTCAGCGCCTCGGGCAACGACAGGCCGGCTCGGACGGCCGACGCCAGGTTGTCGACGGCGTCCGGCCAGACGTCGCGCAGTAACGCCCGCCGCCGGCGGGCCCGCGCACGCACCAGCGTCACGGGGGCGCCACCGGCCATGACGGCGAAGCAGCACGCGATCGCGAGCACCCGCGTGGTCACCGCGAGCAGTGCCAATGCGGCGGCCGCGCAGCCGAGACTGGTGAGAACCACGCCGCGCAGCCCGACGTCGGTCAGGCCGGCCTGCTCGAGGTCGTCTGCGAGCCAGCTGCGCTGCCGCTCGTGCGGCGGCCTCTCCGCGGCCGGCCAGCACGACCACCACACGCAGAACAGGCCCACTCCCAGAAGGAGACCAACACCCAGCTCCTTCACCGGACGGCTCCCACGTCGTCCGGCTGGCCGGCCAGGACGGCGGCGACGTCGATGCCGGCCCGCTCGAACCGCTCAAGGTGGGGCGGGTACCCCTCGGCTCGCACCAGGTCACCGCCCCGGGTGGTGAACACGTCGGCGGTCTCGACGACGTCCGCTTCCACCCGCCCCGGCACCGCCACCACCTCACGGACGCGCCGGCGGCCGTCGGCTGACAGCGCGATGTGCACGACGAGGTCGATGCTGGCCGCCACGGTCGGCACCACGAACCGGGAGCCCACGTTCTCACCGGCCAGCAGCGGCAGGGTGCACATCTTGGTGATCGCCTCGCGCGCACTGTTGGCGTGCACGGTGCACATCCCCGGTAGGCCGCTGTTGAGCGCGAGCAGCATGTCGAGGCTCTCCTCCTGGCGAACCTCGCCGACGATGATGCGTGAAGGGCGCATCCGCAGCGACTCCTTCACCAGCCGCCGCAACGGGATCTCGCCGGCACCCTCGAGGCTCGGCTGCCGGCACTGCAGCGCCACCACGTCGCGCCCCGCGACCTGCAGCTCGAAGACCTCCTCGCAGGTGATGATCCGCTCGCGCGGGTCGACCGCGCCAGCCAGGCAGTTCAGCAGCGTTGTCTTACCGGCCTGGGTCCCGCCAGCGACCAGGATGTTGAGCCCGGCCCGGACGCTCGCGGTCAGGAACGCCGCGGCGGGCCGGGTGAGGGTGCCGAGCCGGACGAGGTCTGACAGCTGCGAGGCCTTGACGACGAACTTGCGGATGTTGACCGCCCAGTGCTCGCGCGTGACGTCGGGGATGACCACGTGCAGGCGCGATCCGTCCGGCAGGGTGGCGTCGACGAACGGCGACGAGAGGTCGACGCGGCGCCCGGACACCTTCAGCATCCGCTCGACCAGCTCGGCGACGTCCGCCGCGGTGAGAATCGTCGGAGTCAGCTCGGCGACCCCGTCGCGCGCCACGAACACCTTGGACGGCTCGTTGATCCAGATCTCCTCGACCGTCGGGTCGTCCAGGAACGGCTGCAGCGCACCGAATCCCGCGACCGCGTCCCAGACGCCGCGCACCACGGCCACCCGGTCACCCAGCGGCGGCAGCGCCCCGGTAACGGCCCGCTCCTCGTAGTCGTCGACAGCCGCCTCGACGAGCCGACGGACCTCGGGGCCGTCGCGCACCGGGTCGACCCCCGACCGCCGCACCAGCTCGCGGACGTCGGCCTCGACACGGCGCAGTGCTGTCGTCCCCCCTGCCATCGCACCCCCCCGGTCGCCCCCCCGACGCGTCCCCCGCGCCGGCTCCGATGTGCCGTCGGCCGACACTGTAGAAGATCGGACATATCGGGGTAAGCCCCCTCACCCGAATCTGTGGACGACGAGCCTCTTCACCAGCTGGATCCGGCGTCATCCGGCTGGTCAGTCCCTCCGCCGTCGGCTGTCGAGGAGTTGGGGACGAGCAGGCCGGAGCCGGTTGGCTCGGTACGAAATGCCGCCTACGCTCACCTGCAACGCGACGAGGCTGGAGTGAGACCAGTGGAGCTCCCCAAAGGTGCGGACGCTACCGGGACAGCGGCGCGACAGCACCGGTCCAAGGCCGTTGACGTCCTGCTCGGCAGCCTCGACCCGGCCTTCATCACCATGGCCTTCCTCGGCGGGGCGGTCGTGACCGCGGCGCTGCTGAGATGGGTGACCCAGCTCGGTGACGGCACCGACCAGCAGCTCGTGGACAGCGCGTCCTTCGGCGCGTGGATCGTGGTTGCGTCGCTCGCCGTGGTGCTGTTCACCGAGACCGCTGTGGCCGGGGTCCAGGAGGCCTTGCATCGCGACCAGACGCTGACCACCCGCACGACAGGTCGCTATGCCTGGTGGTACCTCGGATTCGCGGGCGTGGCCGTCGCGGCCCTCTTGCTGGTTGGAAAGGGCGGCCCTGCGGTGGACGTCGTGGCCTGGCACGCCATCTCGCGAGGCCTGCTCGTCCTGGGGGTGGTCGCCGCGGGCCCTTGGGTCGTCCTGGTCTGGTCGTCCCACGACCTGTTGGCCAAGGAACGCCTGCGGCTGGAAGCGGCGTCCCCCAGGGCCATAGGGCGGCCCACGGCCGCGGACAGCGGGGACGGCGCCGACCAGCCACCGCTGCTGGACGGGACCCTTCGAGCAGAGCTCGACGTGCGGCTCGCGGTACTGCTGTCGGTGCGGCGGCTGATCTCGAAGGCCGTCTCCAGGCTCCTTGGGCTCGTGCTCGCCGCGGTGCTCCTGTCCGGCGCGTTCCGTGCCGCCCTGGTCCCCCGCTTCGTCGCAGAGGCCACGTTCCCTGCCGTCGCCGTGGTGGCGTACGGCGCGTTCTTCGCCGTCCTGCTGTCCCTCGCGGTTCTGCCACTGATGTTCGCGTGGCGTCGTACCGCTACCTCCCTGCTCGACAGGGCCTACCCGCCCAGCGTCGCCGCGCCCGCCGAGCAGGCCGAGGCGCGCAGCCGTCTGTCCGCCTCCCTCGACATCGATGGCTCGCTGTTCCGGTCTCCCGTCGCGGTCAGCAGCATCCTCGCCCCGCTGGTGACGAGCCTTCTCGCCGTCTTCATCCCGCAGCTGGGGAAGTAGACCCCGCAGCGCCGCACGTGGTGCGCGCCAGTTGACACCGGCTCGGCCGCCGACCCAGCCGGTCAGCCGTCGGGCATCGAACGGCGGTCGCCCACCGGGCCGTCGCTGAGCGGGAAGGCGAGCGAGCCGGCGCCCACCCACCACTCCATCACGTCGTACGTGAGCCGTCCGGCCACGACGGACGGGTCGCCGTCCGACAGCCGTGCCGCCTCGGCGGCATCGCACGCGAAGACCGACATCCCGCGGTACGACGCGTCGCTCTGCGCGTCGAACGGGCCGTTCACCACCACCACGCCCTGCCACGCCAGCTCGGCGCGGTAGGCGAGGTGACGCGCCTGCAGCGCGTCGAGCTCCGCGTCCGTGAGGTCCGGGGCGTCGGCCGCCCGGCGCAGGACGACCACCGTGTAGACGTCGAACGCGTCGGGGATGTGGGGATCGCGCGTCATCGGAGCTCCTCTGGCTGCGCCACGAAGGTCGGCCGAGCAGCCAACCTACGCGACCCCAGTGCGGGCGTCACCCCACTGCAGGCGCCGTGGTCGCTAGCCTGAGGGCGTGGAGATCGACCTCTTCGCGGGTGTTCCCGTGAGCGACTACCAGGCCGCGCTCGCCTGGTACGAAAGGCTTTTCGGCGCCGCGCCGGCGTTCTTCCCCAACCCGACGGAGGCCGTCTGGAAGGTCGGCGAACACGGCTACGTGTACATCGAGGAGCTGCCCCCTCGGGCTGGCCATGCTCGCCACACGCTGTTCGTTCCCGACCTCGATCAGCGGGTGCATGACATCGGCACCCGCGGCATCGAGCCTGCGGCGCACGAGACCTACGACAACGGTGTGCGCAAGGTGATCTACCGCGACCCCGACGGCAACGAGGTGGGCTTCGGCGGCACGCCAGCCGAATGACGGGGTGACGCTGCCACAGATCGAGGCAGCGCCGTTCTCACGAACGGTGCCGTCGGGGTCCCGGCGCTACACGATGGACGGCTGGGACTGCATCGCTGGGGACGTCGGTCGTGCCACCAGGGTCACGCCGAGAACCAGCGTCCACAGCAGGTAGAGGAAGAACGTGAAGAAGAAGGGTGCGAGGACGCCGCACACGCCGGCGACGGCGGACAGGACCCGCAGCCAGCGGGGCAGCGTGGTCACCCGCGACAGGAGCATCGCGATGAGACCCACGAACAGGGCCGGCGCGCACCAGCTGACGAGGTTGCCGATCTCGGTGAGCGTGTAGACGACCGGAGGCTCGACTCCGGCCGTGACGGTTGAGCCGCCTTCGGCCATCGCGACATCCACTCCTGCGCTGATGAACCAGCCGATCACGCCAGTGGTGGCTGCGGCGACGCCCAGCCCCCAGGCGAGTTCACCGAACCGCCCGAGCTCGCGACGAATCCCCAGCGCGAACGGCAGCACCGCCACGGCGCCGAGGCAGCCGAGGTAGGCGGCGGCAAAGGCGATCGGGAAGTGTCCGGGGTCGATGTAGCCGGCCACGCCTCCCGGCTCGTACTGGCCACCGGGCGCAGCGCTCAGGGCGTTGGCGGCGAAGGTCGCCAAGCCATAGATCAGCAGTGCGGCTCCGGCCGTGCGTCGAGTGAGCATGGTGTCCTCCTGTGGTGGGTCAGCGACAGCCGCCTGCTCGCCGCTGCCGGTTCGACGTTGCGACGCTAGGTCTGCGCAGCTGTCCCCCGCGTCGGTCCCGCTGACGAGATCGCAAGGGCGGGCGAGACGACCGCGGCTCGTCCGGCAGGCGGAGGAGCGAATCGTTCGCAGGAATGACGTCACGTCGTCTGCCCCGGCGCTAGCGTCGTTCCGTGACCCGGCGCGGTGTGCTGTTCGACGTCCTGGTGGCCGGCACCGTCCTCATCCTCGGACAGCTCGAGGTGTGGACCGGCGCCGGTGCCACCCACCGCGTGGGCCCGCACTGGGTGCAAGCGCTCGGCTACGGACTGGGGGCGCTGTTGCTGCTGGGCCGCCGGGTCTATCCGGCCGGGGTCCTCGCGGGGATGGTCGCGATCTACGTCGCAGAGTTCGTCGCCGTCGGGTCGCCGGAGGGGTTCGGTGTGGCCGTGCCACCGATGGTGGCGGCCTACAGCGTCGCTCGATGGGAGCGCCGCAGACCGGCCTGGTGGGGCGCCGCTTTGCTCCTGCTCCTCGGCCTCGCCTGGAACACGTTCGACCCGGTGCCGCAGAGCACTGCGGAGCGCTTCAGCCAGGCGGCGTGGTGGTCGCCCTGGGTCATCGCATGGCTGGCCGGTGCCCTCGTGCGCAGCCGCGTCCTGGCCGCCGAGCAGCGACGGCTGCGACGCCAGGACCTGGCCACCCAGGCGGTCAACGAGGAACGCAACCGCATCGCGCGGGAGCTGCACGACGTCATCGGGCACAGCGTCAGCATCATGACCGTGCAGACCTCCGCCGTCCGACGCAGGCTCAGGGACGACCAGGCCTCTGAGCGCGAGGCCCTGGAGACGGTGGAGACGACCGGGCGCCAGGCCCTGGCCGAGATGCGCCGCATGGTCGGGGTGCTGCGCCAGAGCCACGAGACCGCCGACCGCGAACCCGCGCCCGGCCTCGCCCAGCTGGCCCGACTCGTCGAACAGTTCCAACGCGCCGGCCTGCACGTCGACGTGGCGGTCACCGGACCGGTACAGCCCCTTGCGCCGGGTCTCGACCTGACCGCCTACCGGCTCGTGCAGGAAGCACTGACCAACGCCCTGCGGCATGCCGTCTCACCCACCCGCGCGGAGGTGTCGATCGGTTACGCCGCAGCGCACCTCGAGCTCGCGATCCGCGACGACGGACGACGAGTCGAGCCCGGTGCCGAGGCAGGCCACGGCCTTCTCGGCCTTCGCGAGCGCGTCGCCGTCTACGGCGGCGAGCTGACCGCCCGACCACGTCCGCACGGCGGGTTCGAGCTGCTCGCCACGCTGCCACTGGCCTCGGCATGACCACGAACGCGCCGGACTCGGTCACCCGAGTGCTGATCGCCGACGACCAGGCGCTCGTCCGGCGCGGGTTCCGGATGGTGCTCGAGATCGAACCCGACCTCGAGGTCGTCGGCGAGGCCGCGGACGGGCTGGAGGCAGTGGCCCTCGCCGACGAGCTCACCCCAGACGTCGTCCTCATGGACGTCCGGATGCCGAACGTCGACGGTGTCGAGGCCACCCGCCGGCTCACCGCCGCTGCCCGATCTCACGCCAAGGTCATCATGTTGACCACCTTCGACATGGACGACTACGTCTACGACGCCCTCCAGGCCGGAGCCAGCGGCTTCCTGCTCAAGGACATCCAGCCTGAGCTGCTCGTGGCGGGCATCCACGCCGTCCACGCGGGCGAGTCCTTGCTGGCACCGACCATCACCCGCCGGATGATCGAGTCGTTCCTCAACCACCGCCCGTCCGGCACCCAGGCCGACGACGCCCGGCTGGCGTCCCTCACCCAGCGCGAGCGCGAGACGCTCGAGCTGATCGCGCGAGGCCTGACCAACGTCGAGATAGCCGAAGCCTTCGTCGTGTCCGAGACGACGGTCAAGACTCATGTGAGCCGGGTGCTGATGAAGCTGGAGGTCCGGGACCGCGTCCACGCGGTGATCTACGCCTACGAGCACGGACTCGTCGACCGCTGACCCAGGCCGCCTTCCCGATCGCCGGCCGCAGGCAAGGGCGCCTGTGGATGACGCGAGCGAGGTCGGTGCGGACTTGGCCAGGATGGTCCGGTGGATCCCTGGCGCTGCACCGTGATCGACGGCACCGACCCGGCCGGCGCCGTCGACCTGGCCGTTCACGCGCCGCCCGGCGCGACCTTGGTCGACGCCGTCGATGCGATGGCGGGCGCCGCGGGATTCGGTGCTCCAGTCAGCCTGCTGGCCGACGGGCGGGTGCTGGCTCCCGGGGCCGTGCTCGGCCTGCCTCCGCTCGTCGAGGGCGCCGTGCTGGTCGCGCTGCCCGGGCCGGAGACGGCGAACGACGTCGTGAGCGCCGCGCCCACAGCACCCCTTCACGCCTGCGTCGTGGCCGGTCCGGACGCCGGGCACGTGGTGCCGCTCGCCGCTGGTCGCCACACCATCGGCCGCGCCGAGCACGCCGCCATCGGCCTGGACGACGCCTCCCTGTCGCGGCGGCACGCGGCGATCACCGTGGCCGCCGACGGTCTCACCGTGCATGACCTCGGCTCGACGAACGGCTCGACCGTCGACGGCGTGCCGGTCCCCGCCGCGGGCGCTGCACTGCGGCCCGGCCAGCGCCTGCGGCTAGGGGCGACGACGATCGTCGTCCGCCTGCTCGACGCACCGCCTGCGGCGGCCCGGCCCGATGGCCGGGGCCACGTCGTCGTCAACCGGAGCCCGCGCCAGCAGGCCACCGCGCCTGACGTGGTCGTCCGCCGACCGCCAGCACCCGAGCCACCGCCGGCCGCCCGGCCGCCGTGGGTGGCGATCGTCGTCCCGATGCTGCTGTGTGTGCCGCTGGCCTGGCTGACCCGGCAACCGAGCTACCTCGCGTTCGGCCTGCTCGGCCCGGTCACGGCCGGTGCCGGTGCGGTCGGCGACCGGTTGGGACGACGCAGGACCTCCCGCCGGGCGCACCAGCGGTGGCGGTCCGACGACGAGGCGGCGTCCCGCCGGCTCGAGGTCGCGCTGGCCGCCGAGCTCGCCCACCAGCGCCGCTGCAGTGGTGATGCGGCCGAGCTGTTGCACGCGGCCACCCGCCCCGCGCGCCACCTGTGGGAACGGGGACGCGACGATCCCGGCCTGCTCGAGGTCACCCTCGGGTCGGCGCGTCGGACCGCCGGCACTCGTGTCGAGGCCGCCGACAGCCAGCCGGCGCACCTCGCCGACGCTCCGGTCACGCTGCGGCTCGACCAGGTCGGTCACCTTGCCCTCACCGGTGACCGCACCCGACGGACGGCGCTGGCCCGCTACCTGCTGGCCCAGCTGTGCGTCCGCGCGAGCCCGAACGCCCTGCAGGTGGTCGTGGTCGGCGACCGGGAGGTGTGGTCGTGGACCCGCTGGCTCCCGCACCGCCTCGACGTCGGCCTGGACGAGCTCGACGCCGAGGTGCGCCGTCGGTCGGACGGCGCCGGGCAGCGGGAGGTGCCGATCGTCGTCCTGCTCGACGGCGTCGACGAGCCCGACGGTCGGGCGTCGCAGCGCGCCCTGTCGGCGATCTCCGCCTCGGGAGCGGCGGTTGGCGTTCACCTGGTCTGCGCCGACGACGACCTCTCGTCGCTGCCCGGAACCTGCGGCGCGGTGGTCGCCGTCGCCGGCTCGGGGCCGTCGTCCCTGAGCCTGCCCCAGCAGGCGCTGGTCGACGACCTGGCCGCAGACGGGGTGGGTGCCGGGTGGGCCGAGCAGGTCGCCAGGGCGCTCGCGCCCCTGCGTGAGGCGGCGGCGGCCGGAGTCCAGGCGTTGCCCGCTGCCGTCGGGCTGCCGAGCCTGCTCGCCCTGTACGACCTCACCGCTGCCGAGCTGGCCCGGCGCTGGCGGCGCGTCCCCCGCTCGACCGTCGCGACCCTCGGTGCCGGGCCAGAGGGTCCGGCCACCATCGACCTCGTCGCCGACGGCCCGCACGCTCTGGTGGCGGGCACCACCGGCTCGGGCAAGTCCGAGCTGCTGCAGACCCTGGTCACCTCGCTGGCCCTGGTGAACCGGCCGGACGAGCTCAGCTTCGTCCTGGTCGACTACAAGGGAGGGGCGGCCTTCCAGGGCTGCACCGCACTCCCGCACGTCCTCGGCGTCGTCACCGACCTCGACGACCACCTGGCCGCCCGCGCGCTGACGTCGTTGCAGGCTGAGCTCACCCGCCGCGAGCGCGTGCTCTCCGCAGCCGGGGTGCCTGACGTCGCCGCCTACCAACGGCTCATCGACTCCGGCGCGGTGACCACCCGCCTGCCACGGCTGGTGCTGGTGATCGACGAGTTCCGGGTGCTCGCGAACGAGCTGCCCGAGTTCGTCGACGGGCTGGTCCGGCTGGCCGCCGTCGGGCGCTCGCTCGGGGTGCACCTGGTGCTCGCCACCCAGCGACCGGCCGGCGTGGTCACCGCCGACATCAAGGCCAACGTCAACCTGCGGATCTGCCTGCGGGTGCGCGACCGGGCCGACTCGCACGACGTCCTTGACGCGGCCGACGCGGCGGCGATTCCGGCGCACCTGCCCGGCCGTGCCCTGCTGCGCACTGGCGGCGGGCCGCTGCAGACGGTGCAGGTGGCTCTTGCGTCCGGCGTCCCCCACGACCGCGAGCCCGACCGCGTCGTCGTGACCCGCGCCGACCAGCCGCTGGAGGCCGGGCCGGCTCGCGACGAGCTGGCGGCGGTGGCGGGCACGGTGCGGGCGGCTGCCGAGCGGCTCGGCGCAGCCCCGCCCCCGAGTCCCTGGCTGCCGCCCTTGCCGGACGTGGTCCCGCTGCAGCTGCTGCCCGCCCAGCAGTCCGAGGCGATCCCGCTGGGGCTGGTCGACCGACCGCGCCACGGGCGTCAGGGCGTGTTGTCGTGGTGCCCCCGCTCCGGATCCCACCTCGCCGTCTGCGGCGCCTCACGCACCGGAAGGACGACCACCCTGCTGGCCGTCGTCGCCGGGCTGGCCGAGCGGGGCCTGCCCTGCCACCTGCACGCCGTCGATGCCGCCGGTGGGGCGCTCAGCCGAGTGCTGACACCGCTGCCAGTGGTCGGCACCGTCGTACCGGGCGACCAGCCCCGCCGGGTGGGCGATCTGGTGCGCCGGCTGACCGCCCAGCACCGCACCGGCGGTGACGGACACCCGACGGTCCTGCTCGTCGACGGCTGGGACGCGCTCGTCGGCGAGCTCGACCGGGTCGACCACGGCCAGGGCCTCGACGACCTGCTGGCCCTCGTGCGCGACGGCGAGTCGAGCGGGCTCCGGCTGGTGGTCACCGGCGGACGCGCGCTGCTGCTGTCGCGACTCGCCAGCCTGGTGGGTGAGCGCCTGATGCTGCGCAGCACCGACCCGACCGACCTGCTGCTCGCAGGCGCCCCGGCCGGGGTCGGCCTGCGGCACCAACCGCCGGGCCGCGCCGTCCACCTGCCATCCGGCCACGAGGTCCAGATCGGTTGGCCCGGAACGCCGGACGAGCTCGCCGGGCCAACGGGCGCGCCATGGTGGGACCCACCGGGCACGCTGGTCCGGCTGCGCGACCTGCCGCCACGGCTGACGGTCGCCGACCTCGGGCCACCCCCCGCGCACGACGGCTCAACGGCGGTCACGATCGGCGCGGGAGGCGACGACGCGAGCGCCCTGCGGCTGTGGCTCGCCGACGTCCCGCTGCTGGCGGTGGCCGGGCCACCGGGCAGCGGGCGGTCCACGACCCTGCTCACCGTCGCGAGCCAACTGCACGAAGCCGGTCTCCCCGTCGCGGTCCTCACCCCCGCAGCCTCCCCGCTGGACGTCGGCCCGTGGGCGCGGCTGCCCGCCGACAACCCGCAGAGCGTGGCCGAACTGTTCGCACACTCGCCCGCGACACACCTGCTCGTCGACGACGCAGACCTGTTGCAGCACAGTGAGATGGAGTCGTTGCTGCTCCAGCTCAGCCAATCGGCGGCCGGTGCACCCCTCGTGGTCGCCACGACCACGACGTACCTCGCGGGGTCGGTCACCGGCGTGGCCGCCGCGGTGCGCCGTGCGCGCGCCGGCGTGCTGTTGCAGCCGGGCAGCCCGCACGACGGCGAGCCGTTCGGGGTCCGAGCCGAACCGCCGGACGTTCGGCTACCCGGGCGCGGCCTGCTCGTCGTCCGCGGCACCGCGACCCCCGTCCAGGTGGCACTGCCGCCGCGCACCGCATGAGCAGCGGCTAGCGTCTGGGCATGGCCTCCCGCGCAGCAAACCCACAGGTCCGCGAGGCCACTCCGGACGACGTCCCGCAGATCCTGCGGCTGATCCGCGAGCTCGCCGACTACGAGCGCGAGCTGCACCAGGTGGCCGCCACCGAGGCGAGCCTGCGTGCCGCGCTCTTCCCGGACGATCCGGCGGCTGCCCGCAGCCACGCCCTCGTGGCCGAGCTCACCGACGGCACCGGCACGACGGCCGTGATCGGGATGGCGGTCTGGTACGTCACCTTCTCGACCTGGACCGGCCGGCACGGCATCTGGCTGGAGGACCTCTTCGTGCAGCCCGACCACCGTGGCGGTGGCGCCGGCACGGCACTGCTCGCCCGGCTCGCACAGCTCTGCCGCGAGCGCGGGTACCCCCGGCTGGAGTGGTGGGTGCTCGACTGGAACGAGCCGTCGATCGGCTTCTACCGCTCGCTCGGCGCGGTGCCGCAGGACGGCTGGACGATCTACCGGCTCACCGACGACCACCTCGCCAACCTCGCGGAACGGGCACCGTGAGCGCGCCGGACGGCCCGGACCTGGCCGTTCGCGTAGACGCGCCGCCCGCGGACGGTCAGGATGGAGCCGTGCCCGTGACCGCCTCGTGGTCGCCGCTCCGCACGCCTTGCCGTCGCGGACCGGTCGGCACGCCATGAGCGCCTCCCCCGCCGCCGTCCCGACGGCCGACGTCGTCGAGCTCGAGGTGCCTGCCGATGCCGCCTACGTGGCCGTCGTCCGCACCGCCACGGCGGGCCTCGCCGCCCGCCTCGACCTCACGCTCGACCGCATCGAGGACCTGCGGATCGCCATCGACGAGGCCTGCACCCTGCTCATCCACGGCTCCGGCCAGCCCAGCGGTCAGCACATCACCTGCGTCTACACGCTCGAGCGCACCGCCCTCACCGTCGACGTCACCGGCCCGGACGTCGACCTGCCCGAGAGCTCGGCGTACGCGTGGGCGGTGCTGTCGGCCCTGGTCGACTCGCTGGAGTGCGGGCACGAGGACGGTCCGGACGGCCGACGGCGCACCTGGCTCCGACTGGTCGTGCGCGCCGGAGCGGCGCAGTGGAGCTGAGCCCGGCCGACGCCCGAACGCGCTCGCCGGTGTGCGACGCGCTGTGCGAGCTGTCGTCGCTGCCGGTGGGCGACGCGCGCCGGGCGATGCTGCGCGACCGGGTGGTCGAGGCGCACCTCCCGCTCGTGCGGTCGCTGGCGCACCGCTACCGCAACCTCGGCGAGCCCCTCGACGACCTGGTGCAGGTCGGCACGATCGGCCTGATCGTCGCTGTCGACCGGTTCGACCCGAGCCGGGGCACCGAGCTGACGAGCTACGCGATCCCCACCATCCTCGGCGAGATCAAGCGCTACTTCCGCGACCGCGCGTGGGCGGTGCGCGTCCCCCGGCGCCTGCAGGAGCTGCAGACCCGGCTGGAGCAGACCCGCGGGATCCTCACCCAGGAGCTCGGCCGGGCGCCCACCCTGCAGGAGCTGTGCGCGCGGCTCGGAGTCGACCAGGAGTCTGCGCTGGAGGCCTTCGAGGCGGCGCAGGCCTACAGCACGGTCTCGCTCGACTCGCCGGTCGACGTCGTGAACCCTGCGGTGGCCTTCGACGACACCGCGCTCGAGGACGTCGTCGACCGTGAGTCGCTTCGTCCGCTGCTGCACCGGTTGCCCGCCCGCGAGAAGCGGATCCTGGTGCTGCGGTTCTTCCGAGGCCTGAGCCAGAGCGAGATCGCCGAGGAGCTGGGCATCTCGCAGATGCAC
This sequence comes from uncultured Actinomycetota bacterium, assembly GCA_963759935.1. GTDB lineage: Bacteria > Actinomycetota > Actinomycetes > Actinomycetales > Angustibacteraceae > Angustibacter. The sequence goes on from CAVXBF010000012.1 coordinate 541,098, forward strand.
GTGTCACGCCTGCTCGCCCGCACCGTCGAGGACCTGCGGCGCGGGCTGTCGGACATCAGCTGAGCAGCGGGTCGGCGCTCGTCGCACGCACCGTGGCGTAGCCGGTGAGCGCGGTGAACGCGACCACGGCGACGGCGAGCGGCTGCTGACCGCCCTGCCACATCGAGGGCACCAGCCCCAGCACCAGCAGCACCTGCCAGAGCAAGGAGGCCGTGCGCACCCCGGAGCGGCCCTGCCCCACCCGACGGGCGATGAGCAGCAAGCCCACGCCGGCCAACGCGAGCAGCCCGCTGAGCATCGCCTCGTTGCGCGCCACCACCGCCTGCCCGGTGAGCAGCTGCAGCACGCCGTAGCCGGCGAAGGCCAACGGCGCGACCGCCTCGATGCCGACGAGCACGAGGCCGATCCGCCGCCAGCGGAGCACTGACGCCGGGACGACCGGATCCGGCGAGCCCGCCCGGCCGACGTCCGGCGGGCGGTCGGGGTCGCCGTCCGGGACCTGGCGCGATCGGTCGTGGGGCGGCTCAGCGGTGGGCACGACGTCACGCTAGCCCAGCGGGAGCGACGCTCGGTGACCACCGTCCCCGGCATCGTCGACGCTCTGTGACGAAAGCCTCACCGTCTATCACAGGATGGTCACGAATACCCCTTGTGCCCAGAGCCTGAGAGGTGTGAGGGTGGAACACGTCAGATGAACCGGGCGTTGATCTGACGCCACGCTCGTGAAGTCCTTCACAAACGGACCGCGAGCGGTGATGATGATCACGTGGTTGGCTTGCACCCGTAGCCGACCTCCACCCGACTCACCTGAACGTGAACCCCCCACGTTCTCGCACCCCGTAACGACAGGAGATCGATCCCGATGGACTGGCGCCACCGCGCTGCCTGCCTCGACGAGGATCCCGAGCTGTTCTTCCCGATTGGAAACACCGGACCCGCCCTGCTGCAGATCGAGGAAGCGAAGGCCGTGTGCCGTCGCTGTCCCGTCACCGACGTCTGCCTGAAGTGGGCGCTCGAGTCCGGTCAGGACGCCGGCGTGTGGGGCGGCCTGTCCGAGGACGAGCGCCGCGCCCTCAAGCGCCGCAACGCCCGGGCCCGCCGAGCCGTCTGACCCCAACCCACCCCCACGACGCCCCGGTCGGCTGACCGGGGCGTCGTCGCGTCCCCACCCCTGCGCACCCCGCCCCTCTCCCCCCGGGCACTTGTGACGCGTTGTTGTTGTCTCCCGGCGCCGGGAGACAACAACAACGCGTCACAAGTGGGGCGGGGCCGGGGGTGGGGGGAGCTCAGCTGTCGAGCGGGCGCGGACGCAGGTCGAGCCGGACGTCGGTCCCGCCGCCCTCCCGCGCCGACCACGTGATCGTGCCGCCGAGCTCGACCACGAGCGCCCGCACGATCTGGCTGCCGAGGCCCGTCTGCAGCCCGTGCTCCGACAACCCGACGCCGTCGTCGCTCACCAGCACCACGAGCCGGTCGGCGTCGCCCTCTCCCGACCGCTCGGCGCTGACCGTGACCACGCCGTCGCGACCGGCCAGCCCGTGCTCGACCGCGTTGTGCACCAGCTCGGTCAGCACCAGCGACAACGAGGTGGCGTCCTCGGCGCGCAGCGGCCCGAACCGGCCCTGGTGCTCGGTGCGGATCGCCCCACCCGGCCGGGCCACCTCGGCGAGCGTCGACAGCCCACGCAGGGCGACGGCGTCGAAGTCGACCGTCTCGTCGAACCCGGTCGACAGCGTCTCGTGCACCAGCGCGATGGCCGCGACCCGCCGCTCCGCTTGGTCGAGGGCGGTGCGGGCCGCCGGGTCGTCGAGCCGCCGCGCCTGCAACCGCAGCAGCGCAGCGACCGTCTGGAGGTTGTTCTTCACCCGGTGGTGGATCTCACGGATCGTCGCGTCCTTGCTCATCAGCTGTCGCTCGCGACGGCGCAGCTCGGTGACGTCGCGCACCAGCAGCAGGGCGCCGTCGCGCCGCCCGCCCACGGTGAGCGGGATCGCGCGAACGCTCAGCGCCGTACCGGACGCGTCGAGGTCGGCCCGCCAGGGCGCCTTGCCGGTCAGCACCAGCGGCAGACCCTCGTCGACCTGACCGCGACCGCGCAGCAGCGGCGTCGTCACTTCGGCGAGCGAGCGCCCCACGAGCTCGCGGTCGTGCCCGAGCCGGTGGAAGGCGGAGACGGCGTTCGGGCTGGCGAACGTCACCACCCCCTCGACGTCCAGTCGAATCATCCCGTCCCCGACCCGCGGTGCCCCGCGGCGCGGCCCGGTCGGCGAGCCCAGCACCGGGAAGCCGCCCTCGGACACCATGAGCGCCAAGGCGTTCGCACACGCGACATAGGTCAGCTCGAGCCGGCTGGGCGTGCGCATCGTCGACAGGTTGGTGTGCCGCGACAGCACACCCACCGAGCGTCCCTCGCGCACGACCGGGATGGTCTCCTCCCGCACCGGGACGTCGTCGCGCCAGTCCGGGTCGCGCTCGCGGCAGATCCGCTGCTCGGCGAACGCGCGGTCGATCTGCGGGCGTCGTCCGGCGGCGACCTCCATCCCCACCGCGTCGTCGACGAACGCGGTCGCGCCGGTGGTGGGCCGCACATGTGCGACCGACAGCCAGCCGTCTGGCACCGCCACCCACAAAACGAGGTCGGCGAACGACAGGTCCGACAGCAGCTGCCAGTCGCCCACCAGCAGCCGCAGCCACTCGACGTCGGCGTCACCGAGGTCGGTGCGCTCGTGCACGAGTTCGGTGAGCGAGGGCACGGGCCCGAGCCTACGCAGGACGACCGGACACCGGTGCGCCAGGATGGCCCGCATGACCGCGAACGACACCATGCTGCCCACCGCCGTCCAGCAGTCCGTGCGAGACCTGCGCTCACCCGACCCCGTCGTCCGCGACGAGGGTGCGATGTCGTCGCTCGGGCAGGCGGTCCTCGAGGGAGATGCGGACGGCCACCTGGGCGAGCTGCTGCGGGCGGCGGCCGAGCTGTACGACGACGAGCACGTGCACGCCCGGGCCTTCGGTCCGCTACTCGTCGCCGTCGTCATCGGCCGCGACGGGCAGACCCACGAGCTGGACCGAACGGACGTCGACGAAGCCCGACATGCCCTGGTGAGGTGGTGGCTGGCGGAGGACGAGCTGGAGGGGTACGACGCCGAACGCGGCTGGCTGCACGCGCTGGCCCACGGCTCGGACGCCGTCGACGAGCTGGGGATGTCCCGGCACGCCGACGCCGCCGTCGTCACCGCGCTGCTGGACGCGGTGCTGCAACGGCTCTACCGGCCGACCACGTACCGCATGGTGCAGAGCGAAGAGACGCGGATCGCCTACACCCTGGCCCGGCTGCTGTCGCGCCCCGAGGTGACGGACGACGACCGGACGCGGGTCGTCAACGAGCTGGCCCGCGCCTGGCGGACCGCGGCGCCCGGCCCGGTGGGCCCGGTGACCTTCAACGTGGTGGCCGTGGCCAGCGCTCTGCACCTGCAGCTCAGCCTCGGGATCGAGGACGTCGAGCAGCCGCCGTCGCTGCTGCCGCAGCTGGCTGACGCGCTGCGAGAGATGTGGCCGTGGTCGCTCCCGGCCGGCAGCTGACGTGCCCTGGCTGCTGCTCGGCCTGGCGATCGGCACCGAGATCGCCGCGACGGTCGCACTGAAGGCCAGCGACGGGATGACCCGGCTGTGGCCGGCCACCATCGTCGTCATCGGGTACGTCGCGAGCTTCGGCCTGCTGGCCAAGGCGTTGCGCACGCTCGAGGTCGGCGTGGCCTACGCCATCTGGTCGGCGGTGGGCACCGCAGCCGTTGCGCTGCTGGGGATCTGGCTGTTCGGTGAGTCGGCCACCTGGACGAAGGCGTTCTGGATCGCGGTCATCGTCGTCGGGGTGATCGGGCTGCAGGCCAGCAGCCCGAGCCACCACTGACCGGCCGGACGAGCCGCCTCAGCCGGCGGCGTTGCTGCGCACCACGCCACGCAAGCCGCGCAACGCCACCGAGAGCGCCGCAATCCCGGTGCGGTCGAGGTGGCTGACCTCGCTGACCATCTCGCGAACCCGCGCGAGCGACTCGTGGTTCGAGCGCTCCCAGTGGGCGATCCTCGTCGCCGGGTCGTCGCCGGGATCCGAGCTCGACAGCACCGACATCGTCAGCTGCTCGAGCGCGGCGTACAGGTCGTACCGCAGCGCCGCTCGCGCCAACGCGTCCCACCGGTCGTCGCGCGGCAGCGCGGTGATCAGCCCCAGCATGGTGTCGACCTGGAACCGCTCGGAGAGCAGGAAGTACAGCGGCGCGACCTTCTCGTGCGCCGTGCTGGTGCGGTAGCCGATCTCGCAGATGTCGAGCAACGAGTAGAGGTCGAGCAGCGAGGCGGTGTCGGCAGCAAGCTCCTCCGGCACGCCGACCTTCTCGAGCTCCTTGGTGCGCCGGTGCAGCCGCCGTTGCTCGGCACCGACCAGCAGGCCGGGCACCTGGGGACGCAGCACGTCGACCACCGAGGAGTACCGCTCGATCTCGGCCGCGATGTCGGTGATCGCCGGACGGGTCTGCAGCAGCCAGCGCACCGCCCGGTCCATGAGCCGCCGCAGCTCGAGGTACAGCGCGGTCTGGGCTTTCGTCGGCACCTGGTTGTCGAGCGCCTCGACCCGCGCCACGAAACCGTGCAGGTCGAACACCTCGCGCGCGACGACGTACGCCTCAGCGACCTGCACCGCGGTGGCCGCTGTCTCCTCCTGCACCCGGAACGCGAACGTGATGCCACCCCGGTTGACCATGTTGTTGACCAGCGCGTTGGTGACGATCTCGCGGCGCAGCGGGTGCTGGGTGAGCCGGTCGCCGTACCGCTCGACGAGCTCGGGCGGGAAGTACGCCCGCAACGTCGAGGTGAACCACGGGTCGTCGGGCAGGCTGGAGGCCAGCAGGTCGTCGGCCAGGGTGATCTTGGAGTAGGCCACCAGCACCGAGAACTCCGGCGAGGTCAGCCCCAGGCCCTCATCGCGTCGCCGCGCGATGGTGGCGTCGTTGGGCAGGAACTCCAGCGCCCGGTTGAGCGCTCCGCGCTTGACCAGCGAGCGGATCAGCCGCTGGTGCACCGGCAGCATCGGGTGCGCCTGTTCGCGCGCGTTGCCGAGCAGCACGTTCTGCTCGTAGTTGTCGCGCAGCACCAGCCTCGCCACGTCGTCAGTCATCTCGGCCAGCAAGGCGTTGCGCTGCTTGGTGGTCAGGTCACCGTCGGCCACCACCGCGTTGAGCATGATCTTGATGTTGACCTCGTAGTCCGAGGTGTCGACCCCGGCCGAGTTGTCGATGGCGTCGGTGTTGACCCGCACGCCGTGCAGCGCCGCCTCGATCCGGCCCAGCTGGGTCAAGCCGAGGTTGCCGCCCTCCCCGACGACCTTCACGCGCAGCTCGTTGCCGCCCACCCGGATCGAGTCGTTCGCCCGGTCGCCGACGTCCGCGTTGGACTCGGTCGAGGCTTTCACGTAGGTGCCGATCCCGCCGTTCCACAACAGGTCGACCGGCGCGGACAGGATCGCCTGCATCAGGTCGGCCGGCGTCATCGACGTCCCCTGCTTGCCGATCCCGAGCGCCACGGCCGCTTCGGCACTGACCGGGATCGACTTCGCCGACCGGGGCCAGATGCCACCCCCGGAGCTGATCAGCGAACGGTCGTAGTCGTCCCATGACGAGCGTGGCAGGTCGAACAGCCGGCGCCGCTCGGCGTACGAGGTAGCCGCGTCGGGCGAGGGGTCGACGAAGACATGCCGGTGGTCGAACGCCGCGACGAGCCGGATGTGCTCGGAGAGCAGCATCCCGTTGCCGAAGACGTCACCGCTCATGTCGCCGACGCCGACGACGGTGAAGTCCTCTGCCTGCGTGTCGAGGTCGAGCTCGCGGAAGTGCCGCTTGACCGACTCCCAGGCGCCGCGGGCCGTGATGCCCATCGCCTTGTGGTCGTAGCCTGCCGAGCCGCCGGAGGCGAACGCGTCGCCGAGCCAGAAGCCGTACTCGAGCGCAACTGCGTTCGCGATGTCGCTGAAGGTCGCGGTGCCCTTGTCGGCCGCCACCACCAGGTAGGTGTCGTCACTGTCGTGCCGCACAACGCGTTGCGGCGGAACGACCTTGGCCGCCGATCCGGTGCCCACGATGTTGTCGGTGACGTCGAGCAGCGCTGAGATGAACGTGCGGTACGACGCGATGCCCTCGGCCATGAAGGCCTCGCGGTCGCTGGGGTCGGGCAGCTGCTTGGCGACGAACCCGCCCTTCGCGCCGGTCGGCACGATGACGGCGTTCTTCACCGTCTGCGCCTTGACCAGTCCGAGCACCTCGGTGCGGAAGTCCTCGCGGCGGTCGCTCCACCGCAGGCCACCACGTGCGACCGCGCCGAATCGCAGGTGCACGCCCTCGACGCGCGGCGAGTACACCCACATCTCGAACGCCGGTCGCGGCTCCGGCAGGTCGGGCACCTCGTGCGGGTCGACCTTGAACGCCACATAGCTGCGCGGCGCGCCGTGCTCGTCGGTCTGGAAGTAGCTGGTGCGCAACGTCGCCCGGACGACGCCCAGCAGCGCACGCAGGATGCGGTCGTGGTCGAGGCTGGCGACGTCGTCCAGCGAGCCGGTGACCTCCTCGATCAGCGCCGAACACGTCTCGCGGCGCGCGTCGGCGTCAGCCGTGACCCCGAAGTGGTCAGGGTCGAAGCGCGCCTCGAACAGGCGCACCAGGAGGCGGGCGATGCCCACGTTCGCGAGCAGACACGTCTCGACGTACTCCTGGCTGAAGGTGAGGCCGGCCTGGCGCAGGTACTTGGTGTAGGCGCGCAGCACGATCACCTGTCGCCAGGTGAGGCCGGCACCCAGCACCAGGCCGTTGAAGCCGTCGCTCTCGGCGCGCCCCGACCACACGGCGGCGAACGCGTCCTGGAACATCGACCGGGCCAGCTCGGCCTGCTCGCGCGCCCAGCCGTCGGCCTGCCCGGCGCTGACGTAGCGCAGGCCGAAGTCGTAGACGTGCACCTGCCGGCCGTCGGCGAGGTCGAGCTCGTAGGGCCGCTCGTCGACGACCTCGACCCCGAGGTGGCTGAACACCGGCAGCACCCGGGTCAGCGACAGCGGGTCGTGCCGATAGAACTTGAACCGCCGCTCGTCAGCCGGTCTCCCCGGCTCCTGGTAGAGGTTCATCCGCGGCTCGTCGGCGGCGGCGTCGTCCGCGCGCTCGGTCACCGCAACGACGTGCCGCAGGTCGGCCACCGCCACGCGCGCCGGGAAGTCCTCCTTGAACGCCTCGGGGAACGACTTGCCGTACTGGGCGATCAGCCGGGCTGCCTCCTCCTCACCGACGTCCGCACGCAGTGCATCGGCGAAGTCCTCGTCCCAGGTACGGGTGGCCTCGACCAGCCGGTCCTCGAGGGCCTGGACGTCGACGTCCGGGATCGCGGCGCCGCGCGGCACCCGCACGACGAAGTGCAGACGTGCCAGCACCGACTCCGAGACGCGCGTCGTGTAGTCGACGCTCTCGCCGTCGAAGGCCTCGCGCAGGATCTCCTCCATCCGCAGCCGCATCTGCGTGGTGTAGCGGTCGCGCGGGAGGTAGATCAGGCACGACATGTAGCGGCCGTAGTCGTCGCGGCGCAGGAACAGCCGGGTGCGGCGGCGCTCCTGCAGGTGCAGCACGCTGATGGAGATGTCGTACAGGTCGTTGACGTCGGTCTGGAAGAGCTCATCGCGCGGGTAAGTCTCGAGGATCTCGAGCAGGTCCTTGCCGCTGTGGCTCTCGGCCGAGAACCCGGACCGCTGGAGCACGGCCGCGACCTTGGAGTCGATCACCGGCACGCGGGTGACCGACTCGGTGTACGCCGCCGAGGTGAACAGGCCGAGGAAGCGGCGCTCGCCGACCACCGCGCCGTCGGGGCCGAACTTCTTGACGCCGACGTAGTCGAGGTACGCCGGTCGGTGCACGGTCGAGCGGGAGTTCGCCTTGGTGAGGATCAGCACCTGCGGCGCGTGGGCGCGCGAGCGCACCGCGGCCGGCAGCCGACCGAAGCTGTCGGAGACCTTCTGGTCGTAGCGCAGCACCCCGAGCCCGGTGCCGGACACCGCCCGCAGCGACTCCTCGCCTTCATCGGTCTCGAGCGCGTACTCGCGGTAGCCCAGGAAGGTGAAGTTGGCGTCGGCGAGCCAGGCGAGCAGGCGACGGGCCTCGTCCACCTCCTCCTGCGGCAGGCCGGGCGGCGGCTCCTCGCCCAGCTCGTCGGCCAGCTGCTGCGCGCGGTCGCGCATCTTCTGCCAGTCCTCGACCGCGTTGCGGACGTCGTCGAGCACGCTGCGCAGGTCGTTGGTGAGCCGCTCGAGGTCGGCCGAGCCGGTCTCGCGGTCGATCTCGAGGTGCATCCAGGACTCGCGGGCGCAGTCGTAGGGGAGCTCGCTGCCGGGCTGGACGCCCTCGACCAGCTCCTTGAGCTGCCCTGCGGCGTCGCGACGCACGATGAGCACGGGGTGCACGACCAGGTGGATGGCGCGGCCGGCCCGCGACAGCTCCGCCGTCACCGAGTCGACCAGGAACGGCATGTCGTCGGTCACGATCTCGACGACGGTGTGCCCGGTCGACCAGCCGTGCTCCTCGACCGTCGGGGTGAAGACCCGGACGTTGGCCGTGCCCACCGGACGGTTGCGACCGAGGTCCTGGTGGCTCGTGGCGGCCCCGATGAGGTCCTCGGGACGGCGGGCGAGCAGGTCCTCGTCCGACACGTGCCGGTAGTAGCGGGCCAGGTAAGGCCCGATCGCCTCCTGGAGCGGCCGATCGACCAACGCCGCCGCCTTCTCCAGCAGCTGCGACCTGGACCCCGCAGGCGAGTGCGCCATGACTCCCGTGACCTTCGTCGTGACCTCGGGCACGCTCCGTTGCGTACCACCATCGACCCTACCGCTGCGCCGCACGCGACCCGCGGACGGCTGGGCGAACCCCGCGGGTCGTCGTACGGTGGGCCGCGCATCGATCGCCCCGCCAGGTCCGCAGTGTCCCGACGTGCTCAGGAGTCACCGTGCAGTTCACCGCCGAGATCCGCTACGACGCCGCCCCCGAGGTGGTCTACGCGATGCTGGTCGACCCGCAGTTCCAGAACGAGGTGTGCACCGCCACCGGCGCCCTCGACCACAGCGTCGACATCGAGCCGGCCGGCGACGGCGCCACGATCACCACGACCCGCAAGCTCGCCGCCGACGACCTGCCGGACTTCGTCCGCACCTTCGTCGGCTCGACCCTGGACGTCATGCGGGTCGACCATTGGGGACCTCCGGCGGCCGACGGCGCACGGCAGGGCACCGTGGTGGTCGAGATCCACGGGGCGCCCGTGCGGCTGACCGGCACCATCGTGATGGCTGCCGAGGGTGGCGGAACGGTCGAGCGGGTCTCCGGCGAGCTCAAGGCATCAGTGCCGCTGATCGGCGGCAAGGTGGAGCGGGCGGCCGAGCCGGCGATCCGAGCCGCCATCGCCAAGGAGCAGGAGATCGGCACCACCTGGCAGCGGTGAGCGGGCGACCCCAGCGGGCAGAAGTCAGCAGCATTCCCCTTGCCAGGCGAGGACAAACCGCCTGATACCGGGCGCGTGGCTCGGAATCCTGCTGACTTCTGCCCGCCGCCGAGGCCCCCCGAGCCCAGCCACCTGGTTGCTCCCAGCCCAGGTGGTGCCACCATGGTCCGGTGAGCGAGCAGCAGCCGAAGAAGACCGACCACCGATCACGCCCGACCTCCGAGGCGTTCAAGGCGTTCATCGCGCAGGGGTGGGCGCCACGCCCCAGCGACCTGCCCGACCGCGCGGCGGTCGCGCCGTTCGCCGCAGCGCGCCGCGAAGCCGTCTCGGGCGCCTTTCCCGGTGAGCGCCTGATCGTGCCGGCCGGTGGCCTGAAGGTGCGCTCGAACGACACCGACTACGTCTTCCGCCCGCACTCGGCGTTCGCGCACCTCACCGGCCTGGGCGCCGACCGCGAGCCCGACTCGGTGCTCGTGCTCGAGCCGCTCGAGGGCGGCGGCCACGAGGCGCTGCTGTTCTTCCGCCCCCGAGCCGGCCGCGACACCGAGGAGTTCTACGCGGACGCGCGCTACGGCGAGCTGTGGGTCGGGGTGCGACCGAGCCTGGAGGAGATCGAGGCCGAGCTCGGGATCAGCGCCCGCCACCTCGACGAGCTGCCGGAGGCCGTCACCAAGGACGTGGGCGCGCTCGGCGTGCGCGTCGTGCGGGACGCCGACCCCGACCTGATCGCGGCGGTCGACGAGGCGCGCACCCAGTCCGGTGAGCGCGACCTCGAGGCCGACAAGGCCCTGGACGACGAGCTCACGGTGTTCCTGTCCGAGCTGCGGCTCACCAAGGACGAGTGGGAGATCGAGCAGATGCGCCTGGCCTGCGCCGCCACGGCGGAAGGCTTCGAGGCGATCGTGCGCAGCCTGCCCGACGCGCTGGGCAACGGCCGCGGCGAGCGCTGGGTCGAGGGCCAGTTCGGCCTGGTGGCGCGGCACGCTGGCAACGGCGTCGGCTATGACTCGATCGTCGCCGCCGGCGACCACGCCTGCACGCTGCACTGGATCCGCAACGACGGCGACGTGCGCGACGGCGACCTGGTGCTCATCGACGCCGGCGTCGAGGTCGACTCGCTCTACACCGCAGACGTCACCCGCACCCTGCCGGCCAACGGGCGGTTCAGCGACGTCCAGCGCCGGGTCTACGACGCGGTGCTGGCCGCCCAGGAGGCCGGGCTGGCCGCGGTGAAGCCCGGCAACAAGTTCCAGGACGTGCACGACGCCGCCATCAAGGTCATCGCCGAGCACCTCGTCGAGTGGGGGCTGCTGCCGGTCGACGTCGAGACCACCCTCGGCGACGAGGGTGGCCACCACCGCCGCTGGATGGTGCACGGGACGAGCCACCACCTGGGCATCGACGTCCACGACTGCGCCCAGGCGCGCCGGGAGCAGTACCTCGAGGCCGAGCTGCTGCCCGGGATGGTGCTGACCGTCGAGCCCGGGCTCTACTTCAAGGCCGACGACCACCTGCTGCCTGAGGAGCTGCGCGGCATCGGGGTGCGGATCGAGGACGACGTGCTGGTCACGGACGACGGCCACGAGAACCTGTCGGCAGCGCTGCCGCGCACGGCGGACGACGTCGAGCGCTGGATGGCGTCGCTGCAGTCGTGAGCCTCCCCCGGCTCCCGGACGTCCCGCGCGAGCGTCGCCGCACCGCCACGGTCGTCGCGGTGGGTGCCTTCGCGGTGCTGTGCGTCGTCGCGCTGGTGCTGGGCCTACGCGGACTGCTCGCACCGGCCGACGGCCAGCCCGCCGCACGGTCGACCGCGACCGGCAGCCGGGCGCCCGAGACGCCCACCGGCGCAGCGGGGTCGTCGCCGTCGGCCGGGTCGCCCACCGCGACCGCCACGTCCTCCGGCGTCACGCAGGGCGCCGTCCCGGGAGGCTCGGACGCCGTGGCCTTCAGCTCCCCGAGCGGCAACATCCGGTGCGCGGTCAGCAGCGCCGGGGCCCGCTGCGACATCGTCCAGCGCGACTGGAAGCCGCCGTCCAGACCCGCCGCCTGCCAGCAGGACTGGGGGCGAGGGCTGTACGTCGACGCCGACCGCGCGGGGGTCGTCTGCGCCGGCGACCGCGTCGGCAAGGGCAAGGCGCTCGGGTACGGCAAAGCGTTGCAGCGCGGCGGTTTCCGGTGTGTGAGCTCGCGTGAGGGCGTGCTGTGCCGGCAGCTGTCGAGTCGGCGCGGCTTCCAGATCGCACGCGGCAGCTACACGACGTCCTGACCTGAAGGCGCGCGCCCTACGCTCAGAGCGGCTGCTGGCGCCCCGGCTGTTCGAGCAGCAGCGTCTGCGCCTCCGCCAGGAGCCGGTGCTCGACGAGCACCTCGTAGCGGGTGGCGACGACCTGCGAGACCGAGGTGAAGTCGCGCCGCCCCCCGGTGGCCGCGTAGCCGGCCAGCCCCAGCCCGATGCCGAACATCACGCCGATCAGCACGCCGGTCAGGATCACCGCGAAGGCCGCGCCGGTGCTGAACAGGCTCAGCAGCAGACCGACGAACAGGCCCATCCAGGCACCGCTGGCGGCGCCGGCCAGAGCGGCGCGCGAGTAGGTGAGCCGGCCCGTGACCCGCTCGACCTGCTTGAGCTCGGTGCCGACGATCATGCAGTTCTGCACCGCGAACTCGCGGTCGGACAGGTAGTCGACCGCGCGCTGTGCGTCCTCGTACTTGTCGAAGACGCCCAGGGACTGCGGGAAGTCCAGAGCCAGCGCGGGGCGCCGGCCGCGCGGAGTGGGTCCGGCCATGTGATCAACCTCCTGGTGTCAGCAACCAGCCTCGCACGACTGTCCGGGTGCGCGCTGGACGGGGGCTGGGAGCCCGCTGGACGTCGTCCGGCGGGCGCGGCGCCCGACGACGTCACGCCTTGAGCCGGTACTCCTCCAGCAGCCGCCGGCCGATGATCATCCGCTGGATGTCGGCCGTGCCCTCACCGATCAGCAGCATCGGCGCCTCGCGATACAGCCGCTCGATCTCGTACTCCTTGGAGTAGCCGTAGCCGCCGTGGATCCGGAAGGAGTCCTCGACGACCTCCTTGCAGTACTCGGAGGCCAGGTACTTGGCCATGCCCGCCTCGAGGTCGTTGCGCTGGCCGGAGTCCTTCTGCCGGGCCGCCATCACCATCATCTGGTGCGCCGCCTCGACCTTGGTGGCCATCTCGGCGATCCGGAACAGCACCGCCTGGTGCTCGGCGATCTTCTTGCCGAACGCCTCACGCTGCTGCGCGTACGCCGTGCCCAGCTCGAAGGCCCGCATCGCGACCCCGCACGCGCGCGCCGCCACGTTGACCCGGCCGACCTCGACGCCGTCCATCATCTGGTAGAAACCGCGACCGGACGCACCGCCGAGCACCTTCTCGGCGCCGACCCGGTGACCGTCGAAGACAGCGCCGGTGGAGTCGACGCCCTTGTAGCCCATCTTCTCGATCTTGCTCGGGATGGTGAGCGTGCCGTCGGCCTGCGGGCCGAGCCCGGGCTCCTTCTCGATCAGGAACGTCGTCATGTTCTTGTGCGGCTTGCCCTCGTGCTCAGGCCCCTCGTCGGTGCGCACGAGCACGGCCAGCAGGTTGGACGTCGACCCGTTGGTGATCCACATCTTCTCGCCGGTGATCACCCACTCGTCGCCGTCGCGCACCGCCTTGGTGCGGATGCCGGAGACGTCCGAGCCGCAGCCGGGCTCGCTCATCGAGAACGAGCCGCGCAGCTCGCCGGTGGCCATCTTGGGCAGGTAGCGCCGCTTCTGCTCCTCGGTGCCGTGCTGCAGCAGCATGTAGGCCAGGATGAAGTGCGTGTTGATGATGCCGCTGACGCTCATCCAGCCGCGGGCGATCTCCTCGACCGTCAGCGCGTAGGTCAGCAGCGACTCGCCCAGGCCGCCGTACTCCTCCGGGATCATCAGCCCGAAGATGCCCATCTGCTTCATGCCCTCGACGATGTCGGTGGGGTACTCGTCGGCGTGCTCCAGCTCGGTGGCTACCGGCAGTACCTGCTCGTCGACGAACTCGCGCACCAGCTTCAGCAGCTCCAGCTGGTCCTCGGTGAGTCCTTCGGTGTGCTGCAGGCGGCCCATCGGGTGGTCTCCTCGCGCTGTGTCAGGGGTGCGGCGACGGTGCCGCACCTGCTACCGGCGAGTATCGCGCGCCGGGGCCGGTCGTGGCAGCGGCTGTGACGAGGGCCACCTGTGGCCGCAGCCACAGTCGAACGGCCACGATCAGTCCTCGGGCGGCGTCCAGCGCTCACCGCGCGCCATGCCGGCGGCCCGGCCCTTGGCCGAGATGACCAGGGCCATCTTGCGCGAGGCCTCGTCGATCATCTCGTCGCCCATCATCACCGCGCCGCGAGCGCCGCCCGCCTCGGAGGTGTAGTACTCGTAGGCGTCCAGGATGTTCTCGGCGTGGTCATAGTCCTCCTGGCGGGGGCTGTACACCTCGTTCGCGGCGTCGATCTGGCCCGGGTGCAGCACCCACTTGCCGTCGAAGCCCAGCGCGGCCGAGCGGCCGGCCACCCGCCGGAAGCCCTCGACGTCGCGGATCTGCAGGTACGGACCGTCGATGGCGAGCTTGTCGTAGGCCCGCGCCGCCATCAGGATCTGCATCAGGATGTAGTGGTAGGCATCGCCCACGTCGTAGCCGGGCGGCTGCTCGCCGACCACCAGCGACTTCATGTTGATGCTGGCCATGAAGTCCGCCGGCCCGAAGATGATGGCCTCGACCCGCGACGACGCGGCCGCGATGGCGTTCACGTTGGTGAGCCCCAGCGCGTTCTCGATCTGGGCCTCGATCCCGATCCGGCCGGGCTCGAAGCCGTGCGCGGTCTCGAGCTGGGTGAGCAGCAGGTCGAGCGCGACCACCTGCTCAGCCGTCTGCACCTTCGGCAGCATGATGCAGTCGAGGTCTGCCCCGGCGCCACCCACCACCTCGATCACGTCGCCGTACGTCCACTTGGTGGTCCAGTCGTTGACCCGCACCGTGCGCACCTTGTCGCCCCAGCCGCCCTCGGTCAGCGCCGCGACGATGGTGGCCCGCGCGCCCTCCTTGGCGATCGGCGCCACCGCGTCCTCGAGGTCGAGGAACACCTGGTCGGCCGCCAGCCCCTTCGCCTTGTCGATCATCTTCGGGTTCGAGCCCGGCACGGCCAGGTTCGAGCGGCGCGAGCGCTGCGGCCGCGGGCCGGCCGGGCTGGTGCCGGGCGTGGTGTGGGCGCAGGAGGCGGTGGTCGGCTGGGACATCGGGGCTCCCGGAGGTCGAGGGTGGTGCTCCGCCGCGAGGCTACCGACGGGTCAGGCCGCGGGCACGGTCACCCGTCCGTGACGTTGCCCACCTCGACGGCCGCCGCGACCCGGCGGGCCGACGTCCGTGTCCGGACGACGAGAGCCAGCCCCAGCACCACGAGCACTGCCCCGGGCACCGTCGCCAGCGGCGGCTGCTGGTGCCAGAACGCCCAGGCCAGCAAGGACGCGCCCGGCACCTCGAGCAGGATCGCCAGCGCGACGGTGGTGGCGCCGGCCACCCGCAGCGCGCGGTTGAGCAGTGAGTGCCCGAGCAGCTGGGCGGTGAGGGTGAGGGCGCCCAGCTGCAGCCAGGTGCTCAACGAGTACCCGGCCAGCGGCTGGCCACCAATGAGGCAGACCGGCAGCAGCACCAACGCGCACACCGAGTACGCGACGGCGGTGTAGCTGGCGGTACTGACCGTCCGGCGCACCGCCGACCCGAGCAGCGTGTAGCCGGCCGCCGCCGCTCCACCCCCCAGCGCCAGGGCGTCGCCGATCAGCGCCCGCGGGCTGGCCGAGGCGTCGAACCCGGTGATCACCAGCACACCGACGAAGGCCACCGCCGCCCCGACCACCACGCCGCGGTGCGGACGACGGCCGCGCAGCCGGTCGATGGCCAACGTCCACAGCGGAGTGGTCGCCACCAGCGCGGTCGAGGCGGTCACGCTGGTCAGCCGCAGGCTCGGCACCCACAGCCCGAAGTGCAGGGCGAGCGTCAGGCCGGACGCCACCGCGGTGGCCAGCACCCGGCGGTCGTCGCGCCACAGCTGCCGCACCTCGACGCGGCGGCGCACGAGCGTCCACGGGACGACGACCCCGCACGCCATCGCGTTGCGCCAGAACGCGACCGCGAGCGCCGGAGCCGCCACCGTGGCGGCGATCGGCGCCGAGAAGGACACCGCGACCACGCCGGTCGCGATGAGCAGCAGCGTGACCTGCGCGCCGTCCCGCTCGTGCTCGCTCACGTCCGGGACTCTCTCACGCCCGATCACCCGCGGGTGTGGCACGCTGCCGGGGTGAGCGAGCAGGCCGAGCCCGAGCAGGTCGTGACCCCCGCGACGGGGCACGAGAAGCTGCTCGCGGAGGCGGCCGCGAAGAGCGGCCTGGTGTGGCTGCGCCCGGCCGTGCCCGGAGCGCCCGGCACGGGACGTGCCTGGCCGGCCTGGCACGTCTGGCAGGACGGCGCGGTGCTCGTGGTGAGCGGCGCTGGCGAGCAGCAGCTGCCCGAGCTCGCCGGCGAGGTCGAGGTGCTGGTGCGCAGCAAGGACTCCGGCGGCCGGCTGCTCACCGTCAGGGCGGTCGCCGCCACCCTCGACCCGGACGACGACGCCTGGCCGACGGCCGCGCAGGCCCTCGCGGCCAGCCGGCTGAACTCGACGCACTCCCCCGCCGAGCTGCCCGGGCACTGGCGCAGCAGCGGCGCGCGGATCACCCGGCTGGTGGCCCACGGCGAGCCGCTCGAGTCGCCCGGCCGCTACGACAGCAGCAGCGGCGCGGCGGCGCCCGTGCCGAGTCCGGCGACGACGTCCGGCTGGCGGCCGTGGCACGCCGGGGGCCGCGGGCGACGGGCGCTGCGGCGGCTGCGGCGCGCGCGCCGCCTCGGCTGAGCGGGCTCAGCCCGCGCGGCCGATGCGCGCCGAGGACACCGCGGGCACCGCGATAGTGCCGCGGGCGACCGGCACCACGCCGCCGCCGACCCGGCAGCGCACGGCACCGCCGCCCCGGGCGGTGACCTCGCCGTGCAGCGCGGAGGGCCGGCCGACGTGCTCGCCCTGGGCGATCGTGAACGTGGTGACCGCGTCACCGTCGACCAGCCCGGCGGCCACGAGCGCGACGCCGAGGCCGAGCGCGGCCGATCCGGTGGCCGGGTCCTCGGCGGCGGCCCCGATGTCGTCGCTGAACACCCGCACGCGCGCGGCTTCGCCATGCCACCCGACCACCACGACACCGCCGAGATCGGTCCGGCCGCCGTAGGAGCGGCGCAGGGCGGCGAGGTCGACCGCGACCCGGTCGACCGCCGGCGGGTGCACGAACAGGTAGCCGAAGTCCAGCCCGGCGCCGGCCACCAGCGTCGGGCCGGCCAGGTCGGCCCGGGTCAGCCCGACGCCGGCCAGCACGGCCTGCTCGTCGAGGGGCACGCCCCGGTGCGGTCGGGCGCCGGTCAGCCAGACCAGCTCGCCGGGCCCGCCGAGCTCGACCCGCACCACGCCGGCCGCGCAGTCCTGCTGCAGGTCGTCCGACACCAGGCCGCGCGAGCGCAGTGCCCACGCCGCACCCACCGACGGGTGCCCGGCGAACGGCAGCTCGGTGACCGGCGTGAAGATCCGCAGCGCATAGCGGTCAGCCGGGGCGGCAGCGTCCGGCGGCAGGGTCGGGAACGCCGTCTCGGACAGGTTGAACTCGCGGGCGAGCGCCTGCAGCTGCTCGTCGGCGAGGCCGCCGGTGCCGTGGACGACCGCGAGCGGGTTGCCGCTGAACGCCCGGTGGGTGAACACGTCGACGACGTCGTACGACAGCCCCTGCTCGACGTGCACGGTCAGCAGCGTATGCGGCGCTAGCCTGACCGCGTGAGCGGCGCACCGACCCGGGTCTTCATCGCGCGCATGTCAGGCCTCGCCGTCTTCGACCCACGCGGCGACCAGGTCGGGCGGGTGCGTGATGTCGTCGTGGTGTTCCGCACCGGGCGCATCCCCCCGCTGGTGGTCGGACTGGTGGTCGAGGTGCCGGGCCGCCGGCGGGTGTTCCTGCCGATGACCCGCGTGACGAGCGTCGACGGCGGCCAGGTGATCATGACCGGCGTCGTCAACATGCGGCGGTTCGAGCCACGGCCGGCCGAGTCGCTCGTGCTCGCCGAGGTGCTCGACCGCACGGTGACGCTGCGCGACGGCAGCGGCGAGGTGGTCGTCGAGGACGTGGCGATGACCCAGCAGCGCACCCGCGACTGGGTGCTGAGCAAGGTGTTCGTCCGCCGCACCGAGCACCATCGCGGGCTCGGTGGCCGGCTGCGCCGACGCGGCGAGAGCTTCCTGGTCGACACCGACGACGTCACCGGGCTCTCGCTGGAGGCGGGTGGCCAGGGCGCGGCCAACCTGCTCGCCACGTTCGCCTCGCTCAAGGCCGCCGACCTGGCGGACGTCATCCACGACCTGTCGCCCAAGCGCCGGGTCGAGGTGGCGGCGGCGCTCGACGACGAGAAGCTCGCCGACGTGCTCGAGGAGCTGCCGGAGGACGACCAGGTCGAGATCCTCACCCAGCTCGAGAACAAGCGGGCGGCCGACGTCCTGGAGGCGATGGAGCCGGACGACGCCGCCGACCTGCTCTCCGAGCTGCCCGCCGAGATCGCCGAGCACCTGTTGCAGCTGATGGAGCCGGAGGAGTCGGCCCCGCTGCGCCGGCTGCTCGCCTACGACGAGGACACCGCCGGCGGCCTGATGACGAGCGACCCGGTGATCCTCGGGCCCGACGCGACCATCGCCGAGGCCCTGGCCGTGGTCCGGCGGGCCGAGCTCAGCCCGGCGCTCGCGGCCAGCGTGTTCGTCTGCCGGCCGCCGCTCGAGACCCCCACGGGCCGGTTCCTCGGCCTCGTGCACATCCAGCGGATGCTGCGCGAGCCGCCGCACGTCGCCGTCGGCGGCATCATCGACAAGGACATCGAGGCCCTGGCCCCGGACTCCACGCTCGGCGAGGTGACCCGCTTCCTCGCGACGTACAACCTGGTCAGCGCGCCGATCGCGGACGTCGACGGCCACCTGCTGGGCGCGGTCACCGTCGACGACGTCCTCGACCACATCCTGCCCGAGGACTGGCGCGACGACGACGGGGGCGGCGGGCGTCACGACACCCACGACACCGAGCCGGACGTCGTGACCGGGGGCGACCATGGCCCGTGAGCGCCGCTCGCGCACCCCGCGCCTGGACCAGCCGCGCGAGGTGCGCCGCACCCTGATCGCCCGGCCGCAGGTCGACCCCGACACGTTCGCCCGGTTCGCCGAGCGCTTCGCGCGGTTCATGGGTACCGCCCGGTTCCTCGTCTACATGACGGTGTTCGTGGCGCTGTGGCTGTTGTGGAACACCGTCGGCCCGAGCACGCTGCAGTTCGACCCGCGTGACCTCAACTTCACCCTGCTGACCCTGATCCTGTCGCTGCAGGCCTCCTACGCGGCCCCGCTGATCCTGCTCGCGCAGAACCGCCAGGACGACCGCGACCGCGTGCTCGGCGAGCAGGACCGCGCCCGCGACGAGCGGGGCCTGGCCGACACCGAGTACCTCACCCGCGAGGTCGCCTCGCTGCGCATCGCGCTGCGCGAGGTCGCCACGCGCGACTTCGTCCGCTCCGAGCTGCGCGCCCTGCTCGAGGAGCTCGACGAACGCGACCGCACGCCCACGCCGGACGACGCATCGGACGGCGACCTCCAACGCCCGCGCAGCGACGGCTGAGCACGACCGGCGAACTCGTCCGGCTCAGTCCTTCACCCGAACGGCCCAGGTGCCGATAGGGCAAGCATGTCGTCGTCCACCCGGCCCGCCGTCCCTCCGCCCGGACCGCAGGCCGTCCAGCCGCCGGTCGCGCTCGTCGCGCGCCCGCTCGGCCCCGACGCCGCCAACCGTCGCCGCCGGCTCGGCGAGGTGCTGATCGACGAGGGGCTCATCACCGCCGCGCAGCTCGAGCACGCCCTGCAGGCGCAGCGCAACACCGACGGGCCCCGCCGCCGACTCGGCCAGGTCGTCGCCGACCTCGGCTACGCCACCGAGCGCGAGGTCGCGCAGTCGCTCGCCACCCACCTCGGCCTGGAGTCGGCCGACCTGTCGCGCGTCGTCCCGGCGCCGGACGTCGTACGCCTGCTGCCCCGTGCGGTGGCCGACCGTACCGGCGTCCTGCTGCTCGACAAGCACCCGGACGGCGGCCTGATCGTCGCGACCTCCGACCCCACCAACGTGCTCGCCCTCGACGACGTCCGGATGTACACCCGGGCCGCCGAGCTGTACGTCGTCGTCGCCCCCGCGACGCAGATCAAGGACCACCTGGCCCGCGCCTGGTCGCTCGCCGCCGACGACGGCAGCGTCACCATGATCGCCGAGGACGTCGAGGACAACACGCCCCTCGGCGACGAGTCGTTCGGCGGCGCCAGCACCGACGACGCCCCCATCGTCAAGCTGGTCAACCAGGTGCTCGCCGACGCCGCGCGGCTGCGCGCGTCCGACATCCACATCGAGATGCAGCGAGACGGCCTGCGCATCCGCTACCGCGTCGACGGCCTGCTGCGCGACGTCATGAACGCCCCGAAGCGGCTCGGCGCCTCGGTGGTCAGCCGGATCAAGATCATGTCCGGTCTCGACATCGCCGAGCGGCGCGTGCCCCAGGACGGCCGCAGCCGGATCGTCGTCGACGGCACCGCCATCGACACCCGGGTCAGCACCCTGCCGTCACTGCACGGCGAGAAGATCGTGGTGCGCCTGCTCACCCGCGCCGACAACGTGCCCTCGCTCGCCTCCCTCGGGTTCGAGCCGGAGCAGCTCGCCATCTTCACCGCCGCCCTCTCCGTCCCGCAGGGGCTGGTGCTCATCACCGGGCCCACCGGGTCGGGCAAGACGAACACGCTGTACGCCGCCATCCACGAGACGATGACGCCGGACAAGAACATCGTCACCCTCGAGGACCCGATCGAGGTGCAGCTGCCCGGCATCACGCAGGTGCAGGTGAACCTCAAGTCCGGCATGACCTTCGACGCCGGCCTGCGCTCGATCCTGCGCCAGGACCCCGACATCGTGCTGGTCGGCGAGGTGCGCGACCAGCTGACCGCCGAGCTGGCGCTCAAGGCCTCGCTCACCGGTCACCTGGTGCTCACCACCCTGCACACCAACTCCGCCGTCGCCGCCCTGACCCGGCTGGTCGACATGGGCGTGGAGCCGTTCCTGGTGGCCTCGTCGCTGACCGCGGCGATCGCCCAGCGACTGGTCCGCAAGCCGTGCGACTCCTGCGCCGAGGGCTACATCCCCGACGAGGGGACGCTGACCCTGCTGGGCCTCAGCATCGAGGACATCCTGGATGCGACGCCGCTCAA
Organism: uncultured Actinomycetota bacterium; assembly: GCA_963759935.1. Classification (GTDB taxonomy): domain Bacteria; phylum Actinomycetota; class Actinomycetes; order Actinomycetales; family Angustibacteraceae; genus Angustibacter. Next base: position 561,977 of record CAVXBF010000012.1, read on the forward strand.
GGGCGTCGGCTGCCCGGACTGCGGCGGCACCGGCTACCGCGGCCGCACGGCCGTCTACGAGGTGCTCGAGGTCGACGACGCGATGCGCAAGGTGCTCATGACGTCGGCGACCGAGTCCGCGGTGGGCGCCCAGGCGCGTGCCGTCGGCATGATGACCCTGCGTGGCGCCGCCCTGGAGAAGGCCAAGCGCGGGGAGACGACGTTCGAGGAGGCGGTGCGCGTCACGCACGCCGACCACGGCGGCGGCAGGCACTGCCCGTCCTGCGAGCGCGGCGTCGAGAGCGGCATGCTGGCCTGCCCCTGGTGCGGGGTGTCGCTGGACTCCAGCTGCACGTCCTGCGCTCGCCAGCTGGACGTCGAGTGGAAGCACTGCCCCTGGTGCCGCACGCCGGCCCCCCACCTGGGCAAGGCCGGCGACAAGCACTAGTCAGCGCGCGAGCTTGGCGCAGGCGCGCCCCCACGCCTCCAGCTCCTGGGGTTCCAGCCGGTCCACGACATAGCGGCTGACCCCGGCGAGATGGGTGGCCGACGCGCTGCGCAGCCGCTCGTACCCGCGGTCGGTGAGCACGGCCCAGACGCCCCGCGCGTCGGCCGGGTCGGGCTCGCGGGTCAGGTAGCCCTCGCGGACCATCCGGTCGACCAGCCGGGTCAGCCCGCTGCGCGAGAGCAGCACCGCGCCGGCCAGGTCGGTCATCCGCAGCCGGTGGTCCGGAGCCTCGACTAGTTGGACGAGCACGTCATAGACGCCGAGCGGCAGGCCGTGCACCCGGGCCAGGTCGACCTCGAGGCGTCGCACCACCGCTGCATGCGCCTGCAGGAACGACCGCCACGCGTCGAGCTCGGCGGGTCTCGGGCGGCGGCCACGAAGCGCGATCAGCCGGTCGTCGTCGTCCGCGGTCCCCGAGTCCACGGCGGCAAGCCTAGGCCCCCCAGCCCCGCCCGGCGCGGTCGGCGCGGCCATGAACGCCTAGCATCGAGTCATGCCCATGCCCACACAGGACCAGGTTCTCGAGGCGCTCTCGCACGTCGACGACCCTGAGATCAACAAGCCCATCACCGAGCTCGGGATGGTGCGCGACGTCCTGATCGGCGATGACGGCGTGGTCACGGTGGGGATCTTCCTGACCGTCTCCGGGTGCCCGATGAAGGACACCATCACCCGCGAGGTCACCGCCGCGGTCAGCGCCCTCGACGGCGTCCAGCAGGTGCGGGTCGACCTCGACGTGATGTCCGACGAGCAGCGCAAGGGACTGCGCGAGCAGCTGCGCGGCGGGCAGGCCGAGCGTGAGGTGCCGTTCGCCCAGCCGGGGTCGCTGACCCGCGTGTACGCGGTGGCGTCCGGCAAGGGCGGCGTGGGCAAGTCGTCGGTGACGGTCAACCTGGCTGCCGCGATGGCGGCCGACGGTCTGCGGGTGGGCGTCGTCGACGCGGACGTGTACGGCTTCTCAGTGCCCCGCATGATGGGCGTCGAGCAGCGACCGACCCAGGTCGACGACATGATCATGCCGCCCAGCTCGCATGGCGTGAAGGTCATCTCGATCGGCATGTTCGTGCCCGCCAACCAGCCGGTCGTGTGGCGCGGGCCGATGCTGCACCGCGCCCTCCAGCAGTTCCTGTCGGACGTCTTCTGGGGCGACCTGGACGTGCTGCTGCTCGACCTACCGCCGGGCACCGGCGACATCGCCATCTCGGTCGCCCAGCTCATCCCCAACGCCGAGATCCTCGTCGTCACCACGCCGCAACGCGCCGCCGCCGAGGTGGCCGAGCGGGCCGGGTCGATCGCGCTGCAGACCCACCAGCAGGTGGTCGGCGTGGTCGAGAACATGTCGTGGCTCGAGCAGCCGGACGGCAGCCGGCTGGAGCTGTTCGGCTCCGGTGGCGGTCAGGTGGTCGCCGACTCGCTGACCCGCTCGGTCGGCGCACCGGTGCCGCTGCTCGGGCAGGTGCCGCTCGACGTCACGTTGCGCGAGGCCGGTGACATCGGCACGCCCGTCGTGCTGTCGCACCCGGACTCCGCTGCGGCCGTCGCGCTGCGCGGGGTGGCCCGCACGCTGTCGCGCCGGGCCCGTGGACTGTCCGGCCGGTCGCTGGGACTGACCCCCGCCGGTCGCTGAGCGGACGCCGGCCGGCCGGTCAGGTCGCGTCGGCGTCGTACGGCAGCGGGGCGGCCTCGACGACGTCACCGGAGCCGGTGATGCTCGCCCCCGTGCCGTTGGCCGCCGCTGCGGACGCCGTGCCGTTCGAGCCGGGGCCGTCGGCCGGCGCGTCGTCGGGGTCGAGATCGAGGTCGGGGTCGGCTGCGTCCGGTCGCATCGCCGGCGGCACGTTCGGGGCCGAGTCGGACAGGCCGAACGGGTCGTCGTCCCCGTCGAGCAGCGCGTCGCGCACGATGCGGCGCGGGTCGTAGCGGCGCGGGTCGAGCGCCTGCCAGTCGACGTCGTCGAACTCCTCGCCCATCTCCTCGCGAACCTGCTCGCGCGCCTTCACCGCGAACGCCTTGGCCTCGCGGACCAGCTTGGCCAGCTGACTGGCGTACTGCGGCAGCCGCTCCGGGCCGAGGACGACGAGGGCGACGACGATGAGGACGATGAACTCGCCGCCGTTGATGGAGAACACGGCACCATCCTCTCTCGTCGGCGACGGTTCAGTCGCTCGAAGCCTGCAACGTCATGGTGACAGTGCGCTCGCGACCGGCCGAACGCACGGTCAGCCGTACCGTGTCACCCGGCGCCTTGGACCGGATCGCCACTACCAGCGCGTCCGAGTCGTTCATCGGCCGGCCGTCGAACTCGGTGATGATGTCACCCGGCTTGATGCCCGCCTTGTCGGCCGGCCCGCCCGGGGTGATCGGCGGCTGGTCGCCCTGCGACGTCTGCGACACCTTGACGCCCTCGCCGGTGTACGACCGGTCGAGCAGCACCCCGATGACTGGGTGCTGGGCCTTGCCGGTCTGGATCAGCTGCTCGATGGTGCGGCGGGCCTGCTGGCTGGGGATCGCGAAGCCCAGGCCGATGCTGCCGGACTGCGCGCCCAGCGCCCCGGCGCCGGGCAGTCGGGCGATCGCCGAGTTCACCGCGATCACCTGCCCCTGCATGTTCACCAGCGGGCCGCCGGAGTTGCCCGGGTTGATCGCGGCGTCGGTCTGGATGGCGTTGATGAACGCGGGTGAGGAGTCGCTCTCACCGGCGGACACCGGGCGGTTCAGGGCGCTGACGATGCCGGTCGTGACGGTGCCCTCGAGGCCGAGGGGGGCGCCGATGGCGATGACCTCGTCGCCGACCACGACGGCGTCCGAGTCGCCGAACGACAGCGCGGGCAGGTCGCGCCGGCTGACCTTCAGCGCGGCCAGGTCGTAGGAGGCGTCGCGACCGACGACGCGGGCCGACTCGTGCGAGCCGTCCGGGAAGACGACCGTGATCGAGCCCCCGCTGCCGGCCCCGGCGACGACGTGGTTGTTGGTGACGATGTAGCCGTCCGAGCGGATCACGAAGCCCGAGCCGGTGCCGGCGCCGTCAGCGCCGCGCACCTCGATGGACACGACGCTGGGCAGCACCCGTTGCGCCACACCGGCGATGCTGGACGACGCCCGTGACGTGGTCCCCGCGCTCGGGGTGGGCAGGCTCACCGACCGGTTCGGCGCGGCGCCGCCCTCGCGGTTGGTCCACCACGCGCCGGCCGCACCACCGAGCAGGCCGGCCACCAGCGCCAGCACCACCCCGGCCGCCACGACCAGCCCGATCGGCGTCCGGCGCTGCGGAGGGACCGGGCGGCCGAGGCCGTCGCCCCCGCCCTGCCAGCTGACCGGAACCACGGCGGTGTCACCAGGTCCGGGGTAGGGCTGGGCGCCCGGGTAGGGCTGGGCGCCCGGGTAGGGCTGGGCAGCCGGGTACGGCTGGGCAGCCTGGTACGGCTGGTACGGCTGGGTCGCGTCGTCGTGGCCGGCGTCCGGACCGGCGTCGTGGCCGGCGTCCGGTGTCGGGGACGCGGATGGCTCGACCGCCGGCGAGGAGGGGCTCCACCAGTCGTTCGGGTCCGGCTGCTCGGGCGCGGCCCCGGGGGGCGGCACGTCCTGGCTCATCGAGGGTCTCCTCCTGGGGCGCGTGGGCCCACGGCGGCGCTACTGCCTCGATCCTCCCTCATCACCGCGCCGGCCGCTCGCGGCGGGTACCGCTCAGGGCGTGCCCGGCGACAGCACCGCCGGGCGCACTACGGTGGCGCCGGTGCTTGCCCGGAAGCCGGTGGCCGGCCCGGTCACTGCCGGCGCCAGCATGGCCGGGGCGAACCGCGCCGGACCGAAGCGCTGCTGCGCCGACGTCGAGCTCTGCACGGTCAGCTCGGCGACGGCCGGGCGCGGCGACGGACCGGCGCCGACGGACGCGCTGAACACGCTCGCCGCGACGAACCCGGCCCCGAGGGCTCCGGCGGCCGCCACCACGAACGGGCGGCGCGAGCGGCGCGGGACGGCGGCCCGGCTGCCCGGGTGGGTCCCACCGCCCGGTCGCACCGTGCCGGACGAGGCGGCCGGCGGGGCCAGCGGCACCAGGGCGGGACGCGGCATGCCCGGCCCGGTCCCCCGGCGCGGCGGCACCGGGCCGCCGGTCTCGCCCAGGGCCAGCAGCTGGGTCAGGAGCCGGGTCGACGGCTGCGGGTCGGGCAGCGCCCGCAGTCGCTCGCGGATCAGCCGCTCGACGTCCAGGGCGTCCCGGCAGGCGGTGCAGGTCAGGGTGTGTGCGAGGGCCCGGTCGCGGACGTCGTCCCGCAGCGAGCCGTCGGCGAGCGCCGCGACCCGGTCGCCGAGGCAGGGGGTCTTGGCCGGGCGGGCGCTCATCGCTCGTCCTGGCGGACCGGCCGGCGACGGTGGGCGAGCGCCTCGCGCAGCTGCGCCCGGCCCCGGTGGATGCGCGAGCGCACCGTGCCGAGCTTGACGCCGAGGGTGACCGCGACCTCCTCGTACGACAGCCCCTCGATGTCGCACAGCACCACGGCCGCCCGGAACTGCGGGGCCAGCGCGTCCAGCGCGGCCTGCACGTCGTCGTCCAGGTGCGTGTCGTCGTAGACGTTGGACGGGTCCGGCTCACGCCCGGGCAGGCGGTCGTGGGAGTCGTCGCCGAGCGGGTCGAAGCGGATCCGCTTCTTGCGGCGCACGCCGTCCAGGAAGAGGTTGGTGGTGATCCGGTGCAGCCAGCCCTCGAAGGTGCCGGGCGTGTACGACGACAGGCTGCGGAACACGCGGACGAAGACCTCCTGGGTGAGGTCCTCCGCATCGTGGACGTTGCCGGTGAGGCGGTAGGCCAGCCGGTAGACCCGGCCGGAGTGCTCGCGCACGACCTCCTCCCACGTGGGGGGCGACCAGGGCTCCGGCAGCAGGGCGTCCTCGTCCGGTGCGTCACCCATGGCGTCACCTCCAGGACGGGCTGCGTGCAGCGACAGCACCATGATCCCTCGTCCCACCCCTCTCGCCCAAGCCTGGCCCGGTTCAGCGCCGGTTGCAGAGGACAACGCCCGGTGCCGCTGCGGCGTTCCCGGCGCGCCTGGCGGCACTAGGGTGAGGGCCAGCAGCCCGTCGTTCACTGGAGGTCGTCATCAGCGGTCAGAAGCCGGCCACGTGGGCCTACACCGAGGCGTACGTCGCCGAGGACGAGGTCGTCGAGCGGGCCCGCGGCCGGGCCGAGGAGCTCGGCTGCGTCCCCGTGTCGCCGGGGGTCGGCGCGGCCCTGCGGCTGCTCACCGCGGCCCTGCCGGCGCGGTCGGTGGTCGAGATCGGCACCGGGGCTGGTATTTCCGCCCTGTGGATGCTGCAGGGCATGCCGGCCGACGGCGTGCTGACCACGATCGACGTCGAGCCTGAGCACCAGCGCGCGGCGCGTCAGGCCTTCGCCGAGGCCGGAGTGGCCACCAATCGCACCCGGGTCATCACCGGCCGGGCGCTCGACGTCCTGCCGCGGCTCACCGACGGCGCCTACGACCTGGTGCTGTGCGACGCGGCGAAGCCGGAGTACGAGGACTACCTCGCCCAGGCCCTGCGGCTGCTGCGGCCCGGCGGCGTGGTGGCGTTCGACAACGCGCTGTGGCACGACAAGGTGGCCGACCCGGCGCAGCGCGACGAGACCACGACCGCGATCCGCGAGCTCGGCAAGCGGGTGCGCGCTGACGACCGGTTGCTGCCCGCGCTGCTGCCCACCGGCGACGGCCTGCTGGTCGCCGTCGTCCGCTAACCCCCCACCCCTTTCCGCCACTCAGGCCGGTTTGCGCCACTCAGGCCGGTTCCTGGGTGCGGGAACCGGCCTGAGTGGCGGAAAGGGTCCGGACGGCGGGCGGCCGGCTCAGGCGGTCGGCCGGCTCAGGCGGGCGGCCGGCTCAGGCGGCGCCGGGGCCGGGGCCGGCGGCGAAGCCGGCGGCCCCCTCCGCGACGGCGACGACCTCGAACGGCTCGATCAGCACCGGCCCGCTGCCGATCAGCTGCGAGCCGGGGTTGTCGCTCCCGGTGGCAGCGAACTGCGCGGCGAACGCGTCGCGCCGCTCGGCGGTCGCCCACACGTAGGTCCCCTCGAACCACTCGGCGTCGCGCATCCGCCAGGTCTTGAACGCCAGCCCGTCCATCCCGCTGAACCTGGCCAGGGACGACCCGGTGACGTACTCGCGCAGCGTCTGGGCCGTGCCGTCGGTTGCCTGCGCCAAGGACCAGCGCACCGTGAGTCCGTACATCGGGTCCTCCGATCGGTCGGGATCGACGGCCCCAGCCGGCCGCCGCAACGCACGGGTCAGCGCAGGCCCTCGAGCCAGCGCAGCAGCAGGCGAGCGCCGAATCCGGTGCCACCGCGGCACAGCACCCCGGCGTCGCGGTCGCTGCGGCCCGGCCCGGCGATGTCGAGGTGCACCCAGCGGCGTCCGCCGACGAACTCGCGCAGGAACAGCGCCGCCAGGATCGACCCGCCGCCGACGCCCTTCACCGACGCGATCTGGCAGACGTCGGCCACATCGCTCGCGAGCGCGCTGCGGTACTCCTCGGCCAGCGGCATCGGCCACACGCGCTCACCGCTCGCGTCAGCTGCTGCCTCCAGGGCGGCGACGAGCCGGGTGTCGGCCGAGTAGAGCGCAGCATGCCCGCGCCCCAGCCCCCGGGTGGCCGCACCGGTGAGCGTCGCGATGTCGATCAGGACGTCGGGGTCGAGCTCGGCATCGGCGTACGCGAGGGCGTCAGCAAGCACCAGCCGCCCCTCGGCGTCGGTGTTGCGCACCTCGACGGTGCGGCCGCCGTACTGCCGGACGACGTCACCGGGCCGGTAGCTCGCGGCCCCCAGGGCGTTCTCGGCGAGCGCGAGCAGCCCGGTGACCCGCACCTTCACCCCGAGCCGGGCGCAGGCCCGCACCACCGCGAGCACCACGCCCGCGCCCGTCATGTCGGTCTTCATGCCGATCATCGCCTCGCGCGGCTTCAGCGAGACGCCACCGCTGTCGAACGTGATCCCCTTGCCCACCAGGACGACGTGCTGCGTGCTCTCGTCAGCGTCGGCCGGCGAGTAGCCGACCTCGACCAGTCGCGGCGGCCGGTGCGCGCCACCGCCGACGGCCACGTGTCCGCCGAACCCCTGCTCGGCGAGCTCCTTGTGATCGCGCACCCGGCAGGTCAGGCCGGCCTCCGCGGCCACCCGGCGGGCGCGACCCGCCATCCAGGCCGGGCTCTTGGTGGACGACGGCGTGTTGGCCAGGTCGCGGGCGAGCACCGTCGCCTCGGCCACGACGAGCCCGCGGTCGAGGTCTGCCTGTGCCACCCGCCCCACGACGTCCACCCGCCTCAGCGGCGGGCGGGGGCCCTCGCTGACCCCGGAGCGCGGCGGGTTGTACGAGCCGAGGACGAAGCCGTCGACCACGGCGCGCGCCGCGGCGGCCCCGCCGGTGCCGAGGGTGGTGACCAACCGGTCGCTGCCCCGGTGGGCGCGGGCCAGCGCGGCCGCGGCCAGCCGCAGTGAGCCCACCTCGCCCTGGCCGATGCCGACCAGGACGACGCGCTCGACCGCGGGCGAGTCGGCACCAGGGGCCCAGGGCACCCGGACCAGCTCGCCCTCGGCGCCGCGCACCCGCTCGCGCGCGAGGGTGGCTGCGAGGTCGATGCCCAGCTGGGCCGCGGCCTGCCGGGTGCCCGGTGCCGGCTCGGGGCCGTCGTCGCCGGACCGGACCGGCAGCGCCAGGACGTCGATCGGCGCGCCGCCACCAACGACCACATCGACCAGCCGCCCCGGGGTCGAGCGGATGCGAGGTGCACGCACTGGGGCTCCCGGGTCGTCGTCGCGGGGTGGGTGGGGCGTGTCGACCTTAGGCGGTCGAGCCCAGACGCGACCGGGCCCCTCCCGAGTGGGAGGGGCCCGGTCGCGTCGGGGTGCTCAGCCCGTGGCGCCCTTGAGGGCGTCGCCGAGGGCGTTGGCCTCGTCAGGAGTCATCTCGACCACCAGCCGCCCACCGCCGTCGAGCGGCATGCGCATGACGATGTCACGACCTTCCTTGGTCACCTCGAGCGGACCGTCCCCGGTCCTGGGCTTCATGGCGGCCATTCGCCGACCCCTTTCGCTGTTCGCGGACGCCGCGCAGCCCTGAGGTCGGGACGGTCACGGCGGGTAGTCACGTCCAGTATCCCGCGATGAAGCGCCGTCGGGAAATCCGGACGCCGACACGCCCCCCGGACGGCGGTATTCCGGCGTCCGCCGCCGGTTGGCAGACTGGGCGCCGATCCGCGGCGCCGGACGCCGCGCCGCAGCCCGACGACGGAGGACCCGTGAGCCCCAGCGACACCACCGAGCCGGTCGCCTACCTGGTGGAGGCGGGCGTCGCCGTCGTGCGGCTGCAGCGGCCGGAGGCGATGAACTCGCTCGACCGCGTCACGAAGGTCGCGCTGCTCGACGCGCTGCAGCGCGCAAGTGAGGACCCCCAGGTGCGGGCCGTCGTCCTCACCGGCAGCGGGCGGGCGTTCAGCGCCGGGCAGGACCTGCGCGAGCACGTCGCCGACCTCCAGGCCGCGGACGGCGGTGACGACGGCTCGGCCTTCGCGCTGGGCGCCACGGTGCGCGACCACTACAACCCGATCGCGACGCTCATCGCGACCATGCCCAAGCCGGTCGTGGCGGCGGTCAACGGCGTGGCAGCCGGGGCGGGCGCGTCCTTCGCGTTCGCCGCGGACGTCCGGCTGGTGGCGGAGAGCGGCGGGTTCAACCTCGCGTTCAGCGCCATCGCGCTCTCGTGCGACTCGGGGGCGTCGTGGTGGCTGCCGCGGCTGGTGGGAGTGGCGCGGGCCAAGGAGCTGCTGATGTTCCCGCGCACCGTGCGCTCGGCCGAGGCGCTCGAGCTGGGGCTGGCCACCCGGGTGGTGCCGGACGACGAGCTGGAGGGCGCCACCACCGACCTCGCGCGCCAGCTCGCGGCCGGCCCGACCCTGGCGTACGCAGCGATCCGGCGCGCGGTGGCGTTCTCGCAGTCGCACGACCTGGCCGAGTCGCTGGAGCACGAGGCCGCGCTGATGGACCTCACCGGCGCGAGCCAGGACCACCGCGGCGCCGTCGAGGCCTTCATGACCAAGCAGCAACCCACCTTCAGCGGCCGCTGACCCGCTCCCCTACCCCGGCCCCTCCCGTGGGGCTTACCTGCCCCACGGCGACCAGCCATGGGCACCTCACGGGGGGAAGTCGGTGGGGGGGTGGAAGAGGAGCAGGTCGTTGATCCAGTGCACCTGCCACCACAGCCCGACGACGGCGAGCGCCCCCACGGCCCACCGCGACCGCAGGGCGCCGGCGAGCATGCCCCAGAGCGGGAAGACCAGCAGCAGGTAGCGGAAGGTGCTCGTCCACGGCTCGGTCACCGCGAGCAGATACAGCGGGTAGACCAGCGTCCAAGTCTGCAGCTCGGGCCCGACCCGCGACCCCCAGGGCGAGATCACCAGCAGCACCAGCGCGAGGGCCCCGACGGCGAGGTACGCCGGCCCGCGGTCGCCCCAGAGCAGGTGCACGATGTTGAGCGCCTGCCGGAACGGCTGGATCACCCCACCGCTGCGCCAGGCCGACTGGGTGCGCTCGTAGGCGTCCGCAGAGCCCACCGACAACCCAACCAGCACCGGCCAGATCAGGCTCGCCACGGCGCTGAACAGCCCCAGTGCCACCACAGCGAGACGCTGCCGGGCGGGGAACGGCTCGCTACGCCGGGCCCGCCAACGCACCACGAGGTGCGCGAGCACCACGACCGCGAACGGGGCCACGATCGGCCGGGTCAGCGACAGCAGCAGCACGGCCAGCGCCGCCCAGCCGTACCTGCGGCACAACAGGAACCAGCAGGCCAGCGCCAGGAGCAGGAGCGCCAGGCTCTCGCTGTAGGCGATCTGCAGGGCCGGCGCCGACGGGAACGCGCAGAGCAGCACCGCGCCGCCCCATCCGACCGTCGACCCGGCGACCCGCTGCAGCACCCGCATCACGACGTAGACGGCGCAGGCCCCGAGCACGAGGTTGGCCGCCACCGCGGCAACCGAGAACGGCAGCCCGGTGACCGCCATCACGGCCTTCACGGTGTAGGGGAAGCCGGGGAAGAACGCCCACGGGTTCTGCTGCACCGCACCGAACTGGTCGACCGGCAGCCGCGGCGGGTAGCCCGACTCCGCGATGATCTTGTACCACTGGCCGTCCCACAGCTGGGCCATGTCGAAGTAGTTCGACCGCGGGCCGGTCCAGACGCTGGGTGCCTGCTCGCGGGCCGCGCGGGCGATGAACACCGCACCCCACAGGCGGGTGACGGCGTACACGGCCAGCAGCGACACGACGTCCGCACGTGAGCGCAGGGCCGTGAGCCCGCGCGTCATGCAGCCGCCACGAAACAGCCCTCGACGTGATCGTCGACCAGCCCACAAGCCTGCATCGCCGCGTACGCAGTGGTGGGGCCGACGAAGGCAAATCCCTTGCGCTTCAACGCCTTTGCCAGTGCTACCGACTCCGTGGTCACCGCCGGGACGTCGTCGGTCACGGCGAGCCGGCGCGCGCGCGGTGGCGGTGCGAACGACCAGAAGAAGGCGTCGAGGCCGCCCTCGTCGCGCAGCGCCCGCACGGCTCGCGCGTTGGTGACGGCGGCGCGGATCTTGGCCTGGTTACGGACGATCGCGGCGTCGGCCATCAACCGCTCGACGTCCGCCTCGTCGTACTGCGCGACCACGTCGGCGTCGAAGTCCGCGAAGGCGGCGCGGAACCCCGCACGCTTGCGCAGGATGGTCAGCCAGGACAGCCCGGACTGGAACGCCTCCAGGGTGATCCGCTCGTACAGCGCGCGCTCACCGCGAACCGGCCGGCCCCACTCGTCGTCGTGGTAGGCCGTGTAGTCGGGCGGCTGTCCGCCCCAGCCGCAGCGGGCGAGCCCGTCCGGCCCGACGACCAAGGCGGTCACGCGGCGTCCGGAGTGGCCGTGGCCGCCTCGACCTCACGGGCCATCCGCCGCACGACCGAGCCGAACACCAGGCCGCCGACCAGCCGACTGGCCAGGCCCGCCAGCGGCAGCCGGCGCACGCCGGCCACCTCGACGTCCTCGCTCCACTCCAGCAGGCAGCGGGTCGGGCCGGACGGACGGACGACGAAGGTGGCCGAGCCGAGGACGACGCGGCCGGTCTTGCGCACGGTGCACGAACCGGGCTCGGTCGACGTCGGCACCTGCCAGTGCGTGACGGTCATCGGGTCGTCGAAGCCGATCGGCCCCACGCCGGTGCGGGCCAGGAAGCTCGCGCCCACGCCGTCCGGGCGTTCCGAGGTGGTGCGCACCGCGGTGAAGGCGACCCAGCGGCCGTGCGCCGGCCAGTCGGTGAGCGTGGCCCACACGCGCTCGGCCGGCGCGGCCACCTCGCGCCGGACGGTGAACAGCGCCACCGCTCAGCCGCTCCGCAGCCGGGTGATCTCGGCGTCGCGCTCGGCCAGCTCGGCCTCGTGGCGGGCCAGCCGCGACCCGCAGTCGGCCAGCCGCGCCTCACGGTCAGCCAGCTCAGCGGCGAGCCGGTCGAGCACGTCGTCGACCTCGTCCATGCGGTAGCCGCGAAAGCCCAACGAGAACCGCACCGCGTCGACATCGCCCACCGCGAGCGCGCCCGGCGGCAGGTCGAGCTCGGGCAGGCTGGGCTCGGCATCGGACAGGCCGCCACGCACCACCCCGGCGGCGACGGCACCGACTCCCGCCACCACGGCGAGGACGACGAGGATCTGCAGCAGGCTCACGCGCTCATCGTGTCATGAAGCCCCGACCGCTACGGGGATGGCGCGGTCATCCGGTGGCGGCAGCGCCGTGCCCGTCGACCAGCCCGGCCGCCAGGGCGCGCACCAGGTCCGGGACGTCGGCCTCAGCCAGCCGCAGGGTGGCCAGGCACGTCGTGTCCTGCCAGATCGACAGCACCACCCGCCCGGCCTCGGGGTGCCCGCTGACCCGCAGCGACCGCCCCGCGACATCGCGGCCCACCAGCACGGTTCCCCGGGTCGGCAGCGGCGAGACGGTCATGACCCATGGTCAGGCAGGGTCGGGTGGCGTGTCCAGGTCGTGGCCCGAACCGGTGATCTCGCGCACCGCCACCTCGACGTCGTCCGTGACCGTCAGCAGCGCCAGGTCACGCTCGTTGATCGTGCCGTGGGTGAGGGCTGCGTCACGCAGCCAGGCCAGCAGGCCGCCCCAGTACTCGGTGCCCAGCAGCACGATCGGGAACCGGGTGACCTTCTGGGTCTGCACGAGCGTCAGGGCCTCGAACAGCTCGTCGCAGGTGCCGAAGCCGCCGGGCAGCACGATGAACCCCTCGGCGTACTTGACGAACATCGTCTTGCGGGCGAAGAAGTAGCGGAAGTTGATGCCGAGCTCGACGTACTCGTTGATGCCCTGCTCGAACGGCAGCTCGATGCCGAGCCCCACCGACACCCCGCCCGCCTCGGTCGCGCCGCGGTTCGCCGCCTCCATCGTGCCCGGGCCACCACCGGTGATCACCGCGTAGCCGGCCAGCGCCAGCTGCCGGCCGACCTCCATCCCCATCGCGTACGTCGGGCTGCCGGGCGTCGAGCGCGCCGAGCCGAAGACGCTGACCGCCCGCCCGAGCTCGGCCAGGGCGCCGAAGCCCTCGACGAACTCGCTCTGGATGCGCAGCACCCGCCAGGGGTCGGTGTGCACCCAGTCGGCCGGCCCGCGCGAGTCCAGCAGGCGCTGGTCGGTGGTGCTGTGCGGCACCATGTCACCCCGCAGGGTCACCGGTCCCTTGCGGTAGGCATGGTCGTCGTTCGCCTTGGGGCTGGTCATGCCTGCACGCTATGCCAGCCAGGCCGCCAGCAGCCGCAGGCACTCTCGGATCTCCTCGACCGGAACGAACTCGTCGTCCGCGTGCGCCTTCAGCGGGTCGCCCGGGCCGTAGTTCACCGCCGGGACACCGAGCTCGCTGAACCGCGCGACGTCGGTCCAGCCGTACTTCGGCCCGGCGGGCGACCCGACCGTCTCGACGAAGGCGCGTGCCATCGGGCGGTCCAGCCCCGGCCGCGCCCCCCCGGCCGAGTCGGTGACCACGACGTCGAGGCCGGTGAACAGCTCGCGCAGGTGGCCCACGGCGTCGTCCACGCTCTTGCTGGGCGCGAAGCGGTAGTTGACCGAGACCACACAGCGGTCGGGGATCACGTTGCCCGCGATGCCGCCCTGGATCTGCACGGCGTTGAGGCTCTCGCGGTAGACGAGGCCGTCGACCTCGACGTCCTGGGTCTCGTACGCGGACAGGCGGTTCAGCGCCACCGCCGCAGCGTGGATCGCGTTGCTGCCCATCCAGGCCCGCGCCGAGTGGGCGGCCTTGCCCGTGGTGGTGACGTCGACCCGGACGGTGCCGTTGCAGCCGCCCTCGACGGCCCCGGACGTCGGCTCGAGCAGGACGGCGAAGTCGGCCGCGAGCAGCTCGGGGGCGGTGCGCGCGATGCGCCCCAGACCGTTGCGCTCGGCCTCGACCTCCTCGCCCTCGTAGAAGACGTACGTCAGGTCGCGGCTGGGTGCGGTGAGCGCAGCGGCGAGCGCGAGCTGGACGGCGACCCCGCCCTTCATGTCGCAGGTGCCGCGCCCGTAGAGGCGCTCGCCCTCCAGCCAGGTGGGCAGGTTGGGGGTCGCGGCCAGCGGCACCGTGTCGAGGTGACCGGCCAGCACGACGCGCTCGGCGCGGCCGAGGGCGGTGCGGGCCACGACGGTGTCGCCGTCACGGACGACCTGCAGGTGCGGCAGGGCCCGCAGCGCTGCCTCGACGGCGTCCGCGATCGGGCCCTCGTTGCCGCTGACCGACTCGAGGTCACACAGCGCGCGGGTGAGGTCGACGGGGTCCTGGCTGAGGTCGAGAACGGGCTGGCTCATGGTGCTCGACCCTAGCCGGGGCACGGCCTCGCGCACCCGGGCCTCTACCCTTGACGGCATGACCGACACCCGCCTCGCCTGGGGCCACGGCCTCGCCACGACCACGGACGACGGTCAGGTGCTCGACGTCTGGTACCCCGCTCCCGCGCTCGGTGCGGCTCCCGACGCGGCCAGCCCGCACGACGTCCCGGCACCGCTGGCGGCGCTCGCACGCACCGACACCGGACGCGGCGTGCGACTGTCGGTCGTCCGCACCGAGATCGACCTGGACGTCGCGCCGGCCGACCCCGCGGACGCCTACCTGCGGCTGCACCTGCTCTCGCACCGGCTGGTCGCGCCGCACGGGCAGAACCTGGACGGCATCTTCGGGGTGCTGTCGAACGTCGTGTGGACGAGCGCCGGGCCGTGCGCCGTCGAGGGCTTCGAGCAGACCCGGATGCGGCTGATGGCCGGCGGGCAACGGGTCACCGTCTACGGCGTCGACAAGTTCCCGCGGATGACCGACTACGTCGTCCCGTCCGGCGTCCGCATCGCCGACGCCGACCGCGTCCGGCTCGGTGCCCACCTGGCCAGCGGCACGACGGTGATGCACGAGGGGTTCGTGAACTTCAACGCGGGCACGCTCGGGACGTCGATGGTCGAGGGCCGCATCGTGGCCGGCGTGGTGGTGGGTGACGGGTCCGACATCGGCGGCGGCGCGTCCATCATCGGCACGCTGTCCGGCGGCGGCAAGGACGTCGTCTCGATCGGGCAGCGCTGCCTGCTGGGCGCCAACGCCGGCGTGGGCATCAGCCTCGGCGACGACTGCGTGGTCGAGGCCGGGCTGTACGTGACGGCCGGCACCAAGGTGACCGTGGCGGACGGCGAGCACGCCGGCCGGGTCGTCAAGGCGCGCGAGCTGTCCGGCACCGCCAACATGCTGCTGCGCCGCAACTCCACGACCGGACGCGTCGAAGTGGTGTCGCGGCCCGGCACGACCGTCGAGCTCAACGCCGTCCTGCACGCGAACTAGGACCACGCGTGAGGCTGTCGCACAGCGGACGGTTGATCCGCAACACCCTGCTCGCCGGGGTGACGGTGGCGCTGGTGCTCGTCGTGGCGCTGAAGCTGCGTGACGTCACGCACCCGTTCGGCTCGCCGTCCTGCCAGGCCACGGCCAACCAGACGACGTTCCAGGTCTCGCCGGAGCAGATGGCCAACATCGCGACGATCGCAGGGATCTCGGTGAAGCGAGGCCTACCGGCCCGGGCCGCCACGATCGCGCTGGCCACCGCCCGCCAGGAGTCGAAGTTCATCAACCTCGACTACGGCGACCGCGACTCGCAGGGGCTCTTCCAGCAGCGGCCCTCGCAGGGCTGGGGCACGGTGGCCCAGGTGCGCGACCCGGTGCACGCCACCAACGCCTTCTACGACGCGCTGGTCAAGATCGACGGCTACCGGGGGATGGAGATCACCCAGGTCGCGCAGAAGGTGCAACGCAGTGCCTTCCCGACGGCGTACGCCGACCACGAGCCCGAGGGTCGGGTGTTCGCCTCCGCGCTCACCGGGCACTCGGTGGCGGCGCTGACCTGCCGGCTCGACCCGTCGTCCGCGCCCGGCGGCGCGGCCGCGGTGTCGCCGTACCTCGCGGCGCTGAAGCGCGAGGAGGTCGCGGTGCCGGCCAGCCGGCTGACGGGGGCCGCGGGGGTGCGCCTGGCCTCGGCCGACCGGACGACGTCCTGGTCGCTCGCGCACTACTCGGTCGGGTCCGCGCAGCGGCTGGGCGTGGCCCGCGTCTACGTCGACGGCCGGCTCTGGAACCGCGCGACCCCGGACGCCGGCTGGGTCGCGTCGTCCGATGGCGGCTCCGGCGTCGTGGTGATGTTCACCGACACCGCCCCCTGACCGCCTGATCCAGGGGCCGGGGGCCCGGTCGGGCAGGGGGTTAGCGGTCGGAGAGGGGGCGGTAGTCGCGCTCGGTCGCGCCGACGTACAGCTGTCGCGGGCGGCCGATCTTGGTCTCCGGGTCCTGGATCATCTCGCGCCACTGGGCGATCCAGCCCGGCAGCCGGCCGAGCGCGAACAGCACGGTGAACATCCGGGTCGGGAAGCCCATCGCCTTGTAGATCAGCCCGGTGTAGAAGTCGACGTTCGGGTAGAGCTTGCGCTCGACGAAGTAGTCGTCGGCCAGCGCGATCTCCTCGAGCCGCAGCGCGATCTCGAGCAGCTCGTCGCCGCCGGCCAGCTTCTCGAGCACCTGGTCGGCCGTCTTCTTGATGATCGCCGCACGCGGGTCGTAGTTCTTGTAGACGCGGTGCCCGAAGCCCATCAGCCGGACGCCGTCCTGCTTGTCCTTGACCTTGCGCATGAACCCGGCGACGTCGTCCTCGGAGTCGCGGATGTTCTCGAGCATCTCGAGCACGGCCTGGTTGGCGCCACCGTGCAACGGGCCCATCAGCGCGTTGATGCCGGCCGAGACCGAGGCGAACAGGTTGGCCTGGCTCGATCCGACCAGCCGCACGGTGGACGTCGAGCAGTTCTGCTCGTGGTCGGCGTGCAGGATGAACAGCTGGTCGAGCGCCTTCGACAGCGTCGGGTCGACCTCGTAGGGCTCGGCGGGGAAGCCGAAGGTCATCCGCAGGAAGTTGTCGGTGAGGCCCAGCGAGTTGTCGGGGTACAGCATCGGCTGGCCGACGCTCTTCTTGTACGCGTACGCCGCGATCGTGGGCAGCTTGGCCAGCAGCCGCACGGTCGAGATCTCGACGTGCTCCTCGTCGAACGGGTTGAGGCTGTCCTGGTAGAACGTCGACAGCGCGGACACCGCGGACGACAGCACCGGCATCGGGTGCGCGTCGCGCGGGAAGCCGTCGAAGAACCGCTTGAGCTCCTCGTGCAGCAGCGTGTGCCGCCGGATCCGCTGGTCGAAGTCGTCCAGCTCGCTCTGCGACGGCAGCTCGCCGTAGATCAGCAGGTAGGTGGTCTCGAGGAAGCTCGACTGCTCGGCCAGCTGCTCGATCGGCACGCCCCGGTAGCGCAGGATCCCGGCGTCGCCGTCGATGTACGTGATCGCCGAGCGGCAGGACGCCGTGTTGACGAAGCCGGGGTCGAGGGTGACGTGTCCCGTCGACTTGAGCAGCGGCGAGATGTCGTAGGCATCCTCGCCGTCCGTCGCCGCCGCACCGCTCAGGGTCAGCTCGCCGCCGGCGTGCTTGAGAATCGCGTCATCTGCCATGTCGTCCGCTCCTTCGTCCTCGTCGACCACCCCACGGATCGCGTCGGCGCGGCCGGCGGCCAGCATCTTGAGCCGCCGCAGTCACTGGCGACGCTACCGGGCAGTCACCGCGATCCACCAATCAGGGTTCACCACCCGGACGCCGGGCGGCGCACTCAGCCGACCCCCGCGGCGAGCCGATCGGCCGCCGCCGCGACCCGCTCGTCGCTCGCGGTGAGGGCGACCCGGACGTGCCGCGCGCCTGCCGCGCCGTAGAAGCTGCCCGGCGCGACCAGGATGCCCGCACCCGCGAGCCGCTCGACGGTGGTCATGGCCGGCTCGTCCGCGGTGGCCCACAGGTACAGCCCGGCCTCGGAGTGGTCGATCCGCATCCCCGCGGCGCGCAAGGCCTGGGCGAGCACGGCGCGGCGGGCGCCGTACCGCGCCTTCTGCTGCGCGACGTGCGTGTCGTCGTCCAGCGCCGCCTGCATGGCGCGCTGCACCGGCCACGGGACGATCATGCCGGCGTGCTTGCGCACGGCCAGCAGCCGCGCCACGAGCGCCGGGTCACCGGCGACGAAGGCAGCCCGGTAGCCCGCGAGGTTGGACTGCTTCGACAGCGAGTACACGCTGAGCAGGCCCTCGTGCGAGCCCTGGCAGACCTGCGGGTCGAGCAGGCTCGGCACGGGCGAGTCGGCCCACTCCCCCTCCCAGCCGAGCTCGGCATAGCACTCGTCGCTGGCCACCACGACGCCCCGCTGACGCGCCCACTCGACGACCTTGGCCAGGTGCGGCACTCCCTGCACGCGGCCGGTCGGGTTGGACGGCGTGTTGAGCCACAGCAGCTTGACCGGCCCCGGCCCGACCTGCGCGGTGCCGTCGGCCGGGAACGGGGTGGCTCCGGCGAGCCGGGCGCCGATGTCGTACGTCGGGTAGGCGATCTGGGGGTGGACGACGACGTCCCCCGCTCCGAGCCCGAGCAGCGTCGGCAGCCACGCGACGAGCTCCTTGGACCCGATGGTGGGCAGCACGCCGTCCGGGTCGAGATCGGGCACCCGCCGGCGCCGGGCGAACCAGCGGGCGACGGCCTCACGAAGGTCCGGGGTGCCCCACGTCTGCGGGTAGCCGGGGGCGTCCGAGGCGGCGCTCAGCGCCTGCTGCACCACCGCGGGTGTCGGGTCGACCGGCGTGCCCACCGAGAGGTCGACGATGCCGCCCGGGTGCGCGCGGGCGCGTGCCGTCGCGCCGGCCAGGGAGTCCCAGGGGAAGTCGGGGAGGCGCACCCTTACTCGTCATGCTCTTGCGGCGGCAGCACCGAGATGATCGGGTGGTCCTTGGCGATCACACCGAGCTTGGCGGCGCCACCCGGGCGAGCCGAGGTCGTCGAAGAACTCCACGTTGGCCGTGTAGTACTCCTTCCACTGCTCGGGCACGTCATCCTCGTAGTAGATGGCCTCGACCGGGCAGACCGGCTCGCAGGCACCGCAGTCGACGCACTCGTCGGGGTGGATGTACAGCGACCGCTCACCCTCGTAGATGCAGTCGACCGGACACTCCTCGATGCAGGCCTTGTCCTTGAGGTCGACGCAGGGCTGGGCGATGACGTACGTCACGTGCGTTCCTCCTCGGGCGGACGGCGTCGAGCCGCCATGTGCTGCGCTGGCGCGGTAGGCACCAGGTCCGGGACCTAGTATCGCGGACGCGGAGTGCGTCGCGAACAGGGAGGGTACTCGTGTCCTCGCGGGTTGACCCGCGCCTCGGCCAGCACCTGGTCGGTCAGCGCGTCGTCGTCCGTCGCCGGCTCGGCGGCGGGCGGGTCGGTGACGTGCTGGGCGAGCTGCTGTCGTGGGACGCCGACGGCGACGGCATCGCCCGGGTGCGCACCCGGCACGGCGAGGTGGCGGTGCCGCTGGCCGAGATCCTGGCCGGCAAGCAGGTGCCGCCGCCGCCGTCCCGCCGGGGTGCCCCGCACCGCTCGCTCGACTGGACGGCGCTGCAGGACGTCGCAGCGGACGGCTGGCGGCCGCTGGAGCTCGAGTGGCTCGGCGAGCGGGGGCGCGGCTGGCGGCTGCGCGCGGCCGAGGGGTTCACCGGCCGGGCGAACTCGGTGCTGAGCACCGGCGACCCCGGTCGCCCGCTCGACGAGGCGGTCGACCTCGCTGAGCGGTGGTACCGCGAGCGCGGACTGCCGGCGCGGTTCGCCCTGCCCTGGCCGCTGGACGCCCCCCAGGTCATGGCGGACGCCGAGCTGCGCGCGCCCGGGGCTCCGTCGGCCGACGCGCCGCGCGCCCGCGACTCGGCGCTCGACGCCCTGCTCCGCGAGCGCGGCTACCGCCTCGACACCCCGACGCTGGTGATGACGGCGTCGAACCGCGAGGTGGCGGCCGCCGTCCTGGCTCCGGGGACGGCGCCGCTGCCCGGCGGGCTGACCCTCGCCGTCGACGACGAGCCGGACGAGGCGTGGCTGGCGGTGTACCGCTACCGCGGGCAGCCGCTGCCGCCGGTGGCGCGCCAGCTGCTGCTCTCCGCGCCGGCGCAGGCCTTCGTGTCGGTGCGGTCGGACGACGGCACCGCACTGGCGGTCGGCCGTGCGGCGTCCTCGCGCGGCTGGACCGGCGTCAGCGCGATGGACGTCGCGGAGCACGCGCGCCGCCGCGGGCTGGGCCGCGCGGTGCTCGGCGCCGTGGCCGAGTGGGGGCTCGCGCGCGGCGACCGGTCCGCCTACCTGCAGGTCGCCGAGCACAACGTCGCGGCGCAGCGGCTCTACTCCGGCGTGGGTTTCGCGGCGCACCACGGCTACCACTACCGCATCGCCCCCGCCGCCGTCCTCCGCCCACTTGTGACGCGTTGGTGTTGTCTCCCAAGGCCGGGAGACAACAACAACGCGTCACAAGTGGGAGGGTCAGCCGCAGATGACGCGGTCCTCGGGGATGTACCGGGTGGCGAAGCGCTCGGTCCGCACCTGGCGTCCGTCGCGCTTGAACACCCGCGTGACCGTGACGTCGAAACCCGGGCTGGGTGACTGCGTCACGCAGTCGCCGTCGTCGTCGCGGATGGTCTTCGGCTGCTTGACGTTGGTGCGCGGGCCCTTCACCGACTCGATCTCCCACACCTTCGTGCCGTAGAACGACACGGTGATCTGGCTGTCGGTGACGGCGGTCTTGATCAGGATGCCGTGACCGGAGTCGTTGCGGAACGTCTGGTCGACCGTCGGCCACGAGATCGTGGCTTCGCGCCCCTCGGGGTAGCGGGAGATGTAGAACGAGTGCGGCTTGTGGCTGATCGTGTCGAGGCCGGCGAAGAACACGGCGTTGAACAGCGTGGTCGAGACCTGCGAGATCCCGCCGCCGTAGTCCGTCGTCAGGCGTCCCCGGTTGATCACCGGCGCCTCCTGGTACCCCTTCTCGGGCGTGCGCTCGCCGAGCGCCGCGTTGAGGCTGAAGGTCTCCCCCGGCTGCACGATGGTGCCGTCCAGCGCGGCGGCCGCGAGCCGGATGTTCGTCGTCCGCGGCGGGTTGAACGGGAACGCCGTCGTGAAGGTCGACACCTGCTCACGAATCCCGAGGGCCTTGAGCTCGGCCGTCGTCAGCCTCGGCGCGACGACCACCGGCTCGACGACGGCGGTGCGCGCCGCCGAGGTGAGCGCCGGCAGCACTGCCTCGGCCAGCGCTGCCGGGTCGATCCGGCGCCCGTTGCTGCTGGCCCGGGTCACCGGCTTGCCGTCGACAACCTCGATGGTGGCGCTCCTGGGCGTCGCCACGACCCTGGGGTCGATCGTGCGGACGATGCGCTCGAGCGCCTTCCCGTCGACGGCGGGCTGCAGCGTTCCGGTGTCGTCGGGCCGCAGCGACAGGGTCGGGGCGAGCTGCGCGACGGGCACCGACACCGTCCGCTCACCCACGGCGACCTTCAACGGCCCGGACGTCGCGGGGCGGGCGAAGTCCTCGTAGGCGCTCGCCAGCGCTCTCGCCGGGACCGCCGGCGGGATCACCGTGGCGGGCAGCCGCACCGGGCTGGTGGCGTACCAGCGCCGGATCAGGACGTCGGCAGCCGCGTCCAGGTCGAGCGCTCGGCCCTCGGCTGCCTGCTTCAGCACGGCCCCCTTGGCCGTGAACGTCACGGCGCCCTCGGCGACCTCCTGGTCGACCCGGGCTGCCACCCGCTCGACGGCCGCCCGCAGCAGCTCGCGATCGACCGTGCTCACCGGGGCCGTCGGGCCACTGCCCGTGACGTGCTCCCAGACCTGGGCGGGCTTCAGCGAGAAACCCACCAGTCGCCCGGCCGTCGCGCGCGCGTCGATGCCGAGACCCGCGCTGGCGGGCGTCAGCGGCGTCGAGGTCTGCCCGACCAGCACGGTCAGGGGCCGGTCGGCGCGCGGGGCGACCTCGCGTTCGAGCCGCTGGCGCACCGTGGTGCGGTCGAGCCCGCCGACATCGACGCCGGCGACCGTCGTACCGCGCGGCGTGCGCGTGCCCGCCCAGGCAGCGGTGCCGAGGTAGGCGACCGCGGCCAGCACCAGCACCGCACCGGCCACCGCGAGCGCGCCGCGTCGGGTGCCGTCCGCCAGCCCGTCCCCAACACCGGTCTCCGTCATCGTCTCCAGCTCGCCGGGCTCGGGGTTCATGGTCATCGCAGGTGGGTGTAGGCCCCGCGGTGGTACAGCAGCGGCCCGGCGGGGTTGTCGGGCAGCTCGATCGCGACCACCTCGCCGACGACGATCGAGTGGTCACCGGCCGCGTGCACGGACGTCGTCCGGCACTCCAGCGACGCCAGGGACTGGTCGAGCAGCGCTACGTCGGTGGCGGGGCCGCGGTGGTGGGCGACGCGGTCGAGCTGGCCGTGCAGCGGGCGGCCGCGGGTCGCGAGCCACTGCGACGCCGCCCGGGCGCTCTCGTCGAGGATGGTGACGCCCCAGACGCCGGCCTCGGTGACCGCGTCGTGGAATCGCGCGTCCTGCTCGACGCAGACGAGCACGAGCAGCGGCTCGAGCGAGACGGAGGTGAAGGCGCTGGCGGTCATCGCGTGGTCGACGCCGTCGACGACCGTCGTGACCACGGTGACGCCAGTGGCGAACCGGGCCAGCGCTCGGCGGAAGCGGGCGACGTCGGCGTCCGAGCCCAGAGGCTGCGGCGCGGAAGACATCCCGGTGCTGGTCACTCCCTGACCCTAACGGCGGGCCGGACGCGCGGCGCGCGCGGGAGCGAAGAGCACGACGAGCAGCAGGCCGAACCCGACGAGCAGCCAGACGTACCCGCGCGCGTTGGCCGGGACGACGAGGTCGCCTTCGGGACGTCGGCCGGCGGCGGCCCAGACCACGACGAGCCAGCCCATCAGCAGGCCGGCACGGCCCAGGACGCCGACGCCGAGCCCACGCACCAGCAGCCCGCAGCAGGTGGTCAGTGCCAGCGCCACTGCCAGACCGACCGGCCAGCGCGCGGCCGCCACGGTGGACTGGTGGGTCAGGCTGCCCAGGCCGCCGGCGAGCGCCCCGACGACGAACCCCACCAGGACGACGACAGCCCCCGCCACCCCAGGAACCCGTCGCCGCACCGGGTCAGCGTACGCGCGGGTCCGTCGCGGTGAGGTCGATGACCACGTCGTCGGCTGCGGCGTCGGCTGCGTCGTCGGCTGCGGCGTCGGTGTCGGCCAGCCCCACGGTCGCCGCGGCGGCCGAGTCCTCGTGCCGGGCCTGCGCCGCGCGCAGCACGGCCGAGATCTGCGGGCCGATCAGCTCGTGGCGCTCGATCAGCGCGTCGCGCAGCGCCTCCACGAGATGCCGGTTGGCCGTCATCAGCTCGCGCACCACGCGCTTCTGCTGCTGCAGCAGGTCCTCGACCATCCGTCGTCCCTCGCCGTCGCCGAGCACCCGGCCGACGAGGTTGGAGTCACTGAACGTCGAGCCCTGGATCGCGGCGTACGAGACGAGCGTGTCGACCATGCCGGCCGCACCGACCATCTGCGCCGCGACGTTGGTGGCGTAGAGCAGGTCTCCGCCTGGCCCGGTCGAGACGTCGCCGAAGAACAGCTCCTCGGCCACCTGCCCGCCGAAGGCCACCTGGATCAGGGCTCGCAGCTCGCTGCGCGAGCGGGTGTAGACGTCGTCGACGTCCCCGTGTGCCAGCAGGCCCAGCGAGTCACGGCGCTTGATGATCGTGAGCACCTCGAGCCGCCGCTGCGGCGCCACCAGCCAGGCGATCGTCGCGTGACCGGCCTCGTGGGTGGCGATCAGCCGCTCCTCGTGGGCGGTGTAGCCCACCGGCTGCGCCAGACCGATCTCGGTGATCATCCGAGCGTGCTCGACGTCCCCCCAGCTCATCTGCCGGCGTCCGGACTCGACGGCCCGCACCAGCGCCTCGTCCAGCAGCCCCTCGAGCCGCGCGGGGCTGTAGCCCTGCGTGATGGCCGCCAGGGCGTCGCGCCGGTCGTCGCCGCCGAGCTCCTCGTCGTGCGCCTTGCGGCTCAGGAAGTGGTCGATGATCTGCCGGCGTCCGGCCTTGGAGGGCAGGTCGAAGGTGAGCCGCTGGTCGAAGCGGCCGGGCCGCAGCAGCGCCGGGTCGAGCCGGTCGGCCGTGTTCGTCGAGGCGAGCAGCATGATGTTGGCCCACGGCACGCCCGGCCCCTTGAGCTGGCGGTGTGCGGGCAGCACCAGGTTGACCAGGTCGGTGAGCCGGCCACGCAGCTTCTGCCCACCGGTGGGCTGGTCGAAGGACTGCATCTGCACCAGCAGCTCGTTGACCGTCATCTGGCTGTCGCCCTGACCGGTGAGCGCGTGCTGCACCGGACCGCCGGGCGCCAGCCCGAGGGTCGGCAGCCCGGTCAGGCCACCGCACCCGACCAGCTGGCCGCCCAGCGACGGCGCCGGCGTGGCGGCCGAGCCGCTGGGCCGGGTGAGCGCGATCGCGTCGAACTCGTCGATGAAGCCGATCGCACCGCCGTGCTGGCGGGCGGCCTTGCGCAGCGCCTTGAAGAAGTTGCGGATCTGGCGCTGCGAGGCGCCCTGCATGCTCGACTGGAACGACGTGGCGGTCGCCATCAGGAACGGGACGCCGGCCTCCTTGGCCAGGGCCTTGGCGGTGTGCGTCTTGCCCGTGCCCGGGGCGCCCTCGAACAGCACGCCGCGCCGCGGCCGCCCGCCCATCTCGGTGGCGAACGTCCGGTGCGCCAGGAACAGGTTGAGCGTGCGCACGACCTCCGCCTTGACGACGTCGATCCCGACGACGTCGTCGAGCGAGACGTCGATCTGCTCGGGGCGCACCATGACGTGCGGCGAGCGGCTGGTCACGAACGTCGAGGCGACGATCGCGAGGATGAGCACGAGGAAGAACACGCCGGTCATCAGGTAGAGCGGGTCGACCTGCGGCAGGTGCGGGACGCCCACCGGGTCGCCGCTCAGCAGCCGCACCCACATCCACACGGCGACAGCACCGAGCACCACCGCGATCCGGCCGATCCGGCGCTGCCGGGTGCGCTCGCGGGTGTGCGAGACGTCGGCGTCCTTGAGCGGCGTCGCACCGGACACCTGCTGGAGCAGGCTGGTCGTGGTGGGCAAGGGGCTCCCCCGTCCTCGGGGCGCTGGCGAGCAGCGCGGTGATGCCCCAGCGTCGCCCATCTCGGGTCGTCGCGCGCGCTTGCTCACCCGCATGGGGTCGTTGCGGTCACGCAGTGTCACGCGAGGTCCGGCAGGCGTCAGCGGTGGTGGGGTCGAGGCAGCTCAGGAGACCCGCGGCGGGTAGATGTCGAGGCCCGCGAACAGGTCGTCCGCGGTGCGACCGGGGACGGCGGCGGGTGGCCCGCTGACTCGCCGGAAGCCCTCGCGCGCGGCGATCCGGTGTGCGATGTCGTTGGACAGCGCGTACCACGGCGGCTCGACCCGCACCTGGGTGGCGTGCGCTCGCAGCGCCGCGACGACGGCCGGCAGCTGCTCGGGTGCCTCGATGACGACGTCGAGCACGGCGTCCGGGACGACGGCCGGCGGGAACTCCTGGTCAGGCTCCGGCGGACGCATCACGTCGGGCAGCCGGCGGTCGGCCGCTGCCGCCAGCACGGCTCGGCGGTCGGCCTGCGCCCACGACGCCGCGACGTGCACCCAGTGCACCGCGTGCACGGCCCAGCCGGGCAGCGTGGCAGCGTCCTGCGCCAGCTCGACGCCCCGCATCGTGACGCGGTGCGCCATCACGTGGTCGGGATGGCCGTAGCCGCCGAGCGGGTCGTAGGTGACGACGACCTGGGGCCGCACCTCGCGCAGCACGTCGGCCAGCAACCCGGCTGCGACGTCGAGGTCGGCGCGCACGAACGCCGCCGGATGCAGCGACCCCTCGGCGCCGTCCTGCCGGCCACCGGCGATCCCCGGCGCCAGCCAGGCCATCCCCGAGTCACGCCACCGTCCGCCGCCGAGCAGCCGATGGTCGGTCACGCCGAGCGCCTGGACGGCGCCGGCGAGCTCGCCCACGCGGTGCGGGCCGAGCGCGTCGTCGGCACCGCTCTCGAGGTGCCGCAGCTCGGGCGGGATCACCTCGCCCTCCTCACCGAGGGTGCAGGTGACGAGGGTGACCTGCGCGCCGTCCGCGGCGTACCGGGCCATGGTGAAGCCGGTGGTGAGCGTCTCGTCGTCCGGATGGGCGTGAACGAGGACGAGCCGGCGCTCGGGCGGCTCGCCCGGCGCCGGCTCGGCGGTCGTCTCGGCAGTGCTCACCCGAGGGCGGGCTCGGCGTCCTGGATCTGCGCGGGGCGGGCGTCCTGCTCGGGGAAGTGGCACGCCACGGTGTGCCCGGGCGTGAGCTCGCGCAGCAGCGGGATCTCGCTGGCACAGCGGTCCTGCGCCTTCCAGCACCGGGTGCGGAAGACGCAGCCCGAGGGCGGGTCGCTCGGCGAGGGCAGGTCGCCCTGCAGCAGGATGCGGTCGCGGGTGCCCTCGAGATCGGGGTCGGGCACCGGCACTGCCGACAGCAGCGCGTTGGTGTAGGGGTGCAGCGGCTGGCCGTACAGGTCGTCCGCGTCGGCGAACTCGACCAGGTGGCCGAGGTACATCACCGCGACCCGGTCGGAGATGTGCCGGACGACGGACAGGTCGTGCGCGATGACGACGTACGACAGGCCGAACTCGTCCTGGAGGTCCTCGAGCAGGTTGACGACCTGGGCCTGGATCGAGACGTCGAGGGCCGAGACCGGCTCGTCGGCGATGATCACCTTGGGCCGCAGCGTGACGGCGCGGGCGATACCGATGCGCTGGCGCTGGCCGCCGGAGAACTCGTTGGGGTAGCGGTTGTAGTGCTCGGGGTTGAGCCCGACCCGCTCCATGATGTCCTGGACGGCCGCCTTGACCCCGCCCGGCGGCGTCACGCCCTGGACGTCGTACGGCGCGCCGATGATGGTGCCGACCGTGTGCCGCGGGTTCAGCGAGTTGTACGGGTCCTGGAAGATCATCTGCATCTCGCGGCGCAGCGGCACCATCTCCTTGCGGGAGAGCGCCGTGATGTCGCGGCCCATGTACTCGATCTTGCCGCCCGTGGGCTGCAGCAGCTTGAGCATGGTGCGGCCGGCGGTGGACTTGCCGCAGCCGCTCTCACCGACCAGGCCGATCGTCTCGCGCTCCTGCACGCCGAAGGTGACGCCGTCGACCGCCTTGACGTCGCCCACGTGCCGCTTCAGCAGCCCCTGACGGATCGGGAAGTACTTCTGCAGGTCGGTGACCTGGAGGATCGGGTCGCTCACGCGTCCTCCTTCTCGATGGCGTTGGGGGCGAGCGACTTCAGTCGCTCGGCAACCAGACGCTTGCGGTCGGCGGGCGCCAGGTGGCAACGAGCGGAGTGGCCGTCGGCCACCTCGTCGAGCGCGGGACGCGTCGTGTCGCACAGGTTGTCGGGGACGAACTGGTGGTACTGGCAGCGGGGCCGGAACACGCAACCCGTCGGCAGGCTGATCAGCGACGGCGGCTGGCCGGGGATCGGCTCGAGTCTGCTGCCGCCGGCCTCGTCGAGGCGGGGCAGCGAGCTGAGCAGACCCCAGGTGTAGGGCATCTGCGGCCGGTAGAAGATGTCGCGGACGGTTCCGCGCTCGACGACCCGCGCCCCGTACATGACCGCGACGTCGTCGGCGGTCTCGGCCACCACGCCGAGGTCGTGGGTGATCAGGATGATCGCCGTGCCGAACTCGTCCTGGAGCTCCTTGAGCAGGTCGATGATCTGCGCCTGCACCGTGACGTCGAGGGCCGTGGTCGGCTCGTCGGCGATGATCAGGTCAGGATCGTTGATCAGCCCCATCGCGATCATCACCCGCTGGCGCATGCCACCGGACAGCTGGTGCGGGAACTCGTGCACCCGCCGCTCGGGGTTCGGGATGCCGACCCGGGTCAGCATCTCGACGGCCAGCTTCTGCGCGTCGGACTTGTTGAGGTCCTGGTGCACCTGAGCGGCCTCCACCAGCTGGCGGCCGATCGTGTAGAACGGGTGCAGCGAGCTGAGCGGGTCCTGGAAGATCATCGCCATGCGCTTGCCGCGCAGCTCGCGCAGCCGGCTCTGCGAGGCGGTGACGAGCTCCTCGCCGTCCAACCGGATGGAGCCGGTGATCTTGGTGCGCTTGGGGTTGTGCAGCCCCATCACCGCGGCGCTGGTGACGCTCTTGCCCGAGCCGGACTCGCCGACGATGGCGAGGGTGCGACCCTTCTCGACCGCGAACGAGACGCCGTCGACCGCCCGGACGACGCCGTCGTCGGTGCTGAACTGGACGTGGAGGTCCTCGACCTCGAGGAACGCGCTCATGTGAGTCTCACTCTCGGGTCGATGACGGCGTACAGCAAGTCGACCACCAGGTTGGCCACGATCACGAAGGCGGCGGCAACCAGCACCGTCGCGGTGATCAGGGGCAGGTCGGACTGCAGCACGGAGCCGAGGGCCAGAGAGCCGAGGCCAGGCAGGTTGAAGATCTTCTCGGTGATGACGACGCCGCCGAGCAGGGTGGCCAGGTCGAGGCCGGCCGCGGTGGCGATCGGCGTCAGGCCGGCGCGCAGGCCGTGCTTGCCGATCACGACGCGCTCGCTGAGGCCCTTGGCGCGGGCGGTGCGGATGTAGTCCTCACCCAGCGTCTCGAGCATCTGGTTGCGGGTGAGCCTGGAGTAGAAGGCGGCGAACACCAGCGCGAGCGTGATCCACGGCAGGATGAACGACTTCAGCCATGCCGCCGGGTCTTCGGAGATCGGCGCGTAGGCGGGGTAGTTCATCAGCCGGAACTTGAAGATGACGAAGTACTGCAGCACGAGACCGATGAAGAAGGTGGGGAACGAGTACCCGATCAGCGCCAGGCCCATGGCCAGACGGTCCGGCCACCGGCCGCGCTTGAGCGCAGCGAGCACGCCGACCGACACGCCCGCGATCAGCCACAGCACCGCGGCGCCCACGGACTCGACGGCCGTCACCGGGAACCGGTCGACGATCAACGTCGTGACGTTCTCCCCGCGGTTGAACGAGTAGCCGAGGCACGGCGCGGGGCACTCGAACTTGGCAGTGCCGCTGCCGTACTCGCGGCCGACGAAGATGGCCTTCACGAACTGCCCGTACTGCACGTACAGGGGCTTGTCGTAGCCCAGGCGGATGCGGTTCTGCTCGATGACCTGCGGGTTGCACGACTTGCCACACGTGAGCGCGGCGGGGTCGGCGGGCAGGGCCTGGAACAGCAGGAAGACGATCATGCTCAGGGCGATGAGCATGAGGATCATCGCGACGATGCGCCGGATGATGTAGGTCCCCACGGGAGCCTCCGGGTTCTGGGCAGCGGGAAAACCGGGCGACCTGGCCCGGCTCGAGGTCCGGGGGCGGGTGGGTTCCACCCACCCCCGGACCTGTCGAACGGTGTCAGCCCACTATGGCTGACGCGATCAGCTCAGTGAGCTGGTGTCACTGCTTGACGTACAGGTCGGCGTAGCTCCAGGAGCCGTACGGCGCCCAGATGTACACCTTGCCACCGTCACCGCTGGCGGCACCGACCTTGGAGCCGGCGAGGCGCTGCTCGCGGCCGAAGCGCGTCGGGAGGACCCACGCGTTCTGCATGGCCTCCTTGTTGAGCTCCTTCCACATCTCGCCCTGCTTGGCGCGGTCGGTCTCGCCCTTGGCGGCGTTCGACTTGGCCGTGAAGGCCTTGTCGTCAGCGCGCGAGAGGTCGAAGCCACCGGCCTTGGTGAACAGCTCGGGGATGACCGTCGAGGCGTTCAGCCAGTCCGGGCCCCAACCGGCAGCGGCAATGGCCTCTTCCTTGGTCGGGTCCTGGACGATGGAGTAGTACTCGCCCGGGGGAAGCGGCGCCAGCTTGATCTTGATGCCGGCCTTGGCCTCGGACGCCTGCAGGCTGGCAGCAGCCTTGTCGTTGTCCGGGGTCTTGCCGTACTGGTAGGTGAGGGTCGGCATCGGCTCGCCCGAGTCGGCGATGAGCTTCTTCGCCAGGTCGGGGTTACCGGTGTCGGGCACCTTGTCGCCGTACATGCCGTCCCACATGCCCGAGGGGGCGTAGTCGGCCGGGAGGTTCGGCTTGACGACGCCGTCCGCGAGGTCACCGGCGAACGAGCCACCGGCGATGGTGCGGAGGGCGGCGCGGTCAGCAGCGACCAGGATCGCCTGGCGGTGCTTGACGTTCGGCACCTTCTGGGTGTTGATCGCCAGGTAGCGCACGTACGGGTCGAACTCGTTCACCCGACGGCTCTCGAAGCGCGGGTCGTTGAAGACCGTGGTGAGCGACGCGGTGTCGAGCGGGTCGCGCGAGATCGCGGCCTGGTCCTCACCGGCGTCGGCCATCATGCGCTGGTCGATCGTGGTCGACTCGATCGCGAACTTCACGACGATCTTGTCGGGGAACGCGCCACGGTAGGAGTCCGTCGAGGCGTTCCAGTTCGTGTTGCGCTCCAGCACGAGCTGCTGGCCCTTGGTGTACTCGGTGATCTTGTAGGGGCCGTTCGAGACGACGGCGTCGTCGTACTTCTCGCCGGTGTCCTTGGCCTTCGGCACCGCAGCGAAGGACGACAGGGTGACGGTGTAGTTGAAGTCACCAGCCGCCTGCGCGAGGTGGAACGTGATCGTCTTGCCGTCAGCGGCGCACTCGACGGCCTTGTCGTAGGCCGCGGTGTCGTTCTTGGACGTCTCGTACGGACCCTTGTAGGTCGAGTTGCCGTCCTTGTCCTTCGGGATGTCCAGGAGGCTGATCGCGTACGTCGGGCCGTCGGTGATCACCGTCTGCGCGAACGTGCGGGAAATGCCGTACTTGATGTCGGCGCAGGTGACGTCCGAGCCGTCCTCCCACTTGACGCCATCACGCAGGGTGAAGGCCCAGGTCTTGCCGCCATCGCTCGGCGTGCCGGTGTCGGTGGCGAGGTCGCCGACCAGCTGGCCGGACTTGGTGCCGTCCGGGCTGATCTGGTACGCCGTCAGCGTCCGGGCGAAGTACGCGCTCGAGAAGGCGAGGTCCTCACCGGTGTAGTTGCGCTGCGGGTCGAGGTGGTTGAACTGTTCGCCCGTGGTCAGGATCGTGAGAGTGCCGCCCTTCTGGCCCTTCCCACCACCGCTGTTGTTCCCCAATCGAATTCTCGCTGCTACCCCCACCGCACGCGGCCAGCGCCAAAGCGCCTACCGCAGCGAGGGCAACGAAGCGAAGACCGGTCTTGGCCTTGCCCATGTTGTCTCCTCCTGGTCGATGGACCGAGGCCTTTTGCTCGGTCCGTCCGGCACGTCGCGAGCGACGAGCCGCTCCCGGCGCGTGGCCGGGACGTCTGGTGATGTCGTGCCGTACAGCTACGAGCGGCCCGCCCTGGGGTCGAGTGCGTCGCGGATCGAGTCGCCGAGCAGGTTGAAGGCGAGCACGAGGATGAACAGCGCGGTGCCCGGGATGAACAGGTACAGCGGCGCCACCTGGTAGAAGGTCACCGAGTCGGACAGCATCTTTCCCCAGGTCGGGGTGGGCTCACCGACGCCGACACCGAGGAACGACAGCGCCGCCTCCGCGCCGATGTAGGACGGCAGGAGCAGCGAGGAGTAGACCAGGATCGGCACCCACAGGTTGGGCAGGATCTCCTTGAACAGGATCCGGGGGGTGGAGGCACCCATCGAGATCGAGGCCTCGACGAACTCGCGCTCGCGCAGGCTGAGTACCTGGCCACGGATGATGCGTGCCAGGTAGGGCCAACCGAACACGGCGAAGACCACCACGAGGAACGCCAGCCGCGCCGGGTTGCCGTCGATGCCCAGCTTGTCGTCGAACAGCTGGACGACGATCGGGCTCAGGGCGATGAGCAGGATGAGCTGCGGGAAGCTGAGGATGAGGTCCATCAGCCGGCCGAGCACGGCGTCCAGCTTGCCCCCGCCGAAGCCGGAGATGATCCCGAGCACCACGCCGATGACGCCCGTGAACAAGGTGCCGAGGAAGGCCACCAGCAGCGAGATGCGGCTGCCGTAGAGCAGCTCGGCGAAGATGTCGCGCCCGGTGACCGGCTCGACGCCCAGCGGGTGGGCCCACGAGATGTTGCTGTTGAGGAAGCCGCCCTTCGGCAGACCGCCGTCACCGATCAACGTCGTGTCGTACTGCGTGTCGACGCCCACCAGCCGGGTGATCACCGGAGCGAGCAGCGCCACCACGATGTACAGCAGGACCACGATCAGGCTGGTCATGCCGACCTTGTCGCGCTTCAGCCGACCCCACGCGATCTGGGACGGCGACCGGCCCTGCACACCTGCAGTTCCTCCGTCTACATGCGTCTCCTGCTCCGCAGACTGCGACGCAAGCGTCATGGTGAAGGAAGCCTTTCGGTCGGGTGGGGCGAGCCGAGTGGACTCTATGCCAGAGCACCGCACCCCGAGCAACACCCTGACGGCGCCGTTGCCCAATCGTGACCGCGCCGCTACCTGGCTGCGCTCATCCCGTATCGACGGTTTCGTCCCCGACGCCGTTTCGACACCTCACCGTGACCTGACCAGGTCAGTTGCGGCGGGCCCTTCCGCGCGACTTCTGGCGGTCGTCAGCCGACAGCTGCACCATCCGGATCCGGACCGCGTCCGGCGTGACCTCGACGCACTCGTCGTCCCGGCAGAACTCCAGCGACTGCTCGAGCGACAGCTTGCGGGCGGGCACCAGCCGCTCCAGCTCGTCCGCGTTGGAGCGGACGTTGGTCATCTTCTTCTCCTTGGTGATGTTCACGTCCATGTCGTCGGCCCGGGAGTTCTCCCCCACGACCATGCCCTCGTACACCTCGGTGCCGGGGTCGACGAACATGGTGCCGCGCTCCTGCAGGTTGGCCATCGCGTACGACGTGGCCGCGCCGGTGCGGTCGGAGACCAGCGACCCGCTCGGGCGGGTCCGCAGGTCGCCGAACCACGGCTCGTAGGACTCGAAGACCTGGTGCGCGATGCCCGTGCCGCGGGTCTCGGTGAGGAACTCGGTGCGGAAGCCGATCAGACCCCGCGAGGGCACCAGGAACTCCATCCGGATCCACCCCGTGCCGTGGTTGACCATCTGCTCCATCCGCCCCTTGCGGACGGCGAGCAGCTGGGTGATGGCACCGAGGTACTCCTCGGGGGCGTCGACGGTCAGCCGCTCGACCGGCTCGTGCACCTTGCCGTCGACCTCGCGGGTGACCACCTGAGGCTTGCCGACGGTGAGCTCGAAGCCCTCGCGGCGCATCTGCTCGACGAGGATCGCGAGCGCCAGCTCGCCGCGGCCCTGCACCTCCCAGGTGTCGGGCCGCTCGGTGGGCAGCACGCGCATCGAGACGTTGCCGACCAGCTCGCGGTCGAGCCGGTCCTTGACCAGGCGGGCGGTGACCTTGGTGCCCTTGACCCGGCCGGCCAGCGGGGAGGTGTTGGTGCCGATGGTCATCGAGATGGCCGGCTCGTCGACCGTGATCAGCGGCAGCGGCCGCGGGTCGTCGGGGTCGGCGAGGGTCTCGCCGATGGTGATCTCGGGGATGCCGGCGACCGCGATGATGTCGCCCGGTCCGGCCTGCTCGGCCGGCACCCGCTCGAGGGCCTTGGTGATCAGCAGCTCGGTGATCTTGACCTTCTGCTGGGTGCCGTCGTGCCGGCACCAGATCGCCTGCTGGCCCTTGCGCACCGTGCCCTGGTGCACGCGGCACAGGGCGATCCGGCCGAGGAACGGTGAGGCGTCCAGGTTGGTGACGTGCGCCTGGAACGGGTGCTCGTCGTCGTACACGGGCGCGGGCACCGTCGACAGGATGGTGCGGAACAGCGGCTCGAGGTCGGCCTCGTCCGGCATCCCGCCGTCGACCGGCCGGGTGAGCGAGGCCCGGCCGGCGCGGGCGGAGGCGTAGACGATGGGGAACTCGATCTGGTGCTCCTCGGCGTCCAGGTCGAGGAACAGCTCGTAGGTCTCGTCGACGACCTCGGCGATCCGGGCGTCGGGGCGGTCGACCTTGTTGACCACGAGGATCACCGGCAGCTTGGCCTCGAGCGCCTTGCGCAGCACGAAGCGGGTCTGCGGGAGCGGGCCCTCACTGGCGTCGATCAGCAGGCACACGGCGTCGACCATCGACAGCCCGCGCTCGACCTCGCCACCGAAGTCGGCGTGGCCGGGGGTGTCGATGATGTTGATCGTCACGCCGCCCTCCGGCGCCGAGGGGCCGGTGTAGCGCACGCCGGTGTTCTTGGCGAGAATCGTGATGCCCTTCTCGCGCTCGAGGTCACCGGAGTCCATGGCGCGCTCGTCGACGTGCTGGTGCTGGCCGAACGCCCCGGACTGCCACAGCATGGCGTCGACGAGGGTGGTCTTGCCGTGGTCGACGTGGGCGACGATCGCGACGTTGCGGATGTCGTCGCGGGTCTGCGTGGGCATGCGAGGGCCAATCGGTGGGCAGCGGGGGGAGCCTGTCGATTCTACGCGGTTACCGGCCGGCCGCCGTACCGCTCGGCGCCCCAGCGGCCGGACTAGGCTCGCGTCATGCGAACGGCGACCCGATGAGCCGGCTCCTGACCACCGAGGAGATCGACCGCCAGCTGCTCGACCTGCCCGGCTGGCGGCGCGAGCCGCTCAGCCTGCGGGGGAGCTACCAGGCCGTGGACTTCCCCGGCGCCGTCCAGCTGGTGCGCGAGCTGGCCGACGAGGCCGAGCACATGGACCACCACCCCGACGTCGACCTGCGCTGGCGCACGGTCGTGCTGCGCTGCTCGACGCACTCGGCCGGGGGCGTCACGCAGCTGGACGTCGAGCTCGCGCACCGCGCGCAGGACTGGGCCCGCCGGCTGGGAGCCACGCCGGTCGAGTCGCCGCGGCTGGTCGAGCTGGCCCTGGACGCAGCCGACGCCGACGCGGTGCGGCCGTTCTGGCGCGAGGCGCTCGGCTACCGCGAGGTCACCCTGCCCGACGGTGCTCAGGAGCTGCACGACCCGCACGGCGCGGGGCCGTCGGTGTGGTTCCAGCGGATGGATCCGCCACGGCGCGAGCGCAACCGGTTCCACCTCGACGTCTACGTTCCTGCGGACGACGCGCCGGGGCTACGCGACCGGCTGGTCGCGCTCGGTGGCACGGTGACCGACGACAGCCACGCGCCGGACTGGTGGGTCGTCACCGATGCGGAGGGCAACGAGTGCTGCGTGTGCACGGCGCCGCGGTGACGTCGTCCGCGATCGCGGTGTGAGGCAAGCCTTCGCTGGCTGGCGCGGGCTCGTGCCGGTCCCTACGGTTGCGGGGTGAGCAACACCACCGAGCCGGTCGCGAAGCACGACGGCGAAGAGCACACCCAGTCCGTCGGCTCCCGCCTCAACTGGCTGCGCGCGGGCGTGCTCGGCGCCAACGACGGCATCGTCTCGACCGCGGGCATCGTCGTCGGGGTGGCCGGCGCGACGTCCGATCGCGGCACGATCCTCACGGCGGGCGTGGCCGGGCTGGTCGCCGGGGCGTTGTCGATGGCGGCCGGTGAGTATGTCTCGGTGAGCACCCAGCGCGACACCGAGCAGGCGCTGCTCGAGAAGGAGCGCCGCGAGCTGATCGAGATGCCGGACGAGGAGCTGGCCGAGCTCACCGAGATCTACCGCGGCAAGGGACTGTCGCCCGAGCTGGCCCGTCAGGTCGCCGAGCAGCTCACCGAGCACGACGCGTTCGCCGCGCACGTCGACGTCGAGCTGGGCATCGACCCGGACGACCTCACCAACCCCTGGCACGCCGCGCTCGCCTCGGCCACCGCGTTCGTCGTCGGTGCCGCGCTGCCGCTGCTGGCCATGCTGCTGCTGGGCGTCACCCTGCGGGTGCCGGTCACGTTCGTGGCCGTGGTGCTCGCACTGGCGCTGACCGGCTGGGTGAGCTCGACGCTGGGCGACTCCGACCGCCGGCGCG
Source organism: uncultured Actinomycetota bacterium (assembly GCA_963759935.1). Classification (GTDB taxonomy): domain Bacteria; phylum Actinomycetota; class Actinomycetes; order Actinomycetales; family Angustibacteraceae; genus Angustibacter. The sequence goes on from CAVXBF010000012.1 coordinate 597,843, forward strand.
CGGTGCTGCGCAACGTGGCGGGCGGCGCCCTGGCCATGGCCGTCACCTACGGCGTCGGCACCCTCGTCGGCGGCATCGGCCTTTGATCACGTCAAGCAGGGTTTGGCCCGCTTGCCGAGGGCTCTATCCCTCGGCAAGCGGGCCGACGCCTGCTTGACGTGATCAACTCCGTCAGCGGCGGTGGGCGGGGGTGATCTGGACGGTGACCGACCCGGCGTCCTGCTGCTCGTCGTGCCACAGCGCGAACGTGGCGTTGCCGTCACGCGGCGCCACGTACCGGTAGCGGTAGACGTGGTCCGCCGAGCAGGCCGCTGACCTCAGGTCGAAGCCGTTCAGGTACAGGTCGTAGTAGTCCTGATCCGGGTGCAGCGGGTCGCCGCTGCGCTGACGGCGCCACTGCCCGGACGTCGTCTTGGTGCACTCGGCGTCGGCGAGCAGGCCGTCGGCCCCCTGCCAGGTGCCCGACACCGTCACGTCGTAGGCCCGCCCGGCGCGCAGCCACGAGGCCGTGCGCCCGCCGTCCGCGGCGCTGACGGCCACCGTCTCGGTCGAGTAGAGCCGTCCGCCGGTGGGCTCGGCGTCCTGTGGTGCGGCTGGCTCCGCCGCGGGCGACGGCACCGGGGTGGCATAGCCGGACGTCGAGGCCCCAGCCCGCAGGATGCGCAGGGTCAGTGCGCCGGAGTTGTCACTGCGGGTCGGGTCGTCGATCGCCACGGTGACCGGACCGGTCGTGCGCGGGACGAGGTCCCAGGCATAGGTGTGCGTCCGGTCGTCACAGCCACTGGCGCGCACGGCCGACCAGCTCGCAGCGCCAGAGACGACGAGCTTGAGCCGCGACGCGACGGCGGTGCCCTCGGCCTGTCGCGACCAGGCCGCGTCGTCCTGGACGTGCCACGAGCAGGCAGCGTCGGCGACCCGGTTGCCGGGACCGAACCGGTAGTAGCCGGTCGCGACGAGCCGGTACCGGGTACCGGCCCTGAGCGAGAAGGAGGTTCGAACCCCGGAGGACCGGGCCGGTACCGTGATGCTCACCACCGGGTGGCTGGACTGGTTGAGCACCGGGGGGACGCTGGGCTTAGGCGCCGGCTTGGGCGCTGGCTTCTTGGGCGCCGGCTTCTTGGCCACCGGCTTCTTGGCTACCGGCTTCTTGGCTACCGGCGGCTTCTTCGTCCGCGGCGGCGAGCTCACGCCGGAGACGGTGCCGTCCCAGAACGAGGTGACGGCCCGCGCTCCGGCCCAGCCGAGCGAGATGTGCATGTGGTCGCGGTGGCGCAGCGTCGGGCTGCACTTCGACAACGGCTTCTTCGCGCAGGCGCTGTGCCGGTATGCCTTGGCGGAGAACCCGTTGCCGGCCGAGTAGATCCGGTCGTTCCAGATGATGTACATGATGCCCATGCGCCGGGCGATCGCCGCCCTGTTGCCGTAGCGGTCGGTGCCGCGGGCCAGGCGCAGGAACGCGCCGCCCTGCGAGCGACCCTTCGCGGTGCGCGCGTCGACGTGCCAGTCGAAGGCGCGGCCGTCCTTGTGCTCGCTGCGGCCGCCTGAGCTGCACGCGCGCATGATGCCGGAGGACGAGCTGCCCCGGTAGCGGGTGAGCAGCCAGGTCGAGAGCAGCCGGGCGCCCTTGGTGGCGGTCTTCGAGCACGTGGTCTGTGGTTGGTAAGGGGCATACCCCTCGATGGCCCGGCCGAACGAGGGCACCTTGCCCGCGGTGGCCGCGGACGCCGGGAGGCTGACTGTGGTCAGGCCGGCCAGGCAGGTCGCGAGTGCAATGAGGACGAGCAGCGGACGGGTGGTACGTCGGGTGTTGACGTGTCGCATGAGGCAGGCTCCGTTATGTACGAGATGACCTGACCCCTTCGAACCGTCGATCTTGAAACCTGAGCGACGTCAGGAAGTTCCTGCTCAGCGCGACGTCCTGCCCGGCTCGGACCGGCTCGGCAGGTGCCGCTCGGCGAGCGCCCGGCCGAGCTCCTCCAGCAGCGGGCCTGGGCGTGACAGGCACTTCGCCACGTCGGGCTCGAGGTCGGTCAGCGGGTAGGCCGCCACCAACCCGAGCCGGGCGACGTCCGCGTCGTCGAGGAGCAGCCGACCGCACACCGCGACGACGGGGACGCCGGCGTCGCCGGCCAGCCGGGCGACCCCGGCCGGCACCTTCCCGCGGCCGGTCTGCGCGTCCAGCGACCCCTCCCCCGTGACGGCGAGCGCGCAGCCGGCCAGCCGCGGCCGCAGTCCCACCAGGTCGGCGACCAGGTCGACCCCCGCCACGCGCCGCGCACCCAGGGCCGCCAGCGCGGCGAACCCGAGGCCACCTGCCGCCCCCGCCCCCGGTGCCAGCCGCGCAGCGGCCGCACGCGGATCGGCGCGGGTGAGCACCGCCGCCCAGCGGCTGAGCGCCCGCTCCAGCAGCAGCACGTCACCGGCGTCGGCGCCCTTCTGCGGCGCGTAGACGGCAGCGGCGCCGCCGGCTCCCAGCAACGGGTTGTCGACATCGCTGGCCAGCACGACCTTTAGCGCGCGCAGCCTCGGGTCGAGCCCGGCGAGGTCGACCCGGTCGAGCCCGACCAGTGCGGCTCCCCCACCGGGCAGGTCGCGACCGGCGTCGTCCAGCAGTCTGGCGCCGAGTGCCTCCAGCAGGCCGGCGCCGCCGTCGGTCGACGCGCTGCCGCCGAGCCCCAGCACGAGGCGTCGGCACCCCTGCTCGAGCGCGTCGTACACGAGCTGGCCCGTGCCGAAACTGCTGGCGCGCAACGGTTCGAGCCGGTCCGCCGGTAGCCTCAGCAACCCGGACGCCGCGGCCACCTCGACCACGGCCGTGTCGCCACGCACCGCGTAGTCGGCGGCCAGCGGCGCTCCCGTCGGCCCACTGACGGTGACCCGCCGACGAGTGAAGCCGGCCGCCACGGCTGCGTCGACGGTGCCTTCGCCGCCATCGGCCATCGCCAGCTCCTGGACCTCGACGTCGGGCCGCGCGCTGCGCAGCCCGGCGGCCACGTGGGCAGCGACGGCGGCGGCCGGCAACGAGCCCTTGAACGAGTCAGGGGCGATGACGACACGGGTCACCCGCCGATGATGACGTACGCGTCGCGGCCAACCTGGCCCACAATCGCGGGATGGACGACGCAAGCGCCTGGCCGAGCACCACGTCGGCTCTGGGAGGGGGCAGCGGACCGCTGCGCGGGGTGCGTGTGGTCGAGCTGGCGGGTATCGGCCCGGCACCGCATGCCGCGATGACCCTGGCCGACCTCGGCGCCGACGTGATCCGGATCGAGCGGCCGGACGGCGTGCTGGGCGCCGGACCGCGCGAGACCGACCTGCTGACCCGCGGCCGCCCCAGCGTCGCCATGGACCTCAAGCAACCGCGAGCCGTCGCCACCGTGCTCGACCTGGTGTCGCGCGCCGACGTGCTGATCGAGGGCATGCGCCCGGGCGCCGCCGAGCGGCTCGGGCTCGGCCCGGCGGAGTGCCTGCGCCGCAACGGTTCTCTGGTCTACGGCCGGATGACCGGGTGGGGCCAGGACGGCCCGCTGGCGGCGACTGCCGGTCACGACATCGACTACATCGCGGTCGCCGGTGCGCTGCACGGACTGGGCCGCGCGGGCGAGCCGCCGCAGTTCCCACAGAACCTGCTCGGCGACTTCGGCGGCGGTTCCACCTACCTGGTGATCGGCGTCCTGGCTGCCCTCGTCGAGGCCCGGTCGACGGGCACTGGCCAGGTGGTGGACGCAGCGATCGTGGACGGCGTGGCCCACCTGACGACCATGCTGGCCGGGCTGGTCGCGGGCGGCGCCTGGCACCAGCAGCGGGGCACGAACCTGCTCGACGGTGGCGTGCCGTTCTACGACGTGTACGAGACCGCCGACGGCCGGCACGTGGCCGTGGGCGCCCTCGAGCCGGCGTTCTACGCCGCGCTGCTCGACGGTCTCGGCCTCACCGGCATCGCACCCGACCGCGCCGACCCTGCCCACTGGGACGAGCTGCGGCAGCTGCTCGGCGACACCTTCCGGCGGCGCGCCCAGGCGGAGTGGGTCGCGGTGTTCGAGGGCACCGACGCGTGCGTGGCCCCGGTGCTCACCCCCGGCGAGGCGGCCCAGCACGCGCACCTGGCCGCGCGCGGCACCTATCTCGAGCACGGCGGCGTGCTGCAGCCGGCGCCGGCGCCGCGGTTCTCCCGCACGCCCGGCCGGCTCACCAGCGGCCCGAGCCGGCCTGGGCAGCACAGCCGCGCCGCCCTGGAGGCGTGGGGCATCGCGGAGGTCGAGGCGCTGATCGAGGCCGGGGTCGTCGTCCAGGCGGTGGACGGCGAGCCGTCCGGCTGAGCTGAGTCACCTCCGCCGGTGCTGTCCACCCGCCAAGATGGGGCGATGGACGTCAACGAGGTGCTGTTGCCGGGGGTCGGGCTCAGGTACGAGTTCGTCAACCACGAGGGCCAGCGGATCGGTGTGGTCGCTCGCCGCTCCGGCACGTTCGAGCTGGTCACCTACGACGCGGACGACCCGGACGCGGGACAGCTGATGTTCCGGCTCAACGTCGAGGAGGCCGACACCCTCACCGACATCCTGGGCGCCCCACGGATCGCCGAGCGGTTCGCCGACCTCACCAAGGAGGTCCCCGGCCTCAACGCCGGGCAGGTCGAGGTCAGGGCCGGGTCGGCGTTCGTCGACCGGCCGCTGGGTGACACCCGGGCGCGCACCCTGACCGGGGCGTCCATCGTGGCCATCGTGCACGGCGAGGCGGTCACGGCGTCGCCCACACCGGACCGCGTCCTGGAGGCCGGTGACGTGCTCGTGGTGATCGGGACCCAGGACGGCATCACGGCCGTGAAAGACCTGATGAGGGTCTGAGCGGGTGCCGGTCTCCGTCGCGCTGCTGCTCGAGCTGGGACTCATCCTGGTCGCGCTCAGCGTGCTGGGCGGGCTGGCTCGCCGACTCGCCCTGTCGCCGGTGCCGCTCTACCTGCTGGCCGGTCTGGCGCTGGGTGAGGGCGGCCTGGCTCCCGTTCCGGCCGCGGGGCAGTTCGTGCAGACCGGTGCGACCCTGGGCGTGGTGCTGCTCCTGCTGGCGCTCGGGCTCCAGTTCACGACCACCGAGTTCTCGGCCAGCCTGCGTCGGCACGTCCCGTCGGCGGGGCTCGACGTGGTGCTCAACGCCACCCCTGGAGCGGTGGCGGGCTGGCTGCTGGGGTTCGGCCCCGCGGGGATCCTGGCCGTCGCCGGCGCCACCTACGTCTCGTCGTCCGGGATCGTCGTGCGGGTGCTCGAGGACCTGCGGCGCATGGGCAACCGGGAGACGCCGGCGGTGCTGTCGGTCCTGGTGCTCGAGGACCTCATCATGGCGACCTACCTGCCGCTGCTGGCGGTGGTCGCGTCCGGTGGCTCGTGGCGCGAGGCCGTCCTCGGGGTCGGCGTCGCGGTGCTGGCCGTGGCAGCTGCGTTCGCCACGTCGCACTGGGCCGGCGACCGGCTCGGCCGGGTGCTGCCCGACCGCGATCCCGAGCAGCTGCTGCTGCGGGTGCTCGGCGTCACGCTGGTCGTGGCCGCGCTCGCCGAGGCGGTGCACATCTCGGCGGCTGTCGGCGCGTTCCTCGTCGGCCTGATGCTCACCGGGTCCGACGCCGAGCGGGCCCGCGCGGTGATCGTGCCACTGCGCGACCTGTTCGCCGCGGTGTTCTTCCTGGCGATCGGGCTCTCGCTGGACCCGCGCACGCTCGGCCCGTTGCTGCCGGCCGCGGTGGCGCTCGCGGTGGTCACGGCGTTCACCAAGGTGGCCACCGGCTGGTATGCGGCGTCCCGCGAACAGACCGGACGGCGCGCCCGGCTGCGCGCCGGCACCGCGCTGATCGCCCGGGGCGAGTTCTCCCTGGTCATCGTGGGACTGACGGCGAGCCAGGGCGGCGACCTGGGGGCGCTGCTGGCCGGCTACGTGTTCGTCCTCGCGGTGACCGGGCCGGTGGTGACGCGGGTGGTCGGCGGTGGGCCACCGCCGTACCGACGGACCGGCCGTGCCCCTGACCTCGCCTGAACCTCAGTGGCGCACCCGGCCCGCGAGGACCCGCAGCGCACGGAGGTCCTGGCCCGTGCCCGCTGCCACCTCCGCTTCGGTGACGACGCCGCAGTCCAGCCCGCGGAGCACGAACGATGCGAGCGGCCGCGCCGTCGCGGGCTCGTCGAGGACCCCGCCGGCGCGCCGCTGCCGGTAGTCGCGCAGCCGCGAGCAGGCGTGGTCCAGTCCCTCGCGGAAGAACACTCCGGTGGCCAGGTGCCGGGTGACCAGCTGGCCGGGGTGCAGGTCCCAGCCCTGGTAGAAGCCGCGTTCGAGCGAGCGGCGCACGAGGCGCGCGTGCAACCGCCACGCCGCATGCACGTGCCCGGCGTCACCCACCGGAAGCACGTTCGTCGAGCCGTCCGAGAGCCGGACGCCGGTACCGGCCGCAGCGACCTGCATGACCGCGCGGGCGTGGTCAGCGGCCGGGTGCTCCATGCTCTGGAACGCGGCGGGCACGCCGACCGCAGCGCTGTAGTCATAGGTGCCGTAGTGCAGGCCGCTGAGCCGTCCGGAGCCGGCGTGCACGATGCGCGCGACGGTCGCGGTCCCGTCCGGGCCGAGCACCGCCTGGGGGGTCTCGACCTGCACCTCGAAGCGCAGACTGCCACCGGGCAGGCGGTACGCCGTCTCCAGCCGCTCGCACGCCTCGACCATCGCCAGCACCTGGTCGACCGTCGTGACCTTCGGCAGGGTCACGACGAACCCGCTGGGCAGTGCGCCTACGTCGAGTGCGGCTCCGATGGCGAGGTCGAGGGTGCGAAGGCCACGTGAACGGGTGCCCGCCTCGAACGAGGCGAACCGCAGCCCCCAGAACGGCGGACCGGCGCTGTCGGCGACATCGCGCGCGACTGCCCCGACGGCGCGCACGACGTCGGCGTCCTCCTCGTCGTCCGGACGCCGGCCGTACCCGTCCTCCAGGTCGATGCGCAGGTCCTCGACCGGCTCGGTGACCAGCTTTCCGCGCAGCCAGTCCCACACGGCAGCTACGTCGACCGGTGCCAGACCTGTTGCGCCAGCGAGACTCTCCGGATCCGGCGCGAACTCGTCGAGCGTCTCGCAGGCCCGGCGGCCCCACTCGGCGACGATCCCGCTCCCGACCTGGTCCGCGGGGACGTAGGCGGTGTGGGCCGGCTGACGCGTCCCCGATTCGCCCGGGTAGTACCGCGCGAGGTGCTCGTCCCCGGGCCGGGCAATGGCGTCGATCGCCGCGAGGTCCTCGAGGCCGAGACCCGGTGACCCGGGGGCGTGGCTCACCGGGAGACCAGCTCATAGGCGGGGACGGTCAGGAAGTCGACGTAGTCGGGCGACAGCGTGACCTGCTCGAAGATGCTCCGCGCGTCGGCGTACCGGCTCGCGGCGAAGGCCTCGGCGCCCTCGGCGCGGCGGATCCCGGCGACCTCCTCGTCCAGCACCTGCCGCACCAGGTCGGCGGTGACCACCTGCCCGTCGTCGATCGTGGTGCCGTTGCGGATCCACTGCCAGAGCTGGCTGCGCGCGATCTCGGCCGTCGCAGCGTCCTCCATGAGGTGGTGGATCGCGACCGCGCCCTGGCCGCGCAGCCAGGACTCCAGGTAGCGCACGCCCACCTCGACGTTGCTGCGCACTCCCGCGAGGGTCACCTGGCCGCCGGTGGACGCTACGTCGAGCAGGTCGGCGGCGGTCACCGACACCTCGGGTCGCACCCTGTCGAGCTGGTTGGGCCGCTCCCCCAGGACCGCGTCGAACACCTCGCGGCAGACCGGCACGAGGTCGGGATGGGCGACCCACGACCCGTCGAAGCCGTCGCGGGCCTCGCGCTCCTTGTCCTCGCGCACCTTCATCATGGCGCGCTCGTTGACGTCGGCGTCGCGCCGGCTCGGGATGAAGGCCGCCATGCCGCCCATGGCGAAGGCACCGCGGCGGTGACAGGTGCGCACCAGCAGCTCGGTGTAGGCGCGCATGAAGGGTGCCGTCATCGTCACGGCCGCGCGGTCGGGCAGGACGTACTGCGGGCCGCGGTCGCGGAAGGTCTTGATCACGCTGAACAGGTAGTCCCACCGTCCGGCGTTCAGCCCGGAGGCGTGGTTGCGCAGCTCGTAGAGGATCTCGTCCATCTCGAACGCCGCGGTGATGGTCTCGATCAGGACGGTCGCCCGCACCGTGCCGTGGTCGATGCCCAACGACCGCTCGGCGTGGCTGAACACGTCGTCCCAGAGCCGCGCCTCGAGATGGCTCTCGAGCTTCGGCAGGTAGTAGTACGGCCCGGCGCCGCGGCGCAGCAGCTCGTGGGCGTTGTGGAAGAAGTGCAGGCCGAAGTCGACGAGCGCACCCACGACCGGCCGCCCGTCCACGGCGATCTTCGCCTCGTCGAGGTGCCAGCCCCGAGGGCGTACGACGACTACGGCCAGCTCCCCGTCACCCAGGCTGTAGTGCCGGCCATCGGCTGCGGTGTGCTCGAGCCGGCGCCGGTGCGCGTCGTAGAGCGAGACCTGGCCACCGATCACGTTGTGCCAGTGGGGAGTGCTGGCGTCCTCGAGGTCGGCCAGCCAGACCTTGGCGCCCGAACGCAGTGCGTTGATCGCCATCTTCGGGTCGCATGGCCCGGTGATCTCGACCCGGCGGTCGAGCAGCGCGGCCGGGGCCGGCGCCACGGTCCAGTCCGCCTCCCGCACCTCGCTCGTGTCGGGCAGGAAGTCCAGCCGACCGGTGTCGGCGAGGGCGGCGCGGCGACCGGCGCGGGCGGCCAGCAGGGCGTCGCGCCGGGCGCCGAACGTGCGCTGCAGGTCAGCGACGAACGCCAGTGCCTGCGGGGTCAGGATCCGCTGACTGCCGGGCAGCGCCTCGCCCAGGACGGCTGCGACCTTAGGATCGGTCACGGTCTCCTCCTTGGTCGTCCGGTGGTGGTGCCGGGGCGGTCGCGGCCCATCGCCGCTCGATCCGCTCCCGCCCGGTTGAGGACAGCGAGCCGACCAGACGCAGCCGGGCCATGCCGCCGTCGGGGTAGACGTCGAGGCGCACGTGCGTCGCGGCCGGCGCGTCGTCCAGCACGAACTGGTGCCGGGTGTCGGGCTGCAGCCTGGTGCGCGGCAACAGCTCGGACCACTCGGCGGCGGGGCCGGGGTCGCCGTCCGGACTGTGGCAGCCGTGCAGCGACGCCCAGCCGGGCGCGTTCCCGAGGTAGTACGACGTGTCGAGCTCGGCGAGCCGCACGGTCCCCGACCCGGCGAGGCGGACCGTGACCCAGTCGTTGCCGTCGTCGCGACGCCGGGCGGTCTCCCAGCCCTCCGCCATCGAGCGGGCCAGGCCACGGGAGATCAGCTGCGTGGGTGAGCCGTAGTGCCGGTCCGAGCAGTCGATCACCCGGCCGCCGTTCTCCAGCGCCGCGAGGTCGATCGCCCCGACGTCGAGCAGCCGCGGGTCGGCCAGCGGCTCGCCCAGCACCCGTAGCCGAGCCACCCCACCATCCGGGTGCAGGACCAGCCGCACGTGGGTCCAGCGTCGGTCGCTGACGACGGCGAATCGGTTGACGGTGTCGCCCTCGACCGGGCTGCGCGGCACCAGGGTCTGCCAGCCGGGGTGGGCGCGCAGCTCGTCGACCGACGGATAGCCGTCGACGCAGGCGCCCTCGACCGACACCTCCGGCGGGAAGTTGCCGACGAACCAGCTCGTGTCGACCACGACGGTCTCGATGATCCCGCTGACACCCAGCCGCACGATCGCCTCGTCCTGGCCCGCTGCGCGCCGCCGCCGGGTCTCCCATCCGTCGTAGAGCTTGCCCTTGTGCCCGAAGCTCGCGACGTCGAAGGTCGGTGGCTCAGGGCGCACCAGGTTCTCGCGCTGGGCGAAGAACTCGTCGTTGGCCCAGACCACGCTGCCGCCCAGCGACCGCACGGCAAGGTCGATCGGGTCGACCCTCACCGTGCTCATGCACCCTCCCGGTCGAGCAGCCGCCCGCGCGCCGCGCCGGCCACCGGCTCGCCGGCCAGCAACGTGGCGCGCACGACCCCGCGCAGCTCACGGCCGGCGTACGGGGTCAGGGGGTGCCGGTGGTGGAGCGCAGCCGGGTCGACGACGAAGGTGTCGTCCGGTGCGAGCACCACGAGGTCGGCGTCACCGCCGCCCGCGATGCTTCCCTTGTGCCGCATGCCCAACAGCTCGGCCGGGCCGCTCGCCATCCACCGCACGACGTCCGGCAGCGTATGGCCGAGCTCGTGCGCGCGGGTCCAGACCACCGGCAGCCCGAGCTGCAGCGAGGCGATCCCGCCCCAGGCCGCACCCAGGTCGCCCGCGTCACGGTGCTTGAGCTGCGGCGGGCACGGCGAGTGGTCACTGACGACCAGGGTGATCGTGCCGTCCGCGAGCCCCCGCCAGAGGGCGTCCTGGTTGGCGCGGTCACGGATCGGTGGGCAGCAGGCGTACTCGGTCGCGCCGTCCGGCACGGCCTCCGCGGACAGCGTGAGGTAGTGCGGGCAGGTCTCGGCAGAGACGCGCACCCCGTCGCGCCGGGCTCCCGCCAGGGTCGTCAGGCTGTGCGCGCTGGAGACGTGGACGACGTGCACGCGGGCGCCGGTCCGGCGGGCCAGCTCGACCACCTCACCGACCGCGATGTCCTCGGCCGACGCCGGGCGTGAGCGCAGGAAGTCCGCGTAGCGCGGCCCGTCCGCCGGTGGCGCCCCAGCGATCGCGGCGGGGTCCTCGGCGTGCACCAGCAGCAACCCGTCGAACGCCGCCACCTCGGCCATCGCGTCCGCCAGCTGGTGCGGGTCGAGCGGGGGGAACTCCGGCACGCCGGAGTCCAGCGTGAAGCACTTGAACCCCATGACGCCGGCGTCGTGCATCGACCCGAGCCGGCCCAGGCTGTCCGGCACTGCGCCCGCCCAGAAGCCAACGTCCACGTGGCACTGCCCCCGGGCACTGGTTCGCTTGGCCGCCAACGCATCCACGTCCACGGTGGCGGGGATGCTGTTGAGTGGCATGTCGACGATGGTGGTGACGCCGCCGGCCGCGGCAGCGCGTGTGGCCGAGTCGAAGCCCTCCCAGTCGGTGCGACCGGGCTCGTTCACGTGCACGTGCGAGTCGACCAGGCCGGGCAGCAGCACCTCGTCGTCGGCCAGCACCAGCTCCCGGCGGGCGACGACGTCGGCGTCGACGGCGAGCACCTCGCTGATGCGCCCCGCGTGCACCACGACCGAGGCCGGCGCGATCGAGCCGTCGACCACCGCGCGTCGGGCGCGCACGACGAGGTCGGCCGCGACCGGAAGGCTGGCGACGGCGTTCATGTCAGGTTCCGGTGAGGTGCTCGGGCCGGATCGGTACCCGCCGCAGGGGCAGGCCGGTGGCCTGCCGGATCGCCGCTGCGATCGCCGGGCCGGACGAGATTGTGGGTGGCTCGCCCACGCCGCGCACGCCGTACGGCGCGTGCGGGTCGGCGTACTCCAGCAGCCTGATCTGCATCGGCGGGACGTCCAGGATCGTGGGAATGAGGTAGTCGGTGAACGACGGGTTCTTGATCAGCCCGTCCTGCACGATCACCTCCTCCATCAGCGCCAGCCCCATCCCCTGCGCGCTACCGCCCTGGATCTGGCCCATCACGGCCTGTGGGTTGAGCGCCTTGCCGACGTCCTGAGCCGTGTCGAGCGCCACCACCTTGACCAGCCCGAGCTCGACGTCGACGTCGACCACGGCACGGTGCGCGGAGAACGCGAACTGAACGTGCGCGTCGCCCTGCCCGGTCTCGGGGTCGATGCCGGTCGTGGGCCGGTGCCGCCACTCCACGGTCTCCTCCACGGCCCGCCGACCGAGCAGCTCGGCCAGCCCGACGACCACCTCCCCGGACGCCGAGGTGACCTTGCCGCCGGTCAGTGACAACTCGCCCGCGTCGATCCCGGTGTGGGCCGCCGCGAGGGCGAGCAGCCGTCGGCGCACCGCCTCGCACGCTGCCTTCACCGCCCCGCCCGTCACGTAGGTCTGCCGGGAGGCCGACGTCGAGCCGGCCGAGCCCACTTGGGTGTCCTTGGTCTGCACCACGACGCGGTCGACCCCGAGCTCGGTGCGGCAGATCTGCTGCTCGATGGTGACCAGGCCCTGCCCGACCTCGGCCGCGGCGGTGTGCACCGTGGCCACCGGCTCGCCGCCGGTGATCTCGAGCCTGACCCGCGCCGTCGAGTAGTCGTCGAAGCCCTCGGAGAAGCCCACGTTCTTGTACGTGACGGCGTAGCCGACGCCGCGCCGCACCCCCTCGCCGTGCGTGGTGTTCGAGACCCCGCCCGGCAGGGAGCGCAGGTCGGTCTGGGCGGCCGGATCCGGCTCGCCCGGCAGCGGCAGGTCACGGACGATCTGCAGCAGCTCGGCCACCGGGGCGGCCGAGTCGATCAGCTGGCCCGTGATGTTGCGGTCGCCCTCGCGCATCCCGTTGAGCTGCCGGATCTCGACCCGGTCGATCCCCACCCGGTCGGCGAGCTCGTCCATCAGCGCCTCGTGGGCGAAGGCCGCCTGCACGCAGCCGAACCCGCGCATCGCCCCGCACGGCGGGTTGTTGGTGTAGACGCCGTAGCAGTCGACCCGGACCGTCGGGATGTTGTAGGGCCCCAGGCCCATCGTCCCGCCGTTGCCGACCACGGCCGGCGTGGACGACGCGTACGCACCGCCGTCGAACACGATGTCGGCTCGGCCGTAGACCAGCCGCCCCTCGGCCGTGGCACCGAGCTCGTACCGCAGGTCGGCCGGATGCCGGTGCACGTGCCCGAAGAACGACTCCTCGCGGTTGTAGACCATCTTGACCGGCTTGCCGGTGCGCAGGGCGAGCAGGCACGCGTGCACGTGCATCGAGAGGTCCTCGCGGCCTCCGAAGGCACCGCCGACGCCCCCGAGGGTGAGCCGCACCCGGTCGGGGCCGAGCCCGAGCGCGTCGCAGATCTGACGCTGGTCGACATGCAGGAACTGGGTGGCGACGTACAGGTCGATGCCGCCGTCCTCCGCCGGCACGGCCAGCCCGGACTCGGGCCCGAGGAACGCCTGGTCCTGCATGCCGACCTGGAACTCCAGGCTGACCACGACGGGGGCCGACAGCTCGTCCGCACCGCGGCGCACCTTCAGGTGCCGCAGCACGTTGCCCCGCTCATGCACCTTGGGCGCGTCGGGCTCCATCGCCCGGCGCGCGTCGGTGACCGCCGGGAGCGGCTCGTAGTCGACCCGGATCCGCTTGGCCGCCTGCCGGGCAACCTCCGGGTGGTCGGCCGCGACCAGTGCCACGGGCTCGCCCTGGTAGCGCACCACGCCCGCAGCGAGCACCGGGGTGTCGTCGTGCTCCAGCCCGACGGCGTTGCGGCCCGGCACGTCGTCGGCGGTGAGCACCGCGTACACGCCGGGCGTGGCCAGGGCGGGCCCGATGTCGATCGACCGGATCCGGGCGTGCGGGTGGGGGCTGCGCAACGTGACGCCCCAGATCATGTCGTCCATCCACAGGTCGCTGGCGTACGCGAACTCGCCGGTGACCTTGAGCGTGCCGTCCGGGCGGTGCGGGCTGTCGCCGATCCGGCCCTCGCCAGGCGCCTGGGTCGACTGGGTCGACCGGGTCGACTGGGTCGACTGGGTCGACTGGGTCGACTGGGTCGACTGCGGCACGGTGCGCGGTGCGGTCGTGTCGACGACGGGGTCGAGGCTCATCGGTTCACCCCGCCCTGCTCAGCAGGCTGCGGTGCACGTCGGCGGCGCGCCTCGCCAGCGCGTGCTGGTCGATCGTGCGGACGACGCCTTGCTCGACCACCACGCGGCCGTCCACCATCAACAGCTCCAGCGGCGGCGCCGACCCGAGCACGAGCGCGGCCACCGGGTCGGTGATGTCGGCGTGCGCCAGCGTGTCGAGCCGCCAGACCGCGAGGTCGGCCAGCTTGCCCACCTCGAGCGAGCCGATCTCGTCGGCGCGGCCGAGCACCGCCGCACCGCCGATCGTCGCCATCTCGAGAGCGTCCCGTACCCGCAGCGCCTGCGGGCCACCGCGCGCCCGGGCGAACAGGACGGCGTGCCGCAGCTCCTCGATCATGCTCGCCGCCTCGTTGCTCGCCGCACCGTCGACCCCGAGACCGACCGGCACGCCGGCGTCGCGCAGATCACGGGCGCGCGCCGTTCCCGCCCCGAGCCTGGCGTTGGACGACGGGCAGTGCGCGACACCGGTTCCGCTCTCTCCCAAGCGTTTCACGGCGATGTCATCCAGGTGCACGGCGTGCGCGAACCACACATCCGGGCCTAGCCAACCCAGACCCTCGACGTACTCGAGCGGGCTGCAGCCGAAGCGCTGCCGACAGAAGGCCTCCTCGTCGAGGGTCTCCGCCAGGTGCGTGTGCAGGCGCACCCCGCGGCGCCGAGCGAGCTCGGCAGCCTCGGTCATGAGCTCGGCCGTCACCGAGAACGGTGAGCACGGTGCCACCGCGACCCGCAGCATCGAGCCCGGTGACGGGTCGTGCCAGCGGGAGATCGCCTCGTCCGTCGCGATCAGCACGTCGTCCCGGGCCTCGACGACGTCGTCCGGCGGAAGGCCGCCCTGGCTGTGCCCGAGGTCCATCGAGCCGCGGCACGGGTGGAACCTCAGTCCCACCTCTTGTGCCGCAAGGATCTCAGCGCCGAAGACGTCACCCCCCGCCCGCGGGAAGACGTAGTGATGGTCGGTCGTCGTGGTGCACCCGGTGAGAGCCAGCCAGGCCAAGGCGCCGCGCGCCGCGACCCCGACGGAGTCCTCGTCGATGCCGGCCCACACCGGATACAGCCGGGTGAGCCAGTCGAACAGCGAGTGGTCGACGGCCAGACCGCGGGTCACCCACTGGTAGAGGTGGTGGTGGGTGTTGACGAAGCCAGGTGTCACGAGGCAGCCAGCCGCGTCGACCACCGAGGCACCCCGGCGCAGCGCGTCCGGCGCCCGGCCGGAGCCGACGGCCACCACCCGGTTGCCCTCGACGACGACGTGACCCGTTCCGTGCTCGGTGCGGGCCGCGTCGACCGTGACGACGGCCGCGCCCTCGATGACGGTGCGAGCCGCGGTCATGTCACGGCCCCGACGTCGCGGCCGGGTCGGCGGTCGCCATCCGCTCGGCGGCCAGCCGGACGGCGTCCAGGATCTTCTCGTACCCGGTGCAGCGGCACAGGTTGCCGGCCAAGGCCTCGCGGATCTCCGGGTCGGCGGGCTGTGGCGTGCGGGCCAGCAGGTCATGGGCGGCGACGATGAGGCCCGGGGTGCAGAAGCCGCACTGCACGGCGCCGGCCTCGACGAACGCCTGCTGCAGCGGGTGCAACGCCTCGCCGTCAGCCAGCCCCTCGATCGTCACGAGCTCGCGTCCCTGCGCCTGGCCGGCCGCGACCAGGCACGCGCAGACCGGCAAGCCGTCGAGGTAGACGGTGCACGAGCCGCACTCCCCCTGCTCGCAGGCGTTCTTGGAGCCGGGCAGCCCGAGCCGCTCACGCAGCACGTAGAGCAGGCTCTCGCCCTCCCAGACGTCGTCCGCCTCGTGGGCCACGCCGTTGATGGTGGTGGTGAGGCGCATGGCGTCAGGCCGCCTTCCGGTAGTCGTCCCAGGCCCACCCGAGGGCGCGCCGGGCCATCACCGACAACGCGTGCCGCCGGTAGGCAGCGCTCCCTCGGACGTCGTCGATCGGCTCCGCGGCCGCCTGCACCAGCCGGCCGAACTCGACGGCGAGGGCGGCCGGCAGCTCACCGCGGGAGTCCCACAGACCGGCCGCGTCCAGCTCGGCCGCTGCGAACCGTTCGGCGTCGGGGGCGGGCCGGGGGGTCGGTGCCGCGGATCCGAACCCGGTGCCGACCACCCCGGTCGCCGGGTGCAGGGCCAGTCCGAAGGCGGCGACCGAGATGACCATGGCGTTGCGGGTGCCGATCTTGCAGAACTGCTGCGGCCCGGTGGCCACGGGAACCCACACCGCGGCGATCAGCTCGTCCGCGGCGAGCACGTTGCGCTTCACGCCGGTGAAGAACTCGGCGACCGGGATGAGCCGGCTTCCGACCGTCGACGCGACCTCGACCTCGGCTCGCACGGCCAGCAGCGGTGGGTGGCAGTCGCCGGCCGGCGAGGCGGCGCCGAGGTTGCCTCCGACGGTGCCCCGGTTGCGAATCTGCGGCGAGCCTACGGTGCGCGAGGCGAGGGCCAGGCCCGGCAGCCGGTCGGCCAGCTCGTCGATGACCGTGCGGTAGGTGACTGCGGCGCCCAGCCGCACGCGCCCGTCCACGAGGTCCCACGCGGTGAGCTCGTCGACCCGGGTGAGGTCGAGCAGCGTGTCAGGACGCCGCCGGTCGAAGTTGAGCTCGACCATGACGTCGGTTCCGCCGGCGATCGGCAGCGCATCGGGGTGCTCGGCCTTGGCAGCCAGGGCGTCGGCCCAGCTGCTCGGCTGAAGGAACTCCACGGCACCTCCCCGCCCGCGACGCCCTCGGGGGCGCCTGCCTCGTAGTCAACTCGCCCGTGTGCGGGCGGCGCAGTCGTCTCCCGGCACGAAGTGGCCCCGCCGGTCGTGGCCGCAGTTGTACCTTTCTCCAATGAGACGTCACGAGGCAGCGCGTGCGGCTGCGTGACCTGCTCGCGGCGCCCGACCTGGGGCTCCGTCTGCTGTGCGGCGACGAGGAAGCCCTGGACCGCCCCCTGCGCTGGGTCTACACGACGGACCTGCTCGATCCGGCCCAGTACCTGTCCGGCGGCGAGCTGGTGCTGAGCGGGCTGATGTGGCACCGCTCCGAGGCCGACAGCGAGGCGTTCGTCGGCGCGCTCGTGCGGGCCGGCGCGGCGGCGCTCGGCGCAGGTGAGGCCGTGTTCGGGCTCGTCCCGGACGACCTCGTGCAGGCGTGCCGGGGGCAGGGGCTGGCGCTGGTGGGCGTCCCCACTGCGGTGTCGTTCGGCGACGTCACCGAGCACGTCGTCGGCGCGGTCTCGACCGAGCGTGGCGCCCGGCTCGAGGCCATCCTGAGCCGACAGCGTCAGCTGCTCTCGCTGGTCGCGGAGGGCCGCAGCCTGGACGAGCTGGCCGCCCGGGTCTCCGCCGACACCGGCCTGGCCTGCCGCGTCCTGACCCCCACCGGTCGTGAGGTGGGCGCGGGTCCGCAGGCCTTGACGGACGCGGAGCTGGACGGGCTGACCCACGACTTCCTGGCGGCACCGCGGCTCCCGACGCTGTCGCGACGCGGCGGGGTCACCAGCAGCCTCTTCGCGGTCGGACCAGGCCTGGGGCATCGCACCGCGTCGTGGATGGTCGTCGCGGAGGGTTCGTGGACCGACTGGCCGCCCGAGGTGGCGGACGTCGTCAGCGAGCTGGCCTCCATCGCCGCGCTCGACCGAGCCCGCCGCGACGAGGGTCTGCGCGTCTCGCGGCAGGTGGCCCAGGACGCGGTGCAGCTCGTGCTCGGCGGTGGCGGGGGGCGGCCCGAGACGATCTCGCGGCTACGCCAGGCCGGGCTGGACGTCGACGCACCCGCTCTCGCGCTGGTCGCCGGCTTCACCGGGCGCGATGACCTGGTCGAGACCGCGCGGGCGATCCTGGACGACGTCGCTGCCGGGCTGGGCGGCTCGATGGTCGCGGCGGTGCTGGATGCCGCGGCCGTGGCCTTGCTGCCGACTGGCCCGGACGGAGCCGAGGGCGCGGTTGTCGCGCGCGTCCGGCAGGCGTTGGAGCGGCTGCGCCCCGGGCTCGCCGGCCAGCGGCTGGCCGTGGGAGTCGGCGGCCCGGCGACATCGTCCGCGATCGGCGGCGCCCTCGACGAAGCCAGGCACGCCCACCGGCTCGCCCAGCTGCGCCCGGAGCCGGTCGCGGTGGTGAGCAGCGACGAGATCACCTCGTCGGTGCTGCTGCTGGCGACGGTGCCGGACGACGTCCGGCGGGCCTTCGCCGCGCGCGTGCTGCAGGCAGTGCTCGACTACGACGCCGCGCACGAGGCGGGGCTGGTCCAGACGCTCGAGGCGTTCCTCGACTGCTCCGGCTCCTGGAACCGCACAGCGGAGCGGCTGCACGTGCACGTCAACACGGTCCGCTACCGGCTGGCCCGGATCGAGGAGCTCACCGGCCGCGACCTGAGCCGGCTCGAGGACCGCGTCGACGTCTTCCTCGCCCTGCGGTCGGTCACCTAAGCACCACCGCTACGCGTCGTCGTCCCGGGTGACGGTGCACTCGATCAGCCCGTACGGGCGGTCGGCGGCGAAGAACACCTCGCCCGGGTTGTCGAGGCCGAACGGCGACAGGTCGGCCAGGAAGTGGTGCTTGTTCGGGGCGGCGAACGAGATCTCGGCGAGCTCCGGCCTGTTCTCGAGGACGGTGCGGCCCATGTGCCACAACGTCTGCTGGAGCGCGAGCGAGTGCACCTGGGCGAACGTCTCGATGATGGCGCGGCGGGTCTCGCTGTAGGACGCGGCCCAGTCAGAGGACGGCGTCCGGTGCCGCCATCGGGCCTGCAGCGAGGTCGCCATCACCCGGTCGTGCGTCTCCGCGAGCGTCGTGTACGGGTCGTGCAGGAAGCCGGCGAACTCCGATCCGGTCGACTTGAGGAGCACCAGGTCGTGCAGCCCACTGACGACCTCGACCGGTGAGTCGTCCGCTGCCACGTCGACCGCCACGTCGGCCGAGCGCACCTCCTGGCCGCGACGCACCCACGCGTGGTCGTGCTCCGTGCCGTCGACGACCACGCGGTCCCATGCATACTCGTGCACCGAGACTCGAGCCGCGGTGACGGGCGCGATGTCGTCGACGAAGTGCCGGGCGAGAGCGAGCGCGTAGTCCTCGATCTCGCCGATGCCCTTCTCCTTCGCGTACGCGAAGCAGGTGTTCTTCTGGCTGTCCGTCGGCAGGACGTTGGCCTGGTCGCCCACCAGGTGCGCCGCGTCGAAGTCGCCGCGCAGGGACGTGGTCACGCAGACGTCGCGGATCTCGTGCCGGTCGGTGTCGCGGTAGATGCGCACGACGCGTGTCTCGGCCTTCCCGTACTGGTTGGCGCCGAGGACGATGGCCATGGGTCAGCTCCCGCGGTAGGTCGAATAGGCGAACGGCGACAGCAGCAGTGGCACGTGGACGTGCCCTTCCTGCTCGGTGAGGTCGACGACCACCACCACCTCAGGGAAGAACGCCCGCTGGCCGGAGGCAGCGAAGTAGGTGGCGGTGTTGAAGACGAGTCGGTACACGGCCGCGTCGAGGTCGCCCGACCCGAACGCGGCGATCCGTCCATCGTCGTTCGTGATCGCCTGCGCCACAACGGATCCGGAGGCGGACTCAAGTCGCACGTGCACGCCAGGAGCGGGTCGTCCAGCGGCAGTGTCCAGGACGTGCGTGCTGAGGCTGGTCATGCCGGGTCGCCCAGGACGAGCCGGGCGAGCCGCAGCTCGTTGATGCGCCTCAGCTCCTCGCGCACGACAGCACGCTCGGTGACCGGGTCGTTCGACAGGCGCCTCCGCAGCCGGGCCAGCAGCTCGTCGGCGTCCAGGCCGGTGGCGCAGACCAGGTACACCTGGCCGAACCGCTCCTCGTAGACGCGGTTCCCGTCGGCGATCTCCCGAGCGGTGCTGGCCGAGGCGCCCTGCATACCCGCCTGCTCGCGACCGGACAGCTCGCCGTCCTGGCCGGGCCGGCTGGGCCGCTCGCCGATCCTAGGGTGACCGGCGAGGGCGTCGTCGAGCTCGCGCTCGGTGAGTGCGGCCACCGCCCGCGCGGCGGCGGCATAGAGGTCGTCGGGCGCCTCGTACGGACGGCCCGTGGCGACCATGTGCGCCCACGCGGCGCAGGAGCAGCAGCTGAGCAGCAGGCGCTCGGCGGCCGCGTCGTCCAGGGCGTTGAAACCCGCGAGCCCGAGCGCAACCGTCTCGACCACGTCGCCTCCCTCGCATCCCGTCAGCCCGCTCAGCATGACGGATCAGGTCGGCGCGGGGGGCCACGGCGACACCAAGAGTCGCCGACCCAAGGCGAGGCGGGTTGTGCGATCCCACAGCGCTGCGGCGGACCAGCCCCTCCACTCTCAACGTATAGCGCCTGGGGGGGCTTGCCGCAAGGCCCCTGCCCTGCAACACAATCGTCGACCGGACCAGGACAACGAGTGGGGGATGTGGCCAGTGACGGACGCCGACGTAATCATCGTGGGCGCAGGCCCGACCGGCCTGATGCTTGCCGGCGAGCTGGGCCTGGCGGGCGTGCGAGCGCTCGTCCTGGAGCGGCAGCCCAAGATCCGGGACATCCCGAAGGCCGGCGGTCTCAGCGGGCAGATCATGGAGCTGCTGCGCTACCGGGGCGAGCTCGAGCGGTTCGAGGCGGCCAGGCCGGCGCCCAGGTCGGCGCCCACGCCGCCCCCCCGGTTTCCCTGGGGCGGCATGCACGTGGACTTCACCGACCTCGCGGAATCCCCGATGCAGGTGCTGCCGCTCCCGCAGCCGCTCCTGGAGCGCGTCCTCGACGAGCGCGCCCGCGAGCGCGGCGCCGACATCCGCCGCGGTCACGCGGTGACCGGGCTCAGCCAGGACGACGACACAGTGATCGCGCAGGTGCGCGGCCCGGACGGGCCGGCCGGGCTGACTGCTCGCTACCTCGTCGGGTGCGACGGCGCGTCCGGCCGCGTGCGCGATCTGGCCGGCATCGCGTTCCCCGGCACCACGTACCCGGAGGTCCAGCGGCTCGCCGCGACCACGGTGCCCGAGGGCGTCACCGTGCTCGAGAACGGCGACCTGGACGTCGCCGGCGTGGGCCGGATCAGGTTCGGCTTCACCCGGACCGAGCGGGGCGAGTTCGCCACCGGGTCGACTGACCCTGCGGTCCTGGGCCTGTACACCAGCGAGGAGGAGGCCACCGCCTACGACGACGACGAGCCGATGACCGTGACCGAGCTGCGAGACAGCATCCGCCGCGTGCTCGGCGTGGATCTGCCGTTGGGCGAGCCCACCCGGCTGACGCGGTTCACGTTCCACGCGCGGCACGTCGAGCGGTACCGCAACGGGCGTGTGCTGCTGGCCGGCGACGCCGCCCACCTGTTCCCCGCCCCTGGTGTGGCACTCAACGCCGGCCTCGTCGACGCGGTCAACCTCGGGTGGAAGCTGGCTGCCACCATCCACGGCTGGGCACCGAGCGGCCTGCTGGACACGTACGACGATGAGCGCCGCCTCGCGGCTGAACGGACCCTGCTTCACACCCAGGCCCAGGTGGCGATCCGCCGCGGGCACGACCCAGCCGCGGTCGCGCTCAGGGAGCTGTTCCAAGAGCTGCTGGTCGACGAGCAGCCCCTGCAGCGCATCGGAACCCTCATGGCGGGCACCGACATCCGCTACCGGATGCCCGGCGTCGAACAGCACGCGCTGACCGGCCGTTTCGCGCCCGACCTCACCCTGCGCGCCGACCAGGGCGCCAGCAGCGTCGCGCAGCTCATGCGCGCCGCACGGCCAGTCCTGCTCGACCTGGCCGACCGCCCGGAGCTCCGTCAGACCGCCCAAGACTGGCGCGATCGGGTCGACATCCATTGTGCCACAACCGATCACCGCCCAGCCGACGCGATCCTCATCCGTCCGGACGCCCACATCGCCTGGGCTGCAGCCGTCGACGAACCCGATGACATCGCAGAGCCTGCGCTACGTGCCGCACTAGGCGCCTGGTTCGGTGCACCGCTTGAGGATGTCCGCTCGTCGCCATGACGGCGGGCGACCGTACCGAACGACGCGATCGACTCAGAAGTCGAAGTCGCTCGGCGGGTCTTCCCCTACCCGACCGTCGACGGCCTCGCGGAGCAGGTCGGCGTGTCCGGTGTGCCGGCCGTACTCCTCCATGAGGTCGAAGAGCATCCGGCGCAGGCTGGGCTTGCGCCCTTCGGACCAGCCGAGGTCGAGGGCCTGGTCGAGCCCGCCGTCGGCGATCGCTGTGGAGAGGTGCTCGCGAGATCTGGCGACGGCCGCGTCGTACAGCGCGTAGAGCTGCTCCGGGCTGTCGGTGGCTGCCGACGACCAGTCCCAGTCGGGGTTCGCGTCCCAGTCGACGTCCTCCCAGGGCTTGCCCGGCGAGGTCTGCTGCAGCCGGGCGGTGAAGTAGAGGTCCTCGACGAACGCCAGGTGCTTGAGCAGCCCGCCGAGCGTGATCGTCGAGGCGCCGATGGTGCGGGCGAGCCCGGCGGCGTCCAGGCCGTCGGCCTTCCAGCGGAACGTCGTGCGCTGGCGGTTCAGCGCAGCCACGAGATGCTCCTCCTCGGTACCGGCGATCGGGGGGTGCCACGAGGGGCTGGGCAGGTTCTGGGTCTCAGTCATGACCGAGACCGTAAAGGCTTATCCGGACGAATCACGACCGCTACTCGTGCGATTCTGGACCGATCATGGACGAGTCGAATCCCACCGCCCGCTCGCTGCGGTGCCTGGAGCTGCTCCAGGACCATCCCGGCATCACCGCCGACCAGCTCGGCGGGCGGCTCGGCGTCTCCGAGCGCGCGGCCCGGCGGTACGTCGCGACCCTGCGCGAGGCCGGCCTGCCGATCGAGTCGACCCGGGGCCGGTACGGCGGCTACCGCGTGGGCCGCGGGATGCGGTTGCGGCCGCTGATGTTCACCGGCCCCGAGGCGCTCAGCCTGGTGATGGCCGTCCTCGAGGGCGGTCACGCCGCTGACGCGCCCGACGACCCGGTGCAGACGGCACTCGGCAAGATCATCCGGGTGCTGCCCGAGCCGATGGCCGGGCCGGCCGAGGCGATCCGCGGCGTCAGCGCACGACGTCGTCCGGCGGGTCAGGCGACGCCGTCCCCGGAGACCACGGCGCGGTTGGTCGAGGCCTGCGCATCCCACCGGCGAGTGCGGCTGGACTACCACCGCAACCCGACCGTCGCCCGCACGATGGACGTCGACCCGTGGGCGGTGGTGGTGCGCTACGGCCGCTGGTACCTGCTCGGCTGGTCGCACACCGCCGACGCCCGCCGGGTGCTGCGGGTCGACCGGATCGCCGCGATCGAGCCGCTCCCCGACACCTTCGAACCGCCCGCCGACCTCGACCCGGTGCGCGACGTCGACACCCATCTCTCGCAGGCGTGGCCGCATCGGGTCGTCGTCGAGATCGACGCACCCCTGGAGGAGGCGGTGCGCTGGGTGCCGCACCAGCTCGGCCGGCTCGAGCCGCTCACCGAGGGACGAACCCGCCTGGTCGGCAGCACCGACGACTTCCAGTGGTACGCCGGCCACCTCACCGCGCTGGACGCGACGTACACCATCGTCGAACCGACCAGGCTCGCCGAGATGGCCCGCCAGCTGGGCGAGCGCCTGCTGCGAGCCGGGTCGCAACCGGCCCGCACATAGTCATGGCCCGCCACACGCGCGGAAACGTGGCTGGCGCTGGGTCCTGGGCAAGAACTCCACCCGGTTCGGCGGTCAGGACGATCCTCACTGTGCTTTCGCGTTCGGACCTGCGAGGCTCAAGGCTCGAGCACAGGAGGCTCCATGCAGGTTCTCGTCGAAACCGACAGCAACATCGACCTCGATGCCACCAAGATCGCCGGGATCACAGCCGACGTCGAGTCGGCGCTCGAGCGGTTCCACGACCTCACGCTGGTCTCGATCCACCTGCGCGATGAGAGTGCCGGGCGGGAGACCGGGGACGACATCCGCTGCCTGATCGAAGCGCGTCCGGCCCGGCAGCAACCGGTGATCGTGACGCACCACGCGCCCACCGTGATCGAGGCTCTGCGCGGCGCGACCGACAAGATCGAGACACTGCTCACCAACGCGTCCGATCGACGCGACGACCGGCGTGGGCGCGACACGATCCGAGGCCACTGACGCGGACCCGCAGCCCTCGGCGGTCCCCGCCAACCGGTTGGCGGCCTCGTTGCCTTGATCGTGGTGCTGAACCTTGCGTCACTGTTGGTCTCCAAGAGGGCTACGCGGCGAGCCGCGCGCAGGACTGGGACTTCTCGCCTCTCCTGGCGGCCGCCGACGTGGTACTCCTGACTCGGACCCGACCGATCGACCCGAGCCGGTTCACCATCAGCCGTTCCCAGAACAGGTGCCTGAAGGACCGGACGTCTACCTGGCGTCGTCCACCGACCTATCCTTCGAGCGGGCGCCAAGCTTCTCCGTTGGCTGAGATGCGGCGGCGGTCGGCTCGCTGCGCGACGGCCCAGGCGATGGCTGCGTCCCGACTGCCCCAGGACTGCCTGAACTCCCCGCGGTAGAACCAGATCGCCACCCAGCGACCATCGTGGTCGGGACCCTGTACCTGCACGGTCGGCCCCACCGCAGGCGGCGGTGGGGCGTCGTCCGGATGCGAGCTCAGCTCGACCTCCTGGTTCCCGGCCCAGACGAAGCGCCTCGTGGCGGGGGTCCGTCGAGCCCACGCCACCGCCTCCTCGTGGCTGCCATAGAACTCATCGGTGCTGGCATCGAACTGGCAGGACGCGAGCCACGGCCCCTCCAGCCGCTGGGCGTCGACGGGCACGATCCAGATTCTCGGCTCCGGATCCTCGAACGTGGAGTTCGCGATCTGGTCTGCAAGATCGACAGGAAGCCGAGGACCAGCCCCGCTGCGAGCCAACGAAGCTGCTGCGCAGCGGCCGCCGGGCGTTCGGAGTCCTTCTGGGCAGCGCGGGTTAGCGGTGGTGCGTTTGCCATACCCCGAACGTCCCACGGGCCGTCCCACCGGCTAGGGGCCGAACGTCACCTGCTGACGCGAATCGCGCCACCCGGACGCCTCACCCAGCAGGCAGCGGAACTCCCCGAGCCAGGAAGTCCGTCAGCGCGCGCCGACACACGGCCTCCGTGGTGCTCAGGAGCCGCTCGGGCGGCGATACATCCCGGCGCAACCGACGGCTCACCCCCTGCACGAGCGACTCGACGTCAGCGGCCGGCACGGCACCGGCGTAACCCGTGGCGAGGCGAGCGCCCAGCGCCAACTCCGCATCGCTCGACACGGTGGCTGAAGGCGACGCGACCGCCACTCGAACCGGGGCTGGCGACCCCGCCGCGGCAGCCGAGGAAACGGGGCCGGCACGAGCCAAGAACTGATCGCCCAGCGGAGCCCACACGGGCCAGCAGCCATTCCTCGCGGCCGGCGCCATCGCAGCTACGGATCGACCTCAGCCGGAGAGCTCGGCGAACAGCTCGACGTACTGAATCAGGTGCCGGTCGCCGAGGTACTGGTCCCTGACCCGCTCCCGGGCTCCGTTGCCGAGCCGGTCGGCCAGCTGCGGGTCGGCGATCAAGGTCGACAACTGGGTCCCGAACAGGTCGAGGTCGGTCGGATCATCGAGCAGCACACCGCTGACGCCGTCGACGATCTGGTCCTGGATCCCGCCGACCTTGGAGGCGAGCACGGGACGTCCCTTCCACATGGGTTCGGTCACGGTGAGCCCGAAGCCCTCCACCAGGCTCTTCTGCACCACCACCGACGCGTAGCGCTGGAGCGCGTTGACCATCCGGGCGTTCTCGGCGATGTCGTCCATCGGCAGAGTGCACAGATGCAGCCGCTGCCGGGTCGGGGCGGACTGCGCCCGCCAGATCGAGAGGCACTCGTCGAGCACCTCCGCACCCTCAGGGTCGTCGCTGACTCCCGACACGTCGGGTCCGGCCAGCATGAGGTGGACGTCGTCGGGCAGCCGAGACAGGTGTTCGGCGAACCCGGTGAGCACTCCGGACATGTCCTTGAGCCGGTCCCAGCGGCTGACCTGCAGCACGAGGCGGGCGGCCCGAGGGACGATCTGGTCGCCGGCGATGAGACCAGAATGCGGCCGCACGACGCCCCCCGACCCGTCGCGACGTACGAACTCGAGGCTCCCGTGGTCCTCGGGGACGTCGACCAGTCCGGCTTGTCGCAGCGTGGCCTCTAGATCGGGCTGGGGCAGGTCGATGTTCTTGGCGCTGAACGGATCCAGGGAGGGCGGGATCAACCGGACCAGCTTCGTGTCGACCCAGTCCGGAACGTACTCCAGCCGCGAGAAGATCAGGGCATCAGCTCGCTCCACGTCGGGCCGAAGGAACGCCCACACCCGATCGGTGAGCTCGGTGGTGACGTCGAGACCCACGTGGCACCGCCAGACGACATGCGCGCCGGACCCGCTGAGGCCCTCGATCATGCCGGCGGTCTGCGGATCGTGCAGTAGCACGATGTCACCCGGCCGGACCTGGTCGCGCAGCGCTGACACGTTGGGGGCCAGGACCGACTCGTAGAGCTCGCGCTCATGCTCACCGAGCGGGCCGCCGTCGCCCTCGGATCCATGCAGCAGGTTGTGAATCCGCTTGGTGAGGCGGAAGAAGTCCGGTGTGCCGTCGAGGACCAGCCACCTGGTATTCACCTGCGCCCCGCGGGCGTACGCGAGCAGCGCCTGCAGCATCTCGGCGACCCCGCCGCCGGTGGCGGTGGCGTTCACGTTCCAGATCGTCTTCCCTGCCAGGAGGGACCGCGCGCGTTCGGCGTGGTCGTTCAGCCTGGCGGCCCGCTCGCCGCTCAGGAAGGCCGACAGGCGCTCAAGCGGGACGGGGTCGATCTGCACCTCGAGCACCACCCGATGCTCGCACGCGGAGCGGCCGCTGTCCGACAGGTGCGCGAACCAGCCGCCAGCCGCGCCCCCGGCAGGTGGGGGTCAACAGCGATGCGACACAACACGGCCATTGGCGCGCCGACCACTGCCATGGAGCTCAGCTTGAAGATCCAACGGATCGTCCGCTCGACCGGGGTCCTTCCGCTGAACACCGGAGCGAGCAACGCCAGGGCGAGGTCGCTGGTGAACGGATATGGCCGTCGTCCGGGAGAGCCGTCACCGCCAACGCGAAGCTGGCGCCGATGCCCGCGTTCTCACCTACGAAGGCGCTGGAGCAGATCTCCACGGCCAGCCGCGCCGGTGCGGCAGCAGCAGCAGGCTGAGCGCCGCGAGAAACAGGCCGAGCCCCGCCGCCACGAGGAAGACTCGGTCATAGCCCGCGGCGAGGTCCGCGGCCGAGGAGCCCCCACCACGTCGCATCGAGGCTGTGACGCCGGCGATCGTCGCGAGCACCGCCAGGCCTATCGAGCCGCCCATCTGCGTGGCGGTATTAGTCACGCCGCCGATGGTCCCCGCAGCGCCAGCGGGAACGCCGGCGGTCATTACGGCCATGAGGGTTGGGAAGATCAACCCGATCCCGGCCGCTACGAGCAGCGTGGGCCCGACCACGTCGGTGAGGTAGCCGCTGTCGGCATCGGCCTGGGCCAGCCAGCCGAAACCGGCCACGAGACTGCTGCTGCCAGCGACCAGCAGCGGCTGCGCACCCGTGCGTGGCAGCAAGGCGGAGGCCGATCGCGCGATGACGAGGAAGGTCAGCGCCGCAGGTGTCTGCCCGAGGCCGGCACCAAGAGCGGTGTACCCGAGTGCGTTCTGCAGCAACAGCGACGTGAAGTACCACATCGCCATGGCGATCGCGCCGAACAGCAGCAGCATCAGGCTGCCGACGGCCACAGCCCGTATACGGATCAGCCGCAGGGGCATCATCGGCTGGGTGGCGAAACGTGTCTCCACCACGGCGAAGGCCACGAGCAGTGCCAGGCCCGCAATGGCTGGTCCCAGGACCTGGGGGGACGTCCAGCCATGGTTCAGACTCTGCATGACCCCGTAGACCAGTGCGGCCAGCCCTGCGGTGCCTGTGACCGCCCCGGTGAGGTCGAGTGACTCTCCTCGGTCGGGGCGCGTCGGGGTCAGCGCCATCATCGCCACGGCGACCAGCACCGCGCCGACCGGCACGTTGATCAGGAATACCCACCGCCACGACAGCCCCGTCGTCAGGACGCCGCCCACGATGGCCCCGGCCATGCCGCCCACACCGCCCGCTGCTGACCACGCGCCGAAGGCCCGGGCACGCTCGTGCTCGCCGGTGAAGTAGGTGTTGATCACAGCCAGGGTTGCCGGCGCCATCATGGCGGCGCCCAGACCCTGCGCGACGCGTGCCGCCACCAGGACCCCCGGAGCAGTGGCCAGGCCGTCGACCAGGCTCGAGGCGGAGAACAGGACCAGTCCGGCGGAGAGGACCCGGCGATGGCCGAACAGGTCAGCGGCGCGGCCGCCCAGCAGCATGAAGCCGGCGAACGTCAGCTGGTAACCGTTGACCACCCAGGCCAGGCCGGTGGTGAAGCCGAGGTCACGGTCAACTGAGGGAAGGGCGACGTTGATGATGGCCGCGTCCAGGATCACCATGAACTGGCAGGCACACACCAGCGACAGGACCACCCAGTCAGGGCGGGTACGCGGCCTGGGCAGCTGAGTCGAGGGCTCGGTGCCAACCACGGCCACCACTTCTCTCCGGCCCGTTCTCACGCGGTCCGTGAGGTTGCGTCGGTCATGGCCGCGCTGCCCACCAGCAGCCGATGCGTGATCTCGGTCAGCCGCCGCCCCTGGTACCGGGCAGCATCGAGTGCCGCCGCATCGGCGTTGGTGATCGAGGACGTGCCGTAGGGGTTGCCGCCGGCGGCCGAGACGGCCGGGTCGGTATATCCGGGCGGCACGATCAGCGCCCCCCAGTGGTAGAAGACGTTGGACAGCGACAGGATCGTGGCCTCATTGCCGCCGTGCCGGTTGAATGCCGAGGTGAACGCCGTTACCGGCTTGTCAGCCAGCTTCCCTTCGTGCCACAGGCCCCCGGTCTGGTCGATGAACTGCTTGAGTTGCGCGGCTGGCGTGCCGAATCGGGTCGGTGTCCCGAACGCGACCGCGTCCGCCCAGGCAAGGTCCTCGAGCGAGGCCTGGGCAATCGATCCCGCGAAGTCGGTGTGCTGCCTCCAGAGCGGGTTCTGGTCGATCGCGCTGTCCGGCGCCAGCTCGGCGACCCGGCGCAGCCGCACCTCGGCCCCTGACGAGGAGGCGCCCTCGGCGACGGCCTGCGCGAGCGCGTGCACGGTGCCTGTCGCGCTGTAGTAGATGACTGCGACCTTTATGGTCATGGTGGGAGCCCTCGATCCTGTAGAGTTGGTTATGCGCGATAATGTTATGCGCATAACCAACTCTGTCAAGGAGGACCCGTGGACTTCGAGCAGGCCGACGCCGTCAACCAAGCGATCCGACTGCTGAGCCTGCGCCACCGCGCCAGGGCCGCGTCGTTGCTGGCCCCGCTCGGCCTGCACGCGGGCCAGGAGGCGCTCCTGCTCGAGCTCGCCCGAACTGGCCCGATGATCCAGGCCGAGCTCAGCGACGCGCTCGGCTGCGAGCCTCCCAGCGTCACGATGATGACCCGAAAGCTCGAGGCGTCCGGCCACATCCGCCGCAAACCCGCACCCTCGGACAAGCGCGCCAGCATCGTCGAGCTCACAGCCGAGGGAGCGGCACTGGTCGACCGGGTCAAGCAGCTCTGGTGCTCGCTGGCGGAGGAAACCGTGACCGGGTTGCCACTCGAAACGGTGGCAGGGCTTCCCGACATGCTCAGCACCATGACCGGAAACGTGGATACCCGGCGACCCCGACAGCCACGCGGCCGCCGGGACGGGTCGTAAGCGCACCCTCGGCGAGTGTCACGCGTTGGGGCGGGCTCTGCGGACCCGTTCGATCACGCCCTTGGCGCTCCAGATCCACCTCAGCGAACCGGATCCAGTGCGTCGCGGGTCAGCCGGTCGGCCTGCCGCCCGGCCCGCCCATGCCGGCCTCTCGCGCCACGATCGCTGCCTGCCCTCGATCGGTGAGCCGGAGCTTCGTCAAGATGTTCGACACCACGTTGCCGACAGTCTTGGGGGCCAACCCGAGACTGTGCGCCGCCTCCCGTGGGGACCGGCCAGCCGCGATCAGGTCGAGCACGTCCTTCTCCCGCGCCGTGAGCTGGGGAAACGGATCTGTCGGTCGGGGCGGGGCGGTGAGCTGGGCAAGCACGCGCTGCGCGACGCCAGGCCCGAAGACCGCTTCGCCGGCCGCAACTCCGCGCACGGCACGCTCGATGTCCTCCTGCTCGGCGCCTTTGAGGAGGTAGCCGCGTGCGCCG
The DNA here is from genome assembly GCA_963759935.1 of uncultured Actinomycetota bacterium. Taxonomy (GTDB): domain Bacteria; phylum Actinomycetota; class Actinomycetes; order Actinomycetales; family Angustibacteraceae; genus Angustibacter. The sequence goes on from CAVXBF010000012.1 coordinate 627,772, forward strand.
GCCCGCATCGCGGCGAACAGAGAGTCGTCGTCGCTGAACATCGTGAGCACACACACGGCGGTGCCCGGTAAGGACCGGGACAGCTCGCGCAGCGCCTGGAAGCCGTCCGTTCCGGGCATCTGCAGGTCGAGCAGCACCACGTCAGGCCGGTGGAGCACCGCGTCCCGCACGGCCTGCCTGCCATCGGCGGCTCGGGCGACTACCTCGATCCCATCAAGGGAGTCGAGCAGCGCTGCCAGTCCGTGGCGCATCACCGGATGGTCGTCTGCGACGACGACGCGGATCATGATGCGCCCATCGGGATCCGGGCGCGGACGAAACCACCGCGGGGACCGGGCCCTAGCACGCAGGTGCCGCCGAGCTCCTCGGCTCGCTCGCGCATGCTCGCAGTGCCAACACCGCTGCCCCAGGGCTTCATCGGCCCATCATCTTGCACCTCGACCTCGAGTGCGCCATCGCGAACGCCCACCCTGATCCTCGCCCGCGACGCTTCAGAATGGCGCACGACGTTGGTGAGGGCTTCGGTGGCGATGCGGTAGGCAGCGACCTCCAGTGCCGCAGGCAGCGAACGGTCGAGGTCGGTGTCCACGCTGACCTCCAACGGAGCGCCGTCAGCTCGGCGTACAGTCTGCGCGGCCCTGACCTCCAAGGCGGCCACCAGGCCGAGCTCGTCGACGGCGACGGGACGAAGATCGTCCACGAGTCGTCGCACCTCACGCACGGCGGTGCGCAGGTCGGTGCGCACCGTGGCGAGCAGCGCCGCGGACGCGCCGGGCTGGGAGGCGGAGGTGTTGGCGGCCGCATCGGCGGACAGGACGACCCCGGTGAGCAGGGTGCCCAGCCCATCGTGCAGGTCACGGCGTAGCCGGCGCCGTTCCTCCTCGCGGGCGTTGACCAGTCGTTCGCGGGCGAGCTGCAGGTCACGGGCCGAGTGGGTGGCTGACACTGCGACGGCCAGAGGCCCGGACAGCATGGCGAGCACCGCGGCGTCGGCGGTCGAAAGTCTCCGCTCTCCGGCACGCAGCCCGACCTCGAGCATGGCTCGGCCACCCAGTGGCAGCTCGACCACCTCCTTGCCCCGGCTGCCCGACGACACGAGGATCCCGTTCTCGTCGTCGCGGATCGCGACGTAGGGCAGCCGCATGCTGGCGCGCACCGCGACGAGCCCGGCGGACAGGTCCTGCAACGCGTCGCCCACCTCGGCCGCAACGCGGGCGGGGTCACCACGGTCGCCGTAGAGCGCTCGCTCGACCGCCGTTTGCAGGCGCGAACGCAGTGGAAGAGCCAGCAGCGCGACCAGCAGGGCCGATGCGACCCCGGACAACACCAACACGAGCACCGCGTAGCCGGCGAGCACCAGGCCCGACAGAAGCAGGTAGGCGACGCCGCGAGCGATGACGAGGCGGATGTCGAGAAGCCCGTGCCGCACGACCGCGACGGCGATGGCACATGGCAGCAGTGGGACCGCGAACAGAACGACGAGGGGGGTGCCTGTGACCAGCGCCCAGGGCGTGACTGCTGCGAGGACGAAGCCCGCTGCGAGGACCACCCAAAGCAGCTGTCGGCGCACCACCTCGCCACCCTTGGCATAGCGCGTTGCGAGCGCGGCAAGGCCAACGAGCATTGACAACACCCAGCGCATCTCGCTCGCCGACCACAGCACCGACCACGCGCCGTCAACAGGGAGGAGCAGTAAGCCGTCCGGGAATGTGCCGTCAGAGTGGCCGTTGGCGTTCTCGAGTACGAACAGCGGCGAGGTCACGGCGAACAGCGTGAACCACGGTCGCCAGCGCGCAGACGGCAACTTCCCGTCTGGCAGCAGATAGAGCGATAGGGGAAGGCAGACACCGATGTGCACCGGCCAGGCAAGGGTGAAGACCGTGACCAGCAGCCGGGTCGACCACAGCGCGCCGCCATGTTCGATGGTGAGCTGAGCTGTGGTGGCACTCGCGGCGCTCAGCACCTGACACAGCCCACCCACCAGGTACAGCCACCCCACCGGATGTGCCGGGCGATGCCACGCGATGACCGCGCCGCAGGCGCCGAAACTCAGGCCGATGACGAGATTGCTCACCACGAACGCGTCGACCGCATCGCGGAACGTCCACCCGACAAGGGCCCAGGCAACACCCGCGACTCCGGCAAGCAGCAGGCAAGCGCCCGCAAGTGCGCTGACCGCTGCCTTGGAATGCACGAGCCGAGTCTCGCCCACCCGACCTCCCGCTGTCTCGGGCGATCTCCCCAGACCGCCCGGGCAGCTTCCCGGCCGTGCAGGCTGTGTGGCCTCACGTCGGGGAAGGGCGGCGCGCGAGCCTGAGAAGGCCCCATCTCAGGAGGAAGACATGAACAGAACTGCCGGCTTGGTGATCCTCGCCGTCCGTCCGACCGATACCGCTGGGGCGACAGCATGAAGCGCCCACTGGCCATCGTGCTGGCAGCGCTCGGGCCGGCATCCGTCGCGATGCTGCGCTTCCTGCTGCCCTACTACACGGCAGCGGACAGCACCGCGTCGGCTCGCGCGGTCGCTGCCCATCCCGGCCGGGAGACTGCGGTCCTCTGGTTTGGTCTCGTTGCCACGCTCACCCTCGCGCCGGGCCTGTACGCCGTCCGAGACGCCTTCCCGGCCGGCCGACTGCGGGCCTGGGCGTTCGGCCTCACCCTGGTCGGCTATCTCAGCCTCCCCGTCGTGCTCGTCGGCGACATGGTGCTGTGGACCGGCGTGAACCAAGGCCTCGACGCAGCCGCCACCGGCGAGCTGCTCGACGGGCTGCACCCGGCGTACGGCGTCGGGCTCGGCGTCTTCGTTGCGGCCCACGTCATCGGGACGGTTCTGCTCGGCGTGCTCTCCCTGCGGAGCCGCGTACTGCCCCCGGTCATCGGATGGTCGCTCGCGATCTCCCAGCCGCTGCACTTCGTCACCACCGTGTTCCTCGGCCTTGCCTGGGTCGACCTGGTCGCCTGGAGCCTCACCGCCTTGGCCATGGGCTGGCTCGCCGCCACTGCACGCACCACTCAACCTGCGGCACACCATCTGGTGGGTTCCATCTGAGCACCGGGGGGCTCGCAGGGTGGCTCGAAAGGCCGAGTCGCGGATCCCACTGGTGCCCGCCTCAACGGCATGGGTTCCCGGATCGGTGACTACGGCTCGCGCACGGGCCGGAGTCGCCGCGGTGCGAGCCCTCGTCGCATGACAGACCATCGCTGCGGTGAGCAGCCTTCACAAAGGCCTTTCGCGTCTACACGTTGAAGCGAAACTCGTCAGCCTTGATCTGTCGCTGGCTCTCGCCCATACCTGGCTACCGAGTAACCCAGAGCGACAAGCGCCGTCGCCGAGGGCAAGGCCCACAGGCCGTTGCCAATCGTCAGCGGTAGGCCAACAGCCTGTACAGACCACAAGGCTCCCGCACCTCCGACCAATGCCGCGATGGCCACGGGTGAGAGATTCGACCAACCAGCACGACGACGGTCCGCGCGACTGAGGCCAAGTTCCACGAACAGACGACGCAACCGCGTCTGCGACGTGGCAAGAGCTGAGCCCACGGCCGCGACCATCGCAGCCAGGATGATCGCCGCAGCGATCCCAACAAAGGTGGCGAGCACAATGCTGGGTTCACGTGATCCGGGACGATCCTCCGTCATGGTGGCGTATCCGGCTCGCTGAGCGATCGTGGCTCGCAACGCCGAACGTGCACTAGCAGGCAGGTCGGCTGCCTTCTCCACTAGGAGGGTCGCCGTACCGGCTGGTTGTAGGTGCATGCTGCGCACCCATGTGCTGTTCTGAGGCAGAACGGCACCGGGCAGCAGGCCGGTGAGTCGCGCGTCGGGTCGCGCTGGGACGTCTTGGACGAGCAGGACGTGTCCGTCCAGAGACACGGTCAGCAAGGACACACGCCCCTGCGAAATCAGCCGTGGGTCGGCGTGTACGAGGCCATCGGATAGCTCCGGCAGCGACTCCATGGCGATCAGGTTGATGGGGGCCACGCTGTCTGAGAGCGGGCACACACCCACGACGGTGCTGATGACGTTCTCCGGCAGGGACCTGGCGCACGCGCCGACTCGCGGCGAAGTGACACGAACCATGGACTTGGTCTCGTCGAAGTTGGCAAAGACTGAAACTGGTGCCGCCGCGCCGTCCTGCGCAACGGCCCTGGCTGTGTCCGTCCGGATTCCATTCACCACGATGGACCCGGACGGTTGCATCCGTCCGGTCTCCGTGTGGGTTCCGACCACGCTGAGGTATGTGGCAAACCACGTCCCGACAAAGACAGATCCGCAGACGAGCACAGACGCCGCGATCATGCTCGAGCGTCCCACAGACGCCACCTTGTGCCTCACCGAACGACGTCGCCGACCGGTCACTGCCAAGAGAGTCAGGAACAGTCCCGTACTCAGCAGCAGACCTCCAGCAAGAGTTGCTCGCGGGTCGCGGAAGTCTCCGGACTGGGTGGAGAACATCGTGGCTGCGCCCGTTAGCAGGCTGGCCCCGCCAATGATGGTTACCCACTTGGAGTTGGGGCGAAAGGTCAGGCGCTGCGAAAGTGCCAGAAGCGAAAACGCAGCCACCGACACGGCCACGGTCACGGCGACGACGAACACGCAGACCGCTTGCCACGGAGTCACGACGGACAGCCAAGTCTGCCCAGACAGGTCACCAAGGGTCCCCTTCAGGCCGGTGACGAGAGCTGAGCCGATGATCGTCCCGCCAACCGTTCCGGCGAGCGTGGCCAGCGCGATGCTCGAGACCGGGACGACCCACGCGGCAAGCGGGCCCGCGCCGGCGGCTTCCAGACCACGTACGGTGCCCAAGAATCGGGAGCGCATGGCTGAGGCCAGCGCCACACCGAGCGCCACTGCAACCGCGGCGATGGCGGCCGGGGCCCATCTCAACCACCCGAGCTCGTTTTCGTTGGCGTCCAGTCTCGCTTGCGCGACCATGCTGTCGGTCACCCGAACTTGGAGAATCCTGCCCATTGCGTCGGGCCCGGTGACCGAGTCGGTGAACGGATCGGTCGTGGTGAGCCATCTGGTTGGCGGCTCATCAGGAAGGGCGCCACAGAGGCAGGACGCCGAGAAGTCCTCGGGGCGCTGCGGGGAGACGCCGATGCCTGCGACGCGCAGTGTCGATGCCTGTGCCGACCCCACTTTCACGGTGAGCTTGTCCCCGACCGATGCCCCCACCTCGCGTGCCGCCGCTTGGCTCAACACGAGTTCGCCCTGTCCGGCGGCGCGACCGTCGCGCAGGGTCGTGAACGGGAACGCCTTCCGGTCTGGGGGTGTCGAGGTCAAGTTGACGGGTGCAGCGCGGCCATCAGACGTGGTTGCCAGGGCAGAGGCGACCCAGACGGGCACCATGTCCGTCCTGCTGGTGAGCCGGTCGGCAAGAGGACTCGGCTCGCGAGGGTCCACGAACTGGTAGGGGTATCCACCGGCATCGCCAACGACCGTGGCCTCAACGGCGGAAAGGTAGGTCGCGCGTACTCCCTGAATGGCGCTGTATGCCACTGCTGGAACGAACGCTGCGAGCGCTAAGGAGAGTGCGACTGAACGTTCCCAGACCAGGAAGGCTGCGGCACGACGCACGCGCCGCATCAGATGGGCTCGCGCTGGAGGGCTCGGTCGATGATGAACTCGCGGTCCAGGGAGGCTGCGACGTCCCGGTCGTGAGTGGCGACGACGACTGCCACGCCGTAGGTGGTCGCCAACCCTGACAAGAGGCCGGCCACGTCCGCACTATTCTTGCCGTCGAGAGCTCCTGTGGGTTCGTCTGCCAAGATCACCCTCGGTCGGCCTATCAGCGCCCGTGCTATCGCAACGCGCTGCTGCTCACCCCCGGACAAAGTGTGGCAGGGCCGGTGGCGCAGGTCGCCAAGCCCCAAGCCATTCAAAAGGGCGTCGACGTCAGCGGAGGCTGGCTTTGGACGTCGAGACATCTCATTGGCCAGAAGAATGTTCTCCTCAGCTGACAGGAACGGCACAAGGCGGTAATCCTGAAAGACCAGCCCGATGTGGTTTCTGCGCATCTCCAGCGCGTTCTTGACCGAGAGCCGCTCCGTTCCGAGGCTGACCGTTCCACGGTCTGGTACCTGCAGCCCGGCGAGCACGCGAATCAAGGTGGACTTGCCGCTTCCACTCGGCCCGGTCAGGGCCAACGACTCACCTGGCTGCAGGCCCAAGCTCACATCGTCAAGCGCAACGGTTCGTCCGGGACCGGTCCCGTACACGACTCCCACATGCTCGCATCGAATAGACAATTTTTCCCCCTCCAAATGGTCCGGCCACCTGCCCTGCCCGACGATCTGATCGGGCAGGGCAGGTGCCGCACACTTGACTTGCCGCCCCTAGCCCTACGCGACTCGGGGCGTCGAACTCTGGCTCGTGCTACTAGACGTGCGCGATGGTGTAGTACGTGCCGTTGTTCGGACCGATGTCGTACCCGCTGCGGTACACGGTGTTCAGCGCAGTGAACCACGCCGTGTGCTTGTCCAGGGCGAAGGTCAGGTCCAAGGTGCCCCGCGCCTTGCTGTCGCCCTGCAGGCTCGAGCAACTTGCCTTGACCCGAGTCCCATCTGGACCCGTCAACGAGACGTTCTCAGGGGAGGCCGTGCAGTTGCCTCCCACAGCAAACGCTCCCGCAGCCGAGAAGGCCACGATGGCCCCACCCAGCACACCGGCCGCAGCAACAATACGACCGACCCGACGCTTGTCACTTGAGTAGCGGCGGTCCCCCTCGTGCTCCATCACAGACTTCATGTGGATCTCCTTTGTGAGCAGAGATGTGTGCCAACGATTTGTGGCAATCGCAACATATGAACCCAAATACACCGACCCGACACACTTTGCCGGAACTTGACCAAGACTTGCATCAACGTGGCGGCACCCAACCCCGTCGAGATCGACGAGCTGGACCTCATTCGCATCGACCCGATCCCGTCGTACGTCTGGTACCAGGACATGGCCGACGTCGCTGCGGGCGTCACGGACGGTGGCGGCAGGACGACGGCTGGGCAACGCGCTCCAGGGTCGTGGAGCGTTCCTTCGGTTCAAGGTCCAGCTCTACGAGCACCTACCGCGCTGATCGCGCCCTGGCATGACTTTCGGGATGTCCGAGCCCAGCGTCGCGCCGTCGATTAGCTCCTGGACCAGGGCCTCCTCGACCAGAACGCCGCTGAGAAGTTCGCGGACGACCACCCAGAATCCAGCCTCCCCTAAGGCCAGCAGGCCTGAGCATGGATAGCTTCGGCAGGGAGCGTCGCTCCGCCCCCCTTGCTGTCACCGTTAGGTTCCGAGAACAGCACCGCCCTCCCTACCGCTCGTCGCCGTCGTACCCCACCTAAATAGCCAAAGCCCATGTCCCACACACCTCATGCATTGTCGGTGAGGTCATGGCGGACGAAGTTCGCTCACCGGCGCCACAGGAATGATCGCCTCCGGCTGCGACGTCGTGGCAGTCCAGCGGGCTCTGGGCCACACCAAGTCGACCACAATGCTGACTACGTACGCCCACCTGTGGCCGACCGCCGAGGACCGCGTGCGCGACGCCGCGGCCCGGCTTGCCGCCGAGGTCCTCAGCGCTGGTGCGGGCACCGTGAGGGCAGAGGACGCCTAACCAGCTTCTGACCTGCGCCTTTACACGTTGAAGCGGAACTCCACCACGTCGCCGTCAGCCATGACGTAGTCCTTGCCCTCGATCCGCACCTTGCCGCGCGACTTGGCCTCGGCCATCGAACCGGCCGAGACGATCTCGTCGAACGACACGACCTCGGCCTTGATGAAGCCGCGCTGGAAGTCGGTGTGGATCACACCCGCGGCCTGCGGCGCCGTCCAGCCCTGGTGGATCGTCCAGGCCCGCGTCTCCTTGGGCCCGGCGGTCAAGTAGGTCTGCAGACCCAGGGTCGCGAAGCCCACCCGGGCGAGCTGGTCGAGGCCGGACTCGTCCGCGCCGATACTGGCGAGCAGCTCGGCGGCGTCCTCGGGCTCGAGCTCGGCGAGGTCCGCCTCGATCTTGGCGTCCAGGAAGATCGCCTCGGACGGCGCGACGAGCTCGCGCATCCGCGCCTTGAGCGCATCGTCGCTCAGGCCGTCCTCGTCGACGTTGAACACGTAGATGAAGGGCTTGGTCGTCAGCAGCCCCAGCTCGCGCAACGCAACCGGGTCGATGCCGGCCCGCTCGGCGCCCGCGATCAGCGTCGTGCCGGCCTCGAGCAGCCGCTGCGCTGCGACCGCGGCGTCGAGCAGGGACTGCTCGGCCTTCTTGCCCTTGACCTCCTTCTCGAGCCGCGGCACGGTGCGCTCGAGGGTCTGCAGGTCGGCCAGGATCAGCTCGGTGTTGATGGTCTCGATGTCGGACGCCGGGTCGACCTTGCCGTCGACGTGGACGACGTCCGGGTCGGCGAAGGCCCGGATGACCTGGCAGATCGCGTCAGCCTCACGGATGTTGGCGAGGAACTTGTTGCCCAGGCCCTCGCCCTCGCTGGCCCCGCGCACGATGCCCGCGATGTCGACGAACGACACCGTCGCCGGAAGGATGCGCGCGCTGCCGAAGACCTTGGCCAGCTCGGGCAGCCGCTCGTCGGGGAGCGCGACCACGCCGACGTTGGGCTCGATCGTCGCGAACGGGTAGTTCGCCGCGAGCACGTCGTTCTTGGTCAGCGCGTTGAAGAGGGTGGACTTGCCGACGTTGGGCAGTCCGACGATTCCGATGGTGAGGGCCACGAGGACGGGAGTCTACCGGCGGTGGACGGCCACGACGTACCCGCCGCCTGGCTCCCACGCCTCCCCGTCCCAGGTGGCGTAGCGCGCCACGGCGGTGAGCCCGGCCGCTGCGCACCAGCGGTCGTACTCGTCCGGGTCGACGTGCCGGTCGGCAGCGAACCCGGCCACGAGCGAGCCGCCGGGCTCGAGCACGCTCGCGAGCGCCGCGACGGCCCGCTCCTCGGTGTCTGGCGCGAGGTAGACCATCACGTTGCCGGGCGCGACCACGAGGTCGAACGGGCCTTCGTCGCCGGCCAGGTCGCGCACGTCGAGCAGGTCCCCCACTACGAGCCGGACCTCGACCCCCGCCGCGCGTGCGTCCGCCGCGGCCTCCGCCACCATCGATGCGTCGACGTCGACCCCCACCACGGCGTGGCCGCGTCGGGCCAGCTCGATCGCCACCCGGCCGGTCCCCGTGCCGGCCTCCAGCACCCGCAGCGGACGACGTCCCGCGCCAGGGTGCTCGGCCAGCAGGCCGTCGACGAACCTGGCCTCGCCGTGCAGGTCCTCCCCTGCCGCGGCGAGCTCGCGGAAGCGCTGGGCGTACGCGGGTCCGCGGTTGCCTCCGGTCTCGGCGATCCATCGGGTCTGCGGCCTGCTCATCCGGCCAGCCTACGGCGGCTTGTCGGTGGGCCCTGCCACGGTTCTGGCATGGACACCACCACGTTCGTCGCCCTGGTCGTGGGGCTCTCGCTCGGCGCGGCCTGCGGCCTGCTGGCCGCGAGGGCCTGGTCGGCCGCGCAGTCGGCCGGGGTGCGCGCCGAGCGCGACCTGCTGCGCGAGCGCATCGTCGACCTCGAGGCGGGGGCGAGCCACGACCGCGAGCTGGCCGCCGTGCTCGGCCCGCTGCGCGACAGCCTGACACGCGTTGAACGGCAGGTAGGCGTGCTCGAGCGAGACCGGGTCGAGCAGTACGCGCGCCTGGGTGAGCAGCTGACCTCGGTGGCGGCGTCCGGTGAGGCGCTGCGCCAGCAGACCGCGTCGCTGGCCGGCGCGCTGCGGTCGTCCAACACCCGCGGCACCTGGGGCGAGACGCAGCTGCGCCGGGTCGTCGAGCACGCGGGCATGCTCGCCCGAGTCGACTTCACCGAGCAGACCTCCGCCACCACCGCCGACGGGACGACGGTGCGCCCCGACCTGCTGGTGCGACTCCCCGGCGGCAAGCTGCTGGTGGTCGACGCCAAGGCGCCGCTGACCGCCTTCCTCGACGCGAGCGCCTGCGACGACGACGTCCAGCGGGCTCGGATGCTGCAGGCCCACGCCAGGGCGCTGCGCGGCCACGTCGACGTGCTGTCAGCGCGCGCCTACTGGCAGGCGTTCAGCCCGACCCCCGAGATGGTGGTGTGCTTCGTTCCCGGTGATGCGATCCTCGCCGCCGCGCTGGACGCCGACCCGGGCCTGCACGAGGCCGCGATGGCCCGCAAGGTGGTGCTCGCCTCGCCCGCGACCCTGCTCGCGCTGCTGCGCACCGTCGCGTTCACCTGGCAGCAGGATGCGCTGTCCGGCAACGCAAAGGCGCTGTTCGACGTGGGGCGCGAGCTGTACTCGCGGCTCGCGACGCTCGGCCAGCACTCGGCCAAGCTGGGCCGCTCGCTGCATCGCGCGGTCGAGGACTACAACGCGCTGGTCGGCACGCTCGAGCGGCGCGTGCTGGTCACGGCCCGCCGGATGAACGACCTCGACCTGACCGACGACGTCCTGCCCCCGGCCGACCCGGTCGAGGTCACGCCACGGCCGCTCACGGCCATCGAGCTGCTCGACGACCTCGCTGGACCACGTAGTGGCTCCGCTGACCTGCTCGACGACATCGGGCTGGTGGACGGCGTCGGCCACCGTCACGGCACTGACCGCTCCGACGCCGCGGGCTGATCTGGCTGCATGGCACGAGTCCCTTGACAGCCTCCCCGAGGTCATCTTAACGTCTATCGATAACAACGATAAACGTTAAGGAGTCGCCATGAACGCCAGTCGCACCTCCAGCCAGGACGGGCTCGAGCTGAAGCTGACCGAGGGGCTGGTACGCGTCGTCGCGGTGCTGGCTCTCGTCGGCGCGCTCGCCCTGGTGATCGGCGCTCCGGGTCTCGGGGCGAAGCTCCCCGGCTGGCTCCCCGGCTCGGCGGGGTCGTCAGCGATCATCGAGCGCACCGATCTCACCGGCGCTGCCGCCCAGGCCTCGGTCAGCGCAGCCAACGCCGCCATCAGTCAGCGCGCGGGGCAGAGCCGGGCGACGGCGTCGGGGCCGACCGAGGTGACGATCGAGCTCACCGAGGTGAGTGGGGCGCAGCGCTGGGCCTGGGTCCTCGTCCGCGCCCTCCCGGCACTGGCCGTCGCCGTCGGGCTGTGGCTGCTGGCCGGGCTGGTCCGCAGTGTCCGAGACGGCGACCCGTTCACCCGGACGAACGTGCGCCGGCTCACCTGGATCACGGTCGCCGTCTTCGCCGCCGGACTGTCGGGCGACTGGGCTGCGACGTTCGTGCGGCGCTGGCTGCTCGACTCCTCGGGCGCGCGCGACCTCGTGCCGACGGACTTCACCATGTCGTTCGCCTTCGTCGGCGTGGCCCTGCTGCTGGCCGTCATCACCGCGGTCTGGCGCCGTGGCGTGGCGTTGCGCGACGACCTCGAGGGGTTGGTGTGACCCCTCCGGCCGCCTCCGACCCCGACGGCCACCGGATCGTCTGTGAGCTCACCGACCTGCTGGCCGACCGCGGTATGACGCTCACCGAGCTGGCCGACCGGGTCGGCGTCTCGATCGTCAACTTGAGCGTGCTCAAGAACGACCGCGCCAAGGCGGTGCGCTTCTCCACCCTGACCGCGATCTGCGAGGTGCTGGAGTGCCAGCCCGGCGACGTCCTGCGCCTCGGCTCCGAGTAGCCACATCGGCACCGGCATGGTGACCGTGGACCGGTCGTGAACGCGACCACTACACGGGCACCACGGCGGAAGCCACGCCGGCAAGGCGACCCGGTCAGGTGAGGGCGCTGGCGCCCCTGGCGGCCTCGGCCGCCTCGGCCGCCTTCAGATCGCGACGCAGCTCGCGGGGCAGCGAGAACAGCAGGCTCTCGCGTGCCGACACGACCTCCTCGACCTCGCCGAAACCGCGCTCAGCCAGCCAGGTCAGGACGTCGCGCACCAGCACCTCCGGCACGCTGGCGCCGCTGGTCAGGCCCACGGTGGTCACGCCGTCCAGCCAGGTCTCGTCCAGCTCGTCCGCATAGTCGACGAGGTGGCCGGCCTTGGAGCCGTGCTCGACCGCCACCTCCACCAGCCGCACCGAGTTCGAGGAGTTCGTCGAGCCGACGACGATCATCAGGTCGACCTGCGGGGCGATCTGCTTCACCGCGACCTGGCGGTTCTGGGTGGCGTAGCAGATGTCGTCGCTCGGCGGGTCCTGCAGCGAGGGGAACCGCTCACGCAGTCGGCGCACCGTCTCCATCGTCTCGTCGACCGACAGCGTCGTCTGCGACAGCCACACCACACGCTCGGGGTCGCGCACGTTGATGTTGGGGACGTCGTCCGGGCCGTCGACCAGCTGGATGTTCGCCGGCGCCTCCCCTGCGGTGCCGACGACCTCCTCGTGCCCCTCGTGGCCGATCAGCAGGATGTCGAAGTCGTCGCCGGCGAACCGAATGGCCTCCTGGTGCACCTTGGTCACCAGCGGGCAGGTCGCGTCGATCGTCTTCAGCGACAGCCGGGCGGCCTCCTCGTGCACCGTCGGGGCGACGCCGTGGGCCGAGAAGACCACGGTGGCCCCCTCGGGCACCTCGTCGGTCTCCTCCACGAAGATGGCGCCGCGCTTCTCCAGCGTCGCCACGACATGCTTGTTGTGCACGATCTGCTTGCGCACGTAGACGGGCGCGCCGTAGAGGTCGAGGGACTTCTCGACCGCCACCACGGCACGGTCGACCCCGGCGCAGTAGCCGCGCGGGGCCGCGAGCAGGACGCGCTTCGTCGATGCAGTCACCCCTCCATCGTAGGTGGCCTGCGCTGACGCGCCGTCCGGACCGCGTCAGTGGCCCCGCGTAGGCTGCCCGCCGTGAGTGAGCCAGGGCACGTTCCGCGCCGGGTGGTGCCCGAGCGGGCGCTGCAGACCACGCCCGAGCACCCGTGGCCGGTGCGCCTGCTCAGCACCAAGATGGCCGACTACATCGAACGCATGCCGCCGGTGTGGGTCGAGGGCCAGGTCGTACAGCTCACCCACCGGCCCGGCACCACGGTGGCGTTCCTCACGTTGCGCGATGCCGACGTCGACTTCTCCCTGCCGGTCACGGCCCACCGCCGGGTGCTGGCCGCGCTCGAGACCCAGCTGGTCGACGGGGCTCGCGTCGTCGTCCACGCCAAGCCGAGCTTCTGGGCCAAGCGCGGAAGCCTGTCGCTGTCGGCCGACGAGATCCGGCCGGTCGGCGTCGGCGAGCTGCTCGCGCGGATCGAGCATCTGAAGCGGCTGCTGGCTGCCGAAGGGCTGTTGTCGGCCGACCGCAAGCGCACCCTGCCGTTCCTGCCGCGCCAGGTCGGGCTGATCTGCGGGCGGGCGAGCGCCGCCGAGCGGGACGTCGTCGACAACGCGCGCCGCCGCTGGCCGGCCGTCGAGTTCGTGGTGCGCGAGGTCGCGGTGCAGGGGCCGAACGCCGTCAGCCAGGTCACTGCGGCGCTGCGCGAGCTGGACGCCGAGGCCACTGTCGACGTCATCATCATCACCCGCGGCGGCGGCTCGCTGGAGGACCTGCTGCCGTTCAGCAACGAGACGCTGGTCCGGGCGGTGGCCGCGGCGGGCACGCCGATCGTGAGCGCCATCGGGCACGAGGTGGACACGCCGCTGCTCGACCTGGTGGCGGACGTACGGGCGTCGACGCCCACCGACGCGGCCAAGCTCGTGGTGCCCGACCTGGCCGAGGAGGTGTCCGGCCTGCGCGCCGCCCTCGACCGGCTGCGCCGCGCCGCCGCCCACCGGGTAGAGCGTGAGCAGTCAGCGCTGGCCGCCGTGCGCTCCCGGCCGGTGCTCGCTACGCCCGAGACGCTGGTGGAGACGCGCCGAGCGGACGTCGTCGCGACGCTGCACCGCTCTCGGCAGGCCCTGTCGGTGCAGGTCGACCGCGCCGACGACGCGGTGCGACACCTCGCTGCGCAGGTGCGGTCGCTGTCACCCGCAGCAACGCTCGAGCGCGGCTATGCCGTGGTGCAGCGCGCCGACGGAGCCGTCGTACGCGATCCCGCGGACGTCGCAGCCGGCGAGCGGCTGCGCATCCGCGTGGCGCGCGGCGAGCTGTCCGCCGAGGCGGGCTGACCGCACGCCCTCGGCCAGTGGGGCCAGGCTAGGGTGCTGGTCGTGCCCAGCCAGCCCCAGGACGTCGCCGAGCTCACCTACGAGCAGGCCCGCGACGAGCTCGTCGAGGTGGTGCGCCGGCTCGAGGCCGGTGGCGCGAGCCTCGAGGACTCGCTGGCGCTCTGGGAGCGGGGCGAGGCTCTGGCGCAGCGGTGCCAGACCTGGCTGGACGGCGCGCGGGCCCGGCTCGACGCGGCCCGCGACCCGTCGTCCGCCGACGCCGCCACCGACTGACCGGTCGCCCCTCCCGTGCCCCCGCGGAATGGCGCGGGGGTCCCCACATTCGCTAGGAGTAGCGCGGCGTTGCCCCGCGCTCAGCAGCCGCGAATGCCGCGGGGTGCCCCACATGCGCTAGGAGTAGCGCGGCGTTGCCCCGCGCCACACAAGCGCGTCAGCCGGGGGGCTGGAGGCTCTCGGCCAGCAGGGCCAGGTCGTCGAAGGACGCCGTGCCGGTGACGATCGTGGTGACCGCACCGTCGGTGTGCACCAGGCTGTTCTGCACGGCGCGTCCGCCGGCGAAGCGGGCCCACGGCCGGCCGGCCACGGTCTGGGTGCCGTCCGCCAGCCCGTGGTTGGTCTGCTGCGCCACCCAGGCCCGCGGGGCGTCCTTGCCCTGCTCGAGCGCCGCGTACTGCCCGGACGGCGTCTGGTACCCGGCGTGCCAGGTCAGCACCTGCTCGGTCGAGCGGGTGGTGCGCACGCTCGTCGCCCGCCAGCCGGCCGGCAGCGAGACCGGCACGGACGGCGTGAACTCGACCTGAGCGGCCGCCGCCCGGGCACCGAGCCGGACGTCGACCGGCGGCTGGGTCACCTGGTTGACCCGGGGCACCAGCAGCACCAGCCCGACGACGATGCCGAGCACCACCGCGAGCGAGAGCACCATCGACGTCCAGGGCGCGCGGGCACGGCGCAGCCGGCGCTGCTCGGCCAGCTCCCGCGAGCGCGCCAGCTCGTCCTGCGCCACGTCGGTCGACGTCCGGTCACTGCTGGTCACCCCGCCATCGTCCCCGATCGCCGCGGCCGCCGTGACGTCGGGCCGTCGCCGGGGCGACCGATAGCATCGCCCTACGCCCCGCCCACCCCACGCGAGGAGAACCATGCCCGACGCCCGCACCGCCGCGCAGGAGCTCCCGCAGAGCCTGCGCGTGACGTCAGAGGAGCCCGACCGCAACCTCGCCCTGGAGCTGGTCCGGGTCACCGAGGCCGCGGCGATGGCCGGGGGACGCTGGGTCGGGCGCGGCGACAAGAACGGCGCCGACGGGGCGGCGGTCAACGCGATGCGCAAGCTGATCGGCACCGTCTCGATGAACGGCGTCGTCGTCATCGGCGAGGGCGAGAAGGACGACGCCCCGATGCTCTACAACGGCGAGCGCGTCGGCGACGGCACCGGCCCGGACTGCGACGTCGCGGTCGACCCGATCGACGGCACCAGCCTCACGAGCAAGGGCCAGGCCAGCGCGATCGCGGTGCTGGCGGTGGCCGAGCGCGGCGCGATGTACGACCCGAGCGCCGTCTTCTACATGGACAAGCTGGTCACCGGCCCGGACGCCGCGGACGTCGTCGACATCCGCGTTTCGGCGACCGAGAACGTCCGGCGTGTCGCCGAGGCCAAGAACGAGGTACCCGAGGACGTCACCGTGGTGATCCTCGACCGCCCCCGCCACGCGGCCCTCATCGAGGAGGTGCGCTCCTCAGGTGCGCGCATCCGGCTGATCTCGGACGGCGACGTCGCCGGCGCGATCATGGCAGCCCGCCCCGACACCGGCGTCGACCTGCTGCTGGGCGTGGGCGGCACTCCCGAGGGCATCATCTCGGCGTGCGCCATCAAGTGCCTCGGCGGCACGATCCAGGGCCGGCTGTGGCCGAAGGACGACGCCGAGCGCCAGCGTGCGCTCGCCGCCGGCCACGACCTCGACCGAGTCCTGCACACCGACGACCTGGTGAGCGGCGACAACGTCTTCTTCGTCGCCACCGGCATCACCGACGGCGAGCTGCTGCGCGGCGTCCGGTACCGCGCCGGCGGGGCCACCACGCACTCGCTGGTGATGCGCTCCAAGAGCGGCACGATCCGGGTGATCGAGAGCCACCACCGGCTGAGCAAGCTCAAGGCCTACAGCTCGGTCGACTTCGAGCACGGGCTCTGACGTGTCCGCCCAGCCCGGGTACGACCCCGAGCAGCTGCCCGCCGACCTGCCGCGACCCACGGACGACGGAGCGGCCGACCACCTCGCCGGCGCCGCCCTGCCGTCGCTCTCCCTCACGGCGACCTCCGGCGACGAGGTCGACCTGTCGCAGCTGGCCGGGCGCACCGTCGTGTACGGCTACCCCCGCACCGGCCAGCCGGGGATGGCGCCGCTCACCCCGGAGTGGGACGACATCCCCGGCGCCCGCGGCTGCACCCCGCAGTCCTGTGACTTCCGCGACCACCACGGCGAGCTGACCGCCGCCGGGGCGCGGGTCTTCGGGCTCTCGACGCAGGACACCGACTACCAGCGCGAGGCCGCCGAGCGGCTGCACCTGCCCTACCCCCTGCTGTCCGACGCCGACCTCGCCCTGACCCGAGCCCTGCGGCTGCCGTCCTTCGAGGTCGACGGGCAGGTGCTGCTGCGCCGCCTCACGCTCGTCGTCGACGACGGCGTCATCGCCCACACGTTCTACCCCGTGTTCCCGCCCGACACCCACAGCCGCGAGGTGCTGCGATGGCTGACGTCCAACCCCCGATAGACACCCCACTACTCGTCGTCGGCGAGTCCCTGGTCGACGTCGTCGTCCGCGGTGACGGCCCACAGAGCACCACCGAGCGGCACGTCGGGGGCAGCCCCGCCAACGTGGCCATCGGGTTGGCCCGGCTGGGTCATGTCGTGCAGTTCGCGACGCGGATCGGGTCGGACGCCGACGGCGAGCTCGTGCGACGCCGGCTCAGCGAGGACGGCGTCCGGCTGGCGCCGGGGTCGGACTCGTCAGCGCACACCTCGACGGCCACCGCGCTGCTCGATGCGGCGGGCAAGGCCACCTACGAGTTCGATCTGGTCTGGGACCTGCCACCGGTCGACGTCGCAGCCGCCGACCACGTCCACACCGGCTCGATCGCCGCCACGCTCGCGCCCGGCGCCGCTGCCGTGCACGTGGCTCTGGCGGCAGCGCACGTCGCCGGGTCGACCACGTCGTACGACCCCAACCTGCGGCCGCGCATCATGCGCAGCGCGGACGAGGAGCGCCCCGGCGTCGAGGCGCTGGTCGCCGCGGCCGACGTGCTGAAGGCCAGTGATGAGGACGTCGAGTGGCTGTACCCGGGCCGCGACCTCGCGGACGTCGGCCGGTACTGGGTCACCCTCGGGCCGGCGCTCGTCGTCATCACGCGCGGCGGCGACGGCGCCCTCGCCTGGCGGTCGACGGCTCCGGACGCCGCGGTCAGCGTGCCGCCCCGCGCGGTGCAGATCGTCGACACGGTCGGAGCCGGCGACTCGTTCATGTCCGGGCTGCTGTCCGGGCTGGCCGACGCGGGTCTGCTCGGCCACGGACGGCGGGCCGCCCTGCGCGAGGCCAGCGAGGACGACGTCCGGGCCGCACTCGAGCGCGCCGCCGCTACCTCGTCGATCACCTGCGGGCGGGCCGGGTCCGACCCACCGCGGCGCGCCGAGCTCGCGACCTAGACGGCCTCCGACAGGTTCTGCGGCACGGATTCCAGGACGTCACCCGACGGCGAGACGCGCACGACGAGCACCGCCACGTCGTCGCGCGTCTCTCCCTCCGAGAACTCGCGGACTGCGGTGACCACGGCCGCCGCGAGCCGGTCCGGCGGCTCGCCGGCCAGCGAGGCGAGCAGCGCCGCCAACCGAGCTTCGCCGAACGCGTCGCCTCCGCGCCGGGCCTCGGTGACCCCGTCGGTGAACAGCACCAGGCAGTCTCCCGGCCCGAGCCGCACCGGCACGTCGTGCAGCTCAGGTGCGGGCAGCACCCCCAGCAGGCTGCCCGGCACGCCGACCTCGGTGACCTCACCCCGAGCGGTCACCAGGAGCGGGCGCGGGTGGCCGCCGAGCGAGAGCACGACGTCGGCCGTTGCGGCACCGGTCTGGGTCATCGCGACCTCGAGGGTGGCCAGCGCGAGCGTGCAGAACCGCGGGTCGGCGGTCGACCCGGCGACGTCCTCGTCGACCGCGATGGCGCGGCTGACCTCGCCGAGCACAGCGGCCGGCGACCACCCGAGGGCCACCAGCGCCAGCGTCGTGTGCCGGGCGAGCGCAGTGAGGGTGGCAGCACCGGCGCCCTTCCCCACGACGTCGCCGACCATCAGCGACCACCGGCCCGGTCCGCTCGCGCGTACGTCGACGAAGTCGCCGCCGATACTCGTGTCGGCCTCGGCCGGGTCGAGCACCGCCGCGACCGCCAGGCCCGGGATCTGCGGGAGGCGCACGGGGTAGAGACCGCGTTGCAGCGTCTCGATGATCGCGGTGCGCTCGCTGACCAGCTCACGCAGCCGCCGCTCGACATCGCGCTGATCGGTGACGTCGCGCATCACCACCAGCCGCCCCGTCGGTGGACCCTGGTCGTCCGGGAGCGGGCTGATGGTGACCGCCAGGTCGAGTCCCGTCCCGTCGGCGCGGTAGGTGAGGACAGATCCCGCACCGCGCTCGGTGGCCGACGTGGTGCGCAGCAACGGCGCCAGCTGCGACATGACCTCCGCCAGCTCGTGGCCGATGAGCACGTCGACCCCCAGCCCGATGACGGCCGCGGCTGCCGGGTTGGCGTCGGCCACGCGACCGCGGACGTCGAGGACGACCACCGCATCGGGGATCTGCTCGACCACCTGACGACGTCCGACGGGCACCAGGTCGAACAGGCGGAACCGGAAGAACCCCCAGACGAGCACCAGCCCAGCCAGGCTGAAGCCCAGCGGGGTGGGGTCGATGCTGAACCACGCCTCGAGACCCAGGTTGTACGCCGCGTTGAGCACCAGCGGGAACAGGCAGGAGCCGATCAGCAGCCAGGCCCGCGCGTGCCGGTGACGCACCGTCAGCAGGGTGAGGACCAGGAGCAGCACCGCCAGCGCGATCAGGACGTAGCTGTAGACGAGGTTGAGCCAGAACACCGGCCCCGGCTCGGCCACGGCGTACTGGCCGGGCGGTGCGTCGTCCGGGACGTCGCGTACGAGCGCGTGCGTCGCGGGGACGAACAGCAGCGTCAGGACGACGACCGGCACGATCGAGAGCAGCGCCACCTCGTGCCGGCGCAGCCTGCGACGACGTCCGGTGTACTCCAGTGCGAAGGCCAGCAGGGCCGGGGGAAGCAGCACGATGCCGACGTACTTCAGGTCGCCCCACAGCTCCTGCTGAGCCGGGTCGATCAGGGAGACCTCGATGGCGTTGAACGTGGTCCACAGCCCTGCCGCCACCAGCAGGAGGGTGAGTGCCCGGCCGCCGGCTGCGCGCCGACGGGTCCAGACGTAGACGGCCACGGCGACGTACGCCGCCGCCCCTGCTGCGAGCGCGGCCGCCCCGTCGATCAGGTCCCGGTCCACCGCGGCCCCTCTCTCATGGAAACGCTAGCGGCCGGACTGCGGTCCCCGCATGGGTTGAACGGATGACGGCGCCAGTTCGATCAACGCCGGCGATCGCGGGCTCGGGGCGACGCGGGCCGCTGGGTAGCCTGGGGGTGCCAGCCGACCCCAGCCCCGAGGACCGCCTGCATGTCGACGCCCGAGTTCGTTTACGAGGACCTGCTGCCCATCGGCGCGGACCAGACGCAGTACCGCCTGGTCACCGCCGACGGCGTGCGCGCGGTGGAAGGCCCTGGCGGCCGGCGGTTCCTCGAGGTCGAGCCCGAGGCACTGCGGCTGCTGACCGAGACGGCGATGCACGACATCGCGCACTATCTGCGGCCCGCGCACCTCGCCCAGCTGCGTTCGATCCTGGACGACCCCGCGGCGAGCAACAACGACAAGTTCGTGGCGCTCGACCTGCTGAAGAACGCCAACATCGCAGCCGGCGGCGTGCTGCCGATGTGTCAGGACACCGGCACCGCGATCGTGATGGGCAAGCGCGGGCAGCACGTGCTCACGCCCGGCACCGACGAGCAGGCGATCGCCCAGGGCGTCTTCGACGCCTACACCCGGCTGAACCTGCGGTACAGCCAGCTCGCGCCGCTGTCCATGTGGGACGAGCAGAACACCGGGTCGAACCTGCCGGCCCAGATCGAGCTGTACGCCGACACCGCGGCCGGCCACGAGACGACGTACAAGCTGCTGTTCATGGCCAAGGGCGGCGGGTCGGCCAACAAGTCGTTCCTGTTCCAGGAGACCAAGGCGGTGCTCAACCCGGCGGGGATGCGCCGCTTCCTGGACGAGAAGCTGCGCGCCCTGGGCACCGCCGCCTGCCCGCCGTACCACCTGGCCATCGTCGTCGGTGGCACGTCGGCGGAGTTCGCCCTCAAGACGGCCAAGTACGCGTCAGCCAAGTACCTGGACGGGCTGCCGACGTCCGGATCCCTTGCGGCGCATGGCTTCCGTGACCTCGACCTGGAACAGGAGGTGCTCGAGCTCACCCGCGAGTTCGGCATCGGCGCGCAGTTCGGCGGCAAGTACTTCTGCCACGACGTGCGCGTCGTACGGCTGCCGCGACATGGCGCTTCCTGCCCGGTCGCGATCGCGGTGTCGTGCTCGGCCGACCGCCAGGCCCTGGGCAAGATCACCCCCGAGGGGGTGTTCCTGGAGCAGCTGGAGACCGACCCGGCACGGTTCCTGCCGGAGACGACCGACGAGCACCTGACGAGCAGCGAGCTCGCCGAACGAGCGCGCGTGGAGTCCACCACCGGCGCTGACGTCGTCCGGATCGATCTCGACCGGCCGATGAGCGAGGTGCTCGCCGAGCTGACCCGGCACCCGGTCACGACCCGGCTCTCGCTCAACGGTTCGCTCGTCGTGGCCCGCGACATCGCGCACGCCAAGATCAAGGAGCTGCTGGACGCCGGTGAGCCGATGCCGCAGTATCTGCGCGACCATGCCGTCTACTACGCAGGCCCGGCCAAGACGCCGGCCGGCTACGCGTCCGGCTCGTTCGGGCCGACGACCGCGGGCCGGATGGACTCCTACGTCGACCAGTTCCAGGCGGCCGGTGGGTCGCTGGTGATGCTGGCGAAAGGCAACCGCAGCAAGGCAGTCACGGACGCCTGCGCGCGGCACGGCGGCTTCTACCTCGGCTCGATCGGTGGCCCGGCGGCCCGGCTCGCGCAGGACTGCATCAAGAAGGTCGAGGTGCTCGAGTACGCCGAGCTCGGCATGGAGGCGGTCTGGAAGATCGAGGTCGAGGACTTCCCAGCGTTCATCGTCGTCGACGACAAGGGCAACGACTTCTTCGCCACGACGACCAAGCCGCTCGCGATGACCATCGGCACGCGGCCCCCCACCAGCTGACCCGCCGCCCCCTCGAACCGCACCGCCTCGGGTGCCCCAAACCCGGGCAGGGAGCGGCAGAAAGCCCGGGAGGTGCGGTCAGCGGCGGGGGCGCAACCAGCGCGAGAGGCTCGGTCGGACGACGAACGCCTCCGCCTGCAACGCCGCCACCGCCACCCGCGGCAGGTCGGCAGCGCGGACGAAGCACACCATGCGCGGCACCCAGGTGGGGCGGTACTTCGCGTTGGCCCGGTAGAGCGACTCGATCTGCCACCACCGCGAGGCCTTCAGCAGCACCGAGCGCCACAGTCGCAGCACCGGACCCGCTCCGACCTGCGCGCCGCGCTCGAGGGCGGACCGGAAGACCGCGAAGTTCAGCGACACTCGACGCACCCCGAGGTCCGCGGCGTGCTCGGCCAGGGAAGCGACCAGGAACTCCATCGTCCCGTTCTCGCTGGCGCGCGATCGGCGCATGAGGTCGAGCGAGAGCCCGTCCGTTCCCCACGGCACCAGGGAGAGCACGGCCACCAGGCGGCCGTCGCCGTCGAAGGCGCGCACCAGCACCAGGTCGTCGTCGGCCGGGTCGCCGATCCGGCCGAGCGCCATGGAGAACCCGCGCTCGACCTCGCCGTCGCGCATCGCGTCGGCCGCGTCGGCGAGCTGCGCGAGGTCATCGGGGGTGAGGGCCGACTGGCGGGTGACCGACGCGGTGTACCCGCTGCGCTGGACGCGCGAGACGGCCTGGCGCACCCCGCGCATCTCACGGCCCTTGAGCGAGAACGTCGACAGGTCGAGCACCGCCTCGTCGCCGATCTCGAGCGCATCCAGGCCGGCCCGGACGTAGGCGGTGGCGCCGTCCTGGCTCGCACCGAGCACCCCCGGCGTCCACGCGAAGCGCTCGGCCTCCTCCAGCCACGCCGCGATCGCGCCGGGCCAGGCCTCGGGGTCGCCGATCGGGTCGCCGGAGGCGAGGGTCACGCCGTCGATCACCCGGTAGGCGACAGCTGACTTGCCGGTCGGCGAGAACACCACGGACTTGTCGCGGCGCAGGGCGAAGTAGCCGAGCGAGTCCCGGTCGCCGTGCCGGTCGAGCAGCCCGCGCAGCCGGTCCTCGTCGGCCGGGGCGAGCACCGCCGGCTTGCGCCGCGGCGAGAGCAGGATGAGCAGCACGATGCCCACGGTCGCCACGCCCAGGCCGGTGAGCGCGATGCTGGTGAGGTCGCCGAGCTCGGGACGCCGGTAGGGCAGGTCCGGGAAGAAGCCGAACAGGCCGCGGACGGTCTGGCCGATCAGCGGCCAGAAGCCGGCGTCCGGCGCTGTGCGCGCGCTCAACGCCGTGCCGGCTCCGAGGGCCACCCCGCCGGTGAGCAGGCCGGCCCGCAGGGCCAGCCACCGCGAGTCGGGCTCGGACTGCGCCGTGAACTCCTCGCGGGTCCAGATCAGCAGGGCGGCCATCGCGAGGTTGAGGCCGGCCGCCTCCCAGGTGCGTCCGCGCAGGTAGAGGAGCGCGGCGAACAGCACGAGCGCGAGCACGACCCGCCAGGCCCGGCGCTTGCGTCGCGCCAGCCCGCGGGCGACCACCAGCATCACCGCAGCCAACGCGATCACCACCGCGATGGTGGTGCCGTCGATCAGCACGTCGTGACTGCGCTGGTGGTGCTCACCGTCGCGGCTGAAGAGCGAGACGAGCGAGAGCAACGAGACCGCGCGCACCACCCACGCGACCAGGCTCGGCACCCGCCGCCGGAAGGGCCCGACCCGGTCGGCCAGCGCACCGGAGCCCTCGGCCCTGGCCCGGACGCCGCTCGGCCGGGGCCCGTCGTCTCGATCCGCCACCCGCCCGCTGCTCACCGCCCCAATGTAGTGACGGCGGGCACGCTCCCACTGAGGGCGGGCCCGCGCCCACGACGTGGGCTGGACCTGCGAAGATGCCGAACCGGGACGGCCGAGCTGGAGGACCGACGTGGGCGATGTGAAGGAAGCCGGGTTCACCCCGGCCCAGGCATGGGACGAGCTGCAGGCGGGCAACGCGCGCTTCGCGGACGGGCGCTCGTCGAACTCCGACCAGGACGTCGCCCGGCGCACGGCGCTGGCCGAGGGCCAGCAGCCGTTCGCGCTCGTGTTCGGCTGCGGCGACTCGCGGGTGTCGGCCGAGATCGTGTTCGACCAAGGGCTGGGCCGGCTGTTCGTGGTCCGCACGGCGGGGCACGTGGTCGACTCCGGCGTGCTGGGGTCGGTGGAGTTCGGTGTCGCCGTCTTGTCCATCCCCCTGGTCGTGGTCCTCGGACACGACTCGTGCGGCGCCGTCAAGGCCAGCCTGGACGCCGTCGAGAGCGGCGTCCTGCCCCCCGGCTTCATCCGCGACATCGTCGAGCGCGTGACACCGAGCGTGCTCGCCGCGCAGCGGGCCGGGCGCACCACGCCCGAGGAGGTCGAGGCCGAGCACGTCCGGCAGACCGTGCGGCTGCTGGTCGGCCGCTCGGCCGTGCTCGCGCAGGCTGTGCGTGACGGTCAGCTCGCCGTCGTCGGCCTGATCTATGCGCTGGCTGAGGGCCGGGTCAGCGTGGTGGAGGTCGCCGGTGACGTCGGTGGTGACGTCGGTGGTGACGTCGGTGGGGACGTCGGTGGTGACGGCGCAGGCGACGTCGCCGGGGTGGCTGCACCGGGCTGACCCGCTCCCACGCCTCAAGGGCCGGCCTGCTCCGGTCGATGAGGGAAGGTGGCCAAGGACTCCACACGGCGGTGGCAAGCCCACCCCGTGCGCGCCGGCGCGCTCCGCGTCGCTGCCTTCGTCGTGCCCTTGCTGGCCTCCGTGGCAGCCGGGCTCGGGGTCGGCGCGCTACTGCCACACGCCCGCTCCTGGCCGCTGGCCCTGGCCGGCTGGGCGCTCATCATGGTCGTCTCGACCGTCGTCGTCATCGGCGTCGACCGGCTCACCCGGCGGCTGCTCCCGATCGCCACCCTGCTCAAGCTGTCGATGCTCTTCCCCGACCGCGCGCCGTCCCGGTACAAGATCGCCCGCAGCGTGGCGGGGACGCGGGCGCTGAGCGCCGAGCTGGAGCGGGCCCGGCAGACCGGCGTCGAGGGCGACCGCCAGCAGGCGGCCGAGACGATCCTTGCCCTGGTCGGCGCGCTGGGTGACTACGACAGCCGCACCCGCGGCCACTCCGAGCGCACCCAGCTGTTCGTGACCATGCTGGCCGACGAGCTCGGCCTCAAGCAGGAGGACCGCGACCGCCTGGTCTGGGCCGCGCTGGTGCACGACATCGGCAAGCTGCGCGTGCCCGGCGAGGTCCTCAACAAGCCCGGCAAGCCGGACGACGACGAGTGGGCCATCCTGCGCCGCCACCCGCTCGACGGCGCGGCCATCTGCGCCCCGCTGCGCGCCTGGCTCGGCCCGTGGGCCACGGCCATCGAGCAGCACCACGAGCGGTACGACGGCCGGGGCTACCCGATGGGCCTGGCCGGCGAGCAGATCGGCCTGGCCGGCCGCATCGTCGCGGTCGCCGACTCCTACGAGGTGATGACCGCCGCGCGCGCCTACAAGAAGCCGATGTCGCCGCAGGCCGCCCGCGAGGAGCTCACCCGCTGCGCCGGATCACAGTTCGACCCGGTCGTCGTCCGCGCGTTCGTCAACATCTCGCTCGGCCGGATGCGTTGGGCGGCAGGGCCCCTGAGCTGGTTGGCCCAGCTGCCGTTCCTGCGCCCGATCCCGTCGCTCGGCCAGGTCTTCAGCACCGTGACGAGCGCGCTGGCCACCGCCGGCTCCGTCGTGGCGCTCGGCATCGCACCACTGCTGGGTGGCGGCCACGTCGCGGCGAACCCGCCGGTGGCCGCACCGCCCGCCGCACCCGCTCCCGCCGTGCCGAGTCCCACGCCCGCGCCGTCGCCGACCCGAACGCCCACACCACGCCCGATGTCCGCACCGCAGTCCCCCGCTGTCGCGCCGCAGCCCGCCGCGCCGGTGCCGACGACCGAACCCACGACGGTGCCTACGACAGTCCCCACGACCGTGCCGACGACGCCGCCGTCCCCTGAGGCAACCCCGCCCACGCCGTCGCCAACCACCACCCCCACGACCTCGCACACCACTCCCCCACCAGCCAACACCGCACCGGTCACCGCCGACGACACGACCACCGTGGACGAGGACGCCGCAGCGACTGCCGTCGACGTCCTGGCCAATGACACCGACGCGGACGGCGACACCCTCACGGTCAGCGCCACCACCCAGCCCGCCCACGGCACCGCCACGCTGACCAGCGGCGTCGTCCGCTACGCCCCAGCCGCCGACTACAACGGGCCGGACTCCTTCACCTACACCGTGAGCGACGGCAACGGTGGCAGCGCCCTGGGCACGGTCACCGTCACCGTCACGGCCGTCAACGACGCGCCGAGAGCCTTCACGGACACCCAGACCGTCGACGAGGACGCCGCCGCGACCAGCGTTGACGTCCTGGCCAACGACACCGACGCGGACGGCGACACCCTCACGGTCAGCGCCATCACCCAGCCCGCCCACGGCACCGCCACGCTGACCAGCGGCGTCGTCCGCTACGCCCCAGCCGCCGACTACAACGGGCCGGACTCCTTCACCTACACCGTGAGCGACGGCAACGGTGGCAGTGCCCTCGGCACCGTCGACGTCACCGTCACGGCCGTCAACGACGCACCAGACGCCGCGCCGGACAGCTTCACCGAGACGGCTGGCAACACGATCACCGGCAACGTCCTCGACAACGACAGCGACGAGGAGGGCGACCCCCTCAGCGTCGTGCCGGACTTCACCCAGCCGGTGTTCGTGGCCGCCGACGGCTCGTTCAGCTATCCCACCTCGGCCCCCGAGGTCGTGACCTTCAGCTACGCGGTGACCGACGGCGTGGCCACCAGCACCGCCACCGTCACCCTCACGGTGACCGCGACGCCACCGACCTCCACGTCGCTCTACCTCAACGGCGCCAACACCTTCTCGGTGGGCGCCATGACCACCACTGACCCCGCAGCCGCGGCCACCGACTGGGACGCCGACGGCAGCCCGGGCCTCACCGTGCGGTCCAGCGACATGAAGCTCACCGAACTGGACGCGCGCAAGTTCCAGGTGTGGAGCTACCCCGTCCCTGCCGGGGGGATCGCGCTGAACGGGGTGGTCAGCCTCGATCTGTGGAGCACCCCCAAGTTCAAGGCCAACCAGGACCTCGACTACGCCGCCTGGCTGTGGGACTGCGACGGCTCGCGGCTGAACTGCACGCTGCTCGCCTCCACCGTCAACGTGCACATCAAGGACTGGAGCACGACGACCGGCTGGGAACAGCGCACGGTGAGCGTCGGCAGCGTCAACCAGACGGTTGCCGCCGGCCGCACCCTCGTGCTGCGGGTCGCGTTCAACCACAGCGACCTCTGGCTGGGCCTGGACGCCGCGCACCCGTCCCGGCTGACGTACACCACCGGCGGCTGAGGCCAGGCCGGCACCGCTGGTGCCGTTCCAGCGGGGTAGGGCCACCATGGGGTGATGGACGACTACCGCATCGAGCACGACACCATGGGCGAGGTCCGCGTTCCGGCACAGGCCCTGTGGGGCGCTCAAACCCAACGGGCCGTCGAGAACTTCCCGATCTCGGGAGTGCGGGTCGAGCCGGCGGTGATCCGCTCGCTGGCCCGGATCAAGGCCGCAGCAGCCGTGGTCAACGGGCGTCTCGGGGTCGTCGAAGCGGACGTCGCGGACGCCGTCGCGCTCGTCGCCGGCGAGGTCGCGGACGGCGCGCACGACGACCAGTTCCCCGTCGACGTCTTCCAGACCGGCTCAGGCACGTCCACCAACATGAACGTCAACGAGGTGCTCGCGCGGCTGGCGAGCGACCGACTGGATCGCCCGGTGCATCCCAACGACCACGTCAACGCCTCGCAGTCGAGCAACGACACGTTCCCGACGAGCTTGCACCTGGCCGCGACGGATGCCGCCGTCACCGAGTTGGTGCCAGCCCTCGAGCACCTGGCAGAGTCGTTGGAGCGCAAGGCTTCTGAGTTCGCCGACGTGGTCAAGGCCGGCCGTACGCATCTGATGGACGCGGTGCCCGTGACGCTGGGCCAGGAGCTCGGCGGGTACGCGGCCCAGGTCCGCGCGGGGGTCGAGCGGCTGCAGGCCACCCTCCCCCGGCTCGGCGAGCTGCCGCTCGGTGGCACGGCGGTCGGGACGGGCATCAACACGCCGGCCGGCTTCGCCGCGCAGGTGGTCGAGGAGCTGCGCCGGGTGACCGGGCTGCCCGTCGTCGAGGCGCGCAACCACTTCGAGGCACAGGGCGCGCGCGACGGGCTGGTCGAGGTGTCCGGCCAGCTGCGCACCGTCGCAGTGAGCCTGGTCAAGCTGTGCAACGACCTGCGGTGGATGGGTTCCGGACCGCGGGCCGGGCTCGGCGAGCTGCACCTCCCCGACCTCCAGCCGGGATCGAGCATCATGCCCGGGAAGGTCAACCCCGTCGTTCCCGAGGCCACGCTCATGGTCTGCGCCCAGGTGATCGGCCACGACTCCACCGTCACCTTCGCCGGGGCCTCGGGCAGCTTCGAGCTCAACGTGATGATGCCGGTCATGGGGCGCGCGGTGCTCGAGTCCATGCGGCTGCTGACGACGTCCAGCCGCCTGCTCGCCGACCGCTGCATCGACGGTCTAGTCGCCGACGTCGACCGTTGTCGCGAGCTCGCCGAGTCGTCGCCGTCCGTCGTGACGCCGTTGAACACGACCATCGGCTACGAGGCGGCGGCGAAGGTCGCGAAGAAGGCGGTGGCCGAGCGCACCACGATCCGCCAGGCGGTCGTCGACCTCGGCTACGTCGAGCGTGGCGAGCTGAGTGAGGCCCAGCTGGACGCCGCACTCGACGTCCTGGAGATGACGCGGCCGGCCACCTGATCTTTCAGGTGACCGGCCGGTCGGGCGCTCGGGTCGGGCGGGTCAGTACCAGCCGTTGGCCTGGCTGTGTCCCCAGGCCGCACACGGCGAGCCGTAGGTCGCCTTGATGTAGCCCAGGCCCCACTTGATCTGGGTTGCCGGGTTCGTACGCCAGTCGGCCGCGACGGTGCCCATCTTCGTGCCGGGCAGTGCCTGCGGGATGCCGTAGGCACCGGACGACGGGTTGCTGGCCTGGTAGTTCCAGCCACTTTCCTTCTGCCACAGCGAGTCCAGGCAGCCGAACTGACCGGAGCTGAAGCCGTAGTCGCCGAGCAGGGCCCGGGCCACCGACCGAGGGTCGGCCGACAGCAGCCGGGCGCGCTCACGCGCACGGCTCACGCGGGCCTGCTCCGCGGCGCGCTCACGAGCCGCCTTGAGCTTGGCGACGCGGGCCTTCTCGGCCCGGGCAAGCCCGGCCCGGTGCTCGGCCGCGGCGTTCTGCAGCCGCTTCTTCGCGGCCAGCGGTCGGGGATCCTGGACGGTCGGCGACGGGGTGCTCGCGGCCGTCGAGCGCATCGCGAGGGTGGGATCGGGCTGAGGGGCGTCGTTGCCGGTGACGGCGATACCGCCCGCCACGGCCGCAGTGGCGGCCAGGGCGGTCATGCTGGACAACAGAGGTCGGCGCAGGGCGCGTCGAATCACGAAGTACCTTTCATCGGCCGCGCCCCGCGTGCAACGGTGCGGTCTCTCGTCACCCCGGACCGGGCCGTCGGGCGGGCCACGATGGCCCGTCCAGGGGTAGCGCACGCAGGCGCCCACCGATCCGCGCCGGCACCCGGTAGGGCGCCACGGATCGCTCCGGGGTGAACTCGGTTCGGGTCTACCGTGCGCACAAAGTCATGTGATCGCAAAACGGCGTACACAGGTTGGTCACACGTTCTCGACGCTGCGTAAGTAAACGCTTACCCACCGTCGACAAACGTGACCCGACGCACACCCACGGCCCCAGTTCCCGCCGACTTGTGACGCGTTTCTGTTGTCTCCCGGGTCCGGGAGACAACAGAAACGCGTCACAAGTCGGGGGCTGGGCGAGTGGGGTTGGGGAGGGGTGCGGTCAGACCTCGAGGCCCTCGAGCAGCTCGGTCACCAGCGCGGCGATCGGGGAGCGCTCGGAGCGGGTGAGGGTGACGTGCGCGAACAGCGGGTGTCCCTTGAGCGCCTCGATCACGGCCGCCACGCCGTCGTGCCGCCCGACCCGCAGGTTGTCGCGCTGGGCGACGTCGTGGGTCAGCACCACCTTGGAGTTCTGGCCCACCCGGCTGAGCACCGTCAGCAGCACGTTGCGCTCCAGGCTCTGCGCCTCGTCGACCACCACGAACGCGTCGTGCAGCGAGCGGCCGCGGATGTGCGTGAGGGGCAGCACCTCGAGCATGCCGCGGTCCATGATCTCCTCGACGACCTCCGAGCTGACCAGCGCGCCCAGGGTGTCGAAGACCGCCTGCCCCCACGGGCCCATCTTCTCGGCCTCGGTGCCTGGCAGGTAGCCCAGCTCCTGGCCGCCGACGGCATACAGCGGCCGGAACACGATCACCTTGCGGTGCTGGCGCCGCTCCATCACGGCCTCGAGCCCCGCGCACAGGGCCAGTGCGCTCTTGCCTGTGCCGGCCCGCCCACCGAGGCTGATGATCCCGACGTCCGGGTCGAGCAGCAGGTCGAGCGCGATGCGCTGCTCGGCGCTGCGGCCGTGCAACCCGAAGGCGTCGCGGTCGCCGCGCACCAGGCGCACCTGCTTGTCGGGCGTCATCCGGCCCAGCGCGTGCCCGTGCTCCGACACCAGGACGACGCCCGTGTGGCAGGGGAGCTCGGCGGTCTGGGTCAGCTCGACCTGGCCCTCGTCGTACAGCGTCGAGACGTCCTCGGCCGACACCTCGACCTCGGTCATGCCGGTCCAACCGGACTCGACCGCGAGCTCGGCGCGGTACTCCTCCGCGACAAGCCCCACGGCCGACGCCTTCACCCGCAGCGGCAGGTCCTTGCTGACCAGCGTGACGTCGGCGCCCTCGTTCGCCAGGTTCTTGGCCACCGCGAGGATGCGGGTGTCGTTGTCGCCGAGCCGGAAGCCGGCGGGCAGCGAGAGCGGGTCCGTGTGGTTCAGCTCGACCCGCAGCCGTCCCCCGGTGCTGAGGTCGAGCGGCGCGTCCAGGCGGCCGTGCTCGACTCGCAGCTCGTCGAGCAGTCGCAGGGCAGTGCGGGCGAAGTAGCCCAGCTCGGGGTGGTGACGCTTTCCCTCCAGCTCGGTGACGACCACCACCGGGAGCACGACCTCGTGCTCGGCGAAGCGCAGCATCGCGCGCGGGTCGGACAGCAGCACCGAGGTGTCGAGCACGAAGGTTCGTCGGTCAGTGGCCACTTCACAGCTCCCCTGAGCCGGGCACGACGACCCGGCCTCGCTCGCGGGTCAGGTGCCGGGACCGGACCCACGAGGGGCCGCGATCCGGCCCCTTCCACGACCACCAGGTCGTCTCACGTGGGCCTCCCGGACGGCGAGACGGGTGCCTTGCCGTCATCATCGACGCTACGCCGGGAAGGGGGCGGGTCACGGTCAACACGCCGCGACGATCGGGTGAACGCCATGGAGGCTTGAGTCGACGACCTATCACGCCGATAGGACGCAAAAGGAACGGTCGGCGACAGTCGCCGCGCGAGGAGACGAGGGGACCCCATGCAACCGGCTCCCGCGGACAAGTCCGCCCTGAGCTGGGGCTTCGACGCCCTCGTGATGCTGAGCGGGCTGGCGCTGGCGACCGTCGCCGTGGCCGGCTTCGCCGGATCGGGCCTGCTGGACGTCAAGTGGCTCATCACCTTCGCGGTCAGCGTCCCGCTCATCGTGCTGATGTCACACTTCCCGCTGCAGCTGTCCCGCTCGGGCGTCGGGATCGAGGTCGGGTTCGAGTCCGCGGTGCTCGTCGCTCTCACGGTGTACGGCAACGGGTTCAGCGCGCTCACCATCTGGCTGGCCGGTCAGACCATCGCGCAGCTCGCCAAGCGCAAGCGCATCGACGTCCGGCTGTTCAACGCCGCCATCACGGTGATCTGCGGTTCGGCGGCGGTCGGCACGATGTACCTGATCGACCCGCTGCACCGGACGTCGATCGCCGAGCTGTTCGCGGTAGGCGCCGGCTGCACCGTGTTCTTCGTCGTCGACTACCTCGTGTCCGCCGCCTCCGTGGCGATCGAGGAAGGTGGCTCGCTGGCCTCGCAGCTGGCCTACAACAACGGTCTCCTGGCCGGCCTGGTCTTCGTCGGCATCGACAGCCTCGGCTACCTGACGGCGCTGGTGGCGCGCGGGCTACCCACGTGGTCGACCCTGCTGCTCGTCGTCCCGCTGGCCACGATCCTCGTCGCGAGCCGGGCGCTCAGCCGCGGCAGCGCCCACCAGCGTCGCCTGACGGGCCTGTTCGAGGCCTCGGGGGCGATCCAGGCCGCCGCCGGTCGCGAGGAGGTGCTCGACCTCTTGCGTAGCCATGCGGAGGCCGTGGTCTCCGCCGCCAAGGCCGAGCTGCGCGCCGAGCCGCCCGCGGACGGCGAGGCGGGTGCAGCGCTCGGCGGCGAAGGTCACGGGCTCTGGCTCGTGGCCAAGGGAACCGACGTCGGTGACCTGGACCGGCAGGCGCTCGAGGCGCTGTGCGGGGTGGCCGACCAGACCATCGCCCGCCTGGCCCTCGTCGAGGAGCTCGCACATCAGGCCCGCCGTGACAACCTCACCGAGCTGGCGAACCGCCTGCAGTTCACCGAACGGCTCGAGCTCGCGCTGGCCGGGGCGTCGTCCCGCCGGCTCGTGGCGGTGCTCTACCTCGACCTCGACGGCTTCAAGTCGGTCAACGACCGGTTCGGCCACGCGTCCGGGGACGACCTGCTGCGCATCGTCGCTGAGCGCCTCATGCCGATCGCCTCGCCCGGCGACTGCATCGCGCGGCTGGGCGGCGACGAGTTCGCGATCATGCTCAGCGACGTCACCGACACCAACCACGTGCGCGAGGTGTGCGAGGCGGTGCTGGCCGCGGTGCGTCGGGAGGCCGTCGTCGCGGGGCACGGCGTCGTGGTCGGGACGAGCATCGGTGTCGTGGTGTCGTCGGGAGCGGACGACGCGGCCGACGTGATGCGCAACGCCGACATGGCGATGTACAGCGCGAAGGCCCTCGGCAAGAGCCAGTACGTGCTCTACCAGGACTCCCTGCGCGACGACCGGATCCTGCGGCTCGAGCTGGTCGAGGCACTGCGGGCGGGCATCGACCGCGAGCTCGTCGTGCACTACCAGCCGGTGGTGGCGTTGGACACCGGACGGATCTGCGGTGTCGAGGCACTCGTGCGCTGGCAGCGCGGCGACACCACCGTGCCACCGGACCTGTTCATCCCTGCGGCGGAGGACAGCGGGCTCATCGTCCCGCTGGGGCGCAAGGTGCTGGCACAGGTCGTGGCCGACGCGCCACGGCTCGTCGCCGCTGCAGGCGGTCCGATCGACCTCGCCGTCAACATGTCGGCCCATCAGCTGCACGACCCCGACTTCGTCGAGCAGGTCGACCGCGCGGTCAAGGCGTTGGGCCGCAGCCGGCTGGTGCTGGAGATGACCGAGACGGTGCTCGTGCAGGACGACCCACACACCGCCACCACCCTGCAGCGGCTGGCCGCGACGGGCGCGCGCCTCGCGATCGACGACTTCGGGGTCGGCTTCTCGTCCATCGGCTACCTGCAGCACCTGCCGGTCGACGTCGTGAAGATCGACCGGTCGTTCGTCCGCGACATCGACTCGGTGCCCAGGGCGCGGGCGCTCGTCGACGCCATCCTGGTCATGGCCGCGGCGCTGGACGTCGGGGTGGTCGCCGAGGGCATCGAGCGGACGACGCAGGCCGACGTGCTGCAGCAGGCCGGCTGCCGCGAGGGACAGGGGTACCTGTTCGCCCGGCCGCTCCCGCTGGAGCAGGTGCTCGACACCCTGCGCGACGGGATCCGGCCCCCGACCGCTGACTGGGCGGGCGGGCTCGTCGGCTGAGCCGCGCGAAACAGCCCGGCGCTCAGCCGCCGAAGCGGCGTTCGCGCAGGCCGTAGCTGCGCAGTGCACGCAGGAAGTCGACCTTGCGGAAGTCGGGCCAGTACGCCTCGCAGAAGTAGAACTCGCTGTGCGCGCTCTGCCACAACAGGAATCCGCCCAGCCGCTGCTCGCCCGAGGTGCGGATCACCAGGTCGGGATCAGGCTGGCCCCGCGTGTAGAGGTGCTCACTGATGTGCTCGACGTCCAGGATCTCGGCGAGCTCCTCGATCGACGTCCCGCGTGCGGCGTGCTCCTTCATCAGTGAGCGCACGGCATCGGCGATCTCGCGCCGGCCGCCGTAGCCGATCGCGGCATTGACCGTGCGGTCGGTGATCGAGCGGGTGCGCTCCTCGAGCTCCTTGAGCCGGCGGCCGGTGGCGTCGGGCAGCAGGTCGAGGGCGCCCACCGGGTGCAGGTGCCACCGGCCGGTCGCCGCGATGCGCTCAGTGAGGGCCTCGATGATCGGCATCAGGGCGGTGAGCTCTTCAGAGGGCCGGTTGAAGTTGTCGGTCGACAGCAGCCAGAGGGTGACGACCTCGACCCCCACCTCGTCGCACCACTGCAGGAGCCGCTCCATGTTGTCGGCCCCGGCCGCGTGCCCGACCGCCGAGCCGGCGCCCGCCGCGCGGGCCCAGCGACGGTTGCCGTCGACGATCACGCCCACGTGGCGGGGGATCGCGGCCGGGTCGAGAGAAGCCGCCAGCCGACGCTCGTAGACGCCGTAGGCCAGGTCACGCAGCCCCACAGTGCCCTCCGTCGTCCCGATCGCGGCGCCTCCCGCGGCCACGGCGAGCGTCACGCTACTCCGCCCACGGCCGAGCAGCGCTCTCGCGGTGGCGGTCGGGGTCGCCTTGGCACATGATCTTCACATCGGCCCGGCGTAGTCTCGGGGAAGACCGTTCATGGCGAGCGTCACAGGTTACGCGGTAGTAACCTACGCTTGCGTAGGTTAGGATCGTGGACATGACAGAGGCCCCGCGAGAGCACTCGTCCGGCACCCAGGAGCACAGCACTCCGGAGCCCAGCGGTCCGGTCTCCGGCGCCGTCGCCGCGGTCAAGCCGCACCTGCGCGGCTGGCTGCATGCGGGCACCTTCCCGCTCGCTCTGGCCGCCGGCATCGTGCTGGTCGCGCTGGCGCCGACGACGGCCGGCCGGGTCACGGCGAGCATCTACGCCCTGACCGCGGCGCTGCTGTTCGGCACCAGCGCCGTGTACCACCGGGGCACCTGGTCTCCGCGGATCCAGGTCCTGCTCAAGCGGATGGACCACTCGAACATCTTCCTCATCATCGCGGGCACCTACACGCCGTTCGCCGGGCTGCTGCTGCCGCCCGGCCGCGCCCGCACGCTGCTGTTCATCGTGTGGGGTGGAGCGGTGGCGGGCGTGCTGTTCCGCGTCTTCTGGGTAGGTGCGCCCCGCTGGCTGTACACCCCGGTCTACTTCGCGCTGGGCTGGGTGGCCGTGATCTACCTGCCGGACTTCCTGCGCGCCGGCGGGGTCGCGCTGCTGACCCTGGTGATCGTCGGGGGCCTGCTCTACACGGCGGGCGGGGTCATCTACGCCCTGAAGCGCCCCAACCCGAGCCCGCGGTGGTTCGGCTTCCACGAGATCTTCCACGCGTGCACGGTCGCGGCCTTCACCGTGCACTACATCGCGGTGTCGTTCGCGGTCTACACCCACCCGGCCTGAGCAGCCGACCGTTCACGGGCGGACGCTCAGGGACGCACGACCAGCACGGACGAGCGCGCCTGGCGCACGACCCGGTCGGCGGTCGAGCCCAGCAACCGGTCGACCAGACCGCCCTGCCCGAGCCGGCTCACCACGACGACGAGCGCGGTCTCGGACGCCGCCAGCAAAGCGTCGGACGGCTTGCAGTGCGCGACGTGCCCGCGCACCTCGAGTCCGGGCCTGCCCTGCCGGGCCGCCTGGACCGCGTGCTCGACGCTGGTGCGCACCGCGGCCTCGACCTCCTCCAGGCTCGGCACCGTGCCCACGGGCGCTCCCGCCTCGGCGGCTGCGGTGGTGAACATCCAGGCCCGGAGCACGTGCAGCGGCACGCCGCGCAGCTGCGCCTCGTCGGCGGCAACCTGCACCGCCCGCGACGACGCCCGCGACCCGTCGAAGCCGACCACCACGCCACCGTCGACGGGCGGATCGAGCTCGACCACCTTGTCGGTCATCGCCGTACCTCCTCAGTCACCTGCCGCAATCCTGCCCGATCGTGCGCGAGCGCGGCCCGGGCCCTAAGGCCCGACGAAGGCGCGCAGGACGTCGGTGTCGCTCGTCGGCAGGTCGCACACCATCGCCCGGCACGGGTAGGCGGCCGGCGCCCCGGCCAGCAAGCCGCGATCGCGCAGCAGCGGAACCGCCGGGGCCTCGGGGTCGGCACCGACGGCCACCACCAGGCCGGGTGCGGCACCGGCAAGCGCCTGCCGGTGCAGCGCGGCTGTGCGCGGGTCGTCCAACGGGCCGACGACAGCGACCTCGCGCGGGCCGTCCAGCGCGGCCTCGGCAGCCGCGAGTCCCCAGCCGGCGAAGCGGGGGGCGCCGCCGGCCACCCGGCGGACGCCGTCGAGGGCCGCGTCGGCGACGTCTCGCGCCGCGGTGTCTCCCGTGAGCGCGGACCAGCTCAGCAAGGCTGCGGCTGCGGCGGAGGGGCCGGACGGGTAGGCGTTGTCGGCCGGATCGGCCTGCCGGTCGCCGGAGGCCCTGTGCAGCAACGGGTCTGCCGCGTCCAGCGGCGTGTCACTGAAGCCCTTGCCGGCTGCCCAGAACCGACTCAGCAGCGCCTCGACGAGCGTGCCGGCAGCATCCGACCAGCGGCGTTCCCCGGTGACGGCGAACAAGGCCAGCAGCCCCTCGACGACGTCCGCATGGTCCTCGAGCATCCCGGCCGGCTCGCCGACCCGGCCCAGGCGCGAGACCCGCCGCAGTCGTCCGTCGACGAGGTGGACGTCGAGCAGGAGCCGGGACGCGGCGCGCGCGCGCCTGCACGAGGTCAGGCCGGTCGAGCAGCGCGCCCGTCTCGGCGAGGGCCGCCACGGCCAGGCCGTTCCAGGCGGCGACCACCTTGTCGTCCCGCTGCGGCTGGGGGCGGGCCTGCCGCACCGCGGCCAGCCGCGCTCGCGCCGACTCCCAGCGGCGCACGACCTCGGGGTCGGCGTCCGGCCGGTCGAGGTCGACCAGCAGCTGCAGGGTCGAGGTGCCGTGCTCGAAGGTGCCGGTGGCCGTGACCGCGCTGACCTCGGCGAACCACGGGCCGTCGTCCGGGCCGAGGACGTCGGCCAGCTCGGCCGGCGTCCAGACGTACGTCAGGCCCTCGACGCCGTGCGCTGATCCCGCGACCGGGGTGTCGGCGTCCAGCGCGCTGGCCAGCCCTCCCTCGGCCGTGCCGAGCCGCCGCACCATGAAGTCGCACGTCTCGAGCGCGATGCGGCGCCCGAGCGGGTCGCCGGTGAGCCGCCACCAGTGCAGGTACACCCGGGCCAGCTGGGCGTTGTCGTAGAGCATCTTCTCGAAGTGCGGCACGACCCACGCGGCGTCGACGGCGTACCGCGCGAAGCCGCCCTCCAGCTGGTCGTACATGCCGCTGTACGCCATGCGCCGCAACGTGTTCGACGCCATCTCGAGCGCCAGCGCGCCTGAGCCCTGCCGGTCTTCCACCCCGACACGGGCGGCGTGCCGCAGCAGCCACTCGAGCACCATCGACGGCGGGAACTTGGGCGCACCACCGAAGCCACCGCGTTCGCGGTCATGGTCGGCGGCCAGGGCGCGAACGGCCCGCTCGACGTCCGCCGCAGAGGGGGCCGACCCGTCGTCGGCACCCGGCCGCGGACGACGAGACGTCAGCGCTGCGGCGATGCGGTCGCCGGCGCCCTCGACGTCGCCGCGTCGCTCGCGCCACGCCTCGCTGACGGCGGCGAGCACCTGGCGGAACGACGGCAGCTGGTGCCGCGGCGTCGGCGGGTAGTAGGTGCCGGCGTGGAAGACCCGGCCTTCCGGCGTGAGGAACACCGTCATGGGCCAGCCGCCGTGCCCGGTGAGGGCGACGGTGGCCTCCATGTAGACCGCGTCGACGTCCGGGCGCTCCTCACGGTCGACCTTGACGCTGACGAACGACGCGTTGAGCTCGGCTGCCGTCGCCTCGTCCTCGAACGACTCGTGCGCCATGACGTGGCACCAGTGGCACGCGGCGTACCCCACGCTCAGCAGCACGGGGACGTCGCGCCGCCGCGCCTCCTCGAACGCCTCGTCGCCCCACTCGTGCCAGTCGACCGGGTTGTCCTGGTGCTGCAGCAGGTACGGGCTCGTCGCGCCCGCCAGCCGGTTCGCCACGAATGCCGCCTCACGTCGCCGGATCGCCCGGGAGCCCACCGCTCCCCTGCCTGCCCGGCCCTCGCGACCGGCCCGTCGAGCATCGCACGACGTGGATCGGGCTGCGCCGGATGGCTGAGGGGGCCTTCAGCACACCCGCGGCCGCGTCGACAGATCAGTGTCGAGGGAGCTCGGTGGGCACCGGGCGGTAGCAGACCGTGGACAGAGAGCCTCGACCTCTCGGGAACGGACAGTCGTGCGAGCGTTGCGGACCTCTCTGACGGCCACAGCCCTGGCCGCGGTCACCGTGGCGGCCACGCTGCTCTCCCCCGCCGCCGCTGATGCGGCCACGCACCGCGGCTCGGCCACGGAGCTACGCGCTGATGCGCACCACGGCCGGCCACACGAGCGTGGTGACGCGCTGGAACCCGTGCCAGAGCATCCGCTACAAGCTCAACCTCCGGCACGCGCCGAAGGGCGCGCTCGCCGACGTCCGCACGGCGCTGGCCCGGACGTCGGCCGCCACCGGCCTGACCTACGTGTACGCCGGCACCACCACGACGATCCCCAGCCGGGCCAGCATCGCCAAGGTCGACCCGGCGCACCCGCTCCTCGTCATCGCCTGGGCGGCCCCGGGTCGGGGAACGGGCCACAGCGAGCTGCTGCCGTCCTCCGCCGCCGGTGTCGGTGGGTCGGTGTCGGTGTGGTGGACCAGCCGGGACGGCGTGGCGCACCCGCCGCGGATCGTCGGGGGCTATCTCGTCGTCAACTCACGGCTCAACGCCCGGCTCCCGGGCGGGTTCTCCACCCGGACCTCCGGTACGCGCGGGGGGCTGCTGCTGCACGAGCTGGGCCACACCGTCGGGCTGGACCACACCGACGACCCCAGCCAGCTGATGTACCCGACGCTGGTGCGCTACGGGACCTGGGGGGCCGGTGACCTGGCCGGACTGCGCCGGGTCGGCCGCGCCGCCGGTTGCCTGCGCTGAATCCAGCAGTCCGACCGAGCTGTCCGCTCGCACCTAGGGTCGCTCGGCTAGGCGGCCGACACCGCTCCCGAGGCGCGGCAGACGCGGACCGCCGGGTACGTGGCATTGGCCGCGAGGAGTGCCTCTGGGGCAACCCCGGTCATCCAGTCCAGCTCGACGAACCTGGCGTCGCCCAACGTCCGCTCCAGGACTGCTGCCTCGAGCAGCCGACCGGGCGAGTACCGCGCCCAGGCGGTGGCGAACCGGCCCTCCAGCACTCCGTAGCGGCGTCCGTCGACCACTCCGGCGACGTAGGCGACCGGCTCACCGGCGATCGAGAGGGTCGTGACCTCGAGCAGGCCCGTGGCCAGCAGCTCCAGGAGCCGTCCACGCCAGAGGGCATGACCGGCCGCGGTGTCGAGCGGGCACTCCAGGTCGTGCTCGCGGTCACGGTCGCGCTGGGTTGCCGCCATGAACGGCAGCAGGGCAGTGATCTCCTGCGGATCGGCTGTGGCCACGACGGTCCAGTCCAGGCCGTCGGTGGCGAGCCGGTTCCGGGCCTTGCGCAGCGTCTTGCGCATCCCGGGCGACAGGTAGGCCGAGACGTCCGCACCGCGGTCCTGGCGGACGACGGGGACGGCGTCCGTGGGCACGAGGTCGGCGGCGAGGCCGTCGGCCAGCCACCGCGTGCACTCGTCGTCCGGCAGTGGCCCGAACTCGCACGGCGTGCAGCGGGGCACGGTGCTCGAGCTCCTGGGCGATCGTCGTGCCCAGCAGCCGGGCGGCGTCCGGGTGCGCGGCGAGCACGCCGGCGCGGAACCCGTCGCCGCCGCCCGCGAGCACCACGCGACCGCGGCCGTCGTCCACCTGGTGGCGCAGCACGGCGCAGCCCACGAGCCTCTCGGACCGGTCGCGCACCGCGACAGCCCAGGACGAGCCGGGCGGGTCGACGTCGACCTGCGCGCGGATCCACCCGGCACGGGCCGTCACGGGCAGACCTGCCCGCAGCGGCGAGGTCGTCGTACTCGGGGAGCAGTCGGCGCACGGCCGCAGCGCCGACGACGACGCGCGCCGTCAGCGGGGCGAGACGGGTCGACGACCCGGCCAGGACGTCGGTCACGGCAGGCTGCTCGCCTGGGTCGCCGGGCTCAGCTGGCGCGGGACGGCGGCGGCCGGGTCGGGCTCGGTGGCGCGGACCGGGCCCTCGGTGAGCTCCCAGTTGGCCAGCCAGTCGTCCAGCTCGACCGCCGGCAGGGCCTTGGCATAGTGCCAGCCCTGCTCGACGTCGCAGCCGGCGTCGGCCAGCTTGGCGGAGGTCTCGGCGTCCTCGACGCCCTCGGCGACGAGCCGGAGGCCGAGCGAGTGCGCGAGCATGATCGTCGAGCGGACGATGGCGAAGGCCCGCTCGTCCTGGGTCACGTCGGCCAGGAAGGACTTGTCGAGCTTGAGGTCGTCGACCGGAAGCTCCTTGAGGTACGACAGCGACGAGTACCCCGTGCCGTAGTCGTCGACCGCGACCCGGATCCCGCGCGAGCGCAGGCCGGCCAGGATCACCTGGGCACGGCTGCGGTCGGCCATCAGGAAGTCCTCGGTGATCTCGAGCTGCAGGGACGACGGCGGCAGCCCACGCACCTCGAGCATCGCCGCCACCCGCACCGGGAGCTGCTGGTCGACCAGAGACGAGGCGGAGAGGTTCACGGCGACGGACAGGTCGCGGCCGGCGCGCCGCCAGGCAACGGCCTGGTCGAGCGCCTGCTCCAGGACGGCCTGGGTCAGGCCCTCCATCAGGCCCGAGTCCTCGGCCAGCGGTAGGAAGGCCAACGGCAGCAACAGCCCGCGCGTCGGGTGGTCCCACCGGACAAGGGCCTCGACGCTGCGCACCTCGCGGGTACGGGTCTCGATCTTCGGCTGGTAGTGGATCACCAGGCTGCGCTCGATGATGGCCTTGCGCAGCAGCTCGCTCGTCTCCAGCCGGTTGCCCAGCAGGAACTGGTCGAGCTCGGGCGTGTAGCTGAAGGTGCCGCTGCGGCGCTCCTTCGCCTGGTACATCGCGACGTCGGCCTGGCGCAGCAGCGACGGCAGGTCGGCGTCCTGCGCAGCGAGCGTGGCGATGCCGATGCTGACCCCGACGTGCACCTCGATGTCGTGCACCAGGAACGGGCTGGTGAAAGCCTCGCGGACCTCGTCGGAGACGGCCTGGGCGTGCTCGCGGTCGGCGTCGACGAGCAGCAGGGCGAACTCGTCACCGCCGAGGCGCACGACCTGGTCGGCCCGCGAGGGCAGGAACTCCTTGAGCCGCTGACCGACGTCGCGGAGCATCTGGTCGCCGGCCTGGTGACCCAGGCTGTCGTTGACCTCCTTGAACCGGTCGAGGTCGAGCAGCAGGAGGGAGACGCTCACGTCCCCCTGGAGGCCGGAGATGCGCTTCGGGGCGTCGGCGTACAGGGCGCGCCGGTTGGACAGGCCGGTGAGCTCGTCGGTCAGGGCGAGCTGCCGGCTGTGGGCGAGCGAGGCCACCTCGCGGAAGGTGACGACGAGTCGCAGCAGGGCCAGGACGATCGTGGCCGCGGCAAGGGTGAGGGCAGCCGGGTGCAGCCGGTAGCCGTGGTCGGCGACGAGCAGCGTGAGGGCCGTGGTCGTCGCCAGCACCGGCACCGCCAGCTGCGCCCAGCTGGGCAGCCACAGGCCGGTGGGGCGGGCCCGCCAGCCGGGAGCCGTGGCCATCAGGACGACGGCCAGCACCCAGAGCCCGTCGATGATCGCGCCGGACTCATACGTGCCGCGCGCGGTCTGGAACAGGTACGCGACGTCGGCGAGGACGAACAGCGCGAGGCCCGCCGTGAGGAACCACAGTCCGGCTGGTGGGCGCCACTGGTACAGCGACAGCGTCACAGCGACCACGAGCAGCAGGACGAGGTCGAGCAGCGGGTACGCCGTCGTCGTGGCGACCGCAGCCCAGCTGCTCATCTCGACCGAGATGATGGGGCCGATCACGGCTGCGGCGGTGACGGCGCCGACGGCGAGGCCGCCGACCAGGCCGTCCAGCCACAGGCTCACCGAGAGCCGTTCGTCGCGCCGCCGCAGGTAGCCGGTGAGGGCGGCGAAGGCCAGCGGGTAGAAGCCGAGCCACAGGGCGTCCGCGAACGACGGGAACGGCTGCTCCGTCATCGGCCGGATCACGACGGTCCAGTAGATGTTGCCCAGGCCGTAGATCGCGAGAGCAAGCGCCAGCAGGCGACCGGTCTGGTGCGACCCCTGCTCGCGGCGGACCCGCAGCAGGCACATGACCGGGGCCATGGCGTAGGCGAGGTTGTTGAGCACGCCGTCCAGCAGCAGGTTGTACCCGGCCTCGGGGCGTACGCCGGGAAGCGTGGAGATCACGAACGCCGCCACTGGCACCAGCGCCGCCCACCAGGCCACGCGCTCCCACCTCGGGCGCACCACGGGCACGCTCGGGGCCGGAACAGCCTGCTGGACATTCATATCCTGATAATCGGCACCCCTGCGGCCGGGACGATGGGCCGAACGGGCGAACGCGATCATGCTGAGACCCCGCCCGCCCCGATGAGGACGGCGCCCGCGAGCGCCGCCACGACGCCGATCTGCTGCACGCCGAGCAGCCGCTCGCCGTGGACCTGGCGGGCGAGCAGCACGGTGACGGCGGGGTACAGCGAGGCCAGCACGGCGACCAGGCTGACCAGGCCGGTGGTGGCGGCGACGGCGTACGCCGCGGTGGCGGCCAGGTCGAGCGTGCCGAGCACGAGCAAGGGGGCGATGTCGCCGCCGCGCAGCGCCGTGCGGTCACCGGCCCGCGCGCCCAGGACGACGCTGACGCAGAGCACGGCCGACAGGCGCATCCCGACCAGGGTCATGGGCACCGACGACGCGCTGCCCCGGGCGACGCAGAAGATCTCGATGCCGAACAGCAGCGCGGCGACGAGGGCGAGCAGCACGGCGCTTCGCCGGCCGGCTCCACTGCGCAGGTCCGGTCCGGCGGAGCCGAGCACACCGACGACGGCGACGCCCACCCCGAGCAGCTGGACAGGCCCGGGGCGCTCACCGGCCGCCAGCGCGAGCACAACCGGGACGACCATGCCGCACGAGGCGATCGGGGCGACCACTCCCATCGTGCCGGTGGCGAGCGCCGTGTAGAGGGCGCCCATGCCGCCGGCCCAGGTCACCCCGGCAGCGATGGACCACCACAGCCAGTCCCCCGGCCCGCTCGAGGTGCCGCTGCCGAGCACGAACACGAGCAGGACGACGGTGGCGAGCCCCTGCGAGGCGGCGAGCACCAGGACCGGGCTGAGCCGCCGGCTGACGCTGCCGCCGAGGAAGTCCGCCCCGCCCCACAGGACGCTCGCCGCGAGGGCGAGTGCGGCGGTCACGTGGGCTCCGGCGCTGGCCGGCGTGCACGCATCCCCATGCCATCGTGTCGACCCTCCACACGGGTGACTTGAGGTCGGGACGTTCGCCCCTGGCTGCCGGCCGCCGCGTGACGACAGTTGGAGTGAGGAGGTCCCCCCCTGCGCCCCCGGCGCACGCCGTCCTCGATCGAGGTGGGCCCGATGGTCGACGCCGTCGTCTCGGCCGGCGAAGCCGGCACCTACGTGCACTGGGGCGTGATCCAGATCGGGCTGACCAACCTGGTCATCATCGTCGCCATGGTGCTCGTGTTCGTCCTGGCTCTCGCACTCCCCTTCCCGCACGGAGCGCGCGCCAAGAAGCCCGGACGGCGGCCGTGAGCGCCGTCGGCACCCACCAGCGAAGCAGTGCGCCGGAGGGGTCCAACTGGACCAGCAGCGTCCGCGACCGCGTGGCGCGGACCGTCCCACCCGGCCAGGCCCTGCCCGACCGGCAGCCGGTCTACGTGGCGTCGTGGACCTACGTCTTCGGCGTGCTCA
Source organism: uncultured Actinomycetota bacterium (assembly GCA_963759935.1). Taxonomy (GTDB): domain Bacteria; phylum Actinomycetota; class Actinomycetes; order Actinomycetales; family Angustibacteraceae; genus Angustibacter. Next base: position 671,382 of record CAVXBF010000012.1, read on the forward strand.
CCCTCGCCGCCCTGGTCTTCGTCATGGCGTCCGGCGGGGTCCTGGCCCTGGGCGGCTCGGCCTGGTGGCACACCTCCGACCTGGGCCGCTTCGTCAACTCGACCCACCTGTGGAGCGTCGAGCTGTTCTTCGCCGTGATGGTCATCCACCTGTGGGGGACGTTCTGGATGGCGGCCTGGCGGGGTCGGCGGACCCTCACCTGGATCACCGGCGCCGTGGCCTTCCTGGGCTCGATCGGCACCGCCTTCACCGGCTACCTCTCCCAGTCCAACTTCGACGCCCAGTGGATCAGCACGCAGGCCAAGGACGGCCTGAACGCGGTCGGCATCGGGGCGTACTTCAACGTGCTGAACCCCGGCCAGATGCTGCTGTGGCACGTGGTGCTGCTCCCGGCGGTCATCGGCCTGCTCGTGGCCGCCCACGTCGTCCTGGTGCGCCGCCACGGGGTCGTCCCCCCGATCGACGCCGAGGAGGACTGAGCCCGATGACCAGCTCACGTACTCCCGACACCAGCCGGTTCGCCACGCGCCCGTACGACCTCGTCAAGGAGTTCGTCATCGCGCTCGTGGTGGTCGGGTTCCTGACGGTCGGGCTGGCCGCAGCGTTCTCGTCCCCTGACGAGCCCGCGATCACCCTGCGGGACTGGGCCACCGCGGCCCCGAACGACGTCGTCGCGACGGCGACCGGGGAGCTCGCCGGCACCACCACCAGCGCCACGTACGGACCGCCCTACAACAGCGCGGCGACCGGCCAGCTGCTCGGTCCCCTGGCCCTGCAGAAGTGGGGCGGCGTGCGCCTGCCGGTGGACTCCGCGAACGACCTGGTGGTCGACCCGCTCACGACCGCCCACCCCGCCCAGCCGGTGCGCGACGCCCTGATCGCATGGGGCGCAGCCGACCAGACGCAGCGCACCGCCTGGGCCACCGCGTACGGGGACGCCCTCGCGGCCGCCCCTGACGGGAGCCCGGATGCCGTCGCCACCGGCGACTACGGCCCGGTGCCCGCCATTGCGGCGGGCTTCCTCGACCTGGCGCGCTCGGGTGGCCTCGAGGGTGCCCTGACGTCGTCCGGCGACTTCTACGGCGGCGACCAGACCCGGTCGTTGCTGCTGCTCGCGGATGGCGCCTACCTCGAGGACCAGGCCCGCGCCCGCGACCTCGGCGGCGACCAGTGGGGGATGATGAACGAGACCGGCAACTACCCCGGTCAGCCGTGGATGTGGCTCTACACGTTCTGGTACCAGGTGAAGCCGTTCTCGACGTCCGACAACGCCGACGCGCTCGTGTGGGGGCTGATGATGCTGCTCACGCTCGGCCTGGTGCTGCTGCCGCTCATCCCGGGCCTGCGCTCGATCCCGCGGTGGATCCCGGTGCATCGGCTCATCTGGCGGGACTACTACCGGGCCCACCCGCGCAGCTGAGCGTCGTCGCGCTTCAGACGTCGATCTCGGCCAGGACGCGGGGTACCTCGGCGGCGACCTCACGGGCCAGGTACCCCAGCGGGCCGACTGCCGCGGCCATCCGGTCGCCGGCGCGGCTGTGCAGGTGCGCCGCCCAGACTGCGGCCTGCGCCGGGCCGGCCCCACGGGCGGCGAGCCCCACGACCACGCCCGCGTGCACGTCGCCAGAGCCGGAGGCCGCCAACCCCACCCCGCCCGCGGCGTCCTGCCAGAGCCGGCCGTCGCCGTCCGCGATCCAGGTCGTGGGGCCGCCGCAGCTGACCACGCAGCCGGTCCGCTCGGCCAGCCGGACGACGTGCCCGGCCGGGTCCTGCTCCACGTCGTCCCGGTCGACGCCCAGCGTCAGCGACAGCTCCTGCCGGTTGGGCGTCAGGACGCACCGGCCGGCCAGGTGGCGCAGGCGGTCCGGGTCCGGGCCGACGTAGGCCAGCGCGGCGGCGTCCAGCACGACCGTGGTGTCCAGTCGGGGGACGACGTGCGCCATCAGCTCGCACACGGCGTCGACGTCGCCCATGCCCGGGCCGAGCAGGACCGCCGAGCACCCGTCGGCCAGCCCCACCACCTCGTCAGCAGCCTCCGCCGCGACATCCCCCTGCGCGGTCTGCGGCAGCCCCCGCACCAGCGCCTCCGGCATCGCGACCGCCAGGTGCGGTGCGGCCTGCCGCACCGTGGCGACCTGCAGCTTGCCGGCGCCGCAGCGCGCGGCGGCCTCGGCCGCCAGGAGCACCGCGCCTGGGGTGTCCGTGTGGCCGCCGACCACGAGGGTGCGCCCGCGCGCGTTCTTGTCCGACCCGGGCTCGGGCAGCGCCCACTCCCGCAGCAGGCTCGGGGTCACGACGTCGGCGTCGCGTGGGTCGGGGCGGTCGGGGGACGTCATGGCGCGCTCCGTTCGCGGTCGGGCTCGTCGGTGACGGGTGCTTCCTCACTGGCGTCCAGTGCGGCGGTGTCGTTGTAACGGGTCAGCACCAACGACCCGTCGGGGCCGAGGTCGTAGCGGGTGCTCGAGCAGTTGGCCAGCGGGTCGCCGCGGTCGGCGGCCAGCAGGGTGCGCTCGTCCAGCCCCTCGAGCACGAGCCGGTGGCACATGATCACGGCCTGGTGCGTGACGGCCACCAGCCGTCGTCCGGGGTGCTCCTCGCGAAACGACTGCACCAGGCTGCGGACGCGCAGGGCGACGTCGCACCAGCTCTCGCCGTTCGGCGGCCGGTAGTACAGCTTGCCCAGGCGCGACCGTCGCTCCGCCTCGTCGGCGTGCAGCCGCCGGATGCCGGACGCGGTGAGCCCGTCGAACAGCCCGAGGTCACGCTCGCGCAGCCGCTCGTCGAGCCGCACGTCGAGCTCGAGCCCGCTGGACGCGACCGCCAGCGCCGCGGTGTCGGCCGCCCGGCGGTAGGGCGAGGACACGACCACCTCCGGGCGCTCGTCACGCGGCTGCCGCGCCCACCACGCGCCGACCGCCTCGGCCTGCCGGCGCCCGGCGTCCGACAGCGGCGTGTCGGCGTCGCGGTAGCGCAGGTCGAGGTGGTCCAGGCCGGCCTCACTGGCCCGACGGGCCTCCAGGTTGCCGAGGCTCTCGCCGTGGCGAACGAGCGCGAGCGTGGCCGGCCAGGTGGGCGGGGTCTCGCGGCTCATCCCCGGCACGCTAGCGGCGCGCGGCGGTGCGCGCGCCCCGACGCCGGCCGGGTCGGGATCGCTCGGGAATCGCGACGCGGCCCGGTCGATACCATGCGGAGCGCCCGCGCACCGTGCGCGCTGAGCCGGGAGGAGCGGCAGTGACCGCAGACGACGACGCCATCACCGAACGCGGCACGCGCCCTCTCGAGGAGGGCGTGCAGCGGGACTTCCGCACGGCGATGTCGTACGGCGACTACCTCCGGCTCGAGCAGGTGCTCTCCGCGCAGCAGCCGCTCAGCGTGCCGCCGCGCCACGACGAGCTGCTCTTCATCATCCAGCACCAGACCTCCGAGCTCTGGCTCAAGCTGATGCTGCACGAGCTGCGCTCGGCGCGCGCCCTGCTGGCGGAGGACGACCTGCGCCCAGCGCTCAAGCGACTCGCCCGGGTCAAGCACATCCAGCAGACCCTCACCGAGCAGTGGTCGGTGCTGGCCACGCTGACGCCCAGCGAGTACGCGGAGTTCCGCAGCTTCCTCGCCGCGTCGTCGGGGTTCCAGTCCTGGCAGTACCGGGCGGTCGAGTTCATCCTCGGCAACAAGAACGCCGACATGATCCCGGTCTTCGACCACCACCCCGAGGCACAGCAGATGCTCGCCGAGCTCCTCGGCGAGCGCAGCCTGTACGACGAGTTCCTCAGCTACCTGCACCGGAACGGCCACGAGGTGCCGGCCGAGCTGCTCGACCGGGACTGGTCGCTGCCCTACACGTTCACCCCCGCGCTGGTGCCGACGTTCACCCGGATCTACGAGCACTCGCACGACCACTGGATGGCCTACGAGGCCTGCGAGGAGCTCATCGACCTCGAGGACAACTTCCAGCTGTGGCGGTTCCGGCACCTCAAGACGGTCGAGCGGATCATCGGCTCCAAGCGCGGCACCGGCGGCTCGAGCGGCGTGCCGTTCCTGCGGCGCGCCCTCGAGCTGACGTTCTTCCCCGAGCTCTACGCAGTGCGCACCGAGATCCAGGACGTCGACTCACCCTGAGCGGTGCGCTAGCCCTGAGCCACCTCGGCGAGCGGCACGCTCTGCGTCCTGGAACCGGTCGACGTCCAGCGCCTTCCCGTTGCGTACCAACGCTTTCACCGCGTCGCCGTCGTCCCACTGGTTGACGTGCATCGCCGCGTTGACCTGGCCGTCACCGGCCAGCCAGGCGGCGACGAACTCGCCGTCCTGCAGGCTTCCCCGAACGACAAGTCGGTCGGTGCGTGGGTCGGCGTAACCGTGGTACTCCATCCCGAGGTCGTACTGGTCGGTGAAGAAGAACGGCAGCAGGTCGAACGTCTCGTCGCCACCGAGCATCGCCCGGGCCACGACCGCCGGCTGGTTCAGCGCCGAGGCCCAGTGCTCGACCCGCACCCTGGCGCCCAGGGCGGTGTGCAGCACGTTGGCGACGTCGCCAGCCGCGAACACGTCCGGGTCGGAGGTGCGCAGCTGGGCGTCGGTGACGACCCCGTTGTCGAGCTCCAGCCCAGCCGACTCCGCAAGCCCGGTGCGCGGTGTCACGCCGATACCGACGAGCACCACGTCGGCCAGGACGTCGTCGCCGCCGTCCAGCGTGACCCGCAGGCCCTCGCCGTCCGGCACGATGCCCGACACGGACACCTCGCAGCGCAGGTCGACGCCGTGCCCGCGGTGTGCGGCGACGAACGCGCCGGCGACCTCCGGCCCCAGCACCCGTTGCAGCGGAACGGAATCAGACTCCAGAACCGTTACTGACGCACCCGCGTCCCGAGCCGCGGCCGCCACCTCCAGGCCGATCCACCCGGCCCCGATGACCACCATCCGCACGTCCTCCCGCAACCAGCGGTGCACGGCCTCGCTGTCGTCCACCGTGCGGAGGGTGAGGACCCGCTCGGCGTGCGCGGCGTCCAGCTCGGGCGTGGCGAGCCGGCGCGGCTCGGCACCAGGAGCGAGCAGCAGCTTGCGGTAGCCGATCACCCGGCCGGACGACGTCTCGACCTCGTGCGCCGCGGTGTCGAGCCGGGTCACCGGGTCGGCCAACACGAGCTCGACGTCGTGGTCGTCGTACCACCCCTCGGGGTGGACGAAGACCGTGTCGCGCTCGGCCCGGCCCATCAGGTAGTCCTTCGACAGCGGCGGCCGCTCGTAGGGACGGTGGCGCTCCTCGGCCACGAGCACCAGCGGTCCGTCGTAGCCGGCGGAGCGCAGCTCCTCGACGGTCTTGGCGCCGGCCAGGCCGCCTCCGACGACGACGATCGGCTGGTCGGTGGGGTCAGGCACGGGATCCTCCGGAAGGTCGGCTGGTCGTCAGGGCGAGGAACTCCGCGCGCGAGCGCGCGTCCTCCCTCAGCGTGCCGAGCAGGGTCGAGGTGATGGTGCGCGTGTCGGCGGCACGGACGCCACGCAGTGTCATGCAAGTGTGCTCCGCTTCGATGACGACGCCCACCCCACGCGGGGACAGGTGCTGGTCGAGCCAGTCCGCGACCTGCTTGGTCAGCCGCTCCTGCACCTGCGGGCGCCGGGCGAAGAGCTCGACGACTCGGGCCAGCTTGGACAGGCCGAGGATGCGGTCGCCGGGCAGGTACCCCACATGGGCCACCCCCACGAACGGCAGGAGGTGGTGCTCGCACAACGCCTGCACCGGGATGCCGCGCGCCAGGACGAGCTCGTCGTACCCCTCGTCGTTGTCGAACGTCGTGAGGTCGAACGACCGAGGCGTGAGCATCTCGGTGTAGGCCGACACCATCCGACGCGGGGTCTCGGCCATCGCAGCCCCGTCCACCGGCAGGCCGAGAGCGACCAGCAGCTCATGGGCCGCCCAGCGCGCGCGGTCGGCGTCGACCTCCGGGACGACGGCCACCGCGCGCCGTGGCCCCGGCACCCGGCTGGGCTCAGCACTCATCGGCGAGCCGGTCGCCCGTGCGCGACGGCCAGACGAGCCAGGGCGAGAGCTCCGACGAGCAGGCCGACGTCGCGCAGCGCCACGTCGTAGTAGTCGCCGAGGATCAGCAGGTTGACGATGATCCCGGCCAGCCAGCCGGCCACGACGACGGCGCCGAGCCGCGGGGCCAGCGCCACGAGCAGTCCCGCCACCACCTCGACGACTCCCACGGCATACATGGCCTGCTGCGCCGTGCCAGGGATCAGCTGGTCGATCCAGGGCGCCAGGTACTGGGGCCAGTCGGCGAGCAGGCCGACGAACTTGTCCAGGCCGAACGCGATCGGAGCGACCGTGAACACCGTGCGCAGCAGCACGAAGGCCTGGCGGCTCGCCTGCCAGGCCTCGGTCTGCGGCGCGGCCACTCCGCGCGTCCTCGCGGCATCGATGCTGTTCATGACTCCTCCTTGGTTGTAAAAGAGACTATGCTGCACGTTAGACGCTCTGATCATCTTTCGTCAACGATCTTGTCTCTTAGAAGGAGCTCGCGTGCTGGACAACTACGCAGCCCAGGTGACCGGGGTCAGCCTGCTGGCCGAGCCGGTGCGCCGAGCTCTCTACGAGTACGTCGCCTCGCAGCCCGAACCGGTCGGCCGGGCCGAGGCCGCGCAGGCCGCCGACGTGCCGAGCCACACCGCCAAGTTCCACCTCGACCGGCTCGTCGAGGAGGGGCTGCTCACCACCGAGTTCCGCCGGCTGTCCGGCCGCAGCGGGCCTGGCGCCGGCCGGCCGGCCAAGCTCTACCGGCGCTCCGACCGGCAGGTCGACCTCACGCTGCCCCGTCGCCGGTACGAGCTCGCGGGTCAGGTGCTGGCCGCAGCCGTGAGCCGGGCCGCGCAGGACGACGTCCCCGTGCTCGACGCCGTGCGACAGGTGGCGCACGAGACCGGGCTGGCCCTCGAGGCGCCATCCGCCGCGGCCGGCTCCCCCGCCGACCCCGCCCCTGACGAGCTCGAGCGGCTGGCCGTGGCGCTCGCCGGCCAGGGCTACGAGCCACGCCGCGAGGCCGGGGTCCTGCTGCTCGCCAACTGCCCGTTCCACGCCCTGGCCCAGGAGCACCGCGATCTGGTCTGCGGGATGAACCTCGCGCTGCTCGACGGCGTCGTCGCCACCCTCGGCTGCCGCCGCACCGTCGCCGCGCTCGAGCCCGCCGCCGGTCGGTGCTGCGTCACCCTCGGCCCGGCCGGCGAGCGCTAGCACCGGGGCGGCCAGCGCCCGGGCGGCCTCGGCAGGACGGCGCGTGGACGGCGACCTATGCTCGCGGGACCGGCGTCCAGCCCGCCGGCGACGCCCCGTCCCTGAGGAGGCCAGGTGGACGACGCGGTCGACGCCGTCGTGGTCGGGTCCGGCCCGAACGGCCTGGCCGCTGCCGTCGTCCTGGTCGCCGCCGGGCTGCAGGTGGAGGTGCTGGAGGCCGAGCCGACGCTGGGCGGCGGGGCGCGCACTGCCGAGCTGACCCTGCCGGGGTTCCGGCACGACGTCTGCTCGGCCGTCCACCCGATGGGGGTCAGCTCGCCGTTCTTCCGGGCCTTCGGGCTGCAGCGGCACGGGATCGAGATGCTCCAGCCCGAGGTCGCCTTCGCCCACCCGCTGGATGGCGGGGTGGCGGGACTGGCCTGGCGCGACCTCGAACGCACTGTCGACGACCTCGGCCAGGACGGGCCGGCCTGGCGCTCGCTGGTGGGTCCGTTGGCTCGTCGCTGGGAGCCCTTGACGGACCTGCTCCTCTCGGACTTCCGCAGTGTCCCGGGCGATCTCGGGACGCTGGTGCGGCTGGGCAGCCGGGTGCTCGAGCAGGGCAGCCCGGCCTGGAACCGGCGCTTCGCCGGTCCGGTCGCCCCCGCCATGCTCACCGGCGTCAGCGCGCACGCCATCGCGCCGCCCCGCTCGCTCGCGCCGGCCGGGGCCGGACTGCTGCTCGCTGCGCTGGCCCACGGCGTCGGATGGCCGATCCCGCGCGGCGGCAGCCAGACCCTCGTCGACGCCCTCGCCGCGGCCGTCACCGCTGGTGGCGGCCGGATCCGCACCGACCGGCGGGTGCGGTCGCTGGCCGAGCTGCCGCCCGCCCGCGCCGTCCTGCTCGACGTGAGCCCGCGCGGGCTCCTGGAGCTGGCCGCCGGTGCACTGCCCAGCGCCTACGCGTGGTGGCTGCGCCGGTTCCGCTATGGATCCGCAGTCTGCAAGGTCGACTTCGCGCTCAGCGGGCCGGTGCCGTGGGCCGCGCCGGGGTGCGACCTGGCCGGGACGCTGCACCTCGGTGGCACCCGCGAGGAGATGGCCAACAGCGAGGCCGAAGTGGCTGCGGGCCGGCACGCCGAGCGGCCCTACGTGCTCGTCTCGCAGCCGGGCGTCGTCGACTCCTCGCGCGCCCCCCAGGGCCGGCACACGCTGTGGACCTACGCGCACGTCCCCAACGGTTCGACCCGTGACCTGACCGAGGCCGTGACGGCGCAGGTCGAGCGGTTCGCGCCCGGCTTCCGGGACGTCGTCCTGCACAGCTCGGTGATCACGGCCCAGCAGGAGCAGGAGCACAACGCGAACTACGTCGGCGGCGACATCGCCGCGGGCGCGACGACCGCGTGGCAGATGGTGATGCGGCCGGCTCCCCGCTGGGACCCCTACCGGACGCCGCTCGAGGGCACCTACCTGTGCTCCTCGTCGACGCCCCCAGGACCCGCGGTGCACGGCATGGCCGGCCTGCACGCTGCGCGGCGGGCGCTGCAGCAGGTGTTCGGCGACCACCGCGACCCCCTCGCCCTGGTCCGCGCCCTCCCCTCTCCCCAGCCGTGATCATGCACGTTCGCCCCCCACCCCCCTCCCCTCGGCGGTGATCATGCACGTCCGCCCCCGGCGAGTGGGCGAGCGTGCATGATCACCTCCGGGGGTTGGGGCGAGCGTGCATGATCACCGCGGGTTAGGGGGTGGGGTTGGTGGTGGTGCTGAGGTCGTAGAGCGTCGTGCCGCCCACCGTCGTCGCCGTGAAGCTGGCCGCGACCCAGGTCGCGATCTCGGACGACGTCCGGCTACCGCTCGCCGCTGCCGGCCCACCGCCGCCGCCCTGGCTGCTCGCGACGAACCAGTGGATGCGGCCCTGCGCGACATACTGCTCGAACTCGCGCCAACGTGGGTGACGGGTCGCTGCCGTTGAAGCCGCCGATGGCCATGACCGGTACCTCACTGCCGAGCTGAAGCCCGGCCGCCGTCTGCGAGCCCACCGCCGCGGCGGCCCACTCGTAGCTCGACGCATCCTGCTGCAGCGCAGCCACCACCTCGGCGTCCGGCGCGCTCGCATCGAGCAAGCCACCCAGGCCGCCTCCGCCGACCGCACCTGGTCCGCCCGCACCTGGTCCGCCCGCACCGCCGAGCTGGCCCGCCCCGCCGGGCTGGCCCGCCCCGGGCGGTCCGCCGGGCTGGCCTGCGCCGCCCGGCCCACCCACGCCACCACCCCCGCCCGGCCCGCCGACCTGCGAGCCGGCGACCGCTGGGCCCGCCGTGACGATGGAGCCGGTGTGCGGGGTCGTGACCGTGCTGAGCGTCCACCCGACAGGCCCGAGGAGCACCGCCGCGAGTGAGGCCACCACGACCAGCGTCCGTGCGGCCCGCGGCAGCCACGCCGAGATGGCCACACCGGCTCCGGCTCCCAGGCCGACCACCAGCACCACCCAACGCAGCCACGGGTGCCAGCCGTCCGCCCGCCCCAGCAGCACCCACGACCAGACGGCGGTCGCAGCGACCAGCGCACCGAGCAACGCCGCCCACGGCAGGCGCTGCCGGCGCTCCCACATCTCGACCGCGCCCATACCGACCAGCGCGCCAATCGCCGGCGCCAGCGCCACCGTGTAGTAGACGTGGAAGATGCCCTGCATGAGGCTGAACACCAGCGCCGTCACCACCAACCAGCCGCCCCACAGTGCGTACGCCGCCCGGCGGACGTCCGTGCGGCCAGCGGCGCGGCGGGCCACCAGCCCGGCGACCAGCAGCACCAAGGCGGCGGGCAGCAGCCAGCCCGCCTGCCCGCCGTTCTCCCCAGTCAGCAGCCGGGTCAGCCCGGTCGCCCCCCAGCCCTGGCCACCACCCACGCTGCCGGTCTCGTCACCGCTCAACCGCCCGAACCCGTTGTAGCCCAACGTCAGCTCGAGGATGCTGTTGTTCTGCGACCCACCGATGTAGGGCCGCGCCGACGCCGGGATCAGCGTCACGATCGCCACCCACCAGCCTCCGGCCACGACGAGCGCGAGAGCAGACCAGGCCAGCTGGACGACGCGGCGCCGCACGGGGGTCGGCGCAAACACCAGGTACACCAGGGCGAGTGCGGGCACCACCAGCAGTGCCTGCAGCATCTTGGTCATGAAGCCGCAGCCCACGAGGGCCGCGGCGAGCACGATCCAGCGCGTGCTGGCCCGCTCCAGGGCGCGCACCGTGCAGTAGGCAGCGGCGGTGAGCAGCAGGACGAGCAGCGCGTCCGGGTTGTTGAACCGGAACATCAGCGCGGCGACGGGTGTCATCGCGGTCACGACGGCGGCAATCAGCGCGGCTGCGGGGGTCGATACGCGCCGTACGGTGGCGTGCACCAGCCCGACTGTCGCAACGCCCATGAGCGCCTGCGGCACCAGGATGCTCCACGAGCTCAGGCCGAAGAGGCGCACGGAGAGGGCCATCGCCCACAACGACAGCGGAGTCTTGTCGACCGTGATCGAACCCGCAGTGTCCGAGGCGCCGAAGAACATCGCCTTCCAGGACTCCGAGCCCGCCTGCGCCGCTGCGGAGTAGAAGGAGTTCGCCCAGCCAGAGGCGCTGAGCTGCCACAGGTAGAGCACCGCCGTCAGAAGCAGTACGGCGATCAGTGCCGGACGGGCCCAGGCGGGGTCGTGCACCGGGCCACGCCACAGGCGGCCGAGCCCGCCGGACGACGAACGAGGAGGTGTCGGCGGGTCTGTTGGCGACGGCTCGGGGACGGTGTGTCGGAGCAGCGGTGGTGACGACGACATGGGGACCTCCGGGAGAGCTGCGGGCGGGTTGACCAGGCACCACCGTCCCGGCCGCTCGTGAACGCCAGCCGCAGGTTCTCTGAGCGTGCGCTGTGAGCCCGGCCGGGCGGGACGGACTCCCAGCCGGCACGCAGGCCGGTCACGACGGCGCCCCAGGCTGCGCCGCCACGGTGAGCATCACGACGGCCGCAGCAACGCGGCCTGACCGCACCGCCGAGGAGGACACCGTGCCCGCCACCACCGCCACCGCAACGACGGCCCCGCTGAGCGCGTGGGGAGTCGACGGCCGCCTCACCGTGCCGGACGCTGGAGCTCTGGCAGCGTCCATGCAGATCGCCAGGCTTCACCTCAAGGCCACCGCCCGCGCGGCCGACCGGGCGGACCCCCGAGCCGAGGTCCACCAGATCCCCTGTGCCGCAGGGCAACCGGTGACCATCGGCCCACTGCTGACCCGAATCATCACTGCCGCCCTGCAGACAGCGCACCACACCGGCGGCCTGGTCGACCCGACCGTGCCCACTCCGCGCCGACCACCGGCCCGGGCGTCTCGTCCACCGTTGCTCACCGCCGTTCCCGTCTGTGGGTCCGTTGGGCAGTCCCGCTCTCGCGTCACCTGGCGCGACGTGCAGCTCGACGGGACCCGCGTACGCGTTCCTGGCGGCTGCACCCTCGACTTGCGCGCGACAGCACTGGCCGTGGCGCTCGACGACATCAGCCTCATCGCGAGCCGCCTCACCGGGGCAGACGTCGTCATCGAGCTGGGCGGTCGGGCAGCGCGGGTCGGGCGCGGCCAGGCCACCGTCCGGCCCGACAGGGTGGTCGACCCCCGCACCGGACAGCCGGCGCCGGGCTGCTGGCGGCAGATCGAGGTCAGCGCCGGCACCTGCCGCATCGCCGGCGCGCACGCCGTCGCGGCCGCCGTCCTGGGCCAGGACGCACCTGGGTGGCTTGCCGAGCACGGCGCCACGGCCCGGCTGACCACCCCGTCCGGTGAGGTCGTCACCATCGGCCAGTTCGTGCCGGTGACGGCGCCGATCGCTGTGGCGGCGTGAGATGACCACCCTCGCGACGCCCACGGTCCACGGACCCGGCCAGCCGGCCGCCGTTGCACCGCGACGTCGCCGTGGCCGGACAGCCCTGCTCGACGTCGTGGTGCCGGTGTGCAACGAGGAGCGGGTGCTCGCCGCCTCGGTGCGACGGCTGCACGCCCACCTCAGCGACGAGATGCCGTACCGCTTCCGCATCACCATCGCCGACAACGCGAGCACCGACGGCACCGCCGCCATCGCCCAGCAGCTGGCGCACGAGCTGGCCGACGTCCACGTGCTGCAGCTGCCAGAGCGCGGCCGCGGCCGTGCCCTGGCGCTCGCGTGGTCAACGTCGGACGCCGACGTCCTGGCGTACATGGACGTCGACCTGTCGACCGACCTCGCCGCGCTGCTGCCGCTCGTGGCGCCGTTGGCTTCCGGACACTCGGACCTGGCGATCGGCAGCCGGCTGAGCCGGTCGGCCCGCGTGCTTCGAGGCCCGCGCCGCGAGGTGATCTCGCGCTGCTACAACCTCATCCTGCGTGGCACCTTGGCTGCGAGGTTCACCGACGCGCAGTGCGGCTTCAAGGCGATCCGGCGGGAGGTCGCCGAGCAGCTGCTGCCGCTCGTCGAGGACACCGGCTGGTTCTTCGACACCGAGCTGCTCGTGCTCGCCGAGCGCGCCGGGCTCCGCATCCACGAGGTGCCGGTCGACTGGGTCGACGACCCGGACAGCAGCGTGCAGGTGGTGCGCACTGCGGTCGATGACCTGATGGGGGTCGCGCGGCTCGGCCGCTCGCTGGCCACCGGGCGTCTGCCCCTCGGCTACGTCCGCGAGCAGCTCGGCCGCGGACCCCTCACAGATCCCTCGGCGCCGGGCGACGGCGGCGGACTGGCCGGCCACGCCGTCCGGTTCGCCGCGGTGGGCCTGGTCAGCACCCTGGCCTATGCGGTGCTCTACCTCACCGGCCGGCCGCTGCTGGGCGCACAGTGGGCGAACCTGGTCGCGCTGCTCCTGACGGCGGTGGCCAACACCGCCGCGAACCGCCGGTTCACCTTCGGGGTCAAGGGCACGGCGGATGCGGCCCGGCACCAGGCGCAGGGACTGGCGGTGTTCGCCCTCGGACTGGCGGTGACCAGCGGCTCGCTCGCCGTGCTGCACGCCACGACCGTCGGCCCCGCCCGCTGGCTGGAGCTCACCGTGCTGGTGGCCGCGAACGCCGTCGCCACGGTGCTGCGGTTCGCCCTGATGCGCACCTGGGTGTTCCGGCGCGGTACGCGACCTCAGCCGGACGGCGTCCGGCCCGCTGCCGGGCCCGATCCCGGCCCGTCGTCCGTGGCCGGCTCGTCGGGCACCGGGTCGCCGACCGGGCCGCCCGGGCTGTCGGGGCCGGAGGCCGCACCGGCTGCCTGACCGGCCACCCGCTGCTCCTCGCGGAACCGCAGCCGCCGCAACCGGGCCGTCATGTTGCGCAGCAGCAGCCAGGTGGCGATGGCGAGCAGGAAGACGACCAGGAAGCCCAGCACGCCAGGGGTGACGGAGTTCGGGTCGGGCTGGGTGGGCCCGGGCGAGGGCGTCGTGGTGGCGGTCCGCGTTGCGGCCGACAGCCCGGCCGCCACGCCCGTCGCCGCCAGCCCGACCTGACCGAGCAGCGCCGCGGGCATCAGCCGACCTCGATGCCGGCGAACAGGTCGTCCTCGGGCAACGACACCTCGACGTGCGCGTGCGCCAGCTCGTAGTCCTCGGTGGGCCAGATGCGCCGCTGCATCTCCAGCGGGATGGCGAAGAACGACCCATCCGGATCGACCTGCGTGGCGTGCGCGAGCAGGGCGCGGTCGCGGACGTCGAAGTAGTCGCTGCACGGCACCCGGGTCGTGATGGGGCGCTCGGCGCGCTCGTCCCAGCTCTTGATCCACTCCTCGAACGGCGACTCGATGCCCTCCTCCTGCATGGCCTGGTGGAAGGCCAGGATGCGACCACGCGAGAACGTCTGGTTGTAGTAGAGCTTGCTCGGCTGCCAGGGCTCTCCCGCGTGCGGGTAGCGCGCGGCGTCGCCGGCTGCGTGGTAGGCCTCGACCGACACCTCGTGGCACCGGATGTGGTCGGGGTGCGGGTAGCCGCCGTTCTCGTCGTACGTCGTCACGACGTGCGGACGGAAGCTGCGCATCAGCCGCACCAGCGGCTCGCTCGCCACCTCGAGCGGCTCGAGCGCGAAGCAGCCCTCCGGCAGCGGGGGCAGCGGGTCACCCTCGGGCAGCCCCGAGTCGACGAACCCGAGCCAGGTGTGTTGCACGCCCAGGGCCTCGACGGCCGCCGCCATCTCGCGCCGCCGGTACTCGGCGATGTCGCGCAGCACGTCGGGGTCGTCGGCCAGCTTCGGGTTGAGCACGTCACCACGCTCGCCGCCCGTGCAGGTCACGACCAGCACCTCGACCCCGCGGCTCAGGTAGTAGGCGCTGGTCGCCGCCCCCTTGCTCGACTCGTCGTCCGGGTGCGCGTGGACGGCCATCAGCCGCAGCGACTCACTCACGTCGTCTCTCCTGGGTCGTGTCGTACGCCGTCCGTCGCTCGTGGGCTCCCGGCCGGGCTGCCGACTGGGGGCGTCGACGGTGCGCGACAATCCTCTCAGGATCGGGCGCGCCACCGTGACCCGACCACCGCACCGACCATCCGCCGAGCAGAGGCCATCGTGAGCCAGAACATCCCGACCTCGCCACCCGGGCGCTACGGCCGGGCACCGACCCCTGCCCGGCGCCGCCTGGCGGTCGCGGCCGTGGCCCTGGTCGCCGTGCTCGGGCTGGCCTGGGTCGCCTGGGCAGGGATCGGCCAGGGGCGGGCCGACGTCCGCTGGTCGGACGTCGGGTTCGCGATCCAGGGTGACTCCTCCGTGCAGGTCACGTACGACGTCGGCAAGGACCCGGAGCGCACCGCGGTCTGCAGCCTGCGGGCGCTGGACCGCAACAAGACCGCCGTCGGCATCGCCGAGGTGCGGATCGGGCCGTCGACCGAGCGGGTGACCCGGCGGACCGACACGGTGCGGACGTCGGCGCAGGCGGTCACCGGCGTGGTGCGTGAGTGCCGCCTGCTGCCCTGAGCAGCGCTCGACGGGCGGCGACCGCGCGGCGAACTTGGTACCCTGGGGGCTTCCCCTCGTGACATCAGGCCCCGAGACAAGGGCCTGACGTCGTGTATGCACCGGCACCTGCGAGACGCCGGCACGCGCACGAGACGACCCTCGAAGTGGCAAGGAGACACCGTGACCGAGACCCGTGCAGACGTCACCTGGCTGACCCAGGAGGCGTACGACCGGCTCAAGGCCGAGCTGGACCACCTCGCCGGTGAGGGCCGCACCGAGATCGCCAAGAAGATCGAGGCGGCCCGCGAGGAGGGCGACCTGCGCGAGAACGGCGGCTACCACGCCGCCAAGGAGGAGCAGGGCAAGCAGGAGGCCCGGATCCGCCAGCTGACGCAGCTGCTCGAGAGCGCCAAGGTGGGCGCCCGTCCGGCCGACGACGGTGTCGTCGAGCAGGGCATGGTCGTCACGGTCGAGCTGGCCGGCGACCAGATGCGGTTCCTGCTGGGCAGCCGCGAGGTGTCCGACGACTCGCTCGACGTCTACAGCGAGAAGTCGCCACTGGGCGCCGCCATCTACGGCCTCAAGATCGGCGACAGCGCCACCTACCAGGCGCCCAACGGCAGCCAGGTGCCCGTCAAGATCCTCGACGCGAAGCCCTACAACGGCTGACGCCGCCCGCCAGACGTCGAACGCCTCCTCGCGAACGCTCGCGAGGAGGCGTTCTGCGTACCCGGCTCCTTTAGGGTCGGGGCATGGCGACGTCGAAGACGCCCCCGGTCGAGCTCGAGGTCGAGGGCCGGACCGTGCGGCTGAGCAGCCCCGACCGGGTGTACTTCCCGGCCACGGGCGCCACCAAGCTCGACCTGGCCCGGTACTACCTGTCGGTCGGTGACGGGATCGTGCGGGCGCTGCGCGAGCGGCCGTGCATGACGCACCGGTTCCCCGAAGGCATCGGCGGCGAGAAGGTGCACCAGAAGCGGCTGCCGCACGGCGCCCCGCCCTGGGTCGAGACGGTGCGGGTCACCTTCCCGAGGTACAACCGGCACGCCGACGAGCTGTGCGTCACCGAGCTCGGCAGCGTCATCTGGTCGGTGCAGATGTCGGCCGTGGAGTTCCACCCCTGGAACAGCCGTCGGGCCGACACCGAGCGCCCCGACGAGTGGCGGATCGACCTCGACCCGATGCCGGACTGCGACTTCGCCACGGTGCGCCGGGTGGCCCACGTCGCGCACGAGGTGCTCGACGAGCTGGGCGCCACCGGCTGGCCGAAGACCTCCGGCGGGCACGGGTTGCATGTGTACGTGCGGATCGAGCCGCGCTGGGGGTTCGGCGACGTCCGTCGGGCGGCGCTGGCGTTCGCGCGCGAGGTCGAGCGGCGGGCACCGGACGACGTCACGACCACCTGGTGGCGCAAGGACCGCGACCCGGCCAAGCTGTTCGTCGACTACAACCAGAACGCCCGCGACCACACGATCGCCAGCGCCTACTCGGTGCGGGGCGTGCCCGAGGCCACCGTGTCGACGCCGATCCGCTGGGACGAGGTGGACGACGTCGAGCCGCTCGACTGCACCATCGCCACCGTGCCGGCCCGGTTCGCCGAGCTGGGCGACCTGCACGCGGGGATCGACGACACGGCGTTCTCGCTGGAGCCGCTGCTCGAGTGGGCCGACCGTGACGAGCGGGAGGGCGCACCGGACCCGGGCGCGCCGGACGACGACGAGGGCTGAGCTGCCCGCCGGCTCAGCGGCTCGCCGCCCGGTTGTACTGGCGGGTGGCCAGCGGGACGAAGATCGCGAGGATCACCGCGGACCACATGACGACGTACAGCACGGGGTGCTGCAGCGCCCACGCGGTGGGCTCGGGTCGGCCCGCGGGGATGTTGCCGAACAGCTGTCGTGCCCCCTCGGCCACCGACGAGAGCGGGTTCCACGAGGCGAAGGCCCGCAGCGGCCCGGGGAGCGACTCGAGCGGCACGAACGTGTTGGCCACGAACGTCACCGGGAAGATCACGATGAACGCCGCGTTGTTGACGACCTCCGGGCTCGGCGCCAGCAGCCCGACGAACGCCATGATCCAGGAGAACGCGTAGGCGAACAGCAGCAGCAGGAGGAACCCGCCGAGCGCCTCCAGCAGCGAGGTGCGGATCCGCCAGCCCACGACCAGGCCGGTCAGCGACATCACGATGACCACCAGCACGTTGTTGGCCACGTCGCTGACCGTGCGACCGATCAGCACGGCCGAGCGTGACATGGGCAGCGACCGGAACCGGTCGATGATCCCCTTCTGCATGTCGTCGGCCAGCCCGGCCCCGGTGAGGGTGGCGCCGAAGGTGACCGTCTGGGCGAAGATCCCGGCGATCAGGAACTCCTTGTAGTTGCTGCCAGGCACGTCGATCGCGCCGCCGAACACATAGGCGAACAGCAGCACGAACATGATCGGCTGCAGCGTGGTGAAGACCAGCAGGTCGGGAACGCGCTTGATCTTGATCAGGTTGCGCTTGGCAACGACCAGGCCGTCGCTCACCGCCGTCATCGAGCTCATCGTGCAGCCACCGCCTCGTCGTCCTGGGTGCTCTGGTCATCGTCGATCTCGGCCGCGTGGCCGGTGAGGCTGAGGAACACGTCGTCCAACGTGGGACGCCGCAGCGCGACGTCGCTCACCGCCAGCCCGGCCGCGTCCAGCAGGCGCAGCCCCTCGACCAGGGTCGCCGTGCCGTGCTTGATCGGCACGCTGATCTTCCGGGTGTGGTCGTCGCTGCTGACGTCGCCGGACGCCAGCCCGGCCAGCACGTCCCGCACCTCGCCGAGCCGGGCGCCGTCGGAGACGACGACCTCGAGCCGCTCGCCGCCGATCTGCTCCTTGAGCTGGTCGGCGGTGCCCTGCGCGATGACCTTGCCGTGGTCGATCACGACGATGGCGTCGGCGAGCTGCTCGGCCTCCTCCATGTACTGCGTGGTGAGCAGCAGTGAGGTGCCGCCGGCGACGAGCTCCTTGATGACCTCCCACATGTCACTGCGACTGCGGGGGTCGAGGCCGGTGGTCGGCTCGTCCAGGAACAGGACCGCCGGGTCGGCCACCAGGGCACCGGCGAGGTCGAGCCGGCGTCGCATGCCGCCCGAGTAGGTCTTGACCGGCCGGTCGGCCGCCTCGTCGAGACGGAACCGCTCGAGCAGCTCGCGAGCGCGCAGGCGCGAGGCCTGCCGGCCCAGGTGGTAGAGCCGACCGACCATGTCGAGGTTCTCGTAGCCGGTCAGGTACTCGTCGACGGCGGCGTACTGACCGCTGAGGCCGATGCGGCGACGCACCTCGCGCGGGTTGGCGAGCACGTCGATCCCAGCGACCTCGGCCCGGCCGGAGTCGGGGCGGAGCAGCGTGGTCAGCACGCGCACCACCGTCGTCTTGCCGGCCCCGTTGGGACCCAGGACCCCGAGCACCGTGCCGGCCGGCACCGCCAGGCTGAGCCCGTCGAGCGCCGTCACCTCGCCGTAGTGCTTGACCAGGTCTTCAGCGACCACCGCGTTCGTCATGGCGCGAGCCTTGCACGTGGCACCGACAGGGCGGGCTCGGTCATCGGGGGCTCCTTCGTCGCGGGCTTCTCATGATCAGTAGACCTCGCCGTCGGCCGGAACTCATCGCCATTTCGCTACCGGCGTGCGAGCTCGACCGGGGAGGATTGCTGCATTCCCCGGGTGGCGCGGGGTGCCACAGCTTCACTCGGGGTAGCGCGGCGTGGCCCCGCGCCACCAGCAGGGGGTCAGCCGAAGATGAGGGGGTAGCCGGCCTGGCGCAGGGTCGCCAGCACCTGGTCGCAGTGCTCGGCGCCCTTGGTCTCGAGCTGCAGCGCGATCTCGACCTCGTCGACGTGCAGCTGGGCGCCGGTGCGGACGTGCTCGATCTCGAGCACGTTGGCGTCGACCTGCGCCAGCACCGCCAGCAGCGCGGCCAGCGAGCCCGGCCGGTCGGGCACCCGCAGCCGGAACTGCAGGTAGCGGCCTGCGGACGCCATGCCGTGCCGCAGCACGCGCAGCAGCAGCAGCGGGTCGATGTTGCCGCCGGAGAGCACGACGGCCACGGGCGGCTCGAAGATGCCGGGGTCGGTGAGCATCGCGGCCACGCCGGCGGCCCCGGCCGGCTCGACGACCATCTTGGCCCGCTCGACGAGGAACAGCAGCGCTCGCGAGAGCGCCTCCTCGCTCACCGTGGTGATGTCGTCGACCAGCGCGCGTACCAGTGCGTACGGCACCTCGCCCGGGCAGCCCACCGCGATGCCGTCCGCCATCGTGGCCATCCGCGCGAGCGGCACCGGGTGCCCGGCCGCCAGCGACGCCGGGTACGCGGCTGCGTTCTCGGCCTGCACGCCCACCACCCGGACGTCGGGGCGCTGGCCCTTCACGGCTGCCGCGATGCCGGCGAGCAGCCCACCGCCGCCGGTGCAGACCACGACCGTGCGGACGTCGGGGCACTCCTCGAGGATCTCCAGGCCGACGGTGCCCTGCCCGGCCACGATGTCGACGTGGTCGAACGGGTGGATCAGCACGGCGCCGGTCTGGTCCGCGAACCGGCGCGCCTCGACCAGCGCCTCGTCCACGGTCTCGCCCACGAGCTCGACGTGGGCCCCGTAGCCGCGGGTGGCGAGGAGCTTCGGGATCGGTGCGCCGGTGGGCATGAAGACGGTCGAGCGCAGGCCGAGCAGCTGAGCGGCGAGCGCCACACCCTGCGCGTGGTTGCCGGCGCTGGCGGCGACCACGCCGCGGGCCTGCTCGTCGTCGGTGAGCCGGGCCATCCGGGTGTACGCGCCGCGGATCTTGAACGAGCCAGCCCGCTGGAGGTTCTCGCACTTGAGGAACACCGGGCCACCGACGCGCTCGGACAGCGCCCGGCTGAACTCCATCGGGGTGGGTCGCACCACGCCCTCGAGCACCAGGCGGGCCGCCCGCACGTCGTCCAGGGTCACGGGCAGCGTCGTCGATGCCATGGGCCGGAGTCTGTCAGACCGCCCACCCACGCCGGGTGCTGGCGCGCGGCCGGTGCCAGACTCACCGCGTGGACGTGCGCCCCGAGCCGGCACAGCGGGCCAGGCCGGACCGATGAGGATCGACCGGCTGCGGCTCGCCACCTTCGTGCGACCAGGCAGCGAGACGGACGACGGCCGCGACCGCGCCGAGGTCGTGCTCGGCTACCTGGTGCACCACCCGGACGGGTTGGTGCTGCTCGACACCGGCATGGGATCGGCCCCCGACGTCGACGCCCACTACCGCCCGCGGCGACGCGATGTGCGAGACGCGTTGCGCGACAACGGGATCGCTGCCGCGGACGTCGCGCTCGTGATCAACTGCCACCTGCACTTCGACCACTGCGGCGGCAACCCGGTGTTCGCCGGCCGGCCGGTCGTCGTCCAGCGGCGCGAGCTGGACCTGGCCCGGCAACCCGACTACACGCTGCCCGAGCTGGTCGACCACGACGGCGTCCGCTACGAGCTGCTGGACGGCCCGGCCGAGCTGCTCCCCGGCCTGCACGTGCTGGCCACCCCGGGACACACGGCCGGTCATCAGTCGCTGGCGGTGCGCGACCGCGACGGCACTGTCGTGCTGGCCGGGCAGGCGCTCGACCACGCCAGCGACTTCACCGCCGCGGCCCTGGCCCACGAGCTGGCCGCCGGCGCAACGGGCGGAGCGAGCCTTCCCTACCCGGCCTGGATGGACGACGTCCTGGCCCTCGACCCGCGACGCGTGGTGTTCGCCCACGACGAGGCGGTGTGGGAGCCGCGCTGACCGGCGGTACCGCGGCCCGACGCCGAGGGCGTACTGTCGATGCACGGAGCCATCAAGGCTTCCGACGAGGGAGCACACCCCATGGCAGACAAGTCGCCCCGCCAGAACCTGTCCAAGAAGGTCGGCAAGTCCCTCAAGGAGAAGCGCGCCGACAAGCACGCGAAGGCTGACGCGAAGAACAACTCCGCGGCGATCATCCCGACGGGCAAGAAGCACTAGGCCCGCATCCCCGGCGGCCCTCACGCGCGTCCACGGCCGGCGCGAGGTCGAGCGCCGAGCCGTGGTAGCCGGGATCGGTCCACGGCGTGCGGTCGACCACGTAGTGCGGCCATCGCACGCGTAGGGCCGATCCGTCGTGCTCGAGGCCGGCCGGCTGCAGGTGGCTCGCCCAGAGCCGAGGCTGCAGCACGCGCACCTGGCCGCCGTTCATCGTGGCGAGCAGGTTGCGCCAGGCCGTGCTGCCCGGCTCGAACATCGCGCTGTGCCCACGCACCGGCCTGCCGTCGTCGAAGCGGCCGGGGTCGAGCCGGACGACGCCGTCGATCAGGTCGGGGTCCGGGCCGTGACCCAGCTGGGCGGGGTCGACGTGCCCCGCCACCAGCCCGATGACCGGAGCCAGCGGGTCGAGCGCGGCGGGCGCCATGGCCCGCCAGCGCGCGGTCGCGTCGGCCGCGCCGTGCCCCTGCGAGAGCCGGATCGGGTCGTCGTACGCCGTCATGCTGAACCTGCGCACGCCACCATCCACCGGGGGGTCGAGGTACGCGCCCGCACTCGCGACATGCACGACGCGGTCGGGCCGCATGCCGTGCAGCTCGGCGCTGCCCACGATCGAGCCGCCGTAGCTGTGACCCAGGACGGTCAGGTCAGCGCCGGCGCCGGGAGCGGCCACCCGCAGCCCCTCGACGTCTGCCGCGAGCCGCGGCCCGGCGACGTCGGCTGCGTCGCGATAAGCCGCCCCGACCACGTGCTCGCGCAGTGGCAGGGACCCGTCGTCGAACGGCTGGTCGGGGAAGTCCGCGCCCTGCCACACGACGACGGCGACCGACGGGTCGGCCTCGGCGAACCGGACCATCCGCGCGAACGTGCCGGGATACCGCCGCAGGTCGCTGCCCGTGCCGGGAACGAAGACCGCCAGGTGCTCGGCGCGATCCACGTCGCCGAGCAGCTCGACCACCTGCCCGTCGCGACGCGGATCGAAGGCCAATAGCTGATGCCGCTGCCGCCGGGCCCGGCCGTCCGGGCCACGCAGGGTCACCGACCCGTGCAGCCACTCGCGCCGCTGCGCCACCTGCCGGCCGATCGCGTCGCGTGCCGGGCCCGGCGGGGCAGCACCGAGCCGGCGCAGCTGGACGTCGAGGTCGGCCGCCACGAGCACCCGGCTGGCCGCGCACCGGGCCTCGAGCGGCGCCGACGGCACGGCCGTGAGCAGCGCCGGGTGCAGCAGCGCCAGCAGGTGCACCCGGGCAGCCCCGAGTGCCGCGAGGCGGTCGTGCACGCGTCGCTGGGCACTGAGCATCAGCGACCGGCCGCCCGGCGGTGCCGACCGGGCCGCACTGACGAGCACGCCGACCCCGGCCGCATCCCGAGCCGTGGCGTCGCCCGGCTGGCCCGGCTGGCCGGGCGGGCCGCCGCCCGACGGCGCCATGACGTCGACCACCGAGCGGGCCAGCGCCGGCACGGCAACGAGCAGTCCTTCGAGCCGGTCAGGATCGCTGTGCGACAACAGGTCCAGCAGCTGCGCGCTGCTCGCCCAGGGAGACGGGCCGGCAGAAGCGCCAGCCAGGACGCCGAACGACGCCGCGACGTCCTGCTCGACGCCGCGGTAGACCTGCGCTGCCATCGCGATGACGGCAGCCAGGGCCCGCAACCGGCCGGCGGCCAGCGCGCGCCGCCGCACCGCGGACGCGAGCACCGGCCCCGCCGCGCTGTGGCCGGACGGCGACCCTGCCGCGGCGACCACGGGGGCGCTCGCGCACTCCAGGCGGGGCGCCAGCGACCACACCGCCTCGGCCAGCCCCCGCAGCTCGAACGTGTCGACGCTGACCGGCCTCACGCCCCACCCGCCGCCAGCGTCTCGCCGGCCGTCCGGCAGTCGTCGGCCAGCTCCCGCAGCTCACCGGCCAGCTGGACGACGAACCCGCTCAGCGCGTCGCCTGCCGGACCGGTCAGGCCGGCGCCGTCGGCACGTCGGCACAGCACCCGCGCGACGTCGTCGACCTCGTCCGCCGCCACCCGCAGCCGGACCGCCCAGACCAGCGACTGCGTCGGCAGGCCAGAGCCGGGTGGGGGGACGAGCAGCATGGTGGGCCTCCGGTGGACGTCGGCCCCACGCCGTCGTCCCAGCATGCCCGGTCAGGCGGAGGTGCCGGGCCCGTCGTCCACAGCCGCGTCGCCACCGGGGTCGGCGACGTGCTCCTCGAGCTCGGCCCGCTGCAGGTTCTCGTCGTCGCGGCTGCGGCCGGCCAGCGACAGCACCATCGTGTTGCCCGTGGCGATGAGCGGGACGGCGAACAGCGCCCCGAGGATGCCGGCCACCAGCGCACCGGCAGCGATCCCCAGGATGACGGCCAGCGGATGCACCCGCACCGCGCGGCCGAGCAGGAACGGCTGCAGCACGTGCGACTCGACCTGCTGGACGCCGATCACCACGGCCAGCATCAGCAGCGCCTTGACCGGTCCGACCGCCACGAGCGCGATCAGGACGGCGACCGAGCCCGAGATCAGCGCACCGACGACAGGGATGAACGCGCCCAGGAACACCAGGACGCCGAGCGGCACCGCGAGCGGCACACCGAGCAGCGCGGCGCCGATGCCGATGCCGAGGGCATCGGTGAGGGCGACGAGCACCGTCGCGCGGACGAACGACGTCAGGGTGACCCAGCCGCGGCGAGCAGCCTCGTCCAGGGGCCCGTGCGCCGACCGCGGCAGCAGCCGCACCAGCCAGGCCCAGATCGTCTCCCCCTGGGCGAGGAAGAAGTATGCCGAGAACAGGGCGATGAAGACGCCGGCCACGACGTGCCCGACGGTGGTGGTCGCGGCGAGCGCACCGCTGACCAGCTGGGCTCGGCTGCCGCTGATGCTCTGGCGCAGCTGGTCGAAGTAGCTGACCAGCTGGTCCGTCGTCAGATGCAGTGGCGGCCCGGCCAGCGCCTGGCGCACCTCCGCGAGCCCGGCCCCGGCCTCGCGTTGCAGCTCGGGGAAGCCGTTGACCACCTGGGTGCTCACCAGCGTGACCAGCCCGGCCACCAGCGCCAGGACGCCGACCACGGTCACCAGGGCGGCCAGCCCGCGGGGCAGCCGGGCTCGCTCGAGGACGTCGGTGACGGGCCGGACGAGCGCCACCAGCAGCAGCGCGATCAGCACCGGTGCCACCAGCACCACGAAGAGCTGCAGCAGCTTGAGCAGGAAGTAGACGAGCGCGCCGATCACCAGCAGCCGCCACGCCCACGCCGTCGCCACGCGCACCGCACGCGGCACGGTGTCGACCCCACTCTCCACGTCGCGGCTCACCCGGCCATCCTCACCTACCCAGCCTCCGGGGGCTGGCTGGGACACACCTCGCGCACGGCATGCCGCACCAGCGTGGCCGCCGCCGCCGGCAGGTCACGGGCGAGCAGGCCGGCGGCGAACAGCACGTAGCGGTCGTCGACGGCGAGGCGAGCGCCCTCCGGCACCCGCCAGCCACCACCGTGGTCGGTGACGGCCGGGCCGAGCACCTGCGCGCGCACGCCGTTGTCGTTGTGGCGCAGCACCCCACCGGACCCCACCACGAGCGCCACGTCCTTCAGCGGGCGTGGGGACGCCGACGGGCCGGGCGGGCGGCCGTGCCGGCGCAGCGCCACGGTGACCGCCAGCTCGGCCAGCCGGGCGTCGTCGTCCGGCACGTCGGGCAGGAAGCCGGGGTCGGCTTGTACGCGCTCGGCGTACGCGGCCAGCTCGTCGGTGACCTGGAGGTGCTCGGCCCGAGCAGCCGCGACGACCCCGGTGGCGTTCCAGCGCATCCCGAGGTCGCCCTCGACGGTGCGGGCGTGCCACAGGGTGGCCACGACGTCCTTGCGCAGCGTGGCGTCCTCGCCCTCTGGCGCCAGGGCCGAGTAGACGTCCGTGGTCGCGCCACCGACGTCGACCACGACGACGTCCCCGGCGCCGGGGACGCCAGGACCGCCGTCGGCGAGGACGCTGACCCCGGCGAGCACGGCGTCGGGGGTCGCGGCCTGCACCATGGCGGCGAACGCCGGACCGCGTGACAGCCCCTTGCCGCCGATGACGTGCTCGATGAACACCTCCCGGATCGCCGACCGGGCGGGCTCGGGGTCGAGCACGCCGATCCGGGGTAGGACGTTCGCGGTGGCCACGACCCGCCGTCCGCGGGAGGAGAGCTCGTGCGCCGCGACGTCGGCGACCTCGGCGTTGCCAGCCAGCACCACCGGCGCGTTCACCCGGCCGATCCCGAGGCGCCGGGCGTTGTGGCACAGCACTTCTGCGTTGCCGCCGTCGGTGCCCCCGACGAGCAGGACGACGTCTGGCCGGCTCTCGCGCAACGTCCGTACGTCGGCGGCCGACAGCTCACCAGTCGCCACGTGGACCACCCGCGCGCCCGCGGACAGCCCTACCCGGTGCCCTGCCTCCGCCGTCACCACCCGCTCGTAGCCGACCACGGCGAGCCGGAGCCCACCACCGGCGCTGGAGCAGGCCCGGACCTCGTCAACCCGCTCTGCCGCAAGCGATTCGCGGATGGCGTGGTAGCCGTCCAGCACGTCGGTCGCGATCGTCGTCGGATGCGACCCGGTCGCGACGAGCGTCCCGTCGTCGGTGTCGACGAGGGCCGCCTTGGTGAAGGTCGAGCCGAAGTCGACGCAGAGCACGCGGGTCACGCGCTGCAGCCTACGGGCGGCTCAGCTGAGGGCGCGGTCGAGGTCGGCGAGCAGGTCGTCGACGTCCTCGATGCCGACAGAAAGCCGGATCAGGTCGTCGGGCACCTCCAGCACCGAGCCTGCGACGCTGGCGTGGGTCATCCGCCCCGGGTGCTCGATCAGCGACTCGACGCCGCCCAACGACTCGCCAAGGGTGAACACCTCAGCGCGCTTGCAGGCGCCGAGCGCCTCCTCGACCCCACCGCGAAGGCGGAAGCTCACCATGCCGCCGAAGCGCCGCATCTGCTGTGCCGCAACGGCGTGGCCCGGGTGGTCGGGCAGACCC
The DNA here is from genome assembly GCA_963759935.1 of uncultured Actinomycetota bacterium. Classification (GTDB taxonomy): domain Bacteria; phylum Actinomycetota; class Actinomycetes; order Actinomycetales; family Angustibacteraceae; genus Angustibacter. Next base: position 697,476 of record CAVXBF010000012.1, read on the forward strand.
GGATACAGGACGGACGACACGCGCGGGTGCTCGGCGAGGAACGCGACGATGCGCTCGGCGTTGTCGCAGTGCCGGTCCATCCGCACCGCGAGCGTCTTCAGCCCGCGTAGCACCAGCCAGGCGTCGAACGGCCCGGCCACGGCGCCCATCGAGTTCTGGTGGAAGGCGACGCGCTCGTCGAGGTCCTCGAAACCCGTTGTGGGAGAGGCGCTGGTGATGAGTGCACCACCGACGACGTCGGAATGACCACCGGCGTACTTGGTCGTCGAGTGCACGACGACGTCGGCCCCGAGAGCGAGCGGGCTCTGCAGGTACGGCGTCGCGAACGTGTTGTCGACGACGAGCAGAGCGCCTGCGGCGTGGGCGATCTCAGCCAGCGCGGCGATGTCGGCGACACCGAGCAGCGGGTTGGTCGGCGTCTCGGCCCAGAGCACCTTCGTCTGTCCGGGACGGATCGCGGCGCGGACGGCGTCCAGGTCGCCCAGGTGGGCTGGCGTGTGCGCCAGTCCCCACGGCTCGGCCACCTGGGCGAAGAGCCGGTACGTGCCGCCGTAGGCGTCGTCCGGCACCACGGCGTGGTCGCCGGGCCGGGCCACGGCGCGCAACAGCGTGTCCTCGGCGGCCAGGCCGCTGGCGAAGGCGTAACCCCGGCTGCCGACCTCGAGGGCCGCGAGGCACTCCTCCAGGGCGGTGCGCGTGGGGTTGGCCGAGCGCGAGTACTCGTAGCCCCCGCGCAGCCCGCCGACGCCGTCCTGCTTGTACGTCGAGACCTGGTAGATCGGCGGGACGACGGCCCCGGTCAGGGGGTCGGGGTCCTGACCGGCGTGGATGGCACGGGTGCTGAAGCCTGGGGTGGAGTCGCTCACGCTGCGAGGGTATCTGTGGCCGGAAGCTCGCTCGGGGTCGCCTCCGGCACGGTCAGCAGCGGCAGCAGCACCTGGACCAGCGGCCCGATCCCCACTGCGTACGCCGCGGTCGCGACCCCGAGGGTGCCGCCGAGCAGCCACCCCGCCAGCACGACCACGACCTCGATCGCCGTGCGCACCACCCGGACCGAGCCGCCGGTGCGGCGGACCAGGCCGGTCATCAGGCCGTCGCGGGGGCCGGGACCGAGCCGGGCGCCGATGTACAGCGCCGTCGCGACGGCGTTGAGCAACAGCCCGGCGGCCGCGAAGGCCACCCGGACGGCGAGCAGTCGTGGCTCGGGCAGCAGGGCGAGGCTCGCATCGATCACGACGCCGATGACGACGACGTTGCTGACGGTGCCGATCCCCGGTCGCTCGCGCAGCGGGATCCAGGCCAGCAGGACGACGGCACCGACGATGATCGACCAGATGCCGATGGTCAGGCCTACGTGCCGGGCGAGCCCCTGGTGCAGCACGTCCCAGGGCATGACGCCGAGGTCCGAGCGCACGAAGAGCGCCATGCTCACGCCGTAGAGCGCGAGCCCGAGGTAGAGCTGGACGAACCGGCGCGGCAGGCGCCGGGCGGCGCGGGCAGGAATCAGCACTCGCCCAGCGTGCGGCAGATTGGCCTTGAGATCCAGGGCCAATTGCTCCACAGTGGTCTGCATGGCCCCGCGTCGGATCGGCACCCGCGAGCTCGCCCGGCTGCTGGGCGACTGGACGTCGTCCACCGCGCCGGCGTACGCCGCGCTGGCTGGGCGGGTACGACTGCTGGTGCTGGACGGCCGCCTGCCGGTCGGCGTCCGGCTGCCCCCCGAGCGCGACCTCGCCACGGCGCTCGCGGTGAGCCGCACGACGGTCAGCGCCGCCTACGACGTGCTGCGCCAGGACGGCCACGCGGCCAGCCGACAGGGCTCGGGTACCTGGACGACGGTGCCCACCACCGGCGCGCAGGTGCCGGCCTGGGCGCCCGAGCCGGCCCCGGCCGGCGTCCTCGACCTCGCGCATGCTGCCCCGGCCGCTCCCCCACACCTGCACGCTGCGTACGCAGCCGCCCTCGACGCCCTGCCGCGCCACCTGCCCGGCACCGGCTACGACTACCGCGGCCTGCTGGCGCTGCGCGCGGCCCTGGCCGCCCGGTTCACCGAGCGCGGGCTGCCGACCACGGCCGAGCAGGTGCTGGTCACCAGCGGTGCCCTGCAAGGGGTGCGGCTCGCCCTGACCCTGGCCACCGGTCCCGGCGACCGCGTGGTGGTCGAACAGCCGGGCTACCCGAACGGGCTCGACGTCGTCACGGACCTGGCGGCCCGATCGGTGCCGGTGCCGGTCGACCCGCGCGCCGGCCGCTGGGATGTCGAGTCGCTGGTGGCCGCCGTCCGGCAGACCGCCCCGGCTGCGGCGTACCTGGTGCCGGACTTCCAGAACCCCACGGGCGCGCTCATGCCGGACGGCGACCGCCGCACCCTCGCCCGCGCCCTCGACCGCGCCGGCACGGTGGCCGTCGTCGACGAGACGCTCGTCGAGCTCGCCCTGGACGGCGGCGTGCCCCCCGCGCCGTTCGCCGCCTTCGCGGGGCGCACCACGGTGGTGAGCGTCGGGTCGGCGAGCAAGGTGGTCTGGGGCGGCCTGCGGATCGGCTGGCTGCGCTCCGACGCCGCGACCGTCGCCCGGCTGGCCGCGCTGCGCTCCCGGCAGGACCTCGCCAGCCCGGTGCTCGAGCAGCTGGCCGTGCTGCACCTGCTGGAGCAGTGGGACGACGTCCGCGCCCACCGGGTGGGCGAGCTGCGGGCGGGTCGTGACCTGCTCTGTGCCCTGCTGGCGGAGCACCTGCCCGACTGGCAGGTCCGGCGTCCGGCGGGCGGCCAGGTGCTCTGGTGCGGGCTGCCGTCGCCTGTCGCCACCTGGCTCGCGGCAGCGGCCGGTGACCTCGGAGTGCGGCTCACCGCCGGGTCGCGCTTCGCCGCGCACGGCGGGCTGGAGTCGTGGGTGCGGCTGCCGTACACGCTGGCGCCCGAGGACCTCGCCGCCGCCGTCCCGCTGCTCGCGCAGGCCTGGGACGCCGTCACCCGACGTCCGGCCACCCGCCGTCGTCCGGCCACCGACGACGCGTACGTCGTCTGACCCCCACTTGTGACGCGTTTCTGTTGCCTCCGACGTCCGGGAGACGACAAGAACGCGTCACAAGTGGGAGCCTGCGCGGCTTCGGCGGGAACGATCGGGGGCCGGGCGTGGTTGAGCACGATGCAGACCCCGAGGAGGTCCCACCGTGCTGTTCGGATCGTCGACCAAGACCCGCATGATCACCGCTGACGAGGCGCTGCCCGGGCGCCCGACCACGCCCTACCCCGTGCCCACGACGCATGCAGTGCTCGGCACCCCGCTCAAGGGCCCCTGGCCGGAGGGCACCCAGGTGCTCTACGTCGCCATGGGCTGCTTCTGGGGCGCCGAGCGCATCTTCTGGCAGACCCCCGGCGTCGTGACCACCGCCGTCGGCTACCAGGGCGGCCTCACCCCCAACCCCACGTACGACGAGACCTGCACCGGCCGCACCGGGCACACCGAGACGGTGCTCGTCGCCTACGACCCGGCCAAGGTCTCCACCGCTGAGCTGCTCAAGGCGTTCTGGGAGAGCCACGACCCCACCCAGGGCTTCCGCCAGGGCAACGACCGCGGCACGCAGTACCGCTCGGCGATCTTCTGGACGACGGACGAGCAGCGCGCGCTGGTCGAGCAGACCCGGGCCGCGTATCAGGAGTCGTTGCGCGCCAAGGGCTACGGCGACATCACGACCGACCTGCGACCGGCGAGCGAGGCCGGCGAGTTCTTCTACGCGGAGGACTACCACCAGCAGTACCTCTACAAGGTGCCGAACGGCTACTGCGGCATCGAGGGCACCGGCGCGACCTGCCCGATGCCCGGGGCCGGACCTGCCGCGTAGGCAGCAGCTCGGGAGCGAGACCAGAGAAGTGGGGCACCTGACGGACGTCGGGTGCCCCACTTCTCTGTGTTCGACGGGCACCTGCTTTACTTGAAGAGTTCTTCAGTTACGAAACCCTGCAAGTCATCGGAGCCACCGTGCCCGTCCCGCTCTACCAGGCCAAGGCGGAGTTCTTCCGCACCCTCGGGCACCCCGCCCGCATCCGGGTGCTCGAGCTGCTGAGTGAGCGCGAGCACGCCGTCCACGAGCTGCTGGCACAGATCGCGATCGAGCCCAGCAACCTGTCGCAGCAGCTCGCCGTCCTGCGTCGCGCGGGGCTGGTGTCGCGCCACCGAGCGGACGGCGAGGTCCGGTATGTCGTCGCGGTCCCCGAGGTGCGCGACCTGCTCCTCGCGGCGCGCGCCATCCTGGCCGCGGTGTTGGCCGACCAGCTCGAGCTCACGTCCGAGCTCGGCGCGGCACCACGGTGACGCCCGCGCTGCTGTGGGGGCGGGCCCGCCCCCTCCTGCCGCAGCGAGCCGACCTGACGGCGATGCGGCGACAGCCCCGCCGAGACGTCGTGGCGGGCCTGACGGTGGCGGTCGTCGCCCTCCCGCTGGCCCTGGCGTTCGGCATCACGTCGGGTCTGGGCGCGGGCGCGGGGGTGGTCACCGCGGTGGTGGCCGGACTGGTGGCCGCGGTCTTCGGCGGCAGCAACCTGCAGATCAGTGGACCGACAGGCGCGATGACCGTGGTGCTCGTGCCCATCGTCGCGCAGCACGGGCGCGACGGCGTGCTGGTCGTCGGCCTGCTCGCCGGGGTCATCCTGGTCGGGCTCGCGGTGGCCCGTGCAGGGCGGTTCATGCGCTACGTCCCCCTGCCCGTCGTCGAGGGCTTCACCATCGGCATCGCCGTCATCATCGGCCTGCAGCAGGTGCCGGCCGCCCTCGGCGTCCGCGCCTCCGGCGACACCGTGCTCCTGACAGCGTGGGCGGCGGTGCGCTCGTGGGCCGGCGCTCCGCATCTGCCGGCGTTGCTGATCACCGTGGCCGTCGCGGCGTCGATGCTCGCCGCCACGCGGTTCCGACCCGGGCTGCCGGTCTCGCTCGTCGGGGTTGGCGTCGCCACGATCGTCGTGGGACTGACCCACGTGCAGGTCGCCACCATCGGGCGGATCCCGGCCAGCCTTCCGGCGCCGTCGGTGCCCACCGTGTCGCCCGGCGAGGTCGGAGCGCTGCTGCTGCCCGCCGTCGCCGTCGCTGGCCTGGCCGCGCTCGAGAGCCTGCTGTCGGCCACGGTCGCTGACGGCATGAGCGTCGGTGAGCGCCACGACAGCGACCGCGAGCTGTTCGGGCAGGGCCTGGCCAACCTGGCCGCACCGCTCTTCGGTGGCGTCCCCGCCACAGCCGCCATCGCCCGCACCGCCGTCAACGTCCGCGCGGGCGCCCACTCGCGGCTGTCGGCGGTCACGCAGTCCGTGGCCTTGCTGCTCGTGGTGCTCCTGGCGTCGCACTGGGTCGCCGTCATCCCGGTCGCCGCGCTGGCGGGCGTGCTGATCGCGACCGCGGTGCAGATGGTCGAGGTGTCCAGCGCTCGCGCGCTGTTGCGCTCGACGAGAGGGGACGCCGTCGTCCTGGTCGTCACCCTCGTGGCGACGGTCGCGTTCGACCTCGTCACAGCCGTGATCCTCGGCTTCGTCGTCGCCGGCGGGTTCGCCTTGCAGCAGGTGGCGCGCTCCGCACACCTCGCCGAGGAGCCGCTGGACCCGTATGACCACACCGCCGAGGAGGTCGCCCTGCTCGACGAGCGCATCGTCGCGTACCGGCTCGACGGGCCGCTGTTCTTCGGCGCCGCCCACACGTTCCTGCTCGAGCTGTCGGAGGTCAGCGACGTCCGCGTCGTGGTGCTGCGCATGTCGCACCTGGCCAGCCTCGACGCCACCGGCGCCTCCGTGCTCGCCGACACGATCAAGCGGCTCGAAGGACGCGGCATCACCGTGCTGCTGTCCGGCGTACGCCCTGAGCACCGCCAGGTGCTCACCCGGCTCGGCACCTACGGCGAGCTTGCCCACGAGCGGCACGTGTTCACCGACACGCCCGAGGCCATCGCCCATGCCCGTCGGCACACCGGGCGCCTTCCCCACGAGGCCGCCACCAGCAGCTGAACCGCACGAGACCAGAGAAGTGGGGCACCTGACGGACGTCGGGTGCCCCACTTCTCTGCGTTCGCGTCAGGCGGTGTCCGAGCCGTCGAGTACGGTCACCGGGTGAGCAAGGTCGATGCACAGCGCGCGATGCGCGAAGCCCGTTTCGCCGAGCGTCAGGCTGCGGCGCGAGCCCGTCCCGCGACGGCGCCCGCGCCCGCTACTGCCGCGTCAGCGGCGCCGCGGTCCGTCGCCAAGCCCGCGGCCAAGGGCCTCGCCGCGCCTGCGGCCACGGCCGCGGCCGAGCAGACGTCGGAGCCGGCCGCCTGCGGGCACCGCAACATGGGCGGCAAGACCTGCAAGCGGCCGGCCGGCCACGCCGAGAAGAACCACCGCTACTCGTAGCCGCAGTTCACCTGGCCTGGGCGTCGAGGAACGGCCGCGGGTCGGCCCAGGCGTCGTCCTCGACCCCGAACGACTCCAACGCGCCCACCGCGAGCGTGCGCCGCACCGCTGCGAACGTGATGACGTGCCCGATGGTGCCGCCCAGCGTGTGCGTGGTGGGCGGTCCGCAGGTCGTGTCGACGAACGTGTCAGCCAGGCGCTCCTCGCGCAGCGTCTCGCGCACCATCTCGCGGTAGTCGTTCCCGGCGGCGACGTGCCGGGCGCGCAGCCCGGCCACGGTCTGGTCGCTCTCGTCCGGCCAGTCCCCACCGCGCAGCGCCGAGAGCCAGTGCTCCTCCTGGGTCACCATCGCGTTGATCAGCGAGCGCAGCGTCTGCTCACCGTCGATGGTCTCGACCGAGACGGCGATCGGCTGGTCGAGCTGGTCGTCGGACAGGCCCTCGGCGCGGTCGATGATCACGCGCAAGGCGTCGATGTGGTGGTCGACGAGCTGTTGCAGGACATCCATGGAGCTCTCCTGACGAGGGGCCGGCAGCCGCAGTCCGCCGGGTGGTTGGAAGTGCACGCCGCTCGGGCAGGGCAGCTCGAGCTGGTGGAACGTGCGAGGTGGCTGCCGACGGACCTGGGTGGGCGCGAACCCGTACTCACGGGAGAACGCCCGGGTGAACGCCTCGTGCGAGCCGTACCCCGCCTCGACGGCGACGTCGAGCACGCTGTGCCGGGTGCTGATCAGGCGGTACGCCGAGCGCTCCAGCAGCAGCCGCCGGCGCAGCGCCCCGGGTGGCTCGCCCATCGCGGCACTCACCAGGCGGTTGAAGTGGAACCGCGACAGGTAGGCACGGTCGGCGAGGTCGCCCGCGCTGGTCGTGGGGTCGTGCAGGGCCTCGGTGACCAGGTCGAGGATCCGGGCCATCGCGTCCGTCGTCATGGTCCTAGCCTGACGGCCCGCGCCGCCGTCCGGCTTGATCGACGTTGCCCTGTTTCCCGCCCGCCCCCGTACCCCCCAACTCCCTGCGGTGATCATGCACGTTCGCCCCGCCAGCCAGCGCGCCGCGCGAGCGCCCGACCGAAATCCAGAGGCGCCCTGTCGGCGCTCCCCCCTACTGTCCTGTTTGTGGTGATGGCGACGGACGACAGGCAGGCACCTCCCGACCGGACGACGGCGACGGCCGTCCCGGTCGGCAGCACGGACGCCCGACGGCTGGACTGGCGCCGGCTGCGCGGGGCCCGCACCGGGCTCGCCCTCGGCGCATCGGGCCTGGCCGGCCTGGGGACGGCGCTCGGCGCGGTCGTCGCGGGGCGGCTGGCCGACGATCCCGCCGTCCTGCTGGTCCTGCTGCTCGCCGCCTGCGTTGTCGGCGCCGCCCTGCTCGACACCGCCGGCCGCACCCTGTGGTCGGTGGCGGTCGACCGCGCCGAGGGCGGACTGCGGGCCGACCTGCTCGACGCCGTGATGCACCAGCCCGTCGCGGCGCTCAGCGAGCAGGCCGTCGGCGAGGTGCTCGACCGTGTCGACGACGACACGCACGAGCTCGGCGCGCTGATGCGGCAGAACGCGTGGTCGGTGATCCGGGTGGTCCTGGCCGCGGGACCGTTGCTCGTCGTCGCGGGCTCGACGTGGTGGCCGGCCTGGCTCCTGCTGCCGTTGGCCGCGCTCGGCGTGTGGGCCGCGATCCGCCCGCTGCTGGGCCGGCTGGCCGAGCGCAAGGTCGTCGAGGAGATGGCCTGGACCGACCACGCCGCCGCCATGGAGGAAGGCGTCGCCGCCCGCGACGACCTGCGCACCGCCCTCGGCCAGGCCTACCTGGTGCGCCGGTGCGCCGAGCTGTCGGCGGCGGTGCACGCCCGGTTCCACGAGGTGGTGCTGCTGGAGACCAGGATCAGCCGTCGCTCCGGCCTGCTGCTGCACGGGGTGCTGGCTGCCACCGCCGTGGTGGGCGCGGCGTTGGTGCTGAGCGGTGCCGAGTCCACCGCGACCCTCGTGACCCTGTTCCTCGTCACCACCACCTTCGTCGGCCAGGTCGACCAGGTCGCCCGGCACGTGCCTGACCTCCAGGCGGGGGTCGGCGCCCTCGTCCGGCTCAGGGCGTTGCTCGGTGCCGAGCCCGAGCCGGTCGGTGGCGAGCGCCTGCCGGACGCCGTCCCCGCCGTCGAGCTGCGCAACCTGCACTTCGCCTACCCGCAGGGTGGGTTCGCGCTGCGCGACATCGACCTGCACGTGCCGGCCGGCACCACGCTCGCGCTCGTGGGCCGTAGCGGTTCGGGCAAGTCCACGCTCGCCTCCCTGCTGTCGCGGGCGGTCGAGCCCGAGCCGGGCACGGTGCTGCTCGACGGTGTCGACGTGCTCGACCTCGACCTGCAGTCGTTGCGGGCGGCGGTGGGCGTCGTCACCCAGCGCACCGAGATCCTCGCCGGCACGCTGGCCGAGAACATCGCGTTGTTCAACGACCTCCCGCGCAGCCGGATCCAGGACGCCGTCGCCGAGCTCGGCCTGGCCGACTGGGTGACGGGCCTGCCCGACGGGCTCGACACGTTGCTCGGGCCTAGCGGCACGACGCTGTCCGCCGGCGAGGAGCAGCTGGTGGCGTTCGCCCGGCTTCTGGTGCGCGACGTCCATGTCGTCGTCCTCGACGAGGCCACCGCCCGGATGGACCCGGTGACCGAGTCGCGGGTGGTCGCCGCGTCGCAGCGGCTGCTCGCCGGCCGCACCGGGGTGCTCGTGGCCCACCGGCTCACCACGACGGCGCGGGCCGACCACGTCGCCGTCCTGGCTGCGGGGCGGGTAGTGCAGCACGGACCACGCGCGGTGCTCGCGCTCGCGGACGGCCCGTTCCGCCGACTGCTGACCGCGGCTGACGACCTGCCCCAGCCAGCTGGCGCTGGGGCCGGCCCTGACGACCGGGGGGTCGGCACCATGCGTCGCACCGGGCCACCACCGCCCGCCCCCGAGGTGGCCGACGGACCCAGCCTGGCGCGCGGCATCTGGCACGCGCTGCGGATCCACCCGCAGTGGGGACTCGTCAGCGTGGGCCTGTTCCTCGCCTCCGCGGTGCTCGGTGCCTACGGCGCGGTGACGGGCTGGCTGTGGGGGCACGCGGTGGTCGAACTGCAGGTCGGCGGGCGCCCCATCGCCCTGGTCGCCGGACTGGTGGCGTCGCTGCTGGCGGCGCCGCTGCTGCTGGCCGCGGCGATCGAGCGCTACCCCCGCTGGTGGATCTCGGTGATGCTGCGGGCTCGCGCGACCGTGCTGCTCGGACAGACCGAGCAGCGCCGACTGGTACCGACCCCGCCGGGCGAGGTGGTGGCCCGCGCCATGGACGCCGACCGGTTCGCCCGGTACGGCGACCGGTGGGTCGACTTCGTCAACGGGCTGGCGATCGTCGTCGTCACCGCGGTCGCGGGATCCAGCCTCCTGGCCGGCGGGGTGCTGCTCGGCGTCATGGTGGCGTCGGCTGCCGTGTCCGCGCTGGGTTCACCGGCGGCCGGGCGGTCGGCGGCAGAGGCCTCGGCGGCCCGGGCGCGCTTCGGCCGCTCCCTCGTCTCTGCGCTGGAGTCGATCCGCACGGTGAAGCTCGCCGCCGCGACACCCGCGGTACATGCGCACCTGCGTCGGGTCGACGACGGCCGGATCGACGCGGCCGTTCGCGAGCACCGGATCCAGGCCTTGCTCGCCGGGGTGCCGGTCGTGCTCGTGCAGGTCGGCGTCGTCACGGCCTGGGCGGTGCACGTCGCCGGCGGCTGGGGTTTGGCCACCGCCCTGCTCGTGAGCGGTGCGGTGAACGGCTTCGACTGGTTCGGTCGCGTCGCCGGCGCCGTGATCACCGAGGCTCCCGGCACCCGGGCCTGGCAGCGCGCGACGACCGGGTTCGCCGGCGGTCGTGACCTGATGGAGCTGCCGCCCGGCCTCGACCTCGTCACCGGTGCGGCCCCGGCACCGCAGCCCGGCCCGGTCGACCGTCTCGAGCAGCTGGAGCTCGTCGGGCTGACCGCTGTGCACGACGACGGCACGATCGGTGCCGAGGGCATCGACCTCGTGGTGCGCCGCGGCGAGCTCGTGCTGCTCCTCGGCCAGATCGGATCGGGCAAGTCCAGCCTGCTGTCGGCCCTCGCCGGGCTGGTGAGTCACCGCGGCGTGCTGCGCTGGAACGGCGCTGACGTCAACGACCCGCAGGTCTTCCTGCGCCCAGGCCGGGTCGCGCACGTCGCTCAGGTGCCCCGGGTGCTGTCCGGCACGTTCGCCGACAACATCCACCTCGACCACGGCCGCGAGGTCGCGCGCTCCGTCGTCGACGCTCGGCTCGGCCGCGACGTCGACGACGCCGGCGGCCACGACTCGCTCGTCGGCCATCGCGGCGTGCGGCTGTCCGGCGGCCAGGTGCAGCGGCTCGCGCTCGCTCGAGCACTCGCCGCCGACGCCGAGCTGCTGGTCGCGGACGACGTGTCGTCAGCGCTCGACGCCACCACCGAGGTCGAGCTCTGGGACTCGCTGCGGCAGCGCGGCAGCACGGTGATCGGTGCCACGACCAAGCGCGCGGCGCTGGCCCGGGCCGACCTCGTCGTCGTCCTGGTCGAGGGTCGGGTCGCCGCCACCGGGCCGTGGCACGACCTGGAGCCGCGCTGGGGCCACCTCGCCGGGTGACCGACCGCTAGCCCGCCGGGACGTCGGACCCCGAGCAACCGGTCAGTCGGCGAGGAAGCCCAGCAGGTCGGCGCGGGTCAGCACGCCGGCGGGCTTGCCGTCCTCGACCACCATCACCGCGTCGGCCTTCTCCAGCTCGTGCCGGGCGGTCGAGACCGGCTCACCGGCGCCGACCAGCGGCAGCGGCGGCCCCATGTGCTGGGAGACGCTGTCGGCCAGGTGCGCCCGCCCGGTGAAGAGCGCGTCCAGCAGGTCGCGCTCGCTGACGCTGCCCGCCACCTCGCCAGCCATCACCGGCGGCTCCGCGCCGACGACGGGCATCTGCGAGATGCCGTACTCGCGCAGGATCTGCACCGCATCACGGATCGTCTCGCTGGGGTGCGTGTGCACGAGCACCGGCAGGTCGCCGGCCTTGGCGTGCAGCACGTCGCCCACCGACTTCTCGCCGTTGGCGCGCATGAAGCCGTACGACGACATCCAGGTGTCGTTGAAGATCTTCGACAGGTAGCCGCGGCCGCTGTCCGGCAGCAGCACCACGACGACGTCGTCCGGGCCGAGCTCGCGGGCCACCTCGAGCGCGGCGACCACCGCCATGCCGCAGGAGCCCCCGACGAGCAGCCCCTCCTCGCGGGCCAGCCGCCGCGTCATCGCGAACGAGTCCGCGTCGCTGACGGCCACGATGCGGTCCGGCACCTTGGGGTCGTAGGCGGTCGGCCAGAAGTCCTCGCCGACGCCCTCGACCAGGTAGGGGCGGCCGGTGCCGCCGGAGTACACCGAGCCCTCCGGGTCGGCGCCGATCACCTGCACGCGACCGCCCTCGCGGTCGGCCGACACCTCCTGCAGGTAGCGGCCGGTGCCGGTGATGGTGCCGCCCGTGCCGACGCCGGTGACGAAGTGCGTGACGCGTCCGTCGGTGTCCGACCAGATCTCCGGACCGGTCGTGAGGTAGTGGCTCTGCGGGCCCTCGGGGTTGGAGTACTGGTCCGGCTTCCAGGCGCCGTCGATCTCGCGCACCAGCCGGTCACTGGTCTCGTAGTAGCTGTCGGGGTGGTCGGGCGCGACCGCGGTCGGGCACACCACGACGTCCGCGCCGTACGCCTTCAGCACGTTGCGCTTGTCCTCGCTGACCTTGTCGGGGCAGACGAAGACACAGTGGTACCCCTTGCGCTGCGCCACGAGCGCCAGCCCCACGCCGGTGTTGCCGCTGGTCGGCTCGACGATGGTGCCACCGGGCTTGAGCGCGCCGGACGCCTCCGCCGCTTCGATCATGCGCAGCGCGATCCGGTCCTTCACGCTCCCGCCCGGGTTCATGTACTCGATCTTCGCGAGCACCGTGGCGGTGATGCCCTCGGTGACGGAGGAGAGGCGGACGAGGGGCGTGTTGCCCACAAGGTCGGCGATGTGCTCGGCGTACTTCACCGGGCCATCGTCCCAGATCCCGGACGCCGCGCGGACCCGGCGGCCTAGGGTCGGGTCATGGCTTCCGCTCCCGCCGTCCAGCTCGCCCCCGGCGTCTGGCGCTTCCGGCTGCTCGGCGACTACATCAACGGCTTCGCCTTCCGGGACGACGACGGGCAGGTCACGCTGCTCGACTGCGGCCTCAAGCGCTCACCGAAGACGCTGTCGACCGGCCTCGCCCAGCTCGGCATCGCCCCGCAGGACGTCACTCGCATCCTGCTCACCCACGCGCACAGCGACCACGCGGGTGGCGTCGCCGAGATGTCTCGCCGCACCGGAGCCGACGTGTCGGTGCACGCGGACGACGCGCAGGCCGTGCGCACCGGCGTCGCACCTCCGCTCGATCAGTCGCTGCGGCTCGGGCGGCTGTTCAGCCGGCTCTCGCGCCGCGGCAAGCCGGCGTTCGAGCCGGTGCCGGTCGAGCAGGAGCTCACCGACGGTCAGCTGCTGCCGATCGCGGGCGGGCTGCGCGTCGTCCACACCCCCGGCCACTCCCCTGGCCACGCGTCGTTCCTGCACGAGCCGACCGGCGTCCTGGTCACCGGCGACGCGCTCTTCAACGCCCGCGGCATCGGCTGGTCGGTGCCGTTCTTCTGCACCGACTTCCGGCTCAGCCAGCGCACCGCTCAGCGGTTCACCGAGCTCGACTTCTCGGTGGCGGCGTTCACCCACGGCCCGCACGTCGGGACGGCCGCACAGGCGTACGTCGGCGACTTCCTGGCCCGGCACGCCACCCCCTGAGGTGGGCTCGCGATGTCGGCCGGGCCGGGTACCGTGACGGACGAGCACGAGGCAGCAGGGAGGGATCCATGAGCCGGGCACGACGCGCCCGCAAGGTCGCTGCCGCCGCCGCGTTCGGCGGCGGTGGGCTGACCGTGCTCGGCGCCCTCGGCCTGGGCGTCATGGCGGCCGAGATGAAGCTCGCCCGCCGCAACATCGGCACGCCGTTCGGTGAGGCGCCGACGTCCGACGGCGTGTACGGCGCCGGACCAGGCGACCCGATCCAGCTCGCCGTGCTCGGCGACTCCTCGGCCGCGGGACTCGGCGCCGACGACCCCGACCAGACGCCGGGGGCCGTCGTGGCGCGCGGTCTGGCGGCCGTCTCGGGCCGCAGCGTGCAGCTCACCACAGTGGCCGTCGTGGGCGCGATGTCCGCCGATCTGCAGCAGCAGATCGACCGCGTGCTCGATGCTGTGCGGCCGGACGTCGCGATCGTGATGGTCGGCGCCAACGACGTCACCCACCGCGTGCGGCCCGCCGTCGCCGTCCGCCACCTGGCCGAGGCCGTCGAGCGGCTGGTCGCCGAGGAGTGCCACGTCGTCGCCGTCACCTGCCCCGACCTCGGCACGATCGAGCCGGTCCCGCAGCCGCTACGGCTGATCGCCCGGCGGCTCAGTCGCGACCTCGCCGCCGCTCAGACGGTCGCCGCCGTCGAGGCGGGCGCGCGCACCGTGTCGCTGGGTGACCTGCTCGGCCCGGAGTTCCGCCGCGAGCCGCACGTGATGTTCAGCGCCGACCGGTTCCACCCGTCTTCCGCGGGGTACGCCGCGGCCGCCGCGGCGATCCTCCCCTCCGTCTGCGCGGCGCTCGACCTGTGGCCGGACGGCGGCGCCGAGCGCCCGCCGGACGCCCGCCGTGGCGAGGGAGTCGGCCCGATCACGGTGGCAGCCGTGGCCGCGGCTGCAGACCCGGGCACCGAGGTCAGCGCGATCGAGGTGGGCGGCCAGCAGCGCGGCCCGCGCGGTCGATGGGCCGTGCTGCTCCGCCGCCGCCAGGAGCCGGTGGTCGACTCCGACACCACCGAGGGGCCGAGCGCCCCAGGCCCGGACGAGACGCACGTCACCGCGACCACTACGGCTACCCGCGAGTAGCATCGAGGTGGGCCCAGCCGCCCGCCGCACCGTCGTCCGACCTCCCCACCCGAGCAGGAGCGCATCATGACCGAGGCCGTCATCGTCTCGACCGCCCGCAGCCCGATCGGCCGCGCCTTCAAGGGCTCGCTCAAGGACGTGCGGCCCGACGACCTGAGCGTCGCGGTGATCCGGGCCGCGCTCGAGAAGGTGCCGGCGCTCGACCCCACGACCATCGACGACCTCTACCTGGGCTGCGCCGAGCCGTCCGACGAGCAGGGCTTCAACATGGCCCGCGTCGTCGCCGTGCTCGCCGGCCTCGACGGCCTGCCCGGCTCGACGGTCAACCGGTTCTGCGCCTCGAGCGTGCAGACCACCCGCATGGCGTTCCACGCGATCAAGGCCGGCGAGGGCGAGGTCTTCGTGTCGGCTGGCGTCGAGTGCGTCAGCCGGTACAAGAAGTTCGCCGGCGCCGGCGGCGGCGAGACGTCGTCCAAGAACCCGCTCTTCGACGACGCCATCGCGCGCAGTGCGCAGCAGGCCGCGACCAACCAGACCTGGACCGACCCGCGCGAGCAGGGGCTGCTGCCCGACGTCTATCTCGCCATGGGGCAGACCGCCGAGAACGTCGCCACCTCCCGCGGCATCAGCCGGGCCGAGCAGGACTCGTGGGGCGTCGAGAGCCAGAACCGCGCCGAGAAGGCGATCGCCGACGGCTTCTTCGCCCGCGAGATCACACCGATCACCACGCCGTCCGGCGCCGTCGTGTCGACGGACGACGGCCCGCGCCCAGGCGTCACGATGGAGGGCGTCTCGGCGCTGCAGCCGGTGTTCCGCGAGCAGGGCACGGTCACCGCCGGCAACTGCTGCCCGCTCAACGACGGAGCGGCGGCGCTCGTCGTCATGAGCGACCGGCGGGCCCGTGAGCTGGGGCTCACCCCGATCGCTCGGGTCGTCTCCACCGGGGTGTCGGCGCTGTCGCCCGAGATCATGGGCCTCGGGCCGGTGGCCGCCTCGCAGCAGGCCCTCGGCCGCGCGGGCATGACGATCGACGACATCGACCTGGTCGAGATCAACGAGGCCTTTGCCGCGCAGGTGCTGCCGAGCGCCGCCGAGCTGGGGATCGACCACGACAAGCTCAACGTGCACGGCGGCGCGATCGCGCTGGGCCACCCGTTCGGGGCCACTGGCGCCCGGATCACCACCACGCTGCTCAACGGCCTGCAGTCGCGCGACAAGACCTTCGGGCTCGAGACCATGTGCGTCGGCGGCGGCCAGGGCATGGCCATCATCTACGAGCGCCTCAACTGACCGCACCTTTGCGGAGAAGTGCGCTTCCGAGGGCCGGTTTGCCCGCACTTCTCGGCAAAGGTGCGGCAGGGGTGGGGGGTCAGAGGGTGCGGCGGAGGGCGATGAGCACGGCGACGGCCTCCCGGACGGCAGCCGGGTCACCCTCGGTCCGGACGTCGTGTGCCAGCACCGTGAGCTGGTCGGCGACGCCGTGCGTCGCAAGCACCGGTACCGGACGTCGGGCCCGCCCGGCCGCGTCCGCCGCCAGGTCGGCGAGGGCTTGACCAGTAGCGTGCACTCGTTGCTGCGGCGTCAGCCCCGCGTCGTCCGGCCGCTGCAGCCGGTCGAGGGCCATGGCGCGCAGCCGGTCACCGAGGCGGGCGATCTCTCGATCCAGCTCCGGACGGGGGTCGTCGTCCGGTGTCGGTGAGCTCACGTCCCGCACCCTGGCACATCGTCCACCCGGCCCGGAACCCCGGCCGGGCGCCAACGCCGACGGGCCGCCACGAGTCGTGGCGGCCCGTCCGTGACGTGCGGCGTCAGTCGCCGCGCAGGATCGAGAGGATCCGCAGGATCTCGATGTACAGCCACACCAGCGTGACCACCAGCCCGAAGGCCGCCGTCCAGGCGAACTTGGCCGGCGCGCCCTGCTCGACGCCCAGCTTGATGAACTCGAAGTCCATCACCAGCGAGTACGACGCGAGCAGCACCGCGAAGGCACCGATGGCTAGGCCGAGCGGGCCGCTGCGCAGCGACTCCTGACCGGCGAAGACCATCAGGCCGATGTTGACCAGCGAGAACAGCAGGTAGCCGCCCATCGCGATGAAGAAGATCTTGTTGAGCTTCGGCGAGGTGCGCAGCTTGCCGCTACGGAACCCGATCAGCACGGCCGCGAACACGCTCAGCGTGCCCAGCACGGCCTGGACGACGATGCCCGGGTAGGCCGCGTTGAAGTACATGCTGATGCCGCCGAGGAACACGCCCTCCAGCAGGCCGTAGCCGACGATGAGCGCCGGGCTGGGGTTGCGCTTGAACGCGTTGACCAGGCCGAGGACGAGCCCGCCGATCAGCCCGACGAACATCAGTCCGGGAACGGCCCACCCGACGGCGCCACCGGCCAGCACCGCCACGAAGACGATCGCGGTCTTCACCACGACGTCGTCGTAGGTCATCCGGCCGGTGTCGACCGAGGTGGCCGACGGCTGCGCGTACATCGTCTCGAGGTCGTTCGGCGACGTCGAGCCGTAGGCAGGGGTGTCCTGCACGGTCGACCGCGACGCACCGGGCGGGCCGAAGGTCGCGTAACCGCGCTTGTCCTTCATCCGCTCGAACACCGGGTTGCTCATCGTGCTCCTCCTCGGCCCCGCCAGGGGCCTGCTGGGCGTCCCGCGGTGCGGGCCGTCACTGACGTAATGCGCACGCGCGTCAGGAAGTTCCCGGCGGCGATCACAGCAGGCTCTCAGCGTAAGGGGTCTACCTGACAGGTGTGTGACAACGCGTGCCCCCGACGGGGTTCGAACCCGTACTGGAACGCTTTTAAGGCGTCTGCCTCTGCCGGTTGGGCTACGGGGGCGTGCCCAGCCTAAGCACCGCGCCGGGCCTACAGGTACGTCTGGCGTGCGTGCAGCGCGTGCGCGCCGGCGACCCGGTCGAGGAACAGCGCGCCCTCGGTGTGGTCGATCTCGTGCTGCAACGCGACCGCCTCGAACGCGTCTGTGACCAGCGTCACCAGCTCGCCGGTCACCGGGAGCCTGCCCTGCACCGTCAGCCGCCGGGCCCGCTTCACGTCGCCGGTGAGGTCGGGCACCGACAGGCACCCCTCCCGGCCGCGCTCACGCCGGCTCGCCTCGACCACCACCGCGTTGCACAGCACGAAGGCGCCGTGACAGGTGCGAGCCTTGGGATGCCCGGTGACGTCGACGCTGAACACCCGCCAGGCCACCCCGACCTGCTGCGCGGCCAGCCCCACGCAGCCCGGCGACACCGCCTGGGTCGCGAGCAGGTCGGCGGCCAGTTGCACCACGGCGGGGTCGCGGGGGTCGACGTCCGCCCCGGGCGTCGACAGCACCCGGGCCGGGGCGCGCACCACCTCGCGCACCCGCCCGGCAGGCAGGATGGGCATGGCGATCGCGGACGACGGGGTGACCCCCCCTTCGTGCCTGCCCGGGCGCGGGTCACTCACAGGTCGTCGGTGTCGAGCGGCCGCAGTGACACGTCGACGCCCAGCTCGTCGGCGGTCGCCCGCAGTGCCGCCGCGAGGGCCACGTCATCGGTGGCCTCGGGCACGGTGACCTCCGCCAGCAGCACGTAGAGGTCGCCGACCAGGCGGGTGGAGAGGTCGGTGACGTTGCCGCCGCCGGCCGCCACGACACCGGTGAGCGCGCCGACGATGCCGGGACGGTCGGCGCCGTGCACGCTCAGCACGAACGGCCGGCCGACGGCGGCCGGGGCGGGCTCGGCGTCCGGCACCTCGCGGACGTCGACGGTGAGCTTCCCCTCCGCCGTCAGCGCGGCCAGCGCCAGCCGCACGCCGTCCACCCCGGCCGCCGTGCGCACCAGCAGCAGCATGGCGAAGTGCCCGCGCAGCAAGGTCATCGTCGAGTCCTCGAGGTTGCCGCCGAGGCCGGCGAGGGCAGCCGTGGTGTCGGCGACGATGCCGGGGCGGTCGTGACCGAGCACGGTGACGGCAAGCAGGCTCATGACGCCATCCTGGCGCACCGCGGTGCGGCCGGGGCACTCACCTGGTGAGCTCCCGCGCACGGGCCAGCACGTCGTCCAGCATCTGCTCGGTGAGCTTGCCGGTGAACGTGTTCTGCTGGCTCACGTGGTAGCTGGCCAGCAACGGGACGACGCGCCCGTCCGGCGTCACGAGCGGAACCTGCGCGCCGTGCCCGAAGCGGGGCTTGGGCCGCGGCACCGCCCACCCCGTGCGCCGCGCCGCCCCGAGGAAGGCCTCGAAGCCGATCGACCCCAGCGCGAGCACAGCCCGCAGGGTGGGCAGGGCCAGCCGGACGTCGCGATCGAGCCATGGCGCGCAGGTGGCCCGCTCCTGCGGGCTCGGCTTGTTGGCCGGAGGCGCGCAGCGCACCGCGGCGACGATCCGGGCGCCGTCAAGGTGCTGGCCGTCGCCCGCGTGCCGTGACCACGGCACGCGGGCGTAGCCCGCGCGGTGCAGCCCGGCGTAGATCCAGTCACCGCTGCGGTCGCCGGTGAACATCCGTCCGGTGCGGTTGGTGCCGTTCGCCGCCGGGGCAAGCCCGACCACGAGCAGCCGCGGCGCGGGGTCACCGAAACCGGGTCCGGGACGACCCCAGTACGGCTGGTCGGCGAACGACGCCCGCCGCCCGCCCCGAGCGACGTCCTCGCGCCACTCGACCAGCCGTGGGCAGGCCCGGCACACCGAGATCCGGGCGTCGAGCGCGGCCAGGTCACGCGACGACGCGGCCAGCCGCTCGACGTCCGCTGCGGTATGGGCGCGCGGCGTGCGGGCGGTGGCGGGGTCGCCCGGCCAGCCCGAGCCCGGTGGCACCGGCGACACGAAGGGCTCCCCGGTGACCGGGTGCGGGTCGGGTGGGGGCGTCGGCACGCCCCCCATCCTGGCCGACCGCCCCGGACCAGGTCGCCCTAGCGCCCGCTGACCGCCGCCCTGGCCCCGCCCGCGCCCGCACTTGTGACGCGTTGGTGTTGTCTCCCGGGGCCGGGAGACAACACCAACGCGTCACAAGAGCAGAAGGGGTGGTGGGGGGTCAGGCGATGCTGAAGGCGATGCCGTCCAGGATGTCGCGCTCGCTGACGACGACCTCGCTGAGGCCGGACTCCGCCACGAGCCGGTCGACCACCAGGCGCCAGACCAGGGCTCCGGCACCGATGACGTCGACCCGCCCCGGGTGCATGAACGGCAGCGCGGCCCGCTCGGCCCGGCTCATCGCCAGCAGCCGGTCGCACGCCTCGCGGGTGGCCTCGACACCGACCACCGCGCGGTGGGTGCGCTCGGCGTCGTACGACGGCAGGTCGAGCGCCAGGGCCGCGACCGTCGTCACCGAGCCGGCGAGGCCAACCAGCGTCTGCACGCCTTGCAGCGCAACGTTTTCGGCGACCGAGTCGAGAGCCGCGTCGACGTCACGGCGGGCCGCGTCGACCTCCTCCGACGTGGGCGGATCACTGTGCAGGTGACGTTCGGTGAGCCGCACGCAACCGACGTCGACCGACAGCGCCGACTCGACCCCGTCGGCCGAGCCCCGCACGACCTCGGTCGAGCCGCCGCCGATGTCGGCGACGACGAAGGGGCCGGGCAGTCCGTCGGCGAGCAGCTCGAACGTCGCGCCGGCGTACGACAGCCGCGCCTCTTCGTCACCGGCCACCACCTGCGGCTCGACGCCGAGCAGGTCGCGAATGCCGTCGACGAACTCCTCGCGGTTCTCGGCGTCGCGGGAGGCGGACGTCGCGACGAACCGCATCCGCTCGACACCGAGCTCGTGGCACAGCTGCGCGTACTCGGCGGTTGCCGCGAAGGTGCGCGAAAGGGCCTGCGGCGCAAGGCGTCCGGTGCGGTCTACGCCCTCACCCAACCGGACGATGCGCATCTGCCGCTGGACGTCGACCAGGGTGCCCGCCGCGGGGTCGACGTCCGCCACGAGCAGGCGCAGCGAGTTGGTGCCGCAGTCGAAGGCCGCGACCCGCGTCATGCGAGGTCCCCCGCGCACGACCCGCGGGCCCACCACTGAGGCAGCGCCGCGAGTGCCTCGTCGCCGAGCGGGTTGACGCCCGGCCCGGCCGCCAGCGAGTGGCCGACCAGCACGTGCAGGCACTTGACCCGCGTGGGCATGCCGCCGGCGCTGGTCCCCTCGATCTCGGGCACGTCCCCCAGTGCGGCCCGGCGCCGCAGATAGTCGTCGTGCGCAGCCTGGTAGCGCGCAGCCAGCTCGTCATCGACGGCCAGCCGGGCCGTCATCTCGGCCATCAGTCCGGACGACTCCAGCGTGCTGATCGCCCCGGTGAGCCGCGGGCAGGTGACGTAGAAGGTCGTGGGGAAGGGCGTGCCGTCGTCCAGCCGGGGCTGGGTCTCCAGGACGTCGGGTACGCCGCACTCGCAGCGGTGGGCCACGGACTGCACCCCTCGGGGTCGACGGCCCAGCTGGTGCTCGACGGCGTCCAGGTCGCGGTCGTCGGCGGCTGTGCTCATCGACGCGACGCCGGGGCGACGCCACCGGCGATCTGGGTGGAGCGCCAGACGTCGCCGAACCACGAGCGATCGCTGCGCGCGGTGCTCGCGGCGGCGCGCACCGGCGAGGGGGTGCGGCTCGTCTCGGGTCGCGGGTCGATCACGGTATACGCGCGCTCGCCCGGCATGACGAACTTGAGCCGGTCGCGGGCCTGCGCCTTGACGTACGCCGGGTCGTCCCACGCCGAACGCTCCGCCTCGAGCTCGCTGACCTGCACGCGCTGCTGGCTCACCTGGTGTCGGAGTGCCGAGATCTGCTGCTGCTGGGCCAGGTAGGAACGCAACGCGGGCGCCAGCAGCACCGCGAGCACCGCGACGACCGCGCCGAGCACCACGAGCCGCAACGTGCGGCTCGGGCGACCGGCCGCACCGCCCCGAGCGCCTCGCCCGGTGCGCCCGGCCACCGCCGGCGCAGGTCGCACCCCGGGGCGCGCGGCAGCCCCCGGCCGGGAGCCGCCCGCCGCCCCACCGCGGGACGACGAGCGCGCCCCACCGGTGCTGCCCGGACGTCGTCCTGCCGCCATGTGCCCGCTCAGCCCCCGAACCGGGGGAAGGCGAGGCGACCGGCGTAGCGCGCGGCGTCGTCCAGCTCCTCCTCGATGCGGAGCAGCTGGTTGTACTTGGCGACCCGCTCGCTGCGGGCCGGCGCGCCGGTCTTGATCTGGCCACAGTTCGTCGCCACGGCGAGGTCGGCGATCGTGGTGTCTTCGGTCTCGCCGGAGCGGTGGCTCATCATGCAGCGGAAACCGTTGCGGTGAGCCAGGTCTACCGCGTCGAGGGTCTCGGTGAGCGAGCCGATCTGGTTGACCTTGACCAGCAGGGCGTTGGCGCTCTGCTCCTCGATGCCCCGCTGCAGGCGGGTCGGGTTGGTGACGAACAGGTCGTCGCCCACCACCTGCACGCGGCCGCCGACGGCGCGCATCAGGTGCGCCCAGCCCTCCCAGTCGTCCTCGCTGAGCGGGTCCTCGATCGACACCAGCGGGTAGTCGGCGAGCAGTCCCTCGTAGAAGTCCGTCATCCACTCGGCGGTGCGGTCGGCCCGCTCGAACCGGTAGGTGCCGTCGGTGTGGAACTCGGTGGCGGCGACGTCCAGCGCGAGCGCGACGTCGGAGCCCAGGGTGAAGCCGGCCTTGTCGACCGCCACGGCGATGAGGTCGAGGGCGTCCTTGGTCGACGGCAGGTCGGGGGCGAAGCCACCCTCGTCGCCCAACCCCGTGGGCAGGCCCTTCTCCTTCAGCACGCTCTTCAGCGCGTGGTAGGTCTCGGTGCCCCAGCGCAGCGCCTCGCCGAACGTCGGCGCGCCGATCGGCGCGATCATGAACTCCTGGACGTCGACGCCGGTGTCAGCGTGCGCGCCACCGTTGAGGATGTTCATCATCGGCACCGGCAGGACGTGCGCGTTCGGCCCGCCCACGTAGCGGAACAGCGGCAGCCCAGCGGACTCGGCCGCGGCGCGGGCCACCGCCAGCGACACCCCGAGGATCGCGTTGGCGCCCAGCTTGGACTTGTTGTCGCTGCCGTCGAGGTCCAGCATCGCCGCGTCGACGAGCCGCTGCTCGGCCGCATCGAAGCCCAGCAGCCGGGGGCCGATCTCGTCGAGGACGGCCAGCACGGCCTTCTGCACGCCCTTGCCCGCGTAGCGGGCGGAGTCGCCGTCGCGGCGCTCGGCGGCCTCGAAGGCGCCGGTCGACGCACCGGACGGCACCGCCGCCCGTGCGATGGTGCCGTCGTCGAGGGCCACCTCGACCTCGACGGTCGGGTTCCCTCGCGAGTCCAGGATCTCGCGTGCTCCGACTGCTTCGATGCTGGCCACGACCACAGCTCCTCAGGGGTTCGGCGACGTCGCTGCGAGCCTAGACCCCGGGGCCGCGCTCGCCGTCGCCCCACGCCGGGGCGAGCACGAGGTCGGGGGTGAGGGCGGCCAGGTCCGGCGCCCCCGCCAGCGCCATCGCCTGCGCGAGCTCGTCGGTCACGGCGCCGAGCGCGTCACGCACGCCGTCCGCTCCCCCGACCGCGAGCGCCCACAGCAGTGGACGGCCGAGCAGCACGGCGCTGGCGCCGAGCGCCAACGCGGTCAGGACGTCCAGACCACCGCGCAGACCACCGTCGACGAGCACCGGCACCCGGCCGCGGACGGCGGCGACGACGTCCGGCAGCGCTTGCGCCGAGCTGACCGCGCGGTCGAGCTGGCGGCCGCCGTGGTTCGACACGATCACGCCGCCGGCACCTGCCTCGAGGCAGCGAACGGCCTCGTCACCGCGCAGCAGTCCCTTGACCAGCACGGGCAACCCGGTGAGGTCGCGCAGCTCGGCGATCACGTCCGTCGTCGCGGTGGCGGACTGCTCGAGCGCGTCGTCCGCAGACCCCGGCGCCAGGTACTGGCCGGCGTTCACCGCCCACATCGCGTCGACGCCGGCGATCCGCACGTCATCGAGGCGGCGCTTGCGACCCACGGTCGGCGTGTCGCCGGTGAGCACGAGGGCGCCGGCCCCGAGGTCGCGGGCGCGCAGCGCCAGTCCCCGGTAGACGGCCGGCTCCCGGGTCACGTAGACCTGGAACCACCACGGCGCCCCGCCGAAGGCGGCCGCGACCTCCTCGAGCGGCTGGCTGCACCGCGTCGACACCGTCATCAGGCTCCCGGCGGCGGTGGCACCCCGGGCTGTCGCCGACTCGCCGTCGGCATGCGCCAGCAGGTGGAACGCGGTCGGCGCCACCAGCACGGGCGTGGCCAGTCGGGTGCCGAGCAGGTCGAGCGAGGTGTCGACGGCGGCGACGTCGGTGAGCACCCGTGGGCGTAGCCGGTAGCGCGCCCAGGCCTCGACCGCCTCGCCGGCGCTCACCTCGTCACCACCCCCGGCCTCGACGTACGAGACGACGTCGGCGGGGAGCACCCGCCGGGCCTCCTCGAGCTGGGCCGCGAAGAGTGCCGGCCCAGTCATGAGCGCTCCCAGACCGGGCGACCGTCCACCAGCGTGAGGTCGACCTGTGCAGCGCTGATCTCGTCCGGCGCCACCCGCGTCACGTCGCGGTCAAGGACGACGAGGTCAGCGAGCGCTCCGGGCGCGACCCGGCCGCCGTCGTCGAGGTGGTTCACCCGGGCCGAGCCGCGGGTGTACGCCGAGAGGGCGGTGCGGACGTCGATCGCCTGGTGCGGCAGCAGGGCGGGCCGGTCGCTCCCGGCCTCGAGCCGGGTCACCGCCACCTGGATGGCGTCGAGCGGGTCGGCGGAGGTCACCGGCCAGTCCGAGCCCATCGCCAGCGGTGCGCCGCTGCGCGCCAGATCTCCGAACGGGTACTGCCACGACGACCGGAGCGGGCCGAGGATCGGGATGTTCAGGTCGTCCATGGCTGGCTCGTGGCAGGCCCAGAGCGCCTGCAGGTTGGCGGTCACCCCGAGGGCTGCGAACCGCGCGACGTCCTGCGGGTCGACCACCTGCAGGTGCGCGACGTGGTGCCGCAGATCGGGAACGGACGCCGGATCGGCCAGCGCCGCCTCGAGGGCGTCGAGCGCCTCACGCGCGGCGCGGTCGCCGATGGCGTGGACGTGCACCTGGAAACCGTTGCGCGCCAACAGCACCGTGACCTCGCGCAGCAGCTGCGGGTCGACGTACGACAGTCCCGTCACGGACTCGCCGCACCCGCACGCATCGACGTACGGCTCGGTCAGTCCGGCGGTGCGGCTCTCGATGACGCCGTCCTGCATCACCTTGACGCTCGTCGTCCGGAACCGTCCGTCCGGCACCGCGTCTGCCACGCGCTGGCGGCGGGCGACCAGCTCGTCGACCGTCGCCGCCACGTCGTCGGCTCCGGTCTCGCGCGGCCACCACAGGGCGCCAACGACCCGGGCGGTCAGCAGACCGGACGCCGCCACGGAGAGGTAGGCGGCGGTGGGGTCGAGGTGACCGGCGTAGGAGCCGACGATCGCGTCCTGCCAGCCGGTCACCCCCAGGCTGTGCAGGTGGCGCTGCGCCTCCAGCAGACCGGCGACCTGCTCCTCGAGCGACTCCTCCGGCAGGTGCGCGGTGACGAGGTCCATGTCCTGCTCGTGCAGGGTCCCTTCGCTCTGCACCCCCGCGATGCGCAGGGCCGCGCTGTTCACCCAGACGGCGTGGTGGCTGTTGTCGCGCAGCATGACCGGCCGGTCCGGCACCACGGCGTCCAGCTCGGCCGCCGTCGGCAGGCCGCCGGGGAAGTGCTCCTTCAGCCAGCCACCACCGGTGACCCATGGCAGCTGCGGGTTGGCGTCGGCGAAGCGCCGCACGCGCTCGAGGGACTCGGTGGCACTGCGCGCGCCGGTGAGGTCGCACCCGAGGCGCTCGGTGCCGCCGTGCACGGGGTGCACGTGCGCGTCGGTGAAGCCGGGCAGCAGCAGCCGGCCAGCGAGGTCGATGGCCTCGCGGGGGCGGCCGGCGCGGGCGCGCACCTCGTCGTCCGGCCCGACGTCCACCACCCGTCCTGCGTCGACCGCGACCGCCGTCGCGCCGGGGACGACACGCTCGCCGTCGAAGACGACGCCGCCGTGCAGCACCAGGTCGGTCATGACGGCATTGTGCCGGGCGGTCCCGCCTACGGGACCACGGCCTCCAGGTCATCCAGCGACACCACGGTGGGCGCGTTGGTGGCGGCGCTGGACAGGTACGTCGTCACACCGACATACCCAGGGGCCTGCAGGGCCGGCGTGGAGTCGGCCGCCGACACCGTCCAGGACGTCGGTTCGGGCTGCCCGAGCCGCCACAGCCTGGCCCGCACGACGCTCGGCGTCTGACCAGTCACCTGCAGCCGCAGCCGCAGCTGCTCGCCCGGACTCACACCGCCGGGCAGCACGACGCTGCCGCCGAGCGCCGTCTCGGCTCCGCCCGCGTCCGTACGGGCCAGCGAGAGTCGCAGCACGCCACCGGACTGGAACCAGAGGCGGGACCGGTAGTCGCCGGCACCCGGCACCCGGCGCCCGCGCACCCACACGTACGTCCCGGTGCCGGTCGCCGACTTGTCGACCGACACGGTGAGCGTCAGGTCGGTGTCCGCGGACGACGCGGTACCCAGGTACGCGCCAGGACCGGCACCCGCGGCAGCCATCCGCAACCGCCCGACACCGCCCGACACCGAGCCGGACGAGGACGGGCTGACCGTCCAGGTGCCGCCGACGTCGGCCGCACCGAAGCCGCTGGATACGGTGCGCGAGAAGGCATCTGCGGCGAAGGGCGCCGCTGTCGAAGCGACCGTGACCGAGCTGGACGCCGTCCCTGTCTGCCCACCGTCGTCGGTCACGGTGAGCGTCACCGGGTAGGTGCCACCGATCGCGTAGGTGTGACTCGCCGTCGGCCCGGCGCCGGTGGCGCCGTCACCGAACGTCCAGGCGTAGGAGGCAATGGTGCCGTCGGTGTCGGTCGAGCCGCTGCCGTCGAGCGTGCAGGCGAGCGCGGCGCAGGCCGGTGGTGCGATGACCGCAGTCGGAGCGGCGTTGGCCGGCGGGTCGACGGGCGGCCCGATGGAGAACGCATCCGCGAACACACCCGTGCGGGCCACGAACCGCGCGGTAAGCGTGTCTGCGTCCGCGACGACGTCCAGGAACCCGTAGCTGGGCGAGCTGTTGGCGCCCGACATGGCGGCGAAGTACGAGGCCTCCGGGTCCTGCGAGTGGACGTCGCGCAGCGGCACCCCTCCCGTACCGACCGAGGCGAAGACCGTGCCGGCCCCCTTGACCAGCTGGTTGTCGGCATCGACGACGCAGCCGGGCTGGTAGCCGTTCGTCACCAGCGTGCTGCACTGGGAACCGAGCGCGACCTGCTTCGAGCGCTGGTACAGGTGCTCGTGGCCGGTCAGCACCAGGTCGACCTTCTTCTGCAGCAGCAGGTCCGTGACGCCTGAGACGTCCGCCTCGCAGGCGTACTCGCCGACCGACACGCACGGCTTGTGCATCCCGACCACCACCCACGGGATCCCGGCTGCCCGCGCACCGTCGATCGCGTTTGCCGTCCACGTGTAGCGGGGCGATCCAGCCGCGTACGACCACGCGCCGTCCGGGAAGGTCAGGCCGGGGCTGATCATCACGAAACGCACCGTGGGCGCCGACTGCGGGTAGTCCGCGTACCACTGGCGGCCGTAGGTGCCGACCAGTCCCGGGAGCTGGTTCGGCAGGCAGGCCGAGAAGTCGTTGATGTTGCCGTTGACCCCGTTGCTCTCGTGGTTGCCGGAGATCAGCTCGAACGGGAAGCCTGCCCCGACTCGGGCGGTGACCAGGTCGCAGAACGCCTGCTCCTGCCCGGTGGTGCCGTACGACAGGTCGCCGAGAGCGAGGTTCAGCTCGCTGCCGGAGGCGCCGATCCCGGTCAGCACCGCCTGGGCGTTGCTGCCCGTGCTGTAGTCGCCGGCTGCGGTGAAGTGCACGCTGCGCGGGGCTGCCTCGACGGCGCCGACGCCGCTCGCCAGCAGCATCGCCGTGACGGCGGCGGCAATAGTGAGCACGGTGGTCGTGCGACGGCGTGGCTGCATGGGCGCCCTCTCGACGGCGGTGACGCGCCCTCAGGCTGGCACAGCCGCCCCGCGCGTGAGACCCGATTCGGTACACCCACCGCAGTCGCCGGGACGCCGACGGTCGGGTCAGTCGAGACCCAGCAGCGGGCGGAGAAGGCGCGGGGACGGCGAGCCGTGCGCGAGCAGCTCGTCGTGCACGTCCCGCTGGGTCGCCTGCGGCCGGGCTGCCTTCAGGTCCGCCGCCAGCCGCGACACCTCCGCGTGCCCGACGTAGTACGTCGAGAGCTGCGCGCTCGTCAGCAGGGCGCGGCGCCACTTGCCGGCCGCCTCGCCGACCTCCTGGTGCCCGCGAGAGATCATCAGCGTCATCGCCTCGGCCTCGGTCATGCCGCGGGTGTGGACGCGGACGTCGAGGATGGCGTTGATCGTGCAGCGCAACCGCATCTTCAGCTGCTGCATGCGCAGCGCGAGCGTGGCGACGTCGTCCGGCGCGTTCCGCTCGCAGGCCTCGACGACGAGCTGCTCGGCGTACACGGCCCAGCCCTCGACGAACGTGCCGCTCCACAGCGCCGCCCGCACCGCCGTCGAGCTGGCGTACCGCCGGGCGTGCGCCAGCTGCAGGACGTGCCCCGGCATCGCCTCGTGCACCGTCAGGTTGCGCAGCATGTGGTCGTTGTACTCGCGGTAGAACGACGCGACCTGCTCGTCCGACCAGCCGTCCGGCGTCGGCGCCACCGCGAAGAAGGTCGGCGGGGGCGAGCCTGCGGGATCGGTCTCGAGCGGCCCGGGCGGGTCGCAGTAGGCCACCGCCACCCCACGGTTGGCCTCGGGCATCTCGATGATCTCGACCGCGTCGTCCGGCACGGACACCAGGTCGTTGGCGCGGACCAGCTCGGTCAGCGCTGCCAGGTGCGTGCGACAGCGGTCGAGCACGTCCCGGTCGGTGACCGGAGCGCCGGCCGCGAGCGCGTCGAGCACGTCGCGCACGCGGCCCGCGGAGTCGCTGCTGACGCCGACCTGCGGGGCCAGCCGGGACGCGACCTCGGCGATCTCGTCCTCGACGGCCATCAGGTCGCTCTCGGCGCGGTCCAGGAGCGCGTCCGGAGCCGCCGCGGTGTCGAGCACGTACCAGAGCTTGGCGGCGAAGTCCCGCTCGCCCAGCCGAGGGTCGCGGTCGCTCTCCGGCAGCCTGGCCTCCAGCCAGCGGGCGTGGTCCTCGAGCGCCTCGGCGGCCGCCGAGCGCACCGCGTCGATGCCCGACGAAGCGGCGCCCGGCGCGCGAGCCAGCAGGGCGTCGACCGGCTCGCCGAGCAGGCCCGCTGCGCCCCTGGTCTGCAGCACGGCGGTCTCGACATGCACCCGCGGCATCTCCTCGAGCTGCTCACGAGCTGCCGCCAGGTAGGCCGGGAGCGCGGCAAGTCGAGCGGTGAGGCTGCGCACCCGCTCGTCAGCGGCCCCGGTGTCGCGGGACACCAGCGAGTAGATCGCGGTGCCGGGCAACGACTCCAGCGGATCCCAGGACTGCTCGGCCAGCTCACCCAGCGTCCACATCCGGCCGGTGAGCCGGGTGCGCAGCAGCTCGAGGTCGACGGCGTCCTGCGGGGTCAGGCTCGCGTCGTCGAGGTCGTCGAGCGCGCCGATACCGTCCGCCAGGTGCCGCAATGTGGCGTCCGTGCCGGCGTGCGAGGGATCGGGGAGCCGGTCGTCGAAGCGGTGGTCGCCCAGGGTGGTCGCCAGCACCGGATCGGCTTCGAGCAGCACATCCATCGCAGTCCTCGCCGTACGGTGGAACCTTTGCGCCGCAGGCATTCTCGGCTCGTCCGGCGTCATGACTGCTCTCGCTCGCGATGACGGCGCTCGATGACCCGCACTCCGTGGCGCAGCGCCGTCTCGGCGTCGACACCATCCGCGCGCGCCCGCCGCACCACGGCCAGCAGGGCGTCGGCCACCTCGTCGTCGACCGAAGCGGTGAGGACCGCGGGGTCAGCTCCGGCCCGGTCCAGCCGGCCCAGCACCTTGTCGGCACGCGCGAGCGCCGGCAGCGCGAGGGGGATGCCGTCGAGCACGCTGGCGCGACCCTTCTCGGCAGCCTTGAGCGCGTCCCACGCCTGCTGCACGTCGGAGGCCGTGCGCCGGCCGGCGTGCCCGGCGGCCGGCTCGTCGCCCGGGCCGGCAGGCGGCCCCGCGTCCGGGTCGGCGGGCACGTCGTCCACGGCGAACACGTGCGGGTGCCTGCTGACCAGCTTGGCGACGATGCCCGCCGCGACGTCGTCGACGTCGAAGGGGGCACTCGGGTGTTCCTGGGCCATCCGGGCGTGGAACACCACCTGCAGCAGCACGTCGCCGAGCTCCTCACGCACCGCGGTGCGGTCAGCGCTCTCGAGCGCCTCCGCCGCCTCGTAGGCCTCCTCGACCAGGTACGGGACCAGGCTCGCGTGGGTCTGCTCGGCGTCCCACGGGCAGCCGCCCGGCGACCTGAGCCGGTCCATGACCGCCACCAGGTCGAGCAGCCGGGCACCCGCGACGTCGTGGCTGGCGACCAGCACCTCCACCGGCGGTGGGTCAGTGCGACCGGCCACGTGCGACAGCTCGACGGCCAGCGCGTCCGTGAGGCCGGGGTCGCCGTCCGGCGACCCCAGCCACACCACCTGCTGGGTGGCGGCGAGGTCGACCAGCCGCCGTGCCCGCGCGCCCACCGAAGCGCCGTCGTCCGGCTCAGTCCCCCGCACGGCGATGCCGGACTCGGCCAGGGCCGTCGGCACCGCGTCGTCCGGGTCGGCGCACAGCACGACGTCGGCCTGCTCGACGACCTGCCACGCGGCGCGCGACATCAGACCGGGCACCACCCGCGGAGAGGTCAGCAGCAGCACCAGCTGCGCCCCCGGGCCGGTGGTGCTCACGTCAGGTCGCCGCCGCGTCCGGTCAGGGAGCCGGGGAAGAGGTGGCGGTGGGCTGCGCGGTGGGCACGATCCAGTTCGGCGGTGCGTCGACGACCGCCATCTGCTGGACGTCGAACGTCCCGAACCGCGGGTTGAGCTCGGGCTTGGCCGCGGTGATGTCCTGCTGCACCTGGGCGAGCGCCTCGGTCTTCTGCGCCTGCTGCAGCTGCTGCAGGGCGAGGAAGGTGCGCATCACGCGCAGCGAACCCGGGTCCGGCTCGGAGGCCTTGGGCAGCAGCTGCTTGGCCTGGCCCTCGCTCACGCCGACGCCGTTCGACTCAGCTGCCGACAGCACCCAGGGCGAGATGACCAGGAAGAAGAGCACCGTGCGGTCGAGGCCCTGGCCCTCCGCCAGCTGCGGGTTGCCCGTCTTGATGCCGGCCACCGCCGAGTCGACCTGCTGGACGGTGATGCGGCGGCCGTCGACGACGGCGGCGGCTCCTGACTGGGCCGGCGTGCACGCGGTCAGCGCGACGGCGAGCGCGGCCGCGGCCGCGACGCCGGCTAGTCCCGCTCGACGCGTGCGGCGGGTGATCGAGGTGCGCGTGGTGTCGGACACCGCTGTCCCTTCGGTGTGGGCGATCTGGGTCGGGCTCACTGCTGGGCCGGGCTGGCTGACGCCGCGACCTGCGCCGCCGGCGCCACCCCGTCGAGCAGGATGGCGTCGACCAGGTCGCGTGCCCAGCGTAGGACCTCGCCGTCGCGCAGCGGACGACCCCCGACGCGAGCAGTGGTCGGCTTCGGCACGAGCACCGTGCGGACGGCGGGCCGCACCATGGCGCCGGGGTAGAGGCGGGTGAGCCGCAGCTGCTGGCTCTCGCGCAGCTCGACCGGGGCGAACCGCACGTGGTTGGTCTGCATGGCGACCTCGGTGAGCCCAGCCCGGCGCGCGTGCACCCGCAGCCGAGCGACCTCGAGCAGGTTCTCGACCGGCGTCGGCGGCTCGCCGTAGCGGTCGACCAGCTCGGCCCGCACCGCATCGACGGCCGCCTCGCCGTCAGCGTCCGCCAGCTTCTTGTAGGCCTCCAGCCGCAGCCGCTCGCCCGGGATGTACTCGTGCGGCAGGTGCGCGTCGACCGGCAGCTCGACCTTCATCTCGGCCGGCACGGCCTCGGCGTCGCCCCGGAACTCGGCCACCGCCTCGCCCACCAGGCGGATGTAGAGATCGAAGCCCACCCCCGCGATGTGGCCGGACTGCTCGCCCCCGAGCAGGTTGCCGGCCCCCCGGATCTCGAGGTCCTTCATCGCCACGGCCATGCCGGAGCCGAGGTCGGTGTTCTGGGCGATGGTCTGCAGCCGGTCGAGCGCCGTCTCGGTGAGCGGCTTCTCGGGCGGGTAGAGGAAGTACGCGTACGCGCGCTCGCGCCCGCGGCCGACCCGGCCCCGCAGCTGGTGCAGCTGGGACAGCCCGAAGTTCTCGGCGCGCTCCAGGATGAGCGTGTTGGCGTTGCTGATGTCGAGGCCGGTCTCGACGATCGTGGTGCACACCAGGACGTCGAAGCGCTTCTCCCAGAAGTCGACGACCACCTGCTCGAGCTTGTGCTCGCCCATCTGGCCGTGCGCCACGGCGATCCGAGCCTCGGGCACCAGCTCGCGCAGCCGCGTGGCCGCCTTCTCGATCGAGCTGACCCGGTTGTGCACGTAGAAGACCTGGCCCTCGCGCAGCAGCTCGCGACGAACTGCGGCCGCGATCTGCTTCTCGTCGTAGCCGCCCACGAAGGTGAGCACAGGATGCCGTTCTTCCGGAGGCGTTGCGAGAGTAGACATCTCACGAATGCCGGTGACCGCCATCTCGAGCGTGCGCGGGATGGGGGTGGCGCTCATGGCGAGCACGTCCACCGCCGTACGCATCGCCTTGAGCTGCTCCTTGTGCTCGACGCCAAACCGCTGCTCCTCGTCGACGACGATCAGGCCGAGGTCCTTGAAGCGCACCTCGGCGGTGAGCAGCCGGTGCGTGCCGATGACGATGTCGATGCTGCCGTCGCGGATGCCGGCCTTGACCTCCTCGGCGTCCTTGTCGGTCTGGAACCGGGACAGCGAGCGCACCTCGACGGGGAAGTTGGCGTACCGCTCGGCGAACGTCTGCATGTGCTGCTGCACCAGCAGGGTGGTCGGGACCAGCACGGCGACCTGCTTGCCGTCCTGGACGGCCTTGAAGGCGGCGCGCACCGCGATCTCGGTCTTGCCGTAGCCGACGTCGCCGCAGACCAACCGGTCCATCGGCACCGGCCGCTCCATGTCGGCCTTCACCTCGTCGATGGTGACGAGCTGGTCGGGCGTCTCGACGTAGGCGAAGGCGTCCTCGAGCTCGCGCTGCCACGGGGTGTCGGCGGCGAAGGCATGGCCGGGCGAGGCCATCCGGGCCGAGTAGAGGCGGATCAGCTCGCCGGCGATCTGCCGGACGGCCTTGCGCGCGCGGCCCTTGGTCTTGGCCCAGTCGCCGCCGCCGAGCTTGTTGAGGGTCGGCGCCTCGCCGCCCACGTACTTGGTCACCTGGTCGAGCGCATCGCTGGGCACGAACAGCCGGTCGGCCGGCTGGCCGCGCTTGCTCGCCGCGTACTCGATGACGAGGTACTCGCGGGTCGAGCCGCCGACCGTGCGCTGCATCATCTCGATGAAGCGGCCGACGCCGTGCTGCTCGTGCACGACGTGGTCGCCCGGCCGCAGCTGCAGCGGGTCGACGACGTTCCGGCGGCGCGACGGCATCCGCCGCATGTCCTTGGTGGAGGCAGCGCCGGTCGTGCCGGTGAGGTCGGACTCGGTCAGCACCGCCAGCTGCAGCGCGGGCGCGACGAACCCCCGGCCGAGCCGGCCCGTGGTGACGTGCACGACGCCCGGCTCGGGCGAGTCGTCGAGGGCCTCGACGAGCCGGGCACCGACCTCGCGTTCGCCGAGCACCTCGACGACGCGCTGGGCCAGGCCGTGCCCCTCGGTGACGACGACGACGCGCCAGCCCGCCGACGTCCAGGCCGCGATGTCGTCGAGCGCGCGGGGGCTGTCGCCGCGGTAGGCCTCGACGTCGTGCGCGTCCACGGTGGCGGCCGTGTCGCCGTCCGCACTGGCGGCTGCAGTCTCGACGTCGATGTCGAACAGGCCGACGCTCCACCACGGCACGCCCGCCTCGAGCGCGTGCTCGCGCACGTCCGCGAGCGACCAGAAGGACGCCGTGCCGAGGACGGCCTCGAGGTCGATCGGGGTGACGTTGCCGGCGGCGGCGTTGGCCCAGCTGGCACCGAGGAACTCGGCGCTCGTGGCCACCAGGTCGTGCGCCCGTGCGCGCACGCGTTCTGGGTCGCACAGCAGAACGTGCGCGCCGGCGGGCAGCACGTCCGTCAGCAGCTGCATGCCATCGACGAGCGCGGGGGTCAGCGACTCCATCCCCTCGACAGCGATGCCCTCGGCGACCTTGTCGAGCAGGTCGGTCACCCCCGGCAGCTGCGGAGCGAGCTCGCGGGCACGGGCGCGGACCTCGTCGGTGAGCAACAGCTCGCGGCACGGCGGCGCCCACAGGCCGTGCGCGGCGATCTCGAGGCTGCGCTGGTCGGCGACCGCGAAGTAGCGGATCTCCTCGACCGTGTCTCCCCAGAACTCCACCCGTAGCGGGTGCTGCTCGGTGGGCGGGAAGACGTCCAGGATGCCGCCGCGCACCGCGAACTCGCCGCGCCGCTCGACCAGGTCGGTGCGCGCGTAGGCCGCTGCGGCGAGCCGGCGGGCGACGTCGTCCAGCTCGGCGTCCTCGCCGACGGCCAGCCGCACCGGCTCGAGGTCACCCAGCCCCTTGACCAGGGGCTGCAGCATCGCTCGCACGGAGGCGACCACCACCGAGACCGGCCCGACGGTGGCGTCCGACGCGTCGGGGTGAGCCAGCCGGCGCAGGACGGCGAGCCGGCGCCCGACCGTGTCGCTGCGCGGGCTGAGCCGCTCGTGCGGCAACGTCTCCCACGACGGGAAGTCGACGACCTCGTCGGCGGGCAGGAAGCAGCGCAGCGCCTCGGCCAGGTCCTCGGCCTCGCGGGTCGTCGCCGTCACCGCGAGGACGGTGCGCCCGGCGCCGCCCGCCCGGCGGGCGGCGATCGTCGCCGCGACGACCGGCCAGGTGCCGGCCGGGGCCGACAGGTCGAGGACGCCGGACGCCCCGGCGCGCGCCAGATCGCGCGCCCCCGCGACGGACGGGTCGTCGAGCAGGATGTCGAGGATGCCGGTGAGGCTCATGAGCTCCGAACAGGGTCGTGTCGCACCTGGCCACCGCAGTCACGGCAGCACGAAAGCGCCCGAGCCGTGAGCACCCGGGGCGCCCCGCCAGTCTAGAACGCCGGCAGCGCGCCGCCCGACGGGCCGAGGGCCGGGCGAACCAGGCCGATCGAGACCGAATCCAGACCGATCCAGACCGATCCCAGACCGAAATCCTCACTGACCGTGGCTGGGCCACTGCGCTGCGCGGTCGTTCTAGGCCAATCCATCACAGATTGTGGATTCCGCTTTCCTTCCGCTTCGACAGCCCTAGACTCTGCGTAGTCGCCCAGCAGTCTGTGTGGGCGGGGGACACCACACACTCACCACTTGCTCAGGAGCCACCAGTGAACGTTCGTCGATCCGCCGCAGGCCTCACGCTCGGCCTGGCCCTCGTCGTCAGCGGTGCGTCGGCGGCGTTCGCCGACGCGACGTACCCACCCAGCACCCCGACCGTGTCTGACACCGTCGAGGTCCTGCCCAGCGCCACGGCGCCCGACTCCAGCAATGATGTCTCGCCCTCGTCGCTGGCCTTCACCGGCACCGACGTGCTCGAGTGGAGCATCGCCGGCCTGGTGCTCGTCGCGGCAGGCACCGGCCTGGTGGTGGCGGCCCGGCGGCGTGGAGCACACTCCTGACCTGAGTGACGGACTCTGGGAGACCCCGAGGTGAAGCTGCCATGGGGGTCTCCCTCCGTCATGTCACCAGACGGCCACCATGTGCCGCGGCCGAGAACGGTGGTGCTCCTCGTCCTCCTGGCGTTCGCGCTCTGGCTGCTGTTCGAGGTCGGCCGGGCAGGCTTGGGGGCACGGCAGTCGCTCCAAGCAGCCGACGACGCGCAGCGGGCGGTGTCGGCCGGGCAGTGGGCTGCCCTGCCTGACGCCGGCCAACGGCTTGAGCACGGGTCCGACCGGTTCGCCAGCGCGATGTCCGCGCCACCCCTGCGCGCACTCGCCCTGTTGCCCCTCCTCGGCGACGACGTGGACGCGGTCCGCCGGGCCGCGCTCGCCGTCCAGCAGACGGCGCGAGGCGCCAGCGACCTGCTGGCGCTCGGTGACCGACTCGATCCCGAGCAGCTCACGCGGAACGGTCAGGTCGACCTCGCCAAGGTCCGCAGGATCGGTGGGCCTGCGCGGCAGGCCGCTGAGGGGATCGTCAACGCCGACGCCATCCTCGCCACGGTCGACCCGGCCGGACTGATCGGCCCGCTGCGTCAGCCGATGGACCGTCTCAAGACCACCCTGGACGATGCCCAACCCAAGGTCTCGCTCGCGGGCGACGCGTTCGCCCGGCTCCCCGATCTGCTCGGTGGCAACGGCACGCGCCACTACCTGCTGGCCCTGCAGAACCCCGCGGAGTCCCGCCCCACCGGGGGAATCATCGGCTCCTACGGGCTGCTGACCGCCGACAACGGCAAGCTCGTGCTGACCGAGACGGGCGTGAACAACGACCTGGACCAGCTCCGCCCCCCGGACCTGTCCGTGCTGGACCCGACGACCCGCGCGCTGTACGGCCCGGACCAGGCGCTGTCCCCCAACTTCAACCTTTCCCCGGACTTCCGGCAGGCTGCGACGCTGTTCGCTCGTCAGTGGGTGGCCAATGGTCATCCCCCGGTCGACGGGGTGCTGTCAGTCGATCCCACCGTGCTGCAGGCGATCCTGCGGGTGACCGGTTCGGTCAAGGTCTCCGGCGGTCCGGCGCTGACCGGCAGCAACGCCGCCCAGGTTCTGATGGATACCGCCTACCGCCAGCTGGGCGGCAACACCCCCGCCCGCAACGCCTACCTCGAGGCCTCGACCAGCAGCGTCTTCACCCAGCTGCTGAAACCCTCCACGGACGTGCACCGGGTGCTGTTGGACCTGGCCGAGCCGAGCACCCGGCGGCACATCATGGCGTGGTCACGCTTGGCTGACGAGAACACCCTGTTCGCAGACGCCGGAATCTCCGGGCGACTCCCGGCACCGACCGCGACCAGCATCGGCGTGTACACCACCAACGTCGACGCGTCGAAGCTGGACTACTTCCTCCACACCCAGGTCACGGTGAGCGAGCCCTGCGACGGTGGCGGTCCAACGGTGCGCCTGACGTTGCGCAACCGCGCCCCGGCCGACGTACCGGAGTACTCGGCGAACAAGCTGCCAGACACGGCGCCCACCGACCACACGATGAACGTGGCGTTCTACCTGCCTGCTCAGCGCGGGCTGGAGCGGCTGACCGTCAACGGCAAGGGACGTCCGCTGCAGGCTGGCGTCGAGCAGGGCTGGTCGGTCGCTCGGGTCGCGGTGACCGTGCCGCGTGGCAAGTCCGTGCAGGTCACCGCCGAGCTGACGGG
Organism: uncultured Actinomycetota bacterium; assembly: GCA_963759935.1. Taxonomy (GTDB): domain Bacteria; phylum Actinomycetota; class Actinomycetes; order Actinomycetales; family Angustibacteraceae; genus Angustibacter. The sequence continues at coordinate 734,279 of CAVXBF010000012.1, forward strand.
CGCGTACCTGCCCGTCCGGACGGTGTTGACCCAGCCAGCGGCCCACGACACCGAGGTCACCACCGCGACGTGCCCGGCCTAGCTGATCAGCTACCGGTCCAGCACATCGCGCAGTCGCTCGCTGGAGGTGTTGCGGGTGTAGGGGAAGTAGATGATCTCGACCGGTAGGTCGGCGAACTCCGCCTCGAGGGCGAGACCCCGCTCATCGTCCTTCCAGTCGCCACCCTTGTACATGGCGTGGAAGCGCAGCTGCTCCCAGATCATCCGCGAGTCGCTTGTCAGCTTGCCCACAGCCGCATCGACGACCCGCTGCGCGCGGACGATCTCGAGGCGTTCGCCATACGGCACCGCGGGGCGGCGTCCCGTCAGCTCGTACGCGACGTCGTCGGAAGCGACGCCTGCGAACAGGAAGTCGCAGTCGAGCCGAGCGCGCCGCAGCAGGTTCAGGTAGCCGACATGGAACAGATCGAAGACTCCCGACGTGTAGCCGATCCTCACAGGTCCTCCGTGGTCGTCCGGGCGGCCGCGCTGAGGCGACGGTAGGACGCCACCAGGTACAGCACGAGGAATCCCGCTGTCGCGGCGAAAAGCAGTGTGTAGAGGGGCCAGAACACCTGCGGCAGCCCGAAGAGGGCCAGCACCAGGCACATGATCCCGAAGTCCACCGGCAGCATCAGTACCGAGCGCAGTCCACTGCCGCTGACTGCGGGCGCCCGAGGTGCCCGCTGCTGACGCATCAGCTGGTCGGCCAGCAGCGTGGAGAAGAACAGCACGACGGCGACCAGCTGGAAGGCAACGGGCAGCAGCAGGTGCCAGCCCGGCGGTTCATCGCTGGCGCGGAACACACCGATCAGCAGGCCAGCGTGCAGCGCAACCGTCTTCGCGCTGTCGAGCACGTGGTCGTACCACTCGCCGACCAAGCCACCACCGCCACGCAGCCGAGCCAGCTGGCCGTCAGCCGAGTCGAGCACGTAGCCCAGCGCGAGCAGCACGGCGGCGAGCACCCCGGAAACGGGGGTCGGCCCGAGCAGCGCCAGCACACAGATGCCGGCCGCCGACAAGACCCCACTCATCGTCGTGACCTGGTTCGGCGTCAGCCGAGCCTCGTAGGCAAGCGCTGCGGCCACCCGGCCGAGCGGACGGTTGACGTACAGCGTGTACGCCGGCACGCCCCGCGCGGGCTTCTGCGCTGCGGCAAGGGCTCGCAGCGAGGCACTCAGTGCCATGCGGTCATTCCTCGAAGACCGAGCGCCGCAGCACGGTGCTCGACGTGTGCTGCGTATACGGGAAGTAGACGATGCGGACCCCTAGGGCGCCGAACTCGTCCTCGAGGGCGTTCCACTTGTCGGTCCCCTGCCAGTCGTCCCCGACGAACATCACGTCGAACTTCAGGTCCCGCCAAGCCTCCATCTTGTCCATCGAGGTCTGCGGCACGACGTCGTCGACGTAGCGGATGTTCTGCACGATCTCGATGCGTTCCAGCAGCGGCACGATGGGCCGGCGTCCCTTGCGCTGAGCGGCGATCTCGTCCGTCGTGACGCCGACGATGAGGTGGTCGCACTGGCTTCGCGCCGACTTCAGCACGTTGAGGTGGCCCACGTGGAACATGTCGAAGACGCCCGTCGTGTAGCCGATGACGCTGGTCACTGCCCTCCCCTCACCGGCCTCCCCGGGCCGATCTCACGCCGCGTAGCCGAGCACCAGCGTGGGCCGGTTGTTGGTGGCCTCACGGGTCTGGAACTCCGCGCCGTCACCGACCCCGCCGCCGGGCAGGGCCAGCGTCATGGTGCTGCCGGCCACGAGCGACGAGGCATCCAGTGCCACATCGTAGACGGTGCCCGGCATGCTCGGGGGCGACATGGTGCCCAGCACCCCGGGGATCAACGCGGGACGGGTGTTCCAGGTGACCGCACTCTCGACCCAGCTGTTGTCGGCGCGCTGCACCGGTTGAGGATCGATCGACCCGCTGAAGCTGTTCAGGGACGTGCGCAGGGTCAGCGTGGCGCTCACCAGCTGGGTGCCCGCCGGAGCCGGTGGCACGTCGAAGCGCAGGTAGATGATCTGCTGCGGCCACGCATCGGTGGTCATCACCGTCGCACCGCCGAAGTTGCTGGTCTTCAGCGCCGCGTGCACATAGGTGTCGTGGCTGGCGGTCACCGACTGCGCGGACGTCGGCGGCGGGACGTCCGGGGGTTCATCGGCGGGCGGGTCGCCCGGCGCGTAGCCGAGCACGAGGGTGGGCCGGTTGTTGGTGGCCTCACGGGTCTGGAACTCCGCGCCGTCGCCGACCCCCCCGCCGGGCATGGCCAGCGTCACGGTGCTTCCGGCGATGAGCGACGAGGCATCCAGTGCCACGTCGTAGACGGTGCCCGGCACGCTCGGTGGCGACATGGTGCCCAGCACACCGGGGATCAACGCGGGACGGGTGTTCCAGGTGACCGCACTCTCGACCCAGCCGTTGTCAGCAAGCTGCACCGGTTGCGGATCGATCGACCCGCTGAAGCTGTTCAGCGACGTCCTCAGGCTCATCGTGGCGCTCACCATCTCCGTGCCCGCCGGAGCAGCCGGGAGGTCGAACCTCAGGTACATGATCTGCTGCGGCCACGCATCGGTGGTCATCACCGTCGCACCGCCGAAGTTGCTGGTCTTCAGCGCCGCGTGCACATAGGTGTCATGGCTGGCGATCACCGACTGCGCGGACGTCGGCGGCGGGACGTCCGGGGGACCGCCAGTGGGCGGGTCGCCCGGCGCGTAGCCGAGCACCAGGGTGGGCCGGTTGTTGGTGGCCTCGCGGGTCTGGAACTCCGCGCCGTCACCGGTCCCGCCGCCCGGCATCGCCAGCGTCACGGCGCTTCCTGCGGTCAGCGACGACGCATCCAGCGCCACGTCGTAGACCGTGCCCGGCACGCTCGGCGGCGACATGGTGCCCAGCACCCCAGGGATCAACGCGGGACGGGTGTTCCAGGTGACCGCACTCTCGACCCAGCCGTTGTCAGCAAGCTGCACCGGTTGCGCATCGATCGACCCGCTGAAGCTGTTCAGCGACGTGCGCAGGCTCAGCGTGGCGCTGACCAGCTGCGTGCCCGCTGGAGCAGCTGGGACGTCGAACCGCAGATAGCTGGTCTGCTGCGGTGAGGCGTCCGTGGTCATCAGCGTGGAGCTGCCGAAGTTGCTGGTCTTCAGTGACGAGTGCACGTACGTGTCGGCGCTGGCGACCACCGACAACGAGACGGGTGGCGGCGGAACGTCCACGGAGGCAGCAAGGGACGGCAGGCTGGGGTTGCCTGCCGCATCAACCGCGATGACCGAGTAGTACCAGGTCCCGGGCGGGACGTTGATCTCGGTGAAGCTCAACGCCGCGGTGGTGGTGCCCACCTGACTGGCCGCCGACAGCGCCGCCCCTGCGGACGCCGTGCGGTGCACCACATAGCCGGCGACCCCGACGTTGTCGCTGGAGGCCGACCAGGTCACCGTGACGTTCTGGTTGGTCCGGCTGGCCTGCACGTTCGGCGGCGCGGTCGGCGGCTGGATGTCGATCACCACGCCGGGACGGCCGGCCGTGTAGTGGGCCACGACCTGCTCGCGCGTCAGCTGGGTGTTGTAGACGGCCACCTCGTCGATGCCGCCCTTGAGCGCGGTGCTGGCCGGCTTGTCAGCCCATCCATTCAGCTGGTCGTACCCGACCTTCCAGTACCCGTTGTACGAGGCGTTCTGGGTGTTGGGGTTGGTGGCGACGGCCACCCCGTCGACGTACAGGGTCATGCCGTCCGGACCCGAGGTGGCCACTGCGTGGTGCCACGCGGTGTCGTTGTATGACTTGCTGCTCTTGATGACCACCTTGCTGGACGCCTGGTTGCCGAACTCGAGCTTGCCTGCGTCGCTCAGGTACAGCACCCGGTCGGTCTGGTTGCTCAGCGAGTTCCGGTAGACCGGTGGATCGGCGGGCGCGGTCAGGGGGCTGGGCTGGGTGCGGTCGTAGATCTCCGTGCGACGGTCGCCGAAGCCGATGAGCCGCCCGCCCGTGGTGCCGGCGGTCCGGAACCACAGCTCGACGGAGTAGGTGGCCGGCGCGGGGCGAGGTCCCTGGAAGTCGTTCGCGAAGCTCTCAGCGATCCGGCCGGCGGTGCCGTCGAAGGTCACCGAGCGTCCGGAGCTCCCGTCCTGCAGGGCGTTCGGCCCACCGAGCGTGTAGCCACCGGTCAGCGACGTCCAGCCACGCTCTGCGGTGCCTTCTTCGCCGTTGCCGGAAGCGTCCCAGACCCGGGCCCGCGAGTAGGGGTCTCCGGTCCGGGTCGCGGCAGCCTGCTGGTCCACCTCGTCCAGGTGCCAGTAGATGGACGGGTGGTCGCCGAGCACCGCCCCCGCATAGCCCCGATCCTGGCTCGCTGTGGTGACGCTGGTGTTGGCGCCTAGGCCGCCGACGTTCTGGCCATCCGGCTCGGCCACACGGATCCGGTAGGTGTACGTCTGTCCCCCGGTTCGACCAGTGTCCGTGTACGACATGGTGCGGCGGCTCCACTCCCGCGACTGCGCAGTCTGGGTGTTGACCAGCACGCCGTCGCGGTACAGCTGGTAGGCCAGCGCATCCTCGTCCCGGTCGTAGCCGGCCAGCCAGCTGACGACGTTCTCGCCGGCCTTGTCCGACCTGGCGACAAGCGCAGGCGCGAACACCGTGCCCGTGTCCTGCCGCCCGAAGCGGGTGAGGCTGCGCTGAGCCCCGGCGTTCACGGTGGTGAACTCCCCGCCCACCCACA
>CAVXBF010000013.1:0-740619 GCA_963759935.1 uncultured Actinomycetota bacterium
GGCCTCGTCCGTCTCGCCATCGGCCTCGAGGCCGTCAAGGACCTCATCGCCGACCTCGGCGGCGCGCTCACGACCGCCTACGGGCCGCGTTGACGCGTCCCCATCCGGATCTCGGCAGATCCGGTAAGTGGCGCCGACTCGCGGCGGACTGACGCCGGCCCCGAAAGTCCGGATCTGCTGTTTGCCTGCGGCCGTAGGTACCAGTACCGACGAGGGCTCGGATTGGGCTCGCTTTGACTCGCAAAGGCCGACAACCGCGTGCCAACACTTCCAATCGTCTGCGCCGGCATCCCTGCAGGTCAGAGGTATGTTCGACCGCGTGAGCGCTGTCGATCGCAAACGATCGCGCCCACGCTCAGCGCCAACCAAGCCTTCCCGATGACGCACCACGTTGAGTGTGCCGCGCTCGTCCGTGTGGCACCCGGGTGCTCGCCCTGATGCTCCCCGCCGTGGGGTGCACTGGGTACGCACAAGGATGAGAAACGGCGCCTGACGCTGGAAGACGTTGAGAGACGTTTTCGCAGGTCAGGCGCCGTTTCAGGCATCTAGCCGCGGGTCAGCGAGACCCCCGACTTAGATGTCGTAGTAGAGCTCGAACTCGTGCGGGTGCGGGCGCAGCCGGATCGGGTCGACCTCGTTGGTCCGCTTCCAGTCCACCCAGGTCTGGATCAGGTCCGGGGTGAAGACGTCGCCCTCAGTGAGGTAGTCGTGGTCGGCCTCGAGCGCGTCGAGCACCTCGGCGAGCGTGCCCGGCACCTGCTGGATCGAGGCGTGCTCCTCGGGCGGCAGCTCGTAGAGGTCCTTGTCGATCGGGTCCGGCGGCTCGATCCGGTTGCGGATGCCGTCGATGCCGGCCATCAGCATCGCCGAGAACGCGAGATACGGGTTGCTCGACGGGTCGGGCACGCGGAACTCGATCCGCTTGGCCTTCGGGTTCGACCCGGTGATCGGGATGCGCACGCAGGCCGAGCGGTTGCGGGCGGAGTAGACCAGGTTGACCGGGGCCTCGAAGCCGGGCACCAGCCGGTGGTAGGAGTTCACCGTCGGGTTGGTGAACGCCAGCAGCGACGGCGCGTGCTTGAGCAGACCGCCGATGTACCAGCGCGCCATGTCCGACAGGCCGCCGTAGCCGCGCTCGTCGTAGAACAGCGGCTCGCCGTCCTTCCACAGCGACTGGTGAACGTGCATGCCCGAGCCGTTGTCGCCGAAGACCGGCTTCGGCATGAAGGTCGCCGTCTTGCCGTGCCGGTGCGCGACGTTCTTCACCACGTACTTGAACAGCATGACCTTGTCGGCGGACTTGGCCAGCTCGTCGAACCGGTAGTTGATCTCGGCCTGGCCGGCCGTGCCCACCTCGTGGTGCGAGCGCTCGACCTGCAGGCCGAGCGCGTCGAGCTCGAGCACGATCTGGTCGCGTAGGTCGGCGAAGTGGTCGACCGGCGGCACCGGGAAGTAACCGCCCTTGTACGGCGTCTTGTGCCCGAGGTTGCCGCCCTCCTCGGCGCGGCCGGTGTTCCAGGCGCCCTCGATCGAGTCGATGTAGTAGTAGCTGGCGTTCTGCTTGGTCTCGAAGCGGACGTCGTCGAAGATGTAGAACTCGGCCTCGGGCGCGAAGAACGCGGTGTCCGCGATGCCGGTCGACTTCAGGTACGCCTCGGCCTTCGCCGCGATCTGGCGCGGGTCACGGCTGTACGGCTCGTCGGTGAACGGGTCGACGATCGAGAAGTTCAGCACCAGCGTCTTCTCGGTGCGGAACGGGTCGATGAACGAGGTCTCGACGTCCGGGATGAGCTTCATGTCGGACTCGTGGATCGCCTGGAAGCCGCGGATCGACGACCCGTCGAACATCTGGCCGTTGGTGAAGAAGTCTGCGTCTACGGAGGCGGCGGGCACGTTGAAGTGCTGCATCACGCCCGGCAGGTCGCAGAAGCGGACGTCGACGAACTTCACGTCCTCGTCCTTGATGTACTTCATGACCTCGTCGGCGTTGCTGAACATCCATCCTCCTTGTGAACGGGGACCCGCGCCCCGACGCGTTGTCGACGTTAGGGAGCAGCCGTTACCCGTCAGTGTCCCGAGTGTTTCGTCGAGGTTACGACCCCGGGCCCAAGTATCGGGGAGGTGACATCTCGGCCGGACCGGCCCGACGTAGGCTGGAGCACATGTCAGGACGACGTTCCACGCGGCGCGAGACGGTGGGCTCCTGGCTCGAGGGGCCGGTGTCGGTCACCCGCGAGGTCGGTGACTACCCCGGACGACGTCTCGGCCTGCCCGAGGAAGGCCCCGGGTCGGTCGCGCGATTCGGCCGGCGGCTGCTCGCCCTCTGCCTCGACTGGGCGCTGGCGCTGCTCGTGGCCCGCGGCCTGTTCGGTGGCAACGAGTGGGCGACCCTCGGTGTGTTCGCCGTCGGGCAGGCGGCGTTCGTCGGCACCGTCGGCGCGAGCCTGGGTCACCTGGCGCTCGGGCTGCGCGTCGTCCGGCTGGACGGGTCCGCGGCCGGCCCGCTCCGGGCCCTCGGTCGGGCCGCGCTGCTGGCGCTCGCCGTCCCCGCGTTGGTCTGGGACCGCGACCAGCGGGGGCTGCACGACCGGTTCATGAGCACCGTCCTGCGCCGCGCCTGAACTGGCTCGGCGGCTTGCCGAGGGAACGGCACGCTTGCCGAGGGCTCTACCCCTGTGAAAGCAGCCCTACGCCTGCTTGACGTGATCAACGTCAGGGAGGGGTGGGGGCGGGGGAGGGGTCAGCCGGCGAGGGGGACGCCGGTACGGCGCAGGTCGAGCTGGGCGAGGTCGCGCTCGGTGGCGGCCAGCCGGGCGCGCTCGGCCTCGACGGCGCGCGCCGCGTTGACCACGGCTCCGTCGTTGAGCACGGCGTCAGCGCGTCGCACCCAGATCCCCATGATCCGAACGGCCTGGTGAGTCGTGACCGTCTGCATCATCGCTGCCTCCCCGCGTCTGCCAACCTGACGAGGACCAGTAGATCGGACGCAGGTTACGCCGATGTGTCAGCGTGTGAAGGTCCGGAGAATCCTCGGTGCCGATCGGGCGGCGGCCCCGTCGCGGCCGCGCCGGAGCGGCTCGGGTCAGCGGCCGCGCATGCCCTTGCGGTCGGGGCGGGCCCGCATCGGGTCGACCCCCTTGGGCACGGGGACCGGTGCGGTGCCGAGGGCGCGCAGTCGCTTGTTGACCGCGACCACCTCGGTCTTGGTGAGGGACGGGCGCATCCGGTTGAGCTTGCTGACCAGCTTGCGCACCGGCACCTCGTCCTCGCCGCTACCGACCCGCAGCAGGGTGACCGGCACGTTGGGCAGGACGCGGCTGACCCGCTTGCGCTCCTTCTCGGCGAGCCGCTGGGCGCGGACGGCAGGGCCTTCGGCGACCAGGACGACGCCGGGCCGGCCCACCGCGCGGAACACCATGACGGCACCCGTCAGGTCGCCCGGCCGGGTCGCCTCGACGGCCACCGGCTGCTGCTCGTGGAACCAGCCCCGGCGCAAGGCTCCGAGCGCCGCGCCGCCCCCGCCGACCTGCCCCTCCAGCTGGCTGTACGCGGCGCGTTCGGTGCGCCGGACCATGATCAGGCCGGCCGCCAGCACCGCGAGCGGGAAGCCGATCACCGGCAGGTAGACCGGGTGGTCGAAGACGATCCCCAGCACCACGAAGACGGCCATGACCAGCAGGAACGACCCGAGCATCCACCACACGACCCGGGGGTCGAGGGCCCGCGCCTGGGTGAACGCCTGCCCGATCTGGCGCAGCCGGGCGAAGCGCTTCTTCTTCGGGGCCGGGTCGCTGCCGGTGGTGGACGTCGTGCGGGCCATGGTGGCGATCCTCGAGGTCAGGGACGGGTGCGGGGCGGTGGCTGCAGTGCCGCGCAGCCTACGGGTCGATCACTGCGCCAGCAGGCTGCTGGCCTCCTGGCGGGCGGGAGCCGCCTCGGCCAGGTGGGCCAGCGACTCGGGGATCGAGGCACCCCGGCGCCGCATGGCCTGCGCCCACAGCCGGCCGGCCCGGTACGACGAGCGCACCAGCGGGCCGGCCATCACGCCGGCGAAGCCCAGGGCGATGGCCTCGTCGGACAGCTCGACGAACTCCTCCGGCTTGACCCAGCGCTCGACCGGGTGGTGCCGCGGGCTGGGGCGCAGGTACTGGGTGATCGTGATGAGGTCGCAGCCGGCCTCGTGCAGGTCGCGCAGGGCCTCGCTGACCTCCTCGCGGGTCTCGCCCATCCCGAGGATGAGGTTCGACTTGGTCACCAGGCCTGCGTCGCGACCCATCGTGATGACGTCGAGCGAGCGCTGGTAACGGAAGGCCGGGCGGATCCGCTTGAAGATGCGCGGCACGGTCTCGACGTTGTGCGCGAACACCTCGGGCGCCGCGTCGAGCACCTGGCCGACCAGCTCGGGGTTCGCCGAGAAGTCCGGGACCAGGATCTCGACGCCGGTGCCCGGGTTGAGGGCGTGCACCTGGCGGATGGTCTCGGCGTACAGCCAGGCACCCTCGTCCGGAAGGTCGTCGCGGGCGACGCCGGTGATCGTCGCGTACCGCAGCTGCATCGTCTGCACGGACTCGGCCACCCGGCGCGGCTCGTCACGGTCGAGCGGGCTCGGCCGGCCGGTGTCGATCTGGCAGAAGTCGCAACGCCGGGTGCACTGCTCGCCGCCGATGAGGAAGGTTGCCTCGCGGTCTTCCCAGCACTCGAAGATGTTGGGGCAGCCGGCCTCCTGACAGACCGTGTGCAGTCCTTCGCCCTTCACCAGCGCCTGCAGCTCGGTGTACTGCGGACCCATCGTGGCCTTGGTCTTGATCCAGGCCGGCTTGCGCTCGATCGGGGTCTGCGCGTTCCGGGCCTCCAGACGCAGCATCCGGCGTCCCTCAGGCGCGATCGTCACGTGCGGCTCCTCACGGCAGAACTGGCCCCGGGGGTGTCCCAGGACCGCCCCTCCAGGGTACGCCGCGTGATCGGGGCGCCTCGCTCAGGTTCGGTCGCGGTGCTGCCGATACCTGTGGGGTCACGAAGCAAGGAGGGTCCCATGGCCGTCATCACCGTCACCGAGCGCGATGTCCGCGACGTCCGGCTCCCGCACCCGGTGCTGCGCGCGACCGCGTGGTCGTCCGTGATCGGGCTCGTGGCCGGCCTGGTGCTCGGCGTCGTCACGCAGGTGCAGGAGCACGACCGGGGCTGAGCCCCGCACCGTCGAGGACCGCCCGCAGGTGGCGCTCGGCGAGTGGCAGCGCCTGCTGCACCGTCACCGCCGTGCCCAGCTCGGCGCTCAGCGACGTGACGCCCGCATCGGCGATGCCGCACGGCACGATGGTCTGCGCCCAGGACAGGTCGCAGTCGCAGTTGAGCGCGAACCCGTGCATCGTCACCCCATGCGAGACCCGGATGCCGATCGCGCCCACCTTGCGGTCCGGGCCGCGCGCGTCGGCCGTGACCCACACCCCGCTGCGGCCCTCGACCCGGGTCGTGCGCACGCCCAGCTCGGCGCAGACCTCGATCAGCGCGCCCTCCAGGCGTCGCACGTGCGCCACGACGTCGATCGGGTCGGGCAGCCGCACGATGGGGTAGCCGACGAGCTGCCCGGGTCCGTGCCAGGTGATCTTGCCGCCGCGGTCGACGTCAACGACCGGCGTGCCGTCGAACGGGCGCTCGTGCGGCTCGGTGCGCTTGCCTGCGGTGTACACCGCCTCGTGCTCGAGCAGCAGCACCGTGTCGGGGCGCTCGCCGGCGACCACGGCCGCGTGCACCTCTCGCTGGCGCGCCCAGCCGTCGAGGTAAGGGACCGGCGTGCTGCCCTCGTACACGAACTCCAGGCTCATGCGCCCCAGGCTACGCCGGGCCATCCGAACCGCGTCGCTCGCACCGGCGTCCGGCCGGGCACGGGATACTCCTCGCGGAACACCACCTGAACCGGCGCAGAGAGGACACCCCGTTGGACGACGACCGGCCGGCCCCCGGCACGAGCGAGGGTCACGCTGCGCCGGGCGACCCCCTCGGCCTCCCGGGTCGACGTTCGCGACGGCGCCCCTCCCGGCGTCGGGCGGTCCTGCGGGCGGTCGCGCTGGCCCTGGTGGCCGCGGCGTGGCTGGGCGTCAGCTCGGTGGGCGGCCCCCTGATCGGCCGGCTGTCGGAGGTGCAGGAGAACGACAACGCGAACTTCCTCCCGGCGTCGGCCGAGTCCACCGAGCTGGCCCGGCTGTCCGACCGGTTCACCACCGGCAACGCGTTCCCGGCGTTCGTCGTCGTCGAGCGGCCGGCCGGGATCACCCCGGCCGACGCCACGGCGGTCGGCGCCTATGCGGCGTCGCTGCCGGAGCTCACGCTCACCGTCGACCCGGCAACGGCCGGCGGGCGCACCTTCCGGCTCGGCGACTACCTGGCCGGCGGCCCGGTCGCGGCCGTGCCCAGCCCGGACGGCAAGGCCCTGCTGCTGCCGGTGCCGCTGGACGGCGAGGCGGCCGGCACAACGCTTCCGGACGGCGAGAGCGTCGTCCGCCAGGCTGTGCTGGCCTTGCGGTCGGCCGCCACCAAGGACCTGGCGCCGACCGGCGTCGTCACCTACGTGACCGGCCCCGCAGGCTTCACCGCCGACCTCGTGACGGCGTTCGGCGGCATCGACGGCCGCCTGCTCGCCGTCAGCCTCACGGCGGTCTTCCTGATCCTGCTGCTGGTCTACCGCAGCCCACTGCTGCCGCTCGCCGCCCTGCTGACGGCCGCGTTCGGGCTGGCCCTGGCCGCGCTGGTGATCTTCCCGCTGGCCAAGCGCGGCACCATCACCCTCGACGGCCAGAGCCAGGGCATCTTGTCGATCCTGGTCATCGGCGCCGCCACCGACTACGCCCTGCTTCTGGTGGCTCGCTACCGCGAGGAGCTGCACGACCACCCGAGCAAGTACGTCGCGATGCGCCGGGCCTGGCGTGGCTCGGTCGAGCCGATCGCGGCCAGCGCGGCCACGGTCGTGCTGGGCCTGCTCTGCCTGCTGCTGAGCGAGCTCGGCTCGACCCGCGGGCTCGGCCCGGTCGGCGCGTTCGGCATCATCGGGGCGCTGCTCGCCGCGCTGACCCTGCTGCCGGTGCTGCTGCTGCTGCCGGTGCTGCTGCTGGCGCTGGTGGCGTGCGGCGCCGCCTTCGCCCTCGGGGCGGTGCTGCTGTCGCCGTTCGCCGGGGTGGTGCTGGTGCTGCTGGTGCTGTCCGTCGGGGGGTACCTCGCCGTCCGGCGTCGCCAGGTGCTGGTCGACGGCGCTGCTGGGGGCGGCACGTTGCCCTGGTACGCCCGGGCCGAGTCCGGCCGATGGCTGTTCTGGCCGCGCAGCCCCCGGCTCGACCACGTGCACCGTGCCGACGCCGTCGAGGGACCGGGGATCTGGGGGCGGCTGGCCCGACTGGTGGGCGCTCATCCCCGGCGGGTCTGGGCCGCGACGCTGCTGGCGCTGCTGGGCGCTGCGGCCTTCGTCCCGACCCTGAAGGCGGAGGGCATCAGCACCGCGCAGATCTTCCGCACCACCGTCGAGTCCGTCACCGGGCAGGACGTGCTCGCCCGGCACTTCCCCGGTGGGTCCGGCAGCCCGGTGCTGATGGTGGTGCAGGAGACCGACGCCGAGCGCGCGCTGGGCATCGTGCGGCAGGTGCGGGGCGTCGACTCGGCCACGGTCACCACCGATCCCACCCTGGCGACCGACACCGCCCCGGGTCCGCGCAAGGTGGTCGACGGGCAGGTGCAGATCGAGGTGACCCTGGACGAGCCGGCCGGCAGCCCGCAGGCCGAGGCCGTCGTCCAGCGGCTGCGGACGGCGGTCGACGCGGTCGGCCAGGACGTCCTGGTCGGCGGGGAGACCGCAGTCAACCTGGACGTGCGCGAGGCCAGCCGGCGCGACCTGGTGGTGATCATCCCGGCGGTGCTGGTGGTGATCCTGCTGGTGCTCATGCTCCTGCTGCGGGCGGTCGTGGCGCCGCTGCTGCTCATCGCCGCGAACGTGTTGTCGTTCGCGGCCACGATCGGGGTCAGCGCGCTCGTCTTCAACCACGTGCTGGGCTTCCCCGGCGGCGACCCGTCCATCCCGCTCTACGGGTTCGTGTTCCTCGTCGCACTGGGTATCGACTACTCGATCTTCCTGATGACCCGAGTGCGCGAGGAGTCGCTCGAGCGCGGGACGCGGCCCGGCGTGCTCGTCGGGCTCGCCGTCACTGGTGGCGTCATCACCAGCGCCGGCGTGGTGCTGGCGGCGACGTTCGGTGCGCTAGGCACCATCCCCATCCTGTTCCTCCAGCAGATCGCGTTCCTCGTCGCCTTCGGGGTGCTGCTCGACACGCTCGTCGTGCGGTCGCTGCTCGTGCCGGCGCTGACCCGCGACATCGGCGGCCGCGTCTGGTGGCCGTCGCGGCTGGACCGGGACCAGCCGGCACCGTCTGACACGATCAGCGGATGAGCGCGTCTGTGCGGGTCGGACTGGTCGGCTACGGCTCGGCCGGGCGGGGGATCCATGCCCGGCTGCTGCGCGAGGCGGGGCTGGACGTCGTCCGGGTCGTGACCGCAGACCCGCAGCGGCGCGAGCAGGTGGCGCAGGACTGGCCGGACGCGACGGTGCTGCCCTCGCTGGACGCGCTGCTGCTCGATGCGGGCGCCGTGGACGTCGTGGTGCTCGCCAGCCCGACCGGCGTGCACGCCGAGCAGGCCATGGCGTGCCTCGACGCCGGCCTGCCACTCGTGGTCGACAAGCCGCTCGCGGTCGACGCGGCGCAAGCGGTCGCAGTCGTCGCCCACGCCCACGACGTCGGTGTGCGGCTCACTGTGTTCCAGAACCGCCGCTGGGACGCCGAGCAGCTCACCCTGCAACGGCTGCTCGCCGACGGCGCACTGGGCACCGTGTTCCGCTTCGAGCGGCGCTGGGAGCGGTGGCGGCCCGAGCCCAAGGACCGCTGGCGCGAGAACGAGCCGGCCGCCCAGGGCGGCGGTCTGCTGCTCGACCTGCACAGCCACCTCGTCGACTCCGCCGTGCAGCTGTTCGGCCCGGTGCGGCAGGTCTACGCCGAGCTGGCCGCGCACACGACCGCGGCCGAGGACGACGCGTTCCTGGCGCTGCTGCACGAGAGCGGCGTGCGCAGCCACCTCGGGGCGGCCTCGGTGGCCGGTGCGCCCGGGCCACGCACGCGGGTGCTGGGGCTGGCCGGCAGCTACGTGGTCACGTCCTTCGAGCAGGAGCAGTCGGCGTACGCCGACCTCGCCGATCTCGACGACCAGCACACCGGGTGGGTGGTGACCGGCGAGACCCGTGAGCCGGTACTGCGAGCCCCCGGCGGCCACGCCGACTTCTACCGGCAGGTGGCGGCCGCGCTCACCACAGGCGCACCGATGCCGGTCGACCCGCGCGACGCGGTGCACGTCCTGCAGGTGCTCGACGCGGCCCGGATCGGCGCGGCCGAGCAGCGCGTGGTCGAGCTCTAGCTGCCGGGCAGCAGCCGAGGCTCGATGCGCTCCTCGACCGCCGAGTCGCCGTCCCGCCGCACGACGTAGGCGCCCTTGCCCTTGATCTCGCTGACCGCCTCGACCAGCTCGGTGCCGCGGTAGACCAGGCCGACGCCGTCGTCCGAGCAGTGCGTGTCCGGCAGCGTGCCGTCAGCGACCAGCCGGTGCACCAGCGGTCGCCGGCGCGCCTCGCTGTCGTAGTGCACGCCGCTGCCGTACGGCAGGAAGGCCAGGCCGTTGGTGACGGCCCGCAGCTCGGGGCCGAACGAGTCGGTGGTGCCGCCGACGTACCAGCAGATCGAGCCCGCAGACACCCCTGCCAGGACGACGCCGGCCTCCCACACGCGCCGGAAGATCGTGTCCAGGTCGTGCACCCGCCAGACGGCGAGCAGGTTGGCCACCGAACCGCCGTTGACCCACACGACGTCCTGCGCGAGCAGGTGCGCCTCGACGTCCTCGACCGACGGCATCGAGAACAACGACAGGTGGCTCAGCTCGAAACCCGCCGAGCGGCCCGCGTCGTCCATCTCGGCCTGGAACCAGCGCTGGTCGCCGCCCGCGGTGCCCACATGGCAGACCCGTGGCCGCCCGCCGGCCCCGGACAGCTCGACCGCGTGGTGCACCAGCGGAGCGAAGTCCAGCCGGTGCCGGACGGCCGGGCGGTAGCCGCCGGACGTCGCGAGGATGGTGGGGGCGTCGGCGGGCACGGGTCTCCTCCGGGTCGTCAGTCCTCGCGGGTCGGTCTCCCGCGATGCAGGCGCCCGAGGATGGCACGGGCCGCCCGCCGGCCCGACACCAGGGCACCCTGGATCGAGGCCGTGTCGCGGTGGTCGCCGGCCACGAACAGGCCGTCGCCGAGGTCGACGTCCTGGCGCACGCACAGCGGCGGGAGCATGGCCGGCAGGGCGTCCTCGATCGGGTAGCAGGCCACCAGCTCCCAGCCGCGCGGGTCGGCCCCGTAGACCACCCGCAGCTGGGCTCGCACGGCCTGCTCGTCGGCCCGGGCATCGCGTACCCCGAGCACCGTCGAGGCGACGAGCGCCCCCCGGGCTGCGCCGTACGAGGGGGCGGCGTTGGTGATGACGCTGGTGTTGACCAGCGGGCCCCGCCGGTCGCCGTCGACGTGCAGCATGGCCAGCTCGCTCGGCGGCTGCTCGGCGAGGTGGTAGTAGGTCGTCAGCGAGCGGGTCGCGACCGTGGGGAGGCCGGCGAGGGTCGAGGCGGTGGACGGGTCGGTGGCCACCAGTACCGCCGCGGCGGTGATGACGCCCTCGTCCGTGACGACCGAGCTGCCCGCCACCGACAGCGCCCGCAGCTGCAGGTGCACGACGTGCTCGGGCAGTGCCCGCGCCATCAGCCGGGGGAGCTCGGCCATGCCCTGGGCCGGCAGCGAGGGCGAGCCGCGCACGAACGACCGGACGACGAGCTCGACGAACCGACGGGAGGACTCCTGGCCGTCCTCGCCCAGCACACCGGTGAGGAACGGCTCGACGACCATGCTGCGCAGCCGGCCGGTGATGCCGCGCCGGGTCAGTGCGCTGGACAGCGGCTCGTCCTCGTCGGTGGTCAGCCGGCGGGGGTCGACGAGGGCTGCGTGCAGCGCCCAACGGGCGAACGCCGCCTTGGCCCGCGGGCTGCCTGGGCCGAGCGCCGTCGAGGCCAGGTGCTGGGGTGCGCGGCGTGGGTCGGCCACCACAGTGCGCCGGCCGCCGTGCGCCACGACGACGCCGGCGTCGAAGGCCTGCAGGTCGAGCGCCGCGACGTCGACGACATGCCGCAGCGCCGGGTAGGCGGGGTTGAGCAGCTGGAAGCCGCGGTCGAGCCGCAGCCCGTCGACCTCGTCCGTGCGGACCCGGCCGCCCACCTCGTCGCCGGCCTCGACCACGACGACGTCCACCCCTGCGGTGCACAGCACCTGCGCGGCGGCGAGCCCGGCCAGCCCGGCGCCGACGACCACCACGTCGGCCCTGCCCGGCAGCCTGGTCACGTCGTCCTCCTGCCGGTGTGCGCGAATCTGCAGGCTAGCCGCGCGGCGTCGGGCGCGCCCGGCCGAGCCTGTGGATGAAGCGCACGGCGAACCGGCCGACTGCGCCACCCTGGAACGGTGCTTGCTGACGAGGTCGTGCCCCAGGTCCCCGGCTACCGGCTGACCACCGTTCTGGGCCGTGGTGCGGGCGGTGCGGTGTGGGCCGGCGAGCCGTGCGGCGGTGGCGCCGAGGTCGCCGTGAAGGTGGTCGCGGCCGGGCCGCGGGCCGAGCGCGAGCTGGCGGTGCTCTCGGCGATCCGGCACCCGCACGTGGTGGCGTTGCGCGAGGTGCTCGTGCTCGACGACGGCCGGCTGGCGCTCGTCGTCGCCAAGCTCGACGGCGGCACGCTCGCCCAGGTCGTCGCTGCACGCGGCCGGCTGCGGGCGGGTGAGGTCGTGACCTGCTTGGCGCCGCTGGCCCAGACGATCGCCGACCTGCATGCGCAGGGCGTCCAGCACGGCGACCTCGCGCCCGGCAACGTGCTGTTCGACCGCACCGGTCGGCCGCTGCTGGCCGACCTCGGGACGGTGCGCGTCACGGGCGAGCCACGGCACGAGGTGTACGGCACGCCCGGGTTCGTCGACCCGGTGATTCTCACTGGGGGACTGCCCGGTCCGGCGAGCGACGTCTATGGCCTCGGCGCCCTGGCCTGGTTCGCGCTGGCCGGCGCGCCACCACCGGCCGTGCCGCTGCGCACCACGCTCACGGACGTCGTGCCCAGCGCGCCACCGGACATCGTCGCGGCGATCGAGGCGGCCGTCGACCCTGACCCTGCTCAGCGGCCGCACCCCGCCGAGCTGGCGAGCCGCCTGCGCGCCGCAGCTGTCGCCGAGCCCGTGTGGCGCACGGGCCTCGCGCCCGCCGACGGCGGGCTGACCCGCCGGCTTCGCAGTGCCGCCGAGGACCTCGCCGACGACCCGGCTGGTGCGGCTGACCCGCGCGGGCGCAGCGCGCGGCACCGCCGCGACCGCCGCACGTCTCTGGCGGTCGGCGCTCCCGTCGCGCTGGGCCGCCGCACTGGTGGTCGTCGCGGCCCTCGGCCTCTGGATCTCGCTCGTCGGGGTGCGGGCCAGCGTGGGTCGCCCCGACGCGGGGGCCAGCGCGGCCGCGTCGGTCCTGCCCGCCGTCCTGACGTCGGACTCGGCGAGGCAGGGTCGTCGCCGACTTCTGCCAGGCGCGCGCGGCGGCGCTGGAGCGCGCGCCGGCCACGCCGCGTGAGCCGGGCCGGGCAGTGACCGGAGCAGCGTCCGGGTCGGTCGCCGCCCGCGCCGACACGGCCGCCGTGGCCGGGCTGGCCGCACGTGGGCTGCGCTACCGCGGGCTGCGGCTCACCCCGCGTGCCGTACGGCTGGTCAACGCGACCTCCGCCAGGGCCACGGTCGACGTCGTCGTCGACGTCTCGCGCTACGACGTCGTCGACCCGGCCGGCCGGGTGCGCCGGCACGTGCCGGCCGATCCCGGCCAGCGCACCCGGATGGACGTCGTCCGGACGGCGACCGGCTGGCGGGTCGCCGACGTGCACGCCGCTGCGTCGTGACGTCGACGTGCTCGCGGGTCGGTCACCTCGGCACGTCCCGGAACCAGCCGAGCCGGTCGCGCGGGTCGGCCCCGGTGCGACGTCGCACGGGGGGTGGGCTCGAGGTCACCGGCGCGTGGTGGCTGAACCGGGTCTGCAACACGGCCTGCCCACCGCTGATGTCGGGGAGTCGCTGCGCCAGGCTCGGCACGCGCGCCGACCGCAGATCGCCGACCAGCTGGGTCAGACCGCCGCCGGACGTCGAGCTGCGCACCACCGCGCCCAGCCGGCCCAGCTGCGCGACCACCGGGCTGACCAGGTCGTCCGGCAGCTCGAGGTCGAAGGCGTCCACGGGCTCGCAGACCTGCGTGCCCGCTCGAGCCAGCGCCGCCAGCAGCACCACGGGCGTGAGGTTGCGGAAGTCCGCCGCGACCGTCGACATCGACTTGTCGAAGACCTGGTGCGGGCGGCTCTGGCGCGGGTAGTAGGCCGAGCTGGTCATGGTGACGGTGCAGTCGGTCACCTCCCAGCCGCGCAGGCCCTGCCGCAGCGCGGCGCGCGCGCCCTCCTCGGTCGCCGCGATGAACGCCGGCGGCAGGTTGCCGCGCTCTCGGCCGGGCGAGAAGCGCACCCCGCTGCCCACTGCTGTCGGCTCCACCCGCAGCCCGACCGTCGCCAGGTACGGGTTCGCGTCGACCTTCAGCCGCTCCTGCGCCGCCCCGACCCCCCGTACGCGTTCGATGCACACGATCGAGGTGGGGGAGAACCGCGCCTGGACGTCGTAGCGCTGTTCCAGCAGCGCCGCGAGCACCTCCTTCTGCACCTCGCCGTGCAGCCGCACCGCGGCCTCGCCGTCCACCGCGTCCAGGCGCAGGTCGATCAGCGGGTCCTCATCGGCGAGCTCGGCCAGGCCGGCGAACAACGCCGTGCGGCGGGTGGGGTCGACCGGCCTGACCAGCGACTGCAGTGTCGGCGGCGCGAACCGGTGCACGCGGCGGTTCGGTGGTGTCCCGATCAGGTCACCGACCCGGGCGTTCGGACCACGGACCACGGCCACCTGACCGGCGCGCACGCGTGGGCCGACCACCAACCCGCCCGGGCGGCTCACCGCCACCTCGGTGACCAGTCCACGGTCCGGCCCGCCGGTGGCGACCCGATCGCGCACGGCCAGCTCCCCGCGCCACATCCGGACCCACGCCCGTCGCCCATGGTCGTCCCGGTCGACAGCGAACACCGTTGCGGCACAGTCGCCTTCCGGCTCAGGAGCTCGAGGCAGCACGCTGGCCAGCGCCGCGCGCAGCTCGGCCACCCCCGCGCCGGTGGTCGCCGAGCCGCACAGCACCGGGGTGATCGCGCCGTCGCGCACGCCGCGCCGCAACGCTCGTCGCACGACACGGTGTGGCAACGGCGCACCATCCACCCAGCGGGTGAGGACTGCATCGTCGACGTCCGCCACCGCCTGCACCACGGACTCGTCGTCCAGCTCGACCTCCCGGACGCGGGCGTCGCGTCGGCCCAGGCCCTCGGCCCGCGCGAGGACGACCAGGTGCGGCGTGAGACGGCGGCGCACCTGGTCCACGACGGCGTCGACGTCCGCGCCGGAGCGGTCGACCTTGTTGATGAACAGCAGAGTCGGGACGCCGATCCGCCGCAGCGCCCGCCAGATGACCACGGTCTGCGGTTGCACGCCCTCGACCGACGACAGCACGAGCACGGCGGCGTCGAGCACGCCGAGCGAGCGCTCGACCTCCGCGACGAAGTCCGGGTGCCCTGGCGTGTCGACCAGCGTGACGTCGAGGTCGCCGATGGCGAACGAGGTCACCGCCGCCCGGATCGTGATGCCGCGGCGCCGCTCCAGCTCCATCGAGTCGGTGCGGGTGGTGCCGTCGTCGACGCGTCCGGGCGCGTCGATCACGCCTGCCTCGTACAGCAGGCGTTCGGTCAGGCTGGTCTTACCGGCGTCGACATGGGCGACGATCCCGAGAGTCAGTGAGGGCATCTAGCAGCTCCACGGCAGGACGGATGAGGGTCCGGGGCGTGGAAGCTGCTCGCATGTCGGTCTCTCTGCTCGCGGGGCGTTCAGGGCGCGGACGCGCGCTACGCCGAGGCTGGCACGGGTCGGGTCATCGCCGCCACCCGATTACCGCCGTGGACGTCGCGCCGACGCGACGCGGCGATCAGCCCATCACCCAGCGAGCGGCGCCGACGACGTCCGGGTGCTGGTAGGCGAAGCCGGCGTCCAGCAGGCGCTGCGGCACGACCCGGTGGCTGGCCACGATCGACTCGGCGAACTCGCCGACGGCGATCCGCACGGCGAAGGTGGGCGCCGGGAGCAGGGCCGGCCGGCCGGCCGCGGCGGCAAGGGCCTTGATCAGGTCGCGCTGCCTGGCCGGCTCGGGGGAGACGTGGTTGACCGGGCCGGGCAGGTCGCCGTCCAGCAGCCGGGTCAGGGCACTCACCTGGTCGGGCAGCGTGATCCAGCTCCACCACTGGCGGCCCGACCCGATCGGGCCGGCCAGACCGGTCTTGATGAGCGGCATCAGCCGGCTGATCACGCCGCCCTTGCGCGCCAGCACGAGCCCCGACCGGGTGTGCGACACCGTGATCCCGGCTGCTCGGGCCGGGTCTGCGGCGTCCTCCCAGGCCTTGGTCACCTCGGCGAGGAAGCCGGTGCCGTGCCCCGATTCCTCGGTCACGGGCTGGTCGGTGTCGGGGTAGTAGTCCATCCCGGACGAGCTCACCAGCACGCTCGGCAGCGGGTCGAGGGCGGCGAGGCTGCGGGCCAGCAGGCCCGTGCCGTCGACCCGTGAGCGCAGGATCGTCTGCTTGTACTTGTCGGTCCAGCGGTGGTCGCCCACACCGGCCCCGGCCAGGTGGACGGCTGCCTGCGTGCCGGCAAGCGCAGCGTGGTCGATCGTCCCGGCCGCCGGGTCCCACTGGGCCTCGTGCGGCCCACGAGGGGGGCGCCGCACCAGGGTGAGGACGTCGTGCCCGGCCGCACGAAGGTGCGGCACCAGGGCGGTGCCGACCAGGCCGGACGACCCGGTGACGACGACCTTCATGCGTGCTCCTCCCGAGCCGGCAGCCCGGCCCGGGAGGGGCCGAGGTCAGAGCCCGAGGTCGGCCTCGAAGGAGCCCTCCTCGAGGCGGTCCTTCATGGCCACCAGGAAGCGGGCGGCGTCCGCGCCGTCCACGATCCGGTGGTCATAGCTGAGAGCCAGGTAGACCATCGAGCGGATAGCGATCGTCTCACCGCCATCGGCGTCCTGCACGACCACCGGCCGCTTCACGACGGCACCGGTGCCGAGGATGGCGACCTGCGGCATGTTGATGATCGGCGTGTCGAACAGCGCGCCCCGGCTGCCGGTGTTGGTGAGCGTGAAGGTGCCGCCGCCGAGCTCGTCCGGCGCGATCTTGTTCGCTCGGGTGCGCTCGGCGAGGTCGGCGACCTTGCGCGCGATCCCGGCGATGTTCAGGTCACCGGCGTCCCGGATCACCGGCACGATCAGGCCCTTGTCGGTGTCGACCGCGATGCCGAGGTTCTCCTGGGAGTGATAGACGATCTCGTCGCCCTCGATGCTCGCGTTGACGGTCGGGTGCGACTTGAGCGCCTCGACCGCAGCCTGAGCGAAGAACGGCAGGAACGAGAGCTTGACGCCCTCGCGAGCGGCGAACTCCGCCTTCGCCCGGTTGCGCAGCCGCGAGATCTTGGTGACGTCGACCTCGATCACCGTGGTGAGCTGCGCCGAGGACTGCAGTGACTCGACCATGCGCTGAGCGATGAGGCGGCGCAGCCGCGTCATCTTCTCGGTGGTGCCACGCTTGGCGGACACGCCCGACGGGACGGACGGCTGGGCCGGGCGGTCGCCGGACGGCGCGGCGGGAGCAGCCGCAGGCTCGCTGGCAGCCTTCTCCGCCGCCTGCTGGTCCGCCGCCGCCTTCTCGGCCGCTGCGGCGGCGTCGAGGACGTCCTGCTTGCGCACCCGGCCACCCACGCCGGTTCCGCTGATGCTGGCGAGGTCGACCCCGTGCTCGGCCGCCAGCTTGCGCACCAGCGGCGTGACGTACGCCGATGCGTCCGCGACCGATCCGGAACTGCTCGGGGCCGGCGGCTGCTCCGCCGCGCGTGCCGGCGGCTCGGGACGCTCCTGCTCCGGTGCCGGCTCCTTCGGCTGCTCGGGCTCGGCCTGCTGCTGCTCGGGCTCGGCCTGCTGCTGCTCGGGCTCGGCCTGCTGCTGCTCGGGCTCGGCCTGCTGCTGCTCGGGCTCGGCCTGCTGCTGCTCGGGCTCGGCCTGCTGCTGCGACTGGCCGCCGCCGGACCCGCCGATGACGGCCAGGTCGGCGCCGACCGGCACGGTCTCGTCCTCACCCACCAGGAGCTTGCTGACCGTGCCTGCCACCGGGCTCGGGATCTCGGTGTCGACCTTGTCGGTCGACACTTCGAGCAGCGGCTCGTCGACCTCGACGGAGTCGCCCTCGGCCTTGAGCCACCGCGTCACGGTGCCCTCGGTCACCGACTCGCCGAGGGCGGGCATGGTCACCGTGGTGCCGGAGCCGCCGTCGCTCGACGGCTGGTCGCTCGACGGCTGGTCGCTCGACGGCTGGTCGCTGGACGGAGCCGCTGCCTCGGGCTCGGACGTCTGTGCCGACGGTTCCTGCTCGGTGGACGCCTCGGCGACCTGCTCGGTCGGCTGCTCCGTGGCCTGCTCGGTGGCCTGCTGCTCGCCACCGGACTTCCCACCGACTGCTCGCCACCGGACTGCTCGCCACCGGACTGCTCGCCACCGGACTGCTCGCCACCGGACTGCTCGCCACCGGACTGCTCGCCACCGGACTCGGCCGCGGCGCCTTCGCCGATCACCGCGAGGTCTGCGCCGACCGGCACGGTCTCGTCCTCACCAACCAGCACCTCCTGCAGCGTGCCGGCGACCGGACTCGGGATCTCGGTGTCGACCTTGTCCGTGGACACCTCGAGCAGCGGCTCGTCGACCTCGACCTGCTCGCCCACCTGCTTGAGCCAGCGCGTCACGGTGCCTTCGGTCACTGACTCACCGAGGGCCGGCATCTTCACCCGTTCGGACATCGGCTGCGCTCTCCTTCGTCGGTGGTGCGGTCGCTCGTGGGGGACGTAACGGTCAGGCGTGGACGTGCAGGGGCTTGCCGGCCAGCGCCATGTGCGCCTCGCCGAGCGACTCGTTCTGGGTCGGGTGGGCGTGCAGCAGCTGCGCGACCTCCTCGGGGAAGGCCTCCCAGTTGACGATCAGCGACGCTTCGCCGACCTGCTCGCCCATCCGGGCGCCGACCGCGACGAAGCCCACCACCGGGCCTTCCTTCTCGCGGATCAGCTTGACGAAGCCGGTGGTGCCGAGGATCTGGCTCTTGCCGTTGCCGCCGAGGTTGTACTCGAAGACCTGCACCTTGTCGTCGCCGTACTTCTCCCGAGCCTGTGCCTCGGTGAGCCCGACCGACGCCACCTCGGGGTCGCAGTACGTCACGCGGGGGATGCCCGAGTCGACGACCGGCACGGGCCGCAGGCCGGCGATCTCCTCGGCGACGAAGATGCCGTGGGCGAAGCCGCGGTGGGCCAGCTGAAGGCCGGGCACCAGGTCGCCGACGGCGAACACGCCGTCCACGTTGGTGCGCAGCCGCTCGTCGGTAGGGACGAAGCCGCGGTCGACGGTGACGCCGGCCTCCTCGTACCCCAGACCGGCGGACGCCGGGCCGCGGCCGACCGCGACGAGCAGCAGGTCGGCCTCGATCGTCTCGCCGCTCTCGAGCGAGACCTTGACCGCGCTGTCGCTCTGCTCGACGCCGCTGAACCGCACGCCGGTCTTGAAGGCGATCTTGCGCTTGCGGAACGCGCGCTCGAGCACCTTGGAGGCGGCCTCGTCCTCGCCGGGCACGAGACGGGGCAGCGCCTCCACGATCGTGACGTCGGCGCCGAACGAGCGCCAGACGCTGGCGAACTCGACGCCGATGACGCCGCCGCCGAGCACGACCACGCTGTTCGGGACGTAGTCCAGGGTGAGCGCCTGGTCGCTGGTGAGCACCCGGCCACCGATCTCGAGTCCGGGCAGCGAGCGGGCGTACGAGCCGGTCGCGAGCACGACGTGTCGGCCCTTCACCTGGCGGTCGCCGACCTGCACGGTGTCCTTGCCGACCAGGCGGCCCTCGCCCTCGACGACCGTGACCTGGTGCGCCTTCGCCAGTCCCTGCAGGCCCTTGTAGAGCCGGCCGACCACGTTGTCCTTGTAGCTGTTGACGCCGGGCATGTCGATGCCCTCGAGCGTCGTCCGCACCCCGAACGCCGCCCCCTCGCGGGCGCTGTCAGCCACCTCGGCGGCGTGCAGCAGCGCCTTGGTCGGGATGCAGCCGCGGTGCAGGCAGGTGCCACCCAGCTTGTCCTTCTCGACCAGAGCAACGGACAGGCCGAGCTCGGCGGCTCGGAAGGCGCAGGCGTAACCGCCGCTACCACCCCCGAGGATCACGATGTCGAAGACCTCGCCGGTGCTGTCGGCCACGTCGCCTGCTCCCTCTGTGGTGCGCGCTGCGCTGGTGGTTGGCTGGCCCATCCTGTCACCAACCCGGTGCGAGCACGCAACGTGGTGGGTGAGTCCGGGCGGGCACGGCACACTGGACGGCGTAGCTGCCCCCGAACGAGCAGGAGGTTGCCACCGTGGCGTGGTTCCGGCGGCGTCGAGACCGATCCCAGGCGACGGCAGGCGGTGCGCCGACCTCTGCGGAGGTCGAAGCGGCCCTCGCCCACCTGCGCCAGTTCGTCGCCTCGCGGGTCGGGGTGGAGATGTACGTCGAGCCGAAGACGTCGGTCACGCCGACGACTGTTGTGCTGGTCGCGACGTCCGGTGAATGGACTCGCCGTCGGGTCAGCGGCCCGGAGGCGGCCGGCAGCCTGGCCCGCGACCTCGGCGTGCCGGTGTACGACGTCCAGCAGACCGGCTACCCGCGCCGGATGCGTGAGTGGACCTCACAGCAGCGCAAGAACGGCGCCGGCTGACGCGCGACGCGACTCGCCGCGAGAACAGAGAAGTGGGGCACCCGGCGCTGGCCCGGTGCCCCACTTCTCTGTTGTCGCCCTGCGAGCAGGTCAGCGGGAGCGCTCGTGGCCGTGCTTCGCGCCGGCCTTGTGCTCCTTGGCCTTGTGCTCCTTGGCCTTGTGCTCCTTGGCCTTGTGCTGCTTCGGCTTGGGCTGCTTGGCCTGGTGCTCGGGCTTGGGCTGCTTGGCGCGGTGCTGCTTCGGCTGGGGGGCCGGCTTGGTCGACTCCGACGTGGTGTCGTCGGCATCGGCCTGGTCGGCGTCTGTCTGGTCGGCGTCCTCGGAGGAGCCGTCTGCATGCTGCCGTCCGCAGTCGCTGTGGGCGGCGTCGCGCACCGCGGCCGCATGGTCGGCGCCGCTCAGGCTGCGGTCGCGGGCGACCAGTGAGACCCACGCCCCGTGGTTGGCGGCGTTCGCGCACGTGACGGTGGCGGAGTCGGCCGTCGTGGGGGGCGTCGCTGGCTGCTCCGTGGCGTCCGGCTCGCTGGTGGCGTCCTCGGTCGGGTCGGCCGTGGCCGCCGGGTCTGCGTCGTCCGTCGGCCCGGCCGTGCCGGGCTGCTCTGCGGCGTCCCTCGGGTCGGCGGTGGGCTCGACCGGAGGCTGGGTCGCGTCGGCCGCGGGGGAGGCGGACGACGTCGAGGGGGCGTCGGTGGTCAGCCGGATGTCGCCGAGGCCGGTGCCGGCGATGGCGCTGCCCGCGCCGACGACGACGAGCGCCGCCATGCCGATCCCCACCACTGGCTGGGCACTGATGATCCTGGACAGGAACGACATCCTGGGCCCCCTGGGCTCGCTGCGGCTTCGTCAGACCTCGCGAGTATCGGCAGCACCCCCGTGCGACTTGAGCCGTGCGACGACGCGAGAGCGGGGCACCGGCCGCTGGCTGGTGCCCCGCTTCGGACGTCGGTGGCTGAGCGTCAGCCGGCGAGATCCTCGGCCAGCGCGACGAGTGTGCGCACCGCGTGGCCGGTGCCGCCCTTCGGGGTGTACCCCCACGGGGTGCCCTCGTTGTACGACGGCCCGGCGATGTCGAGGTGGGCCCAAGGAATCTGCCCCTTGCCGTCGGCGCGGTCGCCCACGAACTCCTTGATGAACAGGCCGGCGACGAGCATGCCGCCCATCCGCTCACCCATGTTCGCGATGTCGGCGACCTGCGAGTCCATGCTCGAGCGCAGCTCGACGGGCAGCGGCATCGGCCACATCGTCTCGCCGACCCGGTCGGCGACCGCGTGGATCTGACCGCGCAGGTCGTCGTCGTTGGCCATGATCGCGGCGTAGCGGTGACCCAGCGCCAGCACCTGGTGCCCGGTCAGGGTGGCGACGTCGACGATGGCGTCCGGGTGCTCCTCGCTGGCTGCCACGATCGCGTCGGCGAGCACGAGCCGGCCCTCGGCGTCGGTGTTGAGCACCTCGACGGTGCGCCCGCCGTACGTCGTCATCACGTCGGAGGGGCGCTGCGCGGTGCCGGACGGCATGTTCTCGGCCAGCGGCACCCACGCCGTCACCTTGACCTTGACGCCCAGCCGGGCGAGGGCGAGCACCGCGCCGACGACGGCCGCGCCGCCCGCCATGTCGGACTTCATGGTCTCCATGCCGGCCGGCGGCTTGAGCGAGATGCCACCGGAGTCGAACGTGATGCCCTTGCCCACCAGGGCCAGGTGCTTCTTGGCGCCGCGGGGGGAGTAGCTGATCTTGACCAGCCGGGGCGGCCGGCTCGAGCCGAGCCCGACGCCGAGGATGCCGCCGAAGCCGCCCTTGGCGAGCGCCTTCTCGTCCAGCACCTCGACCTTGACCGGGTGGGACTTGGCCGCCGCAACGACGGCGTCGGCGAACGCGGCCGGCGGCAGGTCGCCCGGGGCGGTGTTGACGAGGTCGCGCACCAGCAGCACGGACTGCGCGACGTCCTGGGCGCGGGAGGCCGCGGCGTTCGCGGCCTTGTCCTTGGCCAGCGGCGTCAGCACGTAGATGTCGGTCACCGGGGTCTTGACGTCGTCGACGGTGCGCGAGCGGTGCCGGGTGAACGAGTACGCGCCCATCAGGGCGCCCTCCGCGACGGCGGCGGCCGAGTCGACGTCCGCGGCGGGCAGCGCGAAGGCCACGCTGGTCGTGCCGGCCAGCTCGCGGCTCGCGGCGCCCGCAGCGCGACGGAGCACCTCGCTGGAGTAGCTCGCGCCACGGCCGGTGACCACGGGCCCGAGGCCGGTGAACGCGATGGTCGTTGCGCCGACGTCCTTGCCGGCGAGGATCCGGACGACCTGGTCGGCCTTTCCGGTCACGCCCAGCCCGCTCAGGCCGCCGGACAGGCTGGAGCGCACTGCACGCGGCAGCGCTACCCCGTCGACGAGCACGGGCCCGTTCTCGCCCTTCGCTACCGCCACCACGAGGGTGTCGACCTTGAGCGACTTCGGGTCCTTGTCCGACAGGCTGAGGGACGTCACGGTGGTCCTTCCGGTGGGCGTCATCGTCGACGCGGGTGGTGTGGCCGGAGGCGTCACCCCTGCGGGAGGCCGCCGACGCGGATCGGGTCGCGATCCGTCGTCGATGCTAGACGGCGCAGGCTCGCGGGTGGGCGATAGGTTGCCCGCATGGCTGACACGACCGCGCCCGACCCGGCCGACACCTCCCCCCTGCTGCAGTCGCCGCTGCACGAGCGGCACGTCGCGGCCGGCGCCAAGATGGCCGACTTCGGGGGCTGGGTGATGCCGATCGAGTTCGCCGGTGGCGGGGTCGTCGCCGAGCACACCGCGGTGCGTGAGCGGGTCGGGGTGTTCGACGTCAGCCACCTGGGCAAGGCCCTGGTGCGCGGGCCTGGCGCCGCCGAGTTCGTGAACGCGACGCTGAGCAACGACCTCGACCGGATCTCCACCGGCCAGGCGCAGTACACGATGTGCTGCGACGACTCCGGGGGAGTGGTCGACGACCTGATCGCCTACCGCCGCAGCGACGACGAGGTGCTGCTCGTCCCGAACGCGGCGAACACCGCCGAGGTGGTGCGCCGGTTGCAGGCCGTGGCACCGGGCGGCGTACAGGTCACCGACGAGCACCGGTCGTACGGCGTGCTCGCCGTGCAGGGACCGCGCAGCGACGAGGTGCTCGACCGCCTCGGCCTGCCGTCCGGGCACGACTACATGAGCTTCGTCGACGCGACGTGGGAGGGGCTGCCCGTCGTGGTCTGCCGCACCGGCTACACCGGTGAGCGCGGGTACGAGCTGCTGCCGCCGTGGGACGGCACCCTCGCGCTGTGGGATGCGCTGGTCACCGCGGTCGACGAGCTGGGCGGCCGCGCGGCGGGGCTGGGCGCACGCGACACGCTGCGCACCGAGATGGGCTACCCGTTGCACGGCCACGAGCTCTCGCTCGACATCTCCCCGGTGCAGGCTCGCTCGGGCTGGGCCGTCGGCTGGAAGAAGCCCAGCTTCTGGGGGCGCGAAGCGCTGCAGGCCGAGAAGCAGGCCGGGGCGGCTCGTCAGCTGTGGGGGCTGCTGGCCCTGGATCGGGGCATCCCGCGGGACGGCTGCGACGTGCGCGTCAGCGGCGAGGGCGACCAGCCGGTGATCGGGCGGACGACGTCCGGCACGTTCTCACCGACCTTGAAGCAGGGCATCGCGCTGGCCCTGCTCGACCGGGCCGTGGGGCAGGACGACGAGGTCGTCGTGGACGTGCGGGGTCGCGGCCTGCGCTGCCGCGTGGTGCGGCCGCCGTTCGTCGAGGTGCAGACCCGCGCCGACTGACCACCCGGCCCTGACCGGCTCAGGAGGCGATGGCGGCCGCGCAGAGCGCCGCGGCCAGCGCGACCTCGACCACAGCGCCCAGCACGTCGCCGGTGACCCCGCCGACCCGCCGGACACACCGCCACGTGACGAGAGAGCCGGCACCCAGCGCCGCGAGGTCGGCGGCCGGCCAGGTCGCCGTGGGCGCATCGGCGGCAGCGGCGGCAGCCACCGTCAGTGCGATCGCCAGAGCCGCGGATCCGGCAGCGGCCGGCCAAGGAACGGAACCGGCCACGCCCGCCCCGAGGCCGTCACCTCGCGCCGCCGGAATACCTGCGGCACAGGCGATCGGGAGCATCGCGCGCGACACGACGACGAGTGCGCCGACCAGCCACGAGCCCTCGGCACCGAGCGTCGTCAGGAGGGTGCTGATCGCCGCGACCTGGGCGAGCAGCACCAGCGTCAGGGCCGCGACGCCGGCCGGCCCGATGTCGCCGGTGCGCATCACCCGCAGCGCGCGCTCGCGGTCGTGTCCGCTGGCCAGTCCGTCAGCGGTGTCGGCCAGCCCGTCCAGGTGCAGGCCGCGGGTCGACAGGGCCAGGCTCCCGACGGCGAGCACGGCCGTCACGAGCGGGGGAGATGCAGCAAGCTGCCCTGCGACGCAGACCGCGGCGGCGGCGGCTGCCGGCACCAGCGCCGCGACCGGAGCGAGGGTCATCGCCACACCAGAGACCGGCCGGTCGACCCGCAGCGGCGCGGGCACGCGCAGGACGGTGAGCGTGCCGAACGCGAGCCGCAGACCGTCGCGGCCGGTGCCGGTGCGGCTCACTCCGCGGCGGGGAGGACGTCGGCCAGCAGGCCCATGTCGGCGATCAGCGCCTGCGCGGCGCGCAGCACCGGGAGCGCTGTCAGGGCACCGGTGCCCTCGCCCAGCCGCATCCCGAGGTCGAGGATCGGCTCGAGCCCCAGCACGTCGAGGACGCGGTGCTGGGCAGGCTCGCTCGAGCGGTGACCGGCCAGCCACCAGTGCGACGAGGCGTCGACCACGCGCCGGGCGACCAACGCGCACGCACACGACACCACGCCGTCGAGCAGCACCGGCGTGCGTCGAGCCGCGGCCTGGACCAGGAAGCCGGTCATGGCAGCGGTGTCAGCGCTGCCGACCGTGCGCAGCACCGCGAGCGGGTCGTCGTGCACGTCGCGGGCCCGGAAGCACGCGTCGCGCAGCGCGCCGACCTTGCGCGCCCACGCTGCGTCGTCGATCCCGGTGCCGGTACCGACCACGTCGAGCGGCTGGAGGCTCAGCAGCACCGCGACGAGGGCCGCGGCCACGGTGGTGTTGCCGATGCCCATGTCACCGGGGATCAGGAGGTCGGCCCCGGCGTCGACCTCTTCGTCGGCGATCTTCACCCCGACGGCGAAGGCGGCGTCCAGCTCGTCCTGGCTCAGCGCGTCCTCACGGTCGATCGACCCCGATCCGCGGCGCACCTTGTGCTCGGTGACGGCGTGCGGCAGGTCGGACGTGTCAGCGTCGACGCCGAGGTCGAGCACCCGCACGGTCGCGCCATGCAGGCGGGCCAGCGCACTGACGCCGGCCTGGCCGGCCAGGAACGTGCGCACCATGGCCGCGGTGACCTCTGGTGGGTACGCCGAGACTCCGGACGCCGCGACGCCGTGGTCGCCGGCGAACACCACCACGCGGACGTCGTCCAGCGGCCGCGGCGGGCACTGACCCTGCGCCCCGGCGAGCCAGGCGGCCAGCTGCTCGAGCCGGCCGAGCGAGCCCAGCGGCTTGACCAGACCGTCCAGGCGCTGCCGGGCGTCGCCAGCCGCCTCCACGTCACGCAGGCCGACGGCCGAGCGCAGGGCGGCCAGGTCGACCGCGGTCATGCGGTGTCCTGCTCGATGTCTTCCGGCTCGACGGCGCTGGCGACGTCGAGCCGGGTGAGGTCGATCCGCGGGTGCGCCGGCACCGCTGGCTGGACGGCGGTATCGACCGAGCGCAGCGACAGCGGGCCGGCCGGGGGGACGAGGGCTGTCGGGACAGGGTGGGGGGCCTGGGGCGTTGCGTGGGGAGGCGCAGCAGGCGGCGCGGCGGCGGGTGCGGCGGATGGTGCGGCATGCAGCCGATAGGCCGGGGGCTCGGGGGCGCTGCTGCGCGGGTCGACGAGGTCCGTCGCGCCGTCGGCGGCCACCTCGCCGTGCCGGGCCGGCGGGGGGCTGGCGGTCAGGTCGAGGGCGCGGCCGGCCACGACGAGCAGCACCCGCTCGCTGGCTGCGGCCAGCCGCGTGTTGAGCCGGCCGAGCTGGTCGCGGAACAGCCGGCCGGACCAGGTCGCGGGCACGACACCCGCCCCTACCTCGTTGCTGACCGCCACGACCGGGACGCGCACCGCGTGCCAGGCCTCGACCAGGGCGTCAAGGTGACCCTCGACCGCCTCCTCCCAGTGCGGCGCCTGCTCCCACGCGCCGCACTGGGTCAGCACGGCCGTGAGCCACATGCCGAGGCAGTCGATGATCACCGGCCCGTCGGCCGCCCGCAGCGCGGCGCCGACGTCCGTGGTCTCCAGGGTGGTCCAGTGGGCGGGGCGTCTCGCCTGGTGCCGGGCGACCCGGCCGGCCCACTCAGGATCGTCGTCCGCTGGGTAGCCGGTGGCCACATAGGTCACCTGGGCGTCGGCGGCGAACAGCCGCTCAGCCGTGGTCGACTTGCCCGACCGCACGCCGCCCAGCACCAGGGTGCGGCGCCGGTCGTCCGCGTCGCCGGTGCTGCGGTCGACCGCAGCGTGCGCCGGGCGGTACCGGGTCGCCGTCCGGTCGAGCGCGAAGGCGTGGCCGTCGTCGACGACCGAGACGCCCCACGCGGCCAGTCGTGGTCGTAGGTCGGCGGGGCTGTGGTGCGACAGGTGGACGGCGGCCAGCTGGGTGTGCCGGTCGACGGCCCGGGCGCCGCGCAGCCGCACCAGCTGGTCGGCGAACGACGAGAGGTCGAGGTGGTCCTCGCCGGTCGGGGAGCCAGGCCCGGCCCGGTCGCCGAAGGTTGCCTCGAGCAGAACGAGGTCGTAGCTGGCGTCGGCGGCAGCGGCAATCGTGCTGCGCGGCAGCGGCCCGGTGTCGGTGGCGTAGAGCAGTCGCTCGCCCCCTGGCGAGGTGAGGTCGTAGACCACCGCCGTGTCGGTGGCGCCGTGGGCCGCGGCGAGCACGCGCACCGTATAGCCGCCCGCGTCGATGGTGTCGCCCGGCAGCACGACCTGCCACTGCACCGGGTCCGACGGTGCCGACCACAGGCACCAGGAGGCGATGACGGCCTCAGGCCCGACGACGGTGAGGGGCTCGGTGCGCCCGGCCCAAGCCCGGGCGAGCAGCGCCATCGGCGCGCTGTGGTCGGGGTGGTCGTGGGTGATCAGGATGTGGCTCACGCCCTGTAGGCCGCCGGCATGGCGCAGCGCCGAGCGGGGCGTCTCGGGCCCGCAGTCGAGCAGGATCCGGTCGTCGACGAGCGCTGACGTCGGGCCACGCCACTGGCCGCGCTGCTGGGCGGTCAGGCACGAGGCGCAGGTGCAGAAGGCGTTGGGCCAGCCGTCGGCGGACCCGGTGCCCAGCAGCTGGACTCGCATCAGCGCGCCACCTCGACCGGGCGGCTGCCCGCGAGGGGCAGCGTCGCCGCCGGCGGGTCGTCGAAGGTCACCGGTGCATGGAAGGCCGCGCGGCGCGCGGCGCGCCGCAAGGCGCTGAGCACGGCCGGCCCGGTCAGCAGGATGAGCGCCACGTTGGTGAGGGCCCGGCCGAGGTCCCAGCCCAGCGAGGTGCTGAACGAGAACACGACGAACCGGTGCAGGTTGTCGAGCAGCGGCGCGCCCGGGACGAACGACAGGCCGCTGCCGGCGCCCACCGTGAACGGCCAGAACGACAGGTTGAGCGCCAGCCCGTACAGCAGCGCCGAGACCGCGCCGTAGCCCGCCAGCAGGGCCAGCTCGGCCCGGCCGCGCAGCCGGGGCAGCAGCCCCGCGCCGAGCCCGACCCACGCCGCGCCGAGCATCTGGAACGGCAGCCACGGACCGACCCCGCCGGTGACGAGCGCGGAGGCGAACAGGGTGACGGCGCCCAGCACGAAGCCGAATCCCGCGCCGAACACGCGGCCGGCGAGCACCAGCAGGAAGAAGACGGTCTCCAGCCCGGCGGTGCCGGCGCCGAGCGGGCGCAGCGCCGCGCCGACGGCGGAGAGCACGCCGAGCATCGCGACCGCTTTGGTGTCGAGGCCGCCCTCGCTGATCTCGGCCAGCACGACCGCGAGCAGCAACGGCAGGACGGCGGCGAACACCAGGGGCGCGTCGGTACCGTGCGCGATGCTGGCTCCCGGGTCGGCGAGCAGCGGCCAGCCGAACGCCGCCACCCCGACGAGCGACACGAGGGCGATCGCCAGCGACGACCGTGGTCGCAGTGCGATCGCCCGCAGGGGTGCGCGGTCGCCTCGCGCGTCGGTGCGTGCGCTCACCTGGTCGCTCCCAGCGGCAGCGCGGCCCGCACGTCGTCAACGGTGAGCCACTCGCCGGGAGCGAGCACCTTGGCAACCTGCGGGGCGAACGCGGGGGAGGCGACGACGACGTCCGCGGTCGGACCGTCGGCGACGATCTCACCGTCGGCCAGCACCACGACGCGGTCGGCGGTGTCGGCGACGAACTCGACGTCATGGGTCGACAGCAGCACGCTGCGTCCGTTCGCCGCGAGCTCGTGCACGACGTCGCGCAGCCCCCGCTTGGCGGTGTAGTCGAGGCCGCGGGTCGGCTCGTCGAGCAGCAGGACGGCGGGGTCGGCCGTCAGCTGCACGGCGAGCACCAGCGACAGCCGCTGTCCCTCGGACAGGTCGCGCGGGTGGTCGGCCGGGTCGACGCCGGGCGCGATCCGCTCGAGCAGCGCAGCGCAGGTGCCCGACCCGCGGTGGCTCTCGACGTCGGCCTGGTGGCACTCGGCGGCGACGGAGTCGAGGTAGAGCAGGTCCGCCGGCTGCTGCGGGACCAGCCCAACCAGGGCCCGGGCAGCCGCGGGCGACAGGTCGCGCGGGTCGGTACGGACCCGACCGTCGTCCACTGTCACCGTGCCACCTGTGCGCCGTCCGGATCC
Source organism: uncultured Actinomycetota bacterium (assembly GCA_963759935.1). Lineage (GTDB taxonomy): Bacteria > Actinomycetota > Actinomycetes > Actinomycetales > Angustibacteraceae > Angustibacter. Next base: position 28,894 of record CAVXBF010000013.1, read on the forward strand.
CTGCAGCGCCCACAGTAGCGACGACTTGCCCGATCCGTTGCGACCCATCAGGGCGGTCACTTCCCCGTGTCGCAGAACAAGATCCACTCCGGCGACGGCCATCGTGCTCGGGTAGCGCACGACGACCCGCCGGGCATCGACGGCCGGTGACGAGCGGCCGACCGACGGTGACGGCGAGGCGCTGTCGGTCGCGGTCGCGGCCTTCGACAATGGTTGTACCGTCGGCGTGTCGCGCAGCTGGTCGCGCAGCGGGCGGGCCACCCGCCGGGCGTCGCGCACCGACAGCGGGAGCGGCTGCCAGCCGGCCCAACGGCCGAGCTCGACCACCGGCGGGGCGACGCTGGAGGTCGCCATCAAGGTGGCGGGGTCACCACTCGACACGCGGCCGTCGACGTCGACGTGCACCAGCCGGTCGGCGTACTGCAGGACCCGCTCGATCCGGTGCTCGGCGAGCAGCACCGTGACGCCGAGGTCGTGGACCAGCCGGGTGATCGCGGCCAGCACCTCCTCGGCGCCGGTGGGGTCGAGCGCCGACGTCGGCTCGTCCAGGACGAGGACCTTGGGATGGGTGGTGAGGACCGACCCGATGGCCACCCGTTGCTGCTGGCCGCCGGAGAGGTCGCGCAGCGGGCGGTGCCGCACGTGCGCGATGCCGAGCAGGTCGAGCGTCTCCTCCACGCGCTTGCGCATGACGTCGGCCGGCAGCGCCAGCTGCTCCATCCCGTACGCCAGCTCCTCCTCGACGGTGTCGGTGACGAAGCCGGCGAGCGGGTCCTGCCCGACGACGCCGACGACGTCCGCCAGGTCGCGGGGGCGGTGCTCGCGGGTGTCGCGGCCGGCGACGCGCACCCGGCCGGCCAGGGTGCCCCCGGTGAAGTGCGGCACCAGCCCGTTGACCGCGCCGAGCAGCGTGGACTTGCCGGAGCCGGTGCGGCCCACGACGAGGCACAGCTCACCCTCGCCGATCTCGAGGTGGACGTCCTGCAGCGTCGGACGGCTCGCTCCGGAGTAGGTCACCGACACGTGGTCGAACTCGACGACGGGGTCCACGTCAGCCACCTTCTCGTGTGGTCGTCGAGCGCGGGGGAGCCGGGGTGAGGACCGCCGGCAACGCCGCCGCGAGCAGCCCGACGGCGGCCGGCCAGGGCAGGGCCGGGGCGGCAAGCGGCTGCAGCGGCAGGGTCATCGCGGCGGGGTCGAGCCGTGCAGCCACGAGGACGGTGGCCGCTGCCACGAGCCCGCACGCGGCCGTGACCCACTCGGGGCCGCGCCAGGGGTCGGGACGGTAGGTGCTGCGGTTGACCCGCCGTCCGCCGAGCACCAGGCCGGCCGCGGCCAGGCCGAGCCCGACCAGCAGGACCGGCACCCCCAAGGCGGCCGACGAGGTGGTGTCGAGCAGGCCGTAGGTGCCGATGCACGCACCCAGCAGGCCGCCGAGCACCAGCGTCGACGTCAGGCGTCGGGTCGCCGCCGGCACCTCCTGCAGCCGGCCGTACCCGCGCGAGTCCATCGCGGCGGCCAGCAGCAGCGACCGGTCGAGGGTGTCCTGCAGCACAGGCAGCGCGACCCGCGCCACCGAGCGGACGCCTCGTGCCGCGTCACCGCGCAACCGCCGGGCCCGACGTACCCGCAGCACGCTCTCGGCCAGCTGGGGGGCGACGGTCACGGACACGACGACGGCGACGCCGACCTCGTGCAGCGCCCCGGGCAGCGTGCGCAACAGTCGCTTGGGGTTGGCCAGCGCGTTGGCGGCGCCCACGCACGCGACGATCGCGGCCAGCCGCAGGCCCTGCACCGCGGCGCCGAGCAGCCCCTCGAGGTAGACCGCCCCGCCGAGCTGGATGCCGGCCGCCCAGGACGGGAGCTGCAGGGAGGGCAGGGTGAGCAGCACGCGGTCGCCGGTCTTGAGCCCCACCAGGACGTGCAGGACGAGGCGCAGCACCACGATCGCCGCGCCGAGGAGCAGGTAGAGCCGGTAGGCGCGAGCCCACGGGTCGTCGCCGCGCCGGGCGACGACCACGATGGCGCTGACCGCGATGCCGAGCCCGAGCAGCAAGGGGTTGGTGGTGCTGCTGACGGCGACCGCCAGCCCGATCGCCCACAGCCACCACGCCGCCGGGTGCAGACCACGGGGGAGCCGCGCCACTCGCGGTGGGCGACGGCGCCCCTCGCCGGCCCGGCCCGGATGCGCGGTGGCACCGGCGTCGGGTCGGACGGCGAGAGGCGCCCGCTTCACCTGGTCACGCGTCCAGGCGGCGCCGGCGCCAGGCGATGACGCCTGCCCCGGCGGAGAGGGCCACCAGCAGCCCGAGGCCCACGATCAGTCCGGTGCTGCCGCTGCTGTCGCCCGTAGCGGCGACGGTGGTGCTGCGCGGCAGCGGGGTCGCCGCCGCCGTGCTGGCCGCCGAGCGGGTCGCGGCCGCGGTGGTCGGCGTGCGGGCTGCCGAGAGCGACGTCCCGGCGGCGCTACCCGATGCGCTCGGCCCAGCTGTGGAGCCGGCGGCCACCCTCGAGGGTCCGCCCGGGGTCGGGTGCGAGGCGGCGCTACCGGAGCCCCCCGAGCCGCCGGAGCTACCCGAGCCGCCCGAGCCGCCCGAGCCGCCCGAGCCGCCGGAGCCACCCGAGCCACCCGAGCCGCCCGAGCTCGGGTGCGTCGTCCCGCCGGAGGGTCGGTGGGTGGTGGACGACGTCGCGGGCGCAGGCTGGCTCTTCGCCGGTGGGCTGGCGCCGGGTGCTCCGCCGGAGCCGAACGCCCAGCCCTCGACCGAGCCAGGAGCGGGATCGTAGGAACCGGCGCCGGTCTGGCTGTAGCTCCACGACCCGCCGCGGGCGGCGTGCCAGTACGACCAGTAGGCATCCGCGGGGGGCGTCTTGACGCAGCTGCTCGACGGCTTGGCGTCGATCTGGCAGACGAACCCCGGCTGGGTCTGCACCTGCTTCACGCTGAAGCCGGCCGCGCTGAGCGCCGCGAGCCCCGACGACGGGTCGCCCGGCGCGCACCGCGTCACCACGCCGCCGCCGGCCGCGGCGAAGTCGACGACGACGGTGACCCCGGTGGTGCCGCTGCACGCCGCGGCCTGGGCCGGCAGAGCGGCGGTGATGGTCGCGACGACGGCCGCGGCGGCCGTCGCGAGCGCGAGCGCGAGGCGAGTGCCGGGCCTCATGCGTGTGCACCCTTCGCGCTGCGGCGCCGGGTCGTGGCGACGGCGACGGTGCCGAGCAGGATCAGCGCCAACGCGGTGAGCGCCATCGGCAGCACCTCGATGCCGGTGCGCGGCAGCGACTCCGAGGCCGGGAGGACGGCCGCCTGCTGGCTGCCGGTCACCACGCTGCCCGCCGCGGTCGTCGAGCTGACCGACCCGCCGGCCGCGCCGGTCGTCGTCGAGCCGCCGGAGCCGCTCGTGGTGGATGAGGTGGACGTGGAGGACGAGGACGACGTGGTCGTCGACGACGACGGTGTGCCCGTGCAGGTGAGGGTGGGCGCGTTCGCGTCCGCTCCGGTGGCGGTGACGACGCCGAGCGGCGCACCAGCCAGGGCCAGCGCCGCCTGCGCACTCGAGCGGCGGTCCTGGTCGTCCGGCGTCGCGCCCGAGCCCTTGGCCCGCTGGGCGCTGAACGACGACGCGTTGTAGGCGATCCCGCCGCGCAGGGCCGCCGGGAAGCCGCAGCCGTACTGCAGCCCGGTGAGGTACTGCACGGCCCGGCGGGCCGGGGCCGAGCGGCCGCCGGCCAGCAGCGCCTGCCCGGCCAGACCCGTGCTGTTGGCGTTGACCGCCTCGGTGCTCGTGCCGCCGCCGAACCCACCGCTGGTGGCCTGCTGGTCCGTCAGCCAGTTCAGCCCGCGCACGACCGAGGCATCCGAGCTGCCGTGCGCCGCGATCAACGCCTGCACCGCCAGCGACGTGCTGTCGGGATCGGCGCTCGCGTCGTCCGTGCAGGCCGTGTCAGCCTCGGCCAGCCGGAAGCCGCCGGCCGGGCACTGCTGCAGGCGCAGGAACGCCACGGACTGCGCGGAGGCACCGGCGCCGGCCCGCTCGAGGCCGAGCACTGCGAAGGACTGGCTGAAGGTGTTGGAGTTGTCGGTGACGGAGATATCCGGGTCGAACGCGTCCTCGAACCGCCCGGTCGGCGCCTCGCGAGCCTGCAGCTCGGCGACCAGGTCGAGGCCGCCGAACGCGGTCGGGTCGACCTGCTGGGCGACGGCGACGTTCAACGTCTTGGCCAGCGCGCCCGCGTAGCGCTCGTCGGCGCCGCCGTAGTCGATGCCGCTCACGTAGCTGCGCACGTGGTCGGCGACGTACGTCGTCGCGGTGCGTGCGGCGTCCTGGCCGACCCCAGCCGCGTCGAGTGCGAGGACGGCGTCGAGGGTCAGCCCGTAGTCGGGGTACACCACGCCGCCGAACTCGTTCGCGAAGTGCCCGCCGGAGGCTGCGAGCTGGCGGGCCAGGTACCCACCGGCGACCTCGGCCGGGTCGGTCGAGGTCGCCGGGCCGGTGGCCGCGGTGAGCCCGTACACCCGGGCGGAACGAGCGCGCGTGGTTGCCGGCGCGGTCTTCGTCGTGGTGGCGGACGCCGAGCTCGACGTGCTCGCCGTGCTGGAGCTCGACGTCACCGTCGTGCTGGCCGACGTCGTACTGGACGTGCTGGTGGTAGCAGCGGTCGGACTGGTGGTGGGCGAGGCGGTTGGCGTGGTGGTTGGCGTGGTGGTGGCAGCCGACGCGGGGCCGGCGACCGCCAGGCAGAGGAGGGCCAGCAGGGCCCCCGACGAGACCCTCGTGCGGGTCGTGGTGCGGGACATGTGTACCTCTCGGGAGCGGGTCCGTGACGGAATCCGGCGCCCGTGGACACGCGAACGCCCCCGTCCCGCAGTGCAGGGACGAGGGCGGGCACGGATCGACGTGATCCGGGCTCCGCCCCGTAGACCTCGACGGTTCGAAGGAGCCGCTCGCGATCACCAGGCGTTCCGGCTCGCCGTCTGGGGAGACGGCCTACGGTTGCGGGTCAGCGCCGGATTCGGACCGGCTTTCCCTGGGTCACGCGTGTGGGTAGTGCGCCGCACACTGTAGCGGCCTGCCGCCGCAGTACGACACCGCGCGCCGATGTGACCCTCGGCACCCGGCCGGCAACTACCCGGGACGGACCTACCCGAGACGCTGCCCTGGCGCCGTCCTGTGAGACGGCGCTGGACGACGGTCGTCAGGCTCGTAGGGTCGTCCTGGTAAGCCGAGACCGGACGGAGGAACCATGGACTGGACCCGCGCGGTCGTCGTCCCGCCCGTGAGCGACTCGGCGCCTGACCTGCGATGACCGACGACCCGACGTCCGCCGAACCGCCGCCCCTGCCGCTGGGCCTGCGGCTGGCCGGGCGACGGGTGCTGGTGGTGGGCGGCGGGCAGGTCGCGCTGCGCCGGGTCGGGTCGCTGCTCGAGGCCGGTGCCGACGTCCACCTGGTCAGCCCGCGGGTCGGCGCCGCGCTGCACGACCTGGCTGAGCGCGGCCGCCTTGCCTGGTCCGAGCGGGAGTACGACGACGGCGACGTCGACGGGGCGTGGCTGGTGCTCGCCTGCACCGACCAGCCGGCCGTGAACGCCGCCGTCGTCGAGGCGGCCAGCGCGCAACGCACCTGGTGCTCGCGCGCGGACGACGCGCTCGCCGCCACGGCCTGGACGCCGGCCACGGCCCGCACGGGTCCGGCGACCGTCGCGGTGCTGGCCGGCCGCGACCCGCGACGCGCCACGGCGTTGCGCGACGTCGCGCTGGCCGCGGTCGAGGCCGAGCTGCACGGCCGCCGCGCCGAGCCCGGCCGACCGCCGCCACCGCGTCCGGGCCGACCAGGCGGGCGCGTCGTGCTGGTCGGCGGCGGCCCGGGTGACCCAGGTCTGTTGACCCGGCGCGGCTACGAGCGGCTCGCCGAGGCGGACGTCGTCCTCGTCGACCGGCTGGCACCCCTGGCCGCGCTCGACGGACTGCGCGAGGACGTCGAGGTGGTCGACGTCTCCAAGGTGCCCCGCGGGCGGTTCACCCCACAGGAGGCGATCAACGACCTGCTGGTGCAGCACGCGCTCGCGGGTCGCACCGTCGTCCGGCTGAAGGGCGGCGACCCGTTCGTGTTCGGTCGCGGGATGGAGGAGGTGCAGGCGTGCGCGGCGGCCGGGATCGAGGTCGAGGTGGTGCCGGGCGTCACCAGCGCCGTCGCCGTGCCCGAGCTGGCTGGCGTGCCGGTGACGCATCGCGGTGTCTCACAAGGGTTCTGCGTGGTGTCGGGTCACCTGCCGCCGGGGCATCCCGACAGCAAGGTCGACTGGCCGGCGCTCGCTGTCAGTGGCCTGACCATCGTCTGCCTCATGGCCGTGCACACCATGCCGGAGATCGCCGCCGGGCTGCTGGCGAGCGGACTCGACCCGACGACGCCGGTGGTCGCTGTCCAGGACGGTGGACTGCCCAGCCAGCGGATCAGCCGTGCGCCGCTGTCGGCGGCGGCCGCCATGATGGTCCGCGAGCACGTGACCGCGCCCGCGGTCGTGGTGATCGGGGCCGTGGCCGGCCTCTCGAAGAGCTGAGGGGGAGTCGTGGCGGTGTGGGTGGCGCTGTTGCGTGGCATCAACGTCGGCGGTCACCGCAAGGTGCCGATGGCCGAGCTGCGCGCGGCCTGCGAGGCGGCCGGGCTGGAGGGGGTGCGCAGCTACATCGCGAGCGGCAACCTGGTGTTCCGGTCCAGCCGGCGCTCAGCGGCCGCGGTGCGCGACCTGCTCGGCGGGGTGATCGCCGAGCGGTTCGGCTTCGAGGTCGAGGTCGTCGTCCGGACGCCGGCCCAGCTCGAGCGCGTGGTCAAGGGGTTGCCGTTCGACGACCCCGACCACGTCAGCGTGTCGTTCCTGACCCAGGCGCTGGGCGCCGCTGCGGCCGCCGATCTCTCGCGCGCCGTGGTCAACGACGCGCGGGTCGAGGCGGTCGGCGACCACGTCTACCTGCTCACCCCCAACGGTCTGGGCAAGCCGTACCTGGCGGCGGGGGCTGACCGCAGGTTCTCGGCCGCAGGCACGGTGCGCAACTGGCGCACCGTCGGCACGCTGCTCGAGATGGCACGCGACGCGTGAGCCCGTAGGGTCGGCGTCATGAGCGAGACCTGGACCTGGCGCTACGTCGACGCCGAGGGTGCGGACGTCGTCCCGCCGGACGCGCCCACCGCAGGCTTTCCCACGCAGTCGGACGCCGAGAGCTGGCTGGGCGAGGAGTGGCGCGGCCTCGTCGATGCCGGCGTCGACGCGGTGCACCTGCGCGAGGGCGAGACGGAGGTCTACGGGCCGATGAGCCTGCGCCCCGCCCAGTAGTTGTCGTGATCATGCGGGTTCGCCCCGCGCTCACCCGCACCCCACCATCACCCCACCCCCACCGCACCCCCACCGCTGCGGTGATCATGCAGGTTCGCCCCGGTAGCCGGGGCGAACCTGGGCGGACGTGCATGATCACCGCAGGGAGTGGGGGGCGGACGTGCATGATCACCGCAGGGAGTGGGTGGGGTCGGTCAGGGGAGGGGTACTTCTGCGGAGCGGGCGCGCAAGGCCCGAACCAGCAGGTCGCGGCCTTCGGTGACGATCCGTCGCGCCGGTCCGGGCAGTTGCGCGGTCGCGAGCAGTCGCTCGGCCATGGCCACCGTCGAGGGCTCGACCGCCGTGCCGGGGAACAGCCCGCGGCCGAACAGCTGCACCATCTCGGCGGACTGGCGGCTGGCGACGTCCGGGAAGTCGGTGGCGAACCGCTCGACGTACGGCGCCAGCAGCTCGTGCTGGTCGACCGCCCAGAAGCCTGCGGCCACGGCGTCCAGCTCGTGGTTGCTGAACGTCCCGTCCACCGCGCCCGACCAGGCCCATTGCTTGGCCGCGGCCGTCGGCATGGCCGCGTGCGCCGTCAGCGCGCTGGTCGCGCCAGCCGTCGACCGGTCGCGGTCGCGCTCGGCGGCCAGCTGGACCTCGTCCAGCTCGCCCAGGGCAGCCAGTCGCTGCACCATCCGCCAGCGCAGGTCGGCGTCCACCACGACCCCCTCGGGCAGGTCGTGTCCCTCGAGCATCCGGCGCAGGCTCTCGACGTCGGCGGTGATCCGCACCAGGGTGCGGGTCAGCGCGAGCTGGCGGTCGCTGCCGGGGGACGCGGCACGCACCTCGCCGTCCAGCCAGCCGGCCAAGGTGGCCAACAACTCGGGGCGAAGGACGGGCAGCGTCCACCGGTCTGCCGCAAGCACCGCGTCGTTCAGCACTCGCGCCGTCACGGCCTCCGGGTCGTCGCCGGTCGACGCGGTGACGACAAGGTCGACCAGGGCGGACGGCGCCAGGCGCCCGTGCGCGACCATCTCGACCGAGCCGAACCAGACCAGCGCCCGGGCGAGCGGGTCGGACAGCCCGGCCAGGTGCGAGCGCACCGTGGCGAGCGAGCGGTCGTCGAGGTCGACCAGCGCGAAGGTCAGGTCGCCGTCGTTCGGCAGCACCAGGTCGGCCACCTCACGCCCGGCCAGCTCGCCGATCTCGAGCTCGGCCTCGGGCGGGACGTCGACGGCGAGACTCTCGCGCAGCCGCAGCGCGTCGCCGTGCAGGTCGTAGAGGCCGAGGCGCAGCCGGTGCGGACGCGGTCCGCCCGGTGCCTGCTGCCGCAGCAGCACCCGCGCGTAGCGCTGCCCGTCCGCCCCGGCGCCAGAGCCTGCGCCAGCGCCGGCCTGGACCTCGGCGCCGACCTCGAACGTGCTCACCCCGCTGGTGCGCAGCCACTGCGCCGCCCAGCCCTCGACGTCGCGTCCGCTGGCGTCGCTCAAGGCGCTCACCAGGTCGGCGAGCGAGGCGTTCGCGAACGCGTGCTCGGTGAAGTGCCGGCGCAGCGCGGTGACGAAGGCGTCGTCACCGACCCACGCGACCAGCTGGCGCAGGGCGGAGGCGCCCTTGGCGTACGAGATGCCGTCGAAGTTGAGCAGCGCGGCTGCCGTGTCGTCCGCTCGACCCGCCACCGGGTGGGTGGTTGAGAGCTGGTCGGCTCGGTAGCCCCAGGTCTTGCGCTTGGCCAGGAACGTCGTCCACGAGCCGGTGAACGGCGTGGCCTCGGCGACGGCGCGGAAGGCCATGTACTCGGCGAAGGACTCGTTGAGCCACAGGTCGTCCCACCAGCGCATCGTCACCAGGTTGCCGAACCACATGTGCGCCAGCTCGTGCAGCTGGGTGTTGGCGACCTCCTCCCGGTCGTCGTCGGTCACCGTCCCGCGCTGCAGGTAGTGCTCGTCGCGGAAGGTCACCAGGCCCGGGTTCTCCATCGCGCCCGCGTTGAACTCGGGCACGAAGACCTGGTCGTACTTGCCGAACGGGTACCGGACGTCGAACAGCGACTGGAAGTAGTCGAAGCCGATCCGGGTGGTGTCGAGCAGCCGCGCCGTGTCGAGGTGCGGTGCCCACGACTGGCGTGCCCACACGCCCATCTCGATGCCGTCGTACTCCTGCCGCACGCCGAAGTACGGCCCGGCCACGACCGCGAACAGATACGTCGAGATGGGCGGCGTGGTCGCGAACTCCCACCGCCCCGGCGTGGTCTGCTCGCCGCCGGCGTTGGCCAGCACGGTCCACTCGGGCGGCGCCGAGACCGAGACGGTGAACGGCGCCTTGAGGTCCGGCTGGTCGAAGCAGGCGAACATTCGTGGGGCGTCGTCGAGGAAGGCCTGGCTGTACAGGTAGACCCGGTCGTCCTCGGGGTCGGTGTAGCGGTGCAGGCCCTCACCGGTGCGGGAGTAGGCGTATCGGGCGTGCACCACGAGGCGGTTGCGCTCGCCGAGGCCGGTCAGCGGCAGCCGTCCGTCGTCCCAGGCACGGGTGTCGACGGCCGTCCCGTTGAGCTCAGCGCTCAGGATCTCGTCCGCCTTGATCTCGACGAACGTCCAGTCGGACGACGCGTCGAAGTCGACCACGACGCTCGAGGTGAACGTCGGGTCGGTCGCCGCGCCGGTCAGGTCAAGGTCGACCTCGTACGAGTGCACCGACAGCTGTGCATGTCGCTCGACCGCTTCGTCGTGGGTGAGGGTGGCCACCGTCAGCTCGGGCGGGTCGTCGGGGCGTTCTGCGCCGTAAGGCCCGGGTCGGTCTGGACGACGTCGCCCAGTGCCGCGTCGATGCGCTCCATCGCCTCGGCCGGGATCGTCACGCCGGCCGCCTTGACGTTCTCGTGCACCTGCTCGGGACGCGAGGCACCGACCAGTGCGGTGGCGACATTGTCGTTCTGCAGCACCCACGCGATGGCCAGCTGGGCCATGCTCAACCCCAGGTCGTCGGCCACCGGCGCCAGCTGCTGCACGCGGGTGAGGACGTCGTCGTCCAGGAACCGCTTGACCATGTCGGCGCCGCCTGCGGTGTCGGTGGCGCGTGAGCCCTCGGGCGGCGGCTGCCCCGGGCGGTACTTGCCGGTGAGCACGCCCTGGGCGATCGGCGACCACACGACCTGGCTGATCCCGAGCTCGCGGCACGTCGGCACCACCTCGGCCTCGATCACGCGCCACAGCATCGAGTACTGCGGCTGGCTCGACACGAGCTGGAAGCCGAGCTCCTTCGACATCGCGTGACCGGCACGGATCTGGTCGGCGGTCCATTCGCTGACGCCGATGTAGAGCGCTTTGCCTTGCCGCACAACGTCCGCGAACGCCTGCATCGTCTCCTCGAGCGGCGTCTCGGTGTCGTAGCGGTGGGCCTGGTAGAGGTCGACGTAGTCGGTCTTCAGCCGCTTCAGCGAGCCGTTGATCGACTCCATGATGTGCTTGCGCGACAGGCCGCTGTCGTTGGGGCCGGCCGGGCCGGTCGGCCAGTAGACCTTGGTCAGGATCTCGAGCGACTCGCGGCGCTGGCCGGCGAGCGCGTCACCGAGCACCGTCTCCGCCTTGGTGTTCGCATACGCGTCGGCGGTGTCGAAGGTCGTGATGCCCGCGTCGAGCGCGGCGTGCACGCACTGCGTGGCGACGTCGTTCTCGACCTGCGAGCCGTGGGTGAGCCAGTTGCCGTAGGTGATCTCGGAGATCTTGAGGCCGGAGTTGCCCAGGTAGCGGAAGTCCATGATCCCGACCCTAGGTGGCGTCGCACCGGCGCGCACGGGCGGCTCCCGAAAGCGGCTGGCACCCGCGGCCCCGCGCAGGGTCAGTCGGACGCCACGGCCGGGCGTCGCCCGACGAGGTGCAGCAGCGTGGCGACCCGCCGATAGGGGTCGGTGCGCCCGACCCGCTCCTCGGCGTCCAGCAGTGCGGCGAGCTCGTCCGGGTCATCCGGCACCGGCTCGTCGACGGGGACGCCGTCGGTGAGCACCCGGACGCCGTACCAGGCCTCGACGTGCATGCGCCGGCCCGACACGTACGACGCGAGCTCCTCGAGCCGGTCGGCGCGGGCGCGCACGCCGAGCTCGTTCACGTAGTGCGGGCTCGGGTTCTGCGACTCGTCCAGCAGGTCGAGGACGTCGGCCCACTGTCGCCGCAGGCCCGGGCGCAGGGCCATCCCGTCCGCGTTGCGGGCCAGCAGCGACAGCACGCCGCCGGGCGCCACCAGGTCGCTGAGCGCCACCACGGTGGGGCCGGCCGCCGGCAGGTACATCAGGACGCCGTGGCAGAGCACCACGTCGAAGCTGCCTGGCGAATACATCGCAGCGAGCTCGCCGGTGCCGACCGCCACCGACTCCAGCCTGGCCCGGACGTCCGTCGGCTCGGCGGCGACGGTCTCGGCGAAGGCGGCCCGCATGCCGTCGTCCGGCTCGGCGGCGACGACGTCGTACCCGAGCCGGGCCAGCCGCACCGCCTGGGTGCCCTGCCCGGCGCCGACGTCCAGCACCCGGGCGGGCGTGGACGGCAGGTGCCGGGTGAGCTGGCGGCTGACCAGCTCCTGCCGCACGACGTTGCGCAGGTTGCCCTGCCGGGTGAGCCACGGCTCGCGCCCCCCGGCGAAGGTGTTGCCCCCCGTGCTCACTAGCTCGGTAGCTCGCCGCGCTTGACGCCGGCTCGTGGCACCCGCGTACGCCGCAGCTGGAAGGCACGCATGACGGCGTACCAGCTGATGCCCTTGAGCTCCACGTCGTCCCCGAACTTGGCCCGCGCGGACTTCTTCAGCCGCACCGACATCCAGAACGCGTCGACCGCGGACATCAGCACCATGACGTACGTGACGGCGAGCACCCCGCCGTAGAGACCGGGGTTCTTGCTCTGCAGCGAGCTGCTCAGGAACGAGAGCAGGAGCACGACGACCATCACCGGCAGCAGCAGCTCGCCGAGGTTCCAGCGCGAGTCGACGTAGTCGCGGGCGAAGCGGCGCACCGGGCCGCGATCGCGCGCGCCGAGATAGCGCTCGTCCCCGGACATCATCCGTTGGCGGGCGGCGACCCGCTCCTCGCGGGCGGCCTCGCGAGCGGCCTTGCCGGCGGCGCCGCGAGCGGCCTTGCCGGTGGGCCGCGCCGTCGGGACGAGCGGCTGCTTGCGGGCCGCCTGCACGTCGCGACGCTTGGGGGTGGGGCGGTTCTTGCCGGGTCCGTCAGGGGTCGCCGGAGCGTCGTCCTGGATGTTCTTACGTCGTCCGAGCACCCACCGAGCCTACCCGGGCAGCCGACCGCTGCGTTCCAGCGCGGCAGCGCCCCGCTCGCCGTAGCGTGCCCGGACTGTCGCCCGCAGCTGCTGGTCGTGGCGCGGCACCGGCTCGAGGAACACCTCGGCGACGTCCGGGAAGCGCTCGCGCAGCCCGCGGTCCATCTCCAGCGCGGCCGACTCCAGCGCGGGGGCGTCCAGGTCGTCCGCGAAGTCCAGCCGCGCGCAGACCAGGACCTGGTCCGTGCCGATCCGCTGGGTGAGCAGGTCCACGACGGCGTCGACCTCGGGTCGCTCGGACAGCCACTGCCCGACCGCCCGGACCAGCCGGGGATCGGCCTGGCTGCCCACGAGGAGGTTCTTGTTGGTGCGCGCGAGCAGGAACGCCACCGTCGCCAGCAGTCCGGCGATCAGCAGCGAGGCGACCGCGTCCGGCACGGCCGAGCCGGTCAGGTGGTGCAGCCACACGCCGGCGAAGGCGAGCACGATGCCGATGAGGGCGGCCGTGTCCTCGTAGAACACGGTCTTCACGGTGGGGTCGTCGGTCGATGCCAGCAGCTCGCGCACCGACTGGTGGTGCTCGACGGCCTGCGAGCGGATCTGCTGCGCCGCCCGCACCCAGCTGATCCCCTCGAGCACGAACGACACGCCCAGCACCACGGACGAGAGCGTGAGTCCGGCGGCCTCCTCGCCGGAGCCGAGCAGCGCGCGCACCCCTTCGACCGCCGCGAAGACGGCACCGGAGACGAAGATCGAGACGGCGGCGACGAACGACCAGAAGAACCGCTCGGGGCCGTAGCCCAGCGGCCGTTCCCGGTCGGGCGGGCGGCGGCTGCTGCGCAGCGCGAAGAGCAGGATGAGCTCGTTCGCGGTGTCGGCGACCGAGTGCGCGGTCTCGGCGGCCATCGCCGCCGAGCCGGACACGAGCGCGGCCACGCCCTTGGCGACCGCGATACCGGCGTTGGCCAGCAACGCCACCAGGATGGTGAGGGTGCTCTCGGAACCCGCGTCGTCCCCCTGCTCGGTCACGGCGGGCACGCTACGCCTGGCTAGGCTGATCCGCATGACGTCCAGCACTGACCGCACCAGCGAGCTGTCCGCCGACCGACTCGCGACCCTGCGCGAGGCCGTTGCCCGCGAGATGCCGCAGGTACGCCGCGAGCTCGAGACCCTGGTGCGCATCCCGAGCGTGTCCGAGCTGGCCTTCGACCAGGAGCCGGTGTCGCAGAGCGCCGACGCCGTCGCCGACCTGCTGCGCGCGGCCGGCCTGCAGGACGTCGAGCTGCTGCGCGAGGGCGGTGCCCCGGCCGTCGTCGGCCACCTGCCCGGCCCCGAGGGCGCACCTACCGTGCTGCTGTACGCCCACCACGACGTGCAGCCCCCCGGCGACGACGCCGAGTGGACGTCGCCGGCGTTCGAGCCCACCGAGCGCGACGGGCGGCTGTATGGCCGGGGCGCGGCGGACGACAAGGCCGGCGTCATGGCCCACCTGGCGGCGATCCGTGCGCACGGCGGCCACCCGCCGGTCGGGATCACGGTGTTCGTCGAGGGCGAAGAGGAGTCCGGCTCGCCGTCGCTGGGCCGGCTGCTCGCGGCGCACCGCGACCGGCTGGCAGCCGACGTCCTGGTGCTGGCCGACTCCAGCAACTGGAAGATCGGCGTCCCGGCACTCACCACGAGCCTGCGCGGGCTGGTCGAGGCGTACGTCGACGTGCGCACGCTCGATCACGCCGTGCACAGCGGCATGTACGGCGGTGCGGCGATCGACGCCCTGACCGCGATGGTGCGGCTGCTGGCCACGCTGCATGACGACGCCGGAAACGTTGCGGTGCAAGGGCTGGTGAATGGTGAGGCCGCTGACCTCGACCTCACCGAGGAGCAGCTGCGCGCGGACGCCGGGGTGCTCGACGGAGTCGCCCTGATCGGCGAGGGCTCGCTCACCTCGCGGCTGTGGACCAGGACGGCGCTGACCATCGTCGGGCTCGACGCGACGTCCACCGCCAAGGCCTCGAACACGTTGGCGCCCAAGGCGAAGGCCAAGATCTCGATGCGTGTCGCGCCGGGCCAGGACGCCGCTCAGGCCTATGAGCTGCTCGCTGACCACCTGCGGGCGAACGCGCCATGGGGGGCGAAGGTCGAGGTGACGATGCGCGAGACCGGCCAGCCCTTCTCGGCGGACGTGACCGGACCGGCGTACGAGGCCGCGCGGGCAGCGTTCGCGGACGCCTGGGGGGTCGAGCCGGTCGACATGGGCATCGGCGGCTCGATCCCGTTCATCGCCGACTTCGTCGCCATCTTCCCGGACGCCGCGATCCTGGTGACCGGCGTGGAGGACCCCGACACGCGGGCGCACGGCGCGAACGAGAGCCTGCACCTGGCCGAGTTCGAGCGGGTCTGCCTGGCCGAGGCCGTGCTGCTCGAGCGCCTCGCGACCCTCCGCCCCTAACCCCGCAACACGGCACTCACCCCACCAGGGTGCCTGCGGACCGTCCGGCCGGGCGGGTCAGTCCTTGGACGTGACGCCGGGCAGGGCGAGCATCTGGTCGAGGGCGACGCGGGCCCAGTGCGCGACGTCCGGCTCGACCTGGATCCGGTTGACCACGCGCCCGGCGACCAGCGACTCGAGCGACCACACCAGGTGCGGCAGGTCGATCCGGTTCATGGTCGAGCAGAAGCACACGCTCTTGTCGAGGAAGACCACCTGCTTGTCGGCGTGCTCGCGAGCCAGCCGGCGCACCAGGTTGAGCTCGGTGCCCAGCGCCCACGACGATCCGGCCGGCGCGGCTTCCAGCGTCTGGATGATCTTCTCGGTCGAGCCCACGTGGTCGGCCGCCGAGACCACCTCGTGCCGGCACTCGGGGTGCACCAGCACCTGGACGCCGGGCACCCGCTCGCGCACGTCGCGCACCGACTCGAGACTGAACCGGCCGTGCACCGAGCAGTGCCCGCGCCACAGGATCATCCGGGCCTGCTGCAGCTGCTCACGGGTCAGCCCGCCGAGCGGCTTGTGCGGGTCGTAGAGCACGCAGTCGCCGAGCGAGAGGCCCAGCTCGAGCACCGCCGTGTTGCGGCCCAGGTGCTGGTCGGGCAGGAACAGCACCTTGCCCTGGCCCTGCGGCCGCTGCTCGAAGGCCCACTCCAGCGCGGTGCGCGCGTTGGACGACGTGCAGATGGTGCCGCCGTGCCGTCCGGTGAAGGCTTTGATCGCGGCGGTCGAGTTCATGTACGAGACGGGCACCACGTCGTCCGCCACACCCGCGTCGACCAGGTCGTCCCACGCGTCCTCGACCTGGCTGATCGCCGCCATGTCGGCCATCGAGCAACCCGCCGCCAGGTCCGGCAGCACGACCTGCTGGTGCTCGGCGGTGAGGACGTCGGCGCTCTCGGCCATGAAGTGCACGCCGCAGAAGACGATGTACGGAGCCTGCGGCCGGGCCGCTGCCTGCTGGGCCAGCTTGAACGAGTCGCCGGTGACGTCAGCGAACTCGATGACCTCGTCCCGCTGGTAGTGGTGACCCAGCACGAACACCTGGTCGCCGAGGGCGGCCTTCGCCGCCCGGGCCCGCTCCACCAGCCCCGGGTCGGACGGCGCGGGCAGGTCGCCGGGGCACTCGACGCCGCGCTCGCTGTCGAGGTCGCGACCGCGCCCCAGCAGCAGCAGCGCGGCGGGAGTCGGAGCCGGTTCGGCGAAGGTGCTCACCCGCAAATCGTCGCACAGGCCCGGCGGGGCACCTGCGCCGTGCCGCTCGGCGGGCCCGACCTGGGAGGATCCTCGGGTGCGCGTGCTGATCGCCCCTGACACCTTCGCCGGTCACCTGGCTGCCGGCCAGGCGGCCGAGGCCATCGCGGCGGGCTGGGCCGAGCATGCGCCGTCCGACGTCGTGACGACCTGCCCGCTGTCGGACGGCGGACCCGGATTCGTCGACGTCGTGCTGGCCGCGCGCGGCGGCGAGCTGGTGCCGGTCACCGTCACCGGGCCGCTCGGTGATCCGGTGCCGGCCACCGTCCTCGTCGTCACCGAGCCGGACGGCAGCCGCACGGCGTACATCGAGGCGGCGCAGGCGTGCGGCACGCACCTGCTCGGCCCCGCCGAGCGTGACCCGTGGCGGGCAACGAGCGTGGGGCTGGGGGAGCTGATCCACGCCGCCACGCAGGACGGCGAACGGCGGGTCGTCGTCGGGGTCGGTGACACGGCGTCGCACGACGGGGGCGCCGGTCTGCTGCACGGGCTCGGGGTCGGCGCGCCGGAGGAGCTCGCCTCGGGTGGCGGGGCGCTCGCGATGCTCGAGGACGGCGCGTTCGCGGGTCTGGTGCAGGCGCGCGAGCGGCTGCGCGGGGTCGAGCTGGTGGCAGCGACGGCGGCGGACCTGCCGCTGCTTGGGTTCCACGGCGCGAGCGCCACGGACGCCCAGCGGCGCGGTGCAACCCCCGAGCAGGCCCAGATGCTGGAGGCCGCGCTCGGGGTCTACGCCGACCTGGCCCAGCGTTCGCTGGTCGCCGGTCGCTCGCTCGGCGGCAGCGGACTCGCCGCCTCGGCCGGTGCAGGTGCCGGGGGCGGGATCGGCTTCGCGCTCATGCTGCTGGGCGCGCGACGCGTGGACGGCGTGCGCGCGGTGCTCGACGCGACCGGCTTCGCCGAGCGGTTGCACGGCGCCGACCTGGTCGTCACGGGGGAGGCGGTGCTGCGCTGGGAGTCGATGCGGGCGGGGGTGGTCGCGTCTGTGGCGTCGGAGGCGCTCGAGGTGGGTGTGCCGACGGTGGTGGTCGCGCTCGAGGTCGAGGTGGGGCGCCGGGAGGTGCTCAACCTCGGCGTCTCGGGTGCCTACGCGGTTGCCGACCGGCCCGGCCGACTGGCCGAGATCGGGGCGGACCCCGGCGGCACGCTGACGGCCCGGGCCCGCCGGGTCGC
Organism: uncultured Actinomycetota bacterium; assembly: GCA_963759935.1. Classification (GTDB taxonomy): domain Bacteria; phylum Actinomycetota; class Actinomycetes; order Actinomycetales; family Angustibacteraceae; genus Angustibacter. The sequence goes on from CAVXBF010000013.1 coordinate 46,377, forward strand.
CCGCACCTGGTCGCGCTGACGTACGCTGGTACCAGTGCAGCTGCCGCAGCCCGACCGGGAACACGGGAGCCGCACCGGTGGTTGCCGACGATGACCGCCTGATCGACATGTCAACGAGTGGGGATCCCGAATGACCGACACCACCCAGACCACCGACCAGTCCGTCGTCGACGCGCCCGCGCACGGCGTGGTGCTGACCGACGTGGCGGCGCAGAAGGTCAAGAGCCTGCTCGAGCAGGAGGGCCGCGACGACCTGCGGCTGCGGATCGGCGTCCAGCCCGGCGGCTGCTCAGGCCTGATCTACCAGCTCTACTTCGACGAGCGCGAGCTCGACGGCGACCTGGTCGAGACCTTCGGCGGCGTCGAGGTCGTCGTCGACCGGATGAGCGCGCCGTACCTCGGCGGAGCTTCCATCGACTTCGCCGACACGATCGAGAAGCAGGGCTTCACGATCGACAACCCGAACGCCGGCAGCAGCTGCGCGTGCGGCGACAGCTTCAGCTGACCACGACCTGACCCCCGGGCGACCGGGGCGCGAGGAAGGGCCGTCCCACACCGGGGCGGCCCTTCGTCGTCCCCCCACCCCCCAACCCCGCCGTGATCATGCACGTTCGCCCCGCGCGGGCCGGCCGGCTCGGGGCGAACGTGCATGATCACCGCAGGGTGAAGTGGGACGGGGGAGGAGCAGGTGGTTCAGGAGCCGTACTGCGACAGCCCAGCCATCAGGGCGGGAGCGTCATCCGGGACGACGATCACGTCGTAGGGCGCACGGCGCGGCTGCGGCCGGGGGACTGTCACCGGCAGGACCACCTGCGCGCCGTCGAGGCACAGGTCGTGGACGCTGCCCTCGTCGAGGGCCGATCTCGGTCCAGGGACGACCGCTGGGGTGCTCATGGCTCGACCGTAGGCCGTTACCGACGGGTACTCCATGACTACCGGACGGTAGTGTCGCCGCCGTGCAGATTGCGATCACCGGCTCCATCGCCACCGACCACCTGATGACCTTCCCGGGCCGGTTCGCCGACTCCCTCGTCGTCGAGCAGCTCGACAAGCTCTCGCTGTCGTTCCTCGTCGAAGAGCTGGATGTGCGCCGGGGCGGGGTGGCGGCCAACATCGCGTTCGGCCTGGCCAACCTCGGCCTCCGTCCACTCCTGGTGGGCTCGGTCGGCGCGGACTTCGTCGACTACCGGGCCTGGCTGGAGCGGCACGGCGTCGACTGCGGCGGGGTGCGCACCAGCGAGCTGCGGCACACAGCGCGGTTCGTGTGCACCACCGACACCGACCAGGCGCAGATCGCATCCTTCTACGCCGGCGCGATGAGCGAGGCACGGGACATCGAGCTGGCCCCCCTCGCGCAGGCCCGCGGCGGCCTCGATCTGGTGCTCATCGGGGCCAACGACCCGGAGGCCATGCTGCGGCACACCGAGGAGTGCCGGGCCCGCGGCTACGCCTTCGCGGCCGATCCCTCGCAGCAGCTGGCGTTCGCCGACGGGCCGTTCATCCGCGAGCTCATCCAGGGCGCGCAGTACCTGTTCAGCAACGAGTACGAGGCCTCGCTCACCGAGCAGAAGACCGGCTGGAGTGCAGCCGAGATCCTCGACCGGGTCGGCACGAGGGTGACCACCCTCGGCGCCAAGGGCGTGCGCATCGAGCGGCTGGGCGAGCCGGTCATCGAGGTGCCCGTCGCCCGCGAGCTGCGCAAGGCCGACCCCACCGGGGTGGGCGACGCGTTCCGGGCGGGCTTCCTCGCCGGGCAGTCCTGGGACCTCTCGCTCACCCGCAGCGCCCAGCTCGGGGCCATGCTCGCGACGTACGTCATCGAGACCATCGGCACCCAGGAGTACGAGCTGGGCCGCGGCGGCTTCCTCGCCAGGTTCACCGACGCGTACGGCGTCGAGGCCGCAGGCGAGATCGCCGCGCACGTCGCCATCAACCGGGCCTAGCCGGCCAGCTGACGAGCGGTCCCGCTGTGCCACCGGTCGAGCCACCGCCGTCCCCGTGGGACCTGGACGTCGACCCTGACCCGGGCGAGGACCTGGCCGGGGTGGGCGCCGACCTCGAGCCGGGCACCGTGCTGGCGGCCTACCGTCGCGGGCTGTTCCCGATGGGGGTGGGCAGCGGTGGACGACCTCCGCTCGGCTGGTGGTCGCCCGATCCGCGCGGCGTGCTGCCGCTGGACGGGCTGTTGGTCAGCCGGTCGCTGCGCCGAGCGGTGCCGCGCTTCGAGATCCGGGTCGACACCGCGTTCGCCGACGTGGTGCGCGGGTGCGCCGACCCCGCCCGTGAAGGCAGGTGGATCACGCCGGAGGTTGCGGTCGCCTACCAGCGGCTGCACGAGCTCGGCTGGGCGCACTCGGTCGAGTGCTGGCGCGACGGCGAGCTGGCCGGCGGGCTGTACGGGCTGGCGATCGGCGGCCTGTTCGCCGGCGAGTCGATGTTCCACCGGGTTCGCGACGCCTCGAAGGTCGCCGTCGTCGCCCTGGTCGACCTGATGAACGAGGGGGCGGACGCCGGCCACCGGCTGCTCGACGTCCAGTGGCGCACCGAGCACCTCGCCACCCTCGGCGTCGTCGACGTACCGCGAGCCGAGTACCTGCGCCGGCTGCGGCTCGCGCTCCGGCTCGACCTGCCGCCGGCCTTCCGCGGCTGAGCCGGGCATCGAAGCGAAGGATCCTTCCCGCGCACCGGGAAGGATCCTTCAGTCGGCCGCAGCCCCGCCGAGGCGGACCCGCAGCTCGAGCCCGTCATCCGTCGTCCGCGAGCCGAGCACCTCGTGCCCGCGCATCCGGGCCCACGCGGGCACGTCGTGGGCGGCCGCGGGGTCAGTCGCCAGGACGACGAGCTCGGACCCCGGCGGCAGGTCGGCCGCGGCCTGGGCCAGCCGGATCACCGGCAGCGGGCAGCGCAGGCCACGCGCGTCGACGACGAGGGGCTCGGCTCCGACCTCGCTCACAGCTGCTCGACACCGAGCAGGGCCCGCACCCGGGCCACCGCGCCCGGCAGCACCGCGCAGAAGGCCTCGACGTCGGCCGCGGACGGCTCGAGCGGCAGCGTCACCCGGACGTTCCCGTGCGTCAGCACACCCATCGCGGCCAGCACGTGGCTCGGCTCCAGCGTGCTCGCCGTGCAGGCCGACCCGCTCGCGACCGCGAAGCCCCGCCGGTCCAGCTCGTGGACCAGCGCCTCGCCGTCGACGAACAGGCTGGAGAAGGTGACCACGTGTGGCAGCCGGTCGTGCGGGTCGCCGACGACGTCGGTGTCCGGGATGGTCGCGGCGCAGGCACGCAGCCGGTCGACCAGCTCGACGGCCAGCGTGGCCCGTCGCTCGCGGTGCTGCTCGGCGTCGAGCAGCCCCGCCGCGGCACCGAGCACCGCCGGCAGGTCCGGCTCACCGGGCAGCCGGCCCTGTTCGTGCTCGTCGCTGGGGCCGTCCGAACGCCAGCGGACGCCGGTGCGTACGACCAGCACGCCGACGCCGGGTGGGCCGCCCCACGACCGGGGGTCGGCCACCAGGACGTCGCCCACGGCCGGCCGGACGTCGCGGCCGACCACCGACCCCGCGTCGACCAGCAGCGGCACGCCGCCGCGCGCGCAGGCCTCGGCCACCGGGGCCAGCGGCTGGCGGGTGCCGACCTCACCGTTGGCGGCCTGGAGGCAGAGCGCCGCCACTCCCTCGGTCGCCACCGCCGCGCGCAACGGGTCGAGCTCGACCCGGCCCGCCCGGTCGACCGGCAGCACGCTGGTGCGTCCACCGCGCGCGGCGTGCCACTCGCCGGTGTGCAGCAGCGCGGAGTGCTCGACGGCGCTCAGCAGCAGGTGGTCACCGGCCCGGCGCCGCCCGTGCAGCAGCCCGCGCAGGCCGCTCTGACGGGCCACGGTGGCGGACGGCGCGAACGACAGCTCGTCGGGGCGGACACCCAGGACGCCGGCCACCGCCTCGCGCGCGCCGTCCAGCAGGGCCCGGGCCCGTCGTCCCTCGGCGTGCAGCCGCCGCGGGTCGGCCCATCCGTCGTCCAGCGCGCCCACCAGCGCCTCGCGCGCCGCCGCCGACAGCGGGGGAGCGGCGGCGTCGAGCAGCACCCGACGGGGGCGCTCAGGGACGGTCGGCACGTGCGCCACGCTAGTCCCACCCTCCCCGAGCCCGGTGGGGGTGCTGCGGTAGGTTGTCGCCTGTTCGAGAGGCAGTGTCCTGCCCCGTGTCGGCGTGCTCGCCGCGCCAGGTCACGCCGAGGGATCCGTCCGAAAGGTGCGCCGTGCGTCAGCTCCCCCGATCGCGTCCCCGGCGTGGGCGGCCGGTGACCCGGCTGGCTCTGCTGGCTGCGGGTGCCGGCCTCGCCCTGAGCGGGTGCTCGGCCACCACCGAGCGCGGCTTCCTGCCGCAGGGCGTCACCACCGAGACCGGCCGCATCACCCAGCTCTGGGTGGGCTCGTGGATCGCCGCGCTGCTGGTCGGTGTGCTGGTCTGGGGTCTGACGATCTTCGCCGTGGTCGCCTACCGCAAGCGCAAGGACGACGACACCCTGCCGGTGCAGCTGCGCTACAACCTGCCGATCGAGATCCTCTACTCGGTCGTGCCGCTGTTCATGATCGGCGTGCTGTTCTTCTACACCGCGCGCGACGAGACGGCGCTGCTCAAGGTGTCGGCCAACCCCGACAACGTCGTCAACGTGGTCGGCAAGCGCTGGGCCTGGGACTTCAACTACCTGTCGAACGACGTCTACGAGTCGACGGTGCAGACCCCGCTCACCGGCAACGAGGTCGACCAGGAGAAGGCGCCGGTGCTGTACCTGCCGGTCGACCGTTCCACGCAGTTCGTGCTCACCTCGCGCGACGTCATCCACTCGTTCTGGGTGCCCGCCTTCCTGATGAAGATGGACATGCTGCCCGGCCGGGTCAACACCTTCCAGGTCACGCCCGACACCGTCGGCACCTACCGCGGCAAGTGCGCCGAGCTGTGCGGCGCCTACCACTCGCAGATGCTCTTCGAGGTCCACGTGGTGCCGCAGGCCGAGTACGACCAGCACATGGCAGAGCTCAAGGCGCGCGGCCAGACCGGCCTGCTGCCCGACTCGCTCAACCTCGAGCAGCTCGCGCCCGGTGAGCGCGCGAAGATCCCGAACGTGGGAGGCAACTGATGACCACGGCGTACCGCGAGGCCGACTGGGTGGAGCCGGCGCGCCCCACGCTGGGGCGCACGGTCGTGAAGTGGGTGACGAGCACCGACCACAAGGTGATCGCCAACCTCTACTTCATCACCTCCTTCATCTTCTTCCTGATCGGTGGCGTGCTCGCCCTGCTGATCCGGGCCGAGCTGTTCACGCCGGGGCTGCAGATCGTGCGCAACCCCGAGGAGTACAACCAGCTGTTCACCATGCACGGCACGATCATGCTGCTGCTGTTCGCGACGCCGCTGTTCGCGGCGTTCGCCAACGCGCTCATGCCGTTGCAGATCGGCTCGCCGGACGTCGCGTTTCCCCGGCTCAACATGTTCGCCTACTGGCTGTACCTGTTCGGCGGCATCATCGCCAGCATCGGGTTCCTGACCCCGCAGGGCGCGGCCGGCTTCGGCTGGACCGCCTACTCGCCGCTGTCGAGCCTGGCGTACTCGCCCAGCCTGGGCGCCGACCTGTGGGTGTTCGGTCTGGCCTTCGCCGGCTTCGGCACGATCCTCGGCGCCGTCAACTTCATCACCACGATCGTCTGCATGCGCGCGCCCGGCATGACGATGTTCCGGATGCCGCTGTTCACCTGGACCACCCTGATCACCTCCGTGCTGGTGCTCATGGCGTTCCCCGTCCTGGCCTCCGCGCTGCTCGCCCTGGGCGCAGACCGGCGGCTCGGCGCGCACATCTACGACCCGGCCAACGGCGGGGCGATGCTGTGGCAGCACCTGTTCTGGTTCTTCGGCCACCCCGAGGTCTACATCATCGCGCTGCCGTTCTTCGGCATCATCAGCGAGATCATCCCGGTGTTCAGCCGCAAGCCGCTGTTCGGCTACAAGGGGATGGTCTTCGCCACCATCGCCATCGCCGGCCTGTCGGTCACCGTCTGGGCGCACCACATGTACGCGACCGGCCAGGTACTCCTGCCGTTCTTCGCCTTCATGACGATGCTCATCGCCATCCCCACGGGCGTGAAGTTCTTCAACTGGATCGGCACCATGTGGCGCGGCCAGCTGACGTTCGAGACACCGATGCTGTGGTCGATCGGGTTCCTGGTCACCTTCCTCTTCGGCGGCCTGACCGGCATCATCCTGTCCAGCCCGGCACTCGACTTCCACGTCACCGACTCCTACTTCGTGGTCGCGCACTTCCACTACGTCGTGTTCGGCACCGTGGTGTTCGCGATGTTCGCCGGCTTCTACTTCTGGTGGCCGAAGTTCACCGGACGGATGCTCGACGAGACCCTGGGCAAGGTCCACTTCTGGATGCTGTTCATCGGCTTCCACACGACGTTCCTGATCCAGCACTGGCTCGGCGTCGAGGGCATGCCGCGTCGCTACGCCGACTACTTCGCCGGTGAGGGCTTCACCTGGGAGAACCAGGTATCCACCGTCGGCGCGTTCCTGCTCGGCGCCTCGACGCTGCCGTTCCTCTACAACGTGTGGAAGACCTGGCGCACCGCGCCGCTGGTGGAGGTCGACGACCCGTGGGGCTACGGCGCCTCGCTGGAGTGGGCGACCTCGTGCCCGCCGCCGCGGCACAACTTCACGAGCATCCCGCGCATCCGCTCCGAGCGCCCGGCGTTCGACCTGCACCACCCCGAGGTCGCGTTGCTCGACGGCCCGACGCCCGACAAGAACGTGCTCGACGAGCTGTACGGCGAGCCCGATCTCGTCGGGGCCAGGGAGCCGGACAGCACGGCATCGCGGGGCGGCGGTAACGGCATGCCCGACAACCAGACCGACCGGCGCGACGGGGAGCACTGAGGTGAAGGTCGAGAGCTGGCTGTTCGGCGCCGGGACGTTCTTCTTCGCTCCCATCGGCGTGATCTACGGGATCCTCACGCACTGGAACGAGCCGGTCGGTCCGGTCTCGCTGTTCCTGACCGCGGGGCTGGCTGCGATGATCGGCTGGTACCTGTGGTTCACCGCACGGCACATCGACGCGCGTCCCGAGGACGACCCGGCGGCGCCGATCGAGGCCGGCGCGGGGGAGTACGGCTTCTTCTCCCCGCACAGCTGGTGGCCACTGCCCCTGGCATTCTCCGGTGCGCTGGTGTTCATGGGCCTGGCGGTGGGCTGGTGGCTGATGTACATCGGTATCGGCCTGGGGTCGCTGGCCCTGGTCGGCTGGGTCTTCGAGTACTGGCGCGGCGCGCACGCTCACTGACCCGGGTGCCGGAGTGCCTTACAGTGGAGGGGTCGTCGGGGCAACCTGATCGGTCGCTCGCGCGTCTGGTCAGGTGAGCCACCGACCAGACCACGAGACCTCCATGGGGGACACGACGTGCGGGAGTTCCGCTACCAGGCGCGCGACGAGCAGCGCCGTCCGAGCACCACGGCCAACGCTGAGCACGGCGATGCCCGGCGCTCGCGTCACGCCCTGACCTGGTCGGCGGTGGCGCTCGTCGCCGCGCTCACCGCGTCCGCGTGCCAGTCCGTCACCCCGCAGGCCGCGGCCGAGGGCACCCCCTCCGCGAGCTCGAGCCCGTCGTCCAGCACCGTCGCGCCGGCCACTCTCCAGGTCACCCCAGCGGACGGCGCCACCAAGGTGCGCCCGGACGCCGCGGTCGAGGTCGCGGCGGCCGGCGGCACGATCCGGCAGGTCCGGCTCACGGCGGCCGACGGCACGAAGGTCGACGGCACGCTGAGCCGTGACCGCAGCCGCTGGACGGCGACGGCGGCGCTGCAGCCGGAAACGACCTACCGGGTCACCGCGACGGCGGTCAACGCGGCTGGCCTCCCCACGACGACGACGTCCGAGCTGACCACCCTCACACCCAAGGACACGGCGAACTACGGGATCATCCCGTCCTCGTCCGGCGCCGTCGGCGTCGGCATGCCCGTGGTCGTGCAGTTCGTCACCGCCGTCGACGAGGACAAGCGGGCGGACGTCGAGCGCCGGGTGAGCGTCACGTCCACGCCGGCCATGAAGGGCGAGTGGGGCTGGCTGGACGGTCGCCAGCTCGTCTGGCGGCCCGCCACGTACTGGACCCCTGGCACCAAGGTCAGCGTCACGGCGGACATCGCCGGCATCGAGACGCACAAGGGCCTGTGGACCACCGCGAACAGCAGCAACACCTTCACCATCGGCTCGGCCATGGTGAGCACGGTCAACACCAAGACGCACCGGATGACCGTCACGCGCAACGGCAAGGTGCTGCGGGTGCTCAAGGTGAGCACCGGGCGGCCCGGCAGCGAGACCGAGACCCGCTCCGGGATCAAGGTCATTCTGTCGCGCGAGTCGCAGCACATCATGGACTCGGCGACGGTCGGCATCCAGAAGGGCGAGAAGGGCTACTACCGGCTCAAGACGGAGTGGGCCATGCGGCTCACCTGGAGCGGGGAGTTCCTGCACTCCGCCCCGTGGTCGGTGGGCGCGCAGGGCTCAGCCAACGTCAGCCATGGCTGCACGAACCTCAGCCCCAGCGACGCCAAGTGGCTGTTCGACCAGTCGAGCATGGGTGACGTGGTCAAGTTCGTCGGCTCCTCGCGTCGCCTCGAGGAGTACAACGGCTACACGATGTGGAACCAGACCCCGGCCCAGTGGGCCAAGAAGTCCGCCCTGGGCTGAGTCCCAGCTGAGCTTCATCGCCCGGAGGTGTGATGCGAGCCCTGGTTCTCGCCGGTGCCGGAGCGGCAGGAAATGCGTGGGAGCTCGGTCTCATCGCCGGCCTGTTCGATGCCGGGGTCGATGTCACCGAGGCCGATCTCATCATCGGGACCTCGGCCGGATCGACGGTGGCCGCCCAGATCACCAGCGGGACACGGCCCGCTGAGCTGTATGCAGCCATCCTCGCCGAGGTGCATCGTCCACCGGCTGGCGATGCCGGTCCGATCAGGGGACCCGCTCCGCAGCTCTCGGGGCCGGACTACCTGGCCTGGTCGAACAGCATCATCAGCGCTGCTGAGGATGCGTCCGACATGCGACGCAGGATGGGTGCCGCGGCGCTCGCCATGGATGCTTGTGACGGCTCCAGCCAGACTCGCTGGCGGGACATCGTCGCGGCCCGGCTGCCCAGCCATCACTGGCCGCAGCAGCCTGTGCTGATCACGGCGGTCGATGCCCGGACCGGGGAGCCGGTCGTCTTCGACCGCCACAGCGGAGTCGACCTGGTGGACGCCGTCGCCGCCAGCACATCAGCGATGACGCCATACCGCATCGGCGAGCACCGATACCTCAACGGCGGCTATCGACGCAGCTCGAACGCCGACCTGGCGGCCGGCTGCGGACGGGTGCTGGTGCTGTCGCCCTTCGGCGACAGGTCGCGGACGCCGCCGGAGTGGGGCATGGATCTCGCTACGCAAGTCGACGAACTGCGCGCGGGCGGTAGCCAGGTCGAGACGGTCTTTCCGGATGGCGGCGCGGGAGAGGTGTTCGATGCCAATGCCCTGGATCCGTCAACGCGTCCGCAGGCCGCGCGAGGCGGCTACGACCAAGGCGGAGTCCTCGCCGGGCGGCTCCGCGCGTTCTGGCGCTGACCCCGACGACCGCTCACAGCAGGTGCCGTCAGTGTCGGGTGATGGCCTTCTCGCCGGTCTGACCACCCTCGACGGCGCTCACGCCGTCGTCGGCGGGCAGCGCCTCGTGCTCCCCGTGCGCGTGCGCGGCGGCGAGCTCGGCGGGGGTAACCGCCTCGATCCGGTCCTCGAACCAGAAGCGCGACAGCTTGGTGCGCAGGCGCTGCACCGCGAGCTTGGGCCGGCGCACCCCCAGCTCGTCAGCCGCCTCGGGCAGCGGCAGCGGGCGGTGCGTGTCGTGCTGCACCAGCAGCCAGCGCGCGTGCGCGTCCAGCGGCTCGTGCACCTCGAAGAACTCGCCGTGCGGCAGCCGCACCACGCGTCCGGTCTCCAGACCGTGCAGCACCAGGTCGCGGTCACGCCGCTGCAGCCCCAGGCACATGCGCTTGGTCACGACGAAGACGATCGGTGGGACGACGATGACCGCCACGCGCAGAAAGTTCGTGATGTCGTTGATCGACATGTGGAAGTGCGTGGCGATGATGTCGTTGCCCCCACCGGACCACATCAGCAGGTAGAACGCGATCGCCATGGCACCGAGCCCGGTGCGGGTCGGGGCGTTGCGCGGGCGGTCGAGCAGGTGGTGCTCGCGCTTGTCACCGGTCACCCAGGACTCAAGGAACGGGTAGGCGATCGCGAGGGTGGTGACGATTCCGGGCAGGATCAAGCCACCGATCGCGATGTTGAAGCTGAAGGTCCAGCCGAACACCTGGAACTCCAGCCATCCCGGTAGCAGCCGGATCGCGCCCTCGAGCCAGCCCATGTACCAGTCCGGCTGCGAGCCGGCCGTCACAGGGGAGGGGTCGTAGGGGCCGTACGCCCAGATCGGGTTGATCTGCGCGACCGCGGCCAGCAGGACCGTGACCCCGAAGACGATGAAGAAGAACCCGCCGGCCTTGGCGGCGTACACCGGCATCACGGGGAAGCCGACGACGTTCTTCTCGGTGCGGCCTGGGCCGGGGTACTGGGTGTGCTTCTGCAGCGCCACCAACATGATGTGCACGGTGAACAGCCCGACCAGCAGAGCCGGGATCAGCAGCACGTGCACGGTGAACAGGCGCGGGATCAGGATCTCGCCCGGGTAGGCGCCGCCGAACACGAACGACGAGACGTACGAGCCGACGATCGGGATCGACAGGATCATCCCGCGGGCGAACGACAGGCCCGTGCCGGACAGCAGGTCGTCCGGCAGCGAGTAGCCGGCGAAGCCCTCGACCAGCGCCAGCAGCGCAAGCACCAGGCCGATGACCCAGTTGATCTCGCGCGGCTTGCGGAAGGCGCCGGTGAAGAACACCCGGAACATGTGGCAGGCGATCGAGGCGACGAACAGCAGGGCCGACCAGTGGTGGATCTGCCGCATGATCAGACCGCCGCGGATCTCGAACGAGATGTCGACGGTCGACTTGTACGCCTCGGACATCTCGATGCCCTTGAGCGGGATGTACGAACCGTCGTAGACCACGTGACCGGTGGACGGCACGAACCAGAAGGTGAGGAACGTGCCGGTCAGCAGCAGGATGACGAGGCTGTACATCGCCACCTCGCCGAGCATGAACGACCAGTGGTCGGGGAAGACCTTCTTCAGGCCCCACTTCACGGCGCCGCCGGCGCCGGTGCGCTCGTCGACGTAACTGGCGACGGCACCCACCCCGCGGGGGCCTGTGGCGGTCTGACTCATCAGTGACCTCGCTCCGGGAAGCTCGGCCCGACAGCCTCGTGGAAGGGCTCTCGGGCGATCAGGTAGCCCTCGTCGTTCACGGCAATGGGCAGCTGCGGCAACGGACGGTGCGCCGGGCCGAAGATGACCTTGCAGTCCTCCGTCACGTCGAACGTCGACTGGTGGCAGGGGCACAACAGGTGGTGGGTCTGCTGCTCGTACAGGCCGACCGGGCAGCCGACGTGCGTGCAGATCTTGGAGTAGGCCACGATGCCCTCGTAGCCCCAGTCGAGCTCCTTGGTGCTGTTGATGTCCGTCGGGTCGAGCCGCATGAGCAGCACTGCTGCCTTGGCCTTCTCCTCGAGCACGTCCTGCACCTTGTCGATGCCCTCCGGCAGGATGTGGAACACCGAGCCGATGGTGACGTCGGACGCCTTGATCGGGGCCAGCTCGGGGTCGGAGACCAGCCGGACGCCCTTCTCCCACATGGTGCGCGACTTCTCGTCGCCGGGCAGCGGACCGAGGTCGCGCAGCGACACGATGAAGGGGAGCGCGAACAGGCCCAGCGCGCCGCCGAGGGTCGCCTTGATCAGCGGACGACGTCCGATGCCGGAGGCTTCGCCGCCGGCCATCAGCGTGGCCACGGCTCCCTCGCGTGTCTCGTCGGAGCTGCGCAGCTGGTGGCGCTCCTCGACGACCTCCTCGTCGGGCATGAGCGTCTTGGCCCAGTGCACCGCGCCCAGGCCGATGAACAGCAGACCGAAGCCGAGGCCGAGACCGAGCAGAAGGTTCTGCAGCCGGGTGTCGCCGATGAACGGGACGAAGACGGCGTCCTCGATGTCCACGGCGAAGTACGACACGAGGAACACCAGCGTGCCGAGCATCGACAGCGCGAACATGACGGCCACCTGGCGCTCGGCCCGCTTGGCCGCCCGCGGGTCGGTGTCCGCCATCCGGTGCACGTGGGCCGGCATCCCCGGGTTCTCGAACAGCGTGGGCGCCGCCGTCGACCCGGCGAGGGCCACTGCCCGCTCGGGGGCCGGCACGTCGCTGGTGCGCGCCGGGGTGGTGTCGCTCATGTCCGTCCGTCCTGCGTCGTCGGTGTCGTTGCTCATCGTCAGGCCGCCTTCGCGCCGAGCCACACGGCGCAGCCGATGAGCGCGCCGATGCCGACGATCCAGACGAACAGCCCCTCGGGGACCGGCCCCAGGTTGCCCAGGCTGGAGCCGCTGGCGTTCGGCTCGTTCTCGATGGTCTTGAGGAAGGCGATCACGTCGCGCTTGCTCTGCGGGGTGATGTTCTGGTCGTTGAACACCGGCATGGACTGCGGACCGGTGACCATCGCCTCGTAGATGTGCTTCTCGCTCACGCCGTCCAGGCTGGGGGCGAACTTGCCGCGGGTGAGGGCGCCACCGGAACCGGAGAAGTTGTGGCACATCGCGCAGTTGACCCGGAAGATCGCCCCGCCGCGCGCGGGGTCGCCCCCGACCGCGGTGGCGGTCTGGTCGTCGGGGACGGCCGGGCCGGGCGCCAGGGAGGCGACGTACGCCGCGAGCTGGCTGATCTGCTCGTCGTTGAACTGCACGTTCTTCTGCGGGGCCTGCGGGCCGGGCGCTGCCAGCGGCATGCGGCCGGTGCCCACCTGGAAGTCGACCGAGGCCGCACCGACGCCGATCAGGCTGGGCGCCAGGACGTTGTCACCGCCCTGCACCGGGCCGCCCTGGGCGTTGAGTCCGTGGCAGGTGGCGCAGTTGGCCAGGAAGAGCTGCTTGCCCTTGGCGACCGCGTCGGCTCCGGCGCTGGCGGCCTCGGCGGGCTTCGGCGCGAGGGCGGCGTAGGCCGCACCGGTGGCCAGCAGGGCCAGCGCGATGAGCAGTACCAGGGCCAGCGGGTGGCGACGGCGTGCAGCGAGTGCGGTCACGTGCGAGTCCTCGTTTCGAGCCGAGACTGGGCGCGCGGCCCAGGCTGTGATGCGAGCGTACGTCGGCGATCAGGGGTCGGCCCGTGCGGTGGCGCGGTGCGGCGTGCGCCTGTTCGCTCGGTCACCGGACCGCTCACTTCAGCAGGTAGATCGTGGCGAACAGGGCGATCCAGACCACGTCGACGAAGTGCCAGTAGTACGACGTCACGATCGCGCCGGTGGCCTCCGCGTGACCGAACCGCCGGGCCGCGAAGCTTCGCCCGATGATCAGCAGGAATGCGATCAGGCCGCCGGTGACGTGCAAGGCGTGGAAGCCCGTCGTCAGGTAGAAGACCGAGCCGTAGGCGTCGGAGTTGATCTTGATGCCCTCATGCACGAGCGTCGCGTACTCCAGGACCTGGCCGGAGACGAAGACGGCGCCGAACAGGTAGGTGAGCGCGTACCACTCGCGCATGCCCCACAGCCGCAGTTGCAACAGCGAGCCGGTGCGGGCCGGCTGGAACTGCTCGGCCTTCCAGACGCCGAGCTGGCACCACACCGAGCTGACGACGAGCACCAGCGTGTTGGCCGCGGCGAAGGGGACGTTCAGCGTGGCGGGGCCGTCGACCCACTGGCCGGGGACGACCGACCGGATCGTGAAGTACATCGCGAACAGCCCGGCGAAGAACATCAGCTCGCTGGACAGCCACACGATGGTGCCCACGGACGCCATGTTGGGCCGGCTCACCGACGGGTGCGCGGGGGCAGTCTCAACTGCGGATGCGGTCGCCACGACCGCCATTATTGCCATATCCCCACGTCGGCGGGGACGCGACCCCCCGAGCGGGCGCGAAGTCGACGCGCTGCGGGCCGCGTCGGCCCGGACCGCTACGATCGCGAGCACGGGCAGCAGCCCTCCTGACCCATCCCACGGCCCCCGAGGACGACACGCATGAGCGCGACGCAGGCGACCGGTGCGGAGCACGACACGCGCACCCTGACCGTCCTGGTCTACAGCGACAACGTCGACACCCGCACGCAGGTGCGGATGGCCGTCGGACGACGTCCCGCGGCCGACGTGCCGCGCGTCGAGTGGCTCGAGTGCGCCACCCCGGCCGCGGTCGTCGCCGCCCTGGACGCCGGCCGCGCCGACATCGCCGTGCTCGACGGCGAGGCCAGCCCGCTGGGCGGCCTCGGCCTGTGCCGCCAGCTCAAGAGCGAGATCTACCGGTGCCCGCCGGTGCTCGTCCTCACCGGCCGCCCGCAGGACTCCTGGCTGGCGGCGTGGTCGCTGGCCGACAACGCGGTCTCGCACCCGCTCGACCCCGCTGGCGTGGCTGAGGCGGTCGCCGAGCTCGCTCGCGGCCTGCAGAGCTAGCCGTGCCGGCACCCGCGGCGGCACCCGGCGCTGGGTCGCCGACCTGGCCGGCCCTGCTGCACCGGCTGATCGGTGCAGAGTCGCTGACGGCTGAGCAGACCGCCTGGGCGATGGACCGGATCATGTCCGGCGAAGCGACGCCGGTGCAGGTGGCCGGCTTCCTGGTCGCCCTGCGCGCCAAGGGCGAGAGCGTCGAAGAGCTCGCTGGGCTCGTTGACGCGATGATCGAGCACGCCGTGCCGATCGAGGTGCCTGGCCCGTGTGTCGACGTCGTCGGCACCGGCGGCGACCGGGCGCACACCGTCAACATCTCCACGATGGCCGCGCTCGTGGTGGCGGGCGCCGGTGTGCGCGTGGTCAAGCACGGCAACCGCGCGGCCTCGAGCGCGTGCGGATCGGCCGACGTCCTCGAGGAGCTCGGGGTGCGGCTCGACCTGTCGCCGGCCGCCGTCGCCGCCGTCGCGGCCTCGGCCGGCATCACGTTCTGCTTCGCGCAGGTGTTCCACCCCTCGATGCGGCACGCGGCCGTGGCCCGCCGCGAGCTGGCGGTGCCGACGGCGTTCAACTTCCTCGGCCCACTCACCAACCCGGCGCTCCCGCGCGCCGCAGCCGTCGGTGTCGCCGACCGCCGGATGGCGCCGCTGGTGGCAGGCGTGCTCGCCGCGCGGGGGGCGAGCGCACTGGTGTTCCGCGGCGACGACGGGCTCGACGAGCTCACCACCGCCGGCGTCTCCACGATCTGGGAGGTCGCGGGTGGCCAGGTCGTCGAGCAGAGCTTCGACCCGGCCGACATCGGCGTGCCCCGCCACCCGGTCGAGGCGCTACGCGGCGCGGATGCCCCGTTCAACGCTCAGGTGGCGCGCGACCTGCTCGGCGGCTCGGGCGGACCGGTCCGCGACGCCGTGCTGCTCAATGCCGCCGCAGCGTTGGTGGCCGCTGATGCGGCGGACGACGCGGACCCGGCCGCCGCCGGCCGCGCCTCCGGCGACCTGGTGACCCGGATGCGCGCGGCCCTCGAACGCGCGGGGGAGTCGGTCGACTCCGGTGCCGCGGCCAGCGTGCTGGAGCGCTGGGTGGCGGCCTCCGAGCAGGCCGGAACCCCGGCCTGACCCCGCGGTGGTGCTCCGCGGTCAGCCCTCGTCGAAGCCGAGGGCGAAGGCTGCTTCGAGGTCGTGCCGGGAGTAGGCGCGGAACGAGATGTGCGTCTGGGTGCCGCGCACGCCCGAGACCTTGTTGAGCCGGTCGGCGATGACGTCGGCGAGCGACTCGTGCTCTCGGACGCGGACCATGGCGATCAGGTCGACGTCGCCGGTGACCGAGTAGACCTCGGTGACGCCGTCGATGTCGGCGATGGCCGCGGCCACCTCGGGGATGCGGTCGACCTCAGCCTGGATCAGCACGATCGCAGTGATCACGAGTGGGCTCCTGGACGTCGGGGGCGGTGGTGACGAGGGTAGTGCTCAGCCGACGGCTGCCGCGCCACGGCGGTGCGACCGCGACAGGCCGGGCTCCTCGAAGCCGGCCGGTGCGCTGAACGTGACGGTCAGCGGCTCCAGCCTGGCCCGTTCGGCGCCGGCGCCGTGCAGCGGGCAGGCCCAGGACCCCTGGACGTCGACCAGTCGGGTGCCCTCGGTCTCGATCCAGCGCAGGACCTTCTCGGTCTCTTCCGGGATGGCTGCCGGCGCGGGCAGCACCGGCGGCTCGACCGCCTCGCCGGTGGCTCGCAGCGCCTCGACGTACGGCCACGGGTCGGATCCGCGCGGGCTGACCGTGGTGCCGGCCAGCCGGCCGTAGCGCACCAGCAGGATCTCCCAACCACCTTGCGGCGGCCGACGAGCCGCCACGATCTCGGGGCAGGCCGCGAACGAGCCGAGCCGCTGCACCCGGGCCGCCGCGCGAACCACCGCCACCAACCGGTCGCGGACGACGGCGGCCTGCTCGAACCGCTGGCCGGCACTGAGCGCGTCGATCCTTGCGCGCAGGTGGCTGACCAGCGGACGGCAGTCGCCGCTCATCGCCACCCGCGCGCTTGCCACCACGAGCGCGTAGTCGACCACCGCCTGCTCGCGGGTGCCGGGATCGGCTGCCCGGGTGCAGGGGGCGACGCAGCGCTTCATGTCGGCGAGCACGCAGGTGCCGCCGCCGCCGGCAGTACCCATGCGCCGGGTGCACTGCCGCAGGGTGAACACCTCGTGCAGCGCATCGAGTGCCCGCTCGGCCGCCCCGCGGTTGCCGAACGGCCCGAGGTAGGTCGCGCCGTCGTCGCGGACGGCGGAGACGACCGACAGCCGCGGGAAGGCCTCGACCGTGAGCTTGACCCAGGGCGAGCGCTCGGGGAAGCGCGAGCGCCGGTTGTAGCGCGGCTTGTGCTCGGCGATCAGCCGGAGCTCGCGCACCTCGGCCTCGAGGGCGGTGGCGCACACGATCGGGTCGACGCGCTCGGCGATCGCGACCATCTCGGCCATCCGGGTGCGGTGCTCGGACGCGGTGAAGTACGAGCGCACCCGGGTGCGCAGGTCACGCGAGGTGCCGACGTAGAGCACCTGTTCGCGAGCGTCGCGGAAGACGTAGACGCCGGGCGCGTTGGGCAGGCCCTCGGCGAGGTGGCGCTTGCGTCGCTGGGCGGGGGAGACCCGCGAGCTGAAGGTGAGCAGCTCCTCGATCGAGTGGACGCCGAGCGAGCCGACCCGCTCGAGCAGGCCGTGCAGCACGTCCACGGTGGCGCGCGCGTCGGTGAGCGCGCGGTGGTCAGGAGTGGTGGGGGAGCCGAACAGCCGCGCCAGGGTGCCCAGCTTGCGGTTGGGTGCCTCGTCGCTGGTGACGACCTGGCGGGCCAGGTGCACCGTGTCGACGACGGTGAACCCCGGCCACGGGCGGTCGCACTGGCGGGCAGCGGCCTTCAGGAAGGAGACGTCGAACGGCGCGTTGTGTGCGACCAGCACGCTGCCGCGAGCGAAGTCGAGGAACTGCGGCAGCACCGCCTCGATCCGGGGAGCGTCGCGCACCATCGCGTCGGTGATCCCGGTGAGCAGCGCGATGAACGCCGGGATCGGGGCTCCCGGGTGCACCAGCGTCTGGAACTCGCCCACCACCTGTCCGCCGCGCACCCGCACGGCGCCGATCTCGGTGATCGCGGCCCCGCTCGGCGAGCCGCCGGTGGTCTCGAGGTCGACCACGACGAACTCGACGTCGGGCAGCGGTGTGCCCAGCTCGTCGAGCGTGCCCTGGATCAGCCTCACGTCTCGGAGACTAGATCGGGGCGCCGACAGCGTCGGCGAGGCGCGCTGACCTACGCTGCCCACCATGTCGACGCCCGCCACGGACCCGGTGCCGCCGGCGCTGCCCGAGGCGGTGCGCCGGCGGGTGCTGGAGGTCGCCGCGACGGTGCTCGGCGGGCTGCCGGACGGCGAGGTCCCCGCACCGCTGGCGCAGGTGCGCCGGTTCGCGCCCGGCCGACGGGCCAGCGCCGGGGCCACCCCGCTCGCCGCGACGTTGGAGCGGGACGACGGGTTTCGGGCTGCGGTGGCGGCCGCCGTCCGGGACGGCGATCCCGAGCTCGTGGCGGCGCTCACCCAGGGTGTCGTGCCCCCGGCCGCCGACCCGGTCGAGGTCGCCGCGGTCGCGTACCTGCTGCGCGAGCAGGGCTGGCAGGACCGGCTGACCGCTGCGCTGGACGACCTGCGCGAACGGACGTCGGACGTCGCCGCCCGCGAGGCGAGCGCCGAGGCGGAGCGGCTGCGCGCCGAGCTGGCCGGGATGACCCGCCGGGTGGACGAGGTGCGCGAGCAGGCCGCGCGGACGAGCGATGAGCTCACCGAGCAGGTGGCCGCACTGCGTCGCGAGCTGCGCCGGCACCGCTCGGACGCTGACCGGGCGCGTTCCGAGGCCCGGACCGCTGCCTCGACCGCGGCCGCCGAGTCCGCACAGGCCCGTCAGGACGTCGCCGCAGCGGTGCAGCGGGCCGAGCGCGCCGAGGCCGAGCTCGCGCAGGCCCAGGACGCCGCGGCCGCGCTGCGCCGGGCCGACCGCGAGGGACGCTCGCTGGCTGGATCGAGAGCCCGGTTGCTGCTCGACACCGTGGTGGAGGCGGCGTCCGGGCTGCGCCGCGAGCTGAACCTCGCGCCGGCGGATGTCATGCCGGCCGACCTCGTCGGCGTGACCGAGGCGCCGTCGTCCGGTCAGCCGGCGGCGCGGGCCGAGGCCGCGGACGACCCGGCGGTGCTCGCCGAGCTGCTGACCCTGCCCCGGGTGCACCTGGTGGTTGACGGCTACAACGTCACGAAGGGCGCGTACGGCGACCTGCCGCTGGCCGACCAGCGGGCCCGGCTGCTGTCCGGTCTGTCGTCGCTGCAGGCACGGACGGGGGCCGAGATCACCTGTTGCTTCGACGGCGCCGTGGTCGAGGGCCGCGTCGCGGCGCCCGCCGCCCGCGGGGTGCGGGTCCGGTTCAGCGACCAGGGCGAGATCGCCGACGAGCTGATCCGCCGGCTGGTCCGCGCCGAGCCGCCGGGCCGGGTGGTCGTGGTGGTGTCGAGCGACCGCGAGGTGGCGGACGGCGTGCGCGATGCCGGCGCGCGGCCGGTCGCTGCTGCGGCGCTGGCCCGGCTGCTCGAGCGCAGCTGAGCACGACTCGGTGGCGTTGTCGGACCCGCCCTCTAGCGTCCATCGCAGCGGCTCGGCATGGTGCCGGTGACGCTGAGGAGGAGGTGACCGGTATGCACATCGACTGCGACAGCTGCGAGGTCAGGGGGCTCGCCTGCGGTGACTGCGTGGTCACCGTCCTGCTCGGTGCGCCGCCCGAGGGCGTCGAGCTCGACGCGGCGGAGCAGGCCGCGATCGGCGTCCTGGCCAACACCGGTCTGGTGCCACCGTTGCGGATGCGCCGAGCCACGGGGTGAGGGGTGCTGCGGCGTGCCTACGATGTGCCGGTGAGCGCCCCGCACGACGACCCGACCGTGGCACCGCCGGTGCCGCCTGCGCCGGGAGGGTCCGCGGAGCTCACGGAGCCGGCCCCGACACCGCCTACCCCAGCACCGCCTGCCCCGGCACCGCCTGCCCCAGCACCGCCTACCCATCATCACCGCGGCGCGCTGGCGCTGGTCGCCACGCTCCTGGTGCTCGTGGTCGGCCTCGGTGGCGTGGGCTGGTGGCTGCGCGGACCCGACACCGCTCCGCCGGCGAGCACCCCGACGCCGGCCGGCTCGGTGGCGACGCCCGGGCCCACGCGCGACGAGCAGCAGCTCGAGGCGCTGACCGCCGTGCTCGAGGCGCGCCGCCGCGCGGTGCTGGACGCCGACCGAGGGGCGTGGCTGGGCACGATCGACCCGCGTAGCCCCGCGTTTCGCGAGCAGCAGGCGCGGGTGTTCGACAACCTCCAGGAGGTTCCGTTCGCCGACTGGAGCTACCAGTACCTCGGCCGCGCGCCCGACCTGTCCGACGAGCGAGCGGCCGAGCTCGGCGGCGAGGTGTGGGTGGCCCGAGTGCTGGCCGGCTACCGGCTGCGGGGCAACGACACCGCGGCCTCCACGGCCGAGCAGTACCTCACGGTGGTGCGTCGCGGCAGCCGCTGGTACCTCGCTGCCGACGACGACGGCGGGTCGGCGCCGCAGCCGTGGGACCTCGGCCGGGTCCGGGTCGCCCGCGGTGACCGGGTGATCGTGCTCGGCACGGCGCCGACGTCCACCTTGCGGCTGTACGCCCGCGCGGGCGACGCGGCCGTCGCCCGGGTCACCGACGCGTGGGGCAGCCGCTGGTCGCGCCAGGCGGTCCTCGTGGCGCCGCGTACCCAGCAGGAGTTCGGCCGGCTGCTGCTGCGGGGCAAGGACGGCCTCAGCCAGGTCGCCGCCGTCACGACCGGCGACCTGGGGGGTGATGGCAGCGACGGTGGCGAGTCCACCGGCCGCGCCGGCAACGACCGCGTGGTCATCAATCCCGCGGCGTTCGCGCGGCTCGGCCCGACCGGTCGCCGCGTGGTCCTCACGCATGAGATGACCCACGTCGCGGTCCGCCAGAGCACGGCGGCCAGCGTTCCCACCTGGCTGTCCGAGGGCTTCGCCGACTTCGTGGGGTACAGCGGAACGGGTGTCTCGCAACGGGTTGGGGCCGGCGACGTCCTCGCTCAGGTCAGGGCAGGTCACGGCCCGCGCACGCTGCCCACCGCCGACGACTTCGACCCCACCCGCACCACGATCGCGCCGTCGTACTCAGCGTCCTGGCTGGCCTGCTCGCTGATCGCCGACACCTACGGCACCAGCAAGCTGGTCAGGCTCTACCGCCGGGCAGCCACCGTGCCGGCGTCCGCGGCGCCTGATCCCGATGCTCAGCTGCACGCCGCGTTCCCCGCGGTCCTGGGGGTCAGTGAAGCGGCGTTCACCCGGGACTGGCGGCGCTACCTCGACCAGCTCGCTCGCGGCTAGTTCCGACTCCTCGGGCGAGGCGACCGCCGCCCGGTTCGGTGTCCGGCCCGCCGCCCCCTAGGGTCGGGGCGTGGCCACCGGACGCACGCTGATCATCACCAACGACTTCCCCCCGCGCACCGGCGGTATCGAGTCCATGGTGTTCGCCATGGCGCAGCGGCTGCCGCCCGAGCAGGTCGTCGTGCACACCGCCCGGCAGAGCGGCGATCGTGCGTTCGACGCCGGCCTCGCGTTCGAGGTGGTGCGTGACCCGAGCCGGCTCATGGTGCCGACGCCGCAGATCGCCCGGCGCAGCGCTGAGCTCGCGCGCTCGCGCGGGTGCGACCGCGTCTGGTTCGGCGCCGCGGCCCCGCTCGCCCTGATGGCGCCGACGCTGCGCGCCGCCGGGGTCGAGCGCACCGTGGCCACGACCCACGGCCACGAGATCTGGTGGTCATCCGTGCCGGGCGCGCGAGCACTGCTGCGCCGCATCGGTGAGTGCAACGACGTGCTGACCTACCTCGGCGAGTTCTGCCGCACCCGGATCGAGCGCCCGCTCAGCGCCGCCGCCCGCGAGCGCATGCGCCAGCTGACACCGGGCGTCGACGACACGGTCTTTCGGCCGGGCGCCGGTGGCGACGCCGTCCGCGCCCGCCACGGACTCCAGGGCCGCCCGGTCGTGGTGTGCGTCTCGCGGATGGTCGCGCGCAAGGGCCAGGACGTCCTGGTCGAGGCGCTGCCGGCCATCCAGCGTCGGGTACCGGGCGCCGCGCTGCTGATCGTGGGCGACGGACCGCACCGGCGTGCGGTAGAGAAGCTGGTCGCCGAGCGCGGGCTCGAGCGCGATGTCGTCCTGGCTGGTCGGGTGCCGTGGGACCAGACGCCGGCGTACTACGACGCCGGGGACGTCTTCGCCATGCCGACCCGCACCCGACTGTTCGGCCTCGAGCCCGAGGCACTCGGCATCTGCTACCTCGAGGCCGCAGCGACCGGCCTGCCCGTCGTCGTCGGAGACTCAGGTGGAGCGCCGGACGCCGTGCTCGACGGCGAGAACGGGTTCGTCGTTCCGGGCCGCTCGGTCGAAGCGGTCGCCGACCGGGTCGCCACCTTGCTGCTCGACCCCGACCTGGCGCGCCGTTTCGGCGAGCGCGGGCGTGCCTGGGTGGCGCAGCAGTGGCGCTGGGACGACCTCGCGGCGCGGCTGCAGGCGCTGCTGGCCGGTCAGACCGTCTCGCGCGAGCTCGGCTGATCCGTCGGCGCCGCCGCGAGGGCTAGGGCGACCAGTGCCCCGGCCAGCCAGAACTGGTTGTAGAACGCCTGCTTGTTGACCAGGTTCGCGACCAGCAGCAGCAAGGCCAGCCAGCCCAGCAGCTCGGCCAGACCCGGCCGCCGCCGACGCACCATCGTGCAGGCCAGGGTCAGCACCGCCAGGACGACCAGGCCGGTCAGCCAGAACGGCGGTGTCCAGTCGAGCTCGGTGCGCGCCGCGATGAACCAGGTGTTCGCGAACCGGATCGGGTGGAAGCCGACCAGCAGCGACACCGTGTCGTGCCAGAAGTCGGCCGGCGAGGCGAGGAACCAGGGAAGCACGAGTGCACCCGCCAGCCCGCCAGTGGCCAACGTGCGACGCCAGCCGAAGGCCGGCCAGCAGGCCAGCACCGGCAGGAGCAGCGCCAGGTGCTGCTTGCCGGCGCAGCCCAGTGCCAATGGCACGACGGCCCACCAGGCGCGATCGCGGTGCACCAGCAGCGCCCACGCGGCCAGGCAGGCGAACAGCAGCGGCTCGGTCCAGGCCTGCTCAGCCTGCGTCACCGCCCCCGGCGCGAGCGCGAGCAGGGCCGCGGCGCCGAGCGCGAGCGACGACGTCCGGCGACCCCCGCCGTGCGGCCGGCGGCCGATGGCCAGCAGGCAGGCCAGTCCGACCAGCAGGTAGACCAGCAGCGCCCACCGCACGTCGCCGGCCAGCCAGCGGCCCGGAGCGAGCAGGACAGCGGTCCACGGCAGGTAGGTGAAGGCGTCCTGGATGCCGGGGGAGCCGACCCAGGTCATCGCGTAGAAGTTCTCGCCGCGAGCCAGCCCGTCCGACGCCTGCTGCAGGGTCACCCAGACGTCGATCCGGGGCGCCGGGTCGAGCAGGATCGCGGCGACGCTCGAGGCCACCGCGCCGGCCACCGCAACACCGGCCGCGGCCAGCCGGCCCGGCCGGCCGGGCACGAGCAGGACGGCCGCCGCCAGCAGGGTGGCGCCGGCCACGATGTGGGCCAGCAGCCGCCGGTCCGCAGGGCCGACGTGGCTGAAGAACGGCACGACCTCGGCCACCACGGCCGCGACGACCAGCGCAGCGGCCAGCACCGGCCGCGGCAGCGCGGCCAGGCGCCACCGGCGCGCCAGGGCGGTGCCGAGCAGCAGGGCCGCCGAGGTCAGCACCAGCACGATGCCCAGCCGGTAGCGCACCACGCTCCACTGCAACGCCGTGAAGTAGCCGAGCCACACGGTGAGCAGGCAGGCGGCGGCCGGGACGGGGGTCAGGCGGGGCACGCCGCGAGGGTACGCACCGCCAGCCGGCCGCTCAGGAGCAGGTCAGCGGTAGAGCTCCTCGACCGCGTCGGCGAAGTCCTTCATGACGACACTGCGCTTGAGCTTCAGGGACGGCGTCAGGTAGCCCGTCTCCTCGGTGAAGTCGACCGGGAGGATCCGGAACTTGCGGATCGACTCGGCCTTGCTCACTGCCTGGTTGGCGGTGTCGACGGCACGCTGCACCTCGTCCTGGACGGCCTGGTCGGCCGCGGCCGCCTCGACGTCCATGGCCGGCCGGGAGTTGTTGCTCAGCCAGACGGGCAGCATCTCGTCGTCGAGCGTGATCAGCGCGCCGATGAAGGGCTTCTGGTCGCCGACGACGATGCACTGCGAGACGAGCGGGTGGGCGCGGATGCGGTCCTCCAGCACCGCTGGGGCGACGTTCTTGCCGCCTGCGGTCACCAGGATCTCCTTCTTGCGACCGGTGATCTTCAGGACGCCGTCGGCGTCCAGCGAGCCGAGGTCGCCGGAGTGGAACCAGCCGCCGGCCAGTGCCTCGGCGGTGGCCTGCTCGTTGTTCCAGTAGCCGCGCAGCACGTGCGGTCCCTTGATCAGCACTTCACCGTCGTCCGCGATCGCGATCGTCACGCCGGGCAGCGGCGCACCGACGCTGCCGATCTTGGTGAGCTCCGGTGTGTTGACGGTGCTGGGGGCGGTGGTCTCGGTGAGGCCGTACCCCTCGAGGATCACGATGCCGATGCCCCGGAAGAAGTGCCCGAGCCGCTCGCCGAGCGGGGCGCCGCCGGACACGGCGTACTGCACCTTGCCTCCCATGGCGTCGCGGAGCTTGGAGTACACGAGCTTGTCGAAGGCGGCGTGCTTGAGGCGCAACCCGAGCCCGCCGGACCCGTCGTCCTGCGCCTTGCTCCAGGCGACCGCGGTGTCAGCGGCGGCAGAGAAGATCTTGCCCTTGCCCCCGGCTTCGGCCTTGGCCTCGGCCGAGTTGTAGATCTTCTCGAAGACGCGGGGCACCGACAGGATGAACGTCGGCTGGAACTCGGCGAAGTCGTCGAGCAGGTTCTTGATGTCGGCCGTGTGCCCCATCCGGGAGCCGGCGTTCACCGAGAGCACCTGGATGAAGCGCGCGAACACGTGAGCCAGTGGCAGGAACAGCAGCGTGGAGGCCCCTTCGGCCTGCACGACCTGCGCGAGCCGGGCCACCGCGTTGTCGGTGAGCGACATGAAGTTCAGGTGGGTGAGCTCGCAGCCCTTGGGGCGTCCGGTCGTGCCGGAGGTGTAGATGAGGGTGGCGAGGTCGGCCGGGGTGGCCGCCGCCCGGCGGTCGGCGACCACCGAGGCGTCCAGGTCGGCTCCGGCAGCGACCAGGTCGTCCAGCCCGCCGGAGTCGATCTGCCACACGTCCTTGAGCGCCGGGACGTCGGAGCGCATCGTCGCGACGGCCTTGCCGTGGTTTGCCGTCTCGACCACGCAGGCAACCGCCCCGGAGTCGCTGAGGATCCAGGCCACCTGCTCGGCGGACGAGGTCTCGTAGATGGGCACGGTGACGGCTGCGACCGACCAGATCGCGAAGTCGACGAGCGTCCACTCGTAGCGCGTCTTGCTCATCAGCCCGACCCGGTCGCCGGGCTGCACTCCCGCAGCCACCAGCCCCTGGGCGAGTGCCTGGACGTCGGCGGCGAACTGCGCTGCGGTGACGTCCTGCCAGCGGCCCTGCACGCGGCGACTGAACAGCACCAGCTCCGGGTTCTGCTCGGCGTGCCGTTCGACGAGCACACTGGTGTTCCCGGTGGTGGGCTCGGCGACGAGGGCGGGTACGGCGGACTCGAGCACGGCAGCGGCCTCCTTGAAGCGGGGGAACCCCGACCCTACCGACCGGTAGCATCTGGGGCACCCGGTTCGACCAGTCTCCCAGGCCGCAGGTGCCCGGCACCAGCGCCGACCCGCACCGGCGGGTTTGGGTAGGTCATGCTGGGGCCGTGGCGCTCATCGACCTGGCCGACGACACGTTCGTCGCCGCGCCGCCTGGCCGCGTCGCCGGCGTGGTCGCAGATCCCGCCCGATGGGCCGGCTGGTGGCCCGACCTGCGGCTGACCACCACCCGCGATCGGGGCGCCAAGGGCCGGCAGTGGCTGGTCGACGGCGCGCTGGTGGGCACTGCCGAGGTCTGGCTCGAGCCGTGGGGGGACGGCGTGCTGGTGCACTGCTACCTGCGGGCCGACCCGGCCGGCGCCGACGTTCCCCCCCGCCGGCTGGAGCGCGAGCGCCGGGTGCGGGCGCAGGAGTGGAAGCGCGTCGTGCACGCGCTGAAGGACGAGCTCGAGCACGGGCGGCGGCCCGGAACGCCCGTCCTCGCCGGCGCCAACGCGGTGCTCAAGGGCGGCCGCGACAGTGCCGAGTCCTCTGAGGATGACTGCTGACGCCGTGACCGGTCCCGAGCTCGGCTCCGAGCTGCCCTCCGCGTGCCCTTCCTGCGGTGCGACGGTGCGCACAGCCGTGCCCTGGTGCCTGCAGTGCTACGCGCCGCTACGCCCGACGTCGTCCCAGCCGCAGCCGGCACCCGAGGAGCCGCCTGCCGCGGTCGAGCAACCGCTCGCCGAGCCAGCCCAGCCGTCGGTGCCCGGCGCCCAGGACGCCCGCTCACCGGCTGCGGACGTCGAGCGGCTGACCGACCAGCTGTTCGCCGAGCTCGCGACGAGCAGCAAGGTGCTGCCGTCCTGGTGGTCGCGGCTGCCGACGACGTCCACCGGTCGGACCCTCTGGGTGGCCGGTGCGATCGCCGGTGCCGGCCTCGCGCTGGTGCTCGTCATGACCGTGCTCGGCCTCCTGCTCTGACGGCGGTGGCTGTCCGCCATCCGACGCCTCGCTGAGTCCGCGCCGCAGCCGGGGTAGCCTTCGCTTCGTCCCGTAGGCCAGGTCGCGTGCGCGCCAGGTCACGACCGCGCCGGCGAAAGGCACCTGCATGGCTGACCGCACCGAGTCGAGCATCGTCGTCCAGGCCCCGCCGGCGCAGGTGCTCGCGGTCATCGCGGACTTCGACTCCTACCCGGAGTGGACCGGTGCGGTGAAGCGCACCGAGGTGCTGGGGACCGGCGCGGGCAAGCGGGCCAGCCAGGTGCGGTTCGTGCTCGACGCCGGTGCCATCAAGGACACCTATGTGCTCGACTACACCTGGAAGATCGCCAAGGCAGGCACCGGCACGGTGACCTGGCGGCTGGTCGAGGCTGAGCAGGTGCTCAAGGCGCTCGACGGCAGCTACACCCTCGAGGGCGATGCCGAGGGTCCGACGACGGTGACCTACGAGCTGGCCGTCGACGTGCGGATCCCGATGCTGGGCATGCTCAAGCGCAAGGCCGAGAAGAGCATCATCTCGACCGCGTTGCAGGAGCTGAAGAAGCGCGTCGAGGGCTGACGTCCGTGCGCGTCGTCCTGTTCACCGGCAAAGGGGGCGTCGGTAAGACCACCGTCGCCGCGGCCACGGCCGTGCACGCCGCCCGGGCCGGCGTGAAGACGCTGGTGCTGTCGACCGACGCCGCGCACTCGCTCGGCGACGCGCTCGGCTGCCGGCTCCCCGCCGACGAGGTCAGCGAGGTCGAGCCGGGGCTGTGGGCCCAGCAGGTCGACACCGGCCGGCGACTGCAGCACACCTGGGGCGCGGTGCAGGAGTACCTGCTCGACGTGCTGGGCGCGCTCGGGGTCGAGCCGATCGACGCGGCAGAGCTCACGGTGCTGCCCGGCGCGGACGACGTGCTCACCCTGCTCGCGCTGCGCGACCAGGTCGAGTCCGGACCCTGGGACCTCGTCGTCGTCGACTGCGCGCCGACCGCCGAGACCCTGCGGCTGCTCGCGATGCCCGAGGCGCTGACCCGGCTGGTCGACCGGGTCCTGCCCGCGCAGCGCGCCATCGCCCGCACGCTCGCACCGGCGGTGGGGCGCGCGGCGGGACTGCCCGCCCCGCGCCGCGAGGTCGGCGCCGCGCTGCTGCGGCTGCGCGAGCAGCTGGCCGAGGCCCTGGAGGTCGTCCGCGCCCCCACGACCACGGTGCGCCTGGTGCTCACCCCGGAGGCGGTCGTGCTGGCCGAGGCGCGGCGAACCCTGACGGCGCTCTCGCTGCAGGGTTTCGTCGTCGACGCGGTGGTCGCCAACCGGGTGATGCCGGACGACGCGGCCTCGGCCTGGCAGCAGGGCTGGGTGCGGGCGCAGGCGGTCGTGCTCGACGAGGCCCGCGCCTCGTTCGCGCCAGTGCCGGTGATGACCTCGCCCTACCTGCCCGGCGAGCCCGTCGGTGGTGCGGCGCTCGCCGAGCTGGGCGACCGGCTGCTCGCCGACGACGGCCTCGAGGCGTTGCTGGCCGCGCCGCACGGCCGGCGACCGTTGCGGGTGGAGCGGTGCGGCCAGGACTTCGAGCTGGTGCTCGACCTGCCGTTGGTGCACGCGGCCGATGTCGACCTGGCCCGTCGCGACGACGACCTGCTGATCGCCGTGGCCGGTCATCGCCGGGTCGTGGCGCTGCCGTCGGTGCTGCGGCGCTGCACCGTCGTCGGTGCCCGCGTTCGCGACGCCGCGCTGCACGTGCGCTTCGAGCGCAACCCCGACCTGTGGCCGACGTCATGACGGCTGGCGGCGCGGCTGGCGCGAGCCGCGAGCCGGTGGGCTCCGCCGCGGAGGAGGCCGCCCGGCTGGTCGAGGCGTTCCAGGGATGGTGGACCGGCCGGGAGGCGGCTGACGGCGCGGGTGCCGACCCGGCCTCGGCGCCGGATGCCCAGCCCCGGTCCGAGCCGTCGTCCGAGCCGCCGTCCGAGAGTCTCGACCCCGAGGCCGGTCGGCCGCACCCCGCGTCGTCGACCTGCCGCTACTGCCCGTGGTGCCGCGCCCTCGCGACCGCCCAGGCGGTGCGGCCCGAGGTCGTCGAGCACCTGCTCAGCGCGGCCGAGTCGGTCGCTGCCGCCTTGCGCGAGCTGTCCCGGGACGTCGCCGCGGCCCGGGATCCTTCCGGTGACGCGGCGCCGCACACCGCGCCGACGCGTACCGTCACCATCCCGGTCGAGCCGGACGACGCACAGGAGGTCGACTGACATGGGCCTGACGATCGGGGTCGACATCGGGGGCACCAAGATCGCAGCCGGCGTCGTCGACGACGACGGCCGGCTCCTGGCGACCACGCGACGCGAGACCTCGGCCTCGGACCCGGTGGCGATCGAGTCCGAGGTGACCGACGCGGTCTCCGACCTGCGCGCCGACCATGACATCGAGGCAGTGGGCGTCGCAGCCGCGGGGTTCGTCGACGCCGGGTCCGGCGTGGTGCTGTTCGCACCGAACCTCGCCTGGCGCAACGAGCCGATGCAGGCCGACCTGGCCGAGCGGATCGGCCTGCCGGTGGTGATCGAGAACGACGCGAACGCGGCCGCCTGGGGCGAGTTCCGGTTCGGCGCGGCGCGCGACGTCGACGACGCCGTGCTCGTCACCGTCGGCACCGGGCTGGGCGGCGGCATCGTGATCGACGGCCGGCTGCTGCGCGGCCACGTCGGTGTCGCGGGAGAGCTCGGCCACCTGCGGGTCGTGCCCGACGGCATCCGGTGCGGCTGCGGCAACCGCGGCTGCTGGGAGCAGTACGCCAGCGGATCGGCGCTCGAGCGCGAGGGCCGCGAGCTCGTCGCGTCGGGCAGCGTCTACGCCGAGCGGCTGATCGAGCTGTGCGGTGCCGACCCCGACCGCCTGCGCGGCAAGATGATCACCGAGGCCGCTGCCGAGGGCGATCCTGCCGCGACCGAGCTGCTCGCCGACCTCGGCACCTGGTTGGGGGAGGGCATGGCGAGCGTCGCGGCGGTACTCGACCCTGCGCTGTTCGTCGTAGGCGGTGGGGTGGTCGAGGCGGGCGAGCTGCTCATCGGTCCAGCCCGGGTCGCCCTCGGCCGCCACCTGACCGCCCGCACGCACCGGCCCGACATCGGCATCGAGGCCGCCACCCTGGGCAACAGCGCCGGCATGATCGGGGCCGCCGACCTCGCCCGGGGTCGCGCGTGAGCGAGCGTCGACCCGACGGTACGCGGCAGATCTGGTCGCGGCCGGCGATCGGCATCGACATCGGCGGCACCAAGGTGGCTGCCGGTCTGGTCGACGTGGACGGCCAGGTGCTGCGCCGCGCGCGGCGCGAGACGCCCGACCGCAGCCAGAGCCCGCAGGTGGTCGAGGACACCATCGCCGAGGTGATCGAGGAGCTGCGCGACCACCGTGAGGCGATCGCGGTCGGCATCGGCGCCGCGGGGTTCGTCGACGCGTCCCGGTCCTCCGTGCTGTTCGCCCCCCACCTGTCCTGGCGGCACGAGCCGCTGCGCGACGCCATGCGCAAGCGCGTCGGACTGCCGGTGGTGGTCGAGAACGACGCCAACGCCGCGTTGTGGGCCGAGTCGAGATTCGGTGCCGGACAGGGCGAGTCGGCGATCGTGGGGGTCAACCTGGGCACCGGCATCGGCGGCGGTGTGCTGTTGGACGGTCTGCTCTACCGCGGCCGGTTCGGCGTGGCCGGCGAGTTCGGGCACATGCAGGTGGTGCCGGGCGGGCACCGGTGCGAGTGCGGCAACCGTGGCTGCTGGGAGCAGTACGCCAGCGGCAACGCGCTGGTGCGTGAGGCGCGCGAGCTCGCGGGCGCCCGCTCGCCGGTGGCACACGCCCTGCTGGCGCTCGTCGACGGCGACCTCTCGCGGATCACGGGGCCGCTGGTCACCCAGGCCGCCACCGCCGGGGACCCTGCCGCCAGCGAGCTGTTCGACGATGTGGGCCGCTGGCTCGGGATCGGGCTGGCCAACCTCGCCGCCGCGTTCGACCCGGGCCTGTTCGTCATCGGCGGCGGGGTGTCCGAGGCCGGTGAGCTCTTGCTCAGCCCGGCACGGGAAGCCTTCCGCCGGCAGCTCACCGGTCGCGGGTTCCGGCCGGAAGCCCGAGTGGTGCGCGCCCAGCTCGGCAACGACGCCGGGCTGATCGGTGCTGCGGACCTGGCGCGCGACCGGGCGAGGATCTTCCGCAGGCGCACCCGACGGCGCCGCCGGCATCGTGTCTGAACAGCGGCTGCGGCTGGTCGGCTACAACGTCCGAGACCTGCTCGGTGACCGCGATGCCGCCGCGCACGTCGTGCGCTCGTGCCGCCCCGACATCCTGTGCCTGCAGGAGGCCCCGCGGCGGCGACTCGACGCGCACCGGCTCACCCGCCTGGCGGTCGAGACCGGCCTGCGGCTCGTGGCGGGCGGCCGGGGCAGCGGCGGCACGGCCGTCCTCGCGCACCCGCGACTGGACGTCGTCGCGGCTCACGCCGCCCGGCTGCCCGTCGCCGGCCGGCTCACCCGCACCCGCGGCTACGCGTTGGTGACGCTCGCTCACCCGGGCGGCTCGACGCTCACCGTGGCGAGCGTCCACCTGCCACTGCGGCCGGACGAGCGGCTCGACCACTGCAGCCGGGTCGTCGTGAGCCTGCGCAAAGCCGGCCCGCCGCCGTACGCCGTCGCAGCTGACCTCAACGAGCTGCCGGGCGGCCCGTCGTGGACGGCGTGGGGCGACCTCGTGCGTGACCCCGCCGCCGAGGGTGGCGCCGCCGAGCCCACGTTCCCCTCGCACGGGCCGCGTCAGCGGATCGACGCGCTGCTGCTCTCGCCAGACCTCCATGCACCGGTGGTCCGGGTCGCCGGCACCGCCGAGGGACTGGACGCGGAGGTGCTCGCAGCGGCCAGCGACCATCTGCCGCTGGTCGCCGACCTCGACCTCACCTGAGGGCGCCTGCTCGCCGCTGAGGCCTGGTCAGGCCTCGAGGCGGGCCCGCCAGCCCGGGTTCAGCTCGTTGGCCAGCTGCTCGAGGAACAGCCCGATGTCGGTGACGACGCCGCGGGCCTGCGACGAACCACGGTCGGCCAGCTTGGTGACCGTCGCGGGGTTGATGTCGACGCACACCAATGGGATGGAGGCGGGCAGCAGGTTGCCGGTGGCCACCGAGTGCAGCGTCGTGGCCACCATGATGGCGAAGCCCACGCCGCCCAGCGCCTCGCGCATCTTGCGCTGGCCGACGATGACGTCGGTGTGGACGTCGGGCAGCGGGCCGTCGTCGCGCACTGACCCGACCAGCACGAACTGCTTACCGCCCTGCACCAGCGCGTGCATCACGCCGGAGGTCAGGACGCCCTGCTCGACGGCCTCCGCGATCGAGCCGGCGGCCCGGATCCGGTTGATCGCCCGGATGTGGTGCTCGTGCCCGTGCTCGACCCCGCGGCCCTTCGACAGGTCGACGCCGAGCGACGTGCCATACAGCGATGACTCGATGTCGTGGGTGGCGATCGCGTTGCCGCCGAACAGGATGTCGACAAAGCCGGCCTCGACGAGTGCGACCATCGCCGGGGCGGCGCCGGTGTGGACGACGGCGGGGCCGCCGACCCACAGTACCTTCTTGCCCGCCTCCTTGACCGCGCGCATCTCGTCGGCGATCTGTCGCACCAGCAGCGCCTGCGGCTTCTCGCTCGACACCTCCGAGTTCATGAACTCGAAGGTCTCGCCGCCGTCCTCGACGAACTCGGCCTTGGGCTGGATGACCCGCACGCCAGAGGCGCCGCACACGATCCGGTCGCCCGCGACCACGTCGCTGACCGGGACGGTGCGCACGCGCGGCGAGCTCTCGGCGTCCGTGACCACCAGACCGCAGTCCATCTCGGGGTGGGCGACGTCGAGCCAGCGGCCGTCCAGCCGCACCTGGGTGTCGAGGTTGGTGGTCGAGTAGAAGTCGGCCGGGAAGACCCCGTCCGCCTCGACCGTGCGCAGCACGATCTCGCCCGGGTCGGTGAGGTTGACGCCATGGGCGTTGAGGCGCATGAGGATCGAGGCGAGCACCTGCTCGTCGTCGGTCTGGACCCGGATCCTCGCGAACGACTCGTCCTCGTGGTCCTTGCCCACGTCGAAGCGTTCGATGACGTAGTCGCCACCGAGCGAGCGGACGTCGTCGACGCAGCGCGAGAGCACGCCGGTGTCGAGCAGGTGGCCGCGGATCTGGACGGTCTCCGAGAACGGCACAGCGGGTCCCTTCGGGTCGGTGTCAGGACAGCATGGCG
Organism: uncultured Actinomycetota bacterium; assembly: GCA_963759935.1. Classification (GTDB taxonomy): domain Bacteria; phylum Actinomycetota; class Actinomycetes; order Actinomycetales; family Angustibacteraceae; genus Angustibacter. Next base: position 79,007 of record CAVXBF010000013.1, read on the forward strand.
CGCGGGCCGGCCACGGCCGCGCTGGGGGTGGGCCGGGGTCAGACGACGGCGCCGTCGTCGTCGTCCTCGCCGCGCGAGTGCGGCAGCCGGACGACGAGAGCGACGAACCCACCGACGAACGCAGCGGCGGCAATCGCCAGCCACATCCGCCCGACATCGCGCCAGAACAGGCCGGCGAACAGCAGGAACGCCGGGCCGAGCAGCAGGCCCGCCCAGGCGAGCTGACCGGCGAGGTCGCCGCGGGGGATCGGCGGCGGCTCGGGCGGCTCGTAGTGGTCGTCGGGAACGCCCGCCAGCTCCCAGTCGCGCGGACCGGGGGAGGGCTCGACCGGCTCGGGTGCGGGCAGCGGGCTGTCGCGCATGATCCGGATCTGGTCCATGGACGTCGGGCGCGGCGGCTCGTCCGGCTCGGCGGCTCCGTCGAGCAGGCTGCGTTCGTCGGGTGCCCCGTCGCCGTCCGGGTCGGTGGTCGGCTCGAGGTCCTCCGAGGCCGGCCAGGCCGGCACGGGACCGGCGGTGTCGTCGTCCCACCGGGCGATGATGTCGGCGAACGCGGCGTCGAGGTCGGCGTCGCGCTCTGCGTCGCCTGGGTGGTCGCGGTCGGCTGGCACGGCGCTCACCCGGTCACGCGGGAGATGAAGGCGATCGACTCGTCCTCGATCGTGCCGGCGTCGTGGTCGAGCGTTGCGACGTGGAAGCTGCGCTCGAAGACGATCTCGGTGACGTCCTTGCTCGACACCCGCGACAGCACGATCTGCGAGCTCTTCGGCGGGACGACGTGGTCGTTGGCCGAGTGCATCAGCAGGAGCGGCTGGGTGATCAGCGGTAGGTCGCGGACGACGTCCGGCCAGGCCTGGACGAACGAGTGCAGGGCCTTCAGCGGGGTGCGGTCATAGGCCAGCTCGACCTGGCCGGGTGCGGCGATGTCGCTGGCGATGCCGGGCATCGAGGGCACCAGGTGCTTGAGCACCGGCAGGGCGGCCAGCCGCGGGTCACCGAGCGTGACGCACGGGTTGACCAGCACGAGCCCGGCGACGGCCGCGGGGTGCAGCTCGGCGACCCGGGCCGCCAGGGCGCCGCCCATCGACAGGCCGGCGACGAACACGGTGTCGCACCGGTCGGTGAGCTCGGTGAAGGCTCGCTCGGCCTCGGCGAACCAGTCGGCCCAGCGGGTGCGGTTCATCTCCTGCCAGGTGGTGCCGTGGCCGGGCAGCCGCGGCAGTCGCACGGTGTGGCCCTCGTCGGCCAGTCGCTGGGCCCACGGGCGCAGGCTCTGCGGGGTGCCGGTGAATCCGTGGCACAACAGCACGCCGGTGCCGTCGCCGTCATGGGCGAACGGCTCGGCGCCGGGCAGCACGGGCACGTGGGCTCCTTCGTGCGGGGCGGACAGTCGCCGCCCGAGCCGACCCGGGCGGCGGTGCGGGTTCTCCTGCATCGTTCCACGCGGCATCGCATCGGTCGAGGGGTGCCATAGAGTTCGTGGCACACGTGTGACGTCGAGCGGCAGAGGGGAGCACCGGTGTTCTACTGGCTGATGAAGACCGTCGTGCTCGGTCCGATCCTGCGGCTGATCTTCCGGCCCTGGGTCACGGGTGTCGACAACGTCCCCACCGAGGGCGGCGCGATCCTCGCCAGCAACCACCTGTCGTTCTCGGACTCGATCTTCCTGCCGCTGCTGCTCGACCGGAAGGTCACCTTCCTCGCCAAGGCCGACTACTTCACCGGTCGCGGTCCCAAGGGCCGGGCCACGGCACTGTTCTTCAAGCTCGCCGACCAGCTGCCCGTCGACCGCTCGGGCGGCCGGGCCAGCGAGGCGGCCCTGCGCACCGGGCTGCGGGTGCTGGGGCGGGGCGACCTGCTCGGGATCTACCCCGAGGGCACCCGCTCGCCGGACGGCCGGCTCTACCGCGGCAAGACCGGTGTGGCGCGGATGGCCCTGGAGGCACGCGTGCCGGTGCTGCCCGTCGTCATGGTCGGCACCGACGAGGCGCAGCCGATCGGGCGACGGCTGCCGAAGGTGATCCGGATCGGCGTCAAGATCGGCGCCCCGCTGGACTTCTCGCGCTACGAGGGCATGGAGGGCGACCGGTTCGTCCTGCGCTCGATCACCGACGAGATCATGTACGAGATCATGCAGCTCTCCGGCCAGGAGTACGTCGACGTCTACGCCGCCTCCATGAAGGAGCGGCTCGCCGCCGCCAAGCGCGGACGCACCGTCTCGCTGCCGGGCGACCCCGAGGACGAGTCGGACGACGCGCAGGACGCCGACGACGCCGCCGTCGTCGCGGCGCTCGACCCTTCATCGGAGGCGGGCGGCCCGACCCCTGCTGCCGCGGACGACGAGTCCGCCGCCGGTCTGGTCGACGACTCGCTGTCGTCGACGCAGGACGATCACGAGGCCGACGGCCCCGGGTCGTCCGCCCGCGCCGCCGGCTGACCCGTCCGGTCCGGTCCGGCGCGGGTGTCGCGGGTCTCGCGGCTGGCGCGGGGGTCCCCTACTTCACTCGGGGTGTAGTGGTGTTGCCCCGCGCCATCGCGGGGAGGGTCAGACGCGCCCGGCGCGCAGCTGCTCGAGGACGACGGGATCGATCGAGCCGGGACGCAGCCGCTCCTCGAAGTTCGCCGAGCCGGCCCAGTCGTCGAGCAGCTGGTCGAGGTCGCCACCTTCGTGCCCGAGCCCGCTGAGCAGCCGGCGCACCTCGTCGGCCACCTCGCCGGTCAGCGGCAGCAGCGCCGCCGGGTCGGGCTCGCCGAAGTACAGGTCGTGCAGGCCGTGCAGCCGGCGCAGCTCCTGCACCGGCGCATGGTGGTCGTCGACCCGCAGGTCGTACTCGGTGTCGTCGCCGCCGTAGCCCGCGCCGGGCCTGGCCACCAGCAGCGCGGCGCTCTGCCGGCCCCGCCGGTCACCACCTGCCGTGTCGCCGGCGGCGAGCGCCGCCAGCAGCCGCTCGGCCAGCGGCTGGCCGGACGACGACGTCCAGGCCTGCTCCATCGCCTCGACGACCGCCTCGCCGACCAGGATGTTGCCCTGCACCGCGTAGTCGTCGCCGCTGCGTCCGCCGGCCCAGTCGTGACAGCCCGAGCCGGTGAAGCTCGCCCCGCCGGACGCGGACACGACGCCCACCTGGCGCTGGTCACGGCCGTCGTCGGCGGCGGTGAGCTCCTGCACGGTGTCGGCGCTCGACCGGCCCTGGCGCAGCAACGACAGCCCGGAGCCCCGGTAGGCGAGGTTGGCGTACGCCTGCGTGGCGACGGCGCCCACAGCGGCCTCGGCTGCCGGTACCGCAGAGCCCACGGCGAGGAACTTGCTGGCCACGGCGACGCCGTAGGCGTCGCCGTCCCGGCCGACGATGGAGAAGGTCATGGCGGCGACCCTAACCGGCGCGCGGGCCGGCCACCGGCAGCGACGCGATCGCCGTCCGGTGAGAACGGTCCACGTGAGCAGCCGTCCGGCAGTTGGTCGCACCGTCGCCCCGGGAGCCGTCCGGTGGCTAGGCTCCCGGGTCATGCGCATCGGAATCCTCACCGGCGGCGGCGACTGCCCCGGCCTCAACGCCGTCATCCGCGCCGTCGTCCGCAAGGGCACCGGCCTGGGCCATGAGTTCGTCGGGTTCCTGGACGGCTGGCGCGGGCCCATCGAGGGCAACAGTCGCGCGCTGACCACCGACGACGTCGACGACATCCTCATCCGCGGCGGCACCATCCTCGGCTCGTCCCGCACGAACCCGTACAAGCTCGACGGCGCGGTCGAGCGGATCCGGGAGAACCTCACGGCGGCCGGCATCGACGCCCTCGTCGCGATCGGCGGGGAAGACACCCTCGGCGTCGCGAAGCGGCTGACCGACGACGGCATCCCCGTGGTGGGGGTGCCCAAGACCATCGACAACGACCTCGGGGTCACCGACTACACGTTCGGCTTCGACACGGCCGTCAGCATCGCCACCGAGGCGATCGACCGGCTGCGCACCACCGCCGAGTCCCACCACCGCGCGCTGGTCGTGGAGGTCATGGGACGGCACGCCGGGTGGATCGCGCTGCACTCCGGGATGGCCGGCGGCGCGAACGTCGTGCTCCTGCCGGAGTTCCCGTTCGATACCGCTCAGGTCTGCGAGTGGGTCGAGGCGTCGTTCGCCCGCGGGCACGCGCCGCTCGTGGTCGTGGCCGAGGGCGCGGTCCCGCGCGACGGCGGCGAGGTGCTGCGCAACACCGAGGTCGACGCCTTCGGTCACGTCCAGCTGGGCGGGATCGCACCGTGGCTGGCCGGCGAGATCGAGCAGCGCACCGGTCACGAGACACGCTCGGTGGTGCTCGGGCACGTGCAGCGGGGCGGGACGCCGACCGCGTACGACCGGGTGCTGTCGACCCGGTTCGGTCTGGCGGCGATCCAGGCGGTGCACGACCGGGCGTTCGGCGTCATGGTGGCGTTGCAGGGCACCGAGATCGTTCGGGCGTCGATCACCGACGCCACGGCCGAGCTCAAGACGGTGCCCGCGGAGCGCTACGCCGAGGCCGAGGTCTTCTTCGGCTGACCCCTTTGACCGATACCACTGCTAACTTCCGCTGATTTTAGCGAAAGGTCTTGCGGGTCGCGGTCAAAGTGTCTTATCGTCCGGTCAACCGGCCCACCGTGGGGCCGGTGGAGGGACGACGATGACCCTGCAACGACCGGAGAACCGGCACCAGGTCTGCCTGCTGCGCCGGCTGCGCGATGACGGACCGCGCTCTCGCGCCGAGCTCGGGGACGGGATGGAGCTCTCCCGCACCAAGCTCGCCGCTGAGGTCGACCGGCTGATCGAGCTGGGTCTGGTCGAGGCGACCGGGCTGGCGGCCTCGCGGGGCGGCCGTCGCTCGACCGCCCTCGCGCTGAGCTCGCGCACCCGGCTGCTCGGCGTCGACATCGGAGCAACCTCCGTCGACGTCGCGCTTGCCGATGCCCAGCTCGAGCTGCTGGGTCACGTCCGCGAGGACGTCGACGTGCGGCTCGGCCCGGACGTCGTCCTCGACCGCGCGCTGGACCTGGCCCGCAAGCTGCTGGCGGACGAGCCTGGCACTGTGCTGGCGGGCGTCGGCGTGGGGGTTCCCGGCCCGGTCAACTTCGACCGCGGCGAGCCGGTGTCGCCGCCGATCATGCCGGGCTGGAACGGCTACCCGGTGCGCGAGCGGTTCGCGACGGCGCTCGGCTGCCCGGCCATCGTCGACAACGACGTCAACATCATGGCGCTCGGTGAGAAGCACGCCGGCATCGCCCGCCGCGCCCAGGACTTCTTGTTCGTCAAGATCGGCACCGGCATCGGCTGCGGCGTCGTCGTGCGTGGCGAGGTCTACCGCGGCGTCAACGGCTCGGCCGGCGACATCGGGCACATCCGGGTCGACGACGACGGCCCGGTCTGCACCTGCGGAAACGTCGGCTGCCTGGAGGCCCACTTCGGGGGAGCGGCGCTGCGTCGCGACGCCACGGCGGCAGCCCGTTCGGGCCGGTCGGTCTTTCTGGCCGAGCGCCTCGCTCAGGCCGGCCAGCTCAGCGCCGAGGACGTCGCCGCAGCGGCCGAGGCCGGTGACCCGGAGGCCGTCGCCATGGTGCGCCGCGGCGGCCGCGTGCTCGGCGACGTCCTCGCCTCGCTGGTGAGCTTCTTCAACCCCGGCCTGGTCGTGTTGGGCGGCGGTGTCACCGGGCTCGGTCACGAGCTGCTCGCGCAGGTACGCAGCGTCGTCTACCAGCGCTCGCTGCCGCTGGCCACCGGCAACCTGCCCATCGTCATCTCCGAGCTCGACGGCACCGCCGGGGTGATCGGGGCTGCGCGGATGATCAGCGACCAGCTCTACTCCACCGTGTCCGGGAGCCGGGCATGACGCGCCAGGACTCCGGCGGGCCGCTGCTGCGGATGCACGGCATCGTCAAGGAGTTCCCCGGCGTGCGGGCACTGGACGGCGTGGACCTCGAGGTCGTGGCCGGTGAGGTGCACTGCCTGCTGGGGCAGAACGGCGCGGGCAAGTCCACCTTGATCAAGGTGCTGTCCGGAGTCCACCGCCCGGACGATGGCGAGATCGTGTGGCTGGGCAGGCCCACGACCCTGCACTCGCCGCACGCGGCGGACGCCGCAGGCATCGCGACGATCCACCAGGAGCTCGACCTCGTTCCGGGCCTCACCGTCGCCGAGAACGTCGTCCTCGGCCACGAGCCTTCGCGGCTGGGCCTGAGCCGGCCCGCCGACGCCGAGCGGCTCACCCGCAGGCTGCTCGAGCGGCTGGGTCATCCCGAGATTGCCCCAGGTCGCGAGCTCGGCCGGCTCTCAGCTGCGGGGCAGCAGATCGTCAGCGTGGCGCGGGCGCTCTCGCGCGATGCGCGGCTGATCGTCATGGATGAGCCGTCCGCCGTGCTCGACCCGGAGGAGGTGCGCGGGCTCTTCGGCGTCGTCCGCGAGCTCACCGCGCAGGGGGTCGCGGTCGTCTACATCTCGCACCGGCTCGAGGAGATCCGCGAGATCGGCCACCGCGTCACGGTGCTCAAGGACGGTCGCACGGTGGCGCAGAACCTGCCGGCGCGCACCACGCCGACCGCCGAGGTGATCCAGCTGATGACCGGCCGCAGCATCGAGTACGTGTTCCCGCCGCGCGAGACGCCGCTCGGCGACGTCGTCCTGAAGGTCGAGGGGCTCACCCGGGCGCGTGAGTTCACCGACGTGTCGTTCAGCGTCCGCGCCGGTGAGGTCGTGGGTATCGCCGGGCTGGTCGGCGCTGGTCGGTCGGAGGTGCTCGAGACGGTGTTCGGGGCCCGCCGCTCGACGGCCGGTCGGGTCTCGGTCGCCGGTCGCACGCTGCGCCCGGGCTCCGTGACGGCGGCCGTGCGGGCTGGAGTCGGCCTCTGCCCCGAGGAGCGCAAGTCCCAGGGGCTGCTGCTCTCAGAGCCGGTCTACCGCAACGTTTCGCTGGCCAGCCTGCGCCGCTTCTCGCGGGCCTCGTTCGTCCGAGAGAAGGCTGAGGTCGCCGCGGCCCGGGAGGTCGTCGAGCAGCTCGACGTTCGACCGTCCGACCCGCGGCGCCGTGTCGGCACGCTCTCGGGCGGGAACCAGCAGAAGGTCGTGCTCGGGCGCTGGCTGATGCGCGGCTGCTCCGTGCTGCTGCTCGACGAGCCCACCCGTGGGGTCGACGTCGGCGCACGTACCGAGATCTACCAGCTCGTGCACCGGCTGGCCGCCGAGGGGGTCGCCGTGGTGCTGGTGTCCAGCGAGGTACCGGAGGTGCTCGGCCTCAGCCACCGCGTGCTGGTGCTGCGCGAGGGACGCGTCGTGCATGAGGCGCCGTCCACCGAGCTCGACGAGAGCCGCGTGCTCGACCTGGTCATGGAGGGAAGCGCAGCATGAGCGACGTCACGAGAAGTCCCGCCGCGCCGCCGACGGCGGACGAGAGCAGCCGGGTCGAGCGGGTGGCGCGCGACGCCGCACGGCCGTCATCGCGCTGGGCCCAGCTCATGGACAGCAGCGTGGGGCGCAACCTGGGCCTGGTGGGGGTGCTGCTGATCCTGTGCATCATCGGGATCGCCACGGCCGACACGTTCGCCACGCGCTCCAACGTCCTGACCATCCTCACGTCGGCATCGGTGATCGGCGTCATCACCGTCGGCGCGACCTTCGTCATCATCGGCGGCGGGATCGACCTGTCGGTCGGGAAGGTGATGGCGCTCTCGTCGGTCTGGGCCACCACCGTGGCGACGCAGTCCTACGGTCCCTGGGCCATGGTGCTGTGCGCGCTGCTTGTCGGCGCAGGTGCCGGGCTGGTCAACGGTGTGCTCATCGCGTACGGCCGGATCGTGCCGTTCATCGCCACGCTGGCGATGCTGATCACGGCCCAGGGATTGGCCGAGCGCATCTCGGCCAAGCAGAGCCAGATCGTCACCCAGAACGCCATCAACGACATCGCGACGACACGGTTGTTCGGCGTGCCGATGCTGGTCTACGTCTTCGCGGTGGTGGTAGCCATCGGCTGGGTGCTGCTGAACCGCACGACGTTCGGCCGGCGCACCTTCGCCATCGGCGGCAACGCCGAGGCCGCCCGGCTTGCCGGTGTCGACGTCAAGCGCCACACCATGGCGCTGTACGTCGTCTCCGGCCTGTGCTGCGGGGTGGCGGCCATCATGATCGCCGCGCTCACCACCACCGGATCCAGCACGCACGGCACCCTCTACGAGCTGGACGCGATCGCCGCGGTCATCATCGGGGGCACGCTGCTCAGCGGCGGCCGCGGCACGCTGGTCGGCTCGATCCTCGGTGTCCTCGTCTTCACCACGATCACCAACCTGTTCATCCTGAACAACCTCGCCACCGAGGTTCAGAACATCGCCAAGGGCGTGATCATCGTCGCGGCGGTGCTCTTCCAGTCCCGGGCGCAGCGCGCATCGAGCCTCACCTAGAGCCCACATCCAGCTATCCGCCCGGCTCCGGCGACCGTCGCCGAAGCCCTACCCCACAACGTCCCGATCCACTGTCTCCCAAGGAGAACGACATGACCGAACTTCAGTCCCCGAACCTCCGCCGACGCGGGTTCCTCGTCGGGGCGAGTGCCCTCGGCGCCGCCGCACTGGCTGCCTGCACCAGCAACAGCAAGGACGCAGGCGGCTCGACGGCCAACGTGGCGGCCGCAGCAGGCGACAACGCCGCCAAGGGCAAGCAGGTGACCATTGGCTTCTCGGCACCGGCCGCTGACCACGGCTGGATCGCAGCGATCGCCAACAATGCCAAGGCCCAGGCCGGTCAGTACGAGGATGTGACGTTCGAGCCGGTCAACCCGACCAACGACATCGCTCAGCAGATCGCGGCGGTCGAGACGCTGATCAACAAGAAGGTCAGCGTGCTGGTGCTGCTGCCGAACGACGGGAAGCAGCTCACCGCTGTGGCCCGCAAGGCGATGGAGGCCGGGATCCCGGTGATCAACCTCGACCGGATCTTCGACACCCCGCTGGCGTACCGGACGTGGATCGGTGGTGACAACTACGGCATGGGCGTCAGCGCCGGCAACTACGTCGGCGAGACGCTCAAGAGCAAGGGCGTCTCGAGTCCGGTGATCGGCGAGATCGCCGGTATCGACAGCCTGCCGCTGACCCAGCAGCGCAGCCAGGGCTTCAAGGATGCGTTGGCGACGTTCGGCTTCAAGGTCGGCCCCCGGCAGGCCGCGGACTTCACCGTGCAGGGAGGCCAGCGGGTCACCGCGAACCTGCTGCAGGCCGCGCCGAAGCTGGACGCGCTGTGGAACCACGACGACGACCAGGGCCTGGGTGTCCTGGCCGCCATCAAGCAAGCCAACCGCTCGGAGTTCTTCATGGTCGGGGGTGCCGGGTCGGCGAACGCGATGCGCGACATCCAGGCCGACAACACCGTGCTCAAGGCAACAGTCACCTACAGCCCGACCATGGCGTCGAGCGCCATCTCGCTCGCTCGGCTGGTCGCTCAAGCCAAGGGGATGGGCGACCTGGTCGAGAAGGAGGTGCCGTCCTCCATCACGCTGTCGTCGGCAACGATCACCAAGGACAACGTGAAGGACTACCTGCCGCTGGGCTTCGAGTCGTGAGCGCGTCGGGGGAGGGGTCCCTCGGCGTCGGCATGGTCGGCTATGCGTTCATGGGCGCGGCGCACTCGCAGGCGTGGCGCAACGCGCCCGCGTTCTTCGACCTGCCGGTGCACCCCGCGATGAACGTCCTCTGCGGTCGCGACACGTCGGCCGCGGGGGAGACCGCCCGGCGCTTCGGATGGGGCGCGGTGGTGAGCGACTGGAAGGAGCTGTTGCGTCGCGACGACGTGCAGCTCGTCGACGTCTGCACCCCGGGCGACACGCACGCCGAGATCTCGATCGCTGCGCTCGAGGCCGGTCGCCATGTGCTGTGCGAGAAGCCGCTGGCGAACAGTGTCGCCGAGGCAGAGGCGATGGTGGCAGCCGCTGAACGCGCGGCGGCGCAGGGCATCCGGTCGATGGTGGGGTTCACCTACCGCCGGGTGCCGGCCATCGCGCTGGCCAGGCGGTTGGTGCAACAGGGCCGGCTGGGCACCATACGCCACGTACGGGCCCAGTACCTGCAGGACTGGCTCAGCGACCCAGCATCGCCGCTGTCCTGGCGGCTGCAGCGCGAGCGGGCCGGCTCCGGGGCATTGGGCGACATCGGTGCCCACGTCGTCGATCTGGTTCAGCACATCACCGGATTGGACGTCACGTCAGTGACCGCGGCGACGGAGACGTTCGTGACGGAGCGGCCGCTGCCGGTGCAGCAGGGCAAGCTCGGGGGCGTGGGTGGCGCCGAAACCGGTCAGGTGACCGTCGATGACGCGGCGGTGTTCCTGGCCCGGCTGGGGCCGGGCGTCCTCGGCGTGTTCGAGGCCACGCGGTTCGCCACGGGGCGAAAGAACGCGATCCGGTTGGAGGTCAACGGCAGTGACGGCAGCATCGCGTTCGACTTCGAGCAGATGAACGAGCTGTGGTTCCACGACCACACCGAGGACTCCGCCATCGCCGGCTTCCGGCGCATCCTCGTGACTGAGCCGGTCCACCCCTACGTCCGAGGCTGGTGGCCGGCCGGGCACCTGCTCGGGTACGAGCACGCGTTCACGCACCAGGTCGTCGACCTGGTCGGCGATGTGGCGGCGGGACGAGACCCGGCACCGTCATTCGCGGACGGGTTGCGGGTGCAGCGCGTCCTGGCCGCGGTCGAGTCGTCGGCCGCATCCGGCACCTGGCACCAGGTCTGAAGGAGGAGCGACATGGCACGACCGATCACGTTGTTCACCGGCCAGTGGGCCGACCTGCCGTTCGAGGAGGTCGCGCGGCTGGCTGGTGAGTGGGGCTACGACGGCCTCGAGATCGCCTGTTGGGGTGACCACCTGGATGTCGTCCGCGCGGCCGAGGACCCCGCGTACGTCCGCGACCGGCACGAGGTGCTCGACAAGCACGGCCTGAAGGTGTTCGCGATCTCCAACCATCTCGCCGGGCAAGCGGTGTGCGATGACCCGATCGACGAGCGGCACCGCGGCATCCTGTCCGCCCGCATCTGGGGCGACGGCGACCCGGAGGGCGTTCGCCGGAGGGCGGCCGAGGAGATGAAGGCCACCGCTCGCGCGGCAAGGGCCCTGGGCGTCGACACGGTCGTCGGGTTCACCGGGTCGAGCATCTGGAAGACCGTGGCGATGTTCCCGCCGGTATCGCAGGCGATGGTCGACGCCGGCTATGCCGACTTCGCCGACCGGTGGAACCCGGTGCTGGACGTGTTCGACGAGGTCGGGGTCCGGTTCGCGCACGAGGTTCACCCCAGCGAGATCGCCTACGACTACTGGACCACCGTGCGCGCGCTCGAGGCAGTCGGCCATCGACCGGCGTTCGGTCTGAACTGGGACCCGAGCCATTTCGTCTGGCAGGACCTCGACCCCGTCGGCTTCCTCTGGGACTTCCGCGACCGGATCTACCACGTCGACTGCAAGGACGCGAAGCGCCAGGTCGGCAACGGACGCAATGGCCGGATGGGTTCGCATCTGGCCTGGGCCGACCCGCGCCGCGGCTGGGACTTCGTCTCGACCGGCCACGGCGACGTCCCGTGGGAGGCGTGCTTCCGGATGCTCAACACGATCGGCTACGACGGGCCGATCTCGGTGGAGTGGGAGGACGCCGGCATGGACCGGCTGGTCGGCGCGCCCGAGGCGCTCGAGTTCGTCCGGCGGCTCGCGTTCGACCCGCCGTCGGCGGCCTTCGACGCGGCGTTCAGCCAGGGGGAGTGACAGGACCGGCGGCGGTGCCCGGCCGGCACGCTGGTCCGTGAGGTGGGACGCAGGTCCCGTCATCCGGACCGCGCGCCGGGCCGCCCCACCGGCCACCTACGCTGTGGGGGTGAGTCTCGACAGCCTGCACTCCGAGCCGACGTCCCCGTCGTCCGGCGCCCGCGCCGTGCTGCCCGCAGCCGACCGCGCCAGCCAGGTGCTCGAGGGGCTCGACGTCTGGCGCTCCCTGCCCGCTGCTCAGCAACCGCAGTGGGACGACGAGCAGGGGGTCGAGCGGGCCGTCGCGAAGCTGCGGGCGAGCCCGCCGCTGGTGTTCGCCGGCGAGTGCGACGAGCTGCGCGACCGGTTGGCGGCGGCGGCGCGTGGCGAGGCGTTCGTTCTGCAGGGCGGCGACTGTGCCGAGACGTTCACGCACACCAACGCCGACGACATCCGCGACCGGATCAAGACGGTCCTGCAGATGGCTGTCGTGCTGACCTACGGCGCCAGCCTCCCGGTGATCAAGCTGGGCCGGATGGCCGGGCAGTTCGCCAAGCCGCGCAGCAGCGACCTCGAGACCCGGGGCGACGTCACGCTGCCGGCCTACCGCGGCGACGCGGTCAACGACTATGCCTTCACGCCCGAGGGACGCCGGCACGACCCCGACCGCCTCGTGCAGGCCTACCACGCCAGCAGCGCCACGCTGAACCTCATCCGCGCTTTCACCCAGGGTGGTTTCGCGGACCTGCGCCGCGTGCACGAGTGGAACCGCGGCTTCGTCGGCAACACCGCCAAGGCTCGCTACGAGGTGATGGCCCGCGACATCGACAAGGCCATGCGCTTCATGGACGCCTGCGGCGCCGACTTCGACGCGCTGCGCACGGTGGCCTTCTACGCCAGCCACGAGGCGCTGCTGCTCGAGTACGAGCGCGCTCTCACCCGGATCGACTCGCGCACGGGTGACCCGTACGACGTGTCCGCCCACTTCGTCTGGATCGGCGAGCGCACCCGGCAGCTCGACGGCGCGCACGTCGACCTGCTCTCCCGCGTGCGCAACCCGATCGGGGTCAAGCTCGGGCCGTCCACCTCGCGCGACGACGTCCTCGAGCTGATCGACCGGCTCGACCCCGACCGCGAGCCCGGCCGCCTGACGTTCATCAGCCGGATGGGCGCGCCGAAAGTGCGCGACGCCCTGCCCGCCTTGGTCGAGACGGTGGCCTCCGCCGAGGGACAGGTGCTCTGGATCTGCGATCCCATGCACGGCAACGGGTTCGAGTCGCCGACCGGCTACAAGACACGGCAGTTCGATGACATCGTCGATGAGATCCGTGGCTTCTTCGAGGTGCACCAGGCGCTGGGCACGGTGCCGGGTGGCGTGCACCTCGAGCTGACCGGCTCCGACGTGACCGAGTGCCTCGGTGGTTTCGAGCAGATCGACGAGAAGGCCCTGGCGACCCGGTACGAGTCGGTGTGCGACCCGCGGCTGAACCACCAGCAGAGCCTCGAGGTGGCGTTCCTCGTCGCCGAGATGCTGGCCGAGCGTTGAGGGCCGAGCGTTGAGGGCCGAGCGTTGAGGGCCGACCGCTGATGGCCGACGAGGCGACCCTCGTCGACCTGCGCAGTGACACCGTCACGCGCCCGACGACCGCGATGCGCCGCGCCATGGCCGACGCCGAGGTCGGCGACGACGTCTACGGCGAAGACCCCACGGTCGACCGCCTCGAGCGGCGGGTGGCCGAGCTGCTCGGCCACGAGGCCGGGTTGTTCACGCCCACGGGTTCGTTGGCCAACCAGCTCGGCCTGCGGATGCTCGTCCCGCCCGGCAAGGAGCTGCTCTGCGATGTCACCGCGCACGTGGCGCGGGCCGAGCTCGGTGCCGCGGCGGTCTTCAGCGGCATCACCACGCGGACCTGGGCCAGCGAGCGTGGGCGCCTCGACGCCGCGGTGCCCCTCGCCATCATGCAGCCGGACGCCGGTCCGTACCTCGTGTCCACCGCCGCCATCGCGGTCGAGAACACGCACAACTTCGGCGGTGGCACGGTGCAGCCGCTCGACCAGGCGAAGGCCCTGCGCGCCGGTGTCGACGGCACCGGCGTGCGCCTGCACCTCGACGGTGCGCGGTTATGGAACGCGCACGTCGCCACGGGGGAGTCCCTTGAGCAGTGGGGCCGCCTCTTCGACACCGTCTCGGTCTGCCTCAGCAAGGGCCTCGGCGCTCCCGTGGGCTCGGTGCTGGCCGGTGCCGCCGACCTGGTGGCCGAGGCGCGCGTCTGGCGCAAGCGCTACGGCGCGGGGATGCGCCAGGTGGGCATCCTGGCGGCCGCGGGGCTGCACGCGCTCGATCATCACGTCCCCCGCCTCATCGACGACCACCGGCACGCGCACGAGATCGCCACGGCCTGCGCTGCCGCCCGCCCAGGAGTCGTCGATCCTGGCGCCGTACAGACCAACATCGTCGTCCTGGACGTCGGGTCGACCGGTTTGCCCGCGCCTGATCTGGTCGCATCCGTTGCAGCGCAAGGCGTTCGCGTGTCGGCGTTCGGCCCCGGGCTGGTCCGTCTGGTCACCCACCTGGACGTCGACGACGCCGCCGCGGGTCATGCCGCCCGAGTGCTCGCCGAGGCTCTCGCCAGCTGAGCGGCACACCAACGGTCCCTCGCCAGGAAGGCTCTGTCAGGATCGACGCGTGAGCCACGCCGATGCCAGGGCACTGCCGCCCGGACAGCGACCGGCCAGCGGGTGGCCCGTTCTGCACTACGGCCCGGTGCCGGCCGACCGCGCCGAACGGTGGGACCTCACGGTCACCGGGGCCACCGAGGACGGCGCGGACCACCTGATCGACGCGGACGCGTTCGCCGCGCTGCCGCGCACCAAGGTGACCGGCGACCTGCACTGCGTGACGCGCTGGACCGTTCCCGACAACACCTGGGAGGGCGTGGCCGCGCGCACCGTGATCGACCTGTTCCCGCCGGCGGCCGACGCCCAGCACGTCATGGTGTGGGCGGAGTACGGCTACTCGGCCAGCCTGCGGCTGGAGGACCTCGCCTCGCCTCGCACGCTGCTGGCCACGCACCACGACGGCCGACCGCTGGACCCCGAGCACGGGTGGCCGCTGCGCCTGGTGGTGCCGCACCTGTACGCCTACAAGGGGCCGAAGTGGGTGCGCGGGATCGAGTACCTCACCGAGCCGGGTCGGGGGTTCTGGGAGCAGCGCGGCTACCACGGCCTCGGCGACGCCTGGCGCGAGGAACGCTGGGCCTACCAGGAGTGAGCTCGACGACGTACATCGCGACGAGCACCAGCGCTCCACCGCCCAGCATGCGCACGGTCAGCCGCTCGTCGCCGATGCCCACGGCGAAGACCGCAGCGAACACCGGCTCCATCGTCATGATGATCGCCGCGCGGGTCGCCGTCAGGTGGGCCTGCGCCCAGGTCTGGGCGATCAGGGCACCGGCCCCGGCCAGCACCGCGGTGTAGATCACCGCCGCCCACGCGCTGGTCGACGCCGGCATCTGCACCCCGCCCGGTGCTGCCGCGACGGCGCACAGGACGGCGATGGCGATCATCTGCACGGTCGCCAGTCCCAGGGCGTCGCGGGCTCCCGACCAGCGGCCGAGGGCGACGATGTGCAGCGCGTACAGCACGGCCGACGCGAGCACGAGCAGCTCACCGCCGCCGACGGCGAACCCGCGCAACGCCAGCAGCGCGAGACCGGCGGTCGACAGCGCGACGGCGACCCAGGTGGTCGCCGGCGCGCGCTGACGCAGCAGCAGGGCCCCCAGGATCGGGGTCAGGACGACGTACATGCCCGTGACGAAGCCGCTGACCGCCGCAGAGGTGTGGGCCAGCCCGTACGTCTGCAGGATCTGCGCGAAGCCGTAGACGACGCCCAGCGCCACGCCCTGACGCACCCGCTCGCGGCTGAGCCTCCGCAGTGGCCGCCAGAAGGCCACGACCATGACCACGGCAGCGATCACGAAGCGCAGCGCGAGGAAGTCCAGCACCGGCATGGTGCGCACGACGTCCTTGATCATCACGAACGTGCTGCCCCAGACGGCGGTGACCGACACCAGGAGCAGCGCGGCCACCAACGTGGTGCGTCGGGGGTCGGAGGGGAGCCGTCGAGGGGTTTCTGGCAGGACCAGGCCCTCGCTCACCGGGCGCCCACCCTCACACCACCGTCAGGGTGATCGTGGCGCCCTTGGGTGCCTGGGTGCCGCCGTCGGGGTTCTGTGCCCGGACGCTGCCGAAGTAGCCGCCGAGGATCTTGCGCAGCTCGACCGTGAACCCCAGCGCCTCGAGCTGCTTGGTGGCGACCTCGACCTGCTCGCCGACGACGTCCGGGACCTTGACCAGCCGTGGCCCGCGCGAGACCACCAGCCGCACGGTGTCGCCCTTGAACACGGTGCCGGAGCCGGGCTTCTGGCTCACCACGGAGCCCTTCGCGACCTTGTCGTCGTACGTGGAGGTGGTGGTGACCTTGAGGCCGGACTGCTTCAGCGCGGCGCTGGCCTCGGCCGCGGGCTTGCCGACCCAGTCGGCCAGTGCCACCGGCTCGCGACCGCGGCTGACCACCAGCCCGACGCTGGTACCCGGCTTCACCCGCTGGCCGGCCGGCACCGAGCTCGACACGACCGAGCCGTCGGGCACGGTGTTGCTGAACGCCCGCGTGACGGTGCCGGTCGTGAGCTTCGCGTCGGCCAGCGCCTTGCGGGCCGCATCCTCCGACATGCCGGCCAGCCGCGGCACCGGATAGCGCTCAGGCCCCTTGGAGACGACGAGCTGCACGGTGCCGCCCTTGCGCACCTGCTGGCCGTCGCCCGGCTCGGCGGAGATGACGTCGCCCTTCGCCACGGACTCGCTGTAGTCCGTGGTGACCTCGTCGCGGAGTCCGCGTGCACTCAGGGCGGCCTCGGCGTCCGCCTGCGACAGGCCGACCACGGTGGGCACCCGCAGGTAGGCGCCCGGGCCGGCACCGACGTACCAGCCGCCCGCGCCGAGCAGCGCGGCGATCAGCAGGATCACCAGCAGGGCGATCCTGCCGCGGCGGCGCGGCGTGCGGCGGGCCGGAGGGATCGCGACCGCGGCGGTGACCGGGGACAGGGCCATGGTGCGGTCGTGGCCGTCGTGCACTCCCGTCACCGCGTCGGTGGCGGCTTCCGGGGCGGACGGCAGTGCGAAACCGGGCTGGGGGGTGGGACGCCGGTCGAGCGCGCCCGCGCTGAGCAGGCGACGGGTCTCGCGCACCGCCATCAGCAGCTCGCGGGCGTCCGCGGGCCGGTCGTCGGGGTTGCGGGCGGCGGCGAGCAGCACCAGGTCGTCGAGTGCGGGGTCGATCCCGGCGGCCCGGGACGACGGCGGCGGGACCCGGCTCGACACGTGCTGGAGGGCCACCTGCACCGGGGTGTCGCCGGCGAACGGCTTGCTGCCGGTGAGCAGCTCGAAGAGCACCACCCCCGCGGCGTACACGTCGCTGCGCGCGTCGGCGATCCCGCGCTCGACCTGTTCGGGCGCGAGGTAGGAGACCGTGCCCAGCAGCACGCCGGTCTGGCTGTGCGAGGTACCGGCACCAACCGCCCGGGCCAGCCCGAAGTCGGCGACCTTGACCCGCCCGTCGTCCGCGATCAGCACGTTCTCGGGCTTGATGTCGCGGTGGACGATGCCGGCCCGGTGGGCGGCCGCGAGCGCATCGAGCGCGGGCTCGAGCAGGTCGAGCGCCTCGGCCGCGGTCATCGGGCCCCGCTCGCGCATCAGGTCGCGCAGCGTGCGCCCGGGCACGTACTCCATGGCGAGGAACGCGATGCCGTCGTTGAAGCCCTGGTCGAAGACCTGCACGATGCCGTGATGGTTCAGCCGGGCGGCGGAGCGCGCCTCACGGGTGAACCGGTGGACGAAGTCCTCGTCCTCGACGAGCCAGGCGTGCATGACCTTGACCGCGACCTCGCGGTCGAGCCGCTGGTCGAGGGCGAGGTAGACCGTGGCCATCCCGCCGCGGGCGATGCGCGAGCGCACGGCGTAGCGCCCGTCGAGCAGGCGCCCGACGAGCGGATCCGCGACCGTCACGTCCACGGGCAGGAGTCTACGGTCGCTGCCCGGGACCGTCGGGGACCTCACCGTCCGCACCGCACGCGCGCCGTGCAGCACGTGGTGAGGTTCACGAGCGCACGGCGCCTGCCACCGCCGTCAGCTGAACCGTCGGGTCAGGGAGACGATGTTGCGCACGTACTGCTTCGTGTCGGCGTGCATCCCGCGCTTCCGCACCGAGGCGAGGCCCTGGTAGTAGCCCGCGATGGCCTGGTCGCGGTTGGCCGCGGACGTGGTCAGCGCCTTGAGGATGACGACGCCGGCCGTGACGTTGTCGTGCGTGTCGAGCAGGTTGAGCCGGCGGCCCACCAGGTCGGAGGCCCAGCGGCCGGACGACGGGATCACCTGCATCGTGCCGATCGCGTTCGCGACCGAGACCTGCCGCTGGTTCCAGCCGGACTCCTGGAAGCTGACCGCGAGCGCGAGAGCCGGGTCGACGCCGTACCGGCGCGCCGTCCGGACGATGAGGCGCCGGGTCGCCTCCCGGCCGGGGACCGCGCGGCTGGCCAGCCGGCTGCGGTTCTCGGCCGCCGCGCGCACCACGGCGTTCGGGTAGGTGCGACCGGCGAACGTGTTGGCCGAGGTCGCAGCCGGGCGTCCGGCGGCCCGCGCAGCGGCGCGCACGACGCGCAGCTTCTGGCCGGGGTGGATGACCGAGGTCAGCCGGAGCCGGTTGGCCTTGAGGACGGTGGTCAGCGGCGTCTTGGTGCGCAGCGCGATGGCGCTCAGCGTGTCGCCACTGCGCACCGTGTAGTGCGTGTAGCGAGCCCGGGCCACGGCGGCGGCGCGGGCCTTGGCGTGCGAGCGCAGTGCCGAGGCAGGGACCGCGAGGTGCTGGCCGGCGTAGATCCGGCCGCGAGAGTCGAGGTGGTTCAGCCGCAGCAGGGTGCCGGGCGACACCTTCAGCCGGACGGCGATCCCGCTGATGGTGTCGCCGGAGCGGACGACGTAGCGGGCGGTGCGCGCCCGCGCCGGCTTGGGCGCGGCCTTGGCGCGGGTGGCCTGGGCCCGGCCGGGCACGCGCAGCGTGGCACCGGCGCGGATCAGGTGACCGCCTTGGCTGAGATGGTTGGCCCGCACCAGCGTGCGCACATCGGTGCGGTGCCGGCTGGCGATGTCCCAGACGGTGTCGCCGTCCTTGACGGTGTACGAGGTCCAGGCCCCTGCGCCTGCTCCGAGCAGCATCGGGGCACCGGCCACCGTCGCGATCGCGGCCGTGACGATCGGCGCCATGAGTCCTCCTGGTGCGGTTGCGGGGGCCCGCCCCCTGCTGGGGCCGCCCATGGGGCGGTGGGGCCTGGTGTGACGGGTGTGACTGGTGGTGCAACTGTCGAAGGTACACGAATTCCGTTGCGGCAGAAGAGTTACAGCCGTGTAATTCGTCGTTCTGGGTGACGGTGCGCGGTTCCGGGGAGGGACATGGCAGGCTGGACCCCGTGGATGACCTCGAGAGCCTCGTGGACGAGTGGCTGACCGTTCCGGACGTCGCAGACCGGCTCGACACCGACATCAGCAAGGTGCGGCAGATGCTCCAGGAGGGTCACCTGCTGGCCATCCGGCGAGGTGAGCGCAACGTGCTGTCGATCCCGGCACTGCTGCTCGGTCCGGACGGGCTGCTGCTCGAGCTGCCCGGCACCGTGAACGTGCTGGCCGATGCGGGGTACGACCAGGTCGAGGCGCTGCGCTGGCTGTTCACGCCGGACGACAGCATCGTCGGTGGTAGCCCGATCGGTGCCCTGCACGCCGGACACAAGACCGAGGTCCGCCGCCGCGCGCAGGCTCTAGCGGTCTGAGGACCGGTGCGCCACCTCGGCTACCTCGGCATGCTCGTGTTCTGCCTCGTCGGCACGGCGCCGCTGGAGCTCTACCTCAAGGTCGGGGTCTACCGGCGCTGGCGCCGGCTGCTGCTGACGCTGCTGCCCGTCGTCCCGCTGTTCGTGCTGTGGGACCTCTATGCCGTCCGGCAGGGGCACTGGTTCTTCGACCGAGCGCAGACCCTCGGGGTCGACGTCCCCGGCGGGTTGCCGGTCGAGGAGGTCGCCTTCTTCGTGGTCGTCCCGATCGCGGCCGTGCTGACCCTGGAGGCAGTGCGCTCGGTGCGCGGGTGGCGTGTGGGGGACGAGGCGTGACCTACACCGAGCTCTGCCTGGTCGCCGTGCCGGCCGCGGTCGCGGTCGACCTGGTGGTGCTGCGCACCCGGCTGCTGACCCGGCCGGCGTTCTGGGTCGCCTACGCCATCGTGCTGTTCTTCCAGCTGCTCACGAACGGGTGGCTGACCGGCCGGGGGATCGTCACGTACGCCGGCGATGCCGTCGTCGGGGGCGCGACGGCGGTGGCGTTCGGCGACGGGCGCGTGCTCTACGCGCCGGTCGAGGACATCGCGTTCGGTTTCGCGCTGGTGCTGATGACGTTGTCCTGGTGGGTGTTCTGGGGACGCCGCGGTGTCGAGCGGCGGCCGCGCCGGCAGGTCAAGCGGAAGCCGGCCGCCGCCAACGGGCGCTCTCGCGTCGCGCCCTGACCGCGCGCGCCAGGGCGGGGAGGGCGACCGCCAGCCTCGTGCGCTGCGGCACGCGCACGCGCGCGGTGAGCACCTGGTAGTCGGCTGACTCGACCTCGTCCAGGATGCCGCCGTAGAGCCGGATCGCCGTCTGCAGGCACGGCCGGCTCTCGGGTCGCACCAGCGCCACGCCCTGCTCGGCGAAGCGGTAGAGCTCGCGGGTGCGCTCGATCTCGAACTGCAGCAGGGCC
This sequence comes from uncultured Actinomycetota bacterium, assembly GCA_963759935.1. Taxonomy (GTDB): domain Bacteria; phylum Actinomycetota; class Actinomycetes; order Actinomycetales; family Angustibacteraceae; genus Angustibacter. The sequence continues at coordinate 99,568 of CAVXBF010000013.1, forward strand.
CGCACCTTTGGCGTCACGACGCCGGCTTCGAGGTCGTCGACGGTGACGCCGAACCGGTCGAGGTCGTCGGTGGGCAGGTAGACCCGGCCGCGCTGGAGGTCCTCGCCGACGTCCCGGATGAAGTTGGCCAGCTGGAACGCCTCGCCGAGTGCGGTCGCGTGCTCGCGGGCGCGGTCGTCGAGCGGACCGAGCAGTGGCAGCATCATCAGGCCGATCACCGCTGCGGAGCCCCACATGTAGCCGCGGAGGTCGTCGAAGGTGCGGTAGCGGGTGGTGTCGATGTCCTGCCGCATCGCGGCCAGGAAGTCCTCGAACAGCGAGAGGTCGAGGCCGAAGGTGCGCACGGTGTGCGCCGTGGCCGCCACCACGGGGTCAGGAGAGGTGCCGCGACGCAGGCCGTCGAGCGCCTGCTCGCCCCAGCGCAACAGCCCCTCGGGGTCGGGGCGTTCGAGGTCGTCGACGAACTCGTCGGCGGTACGGCTGAACGCGTAGAGCGCGTAGACGTGCGGGCGGCGGTCGGCCGGCAGCAGCAGCGCCGAGAGGTAGTAGGTCTTGCCGTGCTCGGCGTTGACCTCGCGGCAGCGCTCATAGGCGGCGCGCAGGAACGGGTCGGTGATGCCGGCAGCGTCCAGGGCGCGGTCGTGCCAGCGCTGCACGGTGTTCACCGAGGCCTCCGCGAGCAGAAGTCAGCAGCATTCTCGGCCGGCTGCCGGATATGCCCGGTTTCGAGGGCTCGCTCCAGCCGAATGCTGCTGGGTTCTGCACGCCGACGGCCTGTGGACAGGCGCCGCGGCGCCGAGCCGGCCGCCGCCATGCTGGGTCGATGGCTCCGGAAGCGGCTCTCGCGATGCTGGGCGGCGTCGGGCGCTGGGCGGAGCTGACCGCACACCACGTCCCGCGCCGGGCCTTGCTCGCGGCCTGTCATTCCGGCCGGGTGGTCACCCTGGGCCGCGGGCTCTACTGCCTGCCCGGCACCGAGGACGAGCCGGTCACCCAAGCGGTCGACCTGCGCGGGGTGCTCAGCTGCGGCTCGGCCGCCGTGCACCACGGCCTCGAGCTGTTCGGCGCTCCGGCGCTCGTGCACGTCAGCACCGCGAGCGGCCGCAGAGCCGCTGGGCTCGTCGTGCACCGGGGGCCGGCGGCTCGCGGGCGCCGGGCCACGAGCCTGCTGCAGACGTTGCGGGACTGCTGCCGCTGCCTGCCCCTGGCGCAGGCCGTCTCGGTGCTCGACAGCGCCGTGCGGCAGGGCCGGGCAGAGCTCGACGAGCTGCGGGCCCTCGTGCCGCGCAGCGGTCGGACCGTGCCTGCCGTGCAACGCGCCGTCTCGCTCGTCGACCCCGCATCCCAGTCGGTGCTCGAGAGCGCGGCACGGGTGCTGTTCGTGACGAACGACGTCGCCTCGGTGGTCAGCCAGGTTCGGATCGAGCGGGTCGGGTGGGTCGACCTGCTCCTCGACGGGTGGCTGGTGATCGAGGTCGACGGCTACGCGGTCCACCGGGAGCGCTTCGCCGAGGACCGACGCCGAGACGCCGAGCTCGTGCGCCAGGGGTTCGGCGTGCTGCGGTTCACCTACCGCGACATCGAGCGCCGCCCCGGCTGGGTGCTGGCCGTGGTGCAGGACACCTTGCGGTGCGGCGGACCCGGACCTCATCGGGCGGCCCGCGAGCGATAGCTCGGGTCTTTGCCCAGCACCCGCTCGGCCGCCAGGCGCCCCGACACCAGCACCATCGGAACGCCCACTCCCGGCTGGGTGCCCGACCCGGTGAAGACGATGTTCTCGCCCCAGATGTTGTGCGGCCGGAACGGGCCGGTCTGCTGGAACGAGTGCGCGGCGGCGAACGGCGCCCCACGCTCCATGCCGCGGGCCTGCCAGTCCAGCGGCGTGGTGACGTCCTCGACCTCGATCGCGTCGCCGAAGCCCTCGTAGCCGCGCGCCTCGAGCGTCTGCAGCACGTGCTCGCGATAGCGCGGCGCCAGGGTGCGCCAGTCCAGCGACGAGTCGAGGTTGGGCACGGGGAACAGCGTGTAGTAGATCTCCCGGCCCGGTGGTGCCAGCGAGGGGTCGGTGCGCGTCGGGTTCGTGACCAGCACGGAAGGGTCGCCCATCAGCCGGCCGGAGGTGAGGTCGTCGAACACCTCGCGCCACTGGTGACCGAAGTGGATGGTGTGGTGGGCGCCGCGGTCGTAGCTGCGCCGCGAGCCGGCCAGCAGCAGATAGCAGGACGGCGAGTAGGTGAGCCGCCGCACCGACCAGGGGGTGCGCCCCAGCAGCTCGCGCTGCGCGACCGGCAGGTCGGGGTTCAGCACGACCACGTCGGCGGCGATCCGCTCGCCGTCCGCGGTGTGGACGGCGACGGCGCGACCGCCGCTGTGCTCGACCCGCACGACCTCGGTCGAGCAGCGCACCTCGACGCCGTGCTTCTCGGCGGCCGCCGCCATCGCGACGGGCACAGCATGCATGCCGCCGCGCGGGAAGAACACGCCGGCGACCGAGTCCATGTAGGCGATGACCGCGTAGATGGCGAGCGCGTCGTAGGGCGACAGCCCGGCGTACATGGCCTGGAAGCTGAACAGCCGTTGCGTGCGCTCGTCCTTGAGGTACTGGTTGACCTTCGGTGCCAGCTTGCGGAACCCGCCGATCGCGGCCAGCCGAGCGAGGTTGGGTGTCAGCAGGTCGAACGGCGAGTCGATGTTGCGGTCGATGAAGTCGCGCATCTCGTAGCGGTACAGCTTGGAGACGAACTCGACGTAGCGCTCGTAGCCGGCGGCCTCCTGCGGCCCGCAGACCTCGCGCAGCTCCTCGGCCATCGCCGCGGGGTCGGCGTGGACGTCGATCCGCGACCCGTCGGCATGGAAGCTGCGGTAGAGCGGGGTGACCGGCACCAGGTCGAGCCAGTCCTCCATGGTCTCGCCGAGCGCGTCGAAGCAGTCGGCGATGAGGTCGGGCATCGTCAGGACGGTCGGACCGTTGTCGAACCGGTAGGTGCCCGCGCCGTCCGGTGCCGCCAGCTCGACCAGCCCGGCCCGGCCTCCCGGGCGCGCCTCGCGCTCGAGCACCGTCACCCGGCGTCCGGCACCGGCCAGGCGCATCGCGGCGGACAGCCCTCCCAGGCCGGCCCCGACGACGACCACGTGGTCGGTTGGCCCCTTGACCGTGCGCACGCTCAGGACTCCCGGGCGGTGGCGGCCGTGACGAGCTCGCTGAGGACCTGGCGAGCGGGCTGGTCGACCTGCGCTCCGGCGAGAGCGGCGTCGGCGTCGGCGGCGAGCCGGGTGATCATCTGCTCGACCTGGTCGAGGGCTCCGGTGTCGCAGATGACCTGCCGGACGGCGGCCAGCCCGGCGTCGTCGAGGTCGTCGCGGCCCAGGTGGCGGGCCAGCACGGCGCGCGCCGCGTCGTCGCCGCGCGCGGTCGCCTCCGCGACGAGCACGGTGCGCTTGCCCTCGCGGACGTCGTCCCCGGCCGGCTTGCCGGTCTGCGCCGGGTCGCCGAACACCCCGAGGACGTCGTCGCGCAGCTGGAACGCCTCACCCAGCGGAAGGGCGTACGCCGAGTAGGCCGCGAGCAGCTCGGGAGAAGCCCCGGCCAGCCGGGCGCCGAGCAGCATGGGGTGCTCGACCGTGTACTTGGCGCTCTTGAACCGGATCACCCGGCGAGCCCGCTCGGTCGTCCCGCCTCCTGCGGCCAGCGGCAGCACCTGCTCGAGGACGTCGAGGTACTGGCCACCCATCAGCTGGGTGCGCATGAGCTCGAAGACGGGCCGCGCGCGCTCGATCGCGGCTGCCGGCAGTCCGCTGTGGTGCAGCAGCTCGTCGCTCCACGACAGGCACAGGTCGCCGGCAAGGATCGCGGCTGAGGTGCCGAACCGGTCGGCGTCGCCCTCCCACCCGTTGGCGCGGTGCAGTGCGGCCATCCGGCGGTGCGCTGCCGGCCGCCCGCGCCGGGTGTCGCTCGCGTCCATGACGTCGTCGTGCAGCAGGGCAGCGGCCTGGAAGAGCTCGAGCGAGCTCGCGGCCTGCACGATCTCGGGGACGTCGGCACCGCCCGCGCCGCGCCAGGCCCAGTAGCAGAACGCCGGCCGCAGCCGCTTGCCGCCTGCGACGAGGTCGCTGATGGTCTCGAGCAGGGGCACCAGCTCGTGACCCAGCTCCTCGAGCCGGCCGCTCTGGTGGCTGAGGTGGTCGTCGACGGCCTTGTGCACGCGGGTGCGCAGGTCCTCGGCGTCGAGCGGGTGCGACACAACGGCTCCTCGGGCGGCGGGGGTCCCCCGAGCCTATGCCGCTCCCACGTGGTGAGCACGGGCCGCAACGGTTGCGCGCCGCGGATACCCTGGCTGGCATGGCTCTAGGACTGCCCTCGACGATGCCGGACGGCGCGCCGACCGTGCACGAGAGCCTGCGCGACCTGCTCGCCGGCGGCGGCCGCTCGTTCTCGTTCGAGTTCTTCCCCCCGAAGGACGACGCCGGCGAGGCCGCGCTGTGGACGGCCGTGCGCCGCCTCGAGCGGCTGCGCCCGACGTTCGTGTCGGTCACCTACGGCGCAGGGGGCTCGACCCGCGACCGCACCGTCCGCATCACCGAGCGGATCGCCCGCGAGACCACCCTCACGCCGGTCGGCCACCTCACCTGCGTGTCGGCACCGGTGACCGAGCTGCGCCAGGTCGTGGGCCAGTACGCCGACGCCGGGGTGCGCAACCTGCTGGCCCTGCGCGGCGACCCGGTCGACGGTCCCGCTGCAGCGTGGGCCCCGCACCCCGAGGGCCTCGACCACGCCGACCAGCTGGTGGCCATGATCCGGCAGATGGGCGCGTTCTGCGTCGGCGTTGCCGCCTTCCCCGACAAGCACCCGGAGTCGGCCGACCTCGACCACGACGCGCAGGTGCTGGTCGACAAGGCGGCGGCCGGGGCCGACTTCGCGATCACCCAGATGTTCTTCGACGTGGGCGCGTACGTGGCGCTGGTCGACCGGGTGCGCGCTCGCGGGTGCGACCTGCCGATCATCCCGGGGCTGATGCCGATCACCGGGCTGCAACAGATCGAGCGCGTCGCGGGACTGGTCGGCACGCCGGTGCCGGGCTGGGTCGTCGAGGGACTGCGGGCGGCCGGCGACGAGCCGGGTGAGGTGCGCCACGCCGGTATCGCGATGGCGACGCGGCTGGCGCGGGACCTGCTCGACGCCGGTGCCCCCGGGTTGCACTTCTACACGCTCAACCGCTCGACGGCGTCGTTGGAGATCTACCAGGGGCTCGGGCTCGCGACGCCCGTCACCGGGAGCGCCCGCTGACCCGCGACGAGTACCTCGAGCGCTGGGCCCAGCTACACGGCACCGACCCGCGCTCGACGCCGTTCGTGGGTGGTTGGCTCGGCATGTCGTACACCCTGGCCCGCCCGCTCGCGGCCGCCCGGGTGCCGCCCGACGTGCTCACCCTGGCCGGGCTGCTGGTGGCCGCCTCCGTCGTCCCCCTGGCGCTGGCCGGCGGACGCTGGCCGCTGCTCGCGGCACTGGTGGCCGTGGGGTCCGGCCTGCTCGACAACCTGGACGGCGCGGTAGCCGTGCTGACGTCGCGCACCAGCGCGTGGGGTGCGCTCATCGACGCCGTGGCCGACCGGGTCAGCGACGCCGCGTACGGCGTCGCGCTGGGCGTGCTCGGTGCGCCGGTGTGGCTGGTCGCGGCCGCCGTCGGCACGTCGTGGCTGCACGAGTACGTCCGGGCCACGGGCCGGCGCTGCCGGTCTGCCGGACGCGGGCGTGATCACGGTTTCCGAGCGGCCGACGCGGATCGTGGGCGCCACGATGTTCCTGCTCGCGGCGGGGGTCTACCCCGGCGCCGCGTCGTCGTGGGCGACCGCCGGCTCGGCGTTCGGTGCCGTCGTCGGGTTCGTCGGGCTCGTCCACCTGCTCGTCGTCGTCCGCCGTCGCCTCCTGCCCTGACCCAAGCCCCCCACCCCTGCGGTGATCATGCACGTTCGCCCCGCCTCGGACCCGACGGTGGGATTCGCGCGGGGCGAGGGGCTCAGCGGGCGAGCAGCTCCGGCAGCACCTGCTCCGCTGGGCCGACCACCACGTCGGTGAAGTATGGGTCGGGCTGCGGTGGGGCAGCCACGTTCACCAGGACCGTGCGGGCCTGGACGTCGCGTGCGTGCCGTACGTAGCCCGATGCTGGCGCGACAGTGCCGCTCGTCCCGACCGCGATGAACAGGTCGCACTCGCGCAGAGCCCGCTTGGTCGCCCATGCCGCGTCCAGGCGCAGCGGCTCGCCGAACAGCACCATGTCGGGGATGGCGACGGCGTCGCAGGTAGGGCAGCGCGGCGGCGTGGTCGGGGCGCTTGTGTCCGGCCAGGGTGGCTGGGAGCAGCCAGCCTGGCTGCAACGGGTGCTCGTGAGCGTTCCATGGATCGCTGCGACGTCGACGGTCCCAGCCCGCTGATGCAGGTCGTCGACGTTCTGGGTGACGACGTGGCAGGTGCCTCCGGCGGCCCGGGTGGCGCGCTGGTACTGCACGATCGCCTCGTGTGCGGCGTTCGGCCGCGCATGGGTCAGCTGGAGACGGACCGGTCCCCAGAGCGCCCAGAGGTCCGCCGCGGAGCCGGGGAGCTGGTCCACGTGGTGCAGGCGCTCGATGTCCGGGCTGGAGTAGTGCCCGCTTGGTCTGCGGAACGTGGCCAACCCTGAGCCGGCCGACACACCGGCGCCGGTGAGGATGACGACGTTCTGGTAGCCGCTGCTGATCGATGGCGTGCGCGTCACGTTGTCCCCCTGGGTCGATGGCGCTGCTGGTCATTCTGCCCGGTCAACCCGCGGTGATCATGCACGTTCGCCCCCCTGCGCACGGCCGCGGGGGCGAACGTGCATGATCACCGCTGCGGGGTGGGGGCGAACGTGCATGATCACGGCGGCAGGGGGCGGGGAGGGGGCTGGAGGAGGGGGTGGGGTGGGTCAGGCGGGGCCGATGAGCTCGGCGACGATCGCGGCCGACAGCCCCACCAGCGGTAGCCCGCCGCCCGGGTGCGCCGACCCGCCCACGAGATACAGGCCCTCGACCGGCGAGCGGTTGGCCGGGCGCAGGAACGCCGAGCGGGCGCCGTTGCTCGACGTCCCGTAGATGGCGCCGCCGACGCTGCGGGTGCCGCGGGCGAGGTCGGCGGGGGTGCGCACCTCGCGCCAGATCACCCGGTCGCGGACGTCGAGACCGCGCTCGGCCATGACGTCGAGCAGCCGGTCGGCGTACGACGACGCCAGACCCGCTGCGTCCCAGTCGATTCCGGCGCTCGGGTCGTCGACGCTGTGCCGCGGGGCGTTGACCAGCACGAACCACGACTCGTGCTCGTCGTCCGGCCGCAGCGCCGGGTCGTCCGGCGCGCTGACGTAGACCGTCGGGTCGGGCACCGGGCGTGGCCGTCCGGCGTGTGGTCCGGTGCCGAACACCGAGTCGAACTCGTCCTCGTAGTCCACCGGAAACAGCACCGTGTGGTGCGCCAGGCCGCGCGTGCGGCCGCGCAGGGCGAGCAGCAGCACGAAGCCGGACAGGCTCGGCGTGGTGCGCGACATCGAGCGGCGGGCGGGGTCGGCCGTGCGGTCGGGCACGAGATCGCCGTACAGGTGGGCGGCGTCGGCGTCCGAGACGACCAGGTCGGCGGCCAGCCGCTGGCCGTCCGCCAGCAGCACCCCGCGCACCCGGCCGTCCTCGACGACCACCTCCGTGACGGCGGTGCCGGTGCGCACCTCGGCACCGGTCTGCAGCACTCGCTCGTGCAGCGCCTCGCCGAGCCGGTGCAGCCCGCCGCGCACGTACCAGGCACCGAACGACTGCTCGACGTACGGCACGGTGACCAGCGCGGCGGGCGCGCGCCGCGGGTCGGAGCCGGTGTAGGTCGCGTACCGGTCGAGCAGCATCTGCGCCCGCGGGTCGTCCAGGTACCGGCGGCCCAGCCCCCGCAGGGTGCGCCAGGGGGCGACCGTGGCGAGGTCGCCGAGCCGGGTCGCCTGGCGGGCGAGGGTGCGGATGCCGTCCAGCGGCGACTCCAGGAACGGTCCGCGGGTGACGTCCCACACCCGCCCGGCGTGGTCCATCAGCGCCGACCACTGCTGCCCGGTGCCGGCGCCGAGCGCGGCGTCCATGGCGGCGATCGTGCGCCCCCGCGAGGCGTTCGGCAGGTCGAGCTCGGTGCCGTCCGGGAACCGGTAGTGGCACACCGGGTCGACGGCGACGAGCTCGACGCTGCGCTCGAGGGCCTCGCCGGTCTTGAGGAACAGGTCCCGGTAGACCGCCGGCAGGGTGAGCAGGCTGGGCCCGGTGTCGAAGGCGAAACCGTCGCGGGCGAACCAGCCGAGCTTGCCGCCGACGGTGTCCGCCTGCTCGCACACCGTCACCTGGTGGCCCTGCGTCGCCAGCCGGGCCGCGACGGCGAGGCCGCCCATGCCGGCGCCGACCACCACGATGCGAGCCATGCCGGCGAGCCTAACGACCGTCGGTCAGCCGACCGGACGACCCTTCCAGCTGAGCGTGCCGCGCCTGCGCTCGCGCACCGAGCGCACCGTGAGGCAGGCGAGCATCGCGACGGACGCCGGGTGGGCCAGCGCGTCCGGCCAGACGCGGGCTCCGGTGCGGCGGCCGGTCAGCACCCGCCCGGCCACTCCGGCCAGGTAGCCGGCCAGTCCCACCGGTGACCCGGCGAGCGCGGCCAGCGCCGGCCAGCCGTAGACAAGGGGCAGCGTGGTGGCAACAGCGACGCCGCCAGCCGGGCCGCCGAACGCCGACCACAGCGATTTCGTATAGCCGTCGCGCAGCTCGTCCCAGCCGTTGTACATCCGGCAGGTGGCCAGCGCCGTGCCGTCGGTCACCCCGCCGTGCCCGCCGCCCGCCTTGACCGCGCGCAGCAGCGCGAGGTCGTCGAGGACGTCGGCGCGCACCGCCTCGTGGCCATGGGCGCGCAGGTAGGTGGCGCGGTCGACGGCGAGGAGCTGGCCGTTGGCGGCGGCCAGCGACGGCCGGGGCGACCGCTCGGCGACGCGCAGCGGCAGCGTGGTGAGCCAGGACCACTGCAGCAACGGCTGCACGAGCCGCTCGGCGTGCGTCTCCGCCCGCTGCCGGGGGTAGGGCGAGATGAGGTCGAGCCCGGTGTCGCGCAGCTGGGCCACCGTGGCGGCGATCGCCGACGGTGCGACGACCACGTCGGCGTCGACGAAGACGAGCACCGTGCTGGCGGCACTGGCGTGACCCGCCAGCTGGTGGCAGGCCCATGGCTTGCCGAGCCAGCCGGCCGGCAGCGGAAGTCCGGCGACCAGGCGCACCCGCGGGTCGTGCCCGCAGACCCGCCGCACCAGCTCCGCCGTGCCGTCGGTGGACCCGTCGTCCAGCACGACGAGCTCGGCCCGCTCGGCGCAGCCGTCCAGGGCGGTGAGCAGCGCGTGCAGGGCCGGTTCGAGCCGGTGCGCCTCGTCACGCACCGGCAGCAGCACCGACACCCACTCGCCGGGCGGTGGGGGATCGGTGGGTGGCCGGCGCAGGTGGCGCAGGTTCCACGCGGCGTGCGCGGTCAGGGCGACGGCGGTGGCGGACGTCGTCCAGGTCAGCCCTCGGGCCAGGCGGGCGCCACGGCCCGCGCGCCTCACGGCCGTCCGTCCCACCAGGAGTACAGGTACGGCAGCACGAACACGCCCATCGCCACGCCGCCCCACAGCGCCACCTCGGGGCGGTCGAAGAACACTGCGTTGCCGAGGACGGAGCCGGCCCACGTCCAGGCGAGCAGCGCACCGGGGACGTCCTCCGACGCGCGCCGGTCCTGCGGCAGCAGGCCGTGCAGCACCGCCATCATCACCAGAGCCACCACGACCCAGCCGCCGAAGTTGGTCAGCGGCACCCCGGTGACGCCGGGCAGCCCGGGGGTCGGGTGCGCCCAGGTCCAGTGCCCGGCCGCCACCATCTGCGGGTCGAGGAACACGTCCCAGGCGGCGAGCGTGAGCCCGCCGGTGACGATCACGACGAGGGACGACGAGCGGTCCTGGCGCGATCGCCGGGCAGCGGCCCGGGCCAGCCGTCGGCCCAGCAGCAGGCACGGGTAGGCCATCATCACCCAGGCCAGAGGGCACCACCACGGGAACGTCGAGCAGCTGCGGGCCGAGCGTGTCGGCATAGGCGTACTCGCCGAACGGCAGGCCCGTTCGCACCCCGACCGCTTCGGCGGCGAGGCCGATGCCGCCGGCAACCACCAGCAGCCCGAGCGCCCACAGCACCCCGCGCGTGGCCGCGGCGTGCAGCACGGACGCCGCGGCGAACAGCAGCACCGTGGCGATCGTCAGCAGCCGGAGGTTCTCGCCGGCGGTGAGCGGGTACGCGATCTGCGCCAGCACGGTGGCCGCGGCCAGCACGACAGACCCGGTGCGCAGGGCGGAGGACCGGGTGCCGGCACGGGCAGCCGCACCCCCGGCGCGGGCACGGGCACGGACGGTCATCACGATCGGCGAGTCTAGATGAGCGGGTCGTGGTCGTCCGGACGGCGCAGCATCCACCACACGGCGTACGGCGGCAGCCAGACGTTGCCGTCACCGCTGACGACCACCGAACGGCCGGACAGGACCTCGACCGTGCGCGGGTTGCCGTCGTCGGTGGCCGGTGCCGACAGGACCGGCAGGCCGAGCTCGGCCAGGCTCGATGCCGGCCACGGCCGCCACTGCCCGGTGACGTTCGCGAGCTGCAGGAGGGGGCCCGTGGGGTGTGGTCGCAGCACCGCCAGGATCCCCGGGTCGAGGGGGTCGAGCAGCTGCGGCTCGGTGCCGGCATGCAGCTGCGCGAGGCCCGCGCGCACCTGCGCCAGGCGCCGGATGCCGGTGAACACCCGCCCGGTGACGGTCGAGAGATCGTGTCGGTCGTCCGCGGTGAGCCAGGGCATCCGCGGCCGATGCGCCCACCGGTTGTCGTCGGCGTGGGCGGGGACGACGGCCCACTCGTCGTCGTTCAGCAGCCCGAGCTCGTCGCCCATCCACACGATCGGCACCCCGCCCCAGCCGAAGATCAGCGCATGGGCGAGCAGCAGCCGCGCGACGGCGAGGTCGACGGCGTGCGGGTCACCGGAGGCGAGCGCGCTGCCCAGCCCGACGAGGTCTGCGGCGGCCCCGCTGATCCGGCGGTCGCCGGTGGCCTCGTTGTGCTGGAACACCAACCCGCGGGCCGTCGAGCCGGGGAAGCGGCCGCTGTACCAGTCGGACAGGAACGACCGGTGGGCCGCGCCGTCCAGCCCCACGGCGGCGGCGTCGCCGTCGTCGATCGCCCAGCCGATGTCGTCGTGGCAGCGCAGGTACGTGATCCAGGCGGCGGTCGCGGGTCGGGTGGCGAACCGGCGCAACGCGTGCACCGCCAGGCCGACCTCCCCGGAGGCGAGCATCGACCACACCTGCACCATCAGGCTGTTCTGGTAGGCCAGGTCGCTCACCCGTCCGTACCGCTCGCCCTGACCGAGGTAGGCCAGCAGGTCGTTCGGCCCGACGATCGCCTCCGCCTTGAAAGCCACTGCGGGGCAGGCGATCCGCGCCACCGCACGCAGGGCCTGCACCAGCGCGTGCACCTCCGGCTGGTTCTGGCAGCTGGTGCCGAGCCGCTTCCACAGGAACGCGATGGCGTCCAGCCGGAACACCTCGACGCCGGCGTTCGCCAGGAACAGCACGATGTCGGCGTACTCGGCGAACACGTCGGGGTTGGTCCAGTTCACATCCCACTGCCAGGAGTTGAACGTCGTCCAGACCCAGGCATCCAGCTCGTCGTCCCAGGTGAAGCTGCCGGGGGCGGTGTCGGGGAACACCTCGGGCAGGGTGCGCTCGTAGGCGTCCGGCCGATCACGGTCGGGGAAGGCGTAGAAGTAGTCGCGGTAGCGCGCGTCACCGGCGCGCGCGGCCTCGGCCCACTCATGCTCACGCGCGACATGGTTGAGGACGAGGTCGAGCACCAGGCTCACCCCCTGCTCGCGCAGCCGGGCGGCCAGGGCCCGCAGGTCGTCCATGCTGCCGAGGTCGTCGCGGACGGCCCGGTAGTCGGCCACCGCGTATCCGCCGTCGTTCGCGCCTGCGCGCGGCTGCAGCAGGGGCATCAGGTGCAGGTACGTCACGCCGAGCTCGCGCAGGTAGGGCAGCCGGTCGGCGACGCCCGCCAGGTTGCCGCCGAACCGGTCGGCGTACGCCGCGTATCCCAGGACGTCGGGCTGCTGGAACCAGTCGGGCTGCAGGGTGCGCGCCTCGTCCAGCCGGGCCAGGTCGGGCGGGCGCTCGCCGTGCGCGCGCGCCATCAGGTCGACCAGGCGCAGCGCCAGCGCGTCGGCGTCCGGCGCGGTGTAGACGGCCTGTAGTCCGGCGACGAGATCCGGCCACCAGCGGTCGAGCCGCAGCAGGAACGTCTGCACCCGATGGGGCGGCAGGCCGGTCAGCGCGGTGCGGGCGGCGGCGTGCGCGGCGTCCGGTGCGCTGTGCATGGCGGCCTCCGCGGTGCTCGGTCCGGCGATGGGGCGTGGGTGCCCATCCAACACGACGTGCGCTGCGGCGTGTGCCGGCGATCTACTGCGCGTGGTCGTGCAGGGGGTGCCGGCCGTCGAAGCTGCCGGTGACCGAGAGCACCTCGAAGCGGGCGAACAGCTCCTCGCCGTACCAGCCCTCCAGCGGCGTCCGGCGGATCGCCTCGACGTGCGGACCGCGGCGGTGCGCGAAGTCGGTCAGCGCGTCGGCCGACTCCCAGAGGCTGAAGGTGCCCTGCAGTCCGACGGGCGCCTCGCCGATGCCGAGCGCCAGCCGCAGTCCGGCGACCTGGCGCAGGTCGGTCGACACCGGGGGGACGGCGCGCCAGAAGGTCATCGTCTTGGCCGCGGTGATCCGGGCGCGGGTGATGCTCGCGACCGGGCCGGCGACCCGGCGCGGGACCAGCTCGCCGAACGGCCGCTGCCCCGACCACTCGCCCCGCGACGCGATCGGCGCCATCCGCACCACGAGCTGCTCTCGGGCGATCGACGTCCACGCGTCGAGCACGCGATGGCCGTCGGCGAACCTCGTCGCAGCGGCATCGTCGTCCCAGGCGGTGAGCAGGCCCCAGTGCAGCGGGTCGGCGTCCCGCGCGGTGAAGGTGCGGCCGCTGCCGGTGCCGAGCAGCTTGCGGAACCGCAGGCCGGGTGCGTCGGCGAGCTGTCGTCGTCCGGTCGCCATCCGCAGCACCGCTGCGGCCACGTGCCGGCGGCGCACGCCCCACAGATGCAGGAGCACGGTGGGTGTCTCGGGATTGGGCACGGGTTCACGGTAGGCGCGGCCGACCCGGTGCCGTGCAGCGCACTCGTGCCACGCTGGGGTGGTGAGCACCGACACCGCCCCGTCGACGGCCGTCGCAGCCGACCCGCGCGCCGCCTTCGCCCCCGTGCCCGGCTACCTCAACGCGGCGACGCTGGGCCTGCCACCGCTGGCTGCCCGGGCGGCGCTGAACGATGCGCTCGACGCCTGGCAGCGGGGACAGGCGCACGCGCCGGACTACGACGCTGCCGTCAACCGCTCGCGCGCGCTCTACGCGTCGCTGGTCGGGGTGCCCGCGGGTGCGGTGGCGGTCGGCTCGCAGGTCTCGGTGGCGGCCGGACTCGTCGCTTCCGCCCTCCCGGACGGCAGCCGGGTGGTGTGCGTGGGCGGTGACTTCACCTCGGTGGTCTTCCCGTTCCTGGCGCAGGCCGGGCGCGGGGTGATTGTGCGGCACGCGCCGCTGGAGGCGCTGGCGGACGCCGTGGACGAGGGCTGCGACCTGGTGGCCTTCTCCCTCGCCCAGTCGGCGGACGGTCGGGTCGCAGACGCGGCGGCGGTCGTCGAGGCAGCCGCGCGCCAGGGCGCGATGACCTTCTGCGACACCACCCAGGCAGTCGGCTGGCTGGACGTCGACGCCGCACTGTTCGACGTGACGGTCTGTTCGGCGTACAAGTGGCTGTGCAGCCCGCGAGGCACCGCGTTCACCACGGTTTCACCGACGGCGCTGGCGCGGCTGACGCCGGTGAACGCCGGCTGGTACGCGGGGGAGTCGGTGTGGGACTCGGTCTACGGGCCGCAGATGCGGCTGGCCGCGGACGCCCGCCGGTTCGACGTCTCCCCGGTCTGGCTGGCCTGGGTGGGGACGGTTCCTGCGCTCGAGCTGCTCGCCTCGCTGCCAGCCGGACATGCCCGGGAGTACGGCTCCGGTCTCGCGGATGCGCTGCGGCTGCGGTTGGGACTGGCGCCCGAGCACCGGCCGGTGGTCTCGCTGCCGGACCCGGACGGCGGGCTCGCTGCGCGCCTCGGCGCCGCCGGTTGCACCGTGGCAGGTCGCGCCGGGCGGGTGCGAATCGCGTTCCACCTGTGGAACGACGATGCCGATGTCGAGCGTGCGGCCGGCGCTCTCGCCGAGCTCTGAGCTGCCGTAAGGCCAGGGCAGGGCCTCGGCTCACCCGCCCAGGACGCTCAACAGCCGCTCGTACGGCGGGAGGTCGAGGCGGCACTGCGCGGCTGGCGTCGGTGGCCGCGCTGTCATCACGTCCAGGCCGTCGACGACCACGCTCGGCGACGGGTAGTCCCCGACGCGCTCGACGAGCAGCGACTCGAGGCCCAGCGCGTGCAGCGCCCGGCGCAGATCCGCGCGAACCCGGTCGGCGTTGGGGCAGTCGGGCACGGTGAGCAGCTCCACGCGTTCCGGGCGGCTCACCGTCGGCCTCCCGCCGGGCGGTCGCTGGCGCGCCTGTCCTGGCGGGCGGACTCCCAGCCGTCGATCGTGGCGAACGGCAGGCACACCAGGTAGTCGCTGCGGCCCAGCACCAGGTTGGGGACGGCGAGCACCTCGCACCCGCCCTCGCCGCGCACCGCGAGCATCAGCAGCGTCGCGCCGACGAAGACGAGCACCGTCACCGGTAGCACCTGCATCACCAGCGCGAGCCCCACCGTGACCGCCAGGGCCGACACACCGCCCAGACGCAGCGGTGGGGCGTGCCGCCCGCGGACCGCGACCAGCGCAGTCAGCACGCCCGGCACGAGCAGGAGCCCAGCAACGGTTCCCCATACTCGCGACCCGGCGCCGGGGAGTCCCAGTACGGGCTGCGTGTGCGGAACGGCAAGCGCCCAGGTCAGCAGGCCGACACCGGCGGCGGCTCGGGACGCTGTGCCCCACGCGCCGACACGGCCGGCATGTCTTGAGGTGCGCGGGGTCTGCGGGGGAGCACCGGTCGGGCGGTCCTGGGTCGTCATGGTCATGCCTCCTGGCTCAGCTCGTTGATCAGCGGGCAGCTGCCGGGCGCGCGCGCGGCGTCGCACTCGGCGACGAAGCGGCCGAGGGCGTCGCGCATCGCTGACATCTCCCGGATGCGCTGCTCGAGCTCGATGGCCTTCCGCAGGGCAAGCTCGCGCGCGGCGCCGCAGTCGGTCGGTTGGCCGGAGTCCAGGTGGAGCAAGGTCTCGACATCGGCCAGGCTGAAACCCACCGCCTGGGCGCGCTTGATGAAGCGCACCCGGTTCACCGTCTCGTGCGGGTAGCTGCGGTAGCCCGAGGCGGTGCGGTCGGGCTCGGGGATCAGTCCCAGCCGTTCGTAGTAGCGCAGCGTCTGCGGATTCACCTGCGCCTGCGTAGCGGCCTCGCTTGCTCTCATACCCAGCATCATCAACCCGGTAGCCGGGTATCGGGTCAACCCCTTGGCGCGTGCGTTCCGGGGGAGCAGGCCCGCGGGCAGGCAAGAAGGGGGGTGCATCGCGGTCAGCGACGACTGGCCCGGCATCGTGCCTGCCCTCCTGCGCCCTTGCGTCGATCTGACGGGATGTCATGGCATCGTCGCGGCTATGAGTGACCCGCATGCCCCCGTGGTGGTCGACCTGCGTGCGTCGGCCGGTGAGCTGCCTGTCGTCCGAGACTCGCGCTTCCGTGAGGCCACTGCCGAACCGCGGCGGCGACACGGGGTGGCCCTGTGTCTGTCCGGTGGGGGCTATCGCGCCGCGCTGCTGCACCTCGGCGCGCTGCGCCGCCTCGACGAGCTCGGGGTGCTCGCGCAGGTGCGCACGGTCAGTGGGGTCTCGGGTGGCTCGCTCGCCATGGCCATGCTCGCCCACCCGGACTTGGTCTGGCCAGACGTCAGTTCCGGCGCGGTGGCGCGGGTGCAGGGCTTCGAGGAGCACGTGGCCGGCGGCCTGCGCCGACTGACGGCGCGCAACGTCCGGACACCGGCGCTGCTCGCGCGGTTGCTTCCGTGGAGCTGGTTCCGCGACGCCGGGCTGCCGGTGCTGTCCAATCAGCTCGCTTCGGTCGCACCGCTCGACCGGCTGTTGGGGGCGCCGCCGACCGGTGGTCCCCGGCTGGCGGTCAGCGCCACCGACCTGGTCTTCGGCGTCGACTGGGTCGAGCGCACCGCGGCGGCCGACCAGCCGGCCCGCGTCGGCTCCTACCGCGCTGGCTACGCCGCCCCGGACGACGGGTGGCGGCTCGCCGACTCGTGCGCTACCTCATGCGCCGAGCCGCCGTTCTTCGCGCCGCGCCGCGTGCCGCGTCAGCTCGGGCTGCGGCTCACCGGCGGCCACTTCGAAGCCGAGACCGAGCAGCAGCACCGGGCGCTGCGGCAGCGTCTGGAGCTGGTCGATGGCGGCGTCTACGACAACCTCGGCCTCGAGCCGGTCTGGAAGGACCATGCTGACGTGCTGGTCAGCGATGGCGGCGGGGTGTTCCGGGCGCGGACGCAACGCACCGTGCTAGGCCGGCTGGCGCGCTCGCTCGAGGTGCTGGGTCGATCGGGCAGCAACACCCGGCTGCGGTGGCTGCACGCCGCCTACGCCCGGGAGGTGCTGCAGGGGTGCACCTGGGGGATCGACGACGTGGTCGGGTACCCCTTCGCGGTCGTCGAGGCGATCGCCCGGGTGCGTACCGATCTCGACGCGTTCTCGCTGGGCGAGCAGCAGGTGCTCGAGCGGCACGGCTACCTGGTGGCCGATCGGGCCGTGCGGCGGCACGCGGCGTCCCTCGTGCGGATCGACGCCCCGCTCGACCCGCCGCACCCGGACGTCGCTGACCCGGACGTCGCGATGGCCGCCTTGCGCGGATCGGCGCGCCGCACGTTCTGGGGTCGTCGGTCGTGGCGGTGACGAGACGGTCACAAGGGGCGGATCGGCGTCCGCTTCGCTAGGCTTACGACGACTCGTCCAGGGACGCGGCGAGCCATTCGGAGTTGATCTCTCCTGAGCCCGTTTGCGGGGCGGCGGTCCAGGAGCTGTGCCCGGAAGGCCGCCCATGTCTCACGCGTCTCTGCCCGACACCCTGCCCCAGCCCGTCGTCGCTGACGGCAGGAGGTCGCCCCTGTCCTGGCGCCATCCCGCGCTCGACGCCGGCTCCGTCAGCCTGCTCGTCGATGCCGACGCCGACGTCCTCGTGGTGCTGCACGGCGCGATCAGCGCGGCACTGCACGCGGAGGTCCGCGACCTGGTCGACGACCTGGTGACCAACGCGGTCTCGACGGCGCGCCGGCCGGTGCGGGTGCTGGCCGAGCAGGTCACCGCCCTGGAGCTGCCCGGCGTGTGGCTGCTGCTCGAGCTGCGCCGCGCCGCCCGGCCCGCGCCCGTGACGCTCGTGCACCCGTCCCACGCGGTGCGCGACGCCCTTGAGCTGCACGGCATCACCGGCCTGCAGATCGAGGACTGACCCGCGTCCGATCGGCCCGAGCCAGGGGGCGGGCCGATCGGACGCGGGTCACGCGGCGTCAGATGCGACGCAATACGGCCTGCACCCGGCCGAGCACGGTGGCGTGATCGCCCGCGATCGGCTCGAAGGCCGGGTTGTGCGGCATCAGCCAGACGTGGCCGTCGCCGTGGCGCTTGAAGGTCTTGACCGTCGCCTCGCCGTCCAGCAGGGCCGCGACGATGTCGCCGTTCTCGGCGGTCTGCTGCTGGTGCACGACCACCCAGTCACCGTCGCAGATGGCCGCGTCGATCATCGAGTCGCCGACCACCTTGAGCAGGAACAGCGTGCCCTCGCCGACCAGCTGGCGGGGCAGCGGGAACACGTCCTCGACGGCCTCCTCGGCCAGGATCGGGCCACCGGCCGCGATCCGGCCGACCACCGGAACGTAGGCAGCCGCCGGCCGTTGGTCGCCCGACCCCGTCGGGTCGACCTCGGACGACGTCGCCGCAGCGAGCGAGCCGACCGGCGCGTCGGGTGACATGACCTCGATGGCCCGAGGGCGATGCGGGTCGCGGCGCAGGTAGCCCTTGCGCTCGAGCGCGGTCAGCTGGTGCGCGACGCTGCTGGGGCTGGCCAGGCCGGCTGCCTCGCCGATCTCGCGCATGCTGGGCGGGTAACCGCGCCGCTCGATGGCGTCCCGGATCGTCTCGAGCACCCGGCGCTGGCGCGCGGTCAGGCCGTCGCCGCCGTCGCGGTCGGGCAGCTCGTGCACGTCCGCAGACGGTCGTTCCTCCGTGGCCATCGCGTTCCTCTCGGGTCGGTGCGGTGGGACGAGCCTAGGGGGATCGGCGGCTTCGTTCAAACACCTGTTCGAACGTGTCGGACGCCGGGTCGCCCGCCCGGGCTCGGCCAGGAACCGTTGTCGGTGGTCTCTGGTGAGGTGTTCCTGAGCACGAGTTGGCGCACCGGCTCGAACGGTTGTTCGGGTTTCGGCTCGACATCAGCCGGGTCGCAGTGCTACAACTCGTACAGGCGTTCGATCGAACACCCGTTCGATCCTCTTCCCCAGGAGGCCCAGATGTCCACGATCACCCTCACCGCCCCGATCTCCGCGCGGCGCGGCCGCACCTGCACCACCCGCCCCAGCGCGCGGCCGGCGACCACGACCCGGCCCGCCCCGAAGGCTCAGCGTGCCCGCTCGTCCGAAGCCGTCGTCCGGCCGGTCCGGCTGACCCGACGCGGCCGGCTGGCTGTGACCGGCCTGCTCGCCTCGATCGGGCTGGTCGCCTCGCTCTTCGCGGGTGGGATCAGCCTGGCCGGCACGGACGCCGAGCGCGTGCCGGTGCGCTACGTCACCGTCACGCCGGGTGCCACGCTGTGGGGCATCGCCGGCGAGGTCGCACCCACGACGGACCGCCGCGACACCGTGGCGCGGATCCTCGAGCTGAACGCGCTGCGGACCTCGTCGGTGCACCCCGGCCAGCGGATCGCCGTCCCTGCGTCCTGAGGCGACGCCACGACTCCTGGTGAGGCCCCGTTCGGCTCCGGCCGGAGGGGGCCTCGTGCCGTTCCGGACCGCCGGAGCACGGACCCCGAACGACACGCCGGGAAACACCCGGAACTGCTTGCGCACGCGTCCGCTGCCGTCTAGCGTTCACCCCAACATCTAGTAGTTACACCGATGTGCTTCGTCCACAAGTTGTGGTTGCTTGCCCACAGGTTCTCCCCAACCGATCCACAGCTCCGTCCACAGCGGAGCACGGAGCGAACGGGCCGAATCGTGCCAAACCACCACCAGTCGGACTGTCAGTGCTCGGTGCCAGGCTAGACATCGGAGCGGGCCGCTGAGCGGCTGGCGACCAGCGCGAGAGGAGGCGTGACATGCACTGTCCGTTCTGCCGTCACACCGATTCGCGGGTCGTCGACTCCCGGGCGACCGACGACGGCGCCTCCATCCGCCGTCGCCGGCAGTGCCCCGACTGCGGCCGCCGGTTCACCACGGTCGAGACGGCGAGCCTGGCCGTGGTCAAGCGGTCCGGCGTCACCGAGCCGTTCAGCCGGGCCAAGGTGCTGTCCGGCGTCCGCAAGGCCTGCCAGGGTCGGCCGGTCGGCGAAGACGACCTGGCGCTCATCGCCCAGCGGGTCGAGGAGGCGGTGCGCGCCACCGGCTGCGCCGAGATCGAGGCGCACGAGGTGGGCCTGGCGATCCTCGGGCCGCTGCGCGAGCTCGACGAGGTCGCCTACCTGCGGTTCGCCAGCGTCTACCAGGCCTTCGAGTCGCTCGAGGACTTCGAGTCGGCGATCACGCTGCTGCGCGCCGAGCGCGAGCCGACCGGCGTCGAGCCGAGCAACCACAGCGGCGGCGCTCCCTAGACACCGCCGGTGGCGGCGGAGGGGAAGCCGACGCCACCGGCGGTCACCACGTGCACTTCCTCGGGGGGACTCGCCCCGAACGTCACCACACGAGTCACACCATTCACAGCAGCATCACCACCCGGCATACCGCAGCACCGCGGCAGCGTTGAACAGGAACAGGCGAGGGGACGAGGACACATGACAGAGACCACGAGCGGGGCACGCGCCGCAGGCGCCCGCCGCAAGGGCGCCAAGGGCGTCACCGTCGAGCGCATCTTCACCACGCCGGGGGTGCACCCCTACGACGAGGTGACCTGGGAGCGTCGCGACGTCGTCCAGCAGAACTGGAAGACCGGCGAGACGATCTTCGAGCAGCGCGGCGTCGAGTTCCCGGACTTCTGGTCGGTCAACGCCTCGACCATCGTGACCACGAAGTACTTCCGGGGCGCCGTCGGCACCGAGCAGCGCGAGCAGGGTCTGCGGCAGCTGATCGACCGCGTGGTGCTCACCTACGTCAAGGCCGGCAAGGACCACGGGTACTTCGCCACCGACGAGGACGCCGAGCTGTTCGAGCACGAGCTCACCTGGACGCTGCTGCACCAGGTCTTCAGCTTCAACTCGCCGGTCTGGTTCAACGTGGGTACGTCCTCGCCCCAGCAGGTCAGCGCGTGCTTCATCCTCGCCGTCGACGACTCGATGGACTCGATCCTGAACTGGTACCGCGAGGAGGGCCTGATCTTCAAGGGCGGCTCCGGCGCCGGCCTCAACCTCTCGCGGATCCGCTCCAGCAAGGAGCTGCTGCGCTCGTCCGGCGGCACGGCGTCCGGCCCGGTCAGCTTCATGCGCGGCGCCGACGCCAGCGCCGGCACCATCAAGTCCGGTGGCGCGACACGCCGCGCGGCGAAGATGGTCGTGCTGGACGTCGACCACCCCGACATCGTCGAGTTCGTCGAGACCAAGGCGCGCGAGGAAGACAAGATCCGGGTGCTGCGCGACGCCGGCTTCGACATGGACCTCGGCGGCCACGACATCACCAGCGTGCAGTACCAGAACGCCAACAACTCGGTGCGGGTCACCGACGAGTTCATGCGTGCCGTCGAGGCCAAGGGCGAGTTCGGCCTCAAGGCCCGCACCGACGGCCGGATCATCGACTCCGTCGACGCCGCCGGGCTGTTCACCAAGATCGCTGAGGCGGCCTGGGCCTGCGCCGACCCGGGCATCCAGTACGACGACACGATCAATGACTGGCACACCAACCCCGAGACCGGCCGGATCACCGCGTCCAACCCGTGCTCGGAGTACATGAGCCTCGACAACTCCTCGTGCAACCTGGCGAGCCTGAACCTGCTGAAGTTCCTGCAGGACGACGGGTCGTTCGACGGCGCGACGTTCGCCAAGGTCGTCGAGCTGGTCATCACCGCGATGGACATCTCGATCTGCTTCGCGGACTTCCCGACCGAGCCCATCGGCGACACCACGCGCAAGTACCGCCAGCTGGGCATCGGTTACGCCAACCTCGGTGCGCTGCTCATGGCGAGCGGCCTGGCGTACGACAGCGACGGTGGCCGTGCGCTCGCCGGGTCGATCACCTCGCTGATGACCGGCACGGCCTACAAGCGCTCGGCCGAGCTGGCCGCGGTCGTCGGCCCGTACGAGGGCTACGCCCGCAACGCCGACGCCCACAAGCGGGTCATGCGCAAGCACGCGTCCGCCAACGACGCGATCCGGACCATGCACACCATGGACAAGGACGTGCAGCGCCTGGCCACCAAGACGTGGGACGACGTCGTGAAACTGGGGGAGAAGAACGGCTACCGCAACGCGCAGGCGTCGGTGCTGGCCCCCACCGGCACGATCGGCTTCATGATGGACTGCGACACGACCGGCATCGAGCCGGACTTCTCGCTGGTCAAGTTCAAGAAGCTCGTCGGCGGCGGCTCGATGCAGATCGTCAACCTGACCATCCCGCGGGCGCTGAAGAAGCTCGGCTACACCGACGAGACGATCGAGGCGATCGTCGAGTTCATCGCCGAGCACGGCCACGTGATCGACGCTCCCGGCCTCAAGCCCGAGCACTACGAGGTGTTCGACTGCGCGATGGGTGCGCGCTCGATCAAGCCGATGGGCCACGTGCGGATGATGGCTGCGGCGCAGCCGTTCCTGTCCGGAGCGATCAGCAAGACGGTCAACCTGCCCGAGACGGCGACCGTCGAGGAGATCGAGGACGTCTACCTGCAGGGCTGGAAGATGGGCCTGAAGGCACTCGCCGTCTACCGCGACAACTGCAAGGTCGGCCAGCCGCTGTCGGACGCCAAGGCCAAGGGCGCCGACAAGGCGTACGACGGGTCAGCGACGGCTACCGTTGAGAAGGTGGTCGAGTACCGCCCGGTGCGCAAGCGCCTGCCGAAGCGTCGTCCGTCGCAGACGATCTCGTTCGCGGTCGGCGGTGCCGAGGGCTACCTCACGGCAGGCTCCTACCCCGACGACGGGCTGGGCGAGCTGTTCCTGAAGTTCGGCAAGCAGGGCTCGACCCTGGCCGGCGTGATGGACGCCTTCTCGATCGCCGTCTCGATCGGCCTGCAGTACGGCGTGCCGCTGGAGACCTTCGTCGAGAAGTTCACCAACCTGCGGTTCGAGCCGGCCGGTCTCACGGACGACCCGGACGTGCGCATGGCGCAGTCGATCATGGACTACGTCTTCCGTCGCCTGGCCCTGGACTACCTGGACTTCGACACCCGGTCGTTCATGGGCATCCACACCGCGGACGAGCGTCAGCGCCAGCTCGAGACCGGCTCGTACGCGCCGGCCGACGACGGCACCGCCGGCGCCGGCTCGGACGCCGACGAGGAGGCCGAGAACGAGATCGAGTCCTACTCGCAGTCGGTCTCGATCAAGCCGGCCGCCAAGGTGCCCACGGAGTCGTCCGAGGTGAAGTCGGGTGCGGGCGCCGCGTCCGCCAAGGTCATCACCGGTGACGTGCACTCGTCGGCCGAGCTGCTGGAGAAGTTCCAGGGCAAGGCCGCCGACGCGCCGATGTGCATGACCTGCGGGACCAAGATGCGCCCTGCCGGCTCCTGCTACGTCTGCGAGGGCTGCGGCAGCACCTCCGGCTGCAGCTGATGACGAGTTGCTCGGGTCGCGCGCGAGTTGCGCGGAGTGTCACGAAGTTGCGTGAGTGACAGTTCCTATCGTTATCACTTCTCGGAGCGATAAAAGCGACAAAGCCGTCGCCCCGGGCCCCCTGATGGGGGTCCGGGGCGAAGGACGTTCGACAACTGAATAGAAGAAGCAGTAGGCGAAAAGCACGATGCGCCCGGCGGGAACCGGGCGCATCGTCGGCAGAACTAGTCTGCGTGTTTGTCCACGCACATCAGATCACGTTCCTGTCGTTCGCGTCCACATATCCGGCGTGTTACACGAGTCACTTTTGACAGGAGAGATCTGATGACTGACAAGGTTTTTGGCGCCTTCAAGGCGTTCGACAAGAAGCTGAAGCTCGACCCCGCAGTTACCCAGCAGGCGCGCGACGTTGCCGCCAGCCTGGAGCAGTGTCTTCGTGATGCGGGGCTGCTCCAGTCCCGGCTGCTCCAGGGGTCGTTCGGTCGCAAGACGATGCGACCGCCGCTCAAGGATGTCGACATGCTTGTCGTCCTGCCGGACGCCCTCGCCGAGCACCGCACCACGCGGGGGATGTCCGAGTGGGCCATGGACAAGTTCCGCAAGGCCATCGTCGCTGTGAACGTCGTGCCAGGCGTCGCCTTCGACGTGGACGAGGCGCACGCGCACGCGCTGCAGCTGACCATCCCGGGACTGGACTTCACGGTCGACCTGGTGCCTGCGTTCGAGACCGAGATCCCCGACGACGGCTGGCTCTACATCGCTGACCGCGAGAAGGACCAGTGGACAAAGCGGTCCGACGTCCGCCGGCTGCGCGACAAGGTCGCCGCACGCAACCAGGACTGCGGTGGGGTCTGGGTCAACCACGTCCGGCAGGCCAAGCACTCCCTCGACCGGGACGCCGACGTCAAGAACCTGGTCTGCGGACTGCTGGTGGAGTCCCTTGCATACGAGGCAGTGACCAAGAAGATGGCGTCGCAGCAGGCGTTTGTCGCAATCTTCACCGTCGGAGTTGCCAAGCTGACGTCACCGTACACCGGTCTCGCTCAAGACGACCTGACCGGCAAGTGGTCCGGTGCCGAGCGCGCACAAGTCCTGCGGTTCTTCGAGGAGAACCGGCGCAAGGCCGTCGAAGCGGTACGTCTCGAGAACGCAGGCGACCCGGTCGCGGCCGTGCAACTCTGGCGCGACGTCTTCGGGGACCTGTTCCCCCAGACTGTCGTGGGCTTCACGGAGCGCCTGAAGACCATCGGTCAGGTCGGTGGGGCCGTGACCCCCGACGGCCTGCTCACCACGGTCGCCGGTAACGCGCGCCCGTCCCGCCCCTGGCGCGCGGTCGCCGTCGACGAGGTCAGCACCCTGACGCCATCATCGCTGACCTCCACGAAGGCCAAGGTCGCTATCCCGAGACCGTCGATGGACGACCTGCTGGCGGACCCCGCCCGCGTGGCCAAGGACGTCGCCTCGGGCAGCGTGATCTGGGGAGCCGCGAACGTCGTGGGCCGCCAGCTCAGCGATGGGCTCGCGGTCAAGCTCGAGCTGGACCTCCTTCCCCTTCCCGAAGCCGCGGCGGAGGGGTACCCGACGGAACGGGTTCGCGTGGTCGTGACCCGCGATCGTGAGGTCCTGGTGTTCCCGGTCAGCGGACACGGGCGGTCCTGGCGTCACCGCAACGACTTCGACCCTCGGATGCTGTGCCTGCAGTACGCCGGCGACGACCCTGCCCTGCTCTGGCTGTGGGACGACGGGCTGGAGGACCTACTGACGAGGGTGCGCCTGCACGTGCTGTCCGAAGAGGCGTTCCGCCGTGAGGGACAGTGGCCCGGGGAGGAGCTCCCGCACGGCCGCCCGCAGAAAGGCGTGGTGTGGCCGGTCGCAAGCCCGGCAATGCGCGAGGCCCTCAAGAAGTGGTCGCGATGAACGACCTGCTGCAAGGCCTCATCGGCGACGACGGCAACGGTGCCGGCTGGGTCATCCTCACCGTCATCCTGACCAGCGGCGTGGTGAGCGCCCTGGTCACCAAGCTGTTCGAACGCGGAGCCAAACGCGAGGAGCGAGTCCGCGACGGATACGCGGACACCACCGCGGTCCTCGTGGCCTGGGGCGAGTTCCCGTACCGCGTGGCCCGCCGCACGTCCGACGAGCCCGAGGTCGGTGCCGCCCTGGTTGGGCGGGGCCACGACGCACAGGAAGCACTCGCCTGCCGGCGTGCCTGGGTGGTCGGGGAGTCCGTGGTGATGAGCGAGGTCTACTCGGCCATCACCGCCCTGTTGCGCCCGCAGGTCGCCGAGGCGACCCAGGCCGCATGGCGCCGAGCACCAGCGGGTGGAGGGTCCGGCATGGTGCTCTCCGACGGGGAGCCCCTGCCGCGCGTCGACGTGCAGAGCTTCGTGGACCTGTGGTGTCTGGCCCTGCGATACCGCTACGGCTGGCGTCGCTGGGTGTTTGTGCCACCTCTCCTGCACTGGAAGCTACACAGCCGTGGGGTGCCCCTCGGGACGGCGTCTTCGCAGCCAGCGCCCGCGCAGGCATCAGTTCCCGCCCAGCCACTGGTGTACCCGACAGCGTAGGTCGCGGCCACCGCGGCCCGGTCGCCAGGACCGCGCGACCTGGGCGTGACGCGCTGCCTCGGGCACCGGCGCCCTCACGGTCTGTTGGGAATGAGCCTGCGCGTTGGCACGGGCTTGGTCGGAGCGACGGCGTTCGCAGTCGTGGGCAGCTCGTCCAGCATCAGGCTGAACCGCACGTCCTGGGTGAGTTCCCACTTGGCGGTCGAACCGGACTCGGGCGGCGCGACGATGAGGCCGGCGTTGCGCAGCTCAGTGAGCCGCACGACTGCATGTCCTTGTTGCTGGCCAGGGGACCACGCCGTCACGGATGTGCTTGATGAGGCCGGCTTGGGCGATGGTCAGGCTGCGTCGGGCGAGGTGGATGCGCCACAGGTTCTCGAGAGTCTTCGGCTCGAAAGTGGTGACGGTGCGGACGATGCGGACGTCCTGATGGTGGGTGTGGCAAGGCTCCGGACGAAGCGCTGCCCTGGATATGCCGTCGGCCAAGCCTTCGGGTTGACTGACGCAATGGCCAAATACGACCCGTTAACCGCATATCTGGCGGCGGTGACCGCTCATGAAGCCCAGGTGGGGATGCGCTTTGGTGATGTCGAGCGGCTTGTCGGGAGCCTGCCCGCGTCGGCGCGCAGGTACCGGCCCTGGTGGGGCAACAGCTCACACGTCCAAGCGCGCGCATGGCGCACGGCCGGGTGGCACGTGGAACACGTTGATCTGGCGGAGGAGAGGGTCGAGTTCGCCCGAGGCCCAGTCGGCGGGTCCTTCGCCGCAAGTCGCGCCGAGAA
Source organism: uncultured Actinomycetota bacterium (assembly GCA_963759935.1). GTDB lineage: Bacteria > Actinomycetota > Actinomycetes > Actinomycetales > Angustibacteraceae > Angustibacter. Next base: position 126,020 of record CAVXBF010000013.1, read on the forward strand.
GGGACTTCGTCCGTCTCCACCTTCGCCCAACATCGAGACACCCGAAGAGTCGGAGGGCGCACAGGTCGAGCTCCCGACCGACCTCCTCTTCCTCGTCGAACCGCTGGCTGCCTGGTCCGGCTGGTTGCCATTCGACGAAGCCGTGTGTTCGACCACCATGAAGCCCGGGGTGTACATGGCTCGCACCGGTGAGATGGGTCCGGTGGTGTACGTAGGCATGGCCGGGGAGCGGCGTGGTCGCGGTGTACGCGGGCGCCTGGAGACCTACCAGCGCGGCAAGGGTGCTGTCAGCGGGCTGGGAGAGGCGTGCTTGGACCGGGCCCTGGCGGACCCTGAGTGGGTAGCCGAGCGCCTTGCTGACCTCAGGAACGGGACGGCCTTGCGGGCCAAGAGCTGGGCACGGTTGGCCGTCTAACGTGCGGATCTTCACGTGCGATGGGTGGCGACCGCGGAGGCCGATGATGCCCGCGCGCTGGAACGCGCCGTGCTAGCCAAGCTGAAAGGCGCCGTCATGTGGAACCGGGCCCGGTGACATACAACCCCGCCGAGCGTGAGTGGCGGTTGTATGTGGTCGGTTCTCGTCAGTAGCGCGCGCCGCGAAGCATCTCAAACGCAGCCCCCTGAACCGAAGGAGTCAGGTGCGGTCGGCATCGGTGACCCAACCCACGGAGACACCCGACGCGGCGATCGTCTCGGGTCTCTCGGTCAGGTCCGTGATGGTTGCCGAAGTGAGTTGCGCCCCACGCCATCCGGGCTGTCCCGTCCGGACTGGTGGCGAGCACATCGGCCCGCCAGCCGTCGCCAGCGGCCTCCAGCTCCCCTTAACCCCGCGGCGCGGACGGCTGAGACCAAGGCCACCTTGAGGAGGTGATGAGCCATCGACTGGCCGGTCAGAGCGCAGTCGGGCGCCCCACGGTCATGCGCGAAGACGAGACAGGCGAACCGACTGCTTGGCGTGAAGACCGCGCTGACACCCGGCGCGCGGCCACGAGTCGTTGAGCTGCCGGCTCAGGAAACCTGCCAACCGACATCTCTACCAAAGGTCGCGTGACGGACATATGGTGTCCTCGCCCGCGTCATCTCTCCCGAGTTCGGTGGCCCCATGTCCGCACTGCTCGCGGCGACCCGGCGGCTGGTCCTGCTGCTCGCCTGCGCCGTCGTCGTCCTCGCCGTCTTCACTGTCCCCGCCCGCGCCGCCGTGCCCGATGCGCCGCACTGCTCCACCGCCGGCACCTGGACCCAGGGCCAGCTGAACATCTACTGGTTCGACGTCAACCAGGGCGACAGTCAGCTGCTCGTCGGCCCGACCGGCCGCACCATGCTGATCGACCTCGGCGAGACCGCGTTCAACACCAAGGGCGCCAACACCAACGCCACGGCGGTCGCAGCCCAGATCCGCTCGATCTGCGGCGTCGCCTCCGGCCCGGTGCACCTCGACTACGTGATGGCCTCGCATCAGCACCTCGACCACATCGGCTACGCGTCAGTCCCGGGTGACACCACCGCCTACGGCAACGGGATCTGGCAGCTGCTGGCGCCGACCGCCAGCGGCGGGCTCGGGTTCACCGTCGGCCAGGTCATCGACCACGACGGCGGCACCTGGACCGACACCAACGGCAACGGCCAGTGCGACCCCGGCACGTCCACCGCACCCACCGACGAGATCAGCTACCACAACGCCGGCACCACCTCCGGCACGGGCGCCCGCTGGATCTGCTGGCTCTACGGACCCGCCGGCCAGGCCGACCGTGCCGCGATCGACGGCAAGGTGCTGCGCCTGACGAACACCGGCACCTGGCCGGCCCTCGATCTCGGCGCCGGAGTCGCGACCACGATCGTCGAGGCCAACGCCAAGGGCGTGATGGAGGCGGACGGCGTCACGCCGGTCAGTGGCGACCACCACCTCGACGCGATGCCACCCAGCGAGAACGACTACTCGATCGGCGTCCGCATCGCGTTCGGCCCGTTCGCGTACGCCACGGCCGGCGACAGTGACGGGGAGTACGCCACCAGCGCCAACAGCTACACCTACAACGACGTCGAGTCGTTGCTGCGCGACAAGATGGGCACCGTCAACGCCCTACGGGCCAACCACCACGGATCCGCGCACTCGTCGTCCGACGCGTACATCGCCTCGACGAAGCCGCAGGTCGCGTTCATCTCCTGCGGGGTGAACTCCTACGGCCACCCCGGCAACCGCACGCTGAACGCGTTCCGGGCCAACGCGACCGACATCTATCTCGCCAACGACCCGTGCGACACCACCGACCCCAGCGGTGCGCCGATCGACTACTCCGGCACCTACAACCACAACGGCACGGTGCACCTGGTCACCAGCGGAGCGGGCGCCGGCTTCAGCGTCGCCTACGACGTCGGCACGCGCACCTACACCACTCGCGCCAGCAGCACCGGCGGCGGTGGCGGCACCGCCGGCGACCCGACGGCGGTCAAGGTCAATGAGGTGCTGATGGCCCCCAGCGGGACCGGCACCGAGTGGATCGAGCTCTATAACAGCGGCACGTCGTCCGTCGACCTGGGCGGCCTGTACGTCGACGACGCGGCCGGCGGAGGAGGCGCACCCAAGCAGATCCCCGCCGGGACGACGATCCCGGCCGGCGGGCGATGGGTCATGGACTTCGCCTCCGGCTACCTCAACAACACCGGCGCCGAGTCGGCCCGCTTCCTCGCCATCAACGGCGGCGTCGAGACCGTCTACGACTCCTACAGCTGGACGCTCGGCTCCACCCAGTACGACAAGGTGTTCCACCGTGCCGGCGACGGGGGAGCATGGTGCGGCACGATCTCCGCCAACGTCAGCAAGGGCACGACCAACCCGGCGAGCTGCCCGTGAGACGCGCGTTGGTCGTTGCGGCCGTGAGCGCCGGGCTGGTGCTGGCCGCGGCCGCCGGTACAGCCCACGCCGGGCCCTGGCGAGGCGTCCCCGCCGCACAGCGCCCGGTCGACCGCCTCGTGCTCGTCAGTGGGCGTGACGATCACGGCCTGCTGGAGCTGAAGGCCGTCCCGCTCACCCGCACCGAGAACGGCGGCGGCGTGATCGGCATGGTCAGCGACGGAACGCTCGCCCGGGCCGTCGACGTCGACGGAACGCAGGTGCGGGTGCGCACGGTCGAGGGTCCGGCCCTCACCGGCTGGGTCGACGACTACCGGCTTCGCGGCATCCTGCTGCGGACGGAGCCGGGCGAGACCTGCCACGGCGACCAGCAGGTCGTCGCCGTCGACTGGCGCGCCGGCCAGGTGCTGGTGCGCCCCGTGGCCGGCACGGCGACCACCTGGGTCGACCGCCACGACCTCAGCGAGGTGGTGGCCGAAACTGCCTGCGACGCAGCCACCTCCGCCCACGCCGGACACGCCCACCACTGAATCCGCGGTGCCCCTGTGCAAGCTCGGCCGCCGGGGTCCACGATGAACCCAGCGGGCGCCAGCCGGCACCGCGGCCCTTCGGCGGAGGACGGAGCTGTCATGGCGGTGCACATCGAGGGACCAGGCTCGGCGCAGGCCCAGGTCGGTGAGTCCGTCGTGGTGCGCCTCGCCGAGACGCCGACGACCGGTTACCAGTGGGAGGTCGTCGACCCGCCTGACGCGCTGACTGTCGCGTCGAGCGAGTTCGTGCCGCCCACCTCGCAGGCGGCCGGCGCTGGCGGACGACGGGTGATCACGCTGACCCCGACGGCCAAGGGCGAGCACCACCTCACGCTGGCGCGGCGGCGGGCCTGGGAGCCCGCCGCCGCAGAGACCTGCGAGATCGTGGTGACCGTCTCGTAGGGCTACCTCTCGCGGGGACTACCAGAAGTAGATCTCGTGCACCATCCCGTCCGCTTCTCGCGGATGTCTATCTGGTGGCCCGGCCGCACCACCCGCTCAGCATGTCGTGGAGTCCGGAGAGCAAGGCTTCGAAGCTGCGGTCGACGTCACGGGGGATGCCGAAACCGGAGGCGGCCTCGAGAGCAGCGAAACCGTGCAGGGTGGCGCGCAGAGCGCGCGCGGCGTCGATCCCGTCATCGCCCTCGATGCCGTAGCCGGCGAGGATCGCCAGCGTGACTGTCAAGATCGCCTCGGCCGCTTCATGGTGTGGTCCGACCGCGGACTGCGGCGGCCGGATCGTGGCGGCATACCGCCCCGGGTGCGCAGTGGCGTAGGCGCGGTAAGCCGAGCCCAGCGCCCGCAGGGCGCGCTCATCGGACACCCCCACTGACGCTGCGGTCAGCACATCGGCCAGCTCGCGGGTCGCCAGCGCGGAGACGTCCAGGCGCAGAGCGTCGACCGAGTCGATGTGCTTGTAGAGGCTAGGTAGCCGGACGCCGAGCCGGCCGGCAACTGCGGCGAGGGTGAGCTGCTCCCAGCCGACGTCGTCTGCCACAGCCGCAGCCTCCGTGATCACCCGGGCGCGCGACAGCCCTGCCCTAGGCAACGGCCGTGACCTGCCCGCAGAAGAGCACCAGCGCTGCGTTGACGAGCTCTGGCTGCTGCACCTGGGGGTAATGACCGGCGCCCTCTACCGGCAGCACCGTGCCGCTCAGCCGGTCGGCCACCCACTTCGCCTCCCCCAGGGGGTCCGGGAAGTCCGGGTCGGCGGTCCCCATGACCACCAGCGTCGGCGCGCTGACGTCGTTGAGCCGGGCGGCCACCGGTGCGTGGCTGGTACGCGTCGTCCGCACGAATGCCTGGCGGTAGCCGGGCCGGCGGAGGCCTGCGTCGATCTCGGCAAGGTGCTCCGTGAAGTCGCCCGGTCGCGTGCCGGGGTAGAGCTTGGGCAGGTAGCCGGTCCACACGGCGCGAGCCCATGGACCGCTCATCGCGACCCGGAACGCCGCCTTGAGCAGGGGGTTCACGGGCACGTTCCGAACGAATGGTCCGATCAGACAGAGCCCGCGCACTGCCGCGGGCCGCTCGGCCGCTGCCCAGGCAGCGGCGCCTGCACCCATGGACGTGCCGACCAGCACGGCAGAGCCTCCGAGCTGATCGGCCAGCGCCAGCAGGTCCTGCCCCGCGGCGACGTCGTCGTACCGGTCGAAGGTCGCGTCGCTGAGGCCGTGACCGCGCAGGTCGAGGACGGCGACCTGGAAGCCAGCATCGACGAGGGCCCCAACGGTGAACCGGTACGCGGAGGCGAGCTCGCCCATGCCGGGCAGGCAGATGACCAGCGGACCCGAACCGCCGAGCCGGTAGCCGAGTCGGCCACCCGGGCGGTCCAGGTAGTGGAGAGCGAGATCGGCGAAGGTAGTAGGCATAGCCTGTAGGCTAATAGGCCTAGCCACATCTGTCAAGGCAACATCTGATCATGCGCGGCGGCGGGCCTGGGAGCCCGCCGCCGCAGAGACCTGCGAGATCGTGGTGACCGTCTCGTAGGGCTACCTCTCGCGGGGACTACCAGAGGTAGATTTCGTGCACCATCCCGTCCGCTTCCTCGCGGATGTTCATCTGGTGGCCCGTCTGCTTCGCTTGTGCCGCAAGCGTCACAAGCGCCATGTACGAGCCGTCGCTGCCGTTGAAGATCTTCTTCCAGGCGCCACCGGCGACGTGGAAGTAGGCGTTGCGTGTCTCGTTGATCGTCCACGTCGCGTCACACATGACGCCGGATGTCCAGGTGCCGGTCACCCCGGTGACGGCCGCAGTTGCACCGGCCGTGCCCGGGGGGGTCAGCACCGGCGCCCGCTCGATCGACGCCACAGCCGCAGCGAAGTGCTCGTCGGGCATCTCGCTCGGTGCGCTCATCCCACCGCTCGCTTCGTCGGTGCGGCTCTGTGAGGGCACCAGCGTCGGCATGTCGGTGTCGGTCTTTCCCTTGGTGGAGTTGCTCATCACGTGTCCTCTCGTCACCAGGCGTAGATCTGCTGGACGGACCCTGCGTCCTCGAACAGGCCGACCTTCTTGCCCGCAGCCTTGGACGCTGCAAGCTCGGCGAGCATCCCGGCGTTCGTCGCGATGTTGCCGCTGTCGAGCTTGAGCCAGCCGCGGTCGGCGCCGTAGGCGTACACGTTGCCGTCCGCCTCGTTGCTCCACAGGCCGACGATCTGCTGGTCGGGGTTCCACCAGCGCAGGTTCACACCCTGTGCTCCGCAGGTCTGGTAGCTCTCGATCCGGCACTCGCCGTAGCCGATCCGCACGAAGCCGCCGTCACCCCATCCGGCACCCCACGAGTTCTTCGCGATCCAGCAGCGGTCGGTGTCCGAGTAGCCGACGAGCGCCACGCAGTGGCCGCCGGCGTACGCGCCGGTGATGTGCCTGTACACGCCGCTGCCGTAGCTGAAGAAGTCCTGGTAGACGTCCAGGCAGGCGGTGATGGCGCCGTACGTCGAGATGTACGTCTTCATGTTGGCCGCGTTGCCGCTCAGCATCTGCCAAGAGGTCGCCTTGGCGAGCCGGTTGCGCCAGTCCGGGTTGATCTTCGCGTTGCCGTCCTGGTCACCGGCGACGTACGGGTAGTAGTTCTCGAACGTCACGCCGCTGTCGCGAGCGGCGTTGTACGCCTGGTCCGGCCACCAACCCGTGCCGCAGGTCGCCCCGGCGGCGCGGCCGTACACGTAGAACAGGTGCGCCTCGGAGAGGTCGACCTGCAGCGCCGGCGTCCGCCGGGAGTAGCGCGCCACGCCCTCCAGCGCAGCCGCTGTGCCGAACGCGACACACGAACCGCAGCCGCCCTGGTCGACGACCGGGGTGACGTAGTTGGCGCCGCCGACGTTGCGCAGGTCGAAGGCAGCGGGGGCGCCCACCGCGTCCGCCCGCGCGCCGATCACTGCGGCGCGTCGCGCCTCCTTGTCGTCCTCGAGGTGCGCTGGGTCGAGGCCGGGTGTCGGAGGGACGCCGAGCCGCATCCGGCGTTCGGTCTCGGTGAGAGCGGTCATCGGCGTCATCGCCTGCGACCACGCGTCGGGTTCCTTGGCGAGTGCGCTGCGCAGCGCGGAGAGATCAAGTGGTGTCTTGTCAGCCATCGTGGCTCCTCACTCGACGTAGGTGGGACGCCACCGCGATCCTCACGCTGCGGCATCCGCTGTCGTGGGCCGGGCCCCCTGGGGTCCGCTGGGAGGGTCCCCGCCAAGCGGGCGAGGGCTCCTCGGCCGAGGTGCTCTGGGCCCGGTGGCTGCACGGCGGCCTGAGTGCCGCATCGTCCCCCATCGAGCCGACCTCAGACGGTCGGTCGCGTGACCGGCGAGCAAAGTGTGGGACGTGCCCACGGCCCAGACCCTACTCGCGCAAGATCATCGAGGGCAGGGCTTTCGTGCCGATTCCGGGTGGCGATGCGGTGAACGGTCGGTGGAGGCGCCGCAGTTGTCGGTTAACGACCGATCACGACGCCTGAGCGGCCTTGTCCTGGATCTTCCCCTTGCTCCGCACCAGCCGGGTCGCCGTCACCAGCAGGAGGCCCCCCGCCATGTTCCCGGCCACGCACCACCAGAGGAAACCGAGCCACTGCAGGTAGCCGAACGACGCGTCACCGGTGAGGATCGCACCGAACATCAGCAGCGAGTCCAACACGCTGTGGAAGACCCCGGTGCCGGCGACCACGAAGGCGATGGCGATCGTCGCAACCACCTTGGCCACGTCGTCGTCCGTGCCGTTGTGCATCCGGGTCATCAGGGTGAGCGCTGCGCCGGCCAGGACGGCGAGCGCCAGCCCCTCACCGCCCAGGCGCGCGTCGGCGTACACGGTCCCGCTCTCGACCAGCAGCTCATGCAGGCGCGGGAAGCCGACGACGATCAGCGCCATCGCCACCCAGCCGCCGATCATGTTGCCGACCAGAGTGCCCGCCCATAGCTTGACCAGCTGCCAGAGGCTGCCCTCCTTGGCAACCACGGTGGTCACGGGCACCAGGAAGCCCTCGGTGAACAGCTCGCTGTGTCCGAGCTGCAGGGCCAACAGCCCGATCGCGAAGGCCAGGCCGCCGAGCAGCTTGCTGCCCGTCTCGTGCTCGACCACCAGGAGCGCGAGGATCCCGAAGCCGATCTCGCCGCCAGCAACCGCACCGGTCAGCACCTGCATCGAGAAGGGCCGGTGCAGCCGTGGCTTGCCCTGCTCGACGATCCGGTCGACCGCGTCGTCGAGCTCGTCCTCGCGGGTGTCGTGCTCGCTCGATCCGTGCTCGGCGCTCTGGCTCATGGGCTGATCCTCCCGCCCGGACGGACGCGGTGTCTCGGCTGGCGCGGTGTCACCTGCGTCGAACCCCGACCGCGGACCTTCACCCGGGGGGTTCGCGGGTCTACGGTCAGGCTATGAGCGTGATGACCAAGCTGGTGCGGGTCGGCCCGGCGATCCACGCGTCGCTGTACCGGGTCAGCAACGGCAGGTTCGCCGGCCGCATAGGGAGCAACCAGCTCCTCCTGCTCACCACGACGGGCAGGAAGTCAGGCAAGCCACGGACGACGCCGCTGATGGCCTTTCCGCGCGGCGACGACCTGGTGGTCGTGGCGTCCAACGGCGGCAGCGACCGGATGCCGTCCTGGTACCTCAACCTCAGCGCCAACCCGCAGGTGCACGTGCAGATCGGCGCCGATGAGCGCGACCTGACGGCTCGCACGGCGACGCCGGACGAGAAGGCGCAGCTCTGGCCCGGCATCGTGGCCGCGGCCAAGAACTTCGACGGCTACACCCACAAGACGGCACGCGAGCTGCCGGTGGTGGTCCTGAGCCCGCCGACCGCTTCGCCCTGAGTCGCGGCAGCGCGCCACCGGGCTAGCGTTCGCCGCATGGACCAGGTGGACGTCGTCGTCGTCGGTGTCGGCTCGGGCGGCGAGGTGGTCGCCGACCGGATGGCGCGGGAGGGGTGCTCCGTCGTCGCGGTCGAGTCCGCGCTCGTGGGCGGCGAGTGCCCGTACCTCGCGTGCGTCCCGAGCAAGGCGCTGCTCGTCGAGGCGCGCCACCATCGGGCGTCGGGCAGCGCAGACCACGACGCCGCGTGGCGACGGGCCGTCGCGCGACGCGATGAAGCCGCCGAGCACCGGGACGACTCTGCGGCCGCGCAGTCGTTGCAGCGCAACGGAGTTCGGGTGGTGCGAGGACGCGGCAGGTTGGCGGGTCGGGACGGCGACCACCTCGTGGTCTCGGTCGAGGGGCAGCTCTTCGCCGCGCCGACCGTCGTCATCAACACCGGGAGCGAACCGGCCCGGCCACCGATCGACGGGGTGGACGACGTCCCCACCTGGACCAGTGACCAGGCGCTCAGCTCGCCCGACCGACCAGCCCGCCTTGCGGTGCTGGGTGGCGGTGCGGTGGGCTGCGAGCTGGCCCAGGTCTACGCCTCCTTCGGCGTGACCGTCGTGCTGGTCGAGCTGGCCGACCGGATCGTGCCGGGTGAGCCGCCGTGGGTCGGAGAGCGGCTCGCGGACGCCTTGCGCAAGGACGGCGTCGACGTCCGGGCCGGAGTGAGCGCTCAGCGCGCCTCGCAGCACGGCGACGGGTTGGCCCTGCACCTGTCCGACGGCACGCAGGTGCGGGCCGACCGCCTGCTGCTGGCCGGCGGGCGCCGTCCGCGCGGGCGCGACCTCGGCCTGGAGGCTCTCGGGGCGGCAGTGGCCGACGACGGGCACCTGCCGATTGACGCGCGCTGCCGGGTGCTCGACGCCGAGGGCAAGCCTGTGCCGGGGCTGGTGGCGATCGGCGACGTCACCGGCATCGCGCCGTACACGCACACCGCCTCGTACCAGGGGCGGCTCGTGGCGGCGCACCTGCTGGGGCACGGTCGCGACGCCGACTACTCCGGCATCGCCCGGTGCCTCTACACCGATCCGGCGCTGCTCTCGGTCGGTCTCACCACCGAGACCGCACGCGCGTCCGGCCGCGACGTCGTGACCGCGGCCGCGGAGGTCGGCGACTCGGCGCGCGCATTCGTCGAGCGCGAGGGCTACGGGGGGCGGGTCGAGCTGGTCGCTGACGCGCAGACCGGCGTGCTGCTGGGCGCCACGGCGCTCGGGCCGGCCGCCGACGCCTGGGCCGGCGAGCTCGCCCTCGCGGTCCGCGCCGGCCTGACCGCAGATCTCCTCAACGACCACGTAAGGGCCTTCCCGACCTGGCAGGAGATCCTCCAGCCCGCGGCCGAGGAGCTCGCCGCGAAGGCGCGCGGCTGACCGGCCAGGCCACCGGATCGGGGCAAGGCTCTCGCCACTGTCGGCTGCCCGACCTAGGCTCGCAGCGTGAACGACCTGAGCGAGCTGAGCGACGTGACGGCAGGGCAGGCGACCTGGCTGGTGCGGCTGCGCGACCCGCGGCTCGCGGAGGCTGTCCGCCACCTGCGCGCGCTCCTCGCCGAGGCCGGCTGGCCGGACGCGGGCGACTGGGCGCCAGGCCGCGTGACGGGCCGTTCGCCGGTGCTCGTCTGGGTCGACGAGTCGCTCGACGACGAGACGGCCGGCGCGCTGCTGGCGGCCCAGGGGCCCATCGTGCTCGCCGGCCCGACGCTGCACGCCGCCGCAGCGGCACGCGGCGACGGCTCAGCCACGCTCGTCGAGGCTTCCGGACTGCTGGCCGGCACGAGCACGCAGGTCCACGACGTCCGGGTGCGGCCGGGCCGTGACGCCGGGCCACTCGCGGCGCGGCTGGTCGACCACGCGCACGGTGGCGGTGCCCACCTCGGCGAGCACGCGCACGTGCGCGACCGCGTGCTCGCCGTCGACAAGGTTGCCGACGACGTCGACCTGCTGCTGGTCGCCAGCCTCGGGCTCGCCCAGCACCCGGTGGCCGCCTGGCGGCCGTCGACCCGCGTGCTCAGCTGGACGCTGGGAAGCTGCCCGGCCGCCGTCGACGAGCGGTCGTCGGCGCGACTGCTGGCGCTCGCGCTCCGGCAAGCCGCCGGGCGGCCCGAGCCGAAGCCGGCGCGCATCGGCCTGCTCGGGTACGGCGCCATCGGTCATGAGCACAGCCGGGCCGTCCGCGCCGTCGACGGGCTCGAGCTCGTCTCCGTCTGCGACGTCTCCGCCGACCGCGTGGCGGCGGCGCTGCGGTCGGCTCCGCACGCCCGGGTCGCGTCCAGCGGCGACGAGCTGCTGGCCGACCCCGACGTCGACCTGGTCGTCGTCTCGACCCCCCCGAGCACCCATGCCGAGTGGGCGCTACGGGTGATCGAGGCGGGCAAGCACGTGGTCGTCGAGAAGCCGTTCGCGATCCGCACCAGCGAGGCCGACGAGGTGCTGACGGCGGCCCGCGAGCGTGACCTCGTGGCCTGCGTCTACCAGAACCGCCGGTTCGACCCCGACTACCTGGCGCTGCGTCGTCTGGTGCACCAGGGATCGCTGGGTGAGGTGTTCCACCTCGAGTCGTTCGTCGGTGGCTACGGGCACCCGTGCAACCTCTGGCACTCCGACGAGGACGTGTCGGGTGGCGCGTTCTACGACTGGGGCGCGCACGTGCTCGACCAGGTGCTCGACCTCATGCCCGGCGAGGTCGAGCAGGTCACGGCGGCCGCGCACAAGCGCCGCTGGCACGACGTCACCAACGCCGACCACACTCGGGTAACGCTGCGGTTCGCCGGCGGCTCCGAGGCCGAATTCGTCTACTCCGACCTCGCTGCCGCGCTGAAGCCGCGGTGGTACGTCCTCGGCACCGAGGGTGCGGTCGTCGGGCACTGGCGCTCCGAGCACGTGGTGTCGCGCAACGACGTGGGCACGCTGGAGGAGGACGTGCTCGCCCCCGCCGACAGCCCGCCCCGGCTCGAGCTGCACAGCGGCGACGGGTCGGTCACGCACGTCGCCGTGCCCCCGCCGCCGCCGTACGCCTTCCACCGTGAGCTGGCCGACCGACTGCTGCTCGGCCTGCCGATGTCCGTCACCGGTGAGCAGTCCCGTCGGGTGCTCGCGGTGATGGAGGCAGCCGCCGAGTCGGCACGCGGCGGTGGTCGGCCGGTCGTGCCGCGGTGAGCCGCGCGCTGCACTGGGGCTTCATCGGCGCGGGATTCGTGGCCGCAAAAGCGCTCGCTCCGGCCGTGCACGCCGCGGATCGTGCCGTGCTGCAGTCGGTTGCGGCCCGCGATCGGCACCGCGCGGGCGCGCTCGAGCCGGCCGGACCGACGTACGACGACTACCGCGCGCTGCTCGCCGACGACACCGTCGACGCCGTCTACGTCTGCCTGACGAACGAGGCGCACCGGCCCTGGGTGCTCGCCGCGCTGGACGCTGGCAAGCACGTCCTGTGCGAGAAGCCGCTAGGCCTCGACGCCGCCGAGGTCAGCGAGATGCACGAGGCCGCCGCAGCTGCCGGGCGGCTGCTGGTCGAGGCCACCTGGTACCGCTGGCACCCCAGGGCGGCCCGGTCCCGCGAGCTCGTCACGGCCGGCGCCGTCGGCAGCCCCCTCTCGCTGTCGACCGCGTTCTGCTTCGGCGGAGTGCCCGAGGGCAACTACCGGCTTGACCCGGCTCGCGGCGGGGGAGCCTGGTACGACGTCGGCTGCTACGGGGTTTCCGCATCGCACCTGCTCGTCGGGGACGGCCTGGTCGTCGAGTCCGCCGACCAACGGCTCGGCCCCACCGGCGTCGACCTCGAGACCCAGGCGCACCTGCGCTCAGCGCACGGAGCGGCGGTGGCGGTGCTCGCGAGCATCGACGCCCCCGAGCAGCAGGGCGTCACGCTGCACGGCTCCGAGGGCCTGCTGACCTGGTCGGCCCCGCAGCTCACCAGCTGGCGCCAGGAGGCAACCCTCACCATCGAGCGTCCCGGCCGCGAGCCGACGGTCGAGCGTTACCCGGCGCTCGACGCCTACCGGCTCATGGTCGAGCAGTTCTCCCGCTGTGTGCTGGACGGCGAGCCGCCGGTGGTCGACTCGGCCGAGTCGCTGCGCGTCGCGCGCACGATGGACGCCGTCCGCGCAGCCGCCGGAGCAGGCAGTTCGTGCTGACGAAACGCCGCATTTCGCCGGAAGTGTTGACCCGTACAAGCAAAGGGGATTGACTCGCGTCGCGCGGTTCGGGAGCTCCGAGCCACGTGCACCCCCGACCTCAGGAGACCCCATGCACCTGCGCCATCGCGCACTGTCGATCACCGCCCTCGCGACGGTGGCAGCGCTCGCCATGACGGCCAATGCGGCTGCCAGCTCCAACCACGACCGGCGCGGCGACGACGGCCGCCAGCGGCTCGACCACATCTACGTGCTCATGCTCGAGAACCACTCGCAGTCGAGCGTGATCGACGACGTGAACGCCCCCTACATCACGAGCCTCGCGCACCGGTACGGCATGGCCGACCGGTACTACGGGGTGACCCACCCCTCGATGCCGAACTACATCGCTGCGGTCGCCGGCGACACGTTCGGCATCCAGGACGACGAGGACGAGAACGTCGTCAACCTCGACCGGGTCAACCTCGTCGACCAGCTCGAGGCCAAGCGGATCAGCTGGGGCGCCTATATGGAGGACCTGCCGGCCAACAAGCTCGACCGCTACGGGCCGGTGCTCGCGAGCGGCCAGACCGTCAAGCTGTACGCGAAGAAGCACAACCCGTTCGTGCTCTTCGACTCGGTCAAGAACGACCCGGCCCGGATGGCCAAGGTCAAGGACTACAGCTCGCTGGCCGCGGACCTCAACAGCAAGCACGCGCCGCAGTTCGTGTGGATCTCGCCGAACCAGTGCAACGACATGCACGGCGGCGTCTACGACACGGTGCCCGGCCACGCCGAGACGCCGTGCCCCTACGGCAGCGCGAAGGACGACGCCAACGACGCGGCGCTGAAGCACAAGGCCGACGCCTGGGTGAAGACGGCCGTCACCACGATCATGGACTCCAGGGCGTGGACGAAGCGCTCCGCGATCGTCATCGTCACGGACGAGAACGACTACACAGGCAACACCACCAACGGCGGTTGGGAGAACGCTGACGGCTGCTGTGACTCGCCCTACGTCGCGAAGGCCGATCCTCGGGTCAGCGCCGACTGGCCGGGAGGCACCTACGGCGGCGGTCTGATCCCCGCGATCGTCGTCTCCTCGCAGGTGCGGCCCGGCACGGTCGACCACACGCCGTACAACCACTACTCGTTGCTCACGAGCATCGAGGACAACTGGAACCTGCCGCACCTCGGGCACGCCGGCGACGCCGCCGGCGGCGTGCTGCCGCTGTCGCTCCTGTCGGGAGGTCGTCACCACTGATCGTCTTCGCTGATCGCCCCCAGTCGTGAGTGGGCCCGGCCGCCGGTTGGTGGCCGGGCCTACTCCCGTCCTCGGCCGGGCGCGACGTAGACCAGCGAGTGGCGCTGGCAACGCCGGCGCAGGCGCCCTAGGTTCGGGCCAGGAGGCGGGACGATGAGCCGGAGCAGCCTCGACGTCGTACTGGCCTACGTCGACGATCAGGTCCAGGAGCTGGGGGTCAACGACCCGTTGGTGCGCGCCGACGCTCCGGACGCCGTGCACGACATGCGGGTAGCGACCCGCCGGCTGCGCAGCACGCTACGCACCTGGACGACGGTGCTCGACGCCGACGCGACCGCTGCGATGCAGGTCGAGCTGGCCTGGTTGTCCGGCGAGCTGGGCACCGCCCGCGACGCCGAGGTGGTACGACGCACGCTGCTCGACCTGCTCACCGACGACGGGGCGCCAGCCGCCGTGCTGCGGGGCGCCGACCGTGCGCTGACCGCGGCGCGCCGCCGAGCCCTGGCCGAGCTGGTGGGGGCGCTGTCGTCCGGGCGGTACCTGGCGCTGCTGGGCGGGCTGGACGCCCTGGTCGCGAACCCGCCGCTCGCCGCGAAGGCCGGTCGCCCGATCGCCAGTGTTGCGCCGCACTGCCTCGTCCTGGCGCACGCCTGCGTTGCGCGCCGGATCGAACGCGCCCACGCGGCACCCCCTGGGCCGCACCGAGACCACCTGCTGCACCAGGCGCGCAAGGCCGCCAAGCGCGCGCGCTACGCGGCCGAGCTGGTGGTGCCGGTCTACGGCCGGGACGCGCAGCGCTACGCGAAGGCCCTCGAACGCGTGCAGTCCGCCCTGGGCGACCACCAGGACGACGTGGTCGCCCGCGACCGGCTGCACGAGCTCGCGGCCCGCTCGACCAGCCCCAGGGCGGTGTTCGCGTATGGCCGGTTGCACGCGCTCGAGCGGCCGCTCGCCGAGGCGGACGAGCGTCGCGCGGAGCGGGCCTGGCGGGCGGCGGCGCGACCGCGGCTGCGCGCCTGGTTCGACTGAGGGCCGCGGTCAGCCTGCGGCGCCGGCCACGGCCGCGCTGACCGGGGTGTCTCCGGCGACCAGCTCGAGCACCTGCCCGCTGGTGCCGGGCTCGTCCAGCAGGCCGGCCAGCACCGCCGCCACGTCCTCACGGGGCACGTCGCCCCGCTCGACGTGCGGGGCGAGCAGCACCGACCCGGTGCCGCCGTCGTCGGTCAGGCGTCCGGGACGCAGCACCGTCCAGTCCAGCTCGCGGCCGCGCACGTCGTCCTCGGCGGCGAGCTTGGCACGCAGGTAGGCGACGAACATCTCGTCGACGCCGTCCGGGGTGGCGCCGTCGCGCACGCTGTCGACGCCCATCGACGACACGAGAAGGTAGCGGCGCACGCCTGCGCGCTCGCAGGCCTCCGCCAGCAGCACTGCGCCGGCGCGGTCGACGGTGTCCTTGCGCTCGACGCTGCTGCCCGGCCCGGCGCCGGCGGCGAAGACCACCGCGTCAGCGCCCTCGATGGCCGTCCCGACGTCGTCCGCGGAGGCCTGCTCGAGGTCGACGACGGCCGGTTCGATGCCGGCCGACCGTAGGTCGTCCACGTAGTCGGGGTTGCGGACGAGGCCGACCACGTCGTCGCCTCGCGCGGCGAGCAGCCGTCCGAGCTTCAGACCGATCTGACCGTGGGATCCGGCGATGGCGATGCGCATCCGCCCACGCTATGACTGCTGCGTCAGCCCTGCCCGAGCGGGGCGCGGTCTGGAAGCATGCGAGGCGTCGCGCAGCCGAGGAGGATACGAGCGTGGACGAGGACCAGGCGCGCCGCCGCTTCGCCGCGACGCGGGTCGCCCACCTCGCCACTGCCGACAGCGGTGGAATCCCGCATCTGGTGCCCATGGCCTTCGTGGTCGACGGCGAGACGGTCTACAGCGCGGTCGACCACAAACCCAAGCGCAGCAACGCTTTGCGCCGTCTCGCCAACGTCGCGGCGAACCCGCGGGTCGCGCTGATGGTCGACCACTACGACGACGACTGGGCGACGCTGTGGTGGGTACGCGCCGACGGGACTGCCCGCGTGCTCGCCGCGGACGACGACGAGGCTCGGCACGCTGTCGACCTGCTGGAGGCCCGCTATCCGCAGTACCTCGACCGCCGGCCCGACGGCCCGGTGCTCGCGGTGGACGTCGAACGCTGGAGCGGTTGGTCGGCGGGCGGCTGACCGCACGTCAACGCCCCGCAGGCACCCGAACGCGCGGCTCGTCCGCATCCGCGGTAGTCATGGAGCATGGCTGACTCTCCGACCGTCGCACTGCTCGGCACCGGCACGATGGGCGCGGGCATGGCGCGCAACCTCGCCCGCGCCGGCCTCGACCTGCGGGTGTGGAACCGCACCCCCGATCGCGCTGCCCCCCTCGCGGACGACGGCGCCACCGTCTGCCCGACGCCGGCCGAGGCGGTCGACGGTGCGGACGTCATCATCACCATGCTCTGGGACGCCGACTCGGTCGAGCGCGTGCTGCGCGAGGCAGCAGCGTCTCTGCGCCCGGGCACCGTGCTGCTGCAGATGAGCACGGTGGGGATCGACGGCGCCGACCGGCTCGCGGCGGTGGCCGCCGAGCTCGGGCTGGTGCACATCGACGCGCCGGTCCTCGGCACCAAGCAGCCGGCCGAGCAGGGCACGCTCGTCATCCTGCTGTCTGGTGGGGACGACGGGGTGCGCGGCTCCATCGCCCCGGTACTCGAGGCGATCGGCTCACGCACCGTCCGCCTCGGCGCTGCCGGGGAGGGCTCGCGGCTGAAGCTGGCGGCCAACGCGTTCGTCATCTCGCTGGTAGGCGGCATCGCCCAGTCCGTGGCCCTGGCCCGCGAGCTCGGCCTTGACCCCCAGCTGTTTTTGGACGCCGTCGGCGGGGGAGCGATGGACGCGCCGTACGTGCAGCTGAAGGGCAAGGCGATGATCGACCGCGACTTCACCGCGGCGTTCGGCATCGACGGCGGGCTCAAGGACGCCGACCTGATCGCCACGGCCGCCCGCGAGGTCGGGCTCGACACCTCATTGATCGACGCCTTGCGTGGCCAGCAACGGCGGGTGGTCGAGGCCGGGCACGACGACGAGGACATCGCCGGCGTCTACCGCGTCTACGACCGCGACTGACCGCCATGGCCCTCATCCGGTGCGACTACTTCTCCGACGTCCTCGAGATGGGGACGTCGATGACCGTGATCCTGCCGCAGCGCACGGCCGCCCAGATCGGGGTCGAGCAGAGCGCGGACGCCGAGCCCGACCCGGACGAGGCTCCGGCCACGCTCTACCTGCTGCACGGTCTGAGTGACGACGCCAGCGCGTGGCTGCGCTACACCTCGATCGAGCGCTACGCGACCGAGCGCAGGATCGCGGTCGTGATGCCGCAGGTGGCTCGCAGCTTCTACTGCGACATGGCCCACGGCCCGCGGTGGTGGGACCACCTGAGCAACGAGCTGCCCGACGTGGTGCACGAGTTCTTCCGACTTTCTCGACGTCGTGCCGACACCTACGTGGCAGGCCTCTCGATGGGCGGTTACGGCGCGCTGAAGTGGGCGTTGCAGCAGCCGGAGCGCTTCGCGGCCGCCGCGAGCCTGTCCGGTGCGTTGGATCTCGCCGGTTGGCAGGACCGCGGTGAGGAGTACGACGACATCGCCGACGCGGTCTTCGCCGGACGACGGGTGGCCGGCTCGAGCGACGACCTGATCGCGCTCGTCGACGGGCTGGACCAGCCGCAGGTCAGCACGACGCCCTCGCTGTACGTCAGCTGCGGCACCGAGGACCACCTGCTGCCGATGAGCCGGACGTTCGTGGCGGCGGCCGAGCGCAAGGGGCTGGACGTCACCGTCGACCTGCGCCCCGGCGAGCACGAGTGGGGCCTCTGGGACACGACGATCCAGGACATCCTCGGCTGGCTTCCGCCCGGCCGCTGAACCGCCGCTGAGTCGGCAGCGGCCGCCGTCCGGCATCTCGCTCTGTGTCACGCCCCTTGCCCGATGGGCTGGACAGGTGCAGCATGGCGCCTTGATTGCCCGAAATGCCTGACCCGTCCGAACAGTGCCGTTCGCAGCCGAAGGTGGTCCCCGTGCGCCGACCCAACCGACGTCCAGCCCAAGATGAGAGCGCTCTCGCGCGCCCTGCCATGGCAGCCGCCGCCGCCACGGCCCTCGCTGCCGGTCTGCTGGCAGCCGTCCCCGGTACGGTCGCCAGCGCGGCGCCGCCGTCCGCGCAGGTGGAGGCCACCTCGGTGACCACGGTGCCGGACGGCGGCACCGCCCGGGTCGTCGTACGGCTCACCCGGGGGGCCGACCGGGTCGTGAGCGTGCGGTGGCGTGCGGCCGGTGGCAGCGCGACGTCCGGCCGCGACTACCGCCCCCAGTCGGGCACGGTGACCTTCCCGGCCGGCTCCGCGCCGGGCGCCGAGCGGTCGGTCCGGGTCGTGACGACCCGCACCGCCGGCGCGGAAACCGCGGAGACCATCGTCCTTCGGCTGCAGGCCGACGGCGCCGCGTTTACCGGGCCGCAGCCGACCGTCGTGGTGAACGCGCACGGCATGCCGTACCTCGACCGGCGGCTGCCCGTCGCCAAGCGGGTCAAGGACCTGCTCTCCCGGATGACCCTCGCCGAGAAGGTCGGCCAGATGACCCAGGCCGAGCGCGCGTCGGTCGACGGCAACCGCTCCCTGATCACGACGTGGAACCTCGGCTCGCTGCTGTCCGGCGGCGGCTCGACGCCGGCCGAGAACACGCCGTCCGCCTGGGCCGACATGGTCGACGCGTACCAGTCCTACGCGCTGCGGACGCGGCTGCAGATCCCACTGGTCTACGGCGTGGACTCGGTGCACGGTCACGGAAATCTGTACGGCGCGACGCTGATCCCGCACAACGTCGGACTCGGCGCCGCCCGCGACCCGCAGCTCGTGGCCCGCGCCGAGCACATGGTGGCGACGGAGACCCGCGCCACAGGCATCCCGTGGGTGTTCGCGCCCTGCCTCTGTGTCGCGCGCGACGACCGCTGGGGTCGCACCTACGAGTCGTTCGGCGAGCACCCGGCGCTCGTTGACGCGAACGAGACGGCCATCGACGGCCTCCAGGGCACCCGCTCACGCGAGCTGGCCAGCAGCGACCACGTGCTGGCGACCGCCAAGCATTTCGCCGCCGACGGTGACACCACCTACGGCAGCGGACGCGACGCGGCGGGAGCGCACAGCAGCAACTACCCGATCGACCAGGGGATCACCCAGCAGAGTCGTCGGCACGTCGCCGCGATCGACCTCTCGCCGTACGTCCCCGCGGTGCGCCGCCACCACGTCGGCTCGGTCATGCCGTCGTACTCCAGCATCGACTTCACCGATGACGGGCTCGGCAACCCGGTGAAGATGCACGCCAACCGCGAGCTCGTCCAGGGCTGGCTGAAGGACCGGGTCGGCTTCGACGGCTTCGTCATCAGCGACTACCACGGACTCGACCAGATCCCGTTGCCCACCAAGGCAGAGAAGGTCGCCGCCTGGGTCAACGCCGGTGGCGACATGGCCATGGAGCCGGACGACTACCAGGACTTCGAGACCACGCTCATCGCCGAGGTGCACGCCGGTCACGTGAGCCAGGCACGAGTGGACGACGCGGTCTCGCGGATCCTCACCAAGAAGTTCGAGCTGGGCCTGTTCGACCAGCCGTACGCGAACCGCGAGCACCTGCGAGAGATCGGCGGAGCGGCGCACCGGGCCGTGGCGCGGCAGGCGGCAGCGGAGTCGCAGGTGCTGCTGAAGAACGCCCACAACGCCTTGCCGCTGAAGCAGAACGCCAAGGTCTATGTCGCGGGCCGCAACGCCGACGACCTCGGCAACCAGGCCGGCGGCTGGACCATCACCTGGCAGGGCCAGACCGGTCGGCACACCAAGGGGACGACGATCCTGCAGGGGATGCGACAGGTGGCGCCGCACGCCCACATCACCTACAGCGAGGACGCCTCTGCCCCCATGTCCGGCAGCGACGTCGGGGTCGTGGTGGTCGGCGAGACGCCGTACTCGGAGGGCTTCGGTGACGTCGGCGGTCCGCAGTGGGCGTACGACCCGGCCGACAACGGCGTGCCGCGCGAGCCGAAGAGCATGGAGCTGAAGGACGGCGACCGCGCCGTCATCGACAAGGTCTGCTCCGCGCTGCCCACGTGCGTCGTGCTGGTCGTCTCGGGCCGACCGCAGCTGGTGACCGACCAGCTCGGCGAGATCGACGCCCTGGTGGCGTCCTGGCTGCCAGGTACGGAGGGTGCCGGCGTGGCCGATCCGCTGTTCGGCCGCCGCGCGTACACCGGGCAGCTACCGCTGAGCTGGCCGCGCAGCGCAGAGCAGGAGCCGATCAACGTCGGCGACGCTTCGTACGCGCCGTTGTTCCCGTTCGGCTGGGGGCTCACGGCCTCGCGTGGTGACGACGACCGGCACGGCCGGGACGACGTGAACCGGTTGCGGCAGTACGTCCAGCAGCGCGTGCTGGACGGCGACTCCGGCGTGCCGGCTCGCGCCGCCGACAGGATCGCCCGGGCCGACGTGGCCACGCTTCGTGGCGACGACCGCACCGCGGTGCGGCTGCTGCGCCAGGCGCTGCGCTGACGCCTGACCGGGGCCGCGCGACGTCCGCGCGGTCCCGGTCGACGGGCTGCGCCGCGCTCAAGGTTTGCCCAAGGTCCGCTGCCTAGCCTGCGGCGGAAGGTGCGTCGCCTGCGGCCTACAGGCGCACCGGAGGCAGGCGGCCATGCAAACCTCACGCCGAGAACTGCTCAAGATGTCCGTGCTCGCGGGCGCAGCAGTCACGATGCCCGTCACGCGGACCCTCACGAGAGCCGCTCCCGCGTCGCGCATCGCCCGCAGTGCCCTGCCGGCGCCGTTCACCACACCGTTCTGGATGCCGCCCCTCGCGGTGCCGCTGCGGTCCGACGAGGTGACCGGCACCGACTACTACCGGCTCTCGATGGAGCCGACGGTGGTCGAGATCGTGCCCGGACTGCCCACCGTGATGTGGGGGTACGGCGGGCGGGTGCCGGGCCCGACGTTCCGGGTGCGGCAGAACCGCAAGACCGTCGTCCGGTACGTCAACAACCTCCCGGCGGTGCATCCGGCCCTCAACTACACGCCGTGGACGTCAGTGCACCTACACGGCTCGGCGTCGTTGCCCCAGTACGACGGGTATGCCAGCGACATCACGAACCCGGGGCAGTACAAGGACTACCACTACCCGAACTTCCAGCCGGCCCGGACGCTCTGGTACCACGACCACGGCGTGCACCACACGGCCGAGAACGTGTCGATGGGCCTGGCCGGGCAGTACCACCTCATCGACACGCTCGAGCAGAGCCTGCCGATCCCGCACGGCGAGTTCGACGTCCCGCTGACCATCGGCGACACGATGCTCAACGCCGACGGGTCGCTGCTGTTCGCCGCCGACCCCGACCTGGGCTTCTTCGGTGACGTGATCCTGGTGAACGGTCGGCCGTGGCCGTTCATGCGGGTGAAGCGTCGCAAGTACCGGTTCCGGATCCTGAACGCGTCGGTCAGCAGGTCCTACACCTGGTCGCTCAGCACGGGCGACCCGATGGTGGTCATCGGTACGGACTCCGGTTTGATACCCCGCCCTATCCCGGTCACCAAGTTCCGGCACGGGGGTGCCGAGCGCTACGAGGTCGTCATCGACTTCGCGCGCTACCCGGCCGGCACGCGGGTCGTGCTGCGCAACGCCAGCGTGAAGAACGACGTGGACTTCGACGACACCGACAAGGTCATGGCCTTCGATGTCGTGGACGACCCGTTCGACCCCACCGACAACGCGGTGCCGGACAGCCTGTTCCCCGGGCAGCCGACCATGGCGCTGCGCGAGCAGGACGCGGTGCGCACCCGACGGATGGACTTCGCGCGCAAGCACGGCCTGTGGACGATCAACGGCGGCACCTGGGACGACGTGGTGGCGAGCGGCTTCCGGAAGGTCCTGGCCAGCCCGCGGATCAACGAGATCGAGGTCTGGGAGCTACGCAACGCCTCCGGTGGCTGGCACCACCCGGCGCACGTGCACTTCGTCGACTTCCGCATCCTCACCCGCAACGGCCGGCCACCCCAACCGCAGGAGCAGGGCGCCAAGGACGTCGTCTACCTCGGCGAGAACGAGACCGTGCGCGTCCTCATCAAGTTCGACGAGGGGCGCGGCAAGTACATGGAGCACTGCCACAACCTGGTGCACGAGGACCACGACATGATGGGCCAGTTCGAGATCGTCGACCCGAACCGCGCTGCCGACGACCCGCTCTCGGTGTCGGCCAGCAACCTCCCCGAGGGTCCGCTGTGAGGGGGCCGCCGTGACGGCGACGACTCAGCAGACTCGCAACCAGGCTCTTCCCGCCATCAGTGTCGGGTGGCGCGCGCGGGCAGTGGCGTCCGCCGTTTCGGCGCTCGCCGGCGTGATCCACCTGTGGGTCGTGCCCGAGCACGGCGAGCAAGCCTGGTGGGTGGGCGCGTTCTTCCTCGCGATGGCCGTCGGGCAGCTCGCGCTGGCGGTCGCGCTGCAGGTCGTCGTCCTGCGGGTGGGGCACCTCCTGGCGGCGGCTGCGGCGAACCTGGGGATCATCTGCCTGTATGTCGCCAGCCGCCTTGTCGACCTGCCCTTCCTGCCGCAGCACCACCGGCCGCACCACCTGCCCGTGGCCGGGGGGATCGGCAACGGAGACCCGGTGCTGCCGCTCAGCCACCTCGAGACGGTCGGCTTGCTCGATCTCGTCTGCCTTCTCGCCGAGCTCGTCCTCGTCGGCTCGCTGGCTCGGATGCTGCCGAGCCGCCACCGCCTCTGGGTGGTCAACAGCATGCTGGCCATCGGCGTCATCGTGATGGTCGTGGGAGCGAGCGCCTTGACCCACTGATCATGGTGAAGCCGGGCCAGGCGAGGACGGGCAACCGGACCGTCCGAAAACGGCGACCGTCGGCGCTGGGAACGCCTACCCTCTGCCCGTACGAACTCTGGCACCCCCTGGGGGAGGTACGTCATGGACGGCGAGCTCCGCGACGCAGTGATCCACCTTGGCGGTCCGCTACCAGTCATCGGCGGCGGGATCGTCATCATCGCCATCCTGGCGTGGCTGGCCTACCAGGCCTACCAATCGGAGGAAAGGTCGCTGGCGTTCTTCATCGGCAGCGTCGCCGCGGGGGTGCTGCTCGCTGTAGCGATCTCTGTACCAGCCGCCAAGGCCAGCTGCCGGAACCTTTATGACACCAACGAGATCGAGTTCTCGCAGAAGAACTGCAGCCTCATCGTGACGTGTTCTGCACACGGTCTGCCCGGCAGCGCACCGGTGTGCACGTAGGGCCGGTAGGCGCGTGACGGCGTCGCGGCTCGTCGGAGCACGTCACGACGGTGATGGCCTACCCCTGGCGGTTCCGCTAGTAGAGAATGGGGGCATGCACCTCGCCACCACCGACTCGGGCAACGCGCTGCTCGAGCGCGACCCCCTCGCGCTGCTCATCGGCATGATGCTCGACCAGCAGATCCCGATGGAGAAGGCGTTCACCTCGCCTTCGGTGCTCCGCGACCGGCTCGGCGGCCCTGATGACGGTGACCTGGACGCCGCCGTGATCGCGCAGCAGGACCCGGACCGGCTCGAGGAGCTGTTCCGGACGCCGCCCGCGCTGCACCGCTTCCCCGGCGCGATGGCCCGGCGGACGCAGGAGCTCTGCGAGGCGATCGTGCGCGACTACGACGGGCGCGCGGAGGCCGTGTGGGCAGACGCGCCATCCGGCACCGAGCTGCTGCGCCGGCTGAGCGCGCTGCCCGGCTTCGGCGACCAGAAGGCGCGGATCTTCGTGGCCCTGTTGGGCAAGCAGCGAGGCGTGCAGCCTGCCGGGTGGCGCGAGGCGGCCGGCAGCTACGGCGATGACGGGAGCCACCGATCGGTCGCCGACGTCGTCGACGGTCCGTCGCTGCAGCGCGTGCGTAGCTGGAAGAAGGAGCAGAAGGCCGCGGCCAAGCAGTGACCGACGCAGGAGGGACCTCATGACGGATCTCGCGATCGACCGGTCGGGGCCGCCGTCCGCCGACCAGCTCGAGCAGTACCGCATCGAGCTGACCGGGTACTGCTACCGGATGCTCGGGTCGGCGTTCGAGGCGGACGACGCCGTGCAGGACACGATGGTGCGCGCCTGGCGGGCGCTCGACCGCTTCGAGGGACGGTCCAGCCTGCGGTCGTGGCTGTACCGCATCGCCACGAACGTCTGCTTCGACCAGCTCGACGGCCGCAACCGCCGGGCCCGTCCGATGGACCTCGGCCCGGCCCGCCCGGCCGACACCCCGCCGGGCGAGACGCTGCCCGAGGCGACCTGGGTGACACCCGTGCCGGACGACCGCGTCCTGCCACCGACCGCCGACCCGGCCGAGCACGCGGTGGCCCGCGACAGCATCCGGCTGGCCTTCATCGCGGCGCTGCAGCACCTGCCGGCCCGCCAGCGAGCCGTCCTGATCCTGCGTGAGGTGCTGGCCTGGCAGGCGAGCGAGGTCGCCGAGCTGCTCGACGCGTCGGTCGCCTCGGTCAACAGCGCGCTGCAGCGGGCCCGCGCCACCCTGGCGCTGCGCAACGAGTCCGAGCCGGGGCCGCTGCCGCCGTTGAGCGAGGCCGACCAGCAGCTGCTCGCGCGCTACCTCGACGCCTTCGAGCGCTACGACATGGTCGCGCTCACTGCGCTGATCAAGGACGACGCAACCCAGTCCATGCCGCCGTACGCGATGTGGCTGCGCGGGCGCGACGACATCCTCAGCTGGTGGGTCGGCCCAGGCGCCGGGTGCCGCGGGTCACGGCTGGTGCCGACCACCGCCAACGGCATGCCCGCCTTCGCGCAGTACAAGCCGAGCGGGCCGAACGGCGAGCTGGAGCCATGGTCCCTGCAGGTGCTGGAGCTCGGCGACGGCGGGGTCGCAGAGTTCACCTTCTTCCTCGACACCGAGCGGGTCTTCCCGCTGTTCGGCATCCCGATGACGCCCGCGGGCGAATGAGGGCACTCGTCTACGAGGCGTACGGCCAGCTTCCGCGAGTCACCGACGTCCCCGATCTGCTGGCGCCGGACGGCGGGGTCGTCGTCCGGGTGCAGGCCAGTGGGGTCTGCCGATCGGACTGGCACGCCTGGCGTGGGCACGATCCCGTCGCGCTCCCGCACGTGCCGGGTCACGAGCTCGCCGGCATCATCGACCAGGTCGGGGCGGGAGTCAGCGGCTGGGAGGTTGGACAGCGGGTCACGGTGCCGTTCGTCTGCGGCTGCGGGCGGTGCGAGTACTGCCAGGCCGGCCAGGCGCAGGTCTGCCCCCAGCAGACCCAGCCGGGGTTCACCGGGCCGGGGTCGCTGGCCGAGCAGGTCGTGATCCACGCCGCCGAGACCAACCTGGTCGAGCTCGCGGACGATGTCGACCCCGTGTCGGCGGCCTCCCTCGGCTGCCGCTTCGCCACCGCGTTCCGCGCGCTGACGGCGCATGCGCGGGTGAGCCAGGGGGACTGGCTGGCCGTACACGGCTGCGGTGGGGTGGGCTTGTCGGCGGTGCTGATCGGTGTGGCCCTCGGGGCGCGCGTGGTGGCCGTCGACGTCAGCCCGCAGGCCATGGCACGGGCGCGCGAGCTGGGCGCCGAGCACGTCGTCGACGCGGGCGGCACGCCGGACGTCGCGGCCGCCGTACGCGAGCTCACCGGTGGGGGAGCGCACGCCTCGCTGGACGCGCTGGGCTCGCCCAGCACGAGCGTGGCCTCGGTGCGCAGCCTGCGTCGGCGTGGCCGACATGTGCAGGTCGGGCTGCTGCTGGGGGCGCAGAGCACGCCGCCGCTGCCCATGGACACGGTGGTGGCGCACGAGCTCGAGGTCTACGGCTCGCACGGCATGGCCGCCGCCGACTACCCGGCGATGCTCGAGCTGATCGGCTCCGGAGCGCTGCGCCCGAGCCTGCTGGTCGGTGCGGTGATCGGTCTGGACGACGCCGGGCAGGCGCTCGCCGCGATGGACGAGCCGGGCCGCGCGGCCGGGATGACGGTCGTCGACCTCAGCCGCTGACCGGCGACGTGCTCGAGGTGCCGTCGACCACTGCTGCCGTGGCGGCCGGCCAGACCTCGCGCAGTCGCGGCACGACCGCGACATCGGCGGCCAGCCAGGCCACGTCGTCCCACTGCGGTGGGGTGAGCCAACGCAGCAGGTCGTGCGACCCGAGCGGCTGCGGCCAACCGCGAACGACCCGCACGAACCACAAGCGCATCTCGAGGGCCGCGGAGATCGGCCAGCAGCCCTGATCCGGACCGGGCAGCTCGGCGCCGACCTCGACCGCGACGGCCAGCTCCTCGTGCAGCTCGCGGTGCAAGGCCTGCTGGGGCGTCTCGCCCGGCTCGACCTTGCCGCCGGGCAGCTCCCACCGGCCGGCCAGCTCCGGTGGGGTCGTTCGGCGGGCAGCGAGCAGCCGGGTCGGCGCGGCGAGGTCGTCGACGACCAGGGCGCCGACCACGAGGCGGCGCGTCACCGGCGGTCGTCCTCGTCCTCGTCGATGGGGACGGGGGTCGACTGCTCCTGCAGGTCGGCCGGGTCGGCGGGCGCGTCCGGGTCGATCACCGGCACGGCGTCGCCGTCGTCCGAACCATCGGCCAGCTGCTGCTGCTCGAGGTAGTCCTCCTCGGGCACCTCGTCGGGTACGTCGTCCACGGTGCTCACGTCGTGACCTCCTTGGCCGGGGTGCGCCGCGACCGGCGAACAGCGGTCCGGCATCCCTAGCGTGTCATCGGTGGCGTGCGACGTCACCCGGGGGAGTGCGGGCCGTCGCGGCGACGGCACCCGTCGCGCCGGCGATCGTGGCCCGGGTTAGCGTGACGTAACCCACCTGTGGAGGTTCTCGTGCAGTACCGCACGCTCGGCCGCGCCGGCACCGTGGTGTCGTCGCTCACTCTGGGCACCATGACGTTCGGCGCGGAGACCGACGAGCAGGGCGCGCACCGCCAGCTCGACGCCTTCGTCGCCGCCGGTGGCACGCTCATCGACACGGCCGACGTCTACACCGGCGGCACCAGCGAGCAGATCATCGGCTCCTGGCTGGCGACGAGCAGCGCCCGCGACGACGTCGTCCTGGCCACCAAGGGCCGGTTCCCGATGGGCGAGGGGCCGAACGACGTCGGCCTGTCCCGGCGGCACCTCACCCGCGCGCTCGACGCGTCGCTGCGGCGACTGGGCGTGGAGCGGGTCGATCTCTACCAGCTGCACGCCTACGACCCGCTCACCCCGATCGAGGAGACACTCGGCTTCTTCGACGACGCGATCCGGGCGGGCAAGGTGCACTACGCCGGCCTGTCGAACTTCACCGGCTGGCAGCTGCAGCGCACCGTCGACGTGGCCGAGCACCGCGGCCTGCCGCGCCCGGTCACGCTGCAGCCGCAGTACAACCTGCTGGTGCGCGAGATCGAGTGGGAGATCGTCCCGGCGGCCCAGGCCAACGGACTGGGGCTGCTGCCGTGGTCGCCGCTCGGCGGGGGCTGGCTCACCGGCAAGTACTCCCGCGACGAACGGCCGACCGGCGCCACCCGCCTCGGTGAGGACCCGGGCCGAGGGGTCGAGGCCTACGACCGGCGCTCCGCAGTGCAGCGCACGTGGGACGTCGTCGACGCCGTCCGCGAGGTGGCGGACGCCCGGGGGGTCACCATGGCGCAGGTCGCGCTGGCGTGGCTGGCCGACCGACCGGCCGTGACGTCGGTGATCCTGGGCGCGCGCACGCTCGAGCAGCTCACCGACAACCTCGGCGCGGCCGACCTGCACCTCGACGACGCCGAGAACCAGCGGCTCGACGCGGCCAGCGACCCCGGCGCCGCCGACTACCCGTACGGCGGACCGGGCAACGAGCAGCGCAGCCGCAACCTGGCCGGCGGCCGCTGACCCGCCGTCCCACCCGCCGTCCCACCCGCCGTCCCACCCGCCGTCCCACTTGTGACGCGTTGTTGTTGTCTCCCGCGCCCGGGAGACAACAAGAACGCGTCACAAGTGCAGGGAGGGCGAAGGAGCGGAACTGGGCCGGGGGGCGGACGGGGGTCACCCATTCGGAGTATCGACAGCACCTGCGCCGACGCCGACAGACAGAGGGCAGGGAACAGGTCCCTGCGTGCCGCGACGCAGAGGACATCAGATGAGCGAGCAGAAGTACCGCCTGGTCACGCGCAGCGACTTCGACGGGCTGGTGTGCGCTGTGCTGCTGCGGTCGCTCGACCTGATCGACGACATCACGTTCGTCCACCCCAAGGACGTGCAGGACGGCGTTGTCGAGGTCACCGAGCGCGACATCCTCACCAACCTGCCGTACGCGCCGGCTGCGCACATCGTGTTCGACCACCACCACAGCGAGACGCTGCGCCACGCTGCCGTCCAGGCGAACCACGTCATCGACGCCGAGGCGCCCTCTGCCGCTCGTGTGGTCTACGACTTCTACGGCGGCGCGCCGACGTTCCCGGGCATCTCGGACGAGCTGATGCGGGCGGTCGACCAGGCCGACTCGGCGCAGTACGACCTCGACGACATCCTGCACCCCACCGGCTGGACGTTGCTCAACTTCCTGATGGACAGCCGCACCGGCCTTGGCCGCTTCCGCGACTTCCGGATCTCGAACTACCAGCTGATGATGATGCTCATCGACGAGGTGCTGCACCAGGACTCGGTCGAGCAGATCCTGGCCACGCCCGACGTGGCTGAGCGGGTCGAGCTGTTCCACGAGCAGGCCGAGCTCTTCGTCGAGCAGCTGCGTCGCACGACGACCGTCATGGGCGACCTCGTCGTCGTCGACCTGCGCGACGAGGAGATCATCCACGCCGGCAACCGCTTCATGGTCTACGCGCTGTACCCGCAGTGCCGGGTGTCGGCCCACGTCATCTGGGGCCGCAACAAGCAGAACACCGTGCTGGCCGTCGGCAAGTCGATCATCGACCGCACCTCGCCGGTCGACATCGGCGAGATCATGCTGCAGCACGGCGGCGGCGGACACCACGCGGCCGGCACCTGCCAGGTGGCGCACGACCAGGCGGACTACGTGCTGCGCGTCATCGCGGTGGCGGTCAACGAGGCCCTGCCAGTGCGCTGAGGCGTCCGGCCAGGACGACGAAGGGGCCTGCAGCGAGCAGATCGCTGCGGGCCTCTTCGTCGTCCGCGCGGTCAGGCGCGAGCGTTCGTCACGCCGAGTGGTGATCCGGTCCAGCCGGGGAAGACCCCGCGGGCCTGCTCGAGGCTGGCACCACAGCGGTTGACGAGGACGTCGGCGAGCACTGCCCGGTAGTCGGTGGTGGCGCGCAGGTCGCCCTGCACCAGGTTGCCCGGGTCCAGGCCAGGCCAGGTGCCGTGCACCGCGCCACCCTTGACGCCGCCGCCCAGCACGAACATCGCGTTGCCCCAGCCGTGGTCGACGCCGTTCGAGGCGTTCTCGCTGGTACGGCGACCGAACTCGCTCATCGTCAGCAACGTCACCCCGTCCATGGCGCTGCCGAGGTCGGTCGCGAACGCGGCGAGCGCTGAGCCGAGCTCGGTGAGCTTGTCGCGCATCCAGCCCTTGCCCACGCCGCCGAGGCCGGCGTGCATGTCCCAGTCACCCTCGTCGACGGTGACGACGGCGATGCGCTGCGGCGACTTGATCAGCCGGGCGGCGTCCTTGAGGGCCTTGCCCAGCGGGGTGCTCGGGTAGCTGGCGCCACCGTCCGGCGTATAGGCCTGGTCGCTGATGGCGGCGGCGGCACCGAGCGCGGCGAGGGTCGCCCGAGCCGGGTCGCCGACGGACGAGGTGGCGCTCTCGTGCAGGCGGCTGAGCGCGGTCGACCAGCGGGCCCGGTTCGCGGCGTCGACGCCGGACAACGCGAAGGACGAGAGTGAGCGCATCGTCACCTCCGGCTGCGGGCCGGCGGTAGACCGGGGCGCACGCGAGCCGATGGTGACCCCGTTGAACGGTGCGTCCGAGGACGGCAGAGGGTCGAGGCCGAGGGTGCGGTCGAGCCACCCGGTGCGCACCGACGACCCGGGCGCGGCCCGCTCGATCTCCTCCATGGCGGAGAAGTGCGAACGGTTCGGGTTGGTGAGCCCCGCGGCGTGCACGACGCCCAGCGACCCGGCGTCCCAGAACGGCTTGAGCGGGCTGAGCGCGGGGTGCAGACCGAAGCGGCTGTCGAGGGCGAGCGTGCTCTCCTTGGGGACGGCGATGGTCGGCCGCGCCGTGTAGTAGCCGTCGTCGGTGACCGGGACGACGGCGCTGAGCCCGTCGAAGCCGCCGCGCAGGAACATCACGACGAGCGTGTCGCTGCCCGGCGGTGTGGCCGCGTCGGCGTAGCGGATCGTGAGGTGCTCGGAGAGGGCGACGGCAGCGCCGACGCCGAGTGCACCTCGCAGCAGGCCGCGGCGGGTGACACCGCGGGCGCGTCGGTCGTCCGCGCAGCCGTTGCAGCTGGCAGCGTCCGGCATGGTCGTCGTCATGGGGTCCTCGTCACCGGTACACGTGGTAGGGGGAGTCGAGCAGCAGGGAGACCCACTCGCCCAGCCGCCACGTGACGGCGGCGGAGCCGGAGTTGAGCGGCGTCGTTGCGCTCACCCCGAGGAAGGTCAGGATGGCGTCGCGGTGGGCGCCGGGGAGCGTGCGTCCGAGCAGCTGCCGGGTGACGTCGTCCACGAAGGCCCCGTGGGTGGTCGGCAGCGCGCGAGGGTGCACGTGCTGCAGCAGCGTGGTCGACCGGGTGAGCGTGGTGGGCCACCAGCCGTTGACGAGCGATCGGGTGAAGTTCCACCGCTGCAAGGTCGCGGACGTCGAACCCCAGGCTGCCGCGGCTTGCGGATAGCCGTCGGGGGTGGGCCAGTTCATCGGGGACTGACCGGCGTCCCCGATCGCGTAGACCAGGGCTTTGACGCCCTCGTAACCGCTGGCGTCGGGGCCGAGGCCGAGGATGCGTACGGTTGCGAGCACTGACTCCAGCGGGCGTCGGGTGACTGCGCCGTAGCTGGACCGGAACTCCGACGAGGTGAACATGACCCGCAGGACCGGCGCGATCGCCGTCCCGCTCTTGAGGTAGGTGTTGACCATGCGCGAGACCAGGGCGGACGGCGGGGTGTCGGCCACGAAGTACTGGGCGAGCTTGGTGCAGATCCGGCGGGCGGTCGCGGGGTGCTGCGCCAGGTAGGTGAGCATCGAGCGCGCAACAGCGAGACCGTCGGTGCGGGAGGCGTTGGTGTTGCGCCAGGTGACCACCTTGACCGGGCCGGTCCAGTGGTACCAGGGCTTGAACTCGAACTGACCGGACTCGTTGTCGACGCTGAGGCCGGTGAGGACCCGGGTGGAGTTCAGGACGTCGCTCTCGGTGTAGTTGCCCACGCCGAGTGTGTGCAGCTCGAGCAGCTCGCGTCCCTGGTTCTCGTTGGGGTGCGTGGCGCGGCTGGAGCGGTTGTCGAGATAGGTGAGCATCGCCGGGTGCTGGCTGGCGGCGAGCAGCAGGTCGCTGTACTTGCCGAGGGCCCGGTTGCGCAGCGTGTACTGGTAGTGCGCGCGGCTGGCGTCGACGCCGTCCGACATCACCGCCACGTTGAGGTGGTTGGCCCAGAAGTCGGTCATGAGCGCTTGCAGCTGGCGACGCGACCACAGCAGCCGGGCGACGTGCTCGCACTGCACCGCGAACTTGTGCTCCCAGCCCTTGAGCCGGCCGGTGTTCAAGTTGTCCTGCACCGCCCAGATGGACGTCGACTGCGACCCGAACCTGGCCGCGATCCGGTCGTACGACGAGTCGTCGACGCGCCTCGGGTCGAGCTGGTAGTCGAGCCACTTGGTGGTACCGAAGCGATAGATGCTGGAGGCGAGGGACGCGCTGGCGCCGCTGGTCGCGCGCCGGGCGAGGTGCCAGCTCGGGCTGTTGGTCGTGTATGCGCTGCCGGTGGTCGGGGGCGAGCTGGCGGCCGACGCCAGCGGTGCTGTCGCGACGGCGGTGACGACGGAACCTGCTGCCGCGGCGCCGACGGCGCTGGCGACGACCAGGGTGCGGCGACTGAGGGCCGCGTCGCTTGTAGACGGCGTGTCAGCCACGGCAACCCCTTCAGGGCTCGCCGCGCGGCGAGCCACCCAGCAGGGATGTCGGCGCGCCACTGGCCCGGCTTGAGTGAGCCGTGAGGGTGACACGGCCCGGCAGCTCGCCGCCGGGCGGCCGAGCTAGCTCTGGTGGCCTGCCTGCAGGCGGTTTCGGGCCTCCCGGACGTCGATGGCGAACGTGGGCCCGGGCACGGAGACGGTGTCGTCGACGGGCTGCCACGGACCGCCGTTGACGCTGAAGTCGGCCGTGTACCGTGCCGTCACGGATGCGGCGGCCGTGGCCGGCTGCTGGTAGGAGTGTTGGATTCGACCCCGGGGATAGGTGCCGCCGGCGTCGGCGACAGGGCCCGATGACGAGCCGTCGCCGAAGCGGTAGGTGTAGCGCTCGGCCGCTGGACGGATGCGCACGCGCATCCCGAGGATCGTGACGCTCGCGACCTCCGTGGGGGACACCCCCGCCGCCGGCCACTCGACGCGGTAATACGTCGGCAGGTTTACCAGCGTGACATTGCCTTCGGGCTGGATGCGCAGCTGCGGCTTGGCGAAGTCCAGGTGCCGAAACGCCCGCTGCACCATCGCCAGAGTGAGAGATGGGCTGCGCGGCCGTGACCGGCTCGTGGCACGAGCGCCCGACCAATGCCCACTGCTGGTTCGATGAGGCAACCGCGGCTCGCCTCCAGATCCACGTTAGTGGGGCTGTCCCCTGGCCCATTGCCTGGCACGAATCGACCGCCAGCTGGCATGAGAGATCGAAGTTCGCGGTGGTGTTCGGATCGTTGCCTGGACAGGCAGGGGTACCAATCCAGATCCAGCTTGTGTGCGCAGCGGGCCGTGACCGACTAGAGGTGGTCGACGCATGGGTGTTGCCTGGCCTGCGATCTCGGCCATCGACGTCGACCCCGCCGCGCGTGGCGTTCGCCTGCAAGAGGGGGCTGGGCTCCCCACCAGATGCCGCCGTCGCCGCCGGCAAGGTCGCGAGGAACGATGCCCAACAACGCCGGGACCAACGCGATGCCGGCCATTCGGCTCACGACGGCTCCTGGAGATCGATATTGGCAACTACCCAAGCTTGCTCCCGTCGAATCACGGTCAGAGAGATCAAAGCGGGGGTTCGTGGGTCCGTTCGGAGTACCTCGTTTCGAGGGCCGAGCACCTGGTTAGCATTCTGAATAACCAAGAGGTCAAGCGTTCGTTGAGTCCTTGTGTGCGCGACCTGGCTGCGTCTGTCACGGCGAACAGGGCCCGCTTCAGCCTCTTGCGTTCTTTCGCATATCGAGCGACGAGTTGGTCGTAGTTCGCACATGTCCCGCAACTTCGGTCAGCCAAGACCGCAATCTCGGCATGCGCGGGGTGCGGTGAAGGCTTCGTTGAGTCGCTGGAAGTAGAAGCGGGCGAAGGCCTCGGCGCCTGCGGCAGTATCGGCCTTGGCCGCTTCCGGCACCTCCGTCGCAGTGGTCACCGTGCCACTGGCTGACGACGGCGATGACGACGGTGGGATCGACGTCGGGCTGGCCACGGTCGGCTGTGGCTCGGCGCCGGCTCCGCCCTGGCACCCCCCAAGTACAGCGACCGCGAGCATGCCGACACCGATGCGACGAGAGATCTGCCCCAAGATCATGTGCCGGAATCTACCCGATTTGCGCCATGCGTCGAGACTGCAGGAGCAGGCCTGTGGACGACGAGGTCGGCGGACGATCAGTCAGTCAGTCAGTAGCTGTTGAAGGCCGAGCTGGCCAGGATGAGCAGCCATGCCACGATGCCCGCCCCCACGCTGATGAAGAGCCACAGGCGCGCATTCTTGGACGACTGCATCGCCCCCGCCAGATCGCCCGTCGCCACCTTCGACGACACCTGAGCCGCGTACACGATCGACACGATCCCGGTCGGCACGCAGCAGAGCACCGTGGCGAGGATCGCCGGA
Source organism: uncultured Actinomycetota bacterium (assembly GCA_963759935.1). Taxonomy (GTDB): domain Bacteria; phylum Actinomycetota; class Actinomycetes; order Actinomycetales; family Angustibacteraceae; genus Angustibacter. The sequence goes on from CAVXBF010000013.1 coordinate 160,110, forward strand.
ACGAGGTAGTTCTGGATGGCGGGTTTCGGCTGCCCGGGCGCGACCGGGGGGCCAACCGGCGCAGCAGGTTGCTGCCACTGCTGGGCGGGCGGCGGCGGTGGGGGAGCGGGCTGCTGAGGTTCGTTCCACGGCGTATCCGGTGTCCCCCAGTCGTCCTGCGGCGGCTCGGTCATCGGAGGTTCCTCTCGTTCGTTGCTCAGGTGGACGCGGAGTCGCGGAATTGCAGCCAGCTGTGCGACCCGTGGTCCCATACCCAGTTGCCCGGTGCGGTGCCCGGGTCGAGCGTCACTGCCTGTCGGTACGCCTCCTCGGGCAGGTTGGACGTGAACACGAACTGGGCCCCACTAGTCGCGGAGCGGAACAGCACGCTGCGGGGGGTGGGCTCGGTATCGGGTTTGTCCTCACCGAGCAGCTTGGTCACGAAGTCCCGCAGCGTGCCGAACGCACCGTCGCCGACCCGCTGGAACAACGCCTTGAGCATGGGTTCGATGGCCGTCGTCGCCACGAACACGAGCACCGACAGCTCCGGCCCGCGCCGGCCAGGCTGCAGCTTCGTGGTCGTGTCGATCCCGGCATCACGTAGCACCGTCTCCGCGTCGAACAGCGCATCGGTCGACACGGTGGCCGGCCAGAAGATCTCGACGTCAGTCATCTCGCACTCCCTCAGAGGCCCCCTGCACAGACCACCCCTGGATGGTCCCGGCGTCGGTGGCGGTCACCACCGTTCCAGTCGACATGAACCCCAACCCCACCCCGCGCGAGCCCAGCTCGGCCCGACCGCGGACCGCTCCCGACGCGTCCCACACCTGGCACCCGGCGTTCCCGACGACTGCCAGCTGCCCGCCGTCGCGCGACCAGTCCGCGAAGTGGGCGAGGGCACCGCTCAGACGTCGGACGACGACTCCGTCCCAGGTCCAGGTGCGCACCTTGCCGTCCAGGCTGCCCGTGGCCAGTGACGCGGCGCTCGCGGCGAGCGCCGTCACCGGGTGGGTGTGCCACCACGCGCGGACCAACCGGCCGTGCACGTCGTACTGACGGGCCGACCCGTCGTCCGCCCCGATGAGCAGGTGCCGGTCGTCCGGGGTGAAGGCCAGCGCGGTCACGGCCTGCAGGGGCGGTCGCCAGTCCGCGTCGCCGCCCTGGGCCGGAGGCACCGCGAAGGCGCGGACCTCGGCACCCTGCGCGTTGAACACGTGCACCGTGCGGTCGTCGGCCGCCACGGACAGCCATCGTCCGTCGTGGCTGAACGCGACCTGGGTGGCACGGCCGGTACGGGCGCGCAGGACGTGGACCGGCGTCTCCGAGCCCAGCTCCCACACGACCACGGCCCCGCTGGCGTAGAGGCAGGCCAGGTGGCGCGGCCACGGGCTCCACGCGATCTGCTGCGCGTGGTCGGCGCGGGGGAGGGAGCACCTGGCCATCTCGGCGCGGGTCGTGAGCGATACGACGCGGACGCCGTCGGGGCAGGCGAGCGCTGCGAGGTCGTTGGGGCCGAGGCTGAAGTGCGTGCACGAGCCGAGCGCCGGCGACGTCCAGACCTGCTGGAGTCCTGACGAACGAGGGCGTGGGACCGGCGGACGCATCGGCTGGGCAGGCGAGCTCGCGGGAGCCGCGGGCGAGCCTGCCGAGCGGACCGTCGTCGGCGCCTCGGTCGTCATGCGGTTCATGAACTGGGTGATGCGCGAGCGCACCTGCCCCGACCAGTCGCCCTGCTCGGGGCTTGCGCCGGCTGCCGTACCTGTGGTCGAGGCGGTCGCCAGCGCCTCTGAGGGCGCGCGCGGCTGCGGGATCGGGACTTCCGACTCCGGGACCCGCGGCTTCGGGACGTCAGGCGTCCCGACGGTCGGTGCTTCGACCGCGCTCTGGGGGACGGCGAAGATCTGCGTCTCGGGGGACGCCAGGAACAGCACGGGGGTGGCCCACTCCAGGCTGCCGGTGAGGATCTTGACGTCCTGTCGCGCGCGGGTGACGGCCTGGTCGAGTGGCAGCCCGTGCGCGATGGCTTCGTAGAACGAGAACGAGAAGGCGATCGCGGCGGGGTCGGTGATCTCGTACTGCATCGCCACGACCGCGGGGATCCCGGCCCGCATCAGCTTGGCGGCGGTGCTGGAGAACACGCCGTCCTCGCCAGTGGTGGCCGACTCACAGGCGTTGAGCACCACCAGCTTGAGGTACGGGTTGTCCTGGACGAACCGGGCAAGGTCACCGGCCTGCACTCGCAGGGCCTCGCCCTTGTCGTCGGTGAGCTCGATGTAGCCGGACTGGGTGTCTTCGTCGAACCCCCCGTGGCCGATGAAGTGCAGGATGTGGAACGGCTCGGCCTTCAGCTTCGAGCGCAGGTCCTGCCACCGGTCGCCGTCCATCCACTCGATGTGCAGCAGGTCCGAGCTGACGCCGCCCAGGGCCGCTGAGATGTTCTGGCGCTCTTGGTCGGCCTCGAGCTGGGGCAGGTCCCGCGGTCGCGACATCACGGCGAGCACCCGTAGTGGTGGCTCGATCAGCAGCGGCTCCACCCGCTCCATCAGGTTCGGTGACCGCACCACGGCCAGGCGCAGGGCGAGGTAGTCGTCGTCCGCGTCCGGGTCGACGGTGAACTCCCAGGGCACCTGGCACACATGCGGACCCACCGGGTTGAGCAGGATCCGCATCGACACCCGTTGCTCGCGAGCCTTCTCCCGGCACAGCGCGAACAGGATCCGGATGTCGCCAGGCAGCAGAACCTTCGACAGCGTGCGCCCGAAGTCGAGCTCGGCCCGGCTCGCCCTGCGCGTGACCAGCTGCGACGTCGAGCGCACGAGCGCCAACTCCACGCCCGCGAGCCGCGACTGCAGCTCAGCATCGGTGAACGGCGCCGGGACGTGCGCGAACTTCCTGCCCTGAGGGCAGTCGCCGACGATCACCCAGGTGTCGTCGTCCTCGATGACGTCCAACCGGAACAGCAGATCCGACATGGCCACCCCAAGCGTCCGGGGTCGATGAGCCCGCACCGATGACAAGAGTCTGCCGCACGCGTGCCTGATACAGCCAGCGATTCCGGAAGGGACCTGCGCACGCCTGCTCGGGCGCGACCAGGCACGATGGGGGCCTCATGCTGCTGACCGAGCTCGTTCCCGACCCGGCCGACCCCGACGCCCTCTACGACGCGTTCACGACCTGGACGTCGGCCCAGGGCCTCGACCTGTACCCCGCGCAGGACGAGGCGCTGATCGAGATCCTGAGCGGCAGCAACGTGATCCTGTCGACCCCCACCGGCTCGGGGAAGTCGCTCGTCGCCACGGGCGCCCACTTCGCCGCCCTGGCCACCGGCCGCCGCAGCTACTACACGGCGCCGATCAAGGCCCTCGTGAGCGAGAAGTTCTTCGCGCTGTGCCAGCAGTTCGGCTCGCCGAACGTCGGCATGATCACCGGCGACGCGGCGGTGAACGCCGGCGCCCCGATCGTCGCCTGCACCGCCGAGGTCCTCGCCAACCTGGCGCTGCGCGAGGGCCGGTTCGCGGACGTCGGCCAGGTCGTCATGGACGAGTTCCACTTCTATGGCGACCCGCAGCGCGGCTGGGCCTGGCAGGTTCCGGTCGTCGAGCTGCCGCAGGCGCAGTTCGTGCTCATGTCGGCCACGCTGGGCGACGTCGCGTTCTTCCGGGACGACCTGACGCGACGTACCGGGCTGCCGACCTCTGTGGTGTCTGGCACCGAGCGGCCGGTGCCGCTCAGCCACAGCTACGTGCTCACGCCGCTGCACGAGACGCTCGACGAGTTGCTCAGCACCCGGCAGAGCCCCGTGTACGTCGTGCACTTCACCCAGGCCGCCGCGCTCGAGCGGGCGCAGGCCCTGATGAGCATCAACGTCGCTACCCGAGAGCAGAAGGACGCGATCGCCGCGCACATCGGCGCCTTCCGCTTCACCTCCGGCTTCGGCAAGACGCTCTCCCGGCTGGTGCGGCACGGCATCGGGGTCCACCACGCCGGCATGCTCCCGCGCTATCGCCGGCTCGTCGAGCAGCTCGCTCAGGCGGGACTGCTCAAGGTGATCTGCGGCACCGACACACTCGGCGTGGGCATCAACGTGCCGATCCGCACCGTGCTGCTCACCGGACTGACCAAGTACGACGGCCACCGCCAGCGTCGGCTGAACGCCCGCGAGTTCCACCAGATCGCCGGCCGCGCGGGCCGGGCCGGCTACGACACGAGCGGCTACGTCGTCGTCCAGGCGCCCGAGCACGTCGTCGAGAACGAGCGGGCGCTGGCCAAGGCCGGCGACGACCCGAAGAAGCGGCGCAAGGTGCAGCGCAAGAAGGCGCCCGAGGGTCAGGTGACCTGGTCGGACGAGACGTTCGCGCGACTGGTGGCCGCTGAGCCCGAGCCGCTGCGCAGCCGGTTCACCGTCACACACTCGTTGGTGCTCAACGTGATCAGTCGCCCAGGCGACACGCTCGAGAACTTCCGGCACCTGCTGCTCGACAACCACGAGGAGCCCCGTCAGCAGGTGCGGCACGTGCGACGCACCGTCGCGATCTACCGCGCACTGCTGGCAGCCGGCGTGGTCGAGCAGCTCGCGGTGCCGGACGAGGCCGGACGACGGGCCCGGCTCACCGTCGACCTTCAGGCCGACTTCGCCCTGAACCAGCCGCTGTCGACCTTTGCACTCGCTGCGCTGGACCTGCTGGACGTCGAGTCGCCGACGCACGCGCTGGACGTGCTGTCGGTGCTGGAGGCGACGTTGGACGACCCACGGCAGGTCTTGCAGGCGCAGCAGTTCAAGGCCAGGGGCGAGGCCGTGGCGCAGATGAAGGCGGACGGCATCGAGTACGACGAGCGGATGGAGCTCCTCGACGAGGTCACCTGGCCGCAGCCGCTGGCCGAGCTCCTGCACCACGCCTACGAGACGTATCGCACCGGGCACCCATGGGTGTCCGACCACGAGCTGTCGCCCAAGTCCGTCGCGCGCGACATGCACGAGCGCGCCATGGGCTTCGGTGAGCTGGTGGCCTTCTACGGTCTGGCTCGCTCCGAAGGGCTCGTGCTGCGCTACCTCGCCGACGCCTACAAGGCGTTGCGGCGCACCGTGCCTGAGAGCTCGCGCACCGAGGAGCTGATCGACCTCACCGAATGGCTCGGCGAGATCGTCCGGCAGACCGACTCGAGCCTGCTCGACGAGTGGGAGCAGTTGATCGATCCGGCTGAACCCGCTGCGCCGCAACAGATCGACGCTGCCCCGCCGCCGCTGACGTCTAACATCCGCGCGTTCACGGTGCTGGTCCGCAACGCGCTGTTCCGCCGGGTCGAGCTGGCCGCGCTGCGTCGGTGGAACGACCTCGCCGAGCTCGACACGGATGCCGGGTGGGACGCGCAACGGTGGAGCGACGCCATGGCCGCGTACTTCGCCGAGCACGGCGACCTGGGCACCGGCCCGGACGCCCGCGGCCCGAAGCTGCTGCAGATCAGCCAGCAGCCCGGCACCTGGCAGGTGCGCCAGGTGCTCGACGACCCGGTGGGCGACCATGACTGGGCGCTGTTGGCCGAGGTCGATCTGGCAGCCTCGGACGAGGCTGGCGAGGCCGTGGTGCGCTTCCTTGACGTGGCGCGACTCGGTGACTGGGCCGAACGGGTGTGAGCGGAGTCACCGCCGCACGACATCGACATTGGCCCGCTCGCCGCCAGGGCGCACCTAGCATTGTTGGTGGGCCACCATGGCTGTGAAGGGCGCAGAGGCGCCGGTGAGACGACGACGTCCCGCAGTGACGGGGTCCGTCCACCGAAGGGAACCACATGAGCAACGTCCTCTCCGCGCTCGAGATCACCTACATCGAGCGGGTCAACCAGGCCGTCGCTGACGACGACCTCGCTCTCGTCGAGCTGCTGGCCCGCGAGTACGACATGGAGCTCTCGCGGCTGCACGCCGCCTGACCCACCCGCGCCGTACGACGGGCGTCGGCCGACCACGTGTCGGCCGGCGCCTGCGTCGTCTGCGGGTCAGTCGGGGGGCCGGTAGGGGCGCCGCTTGAGCGAGAACACCTCGCCCAGCGCGCTCCACTCGTCGCGGCCCAGCCGGCTGGCCGGGTCGAGCCGCTGGACGTCGGGCAGCCCGTCGTCCGCCAGGGTGCTGCGGTCAACCGACAGGTGCACGACCCGCCCGAACACCACGGTGCTGCCACGTGCCGGGTCCTCGCCCACGTGGTACTCGCCGTGCAGGACGCACTCGATCGCCACCGGTGACTGCCCGACCCGAGGCGGCCGCACCAGGGCGCTCGGCTCGGGGGTCAGCCCTGCGACGGCCAGCTCGTCGACGTCCGGCGGGAAGTCCGTGCCGGTGGTGTTCACCTGCTCGGCGAGCGAGCGCGGGGCCAGGTTCACGACGAACTCCCGCGTGGCGCGGATGTTGCGCAGCGAGTCCTTGGTGCGTACCGAGGTGAACGACACCACCGGCGGCTCGGCCGACGCCACCGTGAAGAACGAGTGCGGCGCGAGGTTCACGACACCCGCTTCGTCCAGGCTGGAGACCCACGCGATCGGGCGGGGGACCACCACAGCAGTCAGCCACGGGTAGGTGCCGCCCCGCCCGAGGTCGCTCACGGACAGTTCCAGGCGCGCGCTCACGGCTTCACCGTACGTCCACCTCGCCGTCCAGCCCGCGCGGCCCGTCCCTCATAGAGTGGCGGTGTGACCATCGAGCGCAGGGGCCGGCCCGACGTCATCCACCGTGCCGCCCGCACCGAGGACCTCGTCAACCGGACCCTCGCCCGACTGCTCTACCGGCGCGGCTGGAAGCCGCGGGTGATCGCGTACACCGGTTACGGCACGGCCGGGTGGGTGCGCATCCTCGGCCGGGTGCTCCTATCGCCGCCCGGAGTGGGGGAGCGTGCCGACGTCGCCGTGCGCGGATGGCGGCACTTCATCAGCGCCAAGCTGGGCGGTATCCCGGTCACCATCGACGTTGCGGGCCACCGGCACGTCGTCGAGTGCGGGCGAGGCGGCTACGTCGACCTCACCGTCGAGGCCGACCTCGAGCCCGGGTGGGCGACGGCCGAGCTGCGGATCGCCGGTGCTGCGGTGGCCGAGGCCCCGCTCCGGGTGGTCGGCCCGCAGGAGCGGTTCGGCGTCATCAGCGACATCGACGACACGGTGCTGGTCACCGCGCTGCCTCGCCCGTTCCTGGCCTTCTGGAACACCTTCGTGCGGCACGAGGAGTCGCGCCGGCCCGTGCCCGGCATGGCCGAGCTGTACCGCACGCTGACCCGGCAAGACCCCGACGCCTTCGTCGTCTACGTCTCGACCGGGGCGTGGAACCTGGCTCCCGCGCTGCAGCGCTTCCTGCGTCGCCGCGGTTTCCCGGACGGCCCGCTCCTGCTTACCGACTGGGGCCCGACGCCGGAGGGCTGGTTCCGCTCCGGGCAGGACCACAAGCGCCGCACCCTGCGCCGGTTGGTCGACGAGCTTCCGCAACTGAGCTGGGTGCTCGTCGGCGACGACGGCCAGCACGACCCGGCCCTGTACGACGAGCTCGTGTGGGCCCGGCCCGACAACGTGCGCCTCGTCGCGATCCGGCAGCTCGGTCTCACCGAGCAGGTGCTGACGCATGGCACGCCGGCCCCGCTCCCGGGCCAGACACCCGACCAGAGCTGGACGACGGTGCCCTGGCTCTACGCACCCAACGGGCACGAGCTCGTCGCCGAGCTGCGACAGCGCGGCATGGCGGACGACGACACGCTACGACCCTGAGCGGACGCGGCCGCGGCGCGCGTCAGAGCTTGGCGCCGCCGTCGACATACAGGGTCTGGCCGGTGACGAAGGACGCCGCGTCGCTCGCGAAGAACGCGATGGCCTCCGCGATGTCCTCCGGTCGGCCGACGCGCCGCACGGGCGTGGCCTCGGCGCTGGCGCTCTGGAGCTGCTCGGGCGTGATGCCCAGCCGTCGCCGCGGTCGCGTCGGTCATCTCGGTGACGATGAACCCCGGTGCCACCGCGTTGACGGTGACGCCGAACGGGCCTAGCTCGATCGCGAGCGTGCGGGTGAATCCCTGCACGCCCATCTTGGCCGCGGAGTAGTTGGCCTGGCCCCGGTTGCCCAGTGCCGACACGCTCGACAGGTTGATGATCCGGCCGTGCTTCTGCGCGACGAAGAGCGCCTGCGCAGCCTTGCTCATCAAGAACGCGCCCTTCAGGTGCACCTGCATCACGGTGTCCCAGTCCGACTCGGTGAGGCGGAACAGCAGGTTGTCGCGTGTCACCCCGGCGTTGTTGACCAGGATGTGCAGGCCGCCGAGCTCGTCGACCACGCGCGCCACCGCCCGCTCGACGTCGGCCGCGTCGGTGACGTCGGCACCCACGCCGATCGCGTCAGCCGAGATGTCGCCGGCGGTTGCTGCGGCGCTCGCCTCGTCGAGGTCGAGCAGCGCGACCGTGGCGCCGTCAGCGGCCAAGCGGCGCGCTGTCGCGGCTCCGATGCCCCGCGCTCCGCCTGTCACCAGCGCGACGCGTCCGTCCAGTGCACCCATCGACAGCTCCTCCGACGACCTCGACACCGGCCGGGCGGCCGGCGGCTGCGCCCTCGCGGCGCCTGCCGCGATCGTCTCACCGGGGTGTGGCCTCGGCCGCGCCGGGCGGTGCCGGCGAGGTGGCTGCGACGCTGCCCGCGCCGGAGGCCAGCCCATGCCGCAGCAGCCGGCGTGGGTCAGGCGCGAGCACCGTGCCGGGGGAGGAGACGGCGTCGGTGTCGGTGCCGAGCCCGTGCAGCGCGGCCTTGAGCCGCTCGACCCCGGGAGGGCGGGGCACGGCGGCGTACTCGGCGGCGATCTGCTGCTCGAGCCGGCGCTTGACGGCGGGGTCGACCCCGGCGTCGCGGAAGACCTCGTACGCCTCGTGCGTGCGCACCGTGGCGGCCCAGCTCTCGGCGGTGTGCAGCTGCACTTCGACGAGCCGGCCCGTGACGCGGTCGCCCAGCGTCAGGTTGAGCCCCTGGTAGCGCGAGCCGCCCCACGTGCTCTTGGCCTGCGCGAGGTCGAAACCCTGAGCGCGCAACCGCTCGACCGTACGCAGCGACTGGCCGACGTACGCCTCGTCGGGGTAGACCAGCGTGTAACGCAGCGTGTCGTTGACCCTGGCCGCGACCCGAGTGACCCGCGCACCGGCGCCAGCGGTCGCCAGCTCGTCGGCGAGCTTGCGGTGCAGCGAGACCTGACCTTTCAGCACCGTGGTCGCCCCGACGCGCCGAGCGCCGACGTCGGTCGCCACCCGCTCGATCCGAGGCGTGGTGCGCGGCTCGGCCCACGCCGCATCGCGCGCGACCGCCCGCGAGACGGCATGCGCGGCAGCGGGCAGCTCGATGACGGACCCGAGCGGGCTCGGCGCGCTGGTGTAGCGGCGGGCGTCCGCGGCCCGCAGGGCGCTGCGACCGAAGCCGGGCCGGTCCCGGATCGCCGCGCGCAGGGCCGCCCCCCGGGTCGTCGGGACGGCGGCCAGGGCGCGCGCCGTGAGGGTGGCGGGGCGGGCCGCGACGGCCGCGCCACCGGTGCCGATCCCGAGCGCGAGTCCCGGCAGGGCGTGGCCGACCCAGCGGGACCTGTCGTCGCGCCAGGTCGGCAGGTCGAGGGCGACCGACGCGGCCTGCCGGGGATGGACCAGCAGCCGGGCACTCGCCTCGCCAGCCGCCACGACGTCCGCGAGCAGTCCGCTCGGGTCGGTGAGCAGTCGGCTGGGGGCGAACGTCGCGCCCAGCCCAAGCAGGTCGAGGCCGGACTCGACCACACCGGTGGCCACCTGGCGCTGCCGTTCATGAGCGCGGGCGAGCTGACGCCCGAGCAGCCCGGGTCGTTCGGGGGCCAGTGCCGTTGCAGCGCGCAGCCCCTCAGCCGCCAGCGCGGCGCTGCGCTGCACGGCGGTGCGGGCCCGGGTCAGCAGGCACTCAGCCTCGGCGCGCAGCGCCAGGCCGCTGTCGGGGGACGTGGCGGCCGCCCGCAGGTCGAGGTGGACGGCGTCGTCCGCCTGCCGCTGGGCGGCTGCCAGCGCCGTGGCGTGCCGCCGCAGGTGGTCGGCCGCCTGGGCCATCACCGCTCCGGCCCGGCCCAACGCCCCGTCGTCGACCTGTACCAGCTCGTGGAACGCCGCCGCCGCGACACCGTGCCAGTCGGCCACCCGCAGCCCCTGCACCACCGCGGCAAGGCGCAGCAACCCGGCCGACATCGTCTCGAGCTGCTCGGCCGCCGTCAGCACCCTCGCCGGCGCACCCGGCACCAGGTCGGCTCCGCACGTCGCGCCGGGGAACGACCGGACCGACGTCGTCGCGCCCGCTGCACCTACGCTCACCGGTCGCCGCCCAACGACGCGGGCACCACCGACCGTTCCACCGCCCGGTACGTGGCGGCGGCCGCCGTGAGCAGGTGAGCCCACCGGTCGGTCTCGCCGCCGACCACCTGCAGTCCCCAGTCCCAGCTCGCCGCGAAGGCGACGAGCGCCGCGCTCAACCCGCCGTCCCCGGAGTCCGCGGCCTGCCCGGCGAGCACTCCCGGGTGGTCGTGCAGCGCGCGGATGGCCGCGGCTGCGGCCGCGACGTCCGCTGCCGCGGCCTCGATCGCGTCCGGTGCGGCCGCGAACCGAGCCGGCCCACTCACTGCGCAATCCCCATGCCCACGACCTTAGGCAGGTCCGGCCCGCGGGCGCGGGCGTCGTCCACAGGCCCCGGCATGTGCGAGATGTGACCGATCACACGGCTGAGCGCGGCCGCAGTGGTCGGGCGCCGCGCCACGTTCTGCGAGAATAGTCAAGAGTTCAACAGGCCGCCGACGTCCGATCGACGTACCGGCAGGTCCCACGTAAGGGGAGCCCGATGAGCGACGCCACCAGCATCACCACCGCGACCGCCGAGCGCCCGCGCACCGGCCAGTCCGTCGCCAACCCCCGCCGGCTGCGGGTCGGTCGTGACGGCCGGCCGCTGGCCGTGGCCGCCCGTGACGAGGACTCCCGCCCGGCCTGAGGCCAGGGCCGGGATGGTTCCCGGCCCCCGGCGCGTTGACCACGGCGGAGACCTCACCCTGCCGACGGAGGACCACGTGCTCGACCCCCGCACGCTGTACACCCTGAGCGACCCCTCGCCGGACTTCGTCCCGGACGACGGGGCAGTCCTGGTGCACGCCCTCAACGGCTTCGTGGACGCCGGTTCGGCGCCCCGGCTGGTCGCCGACCACCTGCTCGACACCCTCTCGCACGAGGTCGTCGCCACCTTCGACGCCGACCAGCTTGTCGACTACCGCTCACGCCGGCCGGCCATGGTCTACGACCGTGACCACTACGCCTCGTTCGCCGAGCCGCGCCTTCAGCTGCACGCGGTGCGTGACCTCGACGGTCGGGTATTCCTGCTGCTGCGCGGCCCCGAGCCGGACACCCAGTGGGAGCGGTTCGCGGCCGCCGTCACCGAGCTCGTCGAGCACTTCGCCGTCTCGAGCACCATCGGCCTGCACGCCATCGGCATGCCGGTGCCGCACACCCGCCCGCTCGGCGTGATCGGGCACGCGAACCGCCCCGAGCTCGTCCCGCAGGGCCAGAGCTGGCCGGGCACCGTGCAGATCCCCGGGTCTGCCGCCGCGCTGCTCGAGCTGCGCCTCGGTGAGGCCGGGCACGACGCGCTGGGCTTCGTCGTCCAGGTGCCGCACTACCTGGCCGACACCCCTTACCCGGACGCCGCCGCGGTCCTGCTCGACCGGCTCACCGACCAGGCGCACATCGCCGCGCCGCGCTCGGCACTGCTGACCGCCGCCGAGGAGACGCGCGAGGCCATCGCCGAGCAGGTAGCCGGCTCGCAGGAGGTGGCCCAGGTCGTGGCAGCCCTCGAGCAGCAGTACGACGCCTACGTGGGTTCGGCGGGCCGACGCAGCCTGCTCACCGCCGACGACGCTGCGCTGCCGTCCGCGGACGAGCTGGCCGCCGAGGTCGAGCAGTACCTGCGCTCGGAGTCGCCCGGCTCCTCCTGACCGTCGCTGACGTCAGCCCGTGATGGGTTCGGCCCCGGCCGCCATCGCGCGGACGTCTGCGGGCGGGACAACGCGGGCCGGCACCGGACCCGACACCACCCGCCGGGTCAGCTCAGCCACGGGCAACGCCCGACGAGAGGCCACCAGCAGCACATTGCCGTAGCGGCGACCGCGCAGGTGCTGGGTCTCACCGACCAGCGCGACATGACCGAACACCGCTGCCGCCGTCGCGACCTCACGCCGGGTCAGGCCGAGCCCGGGCCGGTCGGCGACGTTGGCGACGTACACACCGTCCGCGGCGAGCACCCGGGCCACCTGGCCGACGAAACTGGTGGTCGTCAGGTGGTGCGGTGTCGTGTCGCCGGCGAACGCGTCCCGGAGGAGCAGGTCGAACCCGCCGTCCGGCAGCCCGCGCAGGCCCTCGAGCCCGTCGGCCTCGCGCAGCCGGAACCCGCTGCGCCGGCTGAACCCGAACGTCTCCCGGGCCAGCGCGATCACCGCCGGGTCGTTCTCGAGCACCACCTGGCGCGAGCGTGGCCGGGTCGCCGCGACGTAGCGCGCCAGGGTGCAGCCGGCCCCGCCGACGTGCACCGTGTGCACCGGCTCGCCGTCCGCCGCCATGACGTCGATGAGGTCACCGGCCCACCGCACGTACTCGAACTCCAGCCGGGTCGGGTCGCCGAGGTGTACGTAGCTGCTGGGGACTCCGCCCACGACGACGGTCCACCCCTGCGGGTCGTCGACGTCCTGGACGACGGCCGGCGGAGCCGCCGGGTCGGGGGTCGGGCCGCTGGTGCGCACCGGTCGAGCCTAGGGCTCCGGCGGCGCAGCGCCGGCCGGGCAGTTCGACCCAGCGGCTCGTCCACGGCTCGGACCAGGGTCTCGCCCAGTGGGCGGAGCCTCGTACGCTGGTGCCCCACCACCACCAGCTCCGGGAGAGACGGCGTGCGCGCTCTGCTGCTCGAGAACATCCACCCTGACGCGGCGGAGCTGCTGCGCGCCAGCGGTCACCAGGTCGAGACCCGTTCCGGAGCGCTCGGCGAGGACGAGCTGGTCTCGGCGCTGGCCGACGTCGACCTGCTCGGCATCCGCTCCACGACGTTCGTGACCGAGACAGTGCTCGCGGCCGCGCCCCAGCTGCAAGCGATCGGCGCCTTCTGCATCGGAACGAACCAGATCGACCTCGATGCGGCCACCGGCAACGGCATCGCCGTCTTCAACGCGCCGTACTCCAACACCCGCAGCGTGGTCGAGGTGACGATCGGCGCGATCATCGCGTTGGCGCGGCGGCTGATGGAGAAGAACACCGCGATGCACGCGGGGATCTGGGACAAGTCGGCGAAGGGATCGCACGAGGTGCGGGGACGCGCGCTCGGCATCGTCGGCTACGGCAACATCGGCTCGCAGCTGTCGGTGCTCGCCGAGGCGATCGGCATGCGGGTGTACTTCTACGACACCCAGGACCGGCTTGCGATGGGCAACGCCCAGCGGTGCGGGAGTCTGACCGAGCTGCTCGAGACCGCCGAGGTCGTCTCGCTCCACGTCGACGGTCGTCCGGGCAACCAGGACCTGTTCGGCGACAAGGAGTTCTCGGCGATGCGGCCGCGCTCGCTGTTCATGAACATGTCGCGCGGCTTCGTCGTCGACACGTCGGCGCTGCGCAAGCACATCGACTCCGGGCACATCGCCGGCGCCGCCATCGACGTGTTCCCCACCGAGCCCAAGCGGCAGGGCGACCCCTTCGAGTCCGACCTGCGCGGGTTGCCGAACGTGCTGCTGACCCCCCACGTCGGCGGGAGCACACAGGAGGCGCAGCAGGACATCGGCCGCTTCGTCGCCGGCAAGCTGATCGGCTACGCGCAGGGCGGTGCCACTGCGCTGTCGGTCAACCTGCCGCCCATCGGTGCGGGCGACATCTCCGGCTCGCACCGGCTGGCCCTGATGCACCGCAACGTCCCCGGCGTGCTGGCCGCGGTGAACGCGTTGTTCGCCGAGCACGGGGCGAACGTCGAGGCGCAGAACCTCAGCACCCGCGGCGAGGTCGGCTACCTGGTGACCGACGTCAATGCCGACTACACCCCGCAGATGATCGAGCAGATGCGCCAGATGCCGGAGACGATCCGGCTGCGGGTTCTGTCCTAGCGGCACGCCCCGCGGCGACACCGTCCAGGCTCTGGCTTTCGGGGTGCTGCATGGCATACTTGCTCGCGCTGCAGTTCAGATTTCTTGCGTTGACCGGCTCGCGAGGTGGCGTATCTACCTCGCGATCCGGTGTTCACGGGCTCCGCTCGCCAGGGCCACAGCTCCAACGTGGGGATGCATGACCGCACACCAGACCGGCACAGTGTCGGTCGCAGTACGTCCCCTGGAGGAGACGGCATGGCACAGGGTTCTGTGAAGTGGTTCAACGCTGAGAAGGGCTTCGGCTTCATCGCTCAGGACGGCGGCGGCGCCGACGTCTTCGTGCACTACTCGGCGATCCAGAGCCAGGGTTACCGCTCGCTGGACGAGAACCAGCGGGTGGAGTTCGAGATCACCCAGGGCCCCAAGGGCCCGCAGGCCGAGAACGTCGTGGCCATCTGATCTCGTTCGACCGACGACGGCCCCCCGCACTGCGCGGGGGGCCGTCGTGCGTCGGGGGCCGGGGGAGCGGCAGACTGGCGGCATGAAGCCCGCACCGCACCGCGCCGCCGACGACCGCTACGACTCGATGACGTACCGCCGCTGCGGTCGCAGTGGCCTGAAGCTCCCCGCCATCTCGCTGGGGCTCTGGCACAACTTCGGGGACGACGTCGCGCTCGACAGCCAGCGCGCCACGCTGCGCCGAGCGTTCGACCTCGGCATCACGCACTTCGACCTGGCCAACAACTACGGCCCGCCCTACGGCAGCGCCGAGCAGAACTTCGGCACGGTGTTCGCTCAGGACTTCCGTCCGTACCGCGACGAGCTGGTGGTCTCGACCAAGGCCGGGTACGACATGTGGCCCGGGCCGTACGGCGAGTGGGGCTCGCGCAAGTACCTGCTCGCCTCGCTCGACCAGTCGCTCCAGCGGATGGGGCTCGACTACGTCGACGTGTTCTACAGCCACCGGTTCGACCCCGAGACCCCGCTCGAGGAGACCATGGGTGCACTCGACACGGCCGTACGGTCGGGCCGGGCGCTCTACGCCGGCATCTCGTCGTACTCGCCAGAGCGCACCGCCGAGGCGGCCGCGATCCTGCGCTCGATGGGCACGCCGCTGCTGATCCACCAGCCGTCGTACTCGATGCTCAACCGCTGGATCGAGGAGAGCCTGCTCGACACCCTGGAGTCCGAGGGCGCCGGCTGCATCGCGTTCTCTCCGCTCGCCCAGGGCATGTTGACCGACAAGTATCTCGGCGGCGTGCCGGAAGGCTCGCGAGCCAGCCAGGGCAAGTCCCTGTCGACCGACCTGCTCACCGACGAGAGCCTGCGGCACGTGCGCGCCCTCAACGACATCGCGCAGAGCCGCGGTCAGTCGCTGGCCCAGATGGCGCTCGCGTGGGCGCTGCGCGACGAGCGGGTCACCTCGGTGCTGGTCGGCGCGAGCAGCGTGCGCCAGCTCGAGGCGAACGTCGCTGCGCTGGACGGCCTCGGCTTCAGTAACGACGAGCTCGCCGCCATCGACGGCCACGCGATCGACGCCGGCATCAACCTGTGGGCTCGCTCCAGCGACAGCTGACCCGCCGCCCAGGGCGAACGTGCATGATCACCGCAGTCAGGCGGCCCCATCCCTGCGGTGATCATGCACGTTCGCCCGGCCCGCCCATCCCTGCGGTGATCATGCACGTTCGCCCGGGTGGCTCAGCGGACGACGAGCGTCGGGCCACCGGGCTCGGCGGGCTCAAGGTGGCCGATGACCGGGTGGCCCGGCAGCTCGCCGACCACCAGCAGCCCACCCGAGGTCTGTGCGTCGGCGAGCAGCAGCAGCTCGTCCTCGGTGACGGCTGACTGCAGGTGCGGTCGCACCCAGTCCAGGTTGCGGCGGCTGCCGCCGCTGACGTACCCGTCGCGCAGCGCGTCCCGGGCGCCGTCCAGGTACGGCACGGCGGCCGCATCCACCACCGCCCGGACGCCGGACGCCCGGGCCAGCTTGAACAGGTGACCCAGCAGGCCGAACCCGGTGACGTCGGTGGCGCTGCGCAACCCGGCCGCAACGGCTGCCTCCGCGGCGTCGCGGTTGAGGGCGGTCATCGTGGCGACGGCCTGCTCGAAGACCTCGCCGGTCGCCTTGTGGCGGCTGTTGAGGACGCCGATGCCGAGCGGCTTGGTGAGTGTGAGAGGAAGCCCGGTGCGCCCAGAGTCGTTGCGCAGCAAGCGGTCTGGGTCGGCGGTGCCGGTGACGGCCATGCCGTACTTCGGCTCCGCGTCGTCGACGCTGTGGCCCCCACCGACCACGCAGCCGGCCGAGCGGGCGACGTCCAGGCCGCCGCGCAGCACCTCGGCAGCCAGCTCCATCGGCAGCGTGTCGCGCGGCCAGGCCAGCAGGTTGACGGCCACCAGGGGCGCGCCGCCCATCGCGTAGATGTCCGACAGCGCGTTGGCCGCTGCGATCCGTCCCCAGTCGTAGGCGTCGTCGACGACCGGTGTGAAGAAGTCCGCAGTGGCGACCACTGCGATGCCGTTCTCGATCCGGACGACGGCCGCGTCGTCCCCGTCGTCGAGGCCGACGACCAGCCGAGCGTCGGCGGGCTCCTGCTGCAGCCCGCGCACCACGCTCTCGAGCTCGCCGGGCGGGATCTTGCAGGCACAGCCGCCACCGCGGGCGTACTCGGTGAGTCGGACCCTGGTCGCACTGGTCGTCATGGCCTCACCCTAGGTCGCCCGTCGCGAGCCAGCGCGACCTGGGACGACGCTGAGCGGGTCTTCGGTGCGTGCAGTGGCGGCTCTGCCCACGACGTGGTTGCATCGCGCCATGGGAGCGCGCACGTGGATCGAGGGGTGGCCGGTCTATCGCCAGCTCGTCGGCGACGACGACCTGGGCCGGGGGAGTGCCGCCCGATCACCGGTCACGGACAACCTGACGTCCCGCACCGACCAGGCCGACAAGGTCGTCGACTCGGTGTGCCCGTACTGCGCCGTCGGGTGCGGCCAGAAGGTCTACGTCAAGGACGGTCAGGTCACCCAGATCGAGGGCGACCCGGCCAGTCCGGTGTCTCGAGGTCGGCTCTGCCCCAAGGGAAGTGCGAGCAAGCAGCTCGTGACGTCCGCCAGCCGGGTCACGACGGTGCGCTACCGCCGGCCGGGTGGCACCGAGTGGGAGGACCTGGACGCCGACACCGCGCTCGACATGATCGCCGACCGGGTGATCCGGACCCGCCGTGAGACCTGGTCATGGGAGGAGCAGGGCAAGCGAGTACGCCGCACGCTGGGCATTGCGAGCCTCGGAGGAGCGACCCTCGACAACGAGGAGAACTACCTCATGAAGAAGCTCTACACCGCCATGGGCGCGGTGCAGATCGAGAACCAGGCCCGGATATGACACTCCTCCACGGTCCCCGGTCTGGGGACCTCGTTCGGCCGCGGCGGCGCCACCGGCTTCCAGCAGGACCTCGCTAACTCGGACTGCATCCTCATCGAGGGCTCGAACATGGCCGAGTGCCATCCGGTCGGGTTCCAGTGGGTGATGGAGGCGAAGGCGCGGGGGGCGACCGTCATCCACGTCGACCCCCGGTTCACCCGCACCTCGGCGGTGGCCGACCTGCACGTGCCGATCCGGGCCGGCACGGACGTCGCGTTCCTCGGTGGGCTGATCAACTACGTGCTGAGCAACGAGCTGGACTTCCGCGAGTACGTCGTCGCCTACACCAACGCCGCGTCGATCGTCGGCGAGGACTTCGTCGACACCGAGGACCTGGCCGGTCTGTTCTCCGGTTTCGACCCCGAGAAGGGCTCCTACGACGCGACGTCGTGGCAGTACGAGGGGGCGCAGGAGTCCGCCGCGGCCGGCCAGCGCGACCCGGCCCAGCCGGGGGTGCCGGACGACGACGAGACGCACAGTGCGGCCCAGTCCGAACGCACCGGTTCCGGCGGCCCCTCGGTCACCTCGAAGCCCCCGCGCGACGAGACGTTGCAGCACCCACGCTGCGTCTACCAGGTGCTCAAGCGGCACTTCGCTCGCTACACACCGGAGATGGTCCACGAGGTGTGCGGCATCGAGCCGCAGACGTTCGCCAAGGTCGCGCACGCGATGACCAGCAACAGCGGCCGGGAGCGCACCTCGGCGATCTGCTACGCCGTCGGCTGGACGCACCACACCACTGGGGTGCAGAACGTGCGGGCGGCCGCGATCCTGCAGACCCTGCTGGGCAACATCGGCCGCCCGGGCGGCGGGATCATCGCCCTGCGCGGGCACGCGAGCATCCAGGGATCGACCGACATCCCCACGCTGTTCAACCTGCTGCCCGGCTACATCCCGATGCCGCACGCCAGCCGTCATCTCGACCTCGACTCGTTCGTGGCGGCCGATGCCGGGAAGACGGGCTACTGGGGCAACATGCGCGCCTACGCGGTGAGCCTGCTCAAGTCCTACTGGGGCGATGCGGCGACCGCCGACAACGACTACTGCTTCGACTACCTGCCGCGCCTCACCGGCGACCACTCGACGTACCCGACGGTGGTCAACCAGATCGAGGGGCGGTGCAAGGGGTACTTCCTGGTCGGTGAGAACCCCGCAGTGGGCTCGGCGAACGGCAAGCTGCAGCGGCTGGGCCTGGCCAACCTGGACTGGCTCGTGGTGCGCGACCTGGCGATGATCGAGTCGGCGACCTTCTGGAAGGACGGTCCGGAGATCCAGACCGGCGAGCTGGTCACCGAGGAGATCGGCACCGAGGTGTTCTTCCTGCCGGCCGCCGCGCACACCGAGAAGAGCGGGTCGTTCACCAACACCCAGCGGATGCTGCAGTGGCACCACGAGGCGGTCAAGCCGCCCGGCGACGCAATGAGCGACCTACGGTTCTACGTCGAGCTCGGCCAGCGCATCCGGGCCAAGCTGGCCGGCTCCACCGACGAGATGGACCGGCCGCTGCTGGACCTCACCTGGGACTACCCGGTCGACGAGTCCGGCGAGCCCAGCGCCGACGCTGTGCTGCGCGAGATCAATGGCACCGGCCCCGACGGCGCGGCCCTCTCGGCGTACACCGACCTCAAGGACGACGGCTCGACCCGTTGCGGCTGCTGGATCTACTGCGGCGTCTACGCCGACGAGACCAACCAGGCGGCCCGCCGTCGTCCCGGCCAGGAGCAGAGCTGGGTCGCGCCCGAGTGGGGCTGGGCCTGGCCGGCGAACCGCCGCATCCTGTACAACCGCGCGTCGGCCGCGCCCGACGGCACGCCGTGGAGCGAGCGGAAGAAGTACGTCTGGTGGGATGCCGAGGCCGGGAAGTGGACCGGTCACGACGTGCCGGACTTCATCCCCGACCGCGCGCCCGACCACGTCCCCGCCGACGGAGCCCAAGGCCCCGACGCGATCGGCGGCCAGGACCCGTTCATCATGCAGACCGACGGCAAGGCATGGCTGTACGTCCCGGTAGGCCTGGCCGACGGGCCGATGCCCGCGCACTACGAGGCGGCCGAGTCGCCGGTCCCGAACGCGCTGTACCCGCAGCAGTCCAACCCGGCCATGGAGCGGCTGCCGGACACCGCGGGCGCCAACCCGATCAACCCGAGCATGAGCGCGTCCTACCCGTACGTGTTCACCAGCTACCGGCTGACCGAGCACCACACCGCGGGTGGGATGAGCCGGACCCTGCCCTACCTGTCCGAGCTGCAGCCGGAGATGTTCTGCGAGGTCTCGCCGCGGCTGGCCCGCGAGCGCGGGCTGGAGAACGGCGGCTGGGCGACGATCATCACGGCTCGCGCGGCCATCGAGGCCCGCGTGCTCGTCACCGACCGGATGCGGTCGCTGCGGGTGGGCGGCCAGCGGGTCGAGCAGGTCGGCCTGCCCTACCACTGGGGTGGCAACGGGCTGAGTACCGGCGACTCGGCCAACGACCTGGTCAACGTCTCGCTCGACCCCAACGTGCACATCCAGGACAAGGTGGGGACGTGCGACGTGCGCGCCGGACGCCGTCCGCGCGGCCCCGCGCTGCGCACGTACGTCGACGACCACCGGCAACGAGCCACGGACGACGAGGAGGCCCGATCGTGACGAACCGGTGGGCGGGCAGCCTGCCCGCAGTGGCGCAGGACGCCGGCTACACCGAGCCGCCAGCACGCGTGGGCTTCTTCACCGACACCTCGATCTGCATCGGCTGCAAGGCCTGTGAGGTCGCCTGCAAGGAGTGGAACGCCATCCCTGAGGACGGCCTGTCGCTGACCGGCATGAGCTACGACAACACGCAGCAGCTCGACGCCAGCACCTGGCGGCACGTCGCGTTCATCGAGCAGACCCGCCCGGCCACCGACCTCGGGATGCCGCGCGTCGGGCCGCCGCCTCCCGCCGCGCCGCAGCTCGGCCCCACAGTGCAGATCCCGGAGCAGACCGCAGTCCCCGCCACGGACGAGAGCGGCGAGCCCGGTGAGGTCCGGTGGCTGATGTCGTCGGACGTCTGCAAGCACTGCACGCATGCCGCCTGCCTGGACGTCTGCCCGACGGGCTCGCTGTTCCGCACCGAGTTCGGCACCGTCGTGGTGCAGCAGGACATCTGCAACGGCTGCGGCTACTGCGTGCCCGCCTGCCCGTACGGCGTCATCGACAAGCGCCCCGAGGACGGCCGGGTCTTCAAGTGCACGATGTGCTACGACCGGCTCGGCGTCGGGCTCGAACCGGCCTGCGCCAAGGCGTGCCCCACGAAGTCGATCCAGTTCGGCCCACTCGACGAGCTGCGCGAGCGGGCGCAGGAGCGGGTCGAGGCGCTGCACGAGCGCGGCGTCACGGACGCCAGGTTGTACGGCCACGACCCGGACGACGGCGTCGGCGGCGCGGGGGCGTTCTTCCTGCTGCTGGACGAGCCTGAGGTCTACGGGCTGCCACCGGATCCCGTCGTCACGACCCGCGACCTGCCGTCGATGTGGCGGCACGTCGCGGTCGCCGCGGCCGGCCTGGTGGCCGCCGGGCTCACCGCCTTCGTGGGGCGGCGGCGATGAGGGAGCGCGCGCTCGTCCCCGAGCCGGAGTTCGAGTCCTACTACGGCCGCCCCATCCTCAAGGCGCCGGTCTGGAAGACACCGGACGTGCCGCTGTACCTGTTCCTCGGCGGCTACGCCGGGGTCTCGGCGATCCTGGCCGAGGGCGCGCAGGCCACCGGCCGTCCCGGGCTGACCCGCGTCGCGCGGCTGGGTGCCGCCGCCGGCGCCGGGCTCGGCACGGTCGCGCTGGTGCACGACCTCGGCCGACCGGAGCGGTTCATCAACATGCTGCGGGTGTTCAAGCCGACGTCCCCGCTGTCGGTGGGCTCGTGGATCCTCGCCCCGTTCGCGTCGTTCGCGACCGCGGCCGCGGCGTCCCACGTCACCGGGCGGCTGCCCGCCGTCGGCCGGTTGGCGGGGCTGGCGGCCGCGACGTTCGGCGGCCCGCTGGCGACGTACACCGCGGCACTGCTGACCAACACCGCGGTGCCCGCCTGGCACGAGGGCCACCGCGAGATGCCGTTCGTGTTCGCCGGCAGCGCCGCGATGGCGGCCTCCGGCGTCGCCATCGCAACTGCGCCGCTGGACGAGAGCGGCCCGGCCCGCCGGCTGGCCGTGGCTGGTGCTGCCGTCGAGCTGGTCGCGGGTCACCAGATGGAGCGCCGGCTCGGTGCCCTCGCCGAGCCCTACCAGCGCGAGCGCCCCGGCCACCTGATGAAGGCCGCCCGGGTGCTCGCGGCAGCGGGCGCGGCCGGGGCCGTGCTCGGACGCCGGTCGCGGGCCCTGTCGGTCGCGTCCGGCGTGGCGCTCGCCGCCGGCTCGGTGCTGCTGCGGTTCGGTGTCTACGAGGCCGGTATGGCGTCCGCGCGCGACCCGAAGTACACGGTCGTGCCCCAGCGCGAGCGGCTCGACGCCCGCACGACCTGAGCGGCGTGGTCTGCCGGGCGCCGGGCCGGGCCAACCGGTAGCGTCGCCCGGGCCGCGCGCCGTCATCGGCGGACCGTGCGGGGAGGCGTCTGGGCACCTGGTGGTCCCCGCGGTCTTCAACACCGACGAGACCGGGCATCTCGGTCTGGCGGGTTCGATTCCCGTCCGCCTCCGCTCAGCGCACGACGTACCGCGGCAACGAGGGTCACCCCGGTGACGCTCGTTGCCACGGTCGGCGCCGCATGGGCTGCGCCCGTAGCCTGGCCGGATGCACGTCCTGGCAACTGCGGGCCACGTCGACCACGGCAAGTCCTCGCTCGTCCGCGCGCTCACCGGGATGGAGCCGGACCGCTACGCCGAGGAACAGCGGCGCGGCCTCACCATCGACCTCGGCTTCGTCTGGACCACGCTGGACGACGAGCAGCTGGCCTTCGTGGATGTGCCCGGCCACGAGCGGTTCGTGCCGACGATGCTGGCCGGTGTCGGACCCGTCCCGGCGGTGATGCTCGTCGTGGCCGCGGACGGCGGGTGGATGCCACAGACCCAGGAGCACCTCGACGCCCTCGACGCGCTGCAGGTGCGGCACGGGCTGCTGGTGGTCAGCCGGTGCGACCTCGCCGACCCGGCCGTGCAGGCGGCCACCGAGAGGGCCGCCCGCGAGCGGCTCGCAGGCACCACCCTGGCCGGAATCGAGAGCGTGGCGGTGAGCGCGCGCACCGGGGCCGGGATGGACGACCTGCGCGCCGCGCTGCTGCGGGTGGTGCGCGCCCTGCCCGCTCCGGACGTCGACGCGCCCGTTCGGTTGTGGGTCGACCGCTCGTTCACGGTGCGCGGCGCCGGCACGGTCGTCACCGGCACCCTGGACGCCGGAACCCTGCGCCGCGGCGACACGCTGGCCCTCCCCGGCGGCGGCCGGGCCACCGTGCGCTCGCTGCAGAGCCTCGGCCTGCCGCACGATGAGGTGGCGGCCGTCGCCCGAGTGGCCGTCAACCTGCGTGGGGTCGCGACGCAGGGCGTCGAGCGGGGTCAGGCCCTCATCGCTGCGGACGCCTTCGTCGCGACCACGACGATCGACGTCCGTTGCCGGGGCATGGCCGAGCGCCCGCCCGCCACCGCGCTGCTGCACCTGGGGTCGGCGCAGGTGCACGCCCACCTGCGCCACCTCGGCGGCCAGGTGTGGCGGCTCCGGCTGCGGCACGCCCTGCCGCTGCACGTCGGTGACGTCGGGCTGCTGCGCGATCCGGGTCGGCACGCGGTGCTGGCCGGGTTCACCGTGCTCGACGTCGACCCGCCCGACCTGCGCCGGCGCGGCGCTGCGATCGCCCGCGCTGAGCAGCTGCGCCAGGCGAGCGGCCGCCCGGACGCCGCCGACGAGGTGCGTCGCCGCGGGGTCGTCAGCCGCACCCGTCTGCGGGCCATGGGGGTGCCGCCACCGGACGGCGCGGGCGAGTGGTTGCTCGACCCCGCTCATGCCGACCGGCTGTCGACCCGCCTGCTCGAGCTCGTCGAGGCGCACGACCGCGACGCCCCGCTCGACGTCGGGCTGCCGGTCGAGACGGCGCGGGCGGCGCTCGGCCTGCCGGCCGGCGAGGTCGTGCCGCTCGTCGTCCGCCCTCCGCTGTCCCTGCGCCACGGGCGGGTCGTCGACTCCCGGCGCGACCCCGACCGACTTCCGGCACCGGTCGAGCAGCAGGTCCGCGCCCTGGTGGACGAGCTCGGCGTGCTGCCGGTCGCCGCCCCCAGCGCCGAGCGGCTGGAGCGGGCCGGCCTGGGCCGGCGCGAGGTCGCGGCCGCGGTGCGCACCGGGCTGCTGGAGGATGCCGGCGGCGGTGTGCTGCTCGCGCCAGCCGCGGTGGCGCAGGCCATTGAGCTGCTGGGCGGGCTGGAGGTGCCGTTCACGGTCGCTGCCGCCCGGGACGCCTGGCAGACCTCGCGCAAGGTCGCGGTCCCGCTGCTCGAGCTGCTCGACCGCCGCCGGGTGACCACCCGCCTGGACGACGGACGACGGCTGCTTGCGCGGCCGGACGACGACCGTGGCAGGCTCGAGGCATGAGCGACTTCGACGACAGCCAGCGCGACACCGACAGCAGCGGGGTCTTCAGCGTCGACGACGAGGACCAGCCGAGCGCCGAAGACACGCTCGACGACCGCGGCCTGGTCGATCCGCTCGACGAGGGCTACAGCCCACCGGAGCGCCCGCGCGGGGTCGAGTCGTTCGGCACCACGTTCGAGGAGGCACGGCGGGGCGAGTCCCTCGACCAGCGCGTCGCCCAGGAGGAGCCGGACCCCTCGGCCGCCTTCGACGACCCCCTGGCCAAGCCCGACGAGCGCTCGCATGACGACCCGGACTCCCGCGACGACGCCGACGACGACTTCGTGAGCGACGACGAGGTGGGCGACCGGCGGGCCGGCCGGTTGGTCGACCCCGACGAGGGGGTGCGCGCGGACTCCGAGAAGGACCTCGTGGGCGAGGACGTCGGGATCGACGGCGCGGGCGCGTCGGCCGAGGAGGCCGCCATGCACGTCGTGGACGAGCCCTGACCGCATAGCGGACACGACACGCCCGGGCCCAGCAGGGCGGCGCGTTCGTCGTTTGACTTCCCGCGCCGGTCCGTGATGAGGGTGGAGCGACCGAAGGCACCCGATGGACAGGAGCAATCGTGCTCACTCTGACCGACCAGGCCGTGGACGTCGTCCGCAGCCTCACCCAGGCTCCCCAGGCTCCCGCCGACGCCGGTTTGCGGCTCGCACCCGGCGGCGACGGCCTCGAGCTCAGCGTCGTCGAGAGCCCCGCTCCCGGCGACGAGGTGATCGACGCCAGCGGCGTGAAGGTGTTCGTGGAGCAGCAGGCCTCGCAGATGCTCGACGAGCAGACCCTCGACGCGACCGTGACCGAGGGCCAGGTGTCGTTCTTCCTGGCCGGTCCGGCCCCGCAGGCCTGACCGCCCCGCAGGACTGACCTCAGCGCACCACACGAAAGCGCGCCCCCGGATCTCGGGGGCGCGCTTTTCTTCAGTCCTGCCGGTCGCGGCACCGGGGTCGTCGCGTTCTAGGCTGCGTACGTGACGGACCAGGCAAGGGCGCGGCCGGTGGCCGTGGTGACGGGAGCCAGCAGCGGGATCGGGGCTGCCACGGTGCGGCGGCTGTCGGCCGAGGGGTTCGAGGTGGTCGCGGCGGCGCGCCGCCGCGACCGGCTGGACGCGCTGGCCGAGCAGGTGCCGCACGTGCGCGCCCACACCCTGGACGTCACCGACCGCGACTCCGTCGACCGCCTGGCGGCGGGGCTGAGTGATGTCGCGCTGCTCGTGAGCAACGCCGGCGGCGCCTTCGGCATGGACGACGTCGCGACGTCCGACGTCGAGGAGTGGCGCCGCATGTACGACGTGAACGTGCTGGGCACCGTGCGTATGGTGCAGGCCCTGCTGCCGGCGCTGGAGGCGGGAGCCGGCGGCCACCTCGTGGTCACGGGCTCGATCGCCGGACGAAGCGTGTACGAGAAGGGCGGTGGCTACGTCGCGGCCAAGCACGCCGAGGCGGCGCTGACCGAGACGCTCCGGCTCGAGCTCAACGGCCGCCCGGTGCGGATCACCGAGATCGCGCCCGGCATGGTGCGCACCGACGAGTTCTCCCTCGTGCGATTCGGCGGCGACCAGGAGCGCGCGGACGCGGTCTACGCCGGGGTCGCCGCGCCGCTCACCGCCGACGACGTGGCCGACACGATCGCCTGGGTGGCAACGCGGCCCGCGCACGTCAACATCGACCTCGTGGTGGTCAAGCCGCTGGCCCAGGCGGCGCCGCACAAGGTGCACCGCACCTCGTAGGCTGCCCGCATGAGCGCCGAGCCACGGGCCGACGACCGCCGCTCGGTGCCGCGCACCGATCGCGTGCTGGCCGATCCACGGCTGGCCGCAGCCCACGAGCGGCTTGGCCCGGCGCTGGTGAAGGCGAGCGTCGTCGCCGCGCTCGAACAGGTCCGGTGCGGCAAGCTGGCCGCGACGGACGTCGTCGACCACGTGCTCGGGGCCCTGCCCGGCACGGCGGCCGCGCTGGTACCGGTGGTCAACGCCACCGGCGTGCTGCTGCACACCAACCTCGGCCGGGCGCCGCTGTCGGCCGCTGCCGTCGACGCGCTGGTCGCTGCCGCCGGCACCACGGATGTGGAGTTCGACCGGGTCAGTGGCGCCCGGGCCCGACGCGGTCGCGGCACCCTCGCGGCGCTGGCCGCGGCCGTGCCCGAGGCCGGCGGTGTGCACGTGGTCAACAACGGTGCCGCCGCCCTGGTGCTCGCGGCCACGGTGCTCGCGGCCGGTCGCGAGATCGTCGTCTCGCGCGGCGAGATGGTCGAGATCGGCGACGGGTTCCGGCTGCCCGATCTTCTGGTGTCGACCGGCGCGCGGTTGCGTGAGGTGGGCACCACCAACCGCACCAGCCTCGACGACTACCTTGCCGCGGTCGGCGACGACACCGGCATGGTGCTCAAGGTGCACCCGTCGAACTTCGTCGTCCACGGCTTCACCTCCAGCGTCGAGGTGACCGAGCTCAGCGGGCCGCTGCGCGAGCGCGGCGTGCCACTGGTGGCCGATCTCGGCTCCGGGCTGCTGCGCCGGCACCCGCTGCTGCCCCTCGAGCCGGACGCCGCCACCGCGCTGCGCGACGGTGCCGACCTGGTGACCGGCAGTGCCGACAAGCTGCTCGGCGGCCCGCAGGCCGGTCTGCTGCTCGGCACCGCCGACCTGGTGGAGCGGTTGCGCCGCAGCCCGCTCGCCCGGGCGTTGCGGGTCGACAAGCTCACGCTCGCCGCCCTGGAGGCGACGCTGCGCGGCCCGGTGCCGCCCGTCGTCCGGGCGCTGGAGGCCGACCCGGCAGACCTGCGTCGTCGAGCCGACGAGCTGGTCGCCGCCCTGGCCGGTGCGGGGGTCGCAGCCCGGGCCGTCTCCAGCCACGCAGCGGTCGGCGGTGGGGGTGCGCCCGGGGTCGAGCTGGCCAGCACCGCGGTGGCGCTCCCGGCCGGCTGGGCTGCCCCTCTGCGTCGGGGCGACCCGGCCGTGGTCGGCCGGGTCGAGCAGGGTGTGCTGCTGCTCGACCTGCGCTCGGTACCGCCGGAGCAGGATCCGTTGCTGCTGCGGGCCGTGCTCCAGGTCGCGCCCGGCCCGGCCGGCACGAACCGCTAGGACTCGGTCAGCCGACCGTCTGCCATCGCCCATCGCCGGGTCGAGCGCACCGTCGACAGCATCCGCCGGTCGTGCGTCACCAGCAGGACGGTGCCGGCGAATGTCTCCAGCGCCTGCTCGAGCTGCTCGATGGCGGGGAGGTCCAGGTGGTTGGTCGGCTCGTCCAGCACCAGCAGGTTGACGCCCCGGGCCTGCAGCAGCGCCAGCGCGGCGCGGGTGCGCTCGCCCGGCGAGAGGGTGCGGCACGCGCGCGGGACGTGCTCGCCACCGAGCCCGAACTTGGCCAGCAGGGTACGGACGTCGGCTGTGTTCCAGTCCGGGAGGTGGGCACTGAACCGATCGAGCAGGGACGCCGGCCCGGCAAAGGCGGCGCGCGCCTGGTCGACCTCACCCACGACGACACCCGAGCCGAGCGTTGCGCGGCCCGCGTCCGGCGTGACCCGGCCCAGCAGCAGCGCCAGCAGCGTCGACTTGCCCGACCCGTTCGGCCCGGTCACCACGACCCGGTCGGCCCAGTCCAGCTGCAGGTCGACCGGCCCGAGCACGAAGCCGCCGCGACGCACGACGGCGCCGTGCGCGGACGCCACGACCGAGCCTGAGCGCGCGGCCGCTGCGATCTGCAGCTGCAGCTGCCATTCCTTGCGCGGCTCGTCGACGACCTCCAGCCGCTCGATCAGCCGGTCGGTCTGCTTCGCCTTGGCAGCCTGCTTCTGCGAGCTCTGCCGGTTGCGGTGGATGATGTTCTTGTCGTTGTCGGTCGCCTTGCGCAGGGCGTTGCGCGTGCCCTTGTCGGCCCAGCCGCGCTGCATGCGGGCGCGGTCGGTCAGCGCGCCACGAGTGTCGTCGTACTCCTCGAAGGCCTCGCGGGCATGGCGTCGGGCCACCTCCCGCTCGCGCAGGTAGTCGTCATAGCTGCCGCCGTACACCCCGACCTGCTGCTGGGCCAGGTCGAGCTCGACCACCTGGTTGACGGTGCGCGCGAGGAACTCCCGGTCGTGGCTGACAACGACGACCGGGGCCCGCACCGATGCGACGAACCGCTCCAACCGCTCCAGACCGACCAGGTCGAGGTCGTTGGTCGGCTCGTCCAGCAGGAACAGGTCGTAGCGCGAGAGCAGCAGACAGGCGAGCCCGGCGCGGGCTGCCTCGCCGCCCGACAGGGTCTCGGTCAGGGCGTCGAGCCCCACCCGTAGGCCGAGCTCGGCCACGACCTGCTCGGCTCGCTCGTCCAGGTCGGCGCCGCCGAGGTGCAGCCAGACCTCGAGTGCCTCGGCGTACTCGTCGTCCGCGCCGTCGGCGCCGTCGGCCAGGGCCTGGGTGGCAGCGTCCAGCCGCACCGCGGCAGCAGCGACCCCGGTGCGCCGGCGCACCAGGTCGGCGACGGTTTCACCCGGCCGGCGCTCGACCTCCTGCGGGAGGTAGCCGGCCTGTGCGACCGGGGGACTGAGAGCCAGTCGTCCCGCCCCGGGCTGGTCCAGACCGGCCATCAGCCGCAGCAGGGTCGACTTGCCGGCGCCGTTGGCGCCGACCAGGCCGACGACGTCCCCGGGTCCGACGACGAGGTCGAGGCCGGTGAACAGCGCTCGAGCGCCGTGCCCGGCGGCGAGGTCGCGGGCGACGAGGGTGGCGCTCATGGGCCTGACGCTACCGAGGTCAGCGGGCGGCAGTCGTGTGAATTCTGCGTGCGGACCGGGCCTTCGACTGGACCTACTGGCCAGTAGCGGGCACACTAAGTTACGGAAGCGTAGGTTACGCCAACGTAAGGTGGTGCCCGGTGAAGGAACTCACCCAGCTACAGCTGCTGCACGAGCTCGAGCCCGTGGTCGAGAAGGAGCTGTCGCGGCACATGTCGGCAGCCAAGGAGTGGTTCCCGCACGAGTACGTGCCGTGGAGCGAGGGCCGCAACTACGACGGCATCTTCGAGGGCGAGCCGTGGACGCAGGAGCAGTCCAAGATGAGCCCCACTGCGCGCACCGCCCTCATCGTGAACCTGCTCACCGAGGACAACCTGCCCAGCTACCACCGGGAGATCTCGACCACCTTCGGCCGCGACGGCGCCTGGGGCACCTGGGTCGACCGTTGGACGGCGGAAGAGGGCCGGCACGGCATGGCTCTGCGCGACTACCTGCTCGTCACCCGGGCGGTCGACCCCCAGCAGCTCGAGCGCGAGCGGATGATCCACATGGGCGGCGGCTTCGAGCAGGACCACGAGGAGATGCTCGCCTCGGTGGCCTACGTGTCGTTCCAGGAGCTCGCCACCCGCATCTCGCACCGCAACACCGGCAAGTACACCGAGGACCCGTACTGCGAGCAGATGCTGGCGCGGATCGCCCAGGACGAGAACCTGCACATGGTCTTCTACCGCAACATGCTCGCCGCGGCGCTGGAGATCGCGCCCGACCAGACGCTGAAGGCGGTGCGCGACGTCGTCGCGACGTTCCAGATGCCGGGTCACACGATCCAGGACTTCGGCCGGCGCTCCGTGCAGATCGCCATGGCCGGCATCTACGACCTGCGGATCCACCGGGACGAGGTGCTCGCGCCCGTCCTGAAGACCTGGAAGGTCTGGGACCGTGAGGGTCTGAGCGCCGAGGGCGAGAAGGCCCGCGAGGAGCTCGCCGACGCCCTCGACGAGCTCGAGGTGGCGGCCTCGCGGTTCGAGCAGAAGCGCGACGCCTACCGCGAGCGGCAGGCCCTGCGCGCCGGCTGACCGACCTGGCCCCGCGCAGGCACTATCGCGTCGACGCGGGACACTGGTGGGGTGCGCCCCGACGTCAGTCCCGCCCCGGTTCCCCGATGGGCCTGGCTGGTCTGGGGCGTCGGCCTGCTTGCGTACGGCACCGCCGTCCTGCAACGGACGTCGCTCGGGGTCGCTGGAATCGCTGCGGCACAACGGTTCGACGCCTCCGCGAGCGTGCTTGCCAGCTTCGCGGTGCTCCAGCTGCTCGTCTACGCCGCCTTGCAGATCCCGGTGGGGGTGCTGCTCGACCGCTACGGATCGCGTCGGCTGATCGTGCTCGGCGGCCTGACGATGGCGGCCGGCCAGGCGTTGCTCGCCCTGGCCACCGTCCTGCCGCTGGCGGTGCTGGCGCGGGTGCTGGTCGGCGCCGGCGACGCCATGACGTTCGTGTGCGTGCTGCGCCTGGTGGCGGTGTGGTTCCCGCCCCGGCTCAACCCGGTGATGACCCAGCTCACCGGACTGACCGGCCAGCTCGGCCAGGTCGTCAGCGCGATCCCGCTGGTGGCCCTGCTGAACGGCCCGGGCTGGACCCCGACCTACCTCGCGGCAGCCACGGTGGGCCTGGTCGTGTCGCTGCTCAGCCTGGTGGCCCTGCGCGACGCGCCGCCCGGGTCGGCGGCTGTGCGGCACTCACCGTCGATGGCGGTGGTGCGCCACCAGCTGTCCGAGGCGTTCCGCCACCCCGGCACCCGGCTGGGACTGTGGACGCACTTCACCTCGCAGTTCTCCGGCACCGTCTTCGCGCTGCTGTGGGGCTTCCCGTTCCTCGTCTCCGGTGAGGGCCGCTCGCCGCGAACGGCCAGCGCCCTGATGACGCTCTTCGTGCTCGCCGGCATGGCCGCCGGGCCGGTGTTCGGCACCTTGGTGGCGCGTCACCCGCTGCGGCGCTCCTGGCTCGTGCTGGGCATCGTCGCATCGACAGTGACTGCCTGGTCTGCTGTGCTGTCGTGGCCCGGCCCCGCACCGCTCTGGCTGCTGGTCGTGCTGGTGTGCGCGCTGGCGCTCGGCGGGCCGGGATCGATGATCGGGTTCGACTTCGCGCGCACGTTCAACCCCGTGGGGCGGCTGGGCAGCGCCACCGGGATCGTGAACATCGGCGGATTCCTCGCCTCGCTGCTCACCATCCTCGCCGTCGGCGTGGTGCTGGACGTCGTGTCGCCCGGGGGCACCGGGCTGGGCCGCTCGGCCACCTACGACCTGACGTCGTTCCGGCTGGCCTGGTCGGTGCAGTACGTGGTGTGGGCCGTGGGCGTTGCCGGGATCCTGGTGAGTCGACGCAAGGTGCGGCGACGACTGGCGGAGGCGGGCGTCGTCGTCCCGCCCATCCGGGAGGCCATCGCACGCGAGCGTCAGGCTCGCCGCCGGCGCTAGCGGCGGGGTGCTCAGCCGTGCAGGTCGAGCACCGGCGGGTCGCCCCGGAAGCCGACCCGCTGGAGGTAGGCGTGCGAGTCCTGGGTGGACGTCGGGGCGATGACGTGCCGGAAGCCATGCCGCTCGAACAGGTCGCTGCGGCGGTAGACGAACTCGCCCGGGGTGAAGTCGCGGTAGCGCGGCGTCACCCAGTCGAGCTCGACCTGAGCCCGGCCGTCGCCTGCGTCCCGGGCGACCACCACGCCGACCGCCCGGTCGCCGTCGAGCACGATCGCGGTCAGGTCGGTCGGGCCGGCCCCGGTGAACCCGGGTGCCGCGGCCGCGATGTCGGTGTGGTGGGTGCGCAGCAGGTGGGCGAGGAAGGCGTCGTCCGGGCGCACCTCGACGACGCTGTAGGCGGCCGCGTCGTGGCGTCCGGCCAGCAGCCGGCGAAGCTGCACGATGTTGATCACGGCGAGCGCGGCGTTCAGGCCCACCATCGGCCAGACCCCGATGACCAGGTTGAAGCCCATCAGCACGACGGAACCGGCGAGGTTGAGCCACCGCAGCCGCAGGATGCGGCTCTGCAGCAGGGACCACACGACCAGCGCCGAGCCGCCCCACCCGATGACGGCGAGCACGAGATCGGTGGTGGTCACGCCGTGAGCCTACGCGGCGACGGCGAGGGTGAACGGCAGCACGTCGTCCGCACCGGCCTGGCGCAGCGCCGCTGCGGCCACGGTGAGTGTCCAGCGCGAGTCGACCAGGTCGTCGACGAGCAGCACCGGGCCGTTGACGCCGGCCACCGCCTGCCGGAGGGCGTCGCCCACCACCAGCCGCTGCCAGACGCCGGCCAGCCGGAACGCGCTGTTGCCGCCGGGCTCGCCGGTGGGGCCACCGTCGACGAGGTCGAGCTCGCCGAGCAGCGGGAGCCGGCCGCGTTCGCTGATCGCGGCCGCAACCGAGCGCACCAGCTCGGGCCGCCGGCGCGACGGCAGCGCCACAACCGCGACCGGGCGCTCGCGCCAGCCCCAGTCGCGCAGCACCCCGACGCAGGCCAGCAGCAGCGGCTCGGGCGCCGGGGCGTCCGGCGCGGCAAGCAGCTCGCGCAGCCGCTGACCCCAGCCGAGGTCGGTGAGCCGCGCGACCGCCCGGCCCTCGAGCGGCCGCTCGTCGGCGGCGATGCGGCCCGAGACGTCGACACCGAGGCGGCTCATGCCGCTCGGCCATTGGGCGCGCGGCTCGATCTCGACGCCGACCCGGGCGAGCTGGTCGCCGGCCTGCTGCCGAGCGGCATCGGGCACCTCAGCGGCGTACCAGGGCGTGGTGCAGCGGTCGCAGCGGCCGCAGGGGGCCGCGGTGTCGTCGTCGAGGGCGGTCTGCAGGAAGGCCATCCGGCACCCGGTGGTGGCCTCGTAGTCGAGCATCAGCTGCTGCTCGCGACGCCGGGCTTCGTCGACCCGTTGGTAGCGCTCGGCGTCGTAGGTCCAGTCGACGCCGGTAGCGACCCAGCCGCCGCTGACCCGGCTCACCGCGCCGTCGACGTCGAGGACCTTCAGCAGCAGCTCGAGCCGGGTGCGCCGCACGTCGACGGCCGGCTCGAGCGCGGCCGTGGACAGCGGCCGGGACGCCTCGCCCAGGACGGTGAGCACGGTGCGGGCGTCCTGCTGGCGCGGCATGGACGCGCTGGCGAAGTAGGCCCAGATGTCACGGTCCTCGGTGCCGGGCAGCAGCAGGACGTCGGCCCGCTCGGTGGCGCGCCCGGCGCGCCCGACCTGCTGGTAGTAGGCGATCGGCGAGGACGGCGCGCCGACGTGCACGACGAAGCCGAGGTCGGGCTTGTCGAAGCCCATGCCGAGCGCGCTCGTCGCAATGAGGGCCTTGACCTCGTTGCGGCGCAACAGGTCTTCGGCCTCGATGCGCTCGGCCGGGTCGGTGCGCCCGGTGTAGGAGCGAACCGCGTGGCCGGCCGAGCGCAGCAGCGTCGCGAGGTCTTCGGCGCCGGACACGGTCAGGGTGTAGACGATGCCGCTGCCGGGCAGGTCGTCGAGATGGGCGACCAGCCAGGCCAGCCGGTCTTGGGCGCTGGGCAGCCGCAGCACCCCGAGCCGCAGGCTCTGCCGGGCCAGCGGGCCGCGCAGGGTCAGCACGTCGTGGCCGCCGGTGCCGAGCTGCTCGGCCACGTCGTCGACGACGCGGGCGTTGGCCGTGGCCGTCGTGGCCAGCACCGGGGTGGCGGGGGGCAGGTCGCCGAGCAGGTCGCGGATGCGCCGGTAGTCCGGCCGGAAGTCATGCCCCCAGTCGCTGATGCAGTGCGCCTCGTCGACGACGAGCAGGCCGCAGCGGGCGGCGAGGTCAGGCAGCTGCTCGGCCCGGAACCTGGGGTTGTTGAGCCGCTCGGGGCTCACCAGCAGGACGTCGACCTCGTCGGCCGCGAGCGCGGCACTGACCTGGCCCCACTCCTCGGCGTTGCCCGAGTTCATCGTCACGGCCCGGACGCCCGCGCGGGCTGCGGCGGCGACCTGGTCGCGCATCAGCGCGAGCAGCGGCGAGACGATCAGGGTCGGCCCGGCGCCCTGTGACCGGCGCAGGGCGGTCGCCACGAAGTAGACCGCGGACTTGCCCCAGCCGGTGCGCTGCACCACGAGCACCCGCCGCCGGCCGGTGACCAGCGCCTCGACCGCCTCGAGCTGGCCGTCGCGGAACTGCGCGTCGGCATGCCCGACGAGCGTGGTGAGCACCTGCTGGGCCGCCGCGCGCAGGGCGGTCGGGTCGGCGGGCGCGATGGAGGACAGCGGGGACGTGGTCACCTGCGGCACCGTACGCGAGCCGCCCGACAGCGGGCTGGCTCCGGGGGTCAGAGCCGGGCGCGACGCGCCCGGGCGAACGAGTACAGGCCGTAGGCGGCGATGCCCAGGGCGACCAGCGTCAGCAGCCAGGTGCCGAACGGCTGCTCGCGCAGGCTCTTCAGCGCGCCGTCCAGCCCGGTCGCCTTGCTGGCCTGCTTCTGGAACCCGGCCACGCAGAACAGCAGCCCCACGATCGCGAGCGCGATGCCCTTGGCGATGTAGCCGGCGACGCCGAGCCGCTCGACGGTCGTGCCGGGGTGGCCGACGAGGTCTTCGAGGAACTTGCGCTTCCAGCCCTTGTAGACGTGGTAACCGCCCACCGCGATGACGACGAGGCCGACGACCACGACGAGCACCCGGCCCCCGGTCTGGGACATCAGGCTGGCAGTGAAGTCCTTGCTCTGTGACTTGCTCGACGACCCGCTGCCCTGGGCGAACGAGTAGGAGCTCACCGCGAGGGCGAGGTAGACGACCGCCTTGGCCAGCGCCTTGCCCCGGGCGGCGGCCTGCTCCTTGGAGTCCACCCGGGAAGCCCCGATGAACGCCTCGGTGAGCTGCCACAGCGCCAGCGCGGCGAACCCGAAGACACCGACCCAGAGCACCAGCCGGCCCCACGTGCTGTCGGCGAGCAGGCCGAGCGCACCGGACTGGTCGGCGTTGCCCTGCGCGCCCGTCCACGCGACCCGGAGGGCGATGTAGGCGATCAACAGGTGCAGCACGCCGTTGACGACGAAGCCGACCCGGGCAGTGCGCTCGAGCCACTTGCTGTTGGCCGCCTGGCGGGCGGCTGAGCCTGCGCGGTCGGTGAGGTCGTTGCCGCTCATCGGTCGTGCCTGGTCATGTCTGCCTCCACCTGGCGGGAACTCGAGCCACCCGATCATGCCGCCAGTCGTGCTGATCCGCTCGTCGAAGCAGGCCGGTCCGGCGGTCAGTCGCTGGGCGGACGACGCAGCCGCTTGGTCTGGCCCCGGCGGGTCTTGGCGTCGAGCCGGCGCCGCTTGGCGCCCAGCGTCGGCCGGGTCGGCCGGCGCTTCGCCGGGCCCGGTGCGAGCGCCTCGCGGAGCAGCTGAGCGAGCCGGGCCGCTGCGGCGTCGCGGTTGCGCAGCTGGCTGCGGTGCTCGGTCGCCGTCACGGTCAGCCGGCCGTCGACCAGCCGGCCGGCGAGCCGGTCGAGGATGCGACGTCGTTGGTGCTCGGTCAGGGCCGTCGTCCGGCCGAGGTCGACGGTGAGCTCGACGCGCGAGTCGGTGGTGTTCACGCCCTGGCCACCCGGCCCGGACGCCCGGGAGAACCGCCATGAGAGCTCGGACGGCGGCAGGCACACCGAGTTGGTGACGCGCAGGTGACCGGTCACGACGGCGCCACGACCCGGTTCTCGTCGATCCAGTCGTCGATCCGCACCCACCACTGCTCCAGCCACTCCACGCGGCCCTCGTCGGTGCTGGGCACCTCGTCCGAGGGCACCTGCCACCAGCGCATCCGGATCGTCTGGTCGAGCGGCAGGGCACGCCAGACGTCGGCCACCGAGATGAGGTGGTCGGTGCCGGTGTGCGCGACCCACACGACGTCCGCCTCCGGAGCGGCCCGCAACGCCGCGTTCACCCCACCGGGACGGGGCGGCAGCACGTGCCGGAGCCGTTGCGCGCGCTCGGCCTGGTCGATCAGCCCGCGCTCGCGCAGCCGGGCGATCGCCCGGGCCTGGCGACGCCGGGTGAAGTTGCCACCCTCCGGGAACAGCACCAGCGCGTCGTTGTCGTCGAGCCCGGTCGCCAGCGCCCCGACCTGCTGCTCGATCAGGTCGCCGTCGGACGCCGCGCGGAGCCGGATGAACCGGTTCGGCAGCCGCCCGAGCAGGACGTCGATCGCGGGGTCCCACTGCAAGGTGTCCTTGAGCACGATGCGTGGCTCGCGGTCGTACCAGTTGACCAGGGCGTGCACGAGCAGGAAGGAGTCACCTGGTCCCGCGTGCCGGCAGAAGACCAGCAGCGGGCGTCCCTGGTAGTCCGACGGCTCCGGTCCCTCAACCTCCACCCGGACGTTGAGCACGCGGCGCATCTCGGCGAACAGCACACGCAGGTAGAGCTGCACGAGGTCGTAGTGGGTGCGCTCGAACGCCGGCCGCCGCAGCGCGTAGCCGAAGCCGCTGGCGACCCACAGCACCAGCAGCGCCATCAGGATCGCGGCCTCGAGCACGATGTGGACGAGCACCAGCCAGCCCACCCGCAGCAGCCGCCACCGCCGCCACGGCACCAGCGGTGAGGCCGCCGCGAGCACCAGGAGCCACAGCGGTGACAGCGCGAACGCCGCGAGGGCGGCCAGCACCATCAGCGGCGCCAGCACCACCCGGCGCACGAACGTGGGGGGCAGCACGTCAGTCGTCCTGTGCCAGGTAGGCCGCGCTGGCCTGACGGGCCTGCTCGATCCGGCGCGGCACGGCCGACGTCCGGCGGTAGCGCAGCGAGGAGAGGGAGGTCTCGGCGTCACCGCTGGGCAGGACGTGCACCCGGACGGACGCGGGGACCTCGGCGAGGTCGCGGGCGAAGCGGTGCCGCCGGGCGATCTCGAACGCCACGGTGGCGACGTCCCACGGCCGGGTCGGCGGGGTCAGCTCGCGCTCGACCCGCCCGACCTGCAGTACGTACACGGTGCGCGCTCCCCGCTCGATGGCCCGGGCGATCGGGATGGAGTTGACCAGACCGCCGTCCAGGAAGTGCTCGTCGCCCAGCCGGACGGCAGGGAACAGGCCGGGCACCGCACTGGACGCCAGCACCGCGTCGATCAGCGGCCCATCGGTGAACCAGTGCTCGGCGGCCCGCTCGATCGAGGCCGCGCAGCACTCGAACGGCACCTGCAGCTCGTCGAAGCCCAGCGTGCCCAGGCGGGACGCCAGCAGCGAGCGCAGCGCGTGGTTGCCGTGCAGCGCCGTGGGCAGCCTGGCCAGGTGCCGGATGCGCTCGCTGGGCGAGCCCCCGAAGACCTCCGAGCCGGTCAGCGACTCCCAGAGCCGGGCGAGCTCGTGGACGTCGTCGGGTGCCGCCGCATGCAGCGCCCCGTTGATCGCCCCGACGCTGGTGCCGACGACCAGGTCGGCGCGGATACCGGCCTCGTGCAGCGCCTGGAGCATGCCGACCTCACTGGCGCCGAGCACCCCACCACCGCCGAGGACGAAGGCGACGTCGACCGATCCCACCATGGACCGATCGTGTCACTCCTTCGCCTCGGACCAGCGGCGCACCACCCGGACGTCGGCCACGAACCGCACGCCGGACGACGGCGCCCAGGCCGCACCGACCCGGTGCAGCGCCTCGTGCAGCAGGGAGACGACGGCGTCCGCGCCGTCCTTCGGCACGTGCACCAGCAGCTCGTCGTGCAGGCACAGCACCACCTCGGCGTCGAGGGGCTGGCCCTGTGAACGCACGGTCACGGCCCAGGCCTTGAACAGCTCGGCGGCGGCTCCCTGCACCACGGCGTTGCGGGCGAAGCGCCCGCGCGCCGCCACCAGTGCCGACTCGGCGGCGGGCTCGAGGCCGGTCGCGGTCGCCCACATCGGGATCCGGCGGCCGCCGTGGGTGAAGACGTCGCGGCCGGCGCGGCCGGCGTCACTGGCCTGGCGTAGGTAGCGCATCGCCACCGGGTACGCGCTGTCGAGCCCCTTGAGGGCCTCGCCGGCCGCACCGGAGGTCTGCCCGTACATGGCCGCCAGCACCGCGATCTTGGCCACCGGCCGCTCGACCCGCAGCCGGGCCGCAACGGGAGCGTAGAGGTCGTCGTCCTGCGTCGCGGCCGCGAGCGCGGGGTCGGCGGAGACCGCGGCGAGCACGCGTGGCTCGATCTGCCCCAGGTCGGCGCGCACCAGCACGTGACCAGGCGCGGCCGCCACGCCCGGCCGCAGCTCGGCCGGCAGGTTGTGCAGGCCGGCGCCGGCCGTCATCCGGCCGGCGGCGCCGTCGGTGCTGCTCCACGGGCCGCGCAACCGGTGGTCGGCGGCGACGAAGCGGTCCAGCCACGAGTAGCCGTAGGTCGTGGCGATCCGGTCGGTCCTGCGCCACGACAGCAGTGCCGCGACCAGCGGCACCTGCTCGCGCCACGGCTCCAGCCGCCACGAGCGGGTGTCGGGGACGTCGAGCCCGGTGCGGGCAAGCAGGGCGCGCACCTGGGCGGGGTTGCGCAGGTCGGTGCGCACCCCCTCGGCCTCGCCCGCGAGACGCAGCACCTCGTCGTCGCGCTGGCGCCGCAGGGTGGCCTCGTGCACCGGGTCGCGCGGCCGAGGCCCCACGGCCGCGCTGATCAGCCGCTCGAGCTCCGGGACGTCGAGCGGCAGCCCGTCGTGAGCGAGCTCGGCGCACAGCAGGGCCGCGGCGGACTCCGAGCGGGCCGTGCTGACCGGGTCACCGGTGACGGCGTCGACAGCTCCGCGGCGCTCGAGCAAGGCCAGCTGGCGGGTCTGCACCTGCAGAGCCAGTGCGGCCCACTGCGCCAGCCGCTCCGGGGACCGTGACCAGCCACCGTCGACCCACTCCGCCCGCAGGTGCCCCGAGCCGTCCACCGGACCTGCCTGCCCGGCCGGCCCGGGGGAGTCGCCGGATGCGTCGTCGAGGGGCACGGGGGTGAGCAGGTCGAGCTGGCCGGTGCGCGGCGCCGTCGCCGGGTCGAGGCCCCGGGCCGCCGCCCACACCGCGCCCGCGTCGTCCGCGTGGCCGCCGGCGAGCAGCCGGTGGACGGCGACCAGGTCCCAGCACGTCGCCAGGCGCAGGTCCGCGGCCAGCAGGGGAGCGGCGGTCGTCGCGGCCGACCACCACACCCAGCGCGGACGGAGGGCGTGCTCGACGGCGGCCAGCGCGCCCGCGACGGACGCTGCGCGGGCGGCCGGCCGGCTGGTCGTGCGGTCGGCGAACGCCAGGGCGACGCCGACCTGGGGGTGAACGGCGAGCCCTACGGCGGATCCGCGGCCGGCGCCGACGTCGGAAAGCCACCGCAGCAGGCTGTCGTCTCCCGCCCCGCCGTCCGTCTGCACCCGACCAGTGTCGCGGGTGCCACCGACGCTCCTGGTGCACGCCAGGCAGGCCGGGCTGCGAACCCGGTCAAATTCGGACGAAGTGTTGACCTGCCGTTGGCCGACGAGCGGCCCGGCCGGTGCCAGACTCGCGACGGTCGACGGTTGGTTCGACCTCATGACCCACTGGAGGACCCCCGATGCGACGCTCGCGAACCGCACCATCCCGCCGCCTGCTGGCCCTGGTGCTCGCGGCGGGAGCGTCCGTGGCAACCACCCTGGTCGTCGCTCCGCCGGCGCTCGCCGACGGG
The DNA here is from genome assembly GCA_963759935.1 of uncultured Actinomycetota bacterium. GTDB lineage: Bacteria > Actinomycetota > Actinomycetes > Actinomycetales > Angustibacteraceae > Angustibacter. The sequence goes on from CAVXBF010000013.1 coordinate 199,497, forward strand.
CCCGGGGCCGGCGCGTCGTGGGTCGTGAGCGTCGGCGACAGCTACATCAGCGGCGAGGCGGGCCGCTGGGCCGGCTCGTCCAACGACAGCAGCGCGCGGGCCGATGCCCTCGGCCCGACCGCCTACTACGACAACGCAGCCAACACCGCCGAGACGACCCCCCGATGCCACCGCAGCAAGGCCGCTGAGGTGTTCATCGGCGGCGGGGTGAACGGCGCCAACCTGGCCTGCTCGGGCGCGCGCACCGCCACGTTCACGGACTCGAACGGCTACTTCAAGCCCGGCCTGGACTTCTTCACCGACGGCGCCGGGCACCAGGGCCAGGCCGCGGCGCTGCGCACGTTCGCCGGCTCGCACAACGTCCGGATGGTCGTCGTGTCGATCGGTGGCAACGACTTCAACTTCGGGTCGGTGGTGCAGACCTGCGTCACCGACTTCCTCGGCTCGCCCTCCTGGTACCCCGACTACTGCAACGACGACTCCTCGGTCACGGCCAACTTCACGCCGGCCAACGTGAGCGCCGTGACGGCGCAGATCGCGACCGGCCTGCGCAACGTGCGTCAGGCCATGCGGGACGCCGGGTACGCCGACACCCAGTGGACGGCGCTGGTGCAGACCTACCCGTCGCCGCTGCCGAACGGGTCGGGCAACCGCTACCCGCAGAGCGGCTACTCCCGGCAGAGCACCGGCGGCTGCGGCTTCTGGAACCGTGACCTGGACTGGGCCAACGCGACGGCGCTGCCGACCATCAACGGTGCCGTGCGCTCGGCGGTCACGTCGTCCGGGCTGGCCAACACCGCCGTGCTCGAGCTTGCTCAGGCGTTCAACGGCCGCCGCTTGTGCGAGTCCACGGTCGGGCTCTACGAAGAGGTCGGCCTGGCGTCCTGGCAGTCGGCCGGGGCCGTCGACCACACCGAGTGGGTCAACCAGATCCGGACGGCCTCGACCGTCTTCGGGCCGTACTACGTGCAGGAGTCGCTGCACCCGAACTACTGGGCGCAGCTCGCCACCCGCAGCTGCGTGCGGCAGGCGTTCGCGGGCGGCGCGCCCCGGGGCGGCACGTGCGTGCGGACCGGCACCGGTCTGACCTCGCGCGGTGAGCCGATGATGGCCCTGCAGTAGCGGCCGGCGGTCAGGCGGCGGCGCTGAGCGCGCGCACCTGGCGCTTGATCCGCGACAGCATCGCCACCATGCCGCGCAACCGCAGCGGGCTAACCGCCTCGGCCAGGCCGAACCGGTACGGGGCGTCGTCCGGGACGGCGAGCACGTCGTCCGCGCTCAGGCCGTCCAGTCCGGTGTGCAGGATGCCGGCGAACCCCCGCGTGGTCGGTGACTCCCGGGGCGCGTCGAAGAAGACGTGGACGACGCGGTCCGGGTCGAGCTCAACGGCGAGGAACAGCGGTGACTGGCACTCATGGACCTGCTCCATCGCCTCCAGGTGCCCGGCATAGCGCTCGGGCAGCCCGGGCAGCTCGTCGCTGAGCTCGAGCAGCAGCTGCAGCCGGTCGCGCGCGCCGAGGGCGTGGAAGTCCTCCGCCAGCTCCTCGAGGCTCGCGGGCAGCGGGACGGCATCGCTCACGACGACGCCCCGGCCGGCCCGGCGGTGTCGGGGCCGACCTCGACCGGCACCCGGACGCTGTTGCCCCACTCGGTCCACGAGCCGTCGTAGTTACGCACCCGCTCGTAGCCCAGCAGGTGGGTGAGGACGAACCAGGTGTGCGACGAGCGCTCACCGATGCGGCAGTAGGCGATGACGTCGTCCTGCGGGGACAGCCCCTTCTCGCCCTGGTAGATCGCGGTCAGCTCCGCGTGGGAGCGGAACGTGCCGTCGTCCGCCGCGGCCCGCGCCCACGGGACGCTGCGCGCGCCAGGGATGTGACCGCCACGCACGGCGCCTTCCTGGGGGTAGTCCGGCATGTGCAGCAGCTCGCCGCTGTACTCGCCGGGGGAGCGGACGTCGACCAGCGCGCCACCGAGGTGCGTGAGCACGTCGTCGCGGAACGCCCGGATCCGCGAGTCGTCGCGCTCGACGACCGGGTAGTCGGCCGGCGTCGGGTGCGGGACGTCGCGGGTGAGCTCACGTTCTTCGGCCACCCACTTGGCCCGGCCGCCGTCGAGCAGGCGCACGTCCTCGTGGCCGAAGAGCGTGAAGACCCACAGTGCGTAAGCGGCCCACCAGTTGCTCTTGTCGCCATACACGACAAGCGTGGTGTCGCGGGAGATCCCGCGCTCTGCCATGACCTCGGCGAACCGGGCGCCGTCGACGTAGTCGCGGGTGACCGGGTCGTTGAGATCGGTGTGCCAGTCGACCTTGACCGAGCCGGGGATGTGCCCGCTGTCGTAGAGCAGCACGTCCTCGTCGGACTCGACCACGACCAAGCCGGGCTCGCCGAGGTGTTCCGCGAGCCACGCCGTGGTGACCAGGCGCTCGGGGTGCGCGAACTGCGCGAGCTGGGGGTCGGGGTCGGCGGGGAACGTCACGGGGTGACCTCCGGTCTCGTCGGTGCTCGGTGTGCTGTCGGGTGCTGTCGGCGGCCGGGTGGGCGATCGCCGCGGCCAGTCTTCATCGTCCCAGCCCCGGCCTGCGATGGCACCCCCCGGTCGCCGCCTGGACCGGGTCAGGGCTGGTGCAGCTGCTCGACCGCCTCGATCGGATCGGCCTGCGCGACGCTCTTGTCGGGCCGGTAGCGCACCACGCGGGCGAAGCGCAGCGCCAGGCCGGCCGGGTAGCGCGGGGAGGACTGCACGCCGTCGACCGCGATCTCGACCACCTGCTCCGGTCTCACCGTCACCACCCAACCGTCGTCGGAGACCTGCAGGTCCCGGAACCGCTCGGTCTGCCAGGCCAGCATCTCGTCGGTCATCCCCTTGAAGGTCTTGCCCAGCATGACCGTGCCACCGGCCGGCCCGAACCGGCCGTGCGGGTCGAGCGCCCCCAGGTGCAGGTTCGACAGCCGCCCGGTGCGGCGTCCGTGGCCCCACTCGACGGCCAGGACGACGAGGTCGAGCGTGTGCACCGGCTTGACCTTCACCCAGCCCGAGCCGCGCCGGCCCATCTCATACGCCGCCTCCAGCGACTTGACCACGACTCCCTCGTGGCCGCGCTGGACGGCCTCGCGCGCGAAGTCCTCGGCAGCCGGCACCGCGCCGGGGTCGGCCGCCCGCACCACCAGGTGGGGCACGACGAGGTCGGGCCGACCGAGGGCGTCGAGATGTTGCCGGCGCCGTCGCAGCGGCTCGCCCGTGAGGTCGGTGCCGTCCAGGTGCAGGACGTCGAACAGGAACGTCGTGAGCGGCACCTCGCGCGCGGCCTGCTCGGCCTTGGCTGCCACGCGGGTAGCCACCCGGGCGGCGGTCTGCTGGAACGGCCGGGGGCGCCCGTCCGGACGCAGCGCGATCGCCTCGCCGTCGAGCACCACCGAGGTGACCGGTAGCGAACGAGCCACGGCCACGACGTCCGGCACGCGGGCGGTGATGTCGTCGAGGGTGCGGGTGAAGACCGCGACGTCGTCGCCGTCGCGGTGGATCTGGATCCGGATCCCGTCGAGCTTCCACTCGACGGCGGCCGGTGCCGTCTGCTGGAGGGCTGTCGCGAGGTCGGTGGCGGAGGCGGCGAGCATGGGGGTCAGTGGCTGGCCGACCCGCAGGCCGAACCGGCCCAGGGCCTGCGGCCCCTCGACGAGCGCCGCCACCGCGACGTCCGCCACCGAGCCGGCGAGGGTGACCGAGCGCCGCACGAGAGCGGGAGCGGCGCCGGACGCGGTGGCCACGGCGTCGAGCAGCACGCCCTGCTGGGCGCCCTGCCGGAGCTCGCCGCTGACCAGCCCGCCGATCAGGCGGCGCTCGGACTCGTCGGCGCGCGCAAGCAGATCGTGCAGCAGGGTGCGCCGGGCGGTCTGTGACCCCGGGCCGGTCGCGTCCTGTGCCGCGCTGAACGCGGCGTCGACCTCCTGCACGGTCAGCCGACCGCCGCTCGTCGCCCCGCCCCGAGGCGCGTCGCGCAGCGCGGCATAGCCCAGGCCGGTGCGCCGCTGCGGAAGCTCACCCATCAGGTACGACACGACCACGCGCACGAGCGCCGGGTCGCCGGAGTCGGCGGCCACGCTCAGGCACCGGGCCACCCGCTCGACCTTGGCCCGGCGACCGCTGGTGGCCGTAACGTCGGCACTGGTCTCGGCGACCTCGTGAAGGAGCACGGCACCATCCTGACGCGGGTCACCGACAGCCGCCCGGTCGGTGCTGGCGGGTCCTGCAGTGCGGCCCGGCGTGAGCCGAGGCATGATCGGTGCTCGACTGGAAACGACGTGAGCGAGGAGCAGACGTGCCGGACGACGCGCGGGTGCAGGACGCGGACGAGGCCGACCTGACGGGCCTGGCGGCCCACGCCACCAAGATCATCGACCGGCTGCTCGATGTCGGCATCGACGGTCGTGGCCCGTTCGATCCGGCGCAGTCCATCGCCGACTGTGCCCTCAGCGACCAGGGTGACGCCGAGCGGGCCATCGACGCCGTCGTGCGCTCGCACCAGCGACTCGCGGCGGCCGGCGGCTTCGTCACCGGGCTCGGCGGTTTCATCACCTTGCCGGTCGCGTTGCCGGCCAACGTCCTGGAGTTCTACGCGGTCGCCACTCGCATGGTCGCTGCCATGGCCAGCCTGCGCGGCTACGACCTGCACCAGCAAGGGGTGCGGTCTGCGGTGCTCCTCACCTTGGTCGGCGCGGACGCGGACGACCTGCTGCGCCAGGCCGGGCTCACCCCCACCGGCAGGTTGGCCAACCTGGCGGCCAACCGGCTGCCTGGTCCGGCGCTGATGGTGCTCAACAAGGGCATCGCGTTCCGCCTGCTGAGCCGGGTCGGGCGCTCGGCCCTGTCGCGTTTCGGCAAGGGCGTACCCGTGGTGGGCGGGGTCATCGGCGCCGGGGTCGACGTCTTCCTGCTCAACCGGATCGCCGACCACGCCCGCCGGGAGTTCCCCCACGCCCAGGCGCTGGTGGCCCGCTGACGGAACCGATCGCTGCCACGGCGCGTCAGAGCGGCCGTCGGCACCCGCAACCACCCTGACCACGGAGGATGACGATGGCACGCAGCAGCAGGTCGGCCGCAGTGATCGCTCTGGCGCGCGCGCTGCGCGGCGCCCGGCGTCCCGGCGAGGCCGGCATCGGCGAGAGCCTGCGCGCGGTGCCTCGCTGGGTGGCCGCGACGGTGACCGGCCGCTACCCGGGCACCAGCAAGGGACAGCTCGTCGCGTTGGCCGGCGCCGTGCTCTACACGGTCTCGCCGCTCGACCTGGTCCCGGAGTTCATCCCCGTCTTCGGCGTGCTGGACGACGCCGTGGTGGTGACCTGGCTCGCTGGGCGGCTGCTGACTGAGTCCGCCGGGTTCTTGACGTGGGAGCGCACCGTCGGCCAGGAGCAGGACGTCGTCCCCGGGCACGTCGTCCAGGGCTGACCGCCCGCCGCTCGTCCACAGGCGAGGCAACTCGGCTCGCTCGTCCACAGATCGACGTCGGCCTCTCCCGCCGGGGCTGGGCGGTGCCCAGGGTGGTCGGTATGACCTCTTCGCGCACGTCCTCGACCACCCCCGTCGTCCGCGTGGCCAGCACGTCCGACCTCGTGGCCTGCGTTCCCTACCTGCTCGGCTTCGTCCCCACCCGGAGCCTCGTGCTGATCGGGCTGCGACCACCGCGCCTGCGGTGCGGGCTCGTCGCGCGCATCGACCTGCCGCCCGACGGCGCGGACGTCGAGCCGCTGCTCGACCTGCTGGTGCCGTCCTTGCTGCGCGACGACCCCGAGCAGGTGGCGGTGGTCGTGTACGACGACCAGCCGTGGGTGCCCGACGCCCGGCCCCGCCAGGAGCTCGTCGACGCCCTCGACGCCGCGTTCGCGCGAGAAGGCGTGGGAGTCAAGGAGGCGGCCTACGTCGGCACCGAGCGGTTCTGGTCGTTCACCTGCAGGCTGCCCGACTGCTGCCCCGATCAGGGTCGCTCCCTGGCCCGGCTGGGCTCGAGCGTGGTCGCCGCCACCATGGTCGTCCAGGGACGGGCGCCGCTGCGCGACCGGGACGAGCTGGTGCAACGCGTCGGTGCACCAGGGCCGCTGGTCGCAGCGGCCGTTGCGGCAGTGGCCCTGCGCGAGAGCCGCTGGCGCGACACCGGCTCGGGCTTCGGCGTCGGCGCCGGCGCGACGGTCGGCACGCCCACGGTGGAGCTGTTCGAGGCCCTGGTCACCCGCCGCGAGCAGGGCGGCCCGCCGGCCGACGTCGAGGAGGCCGGTCGGGTGCTCGCCGGGCTCGCCGACATCCACGTCCGGGACGAGGTGGCACTGCGGTGCTGCGGCTGGCTCGGCGGCCTTGCGGCCGACGGCGCCGGTGAGCCGCAGCCCCCGTCGCCGGACGACCCGGTCACCCAGGTGCTCCTCGACCTCGCGACGTCCAGTGACGGCTGCTGGGCAGTGCCGGCCCTGACGCTGCTGGCCCTGCAGTACTGGAACGCGGGGGAGGGGGCCCTGGCGAACGCCGCCGTCGAGCGGGCGCTCGACCTGGATCCCGGGTATCGGATGGCCGCGCTCGCCGACCAGCTGCTTCGCGGGGGCGTCCCGCCGGACTGGGTGTCGCTCGGCGGCCAGCGCCGCGACTCGAACGAGACGGCGTCTTGAACGAGACGATGTCTTGAAGGCTGAGATGACAGTCCATCCTCTGGACCAACCGCTCAGGCATTGCTACCGTCGATCTCAGGTCATGAGTGTCAGCGTCAAGCCCCGGCTCGCTGGCCGGCAACCCTCCACCGCGGTGGGGTGCCCCGGGTGATGACCGGGCCGTCGCCACCAGGCTGCGGCAAGCGCGGGTCCGTCACACGACGGGCCCCAGAACGTGTGGAGCCTGTCGTGACCTGTCGAATGCACAGCTGACCCAGCTCGTCGCTCCCTCGAGTCCCTGCTCACGCCGTCGGCACCGCCGACGAGCGGCTCGGCGTCGTCCGCCGACCTGACCGGCAGGTGGAGCGGCCCGTTCTCAGCCCTCGGGGCGGCGCCCCACCCACGACACAGGAGACAGACCCATGAGCGACGGTTGGTCCTTCGAGACCCGACAGATCCACGCCGGCCAGTCCGCCGACCCCACCACCGGGGCCCGTGCGCTGCCGATCTACCAGACCACCTCGTACGTCTTCAACGACGCACAGCACGCTGCGAACCTGTTCGGGCTCAAGGAGTTCGGCAACATCTACACGCGGCTGATGAACCCCACCACCGACGCGGTCGAGCAGCGGGTCGCCAGCCTCGAGGGGGGCGTGGGAGCCCTGCTGGTCGCCAGCGGCCAGTCGGCCGAGACGATCGCCCTGCTCAACGTGGCGGAGGCCGGCAGCCACATCGTCGCCAGCCCTAGCCTCTATGGCGGCACCTACAACCTGCTGCACTACACCTTCCCGAAGCTCGGCATCGAGACCACCTTCGTCGACGATCCCGACGACCTCGAGTCCTGGCGCGCGGCCGTGCGGCCGAACACCAAGGCCTTCTTCGCCGAGACCGTCTCCAATCCCAAGCAGGACGTGCTCGACATCGAAGGCGTCGCTGGTGTCGCGCACGCCGCCGGCGTGCCGCTGATCGTCGACAACACCGTGCCCACGCCGTACCTCGTGCGCCCGCTGGAGTGGGGGGCCGACGTCGTGGTGCACTCCGCGACGAAGTACCTCGGTGGGCACGGGACGTCGATCGCGGGCGTGATCGTCGACGGCGGCACCTTCGACTACGCCCAGTACCCCGAGCGGTTCCCGCACTTCAACGAGCCGGACCCGAGCTACAACGGCCTGGTCTATGCGCGCGACCTCGGCGTCGGCAGCCCCCTCGGGGCCAACCTGTCGTTCATCCTCAAGGCCCGCGTGCAGCTGCTGCGCGACCTCGGTGCCGCCGTCTCGCCGTTCAACGCGTTCCTCATCGCGCAGGGCATCGAGACGCTCAGCCTGCGGGTCGAGCGGCACGTGCAGAACGCCATCGCTGTCGCGACGTGGCTCGAGGGCCGGGACGACGTCGAGAGCGTCGCCTACGCCGGACTGCCCAGCAGCGCCTGGTACGAGCTGGGCCGCAAGTACGCCCCGCGCGGCGTCGGTGCCGTGCTGGCGTTCGAGATCGCCGGTGGCTCGGCCGCCGGACAGCGATTCGTCGACGGCCTCGAGCTGCACAGCCATGTCGCCAACATCGGCGATGTGCGCAGCCTGGTGATCCACCCGGCGTCCACCACGCACAGCCAGCTCAGCCCGGAAGAGCAGCTGTCGACCGGCGTCACGCCCGGCCTGGTGCGGCTCGCGGTCGGCCTGGAGAACATCGACGACATCCTCGCCGACCTGGAGGCAGGCTTCCGCGCGGCCAAGGACGCCTGATGGCACCGGGCGGCGCCTGGCGGGAGGGTGACCCGGTCGGGCGCCGGCAGCTCGCCGAGGTCGGCACGATCACCCTCGAGGCCCGCGGGGCGCTGCCGGACGTCGCCGTCGCCTACGAGACGTGGGGCACCCTCAACGCGGCGCGCGACAACGCCGTGCTGGTGCTGCACGCCCTCACCGGCGACAGCCACGTGGCCGGCCCGGCCGGCCCCGGCCACCAGACGGCGGGGTGGTGGGACGCCCTGGTGGGGCCCGGGCGCCCGCTCGACACCGACGAGTGGTTCGTGGTGGCACCCAACGTCCTGGGCGGGTGCCAGGGGACGACTGGGCCGTCGTCCGCGGCGCCGGACGGCCGAGCATGGGGCTCGCGTTTCCCGTTCATCACCGTGCGCGACCAGGTCGAGGCCGAGGCTCGGCTGGCCGATCGGCTGGGCATCGACACGTGGGCGTCCGTGATCGGCGGGTCGATGGGCGGCATGCGCGTCCTGGAGTGGGCCGTCACCCACCCCGATCGCGTCGCGGCGGCCGTCGTCCTGGCGGCGACGGCCTACGCGACGGCCGAGCAGATCGCCTGGTGTCAGCCACAGCTGCTGGCCATCCGCAGCGACCCGCGCTGGGCCGGCGGCGACTATCACGACGCCGCCGGTCCCGGACCGGTCGCCGGCCTCGGGATCGCGCGCCGCATCGCGCACGTCACCTACCGCAGCGAGCTCGAGCTCGCCGAGCGGTTCGGGCGCACGGCGCAGGGCGACGAGCAGCCGCTCGGCGGCAGCGGCCGGTACGCCGTCGAGAGCTACCTCGACCACCACGCCGACAAGCTGCGGCGCCGGTTCGACGCCGGGTCCTACGTGGTACTCACCGAGGCGATGAACTCGCACGACGTCGGCCGCGGACGAGGCGGCATCCCCGCCGCGCTCAGCCGCGCCACCGCCGAGCTGTTCGTCGTCGCCGTCGACAGCGACCGGCTCTACCCGCCTCGGCTCTCGGACGAAATTGCCGAGCATGCGCCCAACGCCGGTCCGGTGCGCACGGTGTCCTCGCCGTACGGCCACGACGGTTTCCTGATCGAGACCGCCCAGGTCGGGGCCGTCGTCCGCGACGCGCTCGCCGTGGTGGCCCGCGCCCGCTGAACGCTCAGCCGGCGCGGTCGGCTCCCTCACGTAGGTCGTGCACGACGGCGCCACGGTCGCCGTCGCTACCGGCCAGCCGGCCGAGCCGATCACGAAGCCGCGGCCAGGTATGCGCGAAGGCGGGGTGCAGGGGGAGCCGGTCCACGTCCGCGAGCGGCACCCACTCGACGGCGTCCGACTCGCGGTTGGCGACGAACGCGGTCGCGTGGCCGGGAGCAGTCGCGATGACGTAGGTGTACGACCACGATCCGTGGTCGTCGACATCCTCGCCCACGTCGGCGACGAGCAGCAGGTCGACGCCGGTCTCCTCGCTCGCCTCTCGTCGCGCTGCCTGGCTGACCGTCTCGTGGCTGTCGCGCGCCCCGCCAGGCACGCCCCAGGTGCCCCCTTGGTGGGTCCACCCGGACCGCAGCTGCAGCAGCACCTCAGGTCCGCGAGGCGAGGGCCGGGTCAGCAGCAGCCCGGCGGCGCCGTGCCGTCCCCAGTGCCGGTGACCGGCCGCGCAGTGCACCCAGCCGTTCCCGTCGCCCACGGTCGGCGCAACGAGAGTGGCGGCCGGATGGACCCGCACCAGGTCGAGCACCGCCGCCATGCCACCGCGCGCGTAGGCGCGCCGCTGCCGGTCGGCCCCGTTGCCTTCGCGCAGGACGCGGCCCATGCCCTCCCGGACGAGGTCGAGGTCGCCGGTCTGCTCCAGGCCCGGGCGGGCGTGGTCGACCATCACCCGCAGCACCTCGTGGGCAGCCGCGAGGCGCCGGGTGGGCGGGTCGACGAGCCGGTCGCTGAGGCCGTATCGAGCCGCGCGCCAGGTTCCGGCTCGCAGCGCGTGCAGCGGCAGGTCAGGCGCGTGCCGGCCGGCGGCGTGGTCGAGCAGGGCACGCGCGGCGAGGCCGCGCACCAGCGCCACGAACGTCTGCGCGTCCTCCAGGCGCGGCACGACGTCGGCCACGCGCACCTCGACCGTCGGGAACCGCGTGGCCAGTCGCAGGTCCCAGTAGACGTAGCTGGCGTCGTCGACGACGCCAGCGTCGACGAGCGCGTCGATCGCCTCGCGCCAGCCCACGGCGTCCCGCGCGAACGGGGGAGGACCGGCCACCGGCCAGCGCTGCCAGTGCACCTGCCGATAGGAGGCGAAGCCGGTGTCGCGGCCCAGCCAGAACGGCGAGTTCGCCGTCATCGCGAGCAGGGCCGGCAGCCACACCCGCAGCGCGTCGGCCACCGCGACTCGGGCGTCGTCGTCGGCGTCCTCGACGGCGGTCGCCGGTCCGACGCCGAGATGCAGGTGCATGCCCGCGATCAGCTGCTCGTCCACCAGGCAGGCCGCGCGCTTGCGCAGCGGGCGGTAGCGCTCGTGCGAGGCGACGAGCTGCTCGGCCGGATCGCCGAGCAGCGGGGTGCCCGACGCGAGCAGGGCCGCGCCGTGCCTGGCCGCCTCCCGCGCCGTGGCCGAGCGCAGCGCCAGCGCCCGGGCGAGCAGGCCCTCGACGTCGTTCGCCACGCCGGTGACGATCTCCACCTGGGAGAGCGTGAGCTCCGAGACGGCGGTGCCGTGCTCGACCAGCCGGGCGGCGTCCGGCCCGGCAGAGAGCGCGACGAGGATCTCCGGGGCGCGGCTGACCAGCCGCCCGCTGTCGGCGTCGACGACGTGCAGCTCCTCCTCCAGACCCAGCGTGGGTCCGTCGACGCGTGGTGGCTGCATTGCGGGGCCTCGTCCCGTCGCCGCGGCAGGTGCTGCGGGGTCGGACCCAGCGTACGGACGACACCGCTCCGGCGGGGCCTGGCGCGGGCCGGCATCGCGCCAACCGCTGGTCCGGTACGGTCAGGTCGTCCGGCGCGAGGGCGAGCCGGCAGGAGCGAGGAGGAACGATGGCGATCGTCGTGGGCTTCGTCCCGACCAACGAGGGCCGGGCCGCGCTGCGGCGGGCCGCCGAGGAGGCCAAGCTCCGGTCCACGCGGCTCGTGGTGATCAACTCCAACCGTGGCGGCAAGGACCTCGCCTCGGACGACGCGACGCGCTACGAGTCCGAGCTGGCGTCCGTGCAGCGCGAGCTGAGCGAGGCCGGCATCGACCACGAGGTTCGCCAGCTGGTGCGCGGCCTGGAGCCCGCCGAGGACCTCATCGCCGTCGCCGAGGAGATCGGCGCCGACTTCATCGTCATCGGCCTGCGTCGACGCACCCCCGTGGGCAAGCTGATCCTGGGCTCCAACGCGCAGCGGATCCTGCTGGAGGCGCCCTGCCCGGTGCTCGCCGTCAAGGCAGACGCCTGAGCGCTCGCGCGTGTGCGGCGCAGCAAGCGCGCCGGGTCCGTGACACAATGACGCGTTGAGTCCGGCCGAGGGAAGCGATCCCGCGGCTCGGGCATTTCCAGGCCGGCCCGGTCGTTGTACCGAGCGCCGACTCAGGACGTGCCCGCTCCCGCCGTCCTCGAGCTGCCAGATCATCCGCGACGAAAGGTTGTCCGTGTCGTCGGTTCCGACCGCCCGGTCCCAGTCCGCTGCCTCCCTGCCGGCAGAGTTCACCCACCCCGCTCTGCAGGACCTCCTGCGTCAGGGCCGTACCAACGGCTTCGTCGACGCTGATTCCGTCCGGCACGCCCTCGAGGACGCCGAGCTGCCCCTGCGACGGATGAAGGCCGTGCTGCGGTCTCTCGACGAGCACGGCATCGCCGTCCACCTCGACGCCGCCCCGGCCCGCGCTGTCGCTGCGACGGCCACCAAGCGCACCGCTGCGGCCACTGCGACCGCGGCCAAGAAGTCCGCTGCCAAGAAGGCCACTGCCGGCGACACGCCGGCCGCCAAGAAGGCTGCCACAAAGAAGTCCGCCGAGCCTGCGGCTGAGGCCGTGAAGGCTGCCGCCGCCCCGGCCACCAAGGCCGCGTCGGCCAAGAAGGCCGCTCGCCCGGCCGCGAAGCGGGCCACCGGCCCGACGGAGACCTCCCCGGACGCCGCCACCGACGACACGCCGGAGCCGGTCGAGCCGCCCGCCGAGGGCGATGTCGTCGACGCGCCCGAGGAGTCGGGCTTCGTCATCACCGACGACGACGACGACGCGCCCGCGCAGCAGGTCGCGACGGCCGGCGCTACGGCCGACCCGGTCAAGGACTACCTCAAGCAGATCGGCAAGGTCGCCTTGCTGAACGCCGAGCAGGAAGTCGAGCTCGCCAAGCGGATCGAGGCCGGCCTGTTCGCCGAGGAGCGGTTGAACGCCGGCACCAAGATCGACCCCAAGCACAAGCGCGAGCTCTGGTGGATCGCCCAGGACGGCAAGAAGGCCAAGAACCACCTGCTCGAGGCCAACCTGCGTCTCGTCGTCTCGCTCGCCAAGCGCTACACCGGCCGCGGCATGTTGTTCCTGGACCTGATCCAGGAGGGCAACCTCGGTCTGATTCGCGCGGTCGAGAAGTTCGACTACACCAAGGGCTACAAGTTCTCGACGTATGCGACCTGGTGGATCCGGCAGGCGATCACCCGCGCCATGGCCGACCAGGCGCGCACCATCCGCATCCCCGTGCACATGGTCGAGGTCATCAACAAGCTGGCGCGCGTGCAGCGCCAGATGCTCCAGGACCTCGGCCGCGAGCCGACCCCGGAGGAGCTCGCCAAGGAGCTCGACATGACGCCCGAGAAGGTCGTCGAGGTGCAGAAGTACGGCCGGGAGCCGATCTCGTTGCACACCCCGCTCGGCGAGGACGGCGACAGCGAGTTCGGCGACCTGATCGAGGACTCCGAGGCCGTCGTCCCGGCGGACGCGGTGAGCTTCACGCTGCTCCAGGAGCAGCTGCACTCGGTGCTCGACACGCTCTCCGAGCGCGAGGCGGGCGTCGTCTCGATGCGGTTCGGGCTCACCGACGGTCAGCCCAAGACGCTGGACGAGATCGGCAAGGTCTACGGGGTCACCCGCGAGCGGATCCGGCAGATCGAGTCCAAGACGATGAGCAAGCTGCGCCACCCCAGCCGCAGCCAGGTGCTGCGCGACTACCTGGACTAAGCGGCGCGCGGCCACCACAGCTGACGCACGGCGGACGGGGCTCGGGATCGATCCGGGCCCCGTTCGTCATCTCAGCCGGCGAGGACGCCGACCAGCCAGACCCCGGCCATCAGCAGCCCGGTGCCGAGCTCGATCAGGATGCTCCACCCGGCAGCGCGTAACGCGTGCCGGGTCGACGGCCAGGCGGCGGCGTGCGTGCGCAGCCGCAGCCGCTCGGCGAGGTAGACCCCGAGCACGAAGCCGAGCAGCAAACCCAGCACGGGCACGACGAAGAAGCCCACGATCCCGAGGACGACGCCGGCCAGCATGGTGGACGACGGCACCCCGGCATCACGCAGCCGCCGGCCGGGCAGCAGGTACTTGGCGACCTGGCCGACCGCAAAGACGACGACGACGAGTCCGAGCACGAGCCAGCCGGCAGCGTCCTGGCGCTCGAACGCCCAGACCAGCACGGCGGCGAGCACGAGCAGCAGCCCGGGGAGCACTGGGACCACCACCCCGACGAGCCCGACCAGGATGGCCAGGCCGACGAGCAGGTCCGTCGCCGTCATCGCCTGCGGCCCGCACGTGAGAGCGCGACAGGCCCCGGCATCGTGCCGGGGCCTGTCGCGGTGTGCTCGGGGTGGCTCAGTGTTCCTCGTCGGCGGCGATCGCGGGTGTCGCTCCGACCAGGCGCTCGGACTCGTCCTGGATCGTGGCGGACGCTGCGGTGAGGGCGTCGGAGTGCTCCCGGCCGTGGTGGGCGCAGAAGAGCAGCTCACCTCCGCTGGTGAGCACGACCCGGAGGTACGCCTGGGCACCGCACCGGTCGCAGCGGTCTGCTGCGGTCAGTGGCCTGGTGGCGAGGGTTGCGGTCACGTCACCTTCCTTCTCATCGTCAGTGACACATGTGACGCCGGAGGAACCGGCGCCGTCGACCTGGTCAACAGTCAAGCACCTCGGATCGTTCCCACCGTGCATTGACGGCGCGGTTCGCTGAACGCTGAACCGCTGCGCCCACCGCCCCGCCGCGCCTGCACGGTGCTTTCGGTATGGATCGGTAGCCTGCCACCAGGCCTTGAGACGTCCGGGCCGGCTATTCGTCGAAGAGGAGCACCAGACACGTGAGCGCCCAGCCAGCAGCCCGTCGCCGCTCCGGCCAGGGCGGCGACTACACGGCGCGCCACCTGTCCGTGCTCGAGGGCCTCGAGGCGGTCCGCAAGCGCCCTGGGATGTACATCGGGTCCACCGACGACCGTGGCCTGATGCACTGCCTGTGGGAGATCATCGACAACGCGGTCGACGAGGCACTGGCAGGGGAGTGCCAGCGCATCGAGGTGACCCTGCACGCCGACGGCTCGGTCGAGGTGCACGACGACGGTCGAGGCATCCCGGTCGACATCGAGCCGAAGACCGGCCTGTCCGGCGTCGAGGTGGTGTTCACCAAGCTGCACGCCGGTGGCAAGTTCGGTGGCAGCTCCTACACGGCCACCGGCGGCCTGCACGGCGTCGGCGCGAGCGTCGTCAACGCGCTGTCCTCGCGGCTCGACGCCCACGTCGAGCGCGGCGGCAAGGTCCACTCCATGAGCTTTCGGCGCGGCGAGCCGGGCAGCTTCGTCGACGGCCGGGGTGAGCCGTCGCCGGACTCCACGTTCCAGCCGTTCATCGACGGCTCCGAGCTCAAGGTCACCGGGAAGGCAAAGCGCGGTGTCACCGGCACGCGCATCCGGTACTGGGCCGACCGGCAGATCTTCCTGAAGGAAGCAGCCTTCGCCTACGACGAGCTGGTCACCCGCGCGCGCCAGACCTCGTACCTGGTGCCCGGCCTGGCGCTGGTGATCCGCGACGAGCGCGGCGTGCCAGGTACGCCCGGTGAGCACGGCCCGCACGAGGAGGTGTTCGTCCACGAGGGCGGCATCACCGAGTACGTCGAGTTCCTGTCCGCCGACGCCCCGGTCACCGACGTGTGGCGGCTGCAGGGCACCGGCCACTTCCGCGAGACCGTGCCGGTGCTCGACGAGCGCGGCCACATGACCGCCACCGAGGTCGAGCGCGAGTGCGAGGTCGACATCGCACTGCGCTGGGGCATCGGCTACGACACCCACGTCCGGTCGTTCGTCAACATCATCGCCACGCCCAAGGGCGGCACCCACCTCGCCGGGTTCGAGGCCGCGCTGCTCAAGACGTTCCGCAAGCAGATCGAGTCCAACGCCCGGCGGCTGAAGGCCGGCAGCGACAAGGTCGACAAGGACGACGTGCTCGCCGGACTCACCGCGGTCGTCACCGTGCGCCTCGCCGAGCCGCAGTTCGAGGGCCAGACGAAGGAGATCCTGGGCACCAACGCGGTGCGCGGCATCGTCTCGCGGGTCGTCGAGAAGGAGCTGACCGAGCTGCTCACCTCGACCAAACGCGGACCCAAGCAGCAGTCGGCACTGCTGCTCGAGAAGGTCGTCGCCGAGATGAAGACGCGGATCAGCGCGCGGCTGCACAAGGAGACCCAGCGCCGCAAGAACGCGCTCGAGACGTCCTCGCTGCCGGCCAAGCTCGCCGACTGCCGCACCGGCGACGTCGAGCGCAGCGAGCTGTTCATCGTCGAGGGCGACAGCGCGCTCGGCACGGCCAAGCTGGCCCGCTCGTCGGACTACCAGGCGCTGCTGCCCATCCGCGGAAAGATCCTCAACGTCCAGAAGGCCTCGGTCGCCGACATGCTCAAGAACGCCGAGTGCGCCGCGATCATCCAGGTGGTGGGTGCTGGGTCGGGCCGCTCGTTCGACCTCGAGGTGGCGCGCTACGGCCGGATCGTGCTGATGACCGACGCCGACGTCGACGGCGCGCACATCCGCACGCTGCTGCTCACGCTGTTCTTCCGCTACATGCGCCCGCTGGTCGACGCAGGTCGCGTCTTCGCCGCTGTGCCACCGCTGCACCGGGTCGAGATCGTCAACCCGGGCAGCAAGAAGAACGAGCTCGTCTACACCTACTCCGAGGCCGAGCTACGCACGTTGCTCGGGCAGCTGGAGAAGAAGGGCAAGCGCTACAAGGAGCCCATCCAGCGGTACAAGGGGCTCGGCGAGATGGACGCCGACCAGCTGGCCGAGACCACCATGGACCCGCGCCACCGCACCCTGCGGCGGGTCACCGTGCCGGACGCCGAGAACGCCGAGCGGGTGTTCGAGCTCCTGATGGGCTCCGATGTCGCGCCCCGCAAGGACTTCATCGTCGACGGAGCCGCAGCCCTCGACCGCGAGCGCATCGACGCCTGACGCGGACCTGTCTCAGAACGAGCAGCTGGTTGTGGACGTCGCTACCCGCCTCGCGCCCCGCCGACGAAGCCGCTCCCGGGTCAAGCCGAAGGATCGTTCCCGCTGGGCGGGAGGAATCCTTCGGGTAGGGCCGCGCCCAGCGGCGAGACGCTGAGCGCGCTCATCGGCTCGGCGTCCTTGCCGCATGAGGGTGGACGCGCTGCCGGGCCGGTCGTGCGCCGCACCTCTAGGTGCACGGCCAGGCCGTCGCGCTGGGTGACCTCGACGAGCCAGCGATCGTCACCGCGATCCTCGACCCGCGAGGTCAGGCCGGCCAGCGAGGTCTCGCCGGACTCCCTTCGCACCGCCGACTCGGCTGCCTGCGCCGCGGGGGTCAGCCCGCTGCGCCCGCGGTCGTGGCGCGGTCCGTGCAGCCGCGCCGGAAGCTCCCCACGTGCCGCCCCGTCCAGCGCGAGCACGGCCAGATCGGCGTCCAGCCGCGCCAGCATCTGGCCGCTCGGCAGCAGGACGGCGGTCGGCGCGAAGCGGTGGCCCCCGGTGTGCGAGGTCTCCCAGACCTGTCCGGGACGTCGCGTCGCAGCGGCGAGCGCCACCGGTCGGCCACGGACGGCGCAGCAGAGGTCGCGCCGACCGTTCGTGCACACGAGCAGTCGCGGCCTCGGGTCGGGCGCCAGGTCGACGTCCGGCACGCTGGCCCGCACGGCATCGGCGTCGCCGCCGGCCAGGGCCGCCACGTCCAGCGACAGCAGGGCCCGCGGGTCGGCGGCGTGGCCGCTCAGCAGCCAGGGCCGCGCCGGATCGGCGCACGCCACGAGCACCGCGTGGTCGCGGTGCTCCGGCGCGCCGTCGTCCGGGTGCCGGCCAGGACGGCGGATCAGCGCGAACCGCCCGTTCGCCGCTGACACGCTGCGGTCGAGCGCGTCCCCCACCGCGGGGTCGAGGTGGCTGGTGGTGGCCGCTGTGCGCCCCCACGGTCCGTTCTGCTCCAGGCAAACCCAGGCACGCGCGACCGCGGCCGAGCCGTAGGCGCTCTCGTCGAGCAGCTGCGAGACCGACGAGCACAGCCCGTCGGTCTCGGCCGGGCTCACGATGGCGCCGCCACGACCCCCGCGGGTGCCGCCACGGCGGCGATCGGAGCGACCGCCGGCACGCCGGAGCCGTCGCGCCGGCCGGTTGCCGGGGGCAGCTCCAGGGCGCTGCCGTTGGCGCCACTCGCCCGCGCCGGAGTCGCGCCCGCCCAGCCCAGGATCAGCGTGTCCTCCCCGCGCAGGAACCGGTGGCAGCGCACCCCGCCGGTCGCCCGGCCCTTGCCGGGGTACTCCGACCACGGGGTCACCTTGATCGAGCCGGCTTCGGTGCCCGGCAGCGCGCCGCTCGAGCCGGCCACCGTCACCACGACGGTCTCGCGGGCCGGGTCGACGGCGCCGAACCACACGACGCCGGCGCCGGGGGAGAGCTTGACCCCGGCCATCCCGCCCGCCGGACGTCCCTGCGGGCGCACCGCGGACGCCGCGTAATGCAGCAGCTGCGCGTCGCTGGTGATGAAGCACAGCTCCTCGTCACCGGAGTGCAGCTCGACCGCGCCGACGACCTCGTCGCCGTCCTTGAGACCGATCAGCTCCCACTCGTCACGGCCGGCGGGGTGGTCGGGGAGCACCCGTTTCACCACGCCCTGAGCCGTGCCCAGCGCCAGCCCCGGCGAGGCGGGCGAGATGCTGCTCAGCGTCAGCACCCGCTCGCCGGCAGGCAGGTCGACGAAGGCGCCCAGGGGAGCGCCTCCGGCCAGGCTCGGCGCGCCGTTCGTGGGCGGCAGCGCCGGCAGCTCCAGCACCGACAGGCGCAGCGCCCGCCCACGCGAGGTCACCAGAGCGATGTCACCGCGGGCGGTCGAGCGCACGGCGCAGACCAGGGCGTCGTGCGCGTGCCGGTCCTCGGACGACGACAGCGGCTCCGCGTCCTGGGTGCGGGCGAGCAGGCCGGTCGACGACAACAGCACCCAGCAGGGGTCATCGGTGACCTCCAGCGGAGCGGCGGCGCTCGCCGGTGCGCCGGCCGAGGCGAGCAGCACCGTGCGCCGAGGCGTGCCGTGCGTCTTGGCGACCTCGGCGAGCTCATCCGAGACGGCCCGCCGCAGCAGGGTCTCGTCGGCGAGCAGCGCGCGCAACGCCTCGATCTGGCCGCGCAGGTCGTCGGCCTCCTGCTCGAGCTCGATCCGGCTGAACTTGGTGAGCCGGCGCAGCCGCAGCTCCAGGATGTACTCGGCCTGGGCGGTCGACAGGTCGAACACCTGGGTCAGCCGGGTGCGGGCGGCCTCGGCGTCGTCGCTCGACCGGATGATCGCGATCACCTCGTCGATGTCGAGGATCGCGATGAGCAGTCCCTCGACGAGGTGCAGTCGCTCCTCGCGCTTGGCGAGCCGGTACGCGCTGCGCCGCCGCACGACGTCGATCCGGAAAGCGACGTAGACCGTCAACAGCTCGCGCAGCCCGAGGGTGCGGGGCTGGCCGTCGACCAGCGCGACGTTGTTGATGCCGAACGAGTCCTCCATCGGCGTCAGCTTGTAGAGCTGTTCCAGGACGGCCTCAGGGTTGAAGCCGTTCTTGACCTCGATGACCAGCCGCAGGCCGTGGCTGCGGTCGGTGAGGTCGACGACGTCGGAGATGCCCTGGATCTTCTTGGCCCGCGCGAGCTCGACGATCTTCTCGCGCACCTTCTCGGGACCGACGGTGTACGGCAGCTCGGTGACGACGATTCCCTTGCGGCGCGGGGTGATCGACTCGATCCGGGCGGTGGCCCGGGTGCGGAACGTGCCGCGCCCGCTCTCGTAGGCCTCGCGGATGCCGTCCAGCCCGACGATGCGACCGCCGGTCGGCAGGTCCGGGCCGGGCACGAAGCGCATCAGGTCGTCGAGCGTCGCGTCCGGGTGGGCGATCAGGTGGCGGGCGGCGCCGATCACCTCGACCAGGTTGTGCGGGGCCATGTTGGTGGCCATGCCCACCGCGATCCCGCTCGCACCGTTGACGAGCAGGTTCGGGTAGGCCGCCGGCAGCACGGCCGGCTGCATCAGCTGGTCGTCGTAGTTCGGGACGAAGTCGACCGTGTCCTCGTCCAGCGCTGTCGTCATGAGCAGGGCTGCCGGCGCGAGGCGGGCCTCGGTGTAACGCATCGCGGCCGGGCCGTCGTCGGGGGAGCCGAAGTTGCCGTGGCCGTCGACGAGCGGCAGCCGCATCGAGAACGGCTGCGCCATCCGCACCAGGGCGTCGTAGATGGCCGTGTCGCCGTGCGGGTGGTACTTACCCATCACCTCGCCGACGACCCGCGAGCTCTTCACATGCCCGCGCTCGGGCCTCAGGCCCATCTCGGACATCGCATACAGGATCCGCCGCTGCACCGGCTTCAGGCCGTCCCGGGCGTCCGGCAGGGCGCGCGAGTAGATGACCGAGTAGGCGTACTCGAGGAACGACCCCTGCATCTCGCTCTGGACGTCGATGTCGACGATCCGCTCGGTGTAGTCCTCGGGCGGTGGGGTGGACGACGATCGGCGGGCCATGCTCGGACGGGCTCCTCGGGACGGGACACGGGGACCCCGCCATCATCGCCCACGCTGCGGCTCGAGCCCGGCAGGCGGGGCCGTCAGACGTCGTCCGCCGTCCGATAGGAGTCACCGAACCGGCCCTCATGCGCGACCTGGGCCACCGGCCGGCGTCCGCGCCGCAGGCTGGGGGAGCGTCGGTCGGCGGCCGGGAAGCCGACCGACACGACGCCCACGAAGCGGCGGTCCGCCGGTACGCCGAGCGCCTCGCGCACCCGCTCGTGAGCGTCGGGTGGAACGCCGAAGAAGCAGGCACCGAGCTCGCGGTCTACCGCGGTGAGCAGCATCAGCAGGGCCGCCATCCCGGTGTCGACGTCCCAGTACGGCACCGGCCAGCGCGCCTCGTCGCGGTCGGTCCACCCCTTGTCCGGCTCGGCATAGCGGTCGAGATAGGCGTCCTTGCTGCTCAGGCACAGCACGAGCAGGGGAGCGGTCATCAGCCCACGCAGCCACGCGTCCGGCTCGCCGCTGGTGGTCGCGTCCCAGAACGCCTGCCGCGCAGCGTCTTCGCGCAGCACCAGGAAGTCCCAGCCCTGGCTGAAGCCGGCACTCGGCGCCCGCACAGCGTGATCGAGGAGGGCGTCCACCACCTCCGGCGGCACCGGCCGACCGGGTTGGTAGGAACGCACCATGCGCCGCCGCCGGATCACCGTGTCGAGGTCCATGTCAGGATCGTCGCAGGGATCCGACGTCGAAGGGACGAGCCGTGCCGAAGCCCCCGCTGCCCGCCGACACCATGGAGCTGCTGCGGCGGCCCAACCCCGCGGTCATCGCCGTCCTGATGCCGGACGGCCAGCCGATGTCGGTGGCGACCTGGTACCTCATCGAGGACGACGGCCGCATCCTGGTCAACATGGACGCCGAGCGGGCTCGGGTCACCTGGATGAGGCAGGACCCGCGCGTCGCACTCACCGTGCTCGAGGACGGCGCCTGGTACACCCACGTGAGCGTGCGCGGACGCATCGTCGAGTGGCGTGACGACGAGAGCCTGGTCGACATCGACCGCCTTTCGAGGCACTACACCGGCCAGCCCTACCGCGACCGGGTGCGTCCGCGGGTGAGTGCCCTCATCGAGATCGACCACTGGCACGGGTGGGGTGCGGCCAAGGCCACCGACTGATCGGCTCCGCGCGCCGCGCAACGGCCACGCTCGGGCGTCGGTCTGCCGCCTGTCAGCCCCCGCTACACTCGCGCTGCCACCCCAGATCGGGGTCGACCGGGAGGCAACGGCGCCGCCCGGTGGCCGTGCGCGCAAAGGACGTGTGTGACCGTGAAGGTCGGTATCCCCCGCGAGGTCAAGAACCACGAGTACCGGGTGGCCATCACGCCCTCGGGTGTGCACGAGCTCGTGCGCAATGGGCACGAGGTGTTCGTCGAGGCCGACGCGGGTGTCGGGTCGTCGATCGTGGACGCCGACTACGTCGAGGCGGGCGCGAAGATCCTGCCCACGGCCGACGACGTCTGGGGCACCGGCGATCTCATCCTGAAGGTCAAGGAGCCCATCGCCGCCGAGTACCACCGGATGCGCGAGGGCCAGACCCTCTTCACCTACCTGCACCTGGCCGCCGACAAGCCCCTGACCGAGGAGCTGGCGAAGCGCAAGGTCACCGGCATCGCCTACGAGACCGTCGAGCTGCCCGACCGCAGCCTGCCGTTGCTCGCCCCGATGAGCGAGGTGGCCGGGCGGCTCGCCCCGCAGGTGGGCGCCGCCACGCTGATGCGGGCCCAGGGTGGTCGCGGCGTCCTGATGGGCGGCGTCTCGGGCGTCTACGCGGCCAAGGTCGTCGTCATCGGTGCCGGCGTCTCGGGCATGAACGCCGCGGCGATCGCGCTCGGCATGCAGGCCGAGGTGCTGCTGCTCGACCGCAACATCTCCCGGCTGCGCCAGGCCGACGCCATCTACCAGGGCCACTGCCAGACCGTGGCGTCCAACGCCTACGAGGTCGAGCGAGCCATCCTCGACGCTGACATGGTGATCGGCGCCGTGCTGGTGCCCGGTGCCAAGGCGCCGACGCTCGTGACGAACGAGCAGGTCTCGCGGATGAAGCCGGGCAGCGTGCTCGTCGACATCTCGATCGACCAGGGCGGCTGCTTCGAGGACTCCCGGCCGACGACGCACGCCGACCCGACCTACCAGGTGCACGACTCGGTCTTCTACTGCGTGGCCAACATGCCCGGCGCGGTACCGCACACCTCGACCTACGCGCTCACCAACGTCACGCTGCCGTACGCCGTCGAGCTGGCCAACCGCGGCTGGCGCGACGCGCTGCGGGCCGACAAGGCTCTCGCGCTCGGCCTCAACACCCACGATGGGCACGTCACGTACGAGCCGGTGGCCCAGGCGCATGGGATGGCCTCGATGCCGCTGGCCGAGGTGCTCGGCTGAGCGCAGCGCCGGCCCAGCAGGCGTCGGCGGCGCTGGGTGCCGCGGTCGCCGGCTGGCTGGAGCACCTGGACGTCGAGCGGGGGGCGGCGCCGAACACGCTGTCGTCCTACCGCCGCGACCTGCGCCGCTACCTGGAGTTCCTGGCTGAGCGCGACGTCACCGAGCCGGCCGCCGTGACCGAGGCCGACGTCACGGCGTTCGTCACCTACCTGCGTGAGGGTGACGAGGGGCACCGGCCGCTCACCGCGACCTCGGCCGCGCGCTGCCTGGTGGCGGTGCGCGGCCTGCACCGCTTCCTGCTGCTCGAGGACGTCACCACGCACGACCCCGCCGCCGACGTCCGGCCACCGAGCGCGCCCAAGCGGCTACCCAAGGCGATCAGCACGCACGAGGTCGAGCGACTGCTCGAGGCGTCCTCGTTCGGCGACACCAACGGATCGCTGCGTGACCGGGCGCTGCTCGAGCTGTTGTACAGCTGCGGGGCGCGGATCAGCGAGGCGGTGGGCCTCGACGTCGACGATCTCGACCTCGAGTCCGGTGCCGTGCGGCTGTTCGGCAAGGGCCGCAAGGAGCGCGTGGTCCCGCTGGGCTCGTTCGCGCGGGAGGCGCTGGGGGTCTACCTGGTCCGCGCCCGACCGGCCTTCGCCGCGGCCGGGTCGGGGCGCACCGGGCGGGCCACCACCGCGGTGTTCCTCAACACCCGCGGTGGGCGGCTGTCGCGGCAGAGCGCCTGGAGTGCCCTGCGGACGGCGGCCGAGCGGGCTCAGCTCAGCGGTCACGTCAGCCCGCACACGCTGCGGCACTCGTTCGCCACCCACCTGCTCGACGGCGGCGCCGACGTGCGGGTCGTGCAGGAGCTGCTCGGTCACGCGTCGGTGACCACCACCCAGATCTACACGCTGGTCACCGCGGAGCGGCTCCGCGAGGTCTATGCCGCAGCCCACCCGCGAGCGCGCTGAGGTGCGGTCGACGGCCGGTTCGCCGCGGGTTCGGCCGTGCCCGGCGGGGTGCCTTGAAGCAGCGCGCGCGGCGCGGCTAGGGTCACGGGCACCTGCCGAGCACCACCCACACCGTCCTGGAGTCGACCGCCCGTGAGCGTCCAGCCGCCGACCGCCGCGTCCGAGACCGCGGCCGTGGAGCCGGTGACCCCCACGAACGGCACCGGGGACGCCGTTCCTGGCCCCCACGGAGCACCTGCCGGAGCGGTCGGCCCCACCGGGCGGGTGACGCCGTTCTTCCCGCAGCCGCAGGCGCTCTCCTCGCACGGCCCGGCCCGGATCATCGCGATGTGCAACCAGAAGGGCGGGGTCGGCAAGACGACCACGACGATCAACCTGGGCGCGGCGCTCGCCGAGGCCGGACGTCGCGTGCTGCTCGTCGACTTCGACCCGCAGGGCGCGTTGTCGGTCGGGCTGGGGATCAACCCGCATGAGCTCGACATCACGATCTACAACGTGCTGATGGACCGCTCGGTCGACGCCCGCTCCGTGGTGCGCTCGACCGCCATCGAGGGGCTCGACGTCCTGCCGGCCAACATCGACCTCTCGGCGGCCGAGGTCCAGCTGGTCGGCGAGGTGGCCCGTGAGATGGTGCTCGCGCGGGCGCTGCGTCCCGTCGTCGACGACTACGACGTCGTGCTGATCGACTGCCAGCCCTCGCTCGGCCTGCTCACCGTCAACGCGCTCACCGCGGCGCACGGGGTGCTCATCCCGCTCGAGTGCGAGTTCTTCGCGCTGCGCGGCGTCGCGCTGCTCGTCGAGACGATCGAGAAGGTCAAGGACCGGCTCAACCCCCGGCTCGAGATCGACGGCATCCTGGCCACCATGTACGACGGGCGCACCCTGCACAGCCGCGAGGTCGTCGCCCGGGTCGTCGAGGCCTTCGGCGACCAGGTCTTCCACACCGTGATCGGCCGCACCGTGAAGTTCCCGGATGCCTCGGTCGCGGCCGAGCCGATCACCACCTACGCCTCGACCCACTCCGGCGCCGAGGCGTATCGCCAGCTGGCACGCGAGCTCATCGCTCGCGGCGACGCTGCCTGAGCGCGGGGTGGTCGTCGTGGACGACGCCTCGCCGCTGACCGGCCGAGGGCGCTCGGTGCCGTTCCGGGTGCACCTGGACGTCTTCGAGGGGCCCTTCGACCTGCTCCTCGGGCTGATCTCCAAGCACCAGCTCGACATCACCGAGGTCGCGCTGGCCAAGGTGACCGACGAGTTCATGGCGCACATCCGCGGGCACAGCGGCGAGGGTGGCCAGTGGGACCTCGGCCAGGCGAGCGAGTTCCTCGTGGTGGCCGCCACGCTGCTCGACCTGAAGGCCGCCCGGCTGCTGCCGTCCGCGCAGGTCGAGGACGAGGACGACCTCGCGATGCTCGAGGCCCGCGACCTGCTCTTCGCGCGGCTGCTGCAGTACCGCGCCTTCAAGCAGGTGGCCGCGCTGTTCCAGACCCGGATGGCTGAGGCCGGCCGACGCCATGCCCGGCAGACGCCGCTCGAACCGCAGCTCGCCGGCCTGCTGCCCGAGCTCATCATGAGCATCACGCCCGCTCAGCTCGCGGTGATCGCGGCGCGGGCCCTCGCCCCCAAGGTCGAGCCGACGGTGGGGCTGAGCCACCTGCATGCCCCGCCGGTGAGCGTGCGCGAGCAGGCGGCGCTGATCGTCGACGCTCTCCGCCGCCAGCGGTCGGCGACCTTCCGTTCGCTCACGGCCGACGCGGAGAGCACCCTGGTCGTGGTGGCCAGGTTCCTGGCGCTGTTGGAGCTGTTCCGGGACGGCGCGGTCGGCTTCGACCAGGTGACTCCGCTGGGTGAGCTGACCGTGCGCTGGACCGGGCAGGACGACGGCGCGGTGACCGTCAGCGACGAGTTCGACGAGGACGACGAGCCCGTCGAAGACGAGGATGAGCCGCCGCTCAAGAACTGAAGATCATCGGTCGAGACGGGGTGAATGCTGCGTTCTCTGTCGTTCCCCCGCCGTGTCCGCCCGCTTGCCGTGACCGCTGCTGCGGCGGCAGCGCTCGTCGTCCTGCCGGTGGTGGCACTGCCCGCCGCTGCGGCGACGTCGACGCCACGACCGCTCGGGATCGACGTCTCGCGCTGGCAGAGCGCCGGCCCGGCCGAGACCTGCAGCACCCCCGGGATCGCCTGGTCGAAGGTGGCCACGACGTCACGCAGCTTCGTCTTCATCCGTGCGACGCGCACGAAGGCTGGCGTGACGAGCGCGGACGCCTGCTTCCGCCGCAACTGGTCGGGCGCCACCGACCACCGGATGTACCGCGGTGCCTACCACTACGCGATCCCCAGCCGAGTGAGCGGATCGGCCACCCGCGACGCGCGCGCCTTCGTCGCCGTCACCGGCCGGATGCAGGGGGCGGGCGACCTGCCGCCCGTGCTGGACCTCGAGACGAGCGGCGGCCTGACGCCGGCCCAGCTCGCCAGCTGGACGCGCACCTGGCTGACGACGGTCCGATCGCTCACCGGCCGCCAGCCGATGATCTACACCTACCCGTCGTTCTGGCGCACCGCGATGGCTGACAGCTCCGACTTCCACGCCTACCCGCTGTGGATCGCCAACTGGACCAAGACGCCGACGATCCCCGGCCAATGGCCGACGTACACGGTGCACCAGTACTCGGCGACCGGTCGGGTGTCGGGTATCAGCGGCGACGTCGACCTGAACGTGTTCAACGGCAGCGCGTGGGCGCTGCGCACCTTCGCCCACCTGGGCACGGCCGCGACGGTCAGCACATCGGGGCCGGTCGCGTACCGCGGCTCGGGGTGGCGGGTGTCCGGCGTGCTGCGGGACGCCCGCGGTGCGGCCGCGCGGGGCGAGCTCGTGAGCCTGTACCGCAAGGGAGCTACCGGGGCGTTCACCCGGATCGCCTCCCTGCGCACCAGCGCCACGGACGGGTCGTACCGCTTCGTCGTCCGGCCGACAGCCGCGGCGAGCTACCAGGTGCGTTACAACGGCGGCACGGCCCTGGCGGCGTCGACCTCCGCGACCGTGTCGCACAGCATCCGCGACCGGATCGCCACCCTGCTGACCTCGACCGCGACGCCTGCGACCGTGCACCCCAACGAGCTGGTGCGACTGAGCGGCTCGTTGAGCCGCGCCACCAGCGGCACCCGGATGGGTGGGCGCACGCTCTCGGTCTACCAGCGCGTGGGGTCCGGCCCGTGGACCAAGCTGCGCACCGTCCACACGTCGACCACGGCCGGCCGGTACGTGTTGAGCGTGCGTCCGGAGCGGACGGCCAGCTACCGCGTCGCGTTCGCCGGCTCAGTGGGCTACCTGGCCACCACGTCACCGGTCGTCACGGTGCAGGTCAGCTGACCGAGGAGCGCCCTGAAGGCCACTAGACTTGGGCACCATGACCGACCAGGCGCCCGAGGGCCCGACCCCCGTGGACGCTCCAGAGCCTGAGCCGGACGTCGCTTCGCCAGCCTTCGAGCCCGGCGAGAGCTCGACCTCGCCGCGCTGCCCTCGGGTGCGCGCGGTGCGGTCGAGGCCGTGCTCATGGTGGTGGAGGAGCCGGTCTCCGAGCTGACCCTCGCCGAGACGCTCGCCCTGCCCCCCGGTGAGGTGGGGGAGCTGGTCCGGGCGATCGCCGCGGAGTACGACGAGCAGGGCCGCGGCTTCGAGCTGCGCCAGGTCGCCGGCGGGTGGCGGGTGTTCAGCCGCGCCGACTACGCCGAGGTGGTCGAGCGGTTCATCGTGGGTGGCCAGCAGGCCCGGCTGACCCAGGCGGCGCTCGAGACGCTCGCGGTCGTCGCGTACCGGCAGCCGGTGAGCCGCGCCCGGGTCAGCGCCGTACGCGGCGTGAACGTCGACGGCGTGATGCGGACGCTGGTGGCGCGCGGGCTGGTCGAGGAGTCGGGCGCCGACGGCGAGAGCGGCGCGATCCTCTACCGCACCACCTCCTACTTCATGGAGCGGCTCGGGCTCAGCAGCGTCGACGAGCTGCCCGCTCTGGCGCCGTACCTGCCGGAGATCGACGTGCTGGATGAGTTCTCGGACGGAGCGATGGCGTGAGCGAGTCGACAGGCGGTCGCGGCCGTAAGCCAGGCCGCGGCCGTGCCCCGGGCAAGCCCAGCGGGGGCAAGCCCAGCGCCGGCAAGCCCAGCGGCGGCAAGCCCAGCGGGGGCGGCAGGTCAGGCGCCGGCAAGCCCAGCGCCGGCAAGCCCAGCGCCGGCAAGCCGACCGGCGGCAAGCCCGGGGGCCGGGCCGGCGCACGGACCGGCGGTAAACCCGGTAGCAAGGCCGGCGGCACCAAGGCCGTCGGTCACCGCGCCGGTCACCGGCCGCGGCCGAAGGCACCCGTGCCCGAGGTGCACGTGGACGTGCACGTCGAGGACGGCATGCGGCTGCAGAAGGTGCTGGCCCAGGCCGGCGTCGGCAGCCGTCGGGCCTGCGAGGCGCTGATCGCTGCGGGCCGGGTGCAGGTCGACGGTCACGTCGTGGTCGAGCAGGGCGTGCGGATCGACCCGGCTCGCCAGGCCGTGCACGTCGATGGCGTGCGGGTGCAGCTCGACGACGAGAAGCTCTACCTCGCGTTCAACAAGCCGGCGGGTGTCGTGTCGACGATGAGCGACGACCTCGGCCGGGTCTCACTGGGCAGCTTCATGGCCGATCGGCCGGAGCGGCTGTTCCACGTCGGCCGGCTCGACTCCGAGACCGAGGGCCTGATCCTGCTGACCAACGACGGTGACCTCGCCCACCGGCTCCAGCACCCGGCGTACGGCGTACCCAAGACCTACCTGGCCGAGGTGCCCGGCCCGGTGGCGCGCGACGTCGGCAAGCGGCTCCGGGAGGGCGTCGAGCTGGAGGACGGCCCGGTGAAGGTCGACAGCTTCCGGCTGGTCGACTCCCAGCCGGGCAAGGCGCTGATCGAGATCGTGCTGCACGAGGGACGCAAGCACATCGTGCGGCGGGCGCTGGAGGCCGTCGGCCATCCGGTCGAGCGGCTGGTCCGCGTGCAGGTCGGTCCGATCCACCTCGGCGACCTGCGCCAGGGCCGCTGGCGGGTCCTGACGCGCGCGGAGGTCGGTCAGCTCTTCACCGCGGCGGGGCTCTGACCATGGCGGTACGCGCGATCCGCGGTGCGACGCAGCTCGACGTCGACGAGCGCGAGCACCTGCTGGCCTCGACCCGCGAGCTCGTCACGGCGGTGCTGCACGCCAACGACCTCACCAGCGAGCAGCTGATCTCCATCGTCTTCACGGTCACCAAGGACCTGCGCTCGGAGTTCCCCGCCGTCGCGGCGCGCGAGCTCGGCCTGGGTGACGTCCCGCTGCTGTGCACCGTCGAGATCGACGTGCCGGGCGCGCTGCCCCGGGTGGTCCGGATGATGGCCCACGCGGAGATGGACGTGCCGCGGGACGCCGTCCAGCACGTCTACCTGCGTGGCGCCGTGGCCCTGCGTCTGGACATCGCCCAGTGACGGCGGCTGCCGGGCTGCCGCAGGCGGTCCGGGTGGTGGGGACCGGCCTGGTCGGCACCAGCGTCGCGCTGGGTCTGCGGGCGCACGGTGTCGACGTCGTCCTCTGCGACCCCTCGCCCAGCGCCGCCGCCCTCGCCCGTGACCTGGGGGCCGGCCGACCGGCCCGACCCGACGACGTCGTGCAGCTCGTCGTCGTCGCGGCACCCCCGGACGTCGTCGGTGATGTCGTTGCCGCCGAGCTGGCCGCCGCACCGGAGGCCGTGGTCACCGACGTGGCAAGCGTGAAGTCCCTTCCGCTGCAACGGTTACGAGCGCTCGGCGCTGATCTGAGCCGCTACGTCGGAGGCCACCCGTTGGCCGGGCGCGAGCGCAGCGGCGCGGTCGCGGCGAGGTCCGACCTGTTCGCCGGCCGACCCTGGGTGCTCACGCCCACCGCGGAGACGCAGGACGCCGCGGTCGCGCTGGTGCGCGCCGTCGTGCTCTCGCTGGGTGCCGCGGTGACGATGATGGACGCGGCCGACCACGACGACGCCGTCGCCGTGGTGTCGCACGTGCCCCAGGTGGCGGCGAGCCTGGTGGCCGCGCGGCTGCGCGAGGTCCCCGAGCAGGCCGTCGCGCTGGCCGGGCAGGGCGTGCGCGACGTGACCCGCATCGCCGCCAGCGACCCCCACCTGTGGACCCAGATCCTGGCCGGCAACGCCGCCGCCGTCGCGCGCACCCTGCACGCGCTGCGGGACGACCTCGACGCCGTCCTGGTCGCCGTCGACGCCCTCGGCGCCGCGCCGGACGACGCCCCCGGTGCGCGGGCGGCCGTGGCCGGGCTCGTGGCGGCCGGCAACGAGGGTCAGGCGCGCATCCCCGGCAAGCACGGGACGGCGCCGACGGCCTACGTGGCCGTGCCGGTCATCGTGCCCGACCGGCCCGGTGAGCTGGCCCGGCTGCTGCGCGACGTCGGTGACGCGGGGGTCAACCTGGAAGACCTCCGGCTCGAGCACAGCGAAGGTCGGCCGATGGCGCTGGCCGAGATCGACGTCCTGCCCGCCGCGGCCCCGACACTGGTCAAGGCTCTGCGCGAGCACGGCTGGACGGTCCACGCCTGATCCTCGACTACGCTGGGTCACTTCCCGGTCGTCTGTTGAGGAGCTTGTCGCGTGTCCCAGCCCGTCCCTGCCCTGGTGGTCGCCGTCGACGGTCCCAGCGGCTCGGGCAAGTCCAGCGTGTCGCGAGAGGTTGCGCGCCGCTTCGGCCTCGCCTACCTCGACACCGGGGCGATGTATCGCGCCCTCACCTGGTGGTGCCTCGACCAGGGTGTCGACCTGCGCGACGAGGACGCCGTCGTCCAGGCCATGCGGTCCGTCCCGCTGGTCATGGGCACCGACCCGCAGGCCCCGGCGGTGAGCGTGGCCGGCGTCGACGTCGGCGCTGCCATCCGCGAGACGCGGGTCAGCGAGCAGGTCAGCGCGGTGGCGACCAACCTCGGCGTGCGCGCGCTGATGCGGGTGCTGCAGCGCGAGCTGATCGCGAGCTCCACCGCCGGCACGGTCGCCGAGGGACGCGACATCACCACGGTCGTCGCGCCGGACGCCGACGTGCGGGTGCTCCTGACGGCCAGCGAGCAGGCCCGCCTCGAGCGCCGGGCCCGCGAGCTGCACGGGCACGCCGACGAGACCGCCATCGCCGCGACCCACGACCAGGTCGTGCGACGCGACCGCGACGACTCCACCGTCTCTCAGTTCGTGCAGGCGGCGGACGGCGTCGTCACGATCGACTCCTCCGCGATGACGCTGGCCGAGGTCGTCGCCGCCGTGGTCGGCCTCGTGAGCGAGCGCACCGGGCGCCAACCGGAGCCGGTGAGGGCGTGAGCGTCCCGCTGCCGGCAGCGCCGTCCGCGCGACGAGCGGCCGGGGGCCGCCGAGTCGGCCAAGCGCTGTTCCACTCGGTCTACCGCACCCACGTGCTGGACGCGCACCGGGTTCCGCGAACCGGGCCGGTGCTGCTCGCGGCCAACCACACCGGGATCCTCGACGGCCCGCTGGTCTACGGCGTCGCTCCGCGGCCGGTGCACTTCCTCGTCAAGATCGAGATGTTCCATGGCTTCCCTGGCTGGCTGCTCGAGCACTGCGGTCAGATCCCGATCGACCGCAGCAGCGTCGACCGGGTGGCGCTGCAGACCGCGCTGGCCGTGCTGCGCCGCGGGGGAGCGGTCGGGGTGTTCCCCGAGGGCTCCCGCGGGCTCGGCGACGTCGCGGCGGTGCACCAGGGCGTGACCTGGCTGGCCGTCGCCAGCGGGGCGCCAGTCGTCCCCGTGGCCTGCCTCGGTACGCGCCCGCAGGGGGCCGGCGTCGGCCGGCCACCGCTGCCCGGCCACCGCGTGGCCGTGGCCTTCGGTGAGCCCGTGTCGCTCGTGCCCTCACCTGAGCTGCCGCGCCGAGAGGCCAGCCGCGAGCTCACCGAGCAGCTGCGCAAGGTGCTGGCCGGCCACGTGCGAGCCAGCTCCGAACGCACGTCGATTCCCCTGTACGACAACGAGCACCATCCGGCGAGCCTGGAGGACGCGTCATGAGCCAGCCGCCCGACACCACCCAGGGACCGCCCGACGAGGAGGTCGTCGCGAGCGGCCTGCGGGTCGGTCTCGACGACTACGACCTCAGCGACGAGGACCGCGCGCTGCTGCACCGCTCGGACGACGACCTCGCCGGCGCCGAGGACGAAGGGCCACTCCCGGTGCTGGCCGTGATCGGTCGGCCGAACGTCGGCAAGTCGACGTTGGTCAACCGCATCCTCGGCCGCCGCGAGGCTGTCGTCGAGGACGTGCCGGGCGTCACGCGCGACCGCGTCACCTACGAGGCGGAGTGGACCGGACGACGGTTCGTGCTCGTCGACACCGGTGGCTGGGAACGACACGTCAAGGGCCTGCATCTGCGCGTCGCCGAGCAGGCCGAGATCGCGATCGAGCTCGCGGACGCCGTGATGTTCGTCGTCGACGCGACGGTCGGCGCCACTGACACCGACGAGGCCGTCGTCAAGGTGCTGCGCCGCTCGGGCAAGCCGGTGGTGCTGGTCGCCAACAAGGTGGACGACGCGCGCACCGAGGCCGACGCCGCGATGCTGTGGTCGCTCGGCCTCGGCGAGCCGCAGCCGGTCTCGGCGCTGCACGGCCGTGGCAGCGGCGACCTGCTCGACGCCGTGCTCGCCGTGCTGCCCCAGGTCTCCGCTGTCGGCGGCGAGTACGCGCCGGGTGGCCCGCGGCGCGTCGCCCTGGTCGGTCGGCCCAACGTGGGCAAGTCCAGCCTGCTCAACAAGGCCGTCGGCAGTGAGCGCGTCGTCGTCGACGAGGTGGCCGGCACGACGCGCGACCCGGTCGACGAGCTGGTCGAGCTGGGCGGCCGCACCTGGCGCTTCGTCGACACCGCCGGCATCCGGCGCCGGGTGCACCAGACGCGGGGGGCTGACTTCTACGCCTCGCTGCGCACCCAGACGGCACTGGAGAAGGCCGAGGTGGCCGTCGTGCTCATCGACGCCGGTACCCCGATCACCGAGCAGGACGTGCGCGTCGTCCAGCAGGTCATCGACTCCGGTCGTGCCCTCGTGATCGCCTACAACAAGTGGGACACGGTCGACGAGGAGCGCCGCTACTACCTCGAGCGCGAGATCGAGACCGACCTGGTGCAGGTCCCCTGGGCGCCGCGGGTCAACCTCTCGGCCCGCACCGGCCGCCACCTCGACCGGCTGGTGCCGGCCCTCGACGTCGCCCTCGACTCGTGGGACTACCGGGTGCCGACCGGCCGGCTCAACACCTTCCTGGGTGAGCTCGTGGCAGCGCACCCGCACCCGGTGCGCTCGGGCAAGCAGCCGCGGATCCTGTTCGCCACGCAGGCCGCTACCCGGCCGCCGCGGTTCGTGGTCTTCGCCAGCGGGTTCCTCGAGGCTGGTTACCGCC
This sequence comes from uncultured Actinomycetota bacterium, assembly GCA_963759935.1. Lineage (GTDB taxonomy): Bacteria > Actinomycetota > Actinomycetes > Actinomycetales > Angustibacteraceae > Angustibacter. The sequence goes on from CAVXBF010000013.1 coordinate 232,585, forward strand.
GGTTCATCGAACGTCGGCTGCGCGAGACGTTCGGGTTCGCCGGCACCCCGATCGAGGTCAGTGTCCGAGTGCGTGAGAAGCGTCGCAAGTAGCCACGACAGGGCGGCACGGACGTCCGCGCACGCGGATGTATAGTTGGGCCTCGATCGGCGGGCTGTAGCGCAGCTTGGTAGCGCATCTGACTGGGGGTCAGAGGGTCGCAGGTTCAAATCCTGTCAGCCCGACACGTGATCTCGATCGAGATCGGACGCCGCCCCGGACCACATCGGTCCGGGGCGTCGTCGTCCGCGGGCCGTTGGTTGCCCCGGCGGGGCGGCGCGGACGCGGGCCGCTGCAACGCCTACTCTCGACGTGTGACGCACCCCGGCCAGCAGGACGTCGAGCGCCCGGCTACCGCCGCCGCCGACCGCGTCTGGACGCTGCCGAACGCGCTGTCCGCACTGCGGTTGGCCGGCGTCCCCCTCTTCCTGTGGCTCATCATCGAGCGCCACGACGGCTGGGCGTTGCTCGTGCTCATGCTCTCTGGCGTCAGCGACTACCTCGACGGCAAGATCGCCCGTCGGTTCGGCCTGGAGTCGCGACTGGGTGCGCTGCTCGACCCGGTCGCCGACCGCCTCTACATCCTGACGACCCTGCTCGCCCTGGCCTGGCGCGACGTGATCCCCTGGTGGCTGGTCGGCCTGCTGCTCGGCCGCGAGGCTTTCATGGGCGTGGTGCTGTTGTGGCTGCAGCGCAACGGGTTCGGCACGCTGCCCGTGCATTTCGTCGGCAAGGCCGCGACGTTCAACCTGCTCTACGCGTTCCCGCTCCTGCTGCTCGGTGACGGCGACTCGACGTTCGCCCACGTCGCCCTGCCGGTCGGCTGGGGCTTCGCCTGGTGGGGCACGGTCCTGTACTGGGTCGCCGCGCTGCTCTACACCGGACAGGCGATCCAGCTGGTGCGGGGCGCTCCACGCCGCGAGGCGTTGTCGTGACCAGCGAACCGCCGCCCCAGGAGCCGGACAGCGACGGACGTCGCCGGCCGGACGCCTCGATGACGCTGCTCGTCGAGGTGATGACCCGCCCGCTCGACCCCGGCTACGAGGCGGCAGCGGCCCGTCGGCTGGAGCTGGGGACCGAGCCCGGCCCGGGCACCCGCGGCCGCTCGGCCCTGACGGTCGTCGCCCTGGTCGTCGTCGGCCTGCTGCTGTGCACCGCCTGGTGGCAGACCCGCGGCACCCGGCCGGCCGGCGTGCAGGCCCGTGACCAGCTTGCTGCCGAGATCACCCGCCAGGACGCCGCGGCCGGTGCGCTGCAGCGCTCGAACGCGGCGCTCACGGCCGAGATCGAAGCCGAGCGCAACCGACAGCTGCAGCTGTCGGCCCAGACCGGCCTGGCCGACGAGGTGGCCGCGCTCGGCCTGGCGACCGGGGCCCTCGCGGTGGCCGGCCCGGGCATTACCGTGACCCTCGACGACGCCGACGCGGTCCAGGCCAACAGCGGCAGCGACCCCCGCGAGCAGCAGCAGAGCGACGACGGACGCGTGCTCGACGCGGACCTGCAGCTGGTGGTCAACGGGCTGTGGGACGCCGGCGCCGAGGCGATCGCGATCAACGGCCAGCGACTCACCGCCCTGTCCGCCATCCGATCCGCGGGGCAGGCGATCCTGGTCGACTACCGGCCGCTGTCGCCGCCCTACGTGGTCTCGGCGATCGGCGACCCGGCTACCCTGCAGACGAGGTTCAGCGACGGACCCGGTGGGCGCGACGTCCAGTACCTCAAGGACAACTTCGGGGTGAAGGTGGGGATCGGCCAGGCGACCCGGCTGGTACTGCCCGCCAGCGCGGGCCTGGACACCCGCCGCGCCAAGGCGATCCCGCCGGCCGGCGCCGGCGCGTCGTCCGCATCCACCGCATCCACCGCACCCTCGCCCAGCGCCAGCTCGACGGCCCGCCGCCCGCCCACGACTCGACCGCAGGAGACGCCGTGATCCCCGCCCTCGGACTGGCCATCGGCGTCGTGCTGGGCCTGGTGCTGCAGCCGACCGTGCCGATCTGGATGCAGCCGTACCTGCCGATCGCGGTGGTCGCCGCCCTCGACGCCGTGTTCGGTGGCCTGCGTGCGCTGCTCGACGGGATCTTCGACGACAAGGTCTTCGTCGTGTCGTTCCTGTCCAACGTCTTCGTCGCCGCGTTCATCGTCTACCTCGGCGACCAGCTCGGCGTCGGGTCACAGCTGTCGACCGGCGTCGTCGTCGTCCTCGGCATCCGCATCTTCTCCAACGTCGCCTCGATCCGTCGGCACCTGTTCCGCGCATGAGCGAACCGCACCGTCACCTTGCACCGAGCGGCCGGGCTCGGGCCCTGACCCTGCTGCGTCGAGCCGCTCATCCACGCATCACCCGGGCCCAGGGGCTGGCGGCCACCCTCGTGGCGTTGCTCGGCTTCGCCCTCGTCGCGCAGATCACCCAACGCGACGAGCAGCGGCTCAGCGGGCTGCGGCAGAGCGACCTGGTGCAGATCCTCGACAACATCGGCGACCGCCGCGACCGGCTGGCCGCCGAGAAGTCCGACCTCGAGGCGGAGCGGCGTGACCTGGCGTCCGGCGCCAACGGCTCGACGGCCGCGATCGAGGCGGCCCAGGCCCGGCTCGACGCGCTCGGCATCCTGGCCGGCACGCTCGGAGCCGAGGGCACCGGCGTTGACGTCTTCATCAGCGACCCTGCCGGTGACGTGCGGGCCGCGCGCATCCTCGACCTCGTGCAGGAGCTGCGCGACGCCGGTGCCGAAGCCATCCAGGTCGGGGGAGCGCGGGTGGTCGCCACGACCGCCTTCACCGACGCGTCGGGAGGGGTTGCGGTCGACGGCGTGATCCAGAAGCCGCCCTATACGGTGCTCGCCATCGGCGACAGCCAGACCATGGCGACGGCGCTGGAGATCCCCGGTGGCGTCATCGCCAGCCTGCCGGAGGGTGCCCGCGGCACGGTCGCGGCAAAGGACGACGTGAAGATCACCGCCTTGCGACCGGTTCCGACGCCTCGTTACGCTCAGCCCGCCACGGCCACCCCCACCCCTTAGCCGTCTCCGACAGAACACGAGGACCCATGAGCGCCCACGACGTGCCGGACGACCTGCGCTACACCGCCGAGCACGAGTGGGTGCGCCTGGCCGACGACGGCACCGTGCGGGTGGGCATCACCGCCTACGCGCAGGACGCCCTCGGCGACGTGGTCTTCGTGACCCTGCCCGAGGCCGGCACCGACGTCTCGCCGGGGACGGCGTGCGGTGAGGTCGAGTCGACCAAGAGCGTCAGCGACATCTACGCGCCGGTCGAAGGCACGGTCACCAGCCGCAACGACGCCCTCGACAGCACCCCCGAGCTGGTCAACAGCGACCCGTACGGCGACGGCTGGATGCTCGAGCTCAGGCCCAGCGACCCATCGTCCGTCGACGGTCTGCTGGACGCGGCGGCCTACCAGGCGCAGCTGGGCTGACGTCGACCCCGCCCGCCACCCCACAGGCCTGATCGATGGGGCCTGACCCTGCAGTTCAGGGTTCGACTGTGGCAGGCTTGACCCGTTGGCTCCCGCGCACCGCCGTGCCCATGGAGCTTCAGTCGCACACCTCGAGGGAGACCGCATGACGGACGAGCAGCACCGGGACGAGCTCGACCCGCAGACTGCGCGGCAGTCACCGCGTCCCCAGCAGGCTGCTGACACCACGACCACCAGCCTGTCCGCCCTCGGCTCCACCGAGGTCGGTGAGCCGACGGCCGGCGAGGAAGCCGGTGCGCCGGCCATCGACCCGGGCACGGTCGCCTCGCTGCGTAGCGGCACGGCCCTGCTGCGTGTCGACCACGGTCCGAACGCCGGCTCGCGGTTCCTGCTCGACGGCGACCTCACCACCGTGGGTCGGCACCCGAGCAGCGACATCTTCCTGGACGACGTCACCGTCTCACGCAAGCACGCCGAGTTCCTGCGCGACGGCTCGGCGTTCTCGGTGCGCGACGTCGGCAGCCTGAACGGCACCTACGTCAACCGTCAGCGGATCGACGCCAGCCCCCTGGCGACCGGTGACGAGGTCCAGATCGGCAAGTTCCGGTTGGTCGTCATGCTGGGCGAGGCCGAGTGAGCCCGGCGGTCAACCGCCGGGAATCGAGCATGAGCATCGGCGAGGTCATCGCCCTGCTCACCCCCGACTTCCCGGACGTCAGTGTCTCCAAGATCCGACTCTGGGAGACCGAGGGACTGGTCGAGCCGGCCCGCACCCCGTCCGGGTACCGCAAGTTCAGCCACGAGGACGTCGAGCGGCTGCGGTACGCCATGACGCTCCAGCGCGACCGGTTCTGGCCCCTGCGCAAGATCCGCGACCACCTCGACGCCGTGTCGCGCGGCGCAGAGGAGCTCCTCAACGGCGCCACCGGACCACGGATGGCGACCGCCCGCACCGACTCCGTCCACGGCATGGAGGGCCTGCTGCGCGGCAGCGGGCCGATGCGACTGTCCGCCGCCGAGCTGTGCGCGCGATCGGGCCTGGCCGCCGACGTCCTGGACGCGTTGGTCGGCTTCGGCCTGCTGCAGCCGAGCGGGTCCGGCTGGTACGACGAGACGTCCCTGGCCATCGCCCAGGCGGCCGGCGAGCTGGCCGGCTACGGCATCGAGGCTCGGCACCTGCGCGCCTTCCGCACCGCGGCCGATCGTGAGGTTGGGCTGGTCGAGCAGGTGGTCAGCCCCTTGCGCAGCGGGCACGGCGCGACGTCCCGCGTGCGGGCGGACGACGCGGCCCGGGAGATCACTGCGGTGGCGCTGCGGCTGCATGCGGCGCTGGTGCGGGCCGGTCTGGCGCGCTCCGGTCTGGCCTGAGCGCAACACCCTGACGACGCTCTCCGCGCGGCCCTGCGGCCCGAGGTACGGTGAGCGGGTGCGAGAGCTTGAGGTCGTCGGAGTCCGGGTGGAGCTGCCCAACAACCAGCCCATCGTCCTGCTGCGCGAGAGCGGCGGTGACCTCTACCTGCCCATCTGGATCGGGGCGGCGGAGGCCACCGCGATCGCCTACGCCCAGCAGGGGGTCGTCCCGCCGCGGCCGCTGACCCACGACCTGTTCGCGAACGTCCTCGAGGCGCTGGGCCGCACGCTGCAGGAAGTCCGCATCGTCGCCGTCCGCGACGGGGTCTTCTTCGCCAGCCTGATCTTCGACGGGGGAGTCGAGGTGAGCTCGCGCTCCTCCGACGCCATCGCACTGGCCCTACGCACCGGCGCCCGCATCGTCGGCGCCGACGAGGTGCTGGACGACGAGGGCGTCCCGGTGCCGGACGAGCAGGAGGACGAGGTCGAGAAGTTCCGCGAGTTCCTCGACCAGATCTCGGCGGACGACTTCGAGGGGCCGACCGGCCCGGAGCCGGGCGGGCCACCGGCCGGCTAGTCCCGAGACGGGCAGCGGTGGCAGACCCGGGTCGAAGCCTCAGCCTGAGGTTGAGACTTGCTTCGGTCGCGGCCTCGACACGCCGGTGAGCGTGAACCTCGACCTGTCGTTGACGGACCACCTCCGGGCGCCTACCGTCAGGAGTCGAACGCCCCTCGTGTAGTTCCACCGATGTGCTCCAGGCAGCAGCCAGGAGGCGCCCGCCGGAGCTCTTCCCCTTGGGGGCGCCGAATCGATGGAGGTCCGCGTGAGCAGCACCGGTGACGCCACGTCCCCGCCGACCCGCAAGGTGCCGGTGCAGGCCCAGGGCCTGCTGTTCACCGACGACCTGCCGGTGCTGCCGACCGACGCGGGCTACCGCGGGCCGACCGCCTGCGGAGCCGCCGGGATCACGTACCGCCAGCTGGACTACTGGGCCCGCACCGGCCTGGTCGAGCCGTCCGTGCGAGGCGCGAGTGGTTCGGGCAGTCAGCGGCTCTACAGCTTCCGCGACATCCTCGTGCTGAAGATCGTCAAGCGGCTGCTCGACACCGGCGTCTCGCTGCAGCAGATCCGCACCGCCGTCGAGCACCTGCGCGAGCGCGGCGTCGACGACCTGGCCCAGATCACCTTGATGAGCGACGGCGCCAGCGTCTACGAGTGCACCTCGGCCGACGAGGTCATCGACCTCGTGCAGGGCGGGCAGGGCGTGTTCGGCATCGCCGTCGGGCGGGTGTGGCGCGAGGTTGAGGGCGACCTCGCCCAGCTGCCGAGCGAGCGGCCGGACGACGTCGGGACCGGTGTCGGTGAGCATCCGCATGACGAGTTGTCCGTCCGGCGCCGCACCCGCGCCACCGGCTGAGCGCTCGCGCGACCACCGGGGCCGGCGGTATATCCTGGCCGGGCTACTGACGCTGCGTGGGAGAGATCCCGGCGCTGGCGGCCGGGGCGCCGAAGGGGCAATTCTCCCCAGAACCTCTCAGGCGACCAGGACCACGCGGACGAGGCAGCTCTGGAGCGTCGGCGCGCCGCCGTGACAGAGGGGGAGGTCCCGCGTCATCCCCGGCGGCGCTGCGCCGCCGGCCCTCGTCAGGAGCCTCCGCATGAGCGACCCCACCGCTGCCGCCGCGTTCGTCGACCGCCACATCGGCCCGTCCCCGGCGCAGGAGGCGGTCATGCTCGAGGCCCTGGGCCGTCCGGACGTCGACGACCTGCTGGCAGCCGCGGTCCCAGAGTCGATCCGGCTCACCGCGGCGCTCGACCTCGACCTCGGCCGCACCGAGCCCGAGGTGCTCGCGGAGCTGCGCGAGCTCGCGTCGCGCAACCGGGTGCTGGCCTCGATGATCGGGCAGGGCTACTACGGCACCCACGTCCCGGGCGTGATCAAGCGCAACGTCCTGGAGAACCCGGCCTGGTACACGGCGTACACGCCGTACCAGCCGGAGATCTCGCAGGGCCGGCTCGAGGCGCTGCTGAACTTCCAGACCGTGGTGTGCGACCTGACCGGCCTGGCGACCGCCAACTCCTCCCTGCTGGACGAGTCGACAGCGGCGGCCGAGGCCATGACCCTCATGCGGCGCTCGGCCAAGGTGCCGGCCGACGCCGTGCTGGTGGTCGACGCCGACGTCTTCGTGCAGACCCGCGCGGTGATCGAGACCCGCGCCGAGCCGCTGGGCATCGAGGTCGTCCAGGCCGACCTGTCGGGTGCCGCCGACGTCGAGGCGGAGCTGACCCGGGTGCTGGGTGAGCGCGCGGTGTTCGGGGTCGTCGTCCAGTACCCCGCGGCCAGCGGACTGCTGCGCGACCTGACGCCGCTCGCCGAGGCCGTCCACGCCCGTGGCGCCCTGCTGACCGCCGCGGCCGACCTGCTCGCGCTCACCCTGGTGCGCGGCCCCGGCGAGATGGGGGCCGACGTCGCGGTCGGCACCAGCCAGCGGTTCGGCGTCCCGATGGGGTTCGGCGGCCCACACGCCGGGTACATGGCGGTGCGTGCCGGTCTCGAGCGGAGCCTGCCCGGCCGGCTGGTCGGCCTGTCGGTCGACGCCGACGGCGACCCGGCGTACCGGCTGGCGCTGCAGACCCGCGAGCAGCACATCCGGCGCGAGAAGGCCACGAGCAACATCTGCACTGCGCAGGTGCTGCTCGCCGTCATGGCCTCGATGTACGCGGTCTACCACGGCCCGCAGGGGCTGACCGCGATCGCGCGCGGCGTGCACCGCAAGGCACGTGCTGTCGCCGACGCGCTCTCGGGGGCCGGCATCGACGTCGTGCACCGCAACGTCTTCGACACGGTGCTCGCGCGCGTCCCCGCTGGCGCCTCGGCCGTGGTCGATCGGGCGGCGGCCGCGGGCGTGAACCTGTGGCGCGTCGACGACGACACCGTGAGCCTGAGCTGCGACGAGACGACCACGCTCGATCAGCTGCGCGCGGTGGTCGTCGCGTTCGGCGGTGCCGGCGAGTCCGTGACGCTGCCGGACGACGACGCCCTGCCGCCCGAGCTCGCCCGCGAGTCGGCGTTCCTGACCCACCCGGTATTCCACAGCCACCGGAGCGAGACCGCGATGCTGCGCTACCTGCGCCGCCTCGCCGACCGCGACTACGCCCTCGACCGCGGCATGATCCCGCTGGGCTCGTGCACCATGAAGCTCAACGCCACCACCGAGATGGAGCCGGTGACCTGGCCGGAGTTCGCCGACCTGCACCCGTTCGCTCCGGCCGACCAGGTGGCCGGCAGCGTCGAGCTGGTGCACCAGCTCGAGCGGTGGCTGGTCGAGATCACCGGCTACGACGCCGTGTCGCTGCAGCCCAACGCGGGCTCGCAGGGCGAGCTCGCTGGCCTGCTCGCGATCCGCGCGTACCACCGCTCGCAGGGCCACGGTGAGCGCAAGGTGGTGCTCATCCCCGCCAGCGCGCACGGCACCAACGCGGCCAGCGCCGTGATGGCCGGGCTCAAGGTCGTGGTGGTCAAGACGGCGGCCGGCGGTGACATCGACATGGATGACCTCCGCGCCCAGGTGCAGGCGCACCGCGACGACCTGGCCGCGATCATGGTGACCTACCCGTCGACGCACGGCGTCTTCGAAGACACCATCACCGAGCTCTGCGCCCTGGTGCACGACGCCGGCGGCCAGGTGTACGTCGACGGGGCCAACCTCAACGCCCTCGTCGGCCTGGCCCAGCCGGGCCGGTTCGGCGCGGACGTCTCGCACCTGAACCTGCACAAGACGTTCTGCATCCCGCACGGTGGCGGCGGGCCGGGGGTCGGGCCGGTCGGCGTCCGCGCGCACCTCGCGCCGTTCCTGCCCAACCACCCGTTGGTGCCGGACGCGGGTCCGTCGACCGGCGTGGGCCCGATCGCCGGCGCGCCGTACGGCTCGGCGTCCATCCTGCCGATCTCCTGGGCGTACGTGCGCCTGATGGGCGGCGAGGGTCTGGCCCGGGCCACCCGCGTCGCGGTGCTGTCGGCCAACTACGTCGCAGCGCGGCTGCGCGAGCACTACCCGGTGCTCTACAGCGGGCACGACGGGCTTGTCGCCCACGAGTGCATCCTCGACCTGCGCGAGATCACCCGCACGACCGGCGTCACCGTCGACGACGTCGCCAAGCGCTTGATCGACTATGGCTTCCACGCGCCCACCATGTCGTTCCCGGTGGCCGGGACGCTGATGGTCGAGCCGACCGAGAGCGAGGACCTCGAGGAGCTGGACCGGTTCTGCGCGGCGATGATCGCCATCCGGGGCGAGATCAGCTCGGTCGCCGACGGCGTGTGGCCGGCCGACGACAACCCGCTGCGCGGCGCGCCCCACACGGCCGTCTCGATCGCCGGGAAGTGGGACCACGCCTACACCCGCGAGGAGGCCACCTTCCCGCCCGGCGTCGACCCCCGGGCGAAGTACTGGCCCCCGGTGCGCCGGATCGACGGAGCGTACGGCGACCGCAACCTGGTCTGCTCCTGCCCGCCGCCGGAGGCCTTCGCCGACTGACCTCCACCCCCACCCCACCTCGCGGTGATCATGCACGTTCGCCCCGCCGGCGCGGGGCGAACGTGCATGATCACGTCAGGGAGGGGTCAGCGGCGGCTCGTGAAGGCCGCGGCCGCCGACATCCGCGGGGCGAAACCGTTGGCCCACAACGCCTCCACCTGGCTGCGCTCGGTGCTGTTCGGGTAGGCGTTGGTGCACGACGGGCCGGGGCCGCCGCCGGACATCAGCTCGCTGCACGGTCCGCTGTAGTGGTCCGGCAGGCCCATGTTGTGGCCGGTCTCGTGGGAGACGATGCGCAGCGGGTTGTACTGGTTGGCCTGGGCGTAGTCGATCAGGATGTAGCCGCTGCCGTGGCCGTTCCCGCTGTAGTACGACCCGGACGGGTCGCTGCCCTCGTAGTAGGTCAGATCGGCCGGGTAGCCCGCGACCATGCGGACGTTGCTGACGCTGGAGTTCCAGATCGACGCCGCCTGCGAGATCTCGGAGGAGAAGGACGGCGCATTGGACGCGTCGTAGTAGATCGTGGTCGTCGCGAGGCTCGACCGCTTGCCGCCATCGGCTCGCTGCTGGCGCAGCGCGGCGGCGAGCTGCTCGCGCAGTCGGGCGTTGTTGGCGTCGTCGCGACTGCCGGGCGTGTACCCGGAGGTCGCAGACGCCGGATGCGACGTCGGATGGGGTGCGGCCGCGGTGGCCGATCCGGTGCCTGGAGCGGCGGCCAGGGCAGCTGCGGCGGCGACGGCAGCCGCTGCAGTGATGAGCCGGGCTCGGTGAGCCGCGGAGCGGATGGACATGGGGACCTCCGGCGAATGGGACGAGGTCGGACGTTCCGACCCGTCCTTCCTAGCCGAAGAAATGGGACAAAGCAGTCAAAAGGGCGTCAAGCCTCGGTCAACTGGCCCACTCGCTGGTGCTGTTCGCCTGCATGATCGATGAGCCACGCCGCCCCTTGAGGACCAGGACCTGCGCCGGGATGCGGCTGCGCAGGTCGGCGACATGGCTCACCAGGCCGACCGCCCGGCCACCGTCGCGCAGGCCGTCGAGCACACCCATCACCTGCTCGAGCGTCTCGTCGTCCAGGCTGCCGAACCCCTCGTCGACGAACAGCGTCTCGATCGGGCTGCCACCGCTGTCGGCGTGCACCACGTCGGCCAGGCCCAGGGCAAGGGAGAGCGAGGCGAGGAAGGACTCCCCGCCGGACAACGTGCTGGTCTCGCGGGCGACACCGGTCCACTCGTCGACGACCTGCAGGCCGAGCCCGCTGCGGGCCCCCGACTTGGCGAGGTCGTCAGTGTGCGTCAGCGTGAACCGGCCGCCGGACATGACCTGCAACCGCTGGCTCGCCGCGGCGGCGACCTCCTCGAGCCGGGCCGCAAGGACGAACGCCGACAGGCGCATGCGCAGTGCGTTGCCGCCACCGGTGCCGTCGGCGCACCGAGACAGCTCGTCAAGCTGGTGATGGCGGGCGCGCAGGTCGCGGTGGACGTCGTCGTGCTCGCGCACCTGCCGAGCGAGCCGGGTCAGTGCGGTGTCGGCCTCGGTTGCGACTGCGAGGCGGTGCTCGGCCTCGCGCAGGACGAGCGCAGCGCGCTCGGCCGTCGTGGCGAGCGCGGCGAGGTCAGGCGCGTGCTGCCGCTCGGCCTCGGGCACCGACGCCGCGCGCAGCAGGGCCTGGAGCTCGGCGCGCTGCTGCCGGTGGCGTTCGACGCCGGCTCGGAGCTGCTCGAGCGCCACGGTGTCGAGCAGGCTGGCGCGCGCCTGCTCGGGGCTGGTGAAGCCCAGCTCGCGGGCTTCGGCGGCGACGTCTGCCGCGAGACCCGCGCACTCGCGCCGGGCCAGAGCGTGGGCCTCCTCGGCCTGCTCGAGCTGGCGAAGCGCGAGGAGCTCTGCCTGCAGCCGGCGCTGCCGGCTCTCGACGTCGGTGTCGGAGCCGAGCAGCGCGACGACGCCGGCCTGTAGCTCACCGAGGCGGGGCTGCAGCTCGGCCACGGTCGTGCCGGCCGATGTGCCACGGCGCTCGGCGGCCGAGCGACGCTGGACGGCCGCGGCTTGGGCTGCGAGGGCCACCGGGCGTGCCTGCTCGGCGGTCGCAAGCACGTCCGCCGCGGCCGCCGCCGCGCGGACGGACTCCGCGGCGATGGTGACGGCCGCAGCCGCCGCCGCGACGTCCAGCCCCTGGCTGGAGGCCGCCAGGGCGGCACATCGGCCGGCGGCGTCGGAAAGCTCGCCCTCGACCGCCCGCAGTCGCTGCGCAGCCGCCTCGTGGCGGGCGAGCGCCTCCTGCTCGGACTGCTCGTCAGCATGATCATCGGCTGGTTGCGCGGGATGCGGATGCTCGAGGCTGCCGCAGACCGCGCACGGCCCTCCGTGGGTCAGCCCCGCGGCGAGCTCGGCAGCCATCCCGGCCAGCCGACGCTCGCGCAGGTCGAGCCAGGCCTGACGGGCGGCGAGCTCGCCGTCGTGCGCGGAGCGCCGGGCCTGCTCGAGAGTGGATCGGGTCTGCTCGGCGACCACGAGGTCGTCGGCCGCCTGGCGGACCCGGTGGGCCGCGGCCAGCGCCTGCTCGGCTGCCTCGCGGCGGGCGGCGACAGGGGAGTGCGCCGCGACCTGCCGGTCAGCCTCGCGCAGCAGCTGCTCGGCGTCACGGGCCTGCTGGTCGGCTTGCTCGAGGTCGGCCGCCGCGCCCTCGACCTCGGCCTGAGCCGCGGCCAGGCGCTCAGTGACCGCGACCAGCTCGGCGACAGCCTTGCGGGTGTCGTCCAGCCGAGCCAGGTCGGTCGCGCGCTCGGTGATGAAAGCCGCGAGTGGCGGGCTGTCGTCGAGCGGGCCGCCGAGCGTCTCGTCAGCGTGCCGGCGTGCCTGCTCGAGATCGGCCCCGGTGGCCGCCTCGCGCGTGCGCGCCGCGTCGTGCCGGCCCAGCACCCGCTGCATCGTGGCGGCGCGCAGCGCCGCGTCGAGGTGCTCGACCGCAGCGGCGTGCTCGCCGGCTCGGCGATCGAGCTCGGCCAGCTGGGTCGCCAGCAGCCGGTGCCGCTCGCACCGCTGAGCGACCTCGGTGGCGGTCGCCACCGCGGTCGACGCGTCCGCCGCATCCGTGCGCGCGGCCTCGACCCGGACACGTGCCTGCTGGGCAGCCGCGCCTGCGGTGCGGGCCAGCGCCTCGACCACCAGGGGGCCGGGCGGGTCGGCCAGGGCCATCTCGTCGTCCGTGGTGACCGGCGATCCGGCGATGAGCTCGGCCATCTCGTGTGCGCGCGCGACGAGGGCGTCGCGTGCGGCATCGGCCTCGGCCACCTCACGAGCCAGCAGCTGGCGCTGGTCGCGCAACCAGGTCTCGACGCCGGTGAAGCGGTCGATGTCGAAGAGCCGGCCGAGCAGCTCCCCGCGCTGCTCGGCCCCGGCCCGCAGGAAGGCGGCGAACTCGCCCTGCGGCAGCAGAACCACCTTGGTGAACTGCTCGAGGCCCATGCCGAGCAGATCGGTCAGCAGCAGCCCTGCCTCGTCGCTGCGTCGTCCGACGACGACCTGCCAGCTGCCGTCGACGAGCTCACGGACGTCGGTAGAGGCCGGCTCGCGCGTGGTGCCCGTGCCGCGCTTCTTCGGGCGGGACCATTCGGGTGACCGGGTGATCTCGAGGCGGCGCCCGCGAACGGTGAGCTCCAGGACGACGCGGGGCGGCACGCCGACGGCCGCGTGGTCGCTGCGCAGCCGTGGCCGGCCACCGGCGCGCGCGCCGGGGACCTGGCCGTACAACGCGAAGCAGACGGCGTCGAGGATGGTGGTCTTGCCGGCGCCGGTGGCCCCGTGCAGCAGGAACAGCCCCGACTCGCTCAGCGTGTCGAAGTCGACCTCCTGGACGTCGGCGAACGGCCCGAAGGCCTCGACCCGCAGCCGGTGCAACCTCATGCCGCACCCGCTCGGCGGGTCTTCACTGCGTGCTCGCCATCGGCCGCCACGCGCGAGTGATCCAGCGCGTCGACCAGGAGCGCCCGCTCGGCGCTGGTGGTCTCGGCACCGGCCCGCACATGCTCGAGGAAGCCGCAGCACACGTCGAGCGGGTCGCGGCCCTGCACGCGCTGGGCGTACGTGCGGTCGTCGGACTGCGCGCCCTGCGGGTCGAAGAGGAGCGTCAGCGCGTGCGGGAAGCGGTGCCGCAGCTGCTCCATGGCCGATCGGGGCCGGGTGGCGTCGGTCAAGGTCACCTGGCACCAGGCGTTCTCGGCTGCCGTGTGGGCCGGGTCGGCCAGCAGAGCCTCGAGATCGCCCCGCAGCACCGCCAGTCGGCGCGGGACCGGCGCCTCGACCGGCTCGACGACCTCGACGCCGTGCCGCCCGAGGTCGACCAGCCAGGAGCCCTTGCGCTGGTGCGCCTCGCTGAACGAGTACGCGAGCGGCGACCCGCTGTAGCGCACCGTGTCGCTGAGCCGCTGGCGGCCGTGCAGGTGCCCGAGCGCCACGTAGTGGGCGCCGTCGAAGACAGCGGCCGGCACCGACCCCACACCGCCCACACTGATGTCGCGTTCGGAGTCGCTGACCTGGCCACCGACCACGAAGGCGTGCGCTGCCACGACGCCCCGGACGCCCTCACCGTGGGTCGCCAGGTCGGCGCTGACGGCCTGCATCGCCGCGGACAGCGCGCCGACGTGCGACGGCTCGCAGCGCAGCGGCTCGGCGACGAGAGTGGGCTCGAGGTAGGGCAGCCCGTACAGCGCGACCGGCCCGTGCTGGTCGGCGAGCAGGACCGGCCGGGCGAGGTCGGCGAGCCGGGTGCGCAGGTGGACGCCGCCGCGTTCGAGCACCCGGCCGCCGAATCCGAGGCGGTCGGCCGAGTCGTGGTTGCCGCTGGTCATGAGCAGCTGCGCGCCGGCGCCGATGAGGCGGGCGACCGCGTCGTCCAACACGCGCACCGTGTCGACCGAGGGCAGGGCGCGGTCGTAGACGTCGCCGGAGACCACGACGACGTCGACCCGCTGGCTGCGCACGACCTCGACCAGGTGGTCGAGGAAGACCGCCTGGTGCTCGAGCATCCCGACGCCGTGAAAGCTGCGTCCGAGGTGCCAGTCGGAGGTGTGAAGGAGGCGCACACTCGGACTGTAGGTGCCAGGTCGGACAGTTCGGTGGAGCCACTCCCGGGCCGGACGGGTAGCCCGCAGCCGACGATCATGGTTGGGTCGTGTCATGGGTGACGAGGTAGCCGGCGTCGGGTACACCCGCGAGCAGCGCCAGCGCTACCGCGAGAAGGTCCGCCAGTGCCTCGACGTGTTCGAGCGCATGCTCGCGGAGTCCAGCTTCGACTTCGACCGGCCGCTCACCGGTCTGGAGATCGAGCTCAACCTCGTCGACGACGACTTCTCGCCCGCCATGGCCAACGCCGCAGTGCTGGAGAGCATTGCCGACCCCGACTACCAGACCGAGCTCGGCCAGTACAACATCGAGCTCAACGTGCATCCCCGCCCGTTGCCGGGCGACTCCGCGCTCGAGCTCGAGGTCGCTCTGCGACGAAGTCTGAACGCCGCCGAGGAGAAGGCCGTCGCCGCCGGGGCGCACATCCTGATGATCGGCATCCTGCCGACCGTCATGCCCGAGCACTTCCACACCGAGTGGATGAGCGCCAACGCGCGCTACACCGCCTTGAACGAGTCCGTCTTCGCCGCTCGCGGTGAGGACCTGCTGATCGACATCGCGTCCCCGACCACGGCCGAGCGGGTCACCGCGTACGCCGACACGATCGCGCCAGAGTCGGCATGCACCTCGGTGCAGCTGCACCTGCAGGTGAGCCCGCAGGACTTCGCGGCCAACTGGAACGCGGCCCAGACGCTGCTCGGCCCGCAGCTCGCGGTAGGGGCGAACTCCCCGTACCTGTTCGGCCGGAACCTGTGGGCCGAGACGCGCACCGAGCTGTTCCTGCAGGCCACCGACACCCGGGCCATCGAGCTGAAGAACCAGGGCGTGCGGCCGCGGGTGTTCTTCGGCGAGCGGTGGATCACCTCGATCTTCGACCTGTTCGAGGAGAACGTCCGGTACTTCCCGGCCCTGCTCCCGGAGGTGTCGGACGAGGACCCGGTGGCCGTGCTCGAGCGCGGTGAGGCCCCTCGGATGCAGGAGCTGCGGCTGCACAACGGCACGGTCTACCGCTGGAACCGCCCGGTCTACGACATCGTCGGAGGAGTGCCCCACCTGCGCGTCGAGAACCGCGTGCTGCCCGCTGGGCCCACGGTCGTCGACGTCCTGGCCAACTCCGCCTTCTACTACGGGGCCATGCGGGTGCTGTCCGAGGAGGACCGCCCCGTGTGGACCAAGATGAGCTTCGCCACTGCCGAGTCCAACTTCACCGAGTGCGCCCGCCGCGGCATGGACGCGGCCCTCTACTGGCCGGGGTTCGGCGAGATGCCGGCCCAGGAGCTGGTGCTGCGGCACCTGCTGCCGCTGGCCCACGAAGGGCTCGAGCGGTGGGGCGTCTCCCCCCAGGTGCGCGACCGGTACCTGGGGGTGATCGAGGCGCGCTGCAAGACCGGTCGCAACGGTGCCGAGTGGCAGGTTGCGACAGTGCAGGCGTTCGAGAACCGGGGCGCCAACCGGCCGGACGCCGTGCGGCAGATGCTGCGGCTCTACGCCGACGGCATGCATGGCAACGAGCCGGTGCACACCTGGGAGGTCCCGGGGGAGTAGGGCTGCCGGACTGTCGGCGAGGCGTCGTATACTCATCTCGTCGGCCTCCCACTTGACGCCCTTGACGCACTCGTCCGGGCGCGGTGGCCGGCGACAGGGAGGTAGGCCATGGCAAGGGTGCGAGCAGTCGGCGGTGAGCAGGTCACCACCGACGACGTACGGCGCGAGGCGGCCGAGGCGTTCCGGCGCGAGCTGGTCGACGCCGTCGAGGCCGCGGTCGTGGCGCGGCTCGCTGAGGTGACCTCGCGTGGCGGCGACCCGGCCGAGCTCGGCGACCCCGCCGAGCTGGCCGAGCGCATGACAGCGACGCTGCCGCAGTCGGCGCACCCACTCGACGTCGAGCTCGGGCCCTTCTACGACACCAGCGGCCTGTCCGGCTGGTGGGGTGTCAGCCGTCAGGCGCTGGCCGACCGCGTCCGGCGCGGCACGCTGCTCGCCTGCCGGACGGCCGACGGCCACCTCGTCTACCCGGCGTTCCAGTTCGCCCGCGACGGCGCGGTCCGCCCCGGCATCGTCGACGCGATCGCAGTCTTCGCCCGGCTCGGGGTCGACGGATGGACCACCGCCGTGTGGCTCACCACCCCGAGCCCCGCCTTCGACGGCGACAGCGCGGTCGACCACCTCGTCGTGCACCGGGCGTCGGCCGCCGCGGTGGCCCGGATCGTGCGGCAGGCACAGGCCGACGCCGCCGCCTGGGCCGCATGACGCCGGTCCGCGACGTCCCCGCGCAGCAGGGACCTCCACCCGAGCTGACCGGCTTTCCGGTGCTGCGCACGCCGCCGACGCTTGTCCTGCACCGCGCCCACCAGAGCTCGCGCGGGCCGTGGTGGTTCGCCAGTGGGGGAGGCCGGTTCGACCTCTCGGCGCCCAGGGGCACCTGCTACCTGGCCTCGTCCCCGCTGGCCGCCGTCCGTGAGCGCCTCGGCCCGGTGCTGGCCGCCCGATCGGCGCTGCCTGCCTCGACGCTGGAGGGCGTCGTGGTCTCGCGGCTGACCGTCGGGCGGGCTACCGACGCCGGCCCGACCAGCTGGGCCAACCTCCGGGTGGCCGGCGCTGCGCGGTTCGGGGTGACCCGCGAGCTGGAGTCGATGACGCCGTACGACGTGCCGCAGCAGTGGGCTCGGGCGTTCGACGCCGAGGGCCTGGACGGCGTCCGGTACGGCCCGAGGTTCAGCCCCGGCGCGGCCAGCGCGCACGCGCTGTTCGGTCGAGCGGGCGAGGACTCCCGCCGAGCCGTCGATCCGGCGCCGCGCGCGGCGGCGGACGTCGAGGGGGCGCCGGTGTCGGTCGAGGTGCCGCGCCGTCGCGACCTGAAGGTGATCAACCCGCCTGGTCGACCGCCGGTCAGTCGCTCTCGATGAGCCGGCGGGCCACCTCGCCGTAGTCTTCGCCGTCGGCCACCTCGACCAGCGTGACCGGCGACAGGCCGCTGCCGGAGATCGCTGCCACGAGTGCCTCGTGCTCACTACGGGTGCTCGCGCCGTGCAGGATCACCGGGTGCCCGGTAGCGGCATAGCCCTGCACCACCGACAGTGCGATCCGTTGCCGCAGTGCGGGATCGGGCTTGCCCGCGGTGCCACGGACGGCGCGGTCGAACAGGTCGGTGCGCACCACGGCGGCTCGGGTCAGCCGGGCGGCCAGTCGCTGGGCCACCAGACCGGTGCTCGTGCCGTGCAGGACGAGGATGCCAGGCCAGGGAACGCTGCCCGGCGGGGTCTCGCGGTCGCCGGCTGCTTCGACGTCGTCGTCCGGGGTTCGGTCGACTTCCGGGCCAGGCTCCAGCTCGGGCTCCGGAGCCGAACCGGCCGCCGGTTCCTCGTCCACCTCATCCACCTCGTCGACCTCGTCCACCTCGTCCACCTGGTCAGCTGACGGGTGGACGGCAGGGGAGTCGTCGGGGGTCGAGGACGGAAGGGCGGGTGCCGGCACGATCTGCCGCATCGGGGCGACCACCGCTCGCGACTGCTCGCGCAGCTGCCCGTCGCGCCCCGTCCACCACCAGGAGAAAGTGAGCTGATGCTCGTCGCTGGTGATCACCAGCCCGACGCGCTGCTCGCCGAGGCTGCCGAAGACGCCTGGGTCGCCCTCGCGGAACACCATGATGTCGTCGCCGCCGTTGGAGGTGGCGGCCAGCGTGACGGTGCTGCCGGTACGGGCCAGCCGGGCCGACTCGGCGTGCTGCAGGCCGCTCTCTGGCGACCACGCTTCGTAGTCAAATGTCAGCGTTGCGTCATCGTGGCGCTGGAGCGAGACCCGCGCGACGAACCGGCCACCGCCTGGGCCGTGGCCCTCACCCCAGTAGATGCCTGGCGAGGCGGTGAGTCGGTCGAGAACACTCACAAGTCGGCTCCAGGGCGGTTGGCGCGGACGGGGACCGCAGGACACTGTAGGCGTTCCCGGTCAACGACTTCACCCCGGGCCCCGTCACCTCTGGCCGGCTGGCGAAGCGTTCCAGGACGAGATCGCCGGCACGTCGTGCTCGACGGCGAGCACGCTCACCGTGGCGGGGTCGAGCAGCAGATGAGCGCCCAGGTCGGGCTCGCCGCCCAGCCAGCAGCTGGCCAGGACGCGCAGGGCGTGGCCGTGTCCCACCAGCACCACGTCACTCTCTGTCATCATCGGCCGCACGCGTTCCAGCACCCGACGGGACCGCGCGGCCACCTGCTCCAGCGTCTCGCCGGGGGTGTCGCCGGGGACGACGCCGTCGGCGAAGACAGTCCAGGCGTGGCCCGTGCGCTGGCGGATCTGCGGGGTGGTCAGGCCCTCGTAACCGCCGTAGTCCCACTCGACGAGGTCGGGGTCGACGTCCGCTCGGGGGAGTCCGGCCAGCTGGGCGGTGCGGGTCGCGCGGCGCAGCGGGCTGGTGACCGCGCGCAGGCCAGGGATCGCGGCGAGGAACGGCGCGAGCGCCCGGGCCTGCTGCTCGCCGTGCGCCGTGAGGGGGACGTCGGTCAGCCCGGTGTGCCGCCCACTCAGCGCCCACTCGGTCTGGCCATGCCGCACCAGCAGCAGTCTCGTCACAGTCGGCGATCCTTCCGCATGTCGGCTGGGCGGGCGCTATGGAAGGCTGCCCGGGTGAGCATGCTGCGGTTCGACCTGGGGGAGTGAGCCAGTGAGCCAACCTTCGACGCTCCACGAGCAGTTCCCCGTCCTGACCCAGCGACTGCGGCTGCGTCTGTTCGAGCCACGCGACCTGGACGACCTCCTGGCGCTGCAGTCCGACCCCGACCTGGTGCGCTACGTGCCCTACGAGCCGCGCTCGCGCGAGCAGGTGGCGCTCGGCCTCGCCGAGCGGCTCAGCTCGCCGCCGATGGATGAGGACGACCAGGTGCTGCGGCTGGTGGCCGAGCGCCGAGACGACGGCCGGTTCGTCGGCGAGCTGACCCTGTTCCTGCGCAGCGTGCAGCACCGGCAGGGCGAGATCGGTTTCATCCTCGGGCGCGACCAGCAGGGTCAAGGACTTGGCACCGAGGGCGCAGAAGCGTTGCTGCGCTTGGGGTTTGACTGGCTGGGGCTGCATCGCATGATCGGCCAGTGCGACCCGCGCAACACGGCGTCCTCAGTGCTGATGCGGCGGGTCGGGATGCGCCAGGAGGCGCATCTGGTGCATTGCGAAATCTTCAAGGGGGAGTGGGGCGACCTGTTGGTGTTCGCGATGCTGGAGGAGGAGTGGCGCGAGCGCCACTGCTGAGGGCGGCTGCGCGAAGCCGGTCGAACGCCTTCGGTGGAGCGAGTGCCGCGAGCTGGTCGGCGAGGGTCCTGGCGCCTTCCTCGGGGCTGGTGTCGGTGGTGTCGATCGTGATGTCGCACCCACCGCGCGGATGCGAGCGCGACTGGGAGCGGGCGAGTCCAGCGGGCCGGTCACCGCGCGCGCGCTCGCGCCGGTCAAGCTCACCGGCCGCGCAGGTCACCTCGACCAGCGTGACGTCGTACGGGGCGAGCACGTCGACGAGGTCGTCCAGTCGCCACGGCTCGCTGAGCGGGTAGTCCATGATGACGTCGTTACCGACCGAGGCGAGGGCGGCGACAGCCCGGTGGTAGCCCAGCCGGGTCCGCCGCAGCATCTCGGCGACGTCACCGTCGTCCTGGGGTCGGCGGTGGACAGTTGCGCGCATGGCGTTGATGGCGTCGACCGGGACGAGGAACCACGGGTCGGCGAGCAATGACAGCAGGGCTCGGCCGATGCTGCTCTTGCCGGCGCTCGACGGACCGCTCAGCAGGATCACTCGACCCGGTCGCGCCACGTCCACGTGAGGACGATAGCGAGGGAGCGACTTCCGTGCCCCGAACCGTGAAGTGACATAATGTTCATTATCGGCGTTACGAGCTGGGCGCGAGCACCCCTCGGGAGAGGTCTCGCCCCGGATCGGGACGAGACCTCTCCTGCTGAAACAGCCGGTTGGCGTCAGCTCGCGGGGTGCGGGTGCGCGCGCGGGCTGCGCTGCGACCGCAGGGCCAGGGCCGTCACCGCGATGAGTGCCGCGACGGCCACGACGGCGATGATCAGCCAGGGTGACGTCAGAGCGGACGGGCTCACCGGGTCCAGCGGAGCTGGCCCCGAGCCGGCCGGCGATCCGCCGTCCGGCTGCGGCACCATCGCGGTGGCCTGGGTGGCAGCCACGATGAGCCCGGTGAACGAGGCGGCGACGACAGCGAGCAGTCGGCCGATGATGCTGGAGAAACGGGACATGATGACCTCCTGATCAGTCGGCCCGGGGGCCGTGAGCGACGGGTCGTCGGCTCCCCCAGAACATTCCTCGGGTTCGGCGTCGGGCGGAATTCGACGTTGTGCGCGCGCCGAACCGCGTACGCGGAAGCGCGCATGTCCAAGCCGGCCGCGGCCCCGTAGCCTGGCAGGAGCGCTGGCCGATCGGCCGCCCTCCGGAGGTGAGTGACATGTCAACCATCGTCACCGACGGCGAGCTGCGGGCCGCTCTCGAGGTCCTCGAGCGTGCCCAGGCAGCAGACGACGTCGAGCAGTTCTATTCCGAGGTGCTCGTGGGGCTGCGCACGCTGATCCCCTGCGACGACATGACCTTCCAGCTCATGGACGCCCGCCGGCGGGTCCTGAGCGGCGTGGAGGTCACCGACGAGGGCGTGAGCTACGACCTCGAGGGCGACGACCCAGACCTCAGCAATGAGTTCTGGGCGGCCTTCTGGGGCGAAGGCGGCTGCAGCTACCCCCAGGACTCCGGTGACTACACCACGGTCTTGCGGCGCTCGGACCAGATGGGTGACCGGGAGTACGCGCAGACCCGGATGGGCGCGCTGACGGCCAGCTGGGGCGTGCGGCACGAGGTGCTCGTCCCGCTGCCCCCGCAGGGGGTCATCGACCGGCGCCTGCTGCTCTTCCGCTTGGACGGCCCCGACTTCTCGGACCGCGACCTGCTGCTGTTGCGGGTCATCCGTCCGCACCTGAGCGAGCTGCACCTGCGCCGCCAGCGCGAGCTCAGCGGGCAGCCCGAGCTCACGCCCCGCCAGTGGGAGATCCTGCGCCGGGTGTCCTCGGGCGCGAGCAACCAGCAGGTGGGGCGAGTCCTGGGCGTGTCCGAGGCGACCGTCCGCAAGCACCTGGAGAACGTGTTCGTGCGGCTGAACGTGGCCAGCCGCACCGAGGCCGTCGACCGGGTCCGCCCCTTCCTGCACGTCGCCTGATCCCTGCGTCCACCAGCTGCGATCCGTTGCGCCACAATGACGCGATGGACCCGCTCGAGGCGCTGCGTGAGATCGCT
The DNA here is from genome assembly GCA_963759935.1 of uncultured Actinomycetota bacterium. Taxonomy (GTDB): domain Bacteria; phylum Actinomycetota; class Actinomycetes; order Actinomycetales; family Angustibacteraceae; genus Angustibacter. The sequence goes on from CAVXBF010000013.1 coordinate 254,344, forward strand.
TTCCGGCTGGAACGTGCCCTGGAGTCGTCGTACCGCGTGCAGGCGTTCCGCACGGCGGCCGGCGTGGTCGCGACGACGGACCCGGCCGAGCTGGCCGGTCGGCGTGCGGCCGGCACGCTCACCGAGCTCGGGGGCATCGGGGAGCGCACCGCGACCGTGATCCGACAGGCCCTGGACGGCGAGGTCCCGGAGTACCTCGCCACCCTCCGCGAGCGCGGCGACGAGGTGGTCGAGCTCGACGACGCCGGCCGCGAGCTGTTGAGCCGCCTGCGCGGTGACCTGCACAGCCACTCCGACTGGAGCGACGGCGGCAGCCCGATCGACGAGATGGCCCGCACCGCCGCCGAGCTCGGCCACGAGTACCTCGCGCTCACCGACCACTCCCCCCGGCTCACCGTCGCCAACGGGCTGTCGGCCGAGCGGCTCACCCGTCAGCTCGAGGTGGTCGAGCGGGTGGGCGCCGAGCTTGCGCCGTTCCGCTTCCTCAGCGGGATCGAGGTCGACATCCTGGACGACGGCGCGCTCGACCAGTCGCCCCAGATGCTCGCGCAGCTGGACGTCGTGGTCGCGTCGGTGCACTCCAAGCTGCGGATGGACAGCCAGGCGATGACCCGGCGGATGGTCAACGCCGTCGCCAACCCGCACACCGACGTCCTCGGGCACTGCACCGGCCGGTATGTCACGAAGAACACCCGCACCGGCAAGCCGCGTCCGCCGTCCGACTTCGATGCCGAGATCGTGTTCGAGGCCTGTCGCCAGTTCGGGGTGGCCGTCGAGATCAACGCGCGACCCGAACGCCTGGACCCGCCCAAGGAGCTGCTGCGGCTGGCCGTCGAGACGGGCTGCCTGTTCAGCCTCGACACCGACGCCCATGCCCCGGGGCAGCTCGACTGGCGCCCGTACGGCGTCGAGCGGGCGGTGGCGTGCGGCGTGCCCGCCGACCGGATCGTCACCACGTGGGACGTCGACCGGCTGCTGGAGTGGACCGGCCGGCACGACTGACCGCCCCGCCGTGCACAAGTCAGCGGTATTCGGCTTCGTCAGAGGTCGGCGGAGGCAGCACTGAGCACAACGGCAGCCGGCCACCGGTCGAATGCTGCAACCTTCTGTACGCCGGGCGGCGACCACGAACCGGGGGCAGGATGAGGTGATGATCTCGATCGAGCTGTCCCGTCGGCTTCGCGCGGCCGGGGTGCGCTGGGTGCCGGAGGCAGGAGACCGGTTCGTCGTCCCGGACCGCGACATGGACTCGGACGTGTTCGTCATCAGTGACATGACCGTGGAGGTTCAGGAGCTGGTGGACCGGCAGGTGATCGGCTTCAACGGCACCACGGAGTGGGCCATGGACAGCGTCGAGGTCGACGACGTGCTCTGGCTCCCCCGGGAGGAGCAGCTGCGCACGCTGCTCGGCGAAAGCTTCGTTTCGCTCGAACGGACCGGCGCCGGGGCCACCGTGACCGTCGACGTCAGCGGTCGGCGCCGCTCAGCAGCGGATCCAGATGTCGAGAGCGCCTACGCCCGCTCGCTGCTGGCCCTGCTCGAGTGAGCCTGCAGGATGGGCCGATGGGCTCACTGAGTTTTCGACCGGCCACCTCGTCCGACGTGCCGGCGGTCGTCGGCCTCATCTATGACGACGAGATCGCGGCGGGGCGTGAAGCCGCTCCGGGCTCCGACGTTGACGCCGCGTACTACCAGGCGTTCGCGCTGATCGACGCCAACCCGCACGACGGGCTCGTCGTCGGTGAGCTGGAGGGCCAGCTGGTCGCTTGCGCCCAGCTGACGCTGCTGCACCATCTGTCGCGCCGCGGAGGAACCCGCGCCCAGGTCGAGTCGGTGCGGGTGTCCCCGGCACACCGCGGCCTCGGGATCGGCGCCGCACTGATGCGTCACCTTGAGCAGGTGGCCTATGACCGCGGCGCCCGGCTGATCCAGCTCACCTCGGACAAGCGGCGAACCGCCGCCCACCGGTTCTACGAACGGCTCGGCTACGTCGGCACGCACGAGGGCATGAAGCGGGCGTTGGGGTGCCCCCTCCCCCGAGCGGGAGCGGGAATCACGGGGTGACAGGCGACGTTCCTGCATGCGATAGTTGAAGTCGCAATTACATCAGCAGGAGGCTGCCATGCCCGCGATCACCGTCCCCGACCTGACCGTGCTGCCCCGGATCGACGACGTCGACCCGCAGCACAGCACCGAGCGCGCGATCAAGAGCGTCACCAGCGCGCCGAGCGGGTTCGAGGGCGAGGGCTTCCCGGTGCGCCGCGCGTTCGCCGGGGTCGACCTGGCCGACCTCGACCCGTTCATCCACATGGACCAGATGGGCGAGGTCGAGTACGCGCCGGGCGAGCCGAAGGGCACGCCCTGGCACCCGCACCGCGGTTTCGAGACGGTCACGTACATCATCGACGGGATCTTCGACCACCAGGACTCCCACGGTGGCGGCGGCCGCATCACCAACGGCGACACGCAGTGGATGACGGCCGGGTCCGGCCTGCTGCACATCGAGACCCCGCCGGAGGAACTGGTCGTCAGCGGTGGGCTGTTCCACGGCGTGCAGCTGTGGGTCAACCTGCCGAGCGCGGACAAGTGGGCTCAGCCGCGCTACCAGGACCTGCGCGGCGGGGACGCCGGGCTGCTCACCAGCCCGGACGGCGGCGTGCTGGTCCGCGTCATCGCCGGGGACGTCGCGGGCCATCGTGGGCCGGGATCGACCCACACACCCATCGCGTTCGTGCACGCCACCGTCTCGCCCGGCGCGCGCCTGAGCCTGCCGTGGCGACGCGACTTCAACGCGCTGGTCTACGTCCTTGCCGGCCAGGGCACCGTGAGCAGCACCCGCCGCCCGGTCCGCAAGGGGCAGCTGGTCGTGCTCGGCCCCGGCGACCACCTCCAGGTCGACGCAGCCACCAGCCAGCCGCTGGCCGAGCCAGATCTTGAGGTCCTGGTGCTCGGCGGTCAGCCGATCCGCGAGCCCGTGGCCTGGGCCGGCCCGTTCGTGATGAACACCCGGGCCGAGGTGGTGCAGGCGTTCGAGGACTTCCAGGCCGGCAAGCTCGGCACCATCCCGTCCGTGCACGGCGCACCCACGACACTCACCGAGTCCTGACCGACCGGTCCTGGCAACCTCGCCGCGGCGTTCACCAGAGCGCCGCGGCGAGCGCGTACCCGGCGACGCACGCGGCCAGCGCCGCCGACACCGACCCCAGCACGTTGGCACCCGCCGCCGCCCACCGGCCGTCCTCGACCAGCCGCACTGTCTCGAACGAGAAAGTCGAGAACGTCGTGAGGGCACCGCACGCACCAGTGCCCACCAGGGACAGCACCCAGCTCGGGCCACCGGCCGAGGAGACCGCACCAACCGTCAGGCCCAGCACCAGCGAGCCGACGACGTTCACCGCCAAGGTCCCCCACGGGAACGTCGAGGCGGTACGCGCGCTGACCAGCTGGTCGGCCAGGTACCGCAGCGGCGCGCCCACGGCACCGCCGATCAGCACGAGCAGCAGCGTCACGGTGCGACCTGCGCGCGCTCATCGGCTGAGGTGACCGCTCGGGTGACGGCGATCCCGAGACCTACGGCCAGCAGCCCGCCGACGACCGAGCCGACGAGGTAGAGCGCGGCGACCAGCAGACGGCCGTCCGCGGCCAACGTCCGGACGTCGAGCGCGTACGTCGAGAACGTCGTGAACCCACCCAGCACGCCGATGCCGAGGAACGGCCGCACGTAGTGGTGGGGTCGGTGGCTCTCGAGCACGACGACCATGAGCACCCCCAGCGCCAGGCAGCCGAGCAGGTTCGCCACGACGGTGGCCCACGGCACGTCCGGTGCAACAGGCAGCAACCGCGTCAGGGCCCAGCGCGCCAGGCTGCCGATGGCCCCGCCCGCCGCGATCACCAGCAGGAGGTCCCAGTGCCGGTCGTGACCGGCCAGGTGGTGTGGCGGTGGTGGCGCGGAGTCGGGGTCGATCGGCCAGCGGTCTGCCACGAGGCCGGACTCTACCGACTCACTGCTCGCCGTCGGCGCCTGCCGCGCCGGACGCTCGGCCGACCAGCATCCACATGGACGCGATGTCGCGGTACGGGTCGCGATCGGCCAGGGCCAGCTCGAGCCGCTCGAGGTCGGCCAGGAACCCCGGGTCGTGCTTGCGCTCGTCCGCAGTGACCAGGTGGTTGACGCACAGCACGCCGTAGCGTGCCTCGACCCGGCAGCCGGACCGTTCCAGCGCGGCCGCGCCCTCCTGCCAGCTGATCCGGTGCACCGCGTGGCCGAAGGTGATCGTCGGGAAGGTGGGCTGGTCGAGGACCTCGAGGGCGGCGCCCGGGTCGAGGTCGCGCACCACCCGGCGGAGCACGTGCGAGACCGGGTTCGTGACGATCACCGAGACCAGGGCGCCGGGGCGCGCGACGGCGAGGGTCTGGCGCACCGCGGCGTCGAGGTCGTCGCAGTACTGCAGGACGTTGTGCGACAGCACGACGTCCGCGCCGGCCGGCAGCAGGGCGCGGACGTCGGGGTGCGCGGCCACTCCGTCGAGCCCCACCTCGACCGTGCGAACCTCGGCCCCTGCTGCGGTGGCGCGGGCCTGCGCGGACTCCAGCATCGCCCGGGACTGGTCGGCCACCACCACCCGGTGCCCGAGGGCGCCGAGACGCACGCTGTCAGCCCCGTCGCCGCCACCCACGTCAAGGACGGCCAGCGACGTCCCCGACCCGGTCAGGTCCGCCAGGTGTCGGTCGAGGAGCGCCTCGACGACGCGGTAGCGCAGCCGTCCCCACGGTGCCTGTTGCCACTGCTGCCACTGCGCGAGGTGGGTGTCGAACACCTCGGCCGTGCCGTCGCCCGGCCCACTGCTCATCTGCGTCATTCTGCCCTCAGTTTCACTTGCGTCACAGCAGTTTCGCACGTTGCGAGTTTGTCATCGGCGGTCTCAATGTTTGTCGGAGGTTTCGGGTCTACCGTCGTCCTCGTGACCGGTCTGCGCAGAGCGAGCCTGGCCGTCGTCGCCATGGCGACGACGGCCGCGATCGTGCTTGCCTGGGCCGGGCCGGCGGGTGCCACGGTCACGTCCCCGACGGCCTCGCCCACCGACACACCGACGGCCTCGCCCACCGACACACCGACGGCCTCGCCGACCGACATCCCGCTTGACGCGCAGGCCCTGGCCGACGCCGCGTCGTCCGGGCTGGCAGGGTCCGGCGCGACCGCCAGCCCCACCGACACCCCGACCGCCAGCCCCACCGGCACCCCGACCGGGACGCCCACGAGCACGCCGACCAGACCACCACCACCACCACCACCACCGCGACGACTGGCTCCGCGACGCCCAGCACGTCGACCCCCCGGGGCGCGCCCTCGACCCGGTCGACGACGAGCTCGCCGCGGCGCGCGACGGTCGTGCCGGATCCCCCGGCCAAGCCCGTGGACGAGGACGCACTGACCCCAGAACAGGTGCAGGCACAGCTGGACCAGGCTGCCGCGCTCGCCGCCCAGCAACGCACCACGGACGCCGCGCTCCAGGCGGCGCTCGAGCGGCTGCAGGCGCTCAGCGGCCAGATCTCGGCCGCCCTCGAGCAGCTCGGGCAGGCTCGGGCGGCCGAGGCCGAGGCCGAGCGCACCCGTGCCGCGAACCTGGCGGTGCTCGCCCGGCTGCAGGGTGACCTCACGGTGCAGCAGGACGCGTTGGGCCGGTGGGCCCGCGACACCTACTCGGTGGGTGGCCCAATGGGCACCTACGAAGGCTGGCTGGTGGCGCTCGAGGGTGACAGCACCGGGGACGTCGCGCACACCCTCTCGGTGCTCGAGCAGGTCGGCGTGGCCGGTGGGCGTGCCGTCCAGCGCCTGCAGGACTCGGTGACCCTCCAGGCGCAGGCGACCCAGCTGGCGGAGCTGGCGGCGACCCAGGCCACGGCCTCCCGGGCCAGCGCCACCGCCGCGCTCGTCCGGCTCCGAACGCTGCAGAGCCAGGCGGCCGTGGCGGCCCGGCAGCTGCAGGCACGCCAGGCCCGGTTGGCGGGGCGCGCCGCGCTGACGGCGAGCCAGCGGGCCAACCTGCGTGCCGCCCAGGCGGCCGCCGCCGCAGCCGGCGCGGCCGGGACGCTGTCGGCCGGCTCGTGCACCGGCCAGCCCACCACCGGATTCCCGAACGGCATGATCCCGCTGTCGGCGCTCTGCCCGGTGTGGGCGGCTCCCGGCCAGCACCTGCGAGCAGACGCCGCCGCCGCGCTGACCAAGCTCTCGCACCAGTACGCGGAGCACTTCGGCGTGTCGCTGTGCGTGAGCGACTCCTACCGGTCGCTGGCCGCGCAGGTGGCGGTGTACGCCGCCAAGCCGACGCTCGCGGCCAAGCCGGGCTCCAGCAAGCACGGCTGGGGTGTGGCGGTCGACCTGTGCGGCGGCGTCCAGTCCTTCGGCACCGCCGAGCACGCTTGGATGCTGGCCCACGCCCCCCTGCTCGGCTGGTTCGCCCCCGACTGGGCCGGCCCGGCCGGTTCCAAGCCGGAGCCGTGGCACTGGGAGTTCGCCCGCTGATCGGTAGCGTGGCCGGGTGCCCCCCTACCCGCCGCATCCCTACCTTGACGTCGAAGGCCCGGTGGCCATGGCGCACCGGGGTTTCTCGCGGCACGGGCTCGAGAACACCATGACGGCGTTCGCTGCGGCCGTCGAGCTCGGCATGACGCACGTCGAGACCGACGTCCACGCCACCCGCGACGGCGTCGTGGTCGCCTTCCACGACGCCGTGCTCGACCGGGTGAGCGACGGTCGAGGCGCCATCGCCGACCTCACCTGGCGCGAGCTCAGCGCGGTACGGGTGGGTGGCGCCGAAGTGGTCCCGCGGCTCGCCGACCTGCTCGAAAGCTGGCCGGACCTGCGGGTCAACATCGACGTCAAGGACTGGGCGGCCATCACGCCGGTCGCGGACGTCCTGACCCGGGCCGGGGCTATCCGGCGGGTGTGTGTGGCGGCGTTCGACGACCGCCGCACGGCAGCCCTGCGCCGGCTGCTCGGCCCGGACGTCGCCAGCTCGCCCGGCCGCCGCGGCGTCACGCGGTGGCGGTTCGCGAGTCTGCTGCCTGGCCGGCTGGGCGACCGCCTGGCTCGCCCAGCCGACCCCGGTGCGGTGGCCTTCCAGGTGCCAGCCGGCGCCGGGCCGCTGCGGGTCGTCACCCGGCACTCGGTCGAGGTGGCGCACCGGCTCGGGCTGCAGGTGCACGTGTGGACGGTCAACGACGCGGCGCAGATGCACCGGCTGCTCGACCTGGGCGTCGACGGGATCATCACCGACCGGGCGGACACGCTCGGCCAAGTGCTGCGCGATCGCCGCGCGCGCAGGGCATGATCGGCCCAGCATCCGCTCGCCGGCCCTCCCGGCGTCCAGCCCTGGGGAGCACCTCGTGACCAACGCCCACGTGCCGGCGGCCGCCGAGGGGCCGGCGGACCTCGCCCCGGACGAGCGACGCCGCGAGCAGCGCGCCTGGTACTTCTACGACTGGGCCAACTCGGCCTATGTCACCACCACCGCCACAGTGCTGTTCGCGCCGTACCTCACCACCGTCGCCAAGGCCGCGGCCTGCCCCGGCCAGCCGTCCGACGCGACCTGCACCACCGACCTGTCCGTGCTCGGCCTGCCGGTGAGCCCCGGCTCGCTGGTGTTCTACGCCGTCACGTTCGCGACGATCCTGTCGGCGTTGGTGCTGCCCGTGGTGGGCGCAGTCGCCGACCGCTCCCCGCACCAGCGGCGGATCCTCGCCGGCTTCGCCTGGGTGGGGTCGGCGGCCGCGGCCGCCATGTGGTTCGTGCAGGGCAGCGGCTGGCAGCTGGGCGTCGTCCTGCTCATGGTCGCGAGCATGTGCCTGGGAGCCTCGCTCGTGGTGTACGACGCGATCTTGTGCCAGATCGCCACGCCGGACGAGCGCGACCGCGTCTCGAGCCGCGGCTGGGCGCTTGGCTACCTCGGCGGGTTCGTCCTGCTCAGCATCAACCTCGGTCTCGTCACCCTGCACGACTCCATCGGTCTGACCACCGGCGAGGCCGTCCGGTGGAGCCTGCTGACCGCCGGGGTGTGGTGGGGAGCGTTCACCCTGGTGCCGTACCTCGGGCTGCGCGACCGACCACCGGTCAACGTGGCGCCGGTACAGGGCTCGGTGGTCGGCGAGGCGTTCGGCCAGCTCGTCAACACCTTCCGGCACCTGCGCGGCTTCCCGCAGACCCTCCGGTTCCTGCTGGCGTACCTGTTCTTCAACGACGGCATCCAGACCGTCATCGGCGTCTCGAGCGTGTACGGCGCCGAGCAGCTCGGCTTCAGCACCAACCAGCTGATCCTCACCATCCTGCTCGTGCAGGTCGTGGCGTTCGGGGGCGCGCTGCTGTTCGGCCGCGCCGCGGGCCGGTACGGCGCCCGCGACGTCGTGCTGAGCAGCCTCGTGCTGTGGGCCGCGGTCGTCACGTTCGGGTTCTTCCTGCCGCGCGGCGAGTTCACCCTCTGGCTAGCGCTGGCCGTCCTGATCGGACTGGTGCTCGGTGGCAGCCAGGCGCTGTCGCGCTCGCTGTACAGCCAGCTTGTGCCGCGCGGCCGGGAAGCCGAGTACTTCAGCCTCTACCAGGCGTGCGAGCGTGGGACCAGCTGGTTCGGGACGCTGCTGTTCGGGCTGGTGCACCAGCTCACCGACTCCTTCCGTCCGGCGATCCTCGCGCTGATCGTCTTCTTCGTGCTGGGCGGACTGATCCTGCGCACGGTCGACGTGCGGCAGGGCATCCGGGACGCGGGCAACATCGAGCCGTCCGTGCTCTGACAGCGCAGGTCAGCAGCCCTTCACGGCATCTCCACACCGGCGATGGAACAGGTGGGGGCCCGCAGCGCGTTCTCTCAGGTGACGGGACCCACCGACCCGTCCGAGGAGGGTACGGACATGAGTGACAAGAGCCTGCGGGGCACCCGACTGGGCGCACAGAGCCTCGAGAGCGACGAGGGTGTCGAGCCGGCCGCCCGCACCCTGGCCGAGTACCACTGCCCGCGCGGCCACGTGACGCGCATCCCGTTCTCCGTCGAGGCCGAGGTCCCGGCGCTGTGGGAGTGCAAGTGCGGAGCCGAGGCTCTGCTGGTCGACTCCGAGCGCCCGGACGTCAAGCCGAGCAAGCCGGCCCGTACCCATTGGGACATGCTGCTCGAGCGGCGCTCGATCGCCGAGCTCGAGGTGCTGCTCGACGAGCGCCTCGCGCTGCTGCGCGCAGCGCAGCGGCCCACCCGCCACCGCCGCAGCGCCTGACTCCCCCGGAGCGCGCTGCCCGGTGCGGCTGCGGCCAGTTCCCCCCTCCGGCCAGCAGCCCGACCGTGAGCCGGTCGCACCAGACCCCCTAGCTGGTGCGGCCGGCTCCGCCGTGTCCGGGGCCGTCGGGGTCGTCGGGCTCGTCGTCGACGACGGTGCCCTCGACCACCTGTCCGGGCACGACGGGGCCGGGACGGAAGACTCCGCTGGCGCGCAGCAGCCGCCGTTCCACGAGCTGGGTGAGGGCCCGTCGGGCCAGCGGCCGGGTGACCGGCAGCACGAACGCGAAGCCGACCACGTCAGTGAGGAAGCCGGGCGTCAGCAGCAGCGTCCCGCCGACCAGCACCAAGGCCGCGTCGCTCAGCTCGCCTGAGGGCATCCGGCCCGACGACAACGCCTGGACGAGCGCGCCCCAGGCCCGCGACCCCTCCCGACGCACCAGCCAGGCACCGAACGCCGACTCCAGCAGCAGCAGCCCCAGGGTGGGCCAGCCGCCGATGGTGCGGCCCACCGCGATGATCACCGCGATCTCCAGGGTGGGCACCACCAGCAGCGCCACGACCAGCACCGTGAGCAGCCGCCGTCCTCGCGGACGACGCGGCCCGCCCGCCGGCCCTGCGGTCATCGCCGGGACCGCGCGCGGGCCAGTGCGCTGAGCTGAGCGCCGCGGTGCGCCAGCCCCCAGACGGTGACCCGCACCAACGACTCGCGGACGATCGCGCCGCTCATCTTGCTCTCGCCGCGTACCCGCTCGACGAACGTGATGGGCACCTCGACCACCCGCAGCCCACGCTGGACGGCCCGCCAGGCGAGGTCGATCTGGAAGCAGTAGCCCTGCGAGGCGACGTCGTGCAGGTCGAGCCGGCGCAGCGCGTCGGCGCGGAAGGCCCGGAAGCCGCCGGTGACGTCGCGGATCGGGACGCCGAGCGCCAGCCGCGTGTACGTCGTCCCGCCCCGCGAGATCAGCTTGCGCAGCGCCGGCCAGTTCTCGACCCGACCGCCGGGGACCCACCGGGAACCGAGCACGAGGTCGGCGTCGACGAGCGCGGACAGCAGGCGCGGGAGCTGCTCGGGCTGATGCGAGCCGTCGGCATCCATCTCGACCAGGACGTCGTAACCGCGCTCGAGCCCCCAGGCGAAGCCGGCCAGGTACGCAGCGCCCAGCCCCTGCTTGCCCTGCCGGTGCAGCACGTGCACGTGGTCGTCGGCCGCGGCGAGGGTGTCGGCGAGGTCGCCCGTGCCGTCCGGGGAGTTGTCGTCGGCGACCAGCACGTCGGCGTCCGGCACGGCCGCTCGCACGCGGGCCACGATCGGGCCGAGGTTGTCGCGTTCCTCATACGTTGGGATGACCACGAGCACCCGCTCCGTGCCCTGCTGGGACCCGCTCACCCTGCCTCCGCCCGCTCGACCGCCTGCTGCGCCTCGGGTCCCTGGACGTCGTCCGCGGCGGAGCCAGAGCCTACCGGCCGCGTCCCGCGCACCGTCCGAGGCGTCCAGGGGCGCAGCCGCAGGGCCAGGCCACCGAGCAGGCCGAGGGCCACGAGCGCCGCCTCGACCCAGCTGCCGAGGCGGTCGGCGACAGTCAGCTGGGTTCGCAACGGCAGGGCGGCCTGCAACGTCGCCGGGGTGAACAGGCGGCTGGTGGTGACCTCGCGGCCGTCCGGCATGATCAGCGCGCTGACGCCCACCGTCGACACGTGGGCGACGGCCCGGCCGTGCTCGATGGCTCGCAGCCGCGACATGGCCAGCTGCTGCACCGCCTCGTCGGAGAAGCCGAACGTCGCGTTGTTGGTCTGGACGACGAGCAGGTCCGCTCCCCCGCGGACGGTGTCGCGGACGAGGTCGTCGTAGGCCACCTCGAAGCAGATGGCGATCCCGACCCGCGCCGGCCCGAGCTCGAGCACCCCGGGGGTCCGGCCGCCGACGAAGTCCCGTTGCACCAGGTCGACCTGGGTGCTGAACCGGCGGAAGAACGAGCGGTACGGGATGTACTCGCCGAAGGGCACCGGGTGACGCTTGGCGTACAGCGGCCCAGGCCCCGTCCCTGGGCTCCACGCGATCGAGGCGTTGGTGAGACGGCCGGTGGGGCGGTCCAGCACCGCGCCGACGAGCACCGGCTCGCCGATCGCGTCGACGGCCTCGTCGATGACCCGGCGCGCGTCAGCCTGCTGGTACGGGTCGAGGTCGGAGGCGTTCTCCGGCCAGATCACCACGTCAGGGCGGGGCGTGCCGCCGGCGGCCACCCGCGCCGCCAGGGCCAGCGTGCCCTTCACGTGGTTGTCGAGCACGGCGCGGCGCTCGGCGTTGAACTCCAGCCCCGCCTCCGGTACGTCGCCTTGGATGCCGGCCACCTCGATGGTGCGACCGGTCGTCGGCAGCGATACCGCCAGCCCGCTGCCCACCACCGCGAGCGCCAGGGCCGCCGCGACCGTGGTCTGCAGCTGGGCCTGGCGGTCTCCGGCGAGCCGGGCCCGGTGGTCGACCAGGACGACGCCGGCCCAGGCGAGCGCGGCGGCGCACCAGGCCACCGCGAACGTCACCAGCGGGGCACCGCCCAGCGCGGCGAGATGCACGAAGGGTGCGTCGGACTGCGCGAACGCCAGCCGGCCCCAGGGGAACCCGCCGAACGGCGTGCGGTCGCGCAGCGCCTCCTGGGCGGTGAAAAGACCGGCCAGCACCGCCGTGGCCGCAACGGCCCGACGGAGCCGCCACCCGGCGCGCGGCACCAGTCCGGGCAGCAGCACGGCGAGCAGCGCGAGGTAGGCAGCCTGCAGCGTCGACAGTGCCAGCCAGGGCAGGGCGCCGACGTAGATCCCGCTCCACTGCAGCAGTGGGACGAAGAACGCGAGACCGTAGAGCAGGCCGAGTACGGCGGCGGTCCGGGGGCGGCGTCCGGCGAGGGCGGCGAACCACAGCGCCACCCCGAGGACGGCGAACGGCCACCAGCCGGGATCGGGAAAGGCCAGCCGGGTGAGCAGACCGGCGACGACGGCCTGGGGCACCGCCACGGCGAGCGGTACGGGCGCTCGACGTCCGGGGTGCACCAGGCCACGTTACCTGCCGGCCGTCGCGGACATGGGCCGGGCCCGCCGCGCCGTTGGTGCCACCGTCTCCCCGCTGGGTGCGAGGTCGATCGGTGTTGTCTACTGAGCGCTGGCGGGCCCGTCCGCGTCCACCCCGGTCATGTCGAGGGGTGAGGCCCTGGGAGCCTGGCTGGTCGAGTGAGGCAGTGCTGCCCCCTCTGGCCCCGGGTTGTCCCCCTCCTGCGACCCGTCACGGCGTCGCTGGCTGCGATGACTCTCGTGTTCGCCACGGTGGACGACGGTGTCGAAACTTACTCACCCTGGCGTCGGTGTCAACCGGCCCATGACCTGCGGCGACGCAGGATCGTTGCAGGTCAACGGCTTTCAGTCGTCGCCGGGGGTTCACCCGGAATTCTGAGCGCTCCCGGCGTGTCCGGCGCGACACGCCGAGAGCGGTCTCACGAGGCGGTCGGTCAGCCCTCGGCGCGGGGCGGGACGACGACCGTGCCGGTCGCCGTCGTGGCGACGAGTGGCGGGTCGAGCACCTGCGCCGCGGACTCCCCCAGATCGGCCCGACCCCGGCACACGACCCGAGCCTCGAAGGCGATCTCGCGGCTGCGCCGGCCGACCCGTACGACGCGCGCCTCGATCTCCAGGACGTCACCGGCCCGCACCGGCGCGCGGAACTGGACGTCGGAGTAGGAGGCGAACAGCCCCTCGTCGCCGTCGGTGCGGATGCACACCTCGGTGGCGACGTCCCCGAACGCGGCCAGCGAGTAGGCGCCGTCGACCAGGTCGCCGGCGTAGTGCGCGTGCGAGTACGGCACGTAGCGGCGGTGGGTGACGACCAGGCCCGTGGGGTCGTTGCTCATGCGGACTTCCTCTCACGCGGGGGAATCAGGGCGTGCACGAGGTACGAGGCCACCTCGCCGGGCGTCGTGCCCTTGCCGAAGACGCGGTCGACGCCGAGCCGCTTGGTCGCGAGCTCGTCGAACCGTGGGCCGCCCACGACGAGCAACGGTCGCTTGCCCGCCGGGTAGGCCTCACGGAACGCGGCCGACATCTCGCTGGTGTTGTGCAGGTGCGCGTCCCGCTGGGTGACCACCTGCGAGACCAGGACGGCGTCCGCCTTCTCCGCCCGGGCCCGCTCGACCAGGTCGGGGACCAGCACCTGGGCCCCGAGGTTCACGACCGTGATCTCGCGGTAGTACTCCAGGCCCTTCTCACCGGCGAATCCCTTGATGTTGAGGATGGCGTCGATGCCGACGGTGTGCGCGTCGGTGCCGATGCAGGCGCCCACGACGACCAGCCGACGACGCAGCCGCGACTTGATGGCGGCGTTGACCTCCTTGGCGGTCAGCAGGGGGTACTCGCGCTCGAGCACCTGCACGGCCGAGACGTCGACCAGGTGGTTGACCGAGCCGTAGATCACGAAGAACGTGAAGTCCGGCCCCATCGCCTTGGCGTGCACCAGCAGGGCCGGCTCGATCCCCATCTTGCCGGCCAGCTGCAGCGCTGCGCCCTCGGCCCGCTTGTCATGCGGCAGGGGCAGGGTGAACGACATCTGGACCATGCCGTCGCCCGTCGTGTCGCCGTACGGGCGCACGATGGTCGGCGGGGTGGCCGGTGCCTCGGGGCTCATCGGGTCGCACCTTCCTCGAGCAGGTCGATCGCCGGGTTGACGTAGCCGGGTGCCCGGCGCGCGACACCGTCGAGGCCCTTGCCGGCGTTCGCGGGACGCTTCATCAGGCCGAACGTGCCGTCCGCGATCGCCTCGAGCATCGTGTCGTCGACGATGCGCTCGAGCAGCTCGACCGCCTCCGAGAGCACCTGGCGGGCGCGGGTCTGGATGAAGCCGTCGCGGGGTGGGTGGAAGTCCTCGGTGAGCCCGCCGGCGGCGTCCATGACGTACCGGACGTTCTGCAGGGCGAGGTCGCGGTCGGACAGGAAGGGCGTGACGACGGCCTCGGTCATCATCCCGACGAGCAGGATGCCCTGGCCGGTGAGCGCGCCGACGAGGTTGAAGAACCCGTCCAGCAGGTAGCCGCCGAACACGTCGCCGGTCATGTGCTTGGTCGGCGGCATCCACTTCAGCGGTGCGGCCGGGAAGAGCGTGCGGGCCAGCAGCGCGTGCGCGAGCTCCAGCCGGAACGACTCGGGCAGCGCGGGGTTGATCTCGAACGCGTGGCCCAGCCCGAGCTGCCAGTCCTCGAGCCCGGCCTCCTTGGCGAAGAACTCGTTCATCAGCTGGCTGACCGTGACCGTGTGCGCTGCCTCGACGGCGTCCGCGGTGGTGAGGTAGTTGTCCTCGCCGGTGTTGATGATGATGCCGGCACGGGCGTGCACCTGGCGGCTGAACCGCTGGTCGACGAAGGTGCGCACCGGGTTGATGTCGCGGAACAGGATTCCGTACATCGAGTCGTTGAGCATCATGTCCAGCCGCTCGAGGCCGGCGAGCGTGGCGATCTCGGGCATGCACAGCCCGGAGGCGTAGTTGGTAAGCCGCACGTACCGGCCGAGCTCCTTGCCGACGTCGTCGAGCGCCGCCCGCATCAACCGGAAGTTCTCCTGCGTCGCGTAGGTGCCGGCATAGCCCTCGCGGGTCGCCCCCTCCGGGACGTAGTCGAGCAGGCTCTGGCCGGTGGAGCGGATCACCGCGATGACGTCCGCGCCCTCGCGAGCCGCCGCCTGCGCCTGCGGGATGTCCTCGTAGATGTCACCGGTCGCCACGATGAGGTAGATCCACGGCCGCCGTGGCGCATCGCCGAGCCGGCGGATCAGCCGGTCGCGCTCGACCCGGCGCCGGTCGATGGCGCGCACGCCGGCGCCGGCCGACCGGCGGGCGGCGGCAGCGGCCCGGGTGGCGTCGCGGCCCTCGGGCAGCCGGAAGCCGACGGCGCCGGTGCTGGCCTTCTGGGCGAGGGTGAGCAGGTCCGGTGCCTGGCCGTGCAGCAGCGCGTCCCAGACCGGCAGCGCGACGCCGTGCTCGAGGCCGACGTCGGCGCGCACCGCGTCGACCAGGTGGTTGACCCACGGCACCCGCTCGGCGTCGGCTCCGGCCAGGCCGGACAGGCGCAGCAGCGCGCGCTCGACCGACACCGTGGTGTGCGTTCGGGCGAGCTTGACCACCGGCGCGCCTGCCTTCTTGGCCAGGCGCCGGGCGGTGCGCACGACCTGGGGGTCGAGCTCGAGGACGGGGCGGGTGGTCACGGGAGGGCTCCTTCGCGGGCATACACGGTGCGGCCGCCCACGACAGTGCGCAAGCACTGCGGCAGGTCGAGGCCAGGGGTCAGATCGGGCAGGCCCTGCGTGCCCGACCGCGGGTCGGTGCTCCAGGCCTGGATGCGGTCGTCCGGAGCCTGGACGACGAGGTCGCCGGCCCGCCAGACCGCATAGGTGGCGGGGGTGCCGGGGGCGAGCACGCCGCGGTCGTCGTACCCGGCCGCCCGCCAGGCCCCGCGGGTGTGCGCGAGGAAGGCGGCGCGTGCGCTGATCCGCTGGTCGGGCTCGTGGTGGAAGGCGCAGGCCCGCACCGCCGCCCACGGGTCGAACGGCGTCACCGGCGAGTCTGAGCCGAGAGCCAGGGGGACGCCGGCCGCCGCCATCGCCGCGTAGGGGTTCATCGCGCGGGCTCGTGCCTCGCCGAGCCGCTCGCGGTACAGCCCGCCCGGGCCGCCCCACCAGGCGTCGAACGTCGGCTGCACGCTCGCGTGCACGCCTAGCTCGGCGAGCACCCGCACGGCCTCGGCGTCCGGCATCTCGACGTGCTCGAGGCGGGGACGGCAGCGACGCAGGGCGGCCGCACCCACCGTCTGCGCCGCCGCCTGCAGCCCTGCCACGACGGCGTCCAGCGCCGCGTCGCCGATCACATGGAAGCCGGCCTGCAGGCCGGCCCGCGTGCAGGCGACGACGTGGTCGCGCACCTGCTCGGCGTCGAGGTAGCCGTGGCCGCGGTGCCCGGGATCGTCGTCGTACGGCGCGCGCAGGCTCGCGGTGTGCGAGCCGATCGAGCCGTCGGCGCACAGGTCACCGGCCAGTCCGCGCAGGGCACCGGCGGGCAGTGCGAGGCGCTCGAGCACCGCGTGGGCGGCGGCCTCGTCGGCCACCAGCTCGCCGCGGTAGGCGAGCACCTCGGGCAGATCCTCACCGCTCGACAGCGCGACCAGGTCGCGCAGGTCGTCGTCGGTGCCGATGTGCGGTGCGGCCATCTCGTGCACGGCACCGATCCCGGCGGCAGCGGCGGCCTGGAGGGCGGCGCGCTGCAACGCGTGGCGCTGCCCCTGGCCCAGACCCGCCCGGGTCGCATCGCGGGCCGCGTGGTGGGCGGCGCGCTCGACCCGGCCGTCGTCGTTCCAGCCGTCCAGGCCGGGCAGGCCGGCGGTGGCCGCCAGGCTGCTCGACACGACCGCGGAGTGCACGTCGACGCGCGCCAGGTAGACCGAGCCGCCGTACGCGGCGCGATCGAGCTCGGCCCGGCTCGGCGCCCGGCCCTCCGGCCAGCCGCGCTCGTCCCAGCCGGTGCCGAGCACGGGCCGGCCGCCGCTGCGCCGGCCGGCGTCCTCGACCCGGCGCAGGACGTCGGCCAGCGACGTCGCGTCGTGCAGGTCGAGCCCGGTCATCGCCAGCCCGGTCTCGGTCACGTGCGCGTGCGCGTCGACGAAGGCCGGCGTCACCAGCGCACCGTCGAGGTCGACGACCTCGTCCGCGCCGTCCGCGTGCCCGGCTGCGGCGTCGTCGGAGCCGACCCACGCCACGGTGTCACCGACGACAAGCAGGGCGGTCGCGAACGGGTCGGCGGGCGTATAGACGTCGCCGCCGCGGAACAGGACGCTGTGCGAGGTGGTCACGGGGCCAGTCTCGCCGGTCAGCGGGGCTGGTCGGTCGGCAGGCGGGACTCGAACAGGGCGCGGACGCCGGCGACGCGGCGCAGCAGGTCGAGGGCGTAGTCGGCGTGGCCGGGCACGTAGCCGTTGCCGACGAGCATCGTGACGTCGGCCGCGAGCCCCTCCGCGCCGAGGGCCGCAGCACTGAACGAGGTGGCCATCGAGAAGAACACGACGGTGCCGCCGTCCGCCGTGGCCAGCACGGCCCCGTGCTCGCACCCCGGGACGTCGACGCACACGACGGTGATGTCGGCGGCGGCGCCGAGTGCCCCCTGGACGGCGCCGCTCAGGGCGACGGGGTCGCGGGCGTCGGCGAGCGCCACCTCATCGGCGAGACCGGCGGTGGTCAGCCGCTCGCGCTCGTGCTCGACCGGCACGATGCCCACGGTGCGGCGCGCCCCGGCGTCCCGAGCGGCGGCCAGCGCCAGCGAGCCGGACTTGCCGGCTCCCCCGATGACGGCGACGGTCGGGGCGGTGCCGGCGGCCAGGTACTGCTGCACGACCCGGGCGACCAGCGCCGGGGCACCGCAGACGTCCATGACCATCAGGGCCAGGGTCGCGTCGAGGTCGGCCGGCAGCCGGGCCGCGATCGAACGGCCGAACAAGATCGCGTGGCCGCGGGCCGGAACCTGCTCGCTGTGGCCGTCCCAGCCCACCAGGGCGTCGTCGATCCGCAGCGGCGTCAGCGACAACGAGACGAGCGTGGCGACCCGGTCGCCCACCTGGAGCCCCAGCGGGCTCAGCGGGCCGACCTCGTCGACGGTGCCGATCAGCATGCCGCCGGAGCCGGTGACCGGGTTCTGCATCTTGCCGCGCTCGGCGACGATCGCGAGCACCTCGCCGCGCACGGCCTCGCCGTCGACCACGCCGTCCGGGCCGGTGTGCATGCCCTCGAGCTGGCGGAAGGACGCGGCGTCCAGGTTGAGAGTCTCGACGCTGATCCGCACCTCGTCCGGCCACAGCTCGGGTCGGGCGTCCAGCCGGCGGGCCGCCTGCGGCAGGACGCCGGCCGGCTCGAGCACGCGGTGCAGGCCGACCGGCGACGCCGGACGGTCAGGTGTTGCCTGGGACACGCCATGTCTCCTTGCGTGGTGACATCGAACGGAGGAAGTTCCGGTGTGGTGGTCGATTCTCGGGATATCTTCCCGTATCCTGCCAGGTGTGAGCCAGAAGATCGAGCAGCCCTATGCCTACCGCCGACGCGAGCTCGTCGAGCCCGACTGGACCCGCCTGCCCGGCTGGCGCGACGTGACGGTCGAACAGTGGGCCAGCGCCCAGTGGCAGCGCAGCAACTGCGTCAAGAACGTGCGCCAGCTGCGCGGCGTCATGGGCACGCTGCTGGACGACCGCTTCTACGACGACCTCGAGCGCGACCAGGCCGAGCGGGCCACCATGTCGATGCTGCTGCCGCCGCAGATGCTCAACACGATGGTGCCGGCGACCGGCGTCTTCGACTCCGGTGAGATGCCTGCCGCCGGCGCGGCGTTCACCGATGCCTTCTACGCCGACCCGGTGCGCCGCTACATGCTGCCGGTCTTCACCGACCGCCGTACCGACTGGCCGAGCCACCCCTTCGCCACCCGCGACTCGCTGCACGAGCACGACATGTGGGTGGCCGAGGGCTTGACGCACCGCTACCCGACCAAGGTGCTCGCCGAGCTGCTGCCCACCTGCCCGCAGTACTGCGGCCACTGCACCCGCATGGACCTGGTGGGCAACTCGACGCCGGTCGTGCCGAAGCTGAAGTTCGACCTCAAGCCGGTCGACCGCTACGACGCGATGATCGACTACCTGCGCCGCACGCCGTCCGTGCGCGACGTCGTGGTCAGCGGCGGCGACGTCGCCAACATGCCGTGGAAGAACCTCGAGGCGTTCCTCGTGCGGCTGCTCGAGATCGACAACATCCGCGACATCCGGCTGGCCACCAAGGCGCTCATGGGTCTGCCGCAGCACTGGCTGGCCGACGACGTCGTCGAGGGCGTCGGCCGGGTCGCGGCCACCGCCCGCGAGCGCGGCGTGAGCCTGGCGATCCACACGCACGTCAACAACGCGCAGTCGGTCACCCCGGCCGTGGCGGCCGCTTCCCGGGCGATGCTCGACGCCGGCGTGCGCGACGTCCGCAACCAGGGCGTGCTGATGCGCGGCGTCAACGACTCGACGTCGCAGCTGCTCGACCTGTGCTTCGCGCTGCAGGACGAGGCCAGCATCACGCCGTACTACTTCTACATGTGCGACATGATCCCGTTCAGCGAGCACTGGCGGATGTCGCTGGCGGAGGCCCAGCACCTGCAGCACTCGATGATGGGCTACCTGCCGGGCTTCGCGACGCCGCGGATCGTGTGCGACGTGCCGTTCGTCGGCAAGCGCTGGGTTCACCAGGTGCACACCTACGACACCGAGCGCGGCATCTCGTACTGGACGAAGAACTACCGGACGTCGATCGAGTCCGCCGACGCCGACGCGCTGAGCCGCGAGTACGTGTACTACGACCCGATCTACACCCTCGGTGAGGCCGGTCAGGCGTGGTGGCACGAGCACGGCGACAGCGACGCGGCGCACGCGGCCGCCGTCGTCCAGGCGCAGGCGAGCCGCACCGCAGCGGCCGCCCAGGCCGACGGCGTCCCCAGCCACGCCGTCCACGCCTGACCCTTTCCGCCACTCAGCCCGCTTTCCGCCACTCAGGCCGGTTTCGTCGTCGCGAAACCGGCCTGAGTGGCGCAAAGGGGTGCGGCCTCGGGTGGTGCTGCTCAGACGGCGGGCGGGCGCGCCTCGTACGGCGTCGACAGGACGACGGTCGTGCGGGTGGCGACGTTCGCTGCCGCGCGCACCCGGGCCAGCAGGTCCTCCAGGTCGCCCGGCGTGGCGACCCGTACCTTGAGGATGTACGACTCCTCCCCCGCCACCGAGTGGCAGGCCTCGATCTCGCTCAGCCCGGCCAGCCGCTCAGGCGCGTCGTCCGGCGCGGCCGGGTCGAGCGGGGTCACCGAGATGAACGCGGTCAGCGGCAGCCCGATGGCGTCCGACGACAGCCGCACCCCGTAGCCCGTGATCACCCCGCGCTGCTCGAGCCGGCGCACCCGCTGGTGCACGGCGGACGTGGACAGCCCGGTGGCCTTGGCCAGGTCGGTGTAGCTCATCCGGCCGTCGCTGGACAGCAGCCGGACGATCTCGCGGTCGGTGTCCTCCACGGCGGGAGCGTAGCGGGTCAGTGCTTGGCGAGGTGACGGCCGATGACCAGCCGCTGCACC
The DNA here is from genome assembly GCA_963759935.1 of uncultured Actinomycetota bacterium. GTDB lineage: Bacteria > Actinomycetota > Actinomycetes > Actinomycetales > Angustibacteraceae > Angustibacter. Next base: position 274,756 of record CAVXBF010000013.1, read on the forward strand.
TGGTTGGTGCCCTCGACGATCTGCAGCACCTTGGCCTCGCGGAACCAGCGCTCGACCGGGAAGTCGCGCACGTAGCCGGCACCGCCGAGCACCTGGACGGCGTCGGTGGTGACCTTCATGCAGGTGTCGGTGGCGAACAGCTTGGCCATCGCGGCCTGCACGCTGAACGACCGGCCCGCGTCGCGCCGCCGGGCGGCCGCGAGGTAGAGCTCGCGGGCCGCGGCGATCTGGGTGGCCATGTCGGCGAGCATGAACGACAGGCCCTGGAAGTCGATGATCCGCTGGCCGAACTGCTCGCGCTCCTTGGCGTACGCGGTGGCCGCCTCCAGCGCGGCGGTCGCGATGCCGACCGCGCAGGCGGCGATCCCGAGCCGGCCGGAGTCCAGCGCCGACAGCGCGATCGTGAACCCCTGGCCCTCGACGCCGATCAGCCGGTCGGCGTCGACCCGGGCGCCGTCCAGCAGCACCTGCGAGGTCTGCGAGGAGTTGTAGCCCATCTTGCGCTCCGGCGGCGCGGCGCTCAGGCCCGGCGTGGCGGCGTCCGCCAGCAGGCAGGAGATGCCCCGCGGCCCGTCGTCGCTGGTGCGCACCATGAGGGCGTAGAAGTCCGCGACCCCGCCGTGGGTGATCCAGGCCTTCGTGCCGGTGACGTCGTACGCCGACCCGTCGTCGGTGCGCACCGCGCGCGTGCGCAGCGCTGCCGCGTCGGAGCCGGACGTCGGCTCGCTGAGGCAGTAGGCGCCGAGCTGCTCGCCGCCCAGCATGTCCGGCAGCCACCTGGCGCGCTGCTCGTCGGTGCCGAACTGGGCCACCGGGTAGCAGGACAGGCCGTGCACGCTGACGCCCAGCCCGACGGCGCCCCAGGACGCGGAGAGCTCCTCGAGCACCTGCAGGTAGACCTCGTAGGGCTGCCCTCCCCCGCCGAACTCCTCGGGGTACGGCAGCCCCAGCAGACCGGATCGCCCGAGCTCGGCGAACACCTCGCGCGGGAAGGCGCCCTTGTCCTCGTAGTCGTCGACCTGCGGCGCCAGTCGCTCGGCACCGATCTGACGGACGAGGTCGAGCAGGTCGTGCGCCTCGTCGGTGGGCAGGTCACGCTCGACGGTGGTCACCAGGACTCCGGATCAGTGAGGGAACGAAGGGATCGAGATACTTGGACGTCCCACTAATCTACCGCGCCGGATCTGCGAGCATGACCGCCATGGCTGGCGAACGCTTGATGCTGCTCGACTCTGCGTCCCTGTACTTCCGGGCGTTCTACGGGGTGCCGGACTCGATCAAGGCCCCTGACGGGACGCCGGTCAACGCCGTCCGGGGGTTCCTGGACATGGTGGCCACCCTGGTCACCGCCCACCGCCCGACGCACCTGGTGGCGTGCTGGGACGACGACTGGCGGCCGGCCTTCCGGGTGGCCGCGATCCCGTCGTACAAGGCGCACCGGGTCGCCGTGCCCACCCCGGCAGGGACGGTCGATGTCGAGGAGTCGCCCGACGCTCTCGCCCCGCAGGTGCCGGTGATCGTCGACGCGCTCGCGGCGTTCGGCATCGCCCGGGTGGGCTTCCCGGGGTTCGAGGCGGACGACGTGATCGGCACCCTCTCCGAGCGCGCCGCGGTCGCCGGGCGGGCTGTGGACGTCGTCACCGGAGACCGCGACCTGTTCCAGCTGGTCGACGACGCCCGCTCCGTCCGCGTGCTCTACACCGCCAAGGGCGGCGTGCGGAACCTGGACGTCGTCGATGAGGCGCGGCTGCACGAGAAGTACGGCATCCGCGGTGGCCGCCAGTACGCCGGGATGTCCGCGCTGCGTGGCGACCCCAGCGACGGTCTGCCCGGTGTGCCGGGCATCGGGGAGAAGACCGCGGCCGCCCTGCTCGGCCGGGCCGGCGACTTCGAGGGCGTGCTGCGCGCGCTCGACGCCGACGACGTCGACGTGCTGGGCAACAGCCGGCTCAAGCTGCAGGCCGCCCGCGACTACCTGGCCGTCGCGCCGACCGTCGTGGAGGTCGTGCGCGACATTCCCATCCCGGACGTCGAGGACGCGCTCCCCCGCGAGCCTGCCCATCCCGAGGCGTTGCTCACCCTCGCCCGCACCTGGGGCCTGGAGAGCAGCGTCGAGCGCGTCCTGCACAGCCTGGGCTGGACCGGTAGCTGAGCCGGAGCCCGCCGGCGCGACCGCCTAGCCGGGCAAGGAGTGTGCGACGACACCGCGCAGCACACCGTCGATCGCCTGCCGCGCCGCCGCCCGGCCCTGCGTGTCGTCGGCCGCCGCGAGCACCTGGCCGAGCAGGTCGACCAGCTGCTTGCACCTCCGGACGAAGTCGCCCGCTGCCAGGTCGCTGTCGCGCAGCACGGTGTCGAGGCTCTGGCCGGATGCCCAGCGCGCCATCGCGGAGGCCAGGCCCGGGTCGGGCTCGCGCAGGGTCGCCAGCCGGTGCTCGCGCTCGACCACCTCCAGCCGCGCCCACTCGCGTCCGGTCTCCTCCAGCGCGCGGCCCACGCTCCCACCGGGCAGGTGCGGCGGGCCGGCGTCGTCGCGGCGTGTCTCGTGCACGAGGGCCGACAGCACCGCCGCCAGCCCCGGACCGTCCAGCCCGCGCCAGACGCCACCGCGCAGGCACTCGGCCACCAGCAGGTCGTGCTCGGAGTAGATCCGGCGCAACCGCTCGCCGTCCGGGGTGACCCGCGAGTGCTCGTCCAGATACCCGAGCTCGCCCAGCACCGCGCAGACCCGGTCGAACGTGCGCGCCACCGAGCTGGTGCGGCTCGCGATCCGGCGGGTGAGGCCGTCGGTCTCGCGGCGCAGCCGGGTCCAGCGTTCGCCCCAGCGGGCGTGGTCCTCGCGCTCGGGGCAGGCGTGGCACGGGTGTGCCCGCATCCGGCGCCGCAGCTGCACCAGCTGGTCGTCGTCGCCTGGCGCGCTGTCTCCCCCTCGTCGGCGCCGGGTGGTCGGCGGGTCGTGCGGTACGGCCTGGCGCAGCGTCGAGGCCAGGTCGCGACGCGACTGCGGGTTGCGCGGGTTGAAGTCCTTGGGCAGCCGCACGGACGTCACGTGGTCGACCGGCCCGGTGAGGTCGGCCAGGGTGAGCCGCCGCACCTGGCGGTCCTCGCCCAGGACGTGCGGCCGTGGACCGTCGAGCCCCACCGAGCGGTCCGGTTCGACGACGACGACGTAGCCGGACCGTCGCCCGCCGGGGACGCGCAGCACGTCACCGATCCGCACCCGCTCCAGGCTCTGCGCCGCCTCGGCGCGCCGTCCGTGCTGCCGGGCCCGCGACAGCTCGGCCTCGCGGTCCTTGATCGCGCGCCGCAGGTCGGCATACTCCCCGAAGTCGCCCAGGTGGCAGGTCATCGACTCGGCGTAGCCGTCCAGTGCCTGCTCGTGGGTGCGCACCTGGCGGGCCAGGCCGACGACCGCGCGGTCGGCCTGGAACTGCGCGAACGACGTCTCGAGCACCTCGCGCGCGCGGTCGCGCCCGACCTGCGCGACGAGGTTGACCGCCATGTTGTACGTCGGGCTGAAGCTCGAGCGCAGCGGGTACGTGCGGGTCGAGGCGAGCCCGGCCACCGCGCGCGGGTCCAGGCCCGGGTGCCAGAGGACCACCGCGTGGCCCTCGACGTCGATGCCGCGCCGTCCGGCCCGGCCGGTGAGCTGGGTGAACTCCCCCGGAGTCACGTCCGCGTGGGTCTCGCCGTTCCACTTCACCAGCTTGTCGAGGACGACGGTGCGCGCGGGCATGTTGATGCCGAGCGCGAGCGTCTCGGTGGCGAAGACGCACCGCACCAGCCCCACCGCGAACAGCTGCTCGACGACCTCCTTGAACCCGGGCAGCAGGCCGGCGTGGTGCGCGGCGATACCGCGGGTCAGGCCCTCCAGCCAGTCCCAGTAGCCGAGGACGTCGAGGTCGGCCGCCCCGATGTCGCTCGTGTGCTCCTCGGCGAACGCACGGATCCGGTCCGCCTCGTCCGGTGTGGTGAGCCGCACCCCCGCCGCCAGGCACTGCTGCACGGCGGCGTCGCAGCCGGCCCGGCTGAAGATGAACGTGATGGCGGGCAGCAGCCCGGCCCGGTCGAGCTGCTCGACGACGTCCGAGCGCCGCGGGACGCCGTGCGCGGGGCCCCGGCCGCGCGGGGAGTGCCGCTGGCCGGAGCGGCCTCGGCCACCGCGTCCCCGCGGGTCGGACCGCTCGCGACGCTGCTCGTCGCGGGCGAGCTGCATCAGGTCGGGGTTGACCTTGGCCTCGCCCGCACCGCCGTCGACGAACAGGTCGTGCAACCGGTGGCCGACCAGCACGTGCTGGTAGAGCGGGACAGGACGGTGCTCCTCGACGACGACCTCGGTGTCGCCGCGCACGGTGTCGAGCCAGGCGCCGAACTCCTCCGCGTTGCTCACGGTGGCCGACAGCGACACGAGGCGGACGTCGTCCGGCAGGTGGATGATCACCTCTTCCCAGACGGCGCCCCGGAACCGGTCGGCCAGGTAGTGCACCTCGTCCATGACGACGAAGCCCAGCCCGGCGAGCGTCGGCGACCCGGCGTACAGCATGTTGCGCAGCACCTCGGTCGTCATGACGACGACGTCGGCCTCACCGTTGACGGTCGTGTCACCGGTCAGCAGGCCCACCCGGTCGCTGCCGTGCACCGCGACCAGCTCGGCGTACTTCTGGTTCGACAGCGCCTTGATCGGCGTGGTGTAGAACGCCTTGCGTCCACCGGCCAGCGCCAGGTGGATCGCGAACTCACCCACGACCGTCTTGCCAGCACCGGTCGGCGCCGCCACCAGGACGCCGCGGCCGGACTCGAGCGCCCGGCAGGCTCGCAGCTGGAAGTCGTCCAGCTCGAAACCCAGCCGCTCGCGGAACCCCGACAGCTCGCCGCGCTCGTCGACCTGGCGCCGCCGGGCAGCGGCGTACTGCTCAGCGGGACTGGACACGATGCTCAGGCTACGACGGCCGGGACCAGCACGCTCAGGCTGTGCGGTACGACTTCGACCTCGAGCGGCAGCGGGCCGAACCGCTCGCCGTCGGCGTAGGCGACGATGCCCGGCGTCGACAGCCGCACCCGGCGAGCCCGCCGGATCGTCACCGAGGGGTGCGTGACGTGCGAGCCGCTGAAGACTTTGGGGAACACGGTGAGCAGGCGCGGCACCGACATCGGGCCGACGACGAGGACGTCGAGCAGTCCGTCGTCGTACGACGCGTCGGGGGTGATCAGCATGCCGCCGCCGTAGCGCGGACCGTTGCCCAGCGACACCAGCATCGCCTCGGTGACCCAGGTCTCGCCGTCCAGCTCGAGCTCGTACTTCAGCGGCCGGAAGAGCGGTAGCTCGCGCGCGATGGCCAGGTTGTAGCGCATCTTGCCGCGCGGCCAGGCCCAGCCGTTCGCCCGCTCGTTCACCACCGCGTCGAAGCCGCCGCACATGACGCCCGCGAACCACTGCGGCCCGGTGCCGTCGTGGTCGACCCGGCGCACCGCGTCGATGCGCCGCACCACACCCTCGGTGATGACGCGGGCCGAGGCGGGGATGTCGCGGATCGGCAGGCCGAGCGACGCGGCGATGTCGTTGCCCGTGCCGGCCGCGACGATGCCCAGTGGGGTCTCGGTGCCCGCGCAGGCGTTGACCCCGACGTTCACCATGCCGTCGCCGCCCACGACCACCAGCGCGTCGATCCCCGCCGCCACCGCGGACGTCGCCCGGTCGGCGGCCTCCCGGGCGGTCTCGCTGGTGACGTCGAGGACGTCGTACCCGGCCGCGACGAGGAGCTCGCCGGTGCGGACGCCGAGCGCCCGGGCCCGGCCCTTGCCGGCGGACGGGTTCACAGCGAGGGCGACCCGGCGCTGGCCGGGTGCGGGGTGGGTGCTCACGGGGGCGAACGCTAGCGGTTCACAGCGCGCTGGCCTCGTCGTCCGCCAGCGTGGCGTAGTCCGGCTCGCTGGCTCGGCGAGCCCGGCGCCGGTCGAGCAGCAGGCAGATGCCGATCGCGATGGCGAACAGCAGGCACATCGCGCCGGCCAGGATGCACATCGACGACGCCTCGGGCGTGGGAGTTGCGATCGCGGCGAACAGGAAGCAGGCGAACACTGTCACCCGCCAGTGCTTGAGCATGGTGCGCCCGCTGACCAGGTGCGCCATGTTCAACGCGACCAGCACGACGGGGATGACGAAGGCCACCCCGAAGGCGAGCACGATCCGCGTGACGAACGAGAAGTAGATGTCGGCGGTGATGAAGTTCGAGCCGCCCTCGGGCACGAACGAGTTGAGGAACTCCAGTGCCTTGGGCAGCACCCACCAGGCGAGGGTCGCGCCGCCGAGGAACAGTGGCAGGGCGGCACCGACGAAGCCGAACGAGTAGCGCCGTTCCTTGCGGGTCAGCCCAGGGGTGATGAACGCCCAGAACTGGTACAGCCAGACGGGTGAGGCCAGCAGGATGCCGATGATCAGGCAGATCTGCACCCGCTGGTTGAACGCCGAGAGCGGGTCAGCGAAGTTGAGCGTGGTGGGGACGCCGTTGGCCGCCTGGCTCTCCTTGATCGGCCGCAGCAGCGCCGCATAGAACGGCCCGGACAGGAACCAGCCGACGATGCCGCCGAGCACGATCGCGATGGCGCTGCGGACCAGCCGGGTCCGCAGCTCGCGCAGGTGCTCGCGCAGCGACATGCGACCCTCGGGATCGCGGCCACGCTGGCGCGCCCTCGGACGGTCGGTGGTGGTCACGGGCGCGGACGATGCGACGGCTAGGCGTGCGGGTCGCGCGGGTCGCCCGAGGGCACGTCGGCCGAGGTCGTGTCACGCGGGGCGGCCGGCGGGCCGTCGACGACCCGACCCTCGACGGGCGGGCTCGCCTTGGGCTTGGCCGGCGCGTCGTCGTCATGCATCTGCTTGACCTCGGACTTGAAGATCCGCATCGAGCGACCCAGACCCCGCGCGGCGTCGGGTAGCCGCTTGCCGCCGAACAGGACCAGGACGACGGCCAGCAGCACGATCAGGTGCCACGGTTCCAGTACTCGCATGAGGACTCCCCTTCGAGGGTCTCGGTTGCCGTCAGTCTACGCGTCAGGCGGTGCGACGGCTGCGACCTCGTGCCGAACGCCGCGCGGGAGCCGGTGGCGAGGAGCTGGGGTCGGACAGCACCGAGGGGCTCGGCCGGTACGGCTCGTCGAGCGGCGTCAGCAGCGCCGACACCTGCTCGGCGCTGGCGCCGATCTGCCGCCCGAGCGCGATCACCCGGCGCACCAGGTGCCAGCCGAGCAAGCCCATGGCGACGCCTGCTGCCACGAACAGCAGCACCCAGACCAGGATCCACCACCACACGCGCTCCACCCTAGGGGGCGGCGTGCGTGTGGTCAGGTTGCGGGGTCAGGTCGTGGGGTCAGGTTGCGGGGTCAGGTCGCGGGGTCAGTGTGCGGCGCGAACGCCGGGGCGCAGCGCGGTGAGCGCGGCGACCGGGTTCTCGGCCTGCTCGAGCCAGAGGGCGAAGTCGAGGACGTCGTCGTAGTCGATGACTGCGCCGTCGTGCTCCTCGAGAGCCTCGGCCGGAACGGTCCACCGCTCGACCTTGACGCCGCCGGTGCGCAGCAGGCTGACGACCTCGGTGCCGGCCGGCTTGCGGACCTCGTCAGAGCACTGGTCGCACGTGAACGAGTAGTAGGACCAGTCGGCGACGGTGCACACGACGAGTCGGACCTGCGCGGCGGTGAGCTCCACGTCCCCGCAGCACGGGCAGGATGCCTTGATCGTCGCCATTGTCACCGCCTCCTTCGAGGGGGAACGGGATCCGGGGATCCCGACCGGGTGGGGTCTCGCAGGATCCGGATTGCCTTCTCCTGCGGTGCTTCTCCACCTGGATCGGCAGCGACGCCGAAGAACTTAACCGTCTGAGGTGGCGTACCCGGCCAGCGCTTCCCGCGCGACCCGACGGACGTCGGCCGCCAGCTCCGGCGGGTCGACGACGTGCCCGGTGCCGGCCAGCCGCAGGACCAGCTGGCGCAGCCAGGCGAGATCGCCGGTGCGCAGCGTCACCCGCAGCCCGCCCACGCCGTCCTCCACCACGCGGTCGACCGGGTAGTAGTCGACGACCCAGCGGGCGGCCGGCCGAAGGTCGAGGGTGACGACATGGTCGTCCGGGCCTGGGGCGAACAGGTCGCCGTCGAGGTCGCGGCCGCGGGCGGACGCCGGCGGTGTGCCGTCGATGTCGAGGACGCCGGCGCTGACCACCCGGTCGAGCCGGAACAGCCGGACCCCCTCGGCTCGGTGGCACCAGCCCTCGAGGTACCAGCGGCCGTCCACGTGCAGCACGCGCATCGGGTCGACATCGCGCTCGGTGGTCTCGTCCCGGTGCGGCACGAGGTAGCGCAGGTGCAGCCGCCGGTGCCGGCGCACGGCGTCCTCGCAGGCCGCCAGCACGCTCGCGTCGGCCGAACGGCCCAGGTCGACGTTGACCGAGCCCGCCGGTGAGCCGGCCGCACCGGCGGCGGCCTCGAGCTTGGCTAAGGCGCGGCTGACCGCCTCGCGGTCGCCGATGCCTGGCACGTCGAGCAGCGTGCGGAGCCCGACGATAAGTGCCAGGGCCTCGTCGACGCCGAGCCGCAGCGGCCGGGAGATCGCGTCCGCGTTGCCGACGTACACGAAACCGTCTTCCCAGTCCGCCTCGATCAGGTCGTCCGGCAGGTGCCCGGGCAGCCCACAGACGAAGAGCAGCTCGAGGTCCTTGACCAGCTGCCGCTGGTCGACGCCGAACTCGGCGGCGGCCTCGTCGAGCGGCACCCCCTGGTGCGAGAGCAGCCAGGGCACCATGGCGAGCAGGCGGGACAGCCGCTCGGTGGCCGACTCACTCATCGGGCCGCCACCGCAGCATCGGCCACCGCGCTCAGCCGGCGCATGACGCCGACCCGCAAGTCGTCCGGGGTGAGCGCCACGACGGCCGGTCCGAGCCCGACCAGCTCCTCGGCCATCACCTCGGCGTCGCCGTACTCGACGACCAGCCGGTCCCAGCCCTCGCCGTCCGGGGTCACGGAGAGCGCGCGGCGGCGCAGGGACTGCGCGGCACCGGTGCGGGCGCGCACGGTGGCCGACCCGCGGGGACGGTCCTGGACGCTCTCGCCGACCATCACCCGCGGGACGTGGTCGGCCGGGACCTCGTACTCCCCCGGCACACCGATCCGCACGACGTCGCCCTCGACCCGGGACAGCCGGTAGACCCGGGCCGCGCCGCGGTCGCGGTCGAGGCCGGTGAGATACCAGCGGCCGTTCCAGCTCGTGACGCCCCACGGCTCGACGTGCCGCTCGGCCACCTGCCCCGTGCCGGCCGTGCGGTAGGTGAACCGCACCGGCACGCGGTCGCGGACGGCGGCCCACAGCGGGTCGAAGGCCGGCTCGGCGGTACGGATGCGCGGCTCGAGGCCGATCAGCGACCCGTCGTCCTGCGGCGCGCCGAGGGCGGTCAGCTTGGTGAGGGCCCGGGTGGCCGGCCCGGCCAGGCTCGCCTGCTGCCAGACCCGGGAGGCCAGGCCGAGCACGGCGAGCTCGTCCGGCTCGAACGTCACCTGCGGCAGCGCGTACGCCTCGCGGTCGACCCGGTAGCCGACCTCATCCTCGAAGAGGGCGTCCTCGTTGCTGGTGACCAGCGGGATGCCGAGCTCGCGCAGCTCGTCCTTGTCGCGTTCGAACATGCGCTCGAAGGCCTCGGTCGAGGTGTTGTCGGCGTACTGCGGGACGGCCTGGCGGATCTGGGCCTTGGTGAGCGGCCGCCGGGTGCTCAGCAGGCAGATCACCAGGTTGAGCAGCCGCTCGGTCTTCGTGCTGGACAATGGGCTCTCCTCCCCGCGGCGACGCTACCGGACGCCGGGGGGCTGGCTACCCTCGGCTGGTGACCGACGCGCCGTCCCCCCAGCCCGCCCACCACCCGTCGTCCGTCGGGACCGGCGGCGCCGAGGTGCGGTGGCGCTCCGGTGTCGTGCTCGAGCAGGTGCGGCGCTGGACCGGGACGGTCGAGCTGTCGGTGCGGCTGGACGACGAGTCGGCCCTCGGCGGGCAGCCGGTGCGGGCGCTGGCGTTCCCCGCGCTGGTGGGCGAGCCGCGGGCCGGCGACCGCGTCCTGCTCACCACCGGCGCGCTCGAGCGCGGGCTGGGGACCGGCGGGTTCGCGCTCGTGGCAGCGTTGCCGGACCGGTTGCCACAGCCGCCGGACGGACCGCGCGCCGGGCACCTGGTCAAGTCGCGCTACACGCCGCTGCAGCCGATGGTGCTCGGCGCTGACGAGCAGGAGTCACCGCACCACGCGCTGCTGCGCGACGCCGACGACCTGGCAGGCCTGCCGGTGGTCGTGGCCGACCTGCACTCGGCGCTGCCCGCCGTCCTGGCCGGCGCGCGCACGGTGCGGCCCGACCTGCGGATCAGCTACGTCATGACCGACGGCGCCGCCCTGCCGGCCTGGTTCTCCCGGACCGTCGACGAGCTGCGTGCCGCAGGCTGGCTCACCGGCTGCGTCAGCGTCGGTCAGGCGTTCGGTGGGGACCTCGAAGCGGTCACTGTGCACACAGGGCTGCTCACCGCCCGGCTGGTGCTCGAGGCCGACCTGGTGGTGGTGGCACAGGGACCAGGCAACCTGGGCACCGGCACCCGGTGGGGGTTCTCCGGTGTCGCCGCGGGCGAGGCGGTCAACGCGGCCGCCGTGCTCGGCGGCCGGCCGGTCGCGAGCCTGCGGGTGTCCGAGGCGGACCCCCGCGAGCGGCATCGCGGCGTGTCGCACCACAGCCTGACCGCCTACGGCCGGGTCGCGCTGGCCCCCGCGGACGTCGTCGTCCCGTTGCTGGACGGCGACTTCGGGCGGCTGGTGCGCGAGCAGGCTGCCGCCATCACGGCCCCCCGCACACCGCACCGGCTCGTGGACGTGGCCGTCGACGGGCTGCTCGACGCGCTCGAGCAGGTGCCGGTGCGGCTGTCGACCATGGGACGCGGGCTGCACGAGGACCCGGCCGCGTTCGTGGCCGCGGCTGCGGCCGGCCGGCACGCGGCCGGCCTGCTGGCCGCAGCAGTCAGCTGACGTCGACCAGGTCGACGACGAAGATGAGCGTCTCGCCGCCCTTGATGGCGCTGCCCGCGCCGCGGTCGCCGTACCCGAGGTGCGGCGGGATCGTGATGGTGCGCCGGCCGCCGACGCGCATGCCCTGCAGCCCCTGGTCCCAGCCGGCGATGACCTGGCCGACACCGAGCTGGAAGCGCAGCGGCTCGCCCCGGTTCCAGGACGCGTCGAACTCCTCGCCGGTGGAGTGCGCCACACCGACGTAGTGGGCCAGCACCGTGCTGCCGGCAGTGGCCTCGGCGCCGTCGCCGACGATCTGGTCGTCGAGCACGAGCTCGGACGGCGGGTTGTCGCCCGGGAACTCGATCTCGGGCTTGGTGCGGTCGAAGGTCATGACTGCCTCTCGTACGGCGGGTGGGGACGGTCGTGCAGCGGTGCAGCGAGGGCGGCGCGGCTCAGTAGGCGTCGAGCAGGTCGACGACGAAGACGAGCGTGTCGGTGCCCTTGATGCCGGCCTGGGTGTTGCCGGCCTTGCCATAGCCGTCGGTCGGCGGGATCACCAGCAGCACCCGGCTGCCGACGGTCTGGCCCACGAGGCCCTTGTCGAAGCCGGGGATGAGCTGGCCGGCGCCGACCGGGCGCTCCAGCAACGTGCCGCTCTGGTACGAGGAGTCGAAGACCTTGCCCGTGCCGTAGATCTCGCCCACGTAGGCGGCCGAGATGGTCTGGCCGGCCTTGATCGCCGGACCGGTGCCCTTGATCAGCGGCTGCACGACGGTCTTGGCGGGGGCGGCGGTCTTCGGGATGGTGATGGTCGGTGCCTGGTCGCCGTTGTCCTTGACCGTCGGGAGGCCGGCCGGCGGCGTCACCGCGCTGCCGGTGGCCTTCTTCAGCGGCGTGGTAGCGGACTTCAGGTCAAGCACGAAGATCAGGCCGTCGTCCTTGGTGAAGCCCAGCTGGGTGTTGCCCTGCTCGCCGAAGCCGTCCCGCGGGGCGATGCCGGCGAGCACGCGCGAGCCGACCTTCTGGCCGATCAGGCTGTTGGCCAGCCCGGGCATCAGCTTGGTCGGGTCGGCGACGAAGTTGGCCGGCTGGCGGCCGAAGGAGGTGTCCGCCTCCTTGCCGTCCTTGGCGTTGAGCAGCAGGTAGTCGACCGTCACGCGCTGGCCCTGGGTGACGGTGGCACCGTCGCCCGGCTTCACGACGATGGCGCCGGTGCGCGCGAGGACGGTCGGTGTCTGCCCCAGCGTCACGGTCGGCTTCTTGCCCACGTCTCCGGTGACCTTGATGCTCTTGAGCGCCGCCGGGGCCGCGGACGCGTTGGCCGCCGGCTTCGGGTCGGCGTTGGCGCAGCCGGCAGCGAGCAGGACCGGCAGCACGAGAGCGGCGGCGAGGCGGGGCAGGACTGCACGCACAGGAGTGACCTTCGGTTCGAGGGAGGGACGGGTCACCCTAACCCGCGAACCTGGGCCGGCCCGAAACGGGCGGGTTCACATGCTGGCGATGAGCCGTTCCACCCGCTCGTCGACGCTCGCGAACGGGTCCTTGCACAGCACCGTGCGCTGCGCCTGGTCGTTGAGCTTCAGGTGCACCCAGTCGACGGTGAAGTCGCGGCGCTGCTCCTGCGCCCGGCGCACGAAGTCGCCGCGCAGCTTGGCCCGGGTGGTCTGCGGCGGTACGGACTTGGCCTCGAAGATCTCAACGTCCCCGGCGACCCGCTCGACCTTCCCGGCCCGCTCCAGCAGGTAGTACAGGCCGCGGCGTCGGTTGATGTCGTGGTAGGCGAGGTCGAGCTGGGCGACCCGGGGGTGCGCGAGGTCCAGGTTGTGCTTGGCGCGGTAGCGCTCGATCAGGCGGTACTTGATCACCCAGTCGATCTCCCGGTCGACCTTCGTGAGGTCGCCCGTGTCGACCGCCGTCACCGTGCGCCGCCAGAGGTCGAGCACGTACTTGTGAGCCGGTGCCGTCGCGCCCCGACGGTCGACGAAGTCCTGCGCCCGGTCGAGGTACTCGGTCTGGATCTCGAGCGCGGACAGCTCGCGGCCGTTGGCGAGCCGGACCTTCTTGCGCCCGGTCATGTCGTGGCTGATCTCGCGGATCGCCCGGATCGGGTTCTCCAGGGTGAGGTCGCGCATGACGACGCCGGCCTCGATCATCTGCAGCACCAGGTCGGCCGACCCGAGCTTGAGCAGCGTCGTCGGCTCGCTCATGTTCGAGTCACCGACGATGACGTGCAGCCGGCGGTGGTGCTCGGCGTCCGCGTGCGGCTCGTCGCGGGTGTTGATGATCGGCCGCGAGCGCGTGGTGGCGCTCGAGACGCCCTCCCAGATGTGGTCGGCCCGCTGGCTGATGCAGTAGATGGCGCCGCGGGGGGTCTGCAGCACCTTGCCGGCCCCGCAGACCACCTGACGGCTCACCAGGAACGGGATCAGCACGTCCGAGAGCCGCTGGAAGTCACCGTGCCGCGACACCAGGTAGTTCTCGTGGCAGCCGTAGGAGTTGCCCGCGGAGTCGGTGTTGTTCTTGAACAGGTAGACGTCACCGGCGATGCCCTCGTCGTGCAGCCGGTGCTGGGCGTCGGCGACCAGGCCCTCGAGGATCCGCTCCCCCGCCTTGTCGTGCACCACGGCCTGGCGCAGGTCGTCGCACTCCGGCGTCGCGTACTCCGGGTGCGAGCCGACGTCGAGGTAGAGCCGGGCACCGTTGCGCAGGAAGACGTTGCTGGAACGCCCCCACGACACCACCCGACGGAACAGGTAGCGGGCCACCTCGTCCGGGCTCAGCCGTCGCTGCCCCTCGAACGAGCACGTGACGCCGTACTCGTTCTCGATCCCGAAGATCCGCCGGTCCATGTGGCTCCTGCCTGATCAGGGTGCTGCCTCCACCCTACGTCGGCGCTGGCTGCCGCGCCGGTAACCCGCGCGGATGACCTGACACGTCACGACAGTGCCTGCTTTGCTGGGCGCCATGACGACGATGCTGGTGCTGGGCGGGACCGCGTGGCTGGGGCGCGAGGTGGCCAGGGCGGCGCTGGACCGGGGCGACTCCGTGACCTGCCTGGCGAGGGGCGAGTCGGGCACGGTCGCGGACGGCGCCGAGCTGGTGCGCGCCGATCGGGGGCGCGCCGACGCCTACGACGCCGTGCGCTCGCGCGAGTGGGACGCGGTGGTCGACGTGTCGTGGCAGCCCGGGCAGGTGCGCGCGGCGCTCGCGGCGCTGGCCGACCGCGCCCGGCACTGGACGTACGTGTCGTCCGGCTCGGTCTACGCCGACCACAGCCGGCCGGACGCCGACGAGTCCGCTGCCCTGCTGCCCGCCCTGGATGCGCCGACCGCGACCCGCGAGGAGTACGGGCCGGCCAAGGTGGCCTGCGAGGAGGCCGCGCGGGCCGTCCTGGGCGAGCGGCTGCTGGTGGTGCGTTCCGGGCTGATCGCCGGGTACGGCGACCCCAGCGACCGGTTCGGCTACTGGGTGGGCAGGTTCGCGGCAGCCGCGCAGGGCCACCCGGCCTGGGCCGGGTCGCCGGGCGTGCTGGTGCCGGACGCGGACGACCTGGCCAGCCAGGCGATCGACGTCCTCGACCTGGCCGGGTGGATCGTGGACTCCGCGCACCTGGGCACCACGGGCGCGTTCAACGCCGTCGGTGAGCGGCACCGGTTCGCCGACGTGATCGAGGCGGCCCGCGCTGTCGCCGGCTACGCCGGCCCGGTGGTGCGGGTGCCGTCGTCCTGGCTCGCGGACGCCGGGGTCGCGGAGTACATGGGCCCGCGCTCGCTGCCGCTGTGGCTGGCCGACCCGGACTGGGCCGGGTTCAGCGCGCGCAGCGCCACCGCGGCACGCGCCCGCGGACTGCGCTGGCGTCCGCTCGCCGACACACTCGCTGACGCGTTGCGCTGGGAGCGGGAGCTGGGCCTGGACCGGCAGCGCTCCGCGGGGCTAGCGCCGGCGCAGGAGGCCGACCTGCTGAGCGCGTTCAGCGCGTGACGAGCGCGCTCAGGCCGGTGGCGGCTGGTCGGGCCGGGACTGGTCGGGGCGGCGCGGGACCGATCCCGCCTCGCCGGTGAGCGTCTCGTGGCTGCCCGGGCGCGGGTCGTCGTCCGGCGGGACGTCGCTCGTCGGGTCGCTCGGGCTCAGCAGCCGCTCGAGCAGCGGGCCGGAGATCCGGCGGAACAGCCGCCGTTCGCGATGCCGGTCGAGCACCGCGACCTCGAGCAGGTCGGGCCCGAGCACCCGCGGCTCGCCGCCGGCCGGGTCCTGGCCGAGCAGCTCGATCGCCAGGCCGAGAGCCTCACCCAGCGTGAGGTCGGGCCGCCAGCGCTCCTCGAGGGCGGTCGCGATCGCGTCCGGCTGGCCGCCCATGGCCACGAACCCGTGGACGTCGGCCACCGAGCCGTCGTAGGTGATCCGGTAGATCTGGTCGTCCTCGACCCGGTGACCCACCTCGGCCACGACGATCTCGACCTCGTACGGCTTGGACTCCTGGGTGAACACCGTCCCGAGCGTCTGCGCATAGGCGTTGGCGAGCCCGCGGGCCGTGACGTCGCTGCGGTCGTAGGAGTAGCCGCGCAGGTCGGCGTACCGCACCCCGGCCACGCGCAGGTTCTCGAACTCGTTGTACTTGCCGACGGCGGCGAACGCGACGCGGTCGTAGATCTCGCTGATCTTATGCAGCGCCCGTGAGGTGTTCTCGGCGACGAAGGCGATCCCGCCGTCGTAGCCGAGGACGACGGCCGAGCGCCCGCGGGCGATGCCCTTGCGCGCGTAGTCGGCCCGGTCCTTCATCAGCTGCTCGGGCGAGACGTAGAACGGCATGCTCACGGCTGGGTCCCCTCCCCCGTGTCGCTGCGGTCGGTGCGGCGCAGGGCGCCTCCGGGGTCGCCGCGGCGTCCCTCGACGACCCGTTCGACGACGTCCGCGAGCGTCGCGTCGTCGACCCGCCGGTAGCCCGCCGCGTCGACGATGCTGACCACCGGCCAGATGCGGCGGTTGAGGTCCGGCCCACCGGTGGCGGAGTCGTCGTCCGCAGCGTCGTAGAGGGCCTCGACCGCCATCGAGACGGCGGCTGCCGCGTCCAGGCCGGGGCGCCACATCTTCTTCAGCGCGCCCCGGGCGAACAGCGACCCCGAGCCCACCGAGTGGTGGTGGTGCTCGAGGTAGCACCCGCCTGTGACGTCGTAGCTGTAGATGCGCCCGACACCGTCGTCGACGTCGTAGCCGGCGAACAGTGGGACGACGGCCAGGCCCTGCATCGCCAGGCCGAGGTTGCCGCGCAGCATGGTGGCCAGCCGGTTGGCCTTGCCGTCGAGCGAGAGCAGCGTGCCCTCGATCTTCTCGTAGTGCTCCAGCTCGACCTGGAAGAGCTTGACCAGCTCGATCGCCAGGCCGGCGCTGCCCGCGATGCCCACGCAGGAGTACTCGTCGGCTCCGAAGACCTTCTCGATCTCGCGGTTGGCGATCATGCTGCCCATCGTGGCGCGCCGGTCGCCGCCCATGACGACACCGCCCTCGAACTCGACCGTGACGATCGTGGTGCCGTGCGGCGCCTCGGGCACGGTGCCGGCCGGCAGCGCTCGTCCGCTCGGCAGGAGCAACGGGGCGTGCGCGGCCAGGAAGTCGGTGAACGACGAGGACCCCGACGCGAGGAACGCGCGCGGCAGCCGTCCGGACGGGTCGTCATGCTGAGGACTCACGCTCGCGACCCTACCCGGCGACCACGGGACCTAGGGCCCGGCCCGCACCTGCCACCGCGCCGAGGATGAAGGCATGACCGACAGGCAGCAGCGTGACCGGGTGGTCGTCGGGGTCGACGGCTCGCCGGGATCGCGGCGCGCACTGGGCTACGCCCTTGAGGAAGCCCACCGGCGGGCGGTCCCGCTCGTCGTGGTCACCGTCGCCTACTGGGACAACCCGGGGATCGAGCTCTTCCACCCCGGCCGCGAGCAGCTGCTCGGCTGGGGTGAGCACCTGCTGTCGACGATGCTCGACGACGTCGACCCGGCCACCGTCCAGGTGCCCGTCGAGCGGGTCGTGGTCGAGGGACACCCGGCCCAGGCGCTGGTCGACCAGGCGGACGGAGCGCTGGCGCTGGTCGTCGGCCGCCGCGGCAGGGGCGGCCTGCGCAGCCTGCTGGGCTCGGTCAGCCACCAGGTCGTCGTCCACGCGTCGGTGCCGGTGATCGTCGTGCCACCGGCCGCGACCGTCCCCACATGACGCCGGTGGCCACCGCGCCCCCGAACAGCCACCATGGGCTGGCCGCGCACGAGGTGGTGCTGTACCTCGGCTCGGACCCGCACGCCGGGCTGGCAGAGGACGAGGCGACCGCCCGGCTGGACCGGTTCGGGCCCAACGAGCTGCCAGCGGCGCACGGCGGCCGGGCGCTCGCGCGCCTGCTGCGGCAGTTCCACCACCCGTTGGTGTACGTGCTCGTCGCCGCCGGCAGCGTCGCACTCGTGCTGGGCGAGGGGGTGGACGCGAGCGTCATCGGCGCCGTGGTGCTGCTCAACGCAGTGATCGGGTACGTCCAGGAGTCGAAGGCGCAGGCCGCCCTGGACTCGCTGCGGGCGCTCGTGCGCACCGACGCGCGCGTCGTCCGCCACGGCGTGGAGCGGCGGGTGCCCTCGGCCGAGCTGGTTCCCGGTGACCTCGTCCTCGTGGCGGCCGGCGACAAGGTGCCGGCCGACCTGCGGTTGGTGCGCGCGACCGAGCTGCGGGTGGACGAGTCCGCCCTGACCGGCGAGTCGCTGCCGGTGCACAAGGACGAGGTGGTGCTCCCGGAGCTGACGCCGGTGGCGGATCGACGGAACATGCTGTACTCCGGCAGCCTGGTCAGCAGCGGCGTGGGTGCAGGCATCGCCGTCGCCACGGGGGCGGAGACCGAGCTGGGCGAGATCCACCGGCTGGTCGGGACGACCGAGGTCCTGGCCACACCGCTGACCCGCAAGCTGTCGCGGTTCAGCGCTGTGCTGACGGTGGTGATCCTGGGTCTGGCAGCGCTGACCTTCGCCGTCGGGCTGGCCCGCGGCGAGCCCACCGCCGACATGCTCACGGCGGCGGTGGCGCTGGCCGTCGGGGCGATCCCGGAGGGGCTGCCCGCGGCCGTCACGATCACGCTGGCCATCGGGGTGGCGCGGATGTCTCGCCGACGGGCCATCATCAGGCGGTTGCCCGCGGTCGAGACGCTGGGGAGCACGACCGTGGCCTGCTCGGACAAGACTGGCACGCTGACCGAGAACCGGATGACCGTCCGGTCCCTGTGGGCCGGGGGCGAGCTCTTCTCCGTCGTCGGCGCCGACGACGAGGCCCAGGTGGTCGACGCCGACGGGGCCGCCGTCGACCTGCCCTCCCGGCCCGCACTGCGGTGGTGCCTGCTGGCCGGGGTCGGCTGCAACGACGCGGTGATGCCGGACAGCGACGGACGAGGGACGGCCGCCGGGCACCCGACCGAGCTGGCGCTGCTGGGGGCCGCGCAGGCGGCGGGCCTGTCGCCGGGGGCCGTGCGGGCCGAGCTGCCCCGGGTGGGGCTGGTGCCGTTCACCTCGGACCGGAAGATCATGATCACGGTGCACCGGGACCCGGGCCACGAGGGGTGGCTCGTCCTGGCGAAGGGTGCCGGGGAACGCGTGCTCGAGCTCTGCGGGGACCAGCTGGAGGACGACGGCGCCCGCGCGCCGTTGGACCCCCAGGGCGTGCTCGCGGCCGCTGACCGGCTCGCTGCTGAGGGGCTGCGCGTACTCGGTACGGCGATGGCCCGGATCGACGCGTCGTACGACCCCACCCGGGTGGACGAGCGCTCGCTCGCGGGGACCATGACCTTCACCGGCCACCAGGCCATGCTCGACCCGCCGCGCGCGGCGGCGGCGGACGCGGTCCGCTCCTGCCAGCGCGCCGGCATCGCGGTCAAGATGATCACCGGGGACCACGCCGGAACGGCGACCGTCATCGCGCGTCAGGTCGGCCTGCTGCCGGCGGACGGGGTCCCGGGCGAGGGACGGGTCGTCACGGGGGCGCAGCTGCTGCAGACGTCGCCGGACCAGTTCCAGGACGTGGTGGAGCGGGCCGCCGTGTTCGCCCGGGTGTCGGCCGAGCAGAAGCTGCGGCTCGTCGAGGCGCTGCAGGCCCGCGGCCACGTGGTGGCCATGACCGGGGACGGCGTCAACGACGCACCAGCCCTGCGCCGGGCCGACATCGGCATCGCCATGGGCCGCGGCGGGACGGAGGTGGCCAAGGACGCCGCCGACATGATCCTGCTGGACGACGACTTCACGACGATCGAAGCCGCAGTCGAGGAGGGCCGCGGGGTCTTCGACAACCTGACCAAGTTCATCGTGTGGACGCTGCCGACGAACATGGGTGAGGGGCTGGTGATCCTGCTGGCGATCCTGCTCGGTCGCGCGTTGCCGATCCTGCCCGTGCAGATCCTGTGGATCAACATGACGACCGCGGTCGCGCTCGGGCTGATGCTCGCCTTCGAACCGAAGGAGGCCGGCATCATGGACCGTCGTCCGCGTGATCCCGATAGGCCGCTGCTCACGACCGCTCTCGTGGTGCGGATCCTGCTGGTGTCGGCCCTGCTGGTGGCCGGGTCGCAGTGGGTGTTCCAGTGGGAGCTCGACCACGGGGCCACCACCGAGCTGGCCCGCACCGCAGCCATGAACGTCTTCGTGGCGGTCGAGCTGTTCTACCTGTTCAGCTGCCGCTCGCTGACGCAGGGCAGCTGGCGGCTCGGCCCGTTCAGCAACCGGTGGTTGCTGGTTGGGGTGAGCGTCCAGGTGTGCGCGCAGGTGGCGATCACGTACCTGCCGGCGATGAACAGCGTGTTCCAGACCGCGCCGCTCGGACCGCAGGCGTGGTTGCGGATCCTCGCAGTCGCCCTCCTGGCGTCCGTGGTCGTCGGGGTGGACAAGCGGTTTCGCCGTTCGGTGATGTGACGGCTAGCCGGAGGTCGCGCGTCGCCGCCAAGACGTTCCTTCCACGTCGTAGACGCCTGCCGCGATCCTGCTCGGCGCGGTCAGGGTCCCGCGCAGGTAGTCCGCCGCGCGGCTGAGCCTCTGGACGTCGTCAGCGAAGTTGCCCAGGCCGACGTTGCAGGTGAAGCAGAGCAGGCCGCGCACCGCGCCAGTGGCGTGGTCGTGATCGACGTGCGGGCGGTCACCCAGCGGACGCCGGCAGATGGGGCAGAGCCCAGCCTGGCGGTGCAGCATCTCGTCGACCTCGTCCGCGGTCACGCCGTAACGCTGCTGCAAATGGTAGTTGCGGAGGGAGCCATGAAGCTTGACCCGGCTCGCGCGCCGACGGGCGTCCAGGTGCTGCCGGCAGTAGGCCGCGATCCCAGTCGGGGACCCCAGGACGATCCCGAACTCCACCAGGGGCCGGTGCTCAGCGCAGTCGGGACACCATCGCATGCCAACAGGAGCCGGCGGCCGGTCGACGACCTCCTTGCCGACGGCCGCTTGCCTGCGGCGGTAGGACCTGCGATGGACTGCCCCGAAGCATGCCTTGCAGTAGTAGGCCAAGCCATCAGGGCGCCGCCGGTTGCGGCCGAACGCCTCCCGAGCCTTGGTTTCGCCGCACCCTGGGCAACGCTTCGTCAGCTCGTCTTGTGCGTCGTCGCCACGGGCCACGTCGTCACTGGCCGCCCTTCTGCACAAAGGAGCGGACGAAGTCTTCGGCGTTGGACTCCAGGACTTCGTCGATCTCGTCGAGCACCGAGTCGATGTCGTCGTCCAGCCCCTCCTTGGTGGCGGCACCGGGCGGCACGGGCGCGGGGGCCTCGTCGGGCTCGTCCTCGCGCCGCTGCGGGCGCTGCTGCTCCTGACCGGGCATGCCGACCTCCTGGGTGAGTGCTCTGCCGCAAGCCTAGTCGGCCAGTCCGACAGCCGCCGGGCTCACCGCGCCGCGAGGGCGGCCATCAGCTCCTCGGCCGTGTCGCTGGCATCGATCAGTGCACCGACCGCGTCGCGACCGCCACGGGACGGTTCGAGCATCGGCACCCGCTGCAACGAGTCGCGTCCGGGGATGTCGAAGATGACCGAGTCCCACGAGGCGGCGGCGACGTCGCGGCCGTACTTGGCCAGGCAGCGCCCGCGGAAGTACGCGCGGGTGTCCTCGGGTGGGTCGTCGACGGCCGCCGCGACGGCAGCGTCGTCGACGAGGCGCTCGATCCGGCCCCGCGCCGCGAGCCGGTGGTAGAGCCCCTTCTCGGGCCGGACGTCCGTGTACTGGACGTCGATCAGCCCGAGTCGAGGGTGGTCCCAGTCGAGCCCTTCGCGCTCGCGAAAGCCTTGCAGCAGTGCGAGTTTGGCCACCCAGTCGAGCTCGCGCACGCACTCCATCGGATCGCGCTCAAGCCGGGTGAGCACGGACTCCCAGCGTTCCAGCACCTCGACGGTGTCGTCGTCCGCGTCGTCGCCGTACGTCGACTCCACGAACTTGCGGGCCTGCTCGAAGTACGCCCACTGCAGCTGGACGGCGGTGAGCCGGCTGCCGTCGCGCAGCGTGAGCAGGGTCTGCAGCGTGGGGTCGTGCGAGACGGCGCGCAGCGCGGCGACCGGCCGCTCGACGGTGAGCTCGCGGGTGAACGCACGGGCCTCGATCATCGCCAGCACTAGCGACGTCGTGCCGAGCTTCAACAGGGTCGACACCTCCGCCAGGTTGGCGTCGCCGATGATGACGTGCAGCCGCCGGTACTTGTCGGCGCTGGCGTGCGGCTCGTCCCGGGTGTTGATGATCGGCCGCTTCAGCGTGGTCTCGAGCCCCACCTCGACCTCGAAGAAGTCAGCCCGCTGGCTGAGCTGGTAGCCCGGCAGCTCGCTCTCGGTCCCCAGCCCCACCCGGCCGGCCCCACACATGACCTGGCGCGAGACGAAGAACGGCACCAGGTGTCGCACGATGTCGGCGAACGGCGTGCCTCGGCTCATCAGGTAGTTCTCGTGCGTGCCGTACGACGAGCCCTTGCCGTCGGTGTTGTTCTTGTACAAGTTCACCGGGGGCAGGCCCGGCGAGGCGGCGATGGCTCGCACCGCTGCGGCCATGATCTGCTCGCCCGCCTTGTCCCAGCGGACCGCGGCCCGAGGGCTGGTGACCTCGGGTGAGCTGTACTCGGGGTGGGCGTGGTCGACGTACAGCCGGGCGCCGTTGGTGAGGATGACGTTGGCGAGCGTCGGGTCGTCCTCGTCGGTGAGCTGGGAGGCGTCGGCCAGTGCCCGGCTCATCTCGAACCCGCGGGCGTCGCGCAGGGGTGCCTCGTCCTCGTAGTCCCACCGCGCGCGTCCGGCCCGCGAACCGAGCGGCTGGGCGTAGGCGTTCACGACCTGGCCCGACATCACCATGGGGTTCGCCTCAGGGGTCCCCGGCTGGGAGATGCCGTACTCGGTCTCGATGCCCATCACGCGTCGCACGCTCACCCCCTGAGCCTACGGTCCGCCGCCCGCGTAGGGTCGCCGCATGGCCGACCAGAGGAGCACCGGCCGGTGAGCCTGCCCTGGCGCACCCGCCTCCTGTGTGCCGTCGCGGACCGGCTGGCCGGGCCACGGCCGGCGCGTCGGACGCTGGCGCAGCTCCAGCGCAGCCGTCGCATCGTGCCGCCGCACCGCTTCCCCTTCGGCCGCTGGTTCGGCGCCATCCCCCCCGACGTGCGGTGGCGGGACGAGGTCGCGGCGACGCGGGCGGGGCAGGTCCGGGTGCGCTGCTACGAGTCCACCAGCCGGGCACGGCCCGGTCCGCTCGTGCTGTTCTTCCATGGGGGCGGCTGGGTGCAGGGCAGCCTGGCCGGCTACGACGCGGTGTGCGCGCAGGTGGCGTCCCGAGCGGGCGCCCTGGTCGTCTCGGTCGACTACCGGCTGGCTCCGGAGCACCGCTATCCCGCAGCGCTCGAGGACTGCTTCGACGTCACCTGCTGGGCTGTGAACCGCGCTGAGGCGCTCGGCGTCGACCCCGGCCGGGTGGCCGTCATGGGAGACAGCGCGGGCGCCAACCTGGCTGCGGTGGTCACGCTCCAGGCGCGCGACCTCGGCGCTCCGGCGATCGCGGCGCAGGTGCTGGCCTACCCGGGCCTCGACGGCACGCTGTCGTCCCCGTCGATCGACCGGCTGGCGGACGCGCCGATCCTGAGCCGGCAGAAGATCCGGGACTTCCTCGACCTCTACCACCCGGGGACCGACCGCGACGACCCGCTGCTGTCCCCTCTGCTCGCCCCCGACCTCGCGGGCCTGCCCCCGGCCCTGGTGCAGACCGCGCAGTACGACCCACTGGTGGACGACGGCGCGCGGTACGCCGAGGCGCTGCGGGCTGCCGGCGTCCCGGTGCGGTACACCGAGTACCAGGACGTACCGCACGGCTTCCTGTCGTTCCCTGGCCTGGCGGCGAGCGGCGACCAGCCCATGGCCGAGATCGTCGCGGCGCTGCGCGAGGCGCTCGGATGACGCAGGCCCGCTCTGACGGGGGTCCCCCGCTGCTGGTCCTGGACGTCGTGGCGGTGCTGGCGTTCGCCGCCGTGGGACGGCGCAGCCACGCTGAGGGGCTCACCGTGGCGGGGCTGCTCGAGACCGCGTGGCCGTTCCTCGTCGGCGTGGTCGTCGGCTGGGTGCTGAGCCGCGCCTGGCGGCGGCCCCTCGCACTGTGGCCGGTCGCGACGTCCGTCTGGGTGGGCGTGCTCGTGGTGGGCATGGCGCTGCGCCGAGCCACCGGCGAGGGCACGGCAGCCTCCTTCGTGGTCGTCGCGACCCTGGTGCTCGGCCTGCTGCTGTTCGGCTGGCGCGTGGTGGCGGTCCTGGTCGTCCGGCGGCGGTCGTGACCGGGACGGCCCGCACCGACCACCTGGTGGCCTGGGTCGTCGTCCCGCGCGACGACGGCCGGTTGCTCCTCGCCCGCCGCGACGGCGTGTCGTACGGGAGCGGTCTGTGGGGGCTGCCGGGGGGCCACGTCGAGGACGACGAGGAGCTCGCCCGGGGAGCCGCCCGCGAGCTGCGCGAGGAGGTCGGGGTGCTCGCGGACATCGCCGACCTCGAACCGATCGGCGTGACCCGGTACGTCGACACCGACGTGCGCGGCACGGACTTCTTCTTCCGCGCGCGCCGGTGGCGCGGCCACCCCGCACCGCTCAGCGAGTGCTCCCAGGTCGGCTGGTTCGACCCGGCCGCCTTGCCGGACGACGCGCTGCCGTGGCTCGCATCGGCACTGCAGCGGCACCTGGTCGACGGGCAGTGGCTGGGCGACGTCCCCGCCGCTCAGGTCTGATCCGGCCGCCAGCGCTGGTGCCGCGTCGACGGCGTGCCGCGCCGCACCAGGTCGAGCCGGGGGCGCGGTCCGTCCGTGCGGCCGGTCTGCGGCTTGCGCCGGCCGGCCTGCCACGGCAGCGGCCAGGTCGCGCCGGGCCCGACGTACTCCTGGTCCGCCGCGGCGTGCAGGGTCCAGCTGGGGTCGTACAGGTGTACCCGCCCGAGGGCGCACAGATCGGCGCGCCCGGCCAGCAGCAGCGAGTTCACGTCGTCCCAGGACGAGATCGCGCCCACCGCCACCGTCGCCACGTCGGTGCGGTTGCGCACGGCGTCGGCGAACGGCGTCTGGTACGACCGGCCGTAGGCCGGCCGCTCGTCCGGGGTGATCTGCCCGGTCGACACGTCCACCGCGTCGGCACCGGCCGCCGCGAACGCCCGGGCGATCTCGACCCCGTCGTCCAGGTCATGGCCGCCCTCGACCCAGTCGGTGGCGGAGATCCGCACCGTGATGGGGCGCTCGTCCGGCCAGACCTCGCGCACCGCGGCGAAGACCTCGAGCGGGTACCGCAGCCGGCCGGCCAGGTCGCCGCCGAGCTCATCGGTGCGGTGGTTGGTGATCGGCGAGATGAAGCTCGACAGCAGGTAGCCGTGCGCGCAGTGCAGCTCGAGCAGGTCGAAGCCGGCCTCGATGCCGCGCCGGGCGGCTGCCACGAACTCCTGCGTGATGACATCCAGCTGGGCGCGGGTCAGCTCGGCCGGCACCTGGTTGACCCCCTCCCGGTACGGGATCGGCGAGGGTGCCACGACCGGCCAGTTTCCCTCGGGCAGTGGCTGGTCGATCCCCTCCCACATCAGCCGGGTCGAGCCCTTGCGGCCGGAGTGGCCGAGCTGGAGCCCGATCCTGGCCTCGCTGTGGTCGTGGACGAAGTCGGTGATCCGTCGGAACGCCGTCGTCTGCGCGTCGTCCCACAGCCCGCAGCACCCCGGCGAGATCCGACCCTCCGGTGACACGCACACCATCTCGGTCATGACCAGGCCCGCGCCGCCGAGGGCCTTGCCGCCCAGGTGGGTCAGGTGGAAGTCGCCCGGCACGCCGTCGACCGCGACGTACATGTCCATCGGCGAGACCACGACGCGGTTCACCAGCTCCAGGCTGCGCAGCCGGAACGGCTGGAACATCGGGGGTCGCGCCACGCCGTCCCCGAGGCCATCGGCCTTGCAGCTGGCGGCGAACCACTCGTCGGCCGCCGCCACGAACTCCGGGTCGCGCAGCCGCAGGCCGTCGTAGGTGACCCGGCGGCTGCGGGTGAGGATGTTGAACGCCAGCTGCATCGGCTCCTGGTCCAGGTACTGGCTCAGGTTCTCGAACCACTCCAGGCTGGCCTGGGCGGCCCGCTGGGTCGACAGGACGACGGGCCGGCGCTCCTCCTCGTACGCCGACAGCGCGTGCTCGACGTCCGGCTGCTCGTGCAGGCATGCGGCCAGCGCCAGCGCGTCCTCCATCGCCAGCTTGGTGCCCGACCCGATCGAGAAGTGCGCGGTGTGCGCCGCGTCGCCGAGCAGCACGAGGTTGCCCCGGCTCCAGCGTTGCGTGCGCACCGTGCCGAAGCTGATCCAGCGCGAGTTGTTGCCCTCCACCGCGTAGCCGTCCAGGAGGTCACCGAACAGCTCGCGGACCATGGCGATCGACCGCTCGTCCGACTCCCCCGGCGCGAAGGCCGTGGAGTCCGCGTGGTCGAGCCCGGCAGCGCGCCAGACCTCGTCGCGCATCTCGACGATGAAGGTGCTGCCGTGCCGGTCGTAGGGGTACGCATGCACCTGCATCACGCCGTACGGCGTCTCCCGGACGACGAAGGTGAACGCATCGAACACGCGGTCGGTGCCCAGCCACATGTAGCGGCAGCGGCGCGTCTCCACGCTGGCGCCGAAGTCCTCGCTGAAGCGAGCGCGGGTGGCTGAGTTGACGCCGTCGGCCGCGACGACGAGGTCGTACGTGCTCGCCAGCTCGTCGACGTCCGGCGCGGTCGTGCTGGTGCGCAGGTCGACACCGAGCTCGCGGCACCGGGCCTGCAGGATCTGCAGCAGCCGCAGCCGGCTCATGGCGGCGAAGCCGTGACCGCCGCTGGTGATGACCTCGCCCTTGACGTGGACGTCGATGTCGTCCCACCGAGCGAACTCGCGTTCCATCGCGGCGTAGACGTGCGGGTCGGCGAGCTCGATGCCGCCGAGGGTCTCGTCCGAGAACACCACCCCGAACCCGAAGGTGTCGTCCGGCGCGTTGCGCTCCCAGACGACCACCTCGTCACGCGGTTGCAGCTGCTTGACCAGGGCGGCGAGGTAGAGCCCGCCCGGTCCGCCGCCGACGACTGCGATCCGCATCGGTGCCTCCACCTGTCGTCCATGCCGCCGTCTTGACGCTGGTCACCGATACGCTATCCCGAAGCGTCTCGAGGAGGAGGTCGACCGGTGGGTGCGTTTCGAGGTTCGGCTCCGATCACGTCCGACTGGAAGCACTTCCAGGTGGTGCATGACGAAGGGGTCTGCACCCTGACGTTCGCCCGGCCAGAACGGCTGAACGCGCTCACGTTCGACGTCTACGCCGACCTGCGCGACCTGTTCACCGAGCTGCCGCACCGCGGTGACACGCGGGTGGTGGTGCTGCGAGGTGAGGGTCGGGCGTTCTGCTCGGGTGGCGATGTGCACGAGATCATCGGCCGCACGCTCGAGATGGACCACGCCGACCTGCTCGCCTTCACCCGGATGACCGGCGAGGTGGTGCGGCTGATGCGCGAGTGCCCCGTGCCGATCATCGCGGCCGTGCACGGCGTCGCGGCCGGCGCCGGGTCGGTGCTCGCCCTGGCCAGTGACCTGCGGGTCGTCGAGCGCACGGCCCGGTTCGCCTTCCTGTTCACCCACGTCGGTCTGGCCGGCGCCGACATGGGCGCGGCGTACCTGCTTCCCCGCCTGGTCGGCCTCGGGCGGGCGACCGAGCTGCTGCTGCTCGGCGACACCCTGCCCGCGGAGCAGGCCGACCGGTGGGGGCTGGTCAGCCGGCTCGTCGACGAGGGCACCGCAGGCCAGGTGGCCGCCGAGCTCGCCCGCCGACTGGCCGACGGCCCGACGCAGGCCTACGCCCAGACCAAGGCTCTGCTGTCGCGCGAGCTCGACATGGGCCTGTCAGCGGCGGTCGAGCTCGAGGCCGTGACCCAGGCGCTGCTGATGACCGGCGCCGACTACCGCGAGTTCTACGCCGCGTTCAGCGAGGGCCGCGCACCGCGCTGGCAGGGCCGGTGAGCTCGGCCTGGGAGCTCGACGACGCGCAGCGCGAGCTCGTCGCCTGGGCGCGCCAGTGCGCGGTGCGCGAGCTGGTGCCGCTCGCTGCTGCGGGTGCCGACGGACGGGTCAACCGCCCGCTGCTGCGGGCCATGGGCGAGCTGGGCATGCTCGCCCGACTGTTCCCCGGGGGCCGTGAGGCGGCAGCCTTCGACCTGTGCCTCTTGCGCGAGGCCCTGGCCCGTGAGTCCACCGAGGCCGAGACCGCGCTGGCGCTGCAGGGCCTCGGTGCCTACCCGATCCTGCAGAGCGGCACCGACAGCCAGGTGCGGCGGTGGCTGCCCCTCGTGGCGCGCGGTGAGGCGGTGGCCGCCTTCGCACTCAGCGAGCCCGAGGCAGGGTCGGATGCCGGGTCGCTGACGCTGCGCGCCGTCCCGGACGGCGACGGCTGGCGGCTGTCGGGCACCAAGACCTGGATCTCCAATGCCCCGCAGGCCGACGTCTACACGGTCTTCGCGCGTACCACCCCGGACGCCGGGTCGCGCGGCGTCAGCGCGTTCGTCGTCCCGGCCGACCGCGACGGCGTCGGCGGCGAGCCGCTCGACATGCTGTCCCCGCACCCGATCGGCCGGCTCGACCTGCACGAGGTACGGGTCGAGCGCGACGAGCTGCTCGGCGAGGTCGACCGTGGTTTCGCCGTCGCCATGCGCACCCTCGACCTGTTCCGGCCGAGCGTGGGCGCGTTCGCCATCGGGATGGCGCAGGCCGCCCTGGACGCCTCGGTGACCCACGCCCGCAGCCGTCAGGCGTTCGGCGGGCCGCTGGCGGCGCAGCAGAGCGTGGCCCATCGACTGGCCGAGATGGCCACCCGCACGCACGCGGCCCGGCTGCTGGTCTACCAGGCGGCCGCCGCCTACGACGCCGGGCTGCCCGGCATCACCTCGCGGGCCGCGATGGCCAAGCTGACCGCGACCGAGACAGCGCAGTGGGTGGTCGACGCCGCCGTGCAGCTGCACGGCGCCCGCGGCCTGCAGCGCGGCCACCTGCTCGAGCACCTGTATCGCGAGGTGCGGGCGCCGCGCATCTACGAGGGCGCCTCCGAGGTTCAGCTCGGCATCATCGCTCGCGAGCTGCTGCGCGACTAGCTGCCCTGGCGCAGCCGGAAGCGCTGCAGCTTGCCGGTGCTGGTGCGCGGCAGCGCATCGACGAACTCCACGACGCGTGGGTACTTGTACGGGGCGATCGTGGCCTTGGTGTGGTCCTGGAGCTCCTTCGCGAACGCACTGTCGGTCGCCACCCCGTCCCGCACGACGACGAACGCCTTGACGACCTGCCCGCGGTCGGCATCCGGCGCGGCGACCACGGCGACCTCGACGACGTCCGGGTGCCGCATCAGCGCCTCCTCGACCTCAGGCGCGGCGATGTTGTACCCGGCCGAGATGATCATGTCGTCGCTGCGGGCCTGGTACCAGAAGTAGCCTTCCTCGTCCTGCAGGTAGGTGTCGCCGGTGACGTTCCAGCCGTCTTGCACGTACACCGCCTGGCGGGGGTCGGCCAGGTAGCGGCAGCCGGTGGGGCCTTTGACCGCGAGCCGTCCGACCTGTCCGGCCGGCAGGGGCGAGCCGTCGTCGCCGAGCACGGCCGCCTGGTAGCCAGGGACGGCGATCCCGGTCGACCCGGGCCGGATGTCGTCGTCCGCCGCCGAGATGAAGATGTGCAGCATCTCGGTCGACCCCAGGCCGTCGATGATGCGGATGCCCGTGGCGTCGTGGAACGCCTGCCAGGTCGCAGCCGACAGGTGCTCGCCGGCCGAGACGCAGCGGCGCAGTGAGGCCAGCCGCTCGAGCCGGCCGGCACCGAGCATCGACCGGTACGCGGTGGGGGCCGTGAAGCAGACCGTGACCGCGTGCTGCGCCACCAGGTCGGCGAGCTCGTCCGGTGACGCCTTCTCGACCAGCAGGCTGCTCGCGCCGACGCGCAGCGGGAACACCACCAGCCCACCGAGGCCGAAGGTGAACGCCAGGGGCGGTGTGCCGGTGAAGACGTCGTCCGCCGTGGGACGCAGCACGTGCCGCGCGAACGTGTCCGCATTGGCCAGGACGTCGCGGTGGAAGTGCATGGTCGCCTTGGGGCGGCCCGTCGTCCCCGAGGTGAAGGCCAGCAGCGCGACGTCGTCCGCGGCCGTCTGCACCGGGGTGAAGGTGTTGGGAAGCTGCGCGGCACGGCTCAGCAGGTCGTCCTGGCCGCCACCGCCGTAGACCACCAGGGGCACGCCGAGCTCGGCCTTGGCGAGGTCGTCGACGAAGCGGTGGTCGCACAGTGCCAGGTCGATCCGTGCGATCTCGTGCACGGTCGACAGCTCACCCGCGCGCAGCAGCGGCATGGTGGTGACGACGACGCCGCCTGCGCGCAGCACCGCCAGCCAGCACGCGACCAGCCAGGGGTGGTTCGGGCCACGCAACAGCACCCGCTGGCCCGGCACCAGCCCGAGCTCGTCGACCAGGACGTGCGCCACCTGGGCCACGTGGGTCGCGAGCTCGCCGTACGTCCAGCGGGTGCCGTCCGGTGCGAGCAGGCACGGCCGGTCCGCACCGTGGTCAGCGACCGTCGCGTCGAGCATCTCGACCGCGCAGTTCAGCTGCTGTGGGTACTGCAGCTCAGGGAGGTCGAGCACCAGGTCGGGCCACTGGTCGAACGGCGGCAGGTGGTCGCGGCAGAACGTGTCGACGTGCGCCGAGGGCGTGAGCCGCGCGACGCGATGGGTGGGCCGTGGCTGGTCCGTCACGTCCGCCAGTATTCCCTCTTCGTGACGACAATCAAGGGAGCGCGACACGCGCGAGGGTGGCGTCGCCGACTATCGTGCAGACGTGACGACCGTCGAGGCAGCGGGCTCCGGCCGGGCGATCGCCGTGCAGCCCAGAGCGCTCATCGTGACGGTCTACGGTCTCTACGCGCGGGAGACGGCCGGCTGGCTGGCGGTGTCGACCGTGATCCGGCTGCTCAACGACGTCGGCGTCGACGAGCCGGCGGTGCGCTCGGCGATCTCCCGGCTCAAGCGGCGCGGCATCCTCATCGCCCGCAGCCGCCGCGGCTCGGCCGGCTACGAGCTGTCGGCCGCCGGGCGCAGCATCCTGGCCGAGGGCGACCAGCGCATCTTCCGTCGCAGCCGTGCCGGGCTGGACGGTGGCTGGTTGCTCGCCGTGTTCAGCGTGCCCGAGTCCGAGCGACGCAGCCGGCACCAGCTGCGCTCGCGACTGACCTGGCTGGGCTTCGGCACTGTCTCGGCCGGGGTCTGGGTGGCGCCGGCCCACCTGGAGGACGAGACCCGCGAGGTGCTGCACCGGCACGGGCTGACGTCGTACGTCGACCTGTTCCGCGCCGAACACCTGGGCTTCGGCCCGGTGCGCGAGGAGGTGCGCGAGTGGTGGGACCTCGACGACCTGGCCGGGATGTACGCCGAGTTCACCGAGGCCCACGGGCCCGTGCTGCGCCGGTGGCAGCGCCGCCGGGCACCGGACGACCAGGCTGCCTTCGCCGACTACGTCAGCGCGCTCACCGCCTGGCGCCGGCTGCCGTTCCTCGACCCGGGTCTGCCACTCGAGGTGCTGCCGAGCCGGTGGCCGGGAGTGCGGGCCGGCGAGCTCTTCGCCGCGTTGCAGGACCGGCTCGCCGCGCCGGCGCACCGGCACCTGGCCGGAGTCCTGGCCGACCCGCAGCGCTAGAGGACCGCCAGGCCCTGCACCTCGACCAGCGCGTCGTCGTCCCACAACCGGCTGATCCCGATCCCGGCTGTGGCTGGGTAGTCGGTGCCGACGAGCCGACGCCAGACCGCGCCGATCTCGCGCGCCCGGGACCGGTAGTCGGCCAGGTCAACGCTGTAGATGGTGAGTCCGGCGAGCTGGTCGGGACGGCCGCCGGCCGCAGCCAGCGCCGCGAGCAGGTTGCCGAGCGCCTGCTCGAACTGCTGGACGACGTCGTCGCCGACGATCCGGCCGTCGGCGTCCAGCGCGGTCTGGCCGGCCAGGACCACCAGCCGGCCCTCCCCCACCACCGCGTGCGAGAAGCCGCTGGGCGCGGCCAGCGACGGAGGGTTGACCCGCTCCAGGCTCATGACTGCACCGCCCCGCCGTCGACGTTCAGCCCCTGGCCGGTCACCGAGGGGTTGGTCAGGCACAGGAGTACCACGTCGGCCACCTCGTCAGGCGTGACCAGCCGGCCGGTCGGCTGCTTGTCGGCGAGCATCTGCCGAGCCTGCACCGCCGTGCGCCCGGTGGCCTGCACGATGCCCTCGACCGTCGCGTCGGTCATCGGGGTGTCGACGTAGCCGGGGCAGACCGCGTTGACCGTGACCCCATCGGCGGCGACCTCGGCCGCCGCCGACCGGACCAGCCCGAGCAGCCCGTGCTTGCTGGCCGTGTAGGCGGCGATGTACGGCTCACCCACCTTGGCCGCGACCGAGGCGATCGCGACGACCCGGCCGTCGCGCCGTTCGCGCATCGCGGGCAGGGCCCGGCGCAGGCAGCGGAACGGCGCCGTGAGGTTGAGGTCGAGCATGCGTGCCCAGTCCGCGTCGCTCGTACGCTCGACGCGTGCCGACGTCCCCGCACCGGCGTTCAGCACCAGGTCGTGGACCGGCCCCCAGTCGGCCTCGACCTGCTCGAACAGCGCGTCGACCGCGCCGTCGGCCAGCAGGTCGGTCGGCACGACCAGCGTCGGGCCCGCGCACAGCGCTGCGGTCTCGGCGAGCTCGTCCGCGCTGCGCGCGGTGAGGGCGACCCGGCGTCCGGTGGCGCTGAGCCGGACGGCGACCGCCCGGCCGATCCCCCGGCCGGCCCCCGTCACGAAGGCCACCCGGTCGGTGGCCGCGGGGCTCACAGGTACTGGCCGGTGTTGGCCACCGTGTCGATCGCCCGACCTGGCTCGGTGCCCTTCTTGCCGGTGACGAGGGTGCGGATGTAGACGATCCGCTCACCCTTCTTGCCGGAGATGCGCGCCCAGTCGTCGGGGTTGGTCGTGTTCGGCAGGTCCTCGTTCTCCTTGAACTCGTCGATGCAGGCGTCGAGCAGGTGCTCGACCCGGATCCCGCGCTGGGCGGTGGTCAGGAAGTCCTTGATCGCGGACTTCTTGGCCCGGTCGACGATGTTCTGCACCATGGCGCCGGAGTTGAAGTCCTTGAAGAACAGGATCTCCTTGTCTCCGTTGGCATAGGTGACCTCCAGGAAGCGGTTCTCGTCGATCTCGGAGTACATCCGCTCCACGGTGCGCTGGATCATCGCCTCGACGGTGGCCTGCGGCGACCCACCGTTCTCGGCCAGGTCGCGCTCGTGCAGCGGCAGGTCGGCCGTGAGGTACTTGCTGAAGATGTCGCGCGAGGCCTCCGCGTCGGGCCGCTCGATCTTGATCTTGACGTCGAGCCGTCCCGGTCGCAGGATCGCCGGGTCGATCATGTCCTCGCGGTTCGAGGCGCCGATCACGATGACGTTCTCGAGTCGCTCGACGCCGTCGATCTCGGACAGCAGCTGGGGCACGATCGTGGTCTCGACGTCGGAGCTGACCCCCGACCCGCGAGTGCGGAACAGCGAGTCCATCTCGTCGAAGAACACCACGACCGGGGTGCCGTCGGAGGCCTTCTCGCGAGCACGCTGGAAGATCAGCCGGATGTGCCGCTCGGTCTCGCCCACGTACTTGTTGAGCAGCTCGGGGCCCTTGATGTTGAGGAAGTAGGACTTCCCGAGCGGCTGCCCACTCAGCTCGGCCACCTTGCGCGCCAGGGACGATGCGACCGCCTTGGCGATGAGGGTCTTGCCGCAGCCGGGCGGGCCGTAGAGCAGCACCCCCTTGGGTGGGCGCAGCTGGTGCTCGCGGAACAGCTCGGGGTGCAGGTAGGGCAGCTCGACCGCGTCGCGGATCTGGTCGATCTGGCCGCCGAGACCACCGATGTCCTCGTAGGCGATGTCGGGGACCTCCTCGAGCACGAGCTCCTCGACCTCGGCCTTGGGGATGCGCTCGTAGACGAACCCGGCGCGCGGGTCGATCAGCAGCCCGTCGCCGATCCGCATGTGCTGGTCGCGCAGCGCGTCCGCGACCCGGGCCACCCGCTCCTCGTCGGCGTGCCCGACGACGAGCACGCGGTCGTCCCCGAGGATCTCCTTGAGCTGCACCACCTCACCGACCCGCTCGAAGCCCCGCGCCAGCACGACGTTGAGCGCCTCGTTGAGCAGCACCTCGCGGCCGGGCACGAGGTCGGCCTCGTCGACGGTCGGACTGACCGCGACGCGCATCTTGCGGCCGCCGGTGAGCACGTCGACCGTGCCCTCAGGGCCGACCTCGACGATGGTGCCGAACCCGGAC
The DNA here is from genome assembly GCA_963759935.1 of uncultured Actinomycetota bacterium. Classification (GTDB taxonomy): domain Bacteria; phylum Actinomycetota; class Actinomycetes; order Actinomycetales; family Angustibacteraceae; genus Angustibacter. The sequence goes on from CAVXBF010000013.1 coordinate 308,612, forward strand.
GGCGGCTGGGCCAGCCGGTCGACCTCGGACTTGAGGGTGACGATCTGCTCGCGCGCCTCCTTCAACGTGCGCACCAGCCGCTCGTTCTGCGACGACGTCGTCTCGAGCGAGGTCTGCAGCTGGGACAGCCGGGCCTCGAGCGCGTGCACCCGGTCGGGGGACGTCGCCACGCGCCGCCGCAGGACGGCGACCTCGTCCTCGAGCGTGCGCAGCTGACGCAGCAGCTCAGCCGGTGAGCGGTCACCGGAGTCGTTCTCCGTCATGTCGCACCTCCCCGAGAGGGATCTCTCACGACACTAACCCGAGCCGGGCTCCTCGACCGCGTCAGAAACGCCGACGTCCCGCCGAACCCGTCGCACCTTCTTGTCGGAGACCGGCCGCTCGCCGAGGTCCTCGGGGCTCCAGTCGCCGTCGTAGGAGCCCTTCGCCGGACGACGGCGGCGCTCGGGCGGCGCGACGCCGTCCGCCAGCCGGCGCGTGGTGACCAGGAAGCCGGTGTGGCCGACCATGCGGTGCTGGGGGCGCACCGCCAGTCCTTCGAGGTGCCATCCGCGCACGATCGACTCCCAAGCGGCGGGCTCGGTGAAGCAGCCGTGGTCGCGCGCCGCCTCCGCGACGCGGGACAGCTGGGTCACGGTGGCGACGTAGCAGATGAGCACCCCGCCCGGCACGAGCGCGTGCGCCACGGCGTCCAGGCAGTCCCAGGGAGCGAGCATGTCGAGCACGACGCGGTCGACGCTGCCGGCCTCGGCGTGGCGCGGCAGCGCGTCCTGCAGGTCGGCGACCTCCAGCTCCCAGGCGGGGTGCGGTGCGCCGAAGAAGGCCTCGACGTTGCCGCGGGCGATGTCGGCGAAGTCCGGTCGCCGCTCGATGCTCAGCAGGTGCCCGGTGTCGCCCACGGCGCGCAGCAGCGACATCGTCAGCGCGCCGGACCCGACGCCGGCCTCGACGACGCGGGCGCCGGGGAAGATGTCGGCCATCGCGACGATCTGCCCGGCGTCCTTGGGGTAGACCACCGCCGCGCCGCGCGGCATCGAGAGCACGTAGTCGGCGAGCAGGGGGCGCAGCGCGAGGTACTGGATCCCGGCGGTGTTCGTCACCACACTGCCCTCGTCCGCCCCGATCAGCGCCTCGTGCGCGAACCACCCGGCGTGGGTGTGGAACTGCCGGCCGGGCTGCAGCGTGATGGTGTGCAGGCGCCCCTTCGGATCGGTGAGCTGGACCCGGTCGCCGGTCGCGAACGGACCTCGGCGTCGGCTGGCGCCGGTGGCGGGGTTCATGGCGCGGAGTCTAGGCGCGGCCGGTCAGGGCGGCGGTCAGCCGGGCGCCGTCCGCCACGCCCACGACGCGACCCGCGTCGTCGACCACCACCAGGGCGGGTGCCTGGGTCGAGGCCAGCAGCGCGAGGACGTCCTCACCGGTCGCTGTGGCGGGCACGACCACGGCAGGCGAGAGCACCGTCATCACGGCCGACAACGGCGTACCCGGCCGCGGTGGCTGGACCGAACCGGCCAGCCGGTCGGCGTCCTCCACCCGCAGCAGGCCGACCGGTCGGCCGTGGTCGTCCACAGCGACCGCGTGCCCGAGCCGGGCGAGGTCGGCGACGTGCCACTCGTCACCGCTCTGGGCGTACCCGCGGGCCGGCTCGGTGAACCGGCGAAGGTCGAGGCGCGCGGCATTGCGGCGCAGCCGGCCCAGCCCGATGGCGCCGCCGGCACCCTGCCACAGCAGCACCGCGATCATCAGGGTCCACACCGCGGTGAACGCCGACGGGGTACGCCCGGACAGCAGCGGCAGGCCGAGCCCCCAGGCGAGCACGGCCGCGGCCACGACGCGGCCCGACCACCCGGCGGTGAGCGTGCCGGCCCAGCGTCGCCTGCTCACGGCCCACACGGCGGACTCGACCACGCGGCCGCCGTCCAGCGGCAGGCCGGGTGCCAGGTTGAACACCGCCACGAAGGCGTTGGTGAAGACGAGCGCGAGCAGGAGGAGCCGGTACACCCCGGTGTCGACCGAGGGCAGCAGCAGCCAGCCGAGCAGGGCGAGCAGGCCGTTGGCCAGCGGGCCCACCACGGCGACCAAGGCGCTGCGCCCCGGGGTGGGCGCCTCGTCGGCGAACTGGGTGTGCCCACCCCACAGGTTCGCGACGACCTGCTGGACGGGCAGCCGCAGCGCCAGCGCCGTCAGCGCGTGCGCGAACTCGTGGACCAGCACCGAGACGAGCAGCAGGACCGCGTACAGCGCTGCGACCAGGTAGGAGTCGGGCGGGCCGAGCCCGACCGCCGCCTCCACCTGCGGCGCGAACACGACCACCACGACCAGGGCCACGACGAACCACGACGGGGCAAGGTAGACGGGGACGCCGGCCAGCCGGCCGAGCTTGATGCCGGGGGCTCGCTCCACACCCCGATCCTAGGCGGCGCCCGGCCGCGCCTCGTCCGGGCTGTCGGTGCGGCGTCCTACAGTGGCGCGCATGGCAGACCCGACGGCACCGGCAACGCGCCCTGCGTCGTCGTCCAGCGTCGCCACGGCGCTGTCGCCGAGCCGCGCGGCAGACTTCATGCAGTGCCCGCTGCTCTACCGCTTCCGGGTGGTCGACCGGCTGGTCGAGGCGCCGAGCCCGGCAGCGGTGCGCGGCACCGTGGTGCACGCGGTGCTCGAGCGGTTGTTCGACCTGCCGGCGGCGCAGCGCACGCTGGCGGCCGCGCGCGACCTGCTCCGGCCGCAGTGGGACGAGCTGCTCGTGGCGACGCCCGAGCTGGCCGGCCTCTTCCCGGCCGACGACGGCGCGGCCCTGGCCGCTTGGCTGCAGTCGGCCGACGAGCTCATCGAACGCTGGTTCTCCCTGGAAGACCCCACCCGGCTCGAGCCGGCCGAGCGCGAGCTCTACGTCGAGACCACGCTCGACGACGGGCTCGTCCTGCGCGGGTACGTCGACCGGCTCGACGTCGCCCCGAACGGCGACGTGCGGGTCGTCGACTACAAGACCGGCCGCGCGCCGTCCGAGGCGTTCGAGGCCAAGGCCCTGTTCCAGATGCGGTTCTACGCCCTGGTGCTGTGGCGCACGCGCGGCGTGCTGCCGCGGTTGCTGCAGCTGGTCTACCTCGGCGACGCGCAGGTGTTGCGCTACGCGCCCGACGAGGCAGACCTGCTCGCCACCGAGCGCAAGGTCAAGGCCCTCTGGCAGGCCATCGAGCGCGCCGCGAGCACCGGCGACTGGCGGCCGAGCAAGAGCCGGCTGTGCGACTGGTGCGACCACCGCGCGCTCTGCCCCGCCTGGGGCGGCACTCCCCCGCCGCTGCCGGAGCAGGCCGTGGCCCTCGCCCTCGACCCGGCGGTGGCCGGCACCGAGTCCCCGGGCGGCGAGTAGCCGGGCGGCGAGTAGCCGGGCGGCCCAGGGTCGGGCCCAGGGTCGGCCCAGGGTCGAGCCAGGGAAACACCTGGTCGCGCCCGGCGCCCGGACTCGGCAAAGATCGTCTCGGCCCCCGCAACGGTGGACCGGGACGACGAAGGGGTAGAGGCGTGGACGCCGAAGCGGGCACGATGGGACGTCACTCCAAGAGGACGCAGGTGAGCGACGTGGCAGTGACCGGTGTCTCCGAGCACGTGGCAACGGCGGACGCCGTCGCCAGCGCACGCGGCCTGACGAAGGTCTACGGCCGTGGCGAGGCCGAGGTGCGGGCCCTCGATGGCGTTGACGTCGACTTCGGGCGTGGCAAGCTCACCGCGATCCTCGGGCCGTCCGGCTCGGGCAAGTCGACCCTGATGCACTGCATGGCGGCGCTCGACACGCCGACCAGTGGCAGCGTCGTCATCGACGGCGTCGAGGTGGCCGGGCTGCGCGACAAGGCCCTGACCCGCCTGCGCCGCGACCGGGTGGGCTTCGTCTTCCAGTCGTTCAACCTGGTGCCCACCCTGAACGCGCGCGAGAACATCACCCTGCCGATGGACATCGCGGGCACGAAGGTCGACCAGGCCTGGCTCGACACGGTCATCGACACCGTGGGCCTGCGGGACCGACTCACCCACCGCCCGAACGAGCTGTCCGGTGGCCAGCAGCAACGGGTCGCGTGCGCACGGGCGCTCGCCAGTCGGCCGGCCATCGTGTTCGCCGACGAGCCGACCGGCAACCTCGACTCGCGCGCCAGCGCCGAGATCCTGCAGTTCCTGCGCCGCTCGGTGGACGAGTTCGGCCAGTCGATCGTGATCGTCACCCACGAGCCGATCGCGGCGGGCTACGCCGACCGCGCCTTGTTCCTCGCCGACGGACAGATCGTCGACGAGCTCCACGAGCCGACCGCCGAGTCGGTGCTCGACCGGATGAAGAGCTTCGACGCGCGGGGGCGGCGTTCCTGATGCTGCGCGTCACGCTGGCCGGCTTTCGCGGGCACGTCCTGCGGTTCCTGCTCACCACCCTGTCCGTCGTCCTCGGCGTCGCGTTCGTCGCTGGCACGTTCGTGCTCAGCGACAGCCTGCAGACGACCTTCGACCAGATCTCGGTCGGCTCGACCACCGGCACCGACGTCCTCGTGCGGGGGGTCGAGGTCAATGAGGGGGTCGCCGACAGCGGCGTCCTGCGCAGCCCGCTGCCGATCACCGAGGCCGACCGGATCGCCGCGATCGACGGTGTCAAGGGCGCCTATCCGGACTACGCGGGTACCGCGGTGCTCGTCGGCAAGGACGGCACCGCCGTGCGTAACGGTGGGGCGCCGAGCTTCGGTTTCGCGTTCCGCCCCGACGATGCGGCCTTGCCGCTGGTGGCCGGTCGGGCCCCCACCTCGGCCGCCGAGGTGGTGGTCGAGTCGACCACCCTGAAGTCGTCCGGCCTGTCCATCGGTGACCGCACCCAGCTCGTGGTCGCGGGCACAGCCCAGCCGGTGACCATCGTCGGCGAGGAGCGGTTCATCGGCGGTTCGGCCGGCCAGACCATCGTCAGCCTCGACGAGGCCTCGGCGCAGCGGTGGTTCGCGCCCGACGGCACGGTGCCGTCGATCACGGTGCAGGCCGATGCCGGCGTCACCCAGCAGGTGCTGCGCGACCGGATCGCCGCCACGCTGCCGCGCGACCAGGAGGCCATCACCGGCGCCACCTACGCCGAGGAGACCAAGTCCGCGTTCGCAGAGGGCCTCGGGTTCATCAACACGTTCCTGCTGGTGTTCGCCGGGATCAGCCTCCTGGTGGGCCTGTTCATCATCTTCAACACGTTCTCGATGCTGGTCGCGCAGCGCACCCGCGAGCTGGCCCTGCTCCGCGCGGTAGGGGCGGCGCGGGCGCAGGTGATGCGCGTGGTGCTCGGCGAGGCAGCCGTGATCGGCGTCGCCGGTGGCGCGCTCGGTCTGCTCGCCGGGGTCGGGCTGGCCAAGGGACTGCAGCTGCTGGTCGGCACCTTCGGGCTGCAGATCGACAGCGGGCTGCCGGTGCGCCTGCGGACGGTGGTGGTCAGCCTGGTGATCGGCGTGGTCGTCACGGTGGCCAGCGCGGCCATCCCGGCCTGGCGGGCCGGGCGGATCGCGCCCGTTGCCGCCATGCGCGACGACATCGCGCTGCCGGAGCGCAGCCTGCGTCGGCGCGGCGCCCTCGGGGCGGCTGGCCTGGTCGCCGGCTCGGCGGTCATGGCGTACGGCGTGACGGCGCTGGAGGGCGGCGACGCGGCCCGCGTGCTGGGCATCGGTGCGCTGGTGACCTTCCTCGGACTGGTCGTGGCCGCTCCCCTGTTGTCGCGCCCGGTGCTGCAGGTGCTCGGCGCGCCCGGCGCCCGCCTGTCACGGACCGTCGGCAAGCTGGCCCGCGACAACACGTTGCGCAACCCGCGCCGCACGGCCACGACCGCCATCTCGCTGATGATCGGCCTGGCGCTCGTGTCGGCGTTCTCGGTCATCGCGGCCACCACCAACGCCTCGGTCGACAAGCTCGTCGACGACCAGGTGACGGCCGACTTCGTGCTCAGCGGTGGCAACTCGCCGTTCTCGAACTCGGTCGCGACCCAGGCTGCGGCGCTACCGGGGGTGGCCGCCGTCGTCGACCAGGGTCTGGTGCCGGTGAAGCTCGCGGGCACCACCACCACTGCGGCCGGTGTCTCGGGTGCCGGGCTGCAGCAGACCGTCGCCCTCGACGTCCGGTCCGGTGACATCACCTCGCTCGACCGGGGGCGGATCGCGATCTCGAGCTCGTTCGCCGTCGACCACAAGCTGTCGCTGGACCAGCAGGTGCCGGCCACGGTCGGGGTCGACGACTCGCAGCGGCTCACGGTCGGGGCGGTGTACGCCGACAGCCAGGCGATCGGCGCGTCGGTGCTGATCCCCCGGGCGCTGTACGAGCAGTCGGTGCCGGCCGCCCAGCAGGTGTCGTTCGTGGCCTTCGTCAAGGCGAAGCCGGGCGCCGACCTGTCGGCAGTGCGCACCGAGCTCACCGACCTGGTCAAGCCGCAGCTGGTGATCTCGGTGCAGGACAAGGCCGAGTTCAAGGCGGCCAGCCGCGGGCAGGTCAACCAGCTCCTCGGGCTGCTCTACGGCCTGCTCGGGCTCTCGGTCGTGATCGCCGCGCTGGGCATCATCAACACGCTCGCGCTGTCGGTGTTCGAGCGCACCCGTGAGATCGGGCTGCTGCGGGCGGTGGGCATGACCCGCCGCCAGCTGCGCCGCACGATCGGCAACGAGGCTGTCCTCACCGCGCTGTTCGGCGCCGTGCTGGGCCTGGCACTCGGGCTCACGCTGGGGGTGCTGCTGCAGCGGGTGCTGGCCGACCAGGGGCTCACGACGTTGGCCCTGCCGTGGGGCCAGGTGGCCCTGACCTTCGTGCTCGCCGGTGTCGTCGGCCTGCTCGCCGCGCTCTTCCCCGCCTGGCGGGCGGCCAAGCTCGACGTCATCCGGGCGATCACCAGCGAGTAGCCGCTCTCAGGGCAGCAGGTCGATCGTCTCGCCGGCGGCGATCCGCGCGAGGTCGGCGACCGTCACCTCGGCGAGGGAGTGCGCGCGCGAGCGGCCGAGGGCGGCCGGCACACTCACCACGTGCGGGACCGCCAGGGTGGGCACGCCGGCGGACTCCGCCGACGTGACGCCGGTCTGGGAGTCCTCGATGGCGACACAGTCGCCCGGCGGCACACCCAGGACCCGCGCGGCGGTGAGGTAGGGCTCGGGGTGCGGCTTGCCGCGCTCGACCCGGTCGCCGGTGACGACGACGTCGAAGCTGTCCGCGGGCGCCGCCGCCAGGAACGTGTCGGCCAGGGCGGTCCAGGACATGGTCACCAGGGCGCACGGGACCCCCGCCGCCCGCAGCGCCCCGAGCAGCTCGAGCGCGCCCGGCCGCCACGGCACGGCTGCGCGCAACCGCGCCACGACGCCGGACAGCAGCACCTCGACGATCTCGTCCGGCTCGAGCGGCACGTCGCCGTGGTGCTTGATGTAACGGGCGGAGACCATCAGGTCGTTGCCCACCAGCGCCTTGGCGTGCTCGGCCGTCCAGGTGCCGCCGTACCGCTCGACGAGCAGGTGCTCCTCGGCGATCCAGTACGGCTCGGTGTCGACCAGGGTGCCGTCCATGTCCCACAGGACGGCGGCCGGCAGCTCAGGTCGCATTGAAGTACTTGGCCTCCGGGTGGTGCACCACGATGGCGTCGGTCGACTGCTCGGGGTGCAGCTGCAGCTCCTCGGACAGCTCCACGCCGATGCGGGAGGGGTCGAGCAGGTCGACCAGGGTCCTGCGGTCCTCCAGCTCGGGGCACGCCGGGTAGCCGAACGAGTAGCGCGATCCCCGGTAGCCCTGGCGCAGGATCGCCCCGAGGTCGTCGCTGTCTTCCTGCCGCAGGCCCAGCTCCTCGCGCACCCGGGCGTGCCACATCTCGGCCAACGCCTCGGTGAGCTGCACCGACAGCCCGTGCAGCTCGAGGTAGTCGCGGTAGGAGTTGGCGGCGTAGAGCTCGGCGGTGCGCCGGGCGACGACAGACCCCATCGTCACGAGCTGCAGGGCGATGACGTCGGTGCGGCCGCTGTCGCGGGAGGCGAAGAAGTCGGCCAGGCACAGCCGGCGGTCGCGGCGCTGACGCGGGAAGGTGAACCGGGCCCGTTCGCTGCCGGCGTCCGGCCCTTCGTGGTGCAGCAGCACCAGGTCGTTGCCCTCGCTGACGCACGGGAAGTAGCCGTACACGACGGCGGCCTCCATCAGCCCCTCGGTGTGCACCCGGTCGAGCCAGGCGCGCAGCCGGGGCCGGCCCTCGGACTCGACCAGCTCGTCGTAGGTCGGGCCGTCGCCGCGGGCGCCCTTCAGGCCCCACTGGCCGAGGAAGGTGGCGCGCTCGTCGAGGTACGACACGTAGTCCGCCAGGGCAATCCCCTTGACCACCCGGGTGCCCCAGAACGGCGGCTCCGGGACGTCGACGTCGGTCGCGACGTCCGACCGGCGGGTGTCGGGGACGGCATCGGGCTCCTCGACCGCGGCGACCTTGCGCACCCGGCGCTTGCGCAGCTCGGGCAGCGTGTCACCGACGCTCAGCCCAGGGTCGGCCTTGGCCCGGGCGACGGCGTCCATCAGCCGCAGTCCCTCGAAGGCGTCGCGGGCGTAGCGCACCTGCCCCTGGTAGATCTCGGCGAGGTCGTCCTCGACGTACGCGCGGGTCAGCGCGGCTCCGCCGAGCAGCACGGGCAGGTCGGCCGCGATGCCGCGAGCGTTGATCTCCTGGAGGTTCTCCTTCATCACCACCGTCGACTTGACCAGCAGCCCGCTCATGCCCACGGCGTCCGCGCGGTGCTCCTCGACGGCGCGCAGGATCTCGTTCACCGGCTGCTTGATCCCGATGTTGACGACCTCGTACCCGTTGTTGGACAGGATGATGTCGACCAGGTTCTTGCCGATGTCGTGGACGTCGCCCTTGACCGTGGCCAGCACGATCGTCGCCTTGCTCTGCCGGGCCGAGCCGTCGGCGTTGCCCTCGATGTGCGGCTCGAGGTGCGCCACCGCGGCCTTCATCACCTCGGCCGACTGCAGCACGAACGGCAGCTGCATCTCGCCCTTGCCGAACAGCTCGCCGACCACCCGCATCCCCTCGAGCAGGTTGTCGTTGATGATGTCGAGGGCGGACTGACCCGTGCCGAGGGCCTCGTCGAGGTCGTCCTCGAGGCCCTTGCGCTCACCGTCGATGATCCGGCGGGCCAGCCGCTCGGCGAGCGGGAGCGCGGCCAGCTCCTCGGCGCGGCTCGCCTTGAGGCTGGCCGAGTCCACCCCCTCGAACAGCTCGAGGAAGCGCTGCAGCGGGTCGTACTCGAGCTGGCCGGACGAGCGGTCGTCGTCCACCCAGCGCCGGCGGTCGTGCACGAGGTCGAGGGCCACCCGGCGTTGCTCGTCATCGATCTTGCTCATCGGCAGGATCTTGGCGGCGTGCACGATCGCCGAGTCCAGCCCGGCCTTGCGGCACTCGTGCAGGAACACGGAGTTGAGCACGACCCGGGCCGCGGGCGAGAGCCCGAACGAGACGTTCGACAGCCCCAGCGTGGTCTGCACGTCCGGGTAGCGGCGTTTGATCTCGCCGATGGCCGCGATGGTCTCGATGCCGTCGCGGCGGGTCTCCTCCTGGCCGGTCGCGATCGGGAAGGTGAGGCAGTCGACGATGATGTCCGACGTCTGCATGCCCCACTCGCCGGTCAGCGCGTCGATCAGCCGGGACGCGACGGCCACCTTGTGCGCGCTGGTGCGGGCCTGGCCCTGCTCGTCGATGGTCAGTGCGACGACGGCGGCGCCGTGCTCGCGGATGATCGGCATCACGCGGGCGAACCGGCTGTCCGGGCCGTCGCCGTCCTCGTAGTTGACCGAGTTGACGACGGCCCGGCCACCGAGCAGCTCGAGGCCGGCCTCGATCACGGCCGGCTCGGTGGAGTCGAGCACCAGCGGCAACGTCGAGCTGGTCGACAGGCGGCTGACCAGCGAGACCATGTCGGCCACGCCGTCCCGTCCGACGTAGTCGACGCAGACGTCGAGCAGGTGGGCGCCATCACGGGTCTGGGCCCGGGCGATCTCGACGCACTCGTCCCATCGCTCCTCGAGCATCGCGTCGCGGAAGGCCCTGGAGCCGTTGGCGTTCGTCCGCTCGCCGATCGACAGGAACGCCGTGTCCTGGCGGAACGGCACGTGCTGGTAGAGGCTGGCGACGCCTGGCTCGGGTCGGGGGCGGCGCGGCACGACGCTCTGGCCGCGCACGGCCGCGACGACCTGCGCGAGGTGCTCGGGCGTCGTCCCGCAGCAGCCGCCCACGAGCCCGAGGCCGAACTCGCGGGTGAACTGCTCGTGCGCCGCGGCGAGCTCGCCGGGCGTCAGCGGGTAGTAGGCGCCGTCCCTGGACAGCTGCGGCAGCCCGGCGTTCGGCATCGCGGTCACCGGGATGCGCGCGTGCTTGGCGAGGTGCCGCAGGTGCTCGCTCATCTCGGCCGGGCCGGTGGCGCAGTTCAGGCCGATCGCATCGATCCCGAGCGGTTCGAGCGCCGTGAGCGCGGCGCCGATCTCGCTGCCGAGCAGCATGGTGCCGGTGGTTTCCACGGTGACCTGCACCATGACCGGGAGGTCGGACCCCGCCTCGCGCAGGGCGCGTCGCGTGCCGACCACCGCGGCCTTGGCCTGCAGCAGGTCCTGGGCCGTCTCGATCAGGACGGCGTCGACGCCGCCCTCGACCAGACCGGCAGCCTGCTGCTGGTAGGCGTCCCGGAGCGCTGCGTAGGGCGCGTGCCCGAGTGAGGGCAGCTTGGTGCCGGGACCCATCGAGCCCAGCACGAAGCGCGGGTGCTCGTCCGTCGTCCACGCGTCGGCGGCCTCGCGGGCGATCCGGGCGCCGGCCAGGGCCAGCTCGTGGATCCGGTCGGCGATGTCGTACTCGCCGAGGTTGGCGAGGTTCGCGCCGAAGGTGTTGGTCTCGACCGCGTCGACCCCGACCTCGAAGTAGGCGTCGTGCACGCCGCGGACGACGTCCGGGCGGGTGGTGTTGAGGACCTCGTTGCACCCCTCGTAGCCCTGGAAGTCCTCCAGCGAGGGGTCGGCTGCCTGGAGCATGGTGCCCATCGCGCCGTCAGCGACGAGGACTCGCTCGTGCAGGAGCGTGCGAAACAGGTCGGAGCGGCTGCTCATGAGGGACCTTCGTGCCGGGATCACAGATGGGGTGTCGTGCACCGCGAGTCTAGGTGGCCAGGTCACGGACCGGACGCGCGGGCCACATGCTGGGCGGGCGGCCAGGGTGCTCCCGGGCGGCTGACACGGCCTGCCCGGAGGGCTATCTTCGGCTGCATGAGCCGACGTGTGCGGTGGGCGGTTGAAACGGGCCTGGCGGTCGTCGGTGTCGTGCTCGCCGCGCTGTCGCTGGTCTGGCCGTCGTGGATCGAGGCTGTCACCACGGCCGCGCCGGACGGTGGCGACGGGTCCGCCGAGCGCTGGCTGGCGGTGGTGTGGCTCGCGCTGGCCGTGACCTTCGCCCTGCTGGCCCGTCGCGACCGGCGCCTGGCTGCCGCGACCGCCTGACCCACACACCTCACCCCGACGGCGGGCGGCGCGTGGGGCCGGTCACCAACTACCCTTTGACCGGGGCACGCGCAGCACGCCGCGCCCAGTGCCGACACGGAGGAGGTCTGGGTGATCGAGCTCGCGGGCTGGCCCGAGCTGACCGACCCCGTGATGATCGCCGCCTTCGAGGGCTGGAACGACGCCGGGGAGGCGGCCACCTCGTCGTTGGAGCACCTCGCCCGGGTCTGGGGCGCCGAGCCGTTCGCGGCACTGGACCCCGAGGACTACTACGACTTCCAGGTCAACCGGCCCACCGTCGGCCGCGACGCGGACGGCGAGCGGCGGATCACCTGGCCGACGACCCGGCTGCTGGCCGCGCACGTGCCGGCCCTGGGTCGCGACGTCGTGCTCGTCGACGGCATCGAGCCGTCGATGCGGTGGCGCTCGTACGTCGTCGAGCTGCTGGAGGCCGCCGACCGCTTGGGGTGCCAGGCGCTGATCACGGTGGGCGCGCTGCTCGCCGACGTCCCGCACACCCGTCCCATCCCGATCACCGGCACCAGCGACGACGAGCTCATGCTGCGTCACCCGGGCATCGAGCGGTCCCGCTACGAGGGACCCACGGGCATCGTGGGGGTGCTCAGTGACGCCGCCGCACAGGCCGACCTGCCGGCCGTGTCCCTGTGGGCGGCCGTGCCGCACTACGCCGGTGGCGGTCCGTCGCCGAAGGCGACCCTGGCGCTGCTGCGTCGCATCGAGGAGCTGCTCGACGTCACGATCGAGCTCGACGACCTGCCCGACCAGGCCTACGCCTGGGAGCACGGCGTCGACGAGCTGGCCGAGGGTGACACCGAGGTCGGCGAGTACGTGCGGGCCCTGGAGGAAGCCAAGGACACCAGCGAGCTGCCGGAGGCCTCGGGCGAGGCGATCGCCCTGGAGTTCGAGCGCTACCTGCGCCGGCGCGACGACGAGCCGCCGCGCCGCTGAGTCGTCGAGGTTGGTCGTCCGCTCAGATGCGGACGCCGAGCAGCGCGTCCACCGCCCGGGCCAGCACGCCCGGGGCTCCACGGTGCGCTCCCCCGTGGTTGAGCTGCTCGTCTGCCCAGCGGTCGACGGCGAGCAGTGCGTCGGGGGTGCGCAGATCGTCAGCAAGGCACTCGCGCACGTGCTGGACCGTCGGGGCGGCGTCCGGGCCACCCTCGCGCGACAGCGCAGCGCGCCAGCGCTCGAGCCGGGCCTGCGCGGTGGGCAGCACGTCGTCGGTGTACGACCACTCGCACCGGTAGTGGTGGGCCAGCAGAGCCAGCCGGATGGCGCCCGGGTCCACCCCGTCGCGCCGCAGCGCGGACACCAGCACCAGGTTGCCCCGGGACTTGCTCATCTTCGCGCCCTCCAGCCCCACCATCGCCTGGTGCACGTAGCAGCGCGCGAACGGCCACTCGCCGGTGAGTGACTCGGCGTGAGCGGCGCTCATGTCGTGGTGCGGGAACACCAGGTCGGTGCCGCCACCCTGCACGTCGAACGACGACCCGAGCCGGCGCACGGCGATGGTCGAGCACTCGATGTGCCAGCCCGGTCGGCCCGCGCCGAGCTCGCCGCCGTCCCACGACGGCTCGCCCTCACGCGCGGCGCGCCACAGCAGCGCATCAAGCGGGTCGCGCTTGCCGGCGCGGTCGGGGTCGCCACCCCGCTCGGCGTAGACCGCGAGCATCTGCGCACGGGTCCAGCTCGAGACCTCGCCGAAGCGGGGCTGGGCCGAGACGTCGTAGTAGACGTCGTGGCCGTCCCCTTCGCTGGCCGGCACGGGCACCGGGTAGGCGGCGCCCGAGGCCAGCAGCGCGCGCACGTCGGTGGCGATGTCGCCGATCGAGTCGACGACACTGACGTAGTCGTCCGGCGGTAGCACCGCCAGCGCGGTCATGTCCTCGTGGAAGAGCGCGATCTCCTGGCGGGCGAGGTCGCGCCAGTCGAGACCGTCGCGCGTCGCCCGCTCGAGCAGCGGGTCGTCGACGTCCGTGACGTTCTGCACGTAGTGCACGCGGTGGCCGTTGTCGCGCCACACCCGCTGCAGGACGTCGAACGTGACATAGGTGGCCGCGTGGCCCAGGTGCGTGGCGTCGTACGGGGTGATGCCGCAGACGTAGAGCCGGGCGGTCGGGCCAGGGCTGGACGGGCGCAGCTCGCCGGACGCGGTGTCGTGCACGCGAAGCGGGACGGGCGGCCCGGGGACGACTGGGAGGGAAGGCGCGGGCCACGAGGTCACCGGCGCAGCCTACCGACGCGTTTCGCGGCGTCCCGACCCCGGGCAGATCAGAACGGCGGCCACGGGATGACCGGGCCGTGGCGATCGGGCCGAGGGAAACGGGCCGCGCCGGCCAAGGCGTGGACGCGCGCGCGGGTCCGGCCGATCTCGGCCGCTGACAGCAGGTCGCCCAGCAACACCGCCAGCGGCTCGCCGTCGCGCAGGTCGGTCGCCAGGGCGGCGAGCACGTCACGACAGTCCGCCGGCAAGGGTGCGCCCTGCCAGCCCCACAGCACCGAGCGCAGCTTGTCGTCGGTGTTGAAGCTGAGGCCGTGGTCGACGCCCCACACGTGCCCCTCGGCGTCGACGAGGACGTGCCCGCCCTTGCGGTCGGCGTTGTCGATCACGGCGTCGAAGACGGCCATTCGGGCCAGGCGGGGGTCGTCGGCGTGCACCAGGACGACGTCGCTCCCCTCACCGTCCTGGGCCTGGAGCACCGGCAGCCAGCCGGGCCGGACGCCGCCGACGGGCACGACGTCCACCAGCTCGGTGTCGTCGGCCTCGACCCAGAGCTGCACGCTGCCCTCGCCGAACGGCGCGTCGTCGCGCCACACGGTCGGCGGGACGACGTCCCAGCCGGTCGCGCGCGACACCAGGTAGGCGGCCACCTCACGCCGGCTCAGCGTGCCGTGCGGGAAGTCGCGCAGCGGTCGCTCGCCGGCCACCGGCTTGTAGATGCAGTGCGCGGACGCGGTGCCGCTGGTGATCGAGGCGTAGAGCGTGGCGTTCGAGGCGGCGGTCATCCGCCCCTCCACCACGAGGTCGCCGGTGGCGAGCAGCTCGAGCGCGTCGGCCTCCGCCAGTACGGAGCCGCCGCCCGAGGCCGCCGGCACGCTCACCGCCGGTGGCCGTTGGCCCGCGGGCAGATGTGGCCATCCGGGTCGAGAGGGTTGCCGCAGAACGGGCACGGGGGCCGGCCGGCCGCGACCACCGCGACGGCACGCTTGGCGAACGCCCGGGCTGCGGCACCCGTGAGGCTCACCCGCATCACCAGTGCATCGGGCGAGGGCTCGAGGTCGCCCTCGTCGGTGGCCTCCTGGCCGACCTCGAGGCATTCGATGATGACCCGTTCGGACTCGCCGTCCCAGGTCAGGCTCATCGTGCCGACCTTGAAGTCCTCCTCGATCGGTGCCACGAGGGGGGCCGTGTCGCTGAGCCCGACCGGCGTGACAGCCGGCACCGGCGCCTGCCCGCCGCTGCGCCGCAACACCTCGTCGAGCAGCTCGTCGACCCGTTCGGCGAGGACGGCTACCTGCTGCTTCTCCAGGGAGACGCTGGTGACCCGGCTGCCGGCGGTGGCCTGCAGGTAGAAGGTGCGCTCACCTGGGTCACCGACCGTGCCGGCGACGAACCGGTCCGGGGGGTCGTAGTCGAAGACGGGCATGTGCAGACCCTACGACGACCGCGACGGCTATGCGCCACCGCCGACGGCGGCGTCGCTGGCCGTCGTGCGTCGTTTCGCAGGCGTGCGCCGGCGTCGCGGCGCTGGGGCGAGTGACGACAGGTCGCCGCCGGTGTCGTTGCAGCGCACCAGGAACGGGCGCGTCGCCGTGTAGCTGACCACCGACACCGAACAGGGCGAGACGAGGATGCGCTGGAACTCGTCGAGGTGCGAGCCCACCGCATCGGCCAGCACCGACTTGATCACATCACCGTGCGACACCGCCGCCCACACCGCGTCATCGCCGTGCTCGGCGGCCACGCGGGCGTCCCAGTCGCGTACGGCATCGAGGGCGCGTTGCTGCATGCCGCGCATCGACTCGCCGCCCGCACCGGGGAAGACCACAGCACTCGGGTGCTGCTGGACCACCTTCCAGAGCGGGTCCTTGACGAGCGTCTTGAGCTCGCGGCCGGTCCAGTCGCCGTAGCGGCACTCGCCGAGCCGGTCGTCGGTGACGACGTCCGGCCGGGCGAGGTCCTTGGGGCCGGGCACCGCGGCCAGCGCCTGCGCGGTCTGCTGGCAGCGCTCCAGCGGACTGGCGACGACGGCCACCAGCGGGAGCACGGAGAGCCGCTGCGCCAGCGTGGCGGCCTGTTCGCGGCCGTGCTCGTCGAGGTCGATGCCCGGCGTCCAGCCGGCCAGCACCCCGGACGCGTTGGCTTCGGTGCGGCCGTGGCGGATCAGCAGGACCGTGGGCATGCCGGCAGCCTACGGGGCAGGATGGGCAGGTGATCGTCGACCAGGCTGTGTACCGCGCCGGCATGCGACAGCACTGCTCGGACCTGTCCGACGAGCTGGAGCTGCTGCGCGACGTCCCCGACGGCTTCCTGTGGATCGGGCTCAAGGACCCGACGGACGACGAGTTCGCGCTGGTCAAGGACGAGCTCGCCTTGCACCCGCTGGCGGTCGAGGACGCCGTCAAGGGCAACCAGCGAGCCAAGCTCGAGATCTACGACGGGTCGCTGTTCGTCGTCCTGAAGCCGTTGCGGTACATCGATGCGACGTCGCAGGTCGAGACCGGCGAAGTGATGCTGTTCGTCGGCGAGCACTTCGTGGTGACCGTGCGTCGCGGCGAGGCGAGCCCGCTCAGCCAGGTGCGCCGCCGGCTCGAGGCGAACGCCGAGCACCTGGCCTACGGCCCGGCCGCTGTGCTCCACGCGGTGATCGACGAGGTCGTGGACGGGTACGTCGCCATCGACCGCGAGATCGCCACCGACCTCGAGCAGATGGAGGAGAGCGTCTTCGCCGGCGAGGTCGAGGCGGTGGCTCCAGAGCCGGAGCGGCGGCTGCCCCGGTTGCCGCACCGCCCACGACGTCGGGACGGCGGCGACGCCCGCCGCATCTACCTGCTCAAGCGGGAGGTCCTGGAGGTACGCCGCGCGGTGGTGCCGCTCAAGGAGGCCATGGTGCGGATGGCGCAGCAACCGCTCCCCCACGTGCCGGAGGAGGCGCGGCCGTTCTTCCGGGACGTCGCCGACCACCTGATGCGGGTGGGCGACCACATCGAGACCTACGACCGGCTGCTGACCGACATCCTGTCCGCGCACCTGACCCGCGTTTCGGTGCAGCAGAACGACGACATGCGGCGGATCTCCGCGTGGGTGGCCATCGCCGCGCTGCCGACGATGGTCGCCGGCATCTACGGGATGAACTTCGACAACATGCCCGAGCTGCACTGGCGGTACGGGTACCTGCTGGCCGTCGGGTTCATGGTGGCCGCCTGCACCGGCCTGTACCGGACGTTCAAGCGGTCCGGCTGGCTCTGAGCCGGTTCAGGTGGCGGACAGGACGCCGACGGTCAGCAGCAGCGCGGTGGCCGCACCCAGGGCCACCCGGTACCAGATGAACACGGTGATCGGGTGGCGGGCGACGAACCGCAGCAGCCACGCGATGGAGGCAAGAGCGACGACGAACGAGACCAGCGTGCCTACCCCGAGCTGGCCCCAGCCGACGACGCTCGTGTCGACGTCCTTCAGCTCGTAGACGCCAGCGGCGGTCAGCGCCGGGATGGCCAGGAAGAACGAGAGCCGGGTCGCGGTCACCCGGTCGAAGCCGGCCAGCAGCCCGGCGGAGATCGTAGCCCCGGACCGGGAGACGCCCGGCACCAGCGCGAAGCACTGCACGACACCGATGAACAGCGCGTCGCGCAAGGTGAGGTCGTGCTCGCCCTGGGTCTGGGTCGCGCGGCGCTCGGCGAACCACATCACCACGCTCCACAGCACGAGCGCGGCGGCCACCACCCACAGGCTGCGCAGCGCCCCGGTGATGAGGTCGCGGCCCAGGAAGCCGACCACGCCGACCGGTACCGAGCCCGCGATCACGAACCAGGCGAGGCGGTAGTCGGGGTCGTGCCGGGCCTCGCTGTTGCGCAGGCCACGGGCCCAGGCCAGCACGAGGCGGGCGATGTCGCGGGCGAAGTACAGCAGCGTGGCGGCGATCGCACCCAGCTGGATGACAGCCGTGAACGACGTGATCGCCTTGGAGTCGACCTTCAGGCCGAGCAGGCCCTCGGTGATGGTCAGGTGGCCGGTGCTCGAGACCGGGAGGAACTCGGTGAGCCCTTCGACGACTCCGAGCAGCACGGCATGGGTGTAGGTCAGGTCGCTCACGGGGATCAGGCTCCCAGACCGGATTCGTCGAGGACCTCTGCCATCGTGCGGATCGTGTGAAGACGTTGCTCGAGGGTGGCGTCGAACACCGACACGGTGAGCGTCGTCACCCCGGCCTCGACGTAGGCGGCCAGCCGGTCGCGCACCCGTTCGCGCGGGCCGATCAGCGATGTCCGGTCGATCAGCTCGAGCGGCACCGCCTCGGCGGCCTCGCGGTGCTTGCGGTCGAGGAACAGCTGCTGCACCTGCTCGGCAGCTTGCTCATAGCCCATCCGCCGGGTCAGGTCGTTGTAGAAGTTCTTGTCGCGGCTGCCCATGCCGCCGATGTAGAGCGCCGAGTAGCCGCGTACCGGTGCGGCGGCCACCTCGAGGTCGTCGCCGAACACCACGGGGACGGTGGGGACGACGTCGAAGCCGGCCATCGGGTCGTCGGCAGGGCCGCGGCCACCGCGGGCGCGGCCGGCCCGCAGCGGGTCCATCGACACCGCGGCCTGCTCGGGGTTGAAGAAGATGGCCAGCCAGCCGTCGGCGATCTCGCCGGTGAGCTCGAGGTTCTTGGGACCGACCGCGGCCAGGTACAGCGGGATCTCGCTGCGCACCGGGTGCACGGTGAGCTTGATCGCCTTGCCCGGGCCATCGGGCAGCGGGAGCGTGAAGTGCGTGCCGTCGTAGCGCAGCGTCTCGCGGCGCAGCGCCATCCGGACGATGTCGACGTACTCGCGGGTGCGACCCAGGGGCTTGTCGAACCGCACGCCGTGCCAGCCCTCCGAGACCTGCGGGCCACTGACCCCGAGCCCGAGCCGGAACCGGCCGCCGCTCAACGTGTCGAGCGTGGCAGCCGTCATGGCGGTCATGGCCGGGGTGCGGGCCGGGATCTGGAAGACCGCGCTGCCGACGTCGATCCGCTGCGTCTGCGCAGCGACCCAGGTGAGCACCGTGGCGGCGTCCGAACCGTAGGCCTCCGCGACCCACGCCACCGAGTAGCCGAGCGCATCCGCCTCGCGCGCCAGGGCCAGGTTGTCGGAGTCGTTGCCCAGGCCCCAGTAGCCGAGGTTGAGTCCCAGCCGCAGTCTGCCCACCGGTTCAGCCATGGCCGCGACTGTAACGGCAGCCGGCGCGGCCCGGCCGGAGTGCCGGACGTGGGCTGCCCCACACCGCCGGTAGCGTGTGCGCCCATGGAGCAGCGGTACGTCGGGTCGTCCGGCTTGCGGGTGTCCCGGCTGGCGCTGGGCACGATGACGTGGGGACGTGACACCGACGAGCACGAGTCGCGAGACCAGCTGTCGGCGTTCCTCGAAGCCGGTGGCACCGTCGTCGACACGGCGGCGGGGTATGGCGACGGTGCGGCGGAAGAGCTGCTCGGCCACCTGCTCCCGGAGATGTCATCGCGAGAGGACGTCGTCATCTGCACGAAGGCCGGGATCTCGCGCCGGACCGGTGACCGGGTCGTCGACACCTCGCGTCGCGCGATGCTGGCGGCGCTCGATGCCTCACTGACCCGGCTCGGCACCGACCACGTCGACCTGTGGCTCGCCCACACCTGGAGCGACGACGTCCCGCTCGACGAGACCTTGTCGGCCCTCCAGGTGGCGGTGTCGTCGGGACGGGCTCGCTACGTGGGGATCTCGAACTACGCCGGTTGGCAGAGTGCCCGGGCCGCCACGCTCGCCGAGGTCAGGGACGGCGGCGGCCTCGTCGCGCACCAGGTCGAGTACTCCCTGGTGTCGCGGCAGGTCGAGGCCGAGGTGGTGCCGGCGGCGCAGGCGCACGGGCTGGGGCTCATGGCCTGGTCGCCCCTGGGTCGCGGGGTGCTCACCGGCAAGTACCGCGCCGGGACGCCCGCCGACTCCCGCGCGGCGTCACCGCACTTCGCGTCGTTCGTCGAGCGCTACCTGGACGAGCCGGCCCGCCGGGTGGTCGACGCCGTCGTGACGGCCGCGGACGGCCTGGGCTGCTCCCCCGCCGAGATCGCACTGGCGTGGGTGCGCGATCAGCCCGGCGTCGCCTGCGCCGTCGTCGGCGCCCGGACGGCGGCGCAGCTGCGCGGCACCCTGACGAGCGAGGAGGTCGAGCTGCCGGCCCAGATCAGGGCCGCGCTCGACGAGGTCTCCGCCGCGGTCGGCTAGCGAACCTGCTCAGCGCGGGGAGGGCGTCGAGCCGGCGGTCTCCGTGGTGTCGTCCGACACCTCGTCGTAGTCCTCGTCGTCCAGCCCGGTGTAGCTGCCGCCCTCGACGTCGTCCGGCTCGTCGAACTCGTCGTCGTCCTCGTCGTCGTCGTCGTCCTCGTCGCCGCGGAACACCTCGAGGGGCGTGACCTCGTCGAAGGCGTCCATGAGCGCGTCGTCGTAGTCCTCGAACGCCTCAGCCACCGCCCGGTAGGCGCCGATGACCACCGGGTCGTTCTCTCCCCGCCGGCCCGCGGCAGCCTCCAGGTGACGCTCGAGGGCAGTCACCAGGGCGTTGAGCGCGACACGCGGGTCAGTCGTCATGCCTTGACGTTAGCCGCAAACGGGGCCGGAGCGACACCGGCTGCCCCGTGTCCCGGCGCGTAGGAGACGGCGGCGTGCAGAATGGCGACGATGATCGAGTACGAGTACCGCGTGATCCGCGTCCCGGCGGGGGTCACGCGCGCCGACGCCAAGGCGATGTTGGTCGAGCACGCCGAGTACGGCCGCTGGGAGCTCGCGCGCGTCCGCCTGCTCCGCGGCGGGGCTCGCACGGTCTGGTTGCGGCGCAGGATCATCCGGGTGCGGCGCACCGCCTGATCTCGGCCGGGCTCGGGTGGCAGCACCACCTGGCCGGGTCTACCTTCGGCCGCTGGGACGCCACCGAGGCGTCTCCCACGTCTCGGAGGGCGACATGGAGCTGCTGCGTACGAAGTCGGTCGAACAGTCGATCAGCGACACCGACGAACCCGGACAACAGCTCAAGCGGGACCTGTCGGCCTGGGACCTCACCGTGTTCGGGGTCGGGGTGATCATCGGGACCGGCATCTTCGTCCTGACCGGCAAGCAGGCGGCCCTGAACGCCGGGCCGGCCGTCGTCCTGTCGTTCCTGCTGGCCGCGATCGCCTGCGGCCTGGCTGCCCTGTGCTACGCCGAGTTCGCATCGACCGTGCCGGTGGCCGGCAGCGCGTACACGTTCTCCTACGCCACCCTCGGGGAGCTGGTCGCCTGGATCATCGGCTGGGACCTGGTGCTCGAGCTGGGGCTCGGCGCGGCGGTCGTCGCCCGCGGCTGGTCGGCGTACCTGCAGAACCTGTTGGGCCTGCCCACCTGGCTGGCGGGTGACAAGGCGACACCGGACTGGGGCGCCATCGCGATCGTGGCGGTGCTGGCGGTCGTGGCGGTGCTCGGCACCAAGCTGTCCGGTCGGGTCACCGGCGTCCTGGTCGTCGTGAAGATCGCTGTGGTGCTGTTGGTGATCGTCGTGGGCGCGTTCTACATCAAGTCCTCGAACTACGTGCCGTTCGTGCCGCCGTCCCAGAACAGCCCTGAGGCGGCCAGTGGCCTGGCGCAGCCGCTGGTGCAGGCGATCTTCGGCCTCAAGCCGACGATGTTCGGTGCTTTCGGCGTGGTGGCGGCGGCGTCCATCGTGTTCTTCGCCTACATCGGGTTCGACATCGTGGCGACGGCCGCGGAGGAGACCCGCAACCCGGGCCGGGACCTCCCGCGGGGCATCATCGGCTCGCTGGTGATCTGCACGGTGCTCTACATGGCTGTGGCCGCCGTCATCACCGGGATGGTCAAGTACACCGACCTCAACTCGGCCGCGCCACTCGCGGAGGCGTTCAAGGTCAACGGGGTCACCTGGGCCGAGAAGCTCATCTCGCTGGGGGCCGTGTGCGGCATCACCACGGTGATCCTGGTGCTGATGCTCGGGCAGAGCCGGGTGCTGTTCGCCATGTCCCGCGACGGTCTGCTGCCGACCTCACTGGCTCGGGTGCACCCCCGGTTCGGCACGCCGTACCGGATCACCGTCATCACCTCGATCGTGATCGCGCTGCTGGCGGGCTTCGTCAACCTGCAGAAGCTCTCCGAGATGGTGAGCATCGGCACGCTGTTCGCGTTCGTGGTCGTCTCGGCCGGGGTGATCGTGCTGCGACGCACCCGGCCCGACCTCGAGCGGGCGTTCCGCGCACCCGGCGTGCCCTACCTGCCCGTCGCGGCCATCGCGGCCTGCGTGTGGCTGATGCTGAACCTGCCGGTCGAGACCTGGCTGCGGTTCGTCGCGTGGATGCTGATCGGCTTCGTCCTGTACTTCACCTACGGTGCCTCGCACAGCCGGATGTCGGGGCGGGGCAGGGCGGCCGGAGACTCGCGCGACGGTCAGGAGCGGCGGCGCGAACCGGTGTAGCGCGGTGGCCGGACCGGGCGGGGTGCGAGGCCGCGCCGGGTGGTGGCCACCACAGCGGCCACCGCGGCGAGCAGACCCACCACGGTCAGGACGGCTGCGTCGTCAGGCACCCAGCTTTCGGCGTGGCTGGGCCGGGCCGCCCGGTGCGATACCGGACGCGACCGGACGGCGCTCTGCCCGGTCGCCTGGGCGGCGGACGAAGCCAGGCTCGAGGTCGGTCCCGACCCCGCCGGGCCGCCGGCGTGGGACCGGCCTGATGCGGCGGGTGCGGTCGACTCGGTCGTTGCCGTGGGTGGTCCGCCCTGCGACCCGGCCGTCGTCCCAGTGGTCTCAGCGGTCTGCGAGCTCGATGGCGGCGCGGATGTCGACGCGGACGGCGATCGGCTCGGAGTGCCGAAGACCTTGTGCCACAACGGGTCGAGCGGGTTGCTGGATGCGGTGTTCAGGGCCGGTGGGAGCGGCGCGGTGGCCGCATCGGCGGCAGTGGCGAAGGCGAGGCTGATCGCCGACGCTCCGGCGCAGGCCGACGCGAGCAGGCAAGCGCGAGCGACGCGTCGCCGCCTGCGGGCGCGTGTGGGTGCTGGCATGGCTCCTCGGCTGGGGTCGTCGGACTCACTGTGTCAACGACCGGCCGGGCGATTCGTCACGCCAGCTCGGGCGTGCGGCGGGTCAGCAGGTGCGCAGCAGCCGGTCGAGCACCCGGGTGCCGAACGCCAGTGCGTCGAGCGGCACACGCTCATCGACGCCGTGGAACATGGCAGGGAAGTCGAGGTCGGCCGGTAACTGCAGCGGAGCGAAACCGAAGCCGCGGATGCCGATACCGGCCAGGGCCTTGTTGTCGGTGCCGCCGGACAGGCAGTACGGCAGGACCGGTGCCCCCGGGTCCTCGGCCTGCAGGGCCGCGACCATCGAGTCGACGAGGCGACCGTCGAAGGTCGTCTCGAGCGCGTTGTCGCGGTGGTGCAGCTCGACGTCGACGTGCGGACCGGCGAGCTCGCGTACCGTGGCCAGCAGCGTCTCCTCGTGGCCGGGGAGGAACCGGCAGTCGACGAACGCCTCGGCCGTCTGCGGGATCACGTTGTGCTTGTAGCCGGCCTTGAGCATCGTCGGGTTGGTGGTATCGCGCAGGGTGGCGCCGACGAACCGCGCGACGGTGCCGAGCCGGGCGAGGAACTGCGACGGGTCGGCCGGGTCGAGCGCGACGCCGGTGATCTCGGTGATCCCATCCACGAACTCGCGCACGGTCGGGGTGATCTCGAGCGGCCACTCGTGCGAGCCGATCCGGGCCACCGCGGCGCCCAGCCGGGTGACGGCGTTGTCGGTGGCGATCTGCGAGCCGTGTCCGGCGCGGCCGTGTGCCATCAGGCGCAGCCAGGCGATGCCCTTCTCCGCCGTCTGCAGCAGGTACAGCCGCACCGGGTCGCCGTCCCGACCGTCGACGGTCACCGAGTAGCCGCCGACCTCGCTGATGGCTTCGGTGACGCCGTCGAGCAGGTCGCGCCGGTTGTTGACCAGCCAGTGGCTGCCGAGCACGCCGCCCGCCTCCTCGTCGGCGAAGAACGCGAAGACCAGGTCGCGCGGGGGTCGGCGTCCGGACCGGGCGAGGTCGCGCAGCACCGCCAGCATCATCGCGTCCATGTCCTTCATGTCGACCGCGCCGCGGCCCCACAGGCAGCCGTCGCGCTCCTCGCCGGCGAAGGGCGGGACCTGCCAGTCCGCGGCGTCGGCAGGGACGACGTCCAGGTGGCCGTGCACCATGAGGGCGCCGCGCTCGCGCGTGCCGTCGGGGTCGCCCTCGACCCGGACGATGACGGTCGAGCGACCCGGCTCGCTCTCCACCAGCACAGGGTCGAGACCAACGTCGGTGAGCAGCCCCATGACGTGCTCGGCCGCCGCGCGCTCCCCCGGCCCGGACCCGTCGCCGAAGTTGCTGGTGTCGATGCGCAGCAGGTCGCGGCACAGGTCGGCGACCTCCGCGACGGCGGCGTCGGCAGGTGCTGGCACAGGGGTCACACGGGGCTCCTCAGGGTCGGGCTCGACGCCGCAACCGTAGCCCGGCGAAGGGCCTGCGGCTGGTCGGGTGGCTCCGTGCTGCGTGTTAGTCTCTACGTCGCATCGCCCGGCTGCCAACGGCAGTTCGCGCGGTCCACTCGTCCGGGTGGCGGAATGGCAGACGCGCTAGCTTGAGGTGCTAGTGCCCTTAACGGGCGTGGGGGTTCAAGTCCCCCTCCGGACACAGATTCGCCGTCTAGAACCGCACTACCCAGGCGACGACGGCACGCCTATCGTGATCTCGACGGCCCGGCGGGTCGGGCCCGGACCGAACGAGACCGAGATGGTTGACGTCGACGTGGCGACCAGCGACGGTCGCGTGCTGGCCTACAACCGCGTCCTGGCGCTGGTGATCGTGCCGTTCCTGCTGGCCGGCTTCGCAGTGCTCTACTTGTTCCCGAGCGACACCCAGCGGCTGTGGGCCTGGACCATCAAGCCGACCATGACGTCCATGGTGCTTGGCTCGGCCTACCTCGGCGGCGCGTACTTCTTCGTGCGCGTGCTGCGCCAGCCCAGCTGGAACGCGATCCGTACCGGATTCGTCTCGGTCGCCCTGTTCGCCGGTCTGCTGGGGATCGCGACGATCGTGCACTGGGACAAGTTCAACCACGGACATGTTGCGTTCTGGTTGTGGGCCGGGCTGTACCTCACGACGCCGCTTCTGGTCGCGGGTGGCGCGCTGGCAAACCAGCGGGTGGCCCGCGCTGCCCGGCCTGACGAGCCCCGCATCGGTTCGGTCGCCCGATGGACCATCGGTGCGATCGGCGCGCTGGCGTTGGCGCAGGGCGTCGTCATGTTCGTCGCTCCTGGTCGCGTGATCCCGCTGTGGCCGTGGCTGCTGACGCCCCTGACCTGCCGTGTCGTCGGGGCGATCTTCTGCCTCGGCAGCGCAGGCCTTGGCGTGCTCGTCGACCCGCGGTGGTCGTCGCTGCGGCTGATGCTGCAGGTCGAGGTCATCATGGTGACCCTGATGCTCGCGGCAGCAGTGCGTGCACGCGGGCAGTTCGACACCGGTCGACCGCTGACCTGGGTGCTGCTCGTGGGGTTCGTCGGCGTCCTGGTCGGATCGGCTTGGCTGTGGCGGACCCAAGCGCGCCATTCTTGACTCGTTCCAGATTGTGCGCGAGAGTGACGGCGTGTCCCCCACCGAGAGGTTCGAGCAGATGCTGCGTGGGGCCGAGCTGCGCGTGACCCGGCCCCGGGTCTCGGTGCTGACCGCGGTGCACCAGCATCCGCACGCCGACACGGACCTCATCATCGACGCCGTGCGCCGTGATCTCGGTGAGGTGTCCCACCAGGCCGTGTACGACGTGCTTCGCGCCTTGACGACCGCCGGTCTGGTGCGGCGCATCCAGCCGTCCAACTCGGTGGCGCGCTACGAGTCGCGGGTCGCGGACAACCACCACCACGTCGTCTGCCGCACGTGCGGGGCGATTGCCGACGTCGACTGCGCCGTCGGGCACGCTCCGTGCCTCACGGCTGCCGACGACCAGGGCTTCTCGATCGACGAGGCCGAAGTCATCTACTGGGGCCGGTGCCCCGCCTGCTCCCCCACCCGCAGTTCCTGACCACCCACACGCGTTTCGTCCTGGAAGGATTCCCGTGCCTGAGAACCACGATGCAGTCGTCGGAGACATGAACTCGGAGGAGAGCGAAGCGCAGTGCCCGGTCGCCTCCGTCGGACCGCGCAACCACCCGACCGAGGGTGCGGGCAACCGGGACTGGTGGCCGAACCAGCTGAACCTGTCCATCCTGCGCAAGCATCCGGCCGTGGCCAACCCGATGGGTGAGCAGTTCGACTACGCCGAGGCCTTCGCGTCCCTCGACATCGACGCCCTCACCAAGGACGTCGACGAGCTGATGACGACGTCCCAGGACTGGTGGCCGGCCGACTTCGGTCACTACGGCGGCCTGTTCATCCGGATGGCGTGGCACAGCGCGGGCACCTACCGCATCGGCGACGGCCGCGGCGGCGCGGGAGCCGGCATGCAGCGCTTCGCTCCGCTGAACAGCTGGCCGGACAACGCGAACCTCGACAAGGCCCGGCGACTGCTCTGGCCGATCAAGCAGAAGTACGGTCGCTCGCTCTCCTGGGCCGACCTCATCGTCTTCACCGGCAACCGGGCGCTGGAGACCATGGGCTTCACCACCTTCGGCTTCGCCTTCGGGCGCCCCGACGTGTGGGAGCCCGACGAGGACGTCTACTGGGGTCCGGAGCAGACCTGGCTCGGCGACGAGCGCTACACCGGTGACCGCGAGCTCGAAGGCCCGCTGGCCGCCGTCCAGATGGGTCTCATCTACGTCAACCCGGAAGGCCCGAACGGCAACCCGGACCCGCTCGCGTCGGCACGCGACATCCGCGAGACGTTCGCGCGCATGGCGATGAACGACGAGGAGACCGTTGCGCTCATCGCCGGCGGGCACACGTTCGGCAAGACCCACGGTGCAGCCGACCCGAACCGCTACGTCGGTCCCGAGCCCGAGGGCGCACCCCTCGAGGAGCAGGGCCTCGGCTGGCGGAACAGCTACGGCAGCGGCAAGGGCCGCGACGCGATCACCAGCGGCATCGAGGTCACCTGGACGTCGACCCCGACGCGCTGGAGCAACAGCTACTTCGAGAATCTCTTCGGCTACGAGTGGGAGCTGACCAAGAGCCCCGCCGGCGCGCACCAGTGGCAGCCGAAGGACGGCGCCGGGGCCGGCACCGTACCCGACCCGGAGGACGGCTCGCTCACGCGACCGCCCACGATGCTGACCACCGACCTCGCGCTGCGCGTCGACCCGGTCTACGAGCAGATCTCACGGCGCTTCCTCGAGAACCCGGACCAGTTCGCCGACGCGTTCGCCCGCGCCTGGTTCAAGCTCACGCACCGCGACATGGGGCCGATCCAGCGCTACCTCGGGCCGCTCGTGCCGAACGAGACGCTGCTGTGGCAGGACCCGGTTCCCGCGGTCGACCACGTGCTGGTGGACGCCGACGACGTGGCCGCGCTGAAGGAGCGGGTGCTCGACACAGGCCTCTCGGTGGCGCAGCTGGTCTCCACCGCGTGGGCGTCGGCGTCGACGTTCCGCGGCAGCGACAAGCGCGGTGGCGCGAACGGCGCACGACTGCGCTTGGAGCCGCAGCGCGGCTGGGAGGTCAACAACCCAGAGGAGCTGTCGAACGTCCTGCGCACCCTCGAGGCTGTGCAGGAGGCGTTCAACAGCGCCCAGACCAGCGGGAAGCGGATCTCGCTCGCGGACCTGATCGTGCTCGCCGGCTGTGCGGCTGTAGAGAAGGCGGCCAAGGACGCCGGCTTCCAGACCACGGTGCCGTTCACGCCGGGCCGCACGGACGCCTCGCAGGAGCAGACGGACGCTGAGGCGTTCGCTCCCCTGGAGCCGGCTGCCGACGGCTTCCGCAACTACCTCGGGAAGGAGAGCCGTTTGCCGGCCGAGTACCTGCTCGTGGACCGGGCGAACCTGCTCACCCTGAGTGCGCCCGAGATGACGGTGCTCGTCGGCGGCCTGCGGGTGCTGGGCGCGACGTACAAGCAGTCCCCGTTGGGCGTGCTCACCACGCGGCCCGGTTCGCTGACGAACGACTTCTTCGTGAACCTGCTCGACATGGGCACCACGTGGACGGCGACTGCCGAGGACGCGGACACCTACGAGGGCCGTGACCCCGCCACCGGAAAGATCCGGTGGACCGGCAGCCGCGCCGACCTCGTCTTCAGCTCGAACTCCGAGCTGCGCGCCGTCGCCGAGGTCTACGCGAGCGACGACGCGCAGGAGAAGTTCGTGCACGACTTCGTCGCGGCGTGGAGCAAGGTCATGGACCTGGACCGGTTCGACGTCGCCTAACAACACCGTCCGACCCGCGGGGCACCTCACGAACGGTGGGGTGCCCCGCGGCATGTCAGGTCGGCTCTGCCCGGGCGGCTTTGTCAGGCGGTTCGGTCAGGCGGCGTGGTGCAGGGCGAGTTCGAGGGTGTGTTCGAGTGGGGTGGGGCGTAGGTCGGGTGGGGTGAGGTTGGTGGGTGTGGGGGTGGGTGGTGCGGTGGCGTCGTAGGTGTGGCCGGTGGGGGTGGTGGTGTGGGTGCGGTGGGCTTGCCCGGCCGTGGGGTGGCTGGTGGCGGTCCAGCCGGGGGCGGTTTTGGCGTAGTTGCAGGCTTCGCAGAGTCCTTGGGCGTTGGTGGCGGTGGTGGGGCCGGCGTCGGTGTGGGCGGTGATGTGGTCGATGTGCCGGATGGGGGCTTGGCACCAGGGGGTGCGGCAGGTGTGGTCGCGTAGCCGGATGAAGGTGGCTAGGGCTGGGGGGAAGCGGCGGGTGCGGGCGTCCATGGCGACCAGGGTGGGGTGGGTGGGGGTGGCGTACAGGCGGCGGAGCTGCACGCTGGCCTCGGGGTTGCTGGCCAGTTCTCGGGCGAGCTGGCCGGGGATGGGGCCGTAGCCGTCCAGGTGCGCGCTGTCGTCGGCGCTGTCGGCGCTGTCGGCGCTGTCGGTGGGGCCGGTGGCCCTGTCGTCCGGCCCGGGTGCGAGGAGGGTCTGGTCGGAGACGACCAGGTTGATGGTGACCGGGACGTGGGGCTGCTGGTGGCCGGTGTGGTGGTCGGGTTGGTTGAGTAGGCGGGTGGCCAGGGTGTCGGCCATGACCTGTCCGCGGGTGCGGGGCTCGCCGCCGGTGCTGGCGCGGGCGGTGTCGGCGGCGTGGGTCAGGGCGGTGTAGGTGGCCACGCCGGTGGCCACGGGCAGCAGGGCGGTCAGGTAGGTCATGCAGTCTGGTGCTGGGCGCAGGCTGACGTGGCGTTCGGACTCGGCTCGGCGGCGGCGGGCCACGGCGGCGGCGGGGTCGAGCTGGTAGGTCAGGCGGCGCAGCTGGCCGAGGAGCTCGCGGTCCCCGCACCGGCTCAGCCGCGGCGGGCGGTGGGGTCGCCGGCCAGGCGCTGGTCGACCTCGGCGCGGTGTTCGCGGGTCAGGCAGGCGCTCTCGCGGGCGATCAGGGTGGCCCGCCACTGGCTGATCTGCCCGGCGCGTAGGGCGGTCAGGGTGCCGGGTAGCTCGCGGGTCAGGATCCGGGCCAGGCTCAGGTGGCGGCGGCCGCGGTGGTGGGACTCGCGGCGGGCCAGGGCGACCTGCAGCCCGACGCCTTGGCCTTGCCGGTCGGCCGGCACGCCGTGGGCGGCCTGCTCGGCGCGTTGGGCGGTGTCGAACGCGGCGGTCGCCACGGCCTGGGCGCCTTCGGCCTGGCACTTGAGCTGTCTCCAGGGCGCCGATCAGCTCGATCAGTGCCGGGCTGGACCAGCCGTGGGTGCTCAGGTCGGTCAGCTGCTCGCCCAGCGCGTCGACCTGGGCGAGCAGCGGCGGCTCGTCCAGCTCGGTCGGCGATAGTTCGAACATGTGTTCGAGTCTACCGGGAGAGGCATTGCAGCGCAACGGTTCCGAGCTAGCTGTGGACACGCGCCAAAGGAGCCGCGACCCCTTGGACGACGAGTCACCGTAGGAGGAGGGACCTCGCGGACGCCAGTCCCCGCGGCTGGGTACGCATCGCGACGACGGCGCAGGCCGCCGCCAGAAGCGCCAGCAGGAAGGCACCCGCAGCGAGCCGACGGGCCGGCGAGTCCGGCAACCGTGTGGCGGTCGTCGACGCAGCGACGGGAGCCATCGCGTCGGCCGTCGTCCCCTGGACCACGCTCCCCTCGTCCGCCGTCACCGTGAGTTGGGGCGCCGGGTGCTCCGGTTCCTCGCCAGAGGCAGGGGTCGGCTGGTCCCACGCCACGACCTTGCCGTCGGAGTAGGTCTGGATCGCCGGTAGCAGGACGGTCCCTGGCTTCGGCAGCGGACCTACCGACATGGCGAACTCCTGGTACTGCCCAGGCCCGATCTCGGCGCCGGCGTCGGCGGTCCAGGTGACGGTGCGGGGCGCCTTCGTGATGGTGAGCTCGCCGTTCTGTACCGGCTCGGGGAGCTCGGCCTGCTCGACGATCGCCGTCCAGCCGGGCAGCGACCTGGTGCGCACCGAGAGGAACGGCGCGTTCTGGGGCAGCCGGATCTGGAGCTTCACGGTGCTGGCCGCGCTCGACTCGTTGGGGACGCGGAAGCTGAGCTGGCTGTACGCACCGGAGGTCGTGTCGTCGGGGTGGACGTGGACGTGGGCCGACGCCGCGACACCAGGCAGGAGCAGGGCGCCCGCCAGCGCTGCACCGAGAGCGAGCCGCCGGACGCCGCGCGTACCCGTCGGTGTCCGCATCCGCGTCTCCCCGCACCTCGCGACCATGAGCCTGACCTGTTCGACCGTATGGACACGTTGACCTCCGCGCGCGCCCCTTGAGCGTGCTGTCAGCGAACTGTCAGCGCGCAGTGATCGGTCCTGGCACGATCGGACGATGACGACGTCCGAGTCCGATCCGTTGTCGCAGCAGCCACTCCTGGAGCTCGTCTCCTCCGAAGCCCTCACCGACCGCGCGCCCTATGCGTACGCCGCTGTCGTGCACGCGGGACCCCGTCTGGTGTTCACGGCGGGGGCTTGCCCGCTCGACGAGCAGGGAGCGACCGTGGCCGTCGGCGACGT
Source organism: uncultured Actinomycetota bacterium (assembly GCA_963759935.1). GTDB lineage: Bacteria > Actinomycetota > Actinomycetes > Actinomycetales > Angustibacteraceae > Angustibacter. Next base: position 339,394 of record CAVXBF010000013.1, read on the forward strand.
GGCCGGACAGGCCCAGCAGGTGATGGCGAACCTGGTGACCGCCTTGCGGGCCGCCGACGCCGAGCTGACCGACGTGGTCCGGACGACTGTCTATGTCGCCAGCTCGAAGCGGGAAGACCTCGTGGCCGCCTGGGAGGTGGTCCGGAGCTCCTTCGGCGCTCACGATGTCCCGAGCACCCTGCTCGGCGTCGCCGTTCTGGGGTACCCCGACCAGCTCGTCGAGGTGGAGGCGGTGGCCGTGACGCGCTGACCGGTACGTACGGTCAGGCGCGTGGCGCCAACGGGCGCGTGACCGTCAGCGCGGCGAGGTGCTTCGCGTCGTGGATGGCAGTTCCCGCGCACCAGGCGGCCCCCGAGCAGCGGGCGTCGATCGTGGCGAGAGCATCGCGGACGTCGGCGTCCGGCTGGCCGGCGAAGGAGCTCTTCGGTGAGTCGCCGCCGGTCGGCCCGATGTTGACGCCGACGTAGGCAGGCACCTTCAGCCGACCTGCCATGGCGAGCTGCCGCTCGGCCACTGCGAGGACCAGGGAGGGTGAGGACTGGTACGCCATGATCGTCACGCCGTCGACCCGGCGCATCACGGCTCGGTCCAGCCGCTCGCCGCGCTCGGTGCGGATCCGCCAGTACCAGTACGGGATGTCGGCATCCACCGGCAGCCCGGCTTTGGCGCTGCGCGAGAACAGGTTCAGCAGCTGCTTGACCAGTCTCGCTTGGTTGCTCGACCACGCCGGCATCGAGTGGGGTTCGACGTCCAGGTGAATGCGGCTGAACAGCCCGCTGGCCGCGACCTCCTTGGCCCACGCCTCGGTGATGTCCGGACGCGACAGCCAGGAGACGTCACCGCCCAGGGCATCGACCTCGATGGACGCCGCGTCAGCAGCCCGGGTCAGACGACGCAGGTTGCGCATGGCGCGCGTGTCGTGGCTGAAGCCCGGCGAGACCCACACCAGCAGGGTGTCGACCCCGTTGCGTCGGCGTCGGCCACGAGCGCGTCGGGATGGTCCGGGTGCCAGACCCACAGCTGGCGGGTGCGCAGCCGCTCCGGTCGCGCGACGGAAGCGGCGGCCGACGCTCCCGTCGCCGTCGTCGTAGCTGTCTCCGTTGACGAGGCAGCCACCTCCGGTCGCGCCGCGCCGACGGGCGCCTGCGCGAGGTTCACGCCGGCGACGAGTGCGAGGGCGACAAGGCTGGCGGCGCTGCGGCGGATCCAGGAAAGACGTGCTGGCACCACGCTGCCTCCCTGACCGACGATCCGACACGGTGGTCATCGTCGGTCAGGGACTGCAGTGGAGCGGCCGAACGGTTACTCACACAGCGTGAGGGGTTACCGGGACCACTGCGCGGGTGGCGGCCCGGCCCCGCCGGGTGCGGATCAGGCCAGCGTTGCGGTCCCGCACGGCCATGCGGACATACATCCACAGGCCTAGCGGAGTCAGCACCAGACTGGTCACCGCCGCGTACAAGGGCACGAGCCACAGCCAGCGGTCGATGTGCGCACGGTGCAGCAGCAGGACGAACCCGAGGTACAGCGCCGCCACCACCAGCAGAACCGCGCTGCCGGAGGCGATCGAGGCCCACCGCAGGGGCAGCGCCGCCAGGACGACGACGAGCCCGTACAACCACATGAACGGGTGCCGCAGCGCGATCTGCGGGTTCACGACATAGAGCCGCACCTCGCCACCCGCCCAGGCCAGCCGCTGGCGCCACCAGCCTCGCGCGGTCGCGGGGACCGAGGTCAGCACCGGGAACACGACATGCCCCACCTGGTAGCCGAGCCGCTGCGCGAGCACGCCGACCTCGACGTCGTTGCCCTGGAAGAACAACGAGTGCCGGGACATGATGTCGCGGTATGCCGTCGTACGGGCTGCGTGGAAGGCGCCGGAGACGAGCCAGGGCACAGCACGGCGCAGCAGCATGGCCGCGCGGTACTCGTGCACCTGGAGCCGGGCGAGCCCGTTGCGCGGGTGCGACGGCACGAGCGGCACGGACGCGACGTCCAGCCCACGGGCCGCCATCTCACCGACCAGCTCACCGACCGGCCGTTCGGCGGTGGTGTCAGCGTCGATGCACACGACGTAGCGGGCGGTGACGCTCGTCGAGGCGTCGCGCACCAGACGGTCGCGGACGGTGCCGGAGGTCGCCCGCCCCCCACCGCGGCCCGCTCGTGGCGCGTCGCCGCGAAACACTCGGAAGCCGTGCGCGTCGGCAATCTGCTGCAGCTCGAGCGAGAACTCCACTGACTCGTGCGTCGTGGTGCAGAGAGTCACCCGGGAGCCGTACGGCCGCAGGAAGTCCACGTTCTCCAGGAACTGCGTCGACCCGTAGATCGGCACCAGGATCTGGAAGTCCTCCACCGGCATCACGTCGGAGCCGGTGGCAGGTACGCGACGGGCGCGCAGGAGGCCCGTGACGTCGATCGCGAGCAGGACGAGCGGGATGACCAGCCAGGTCACCGCAACCGCCAGCCACGCCGTGGTGGTCATGCCACGTCCGCAGTCGCGCGACGCTGCTGGGGCAGTTCGTCCCGGACGTCGACGGTGCAGCTACCGGCGTCAGCAGGCAGCAGCGTGCGCATCTGCCGCAGCAGCTCGGTGGGCCGGCCCTCGGCCGTGAGCCGGAACAGCTCGTTCAGGCGCTCCGGAAGGTCGCGCCGCGCGCTGGCCAGCGAGCTGACCCGGAAGATCTTGCGGTGGGCGGTCTGCTGACGCGACTCCGCCGCGTCGAGCAGCTCCTCGTGCATCTTCTCGCCGGGCCGCAGGCCGGTGAACTCGATCGCCGGGTGGGAGTGACCACTCAGCCTGGCGTACCGGGCGACGATGTCGACGATCCGCACGGGCTCGCCCATGTCGAGCACGTAGGTCTCGCCGACCGAGGCCATGACCGACGACTCGATCACCAGCCCTGCCGCCTCCGGGATCGTCATGAAGAAGCGGGTCACGTCCGGGTCGGTGACGGTGACAGGCTGCCGGGTGTCGATCTGGAAGGCGAGGCTGTGCAGGAACGACCCGCGGCTACCGAGCACGTTGCCGAACCGCACCGAGGCGACCTTCGTGCCCTGGCCGGCGTGGCTCTCGACCACGAGCTCGGCGAGGCGCTTGGTCGCGCCCAGCACCGACGTCGGTCGCGCGGCCTTGTCGGTCGAGACGTTGACGACGCGCTCGACGCCGCTGGCGACCGCGGCCGCCAGGACGTTGGCGGTGCCGAGGACGTTGGTCTTGAACCCTTCAGCCGGAAAGCGCTCGAGCAGCGTGAGGTGCTTGTGCGCCGCGGCGTGGTAGACGATGTGCGGCCGCACGTCAGCCATGATCCGCAGCATCGCTGCCCGGTCGCGGACGTCGGCCAGCACGATCTGGTGGTCGTCCAGCAGACCATGACCGGTGAGCTGCATCTGCAGCGCGTGCAAGGCTGACTCGTCGTGGTCGAGCATGAAGACGGCCGCCGGCTCGAGGCCGTGCAGGAGGCGGACGATCTCGCTGCCGATCGACCCGCCGGCGCCGGTGACGAGCACCCTGCGGCCGTGGACCAGGCGCCGGGCCTCGTCGCCGAACACCACCTGCGGCGTCCGGCCGAGGACGTCGTCCGGCGAGACCGGCAGGTGGGCATAGCTGGGTACTGCATGCATGTGGACCCCCGTTGAAGACAGAAGCGCCGAGGCGCACTGCGACAGTAAGAAGGGACCAGTGATGTTCGTGGGGAAAGCGAGGCGGCGTAGCCGGTCTGGCCGTGCCGGACGCACGATCGGTCAGTCGCCGCTACTCTGCGTTGACCGGATGGCCCCTGCTCACCCCCGCAGGACCCGGCCGCCGCGGACCACGAGGTCAGGCGACGCCAGGGCGCCAGGGCTGGTGCGCGGGTCGTCCCGGACGCCGATCAGGTCGGCCGGCGCGCCGGGCTCGAGCCCGGGTAGCCCGAGCCAGCCGCGCGCCGTCCAGGAGGCGGCACCCACGGCGGTGGCCCGCGGGACGCCGGCCCGCACGAGGAGCTCGACCTCGCCTGCGACCAGCCCGTGCGGCACCATGCCGGCGTCGGTGCCCGCCAGCACGGTCGCTCCGGCCTCGACGGCTGCAGCGACGACGGCGCCCTGGCCGGTGAGACCCTCGTCGACCCGGCGGCAGGCGTGCGGCGGGTAGCCGAGGTCGCTGACCAGCTGCCGCACCGCTGGAGCGATGGTGAGGGTGGGGACCCACGCGATGCCCCGCCGGACGAGCTCCTCCACCTGATCGGACTGAAGGAAGCTCGCGTGCTCGAGCGAGTCGAAGCCGGCCTGGATCGCGATGTCGATGGTGTCGGCGAGCACGCAGTGCACGGCGATCCGGCCCCCGATCGCATGCACCTGGCGGGCTGCCTCGACGAGCGCGTCGTCGTCGTACGTGCGGTGCAGGTCGTCCCCCATCGGGCTGTCGCCGATCACCTTGGCCCATCCGCCGCTGGCCCGGCACTCCGCGACGGCAGCCCCGGGCAGGTCGTCCGCGGCGACTTCCAGCGCCAGGCCCGGGAAGTAGGCGCCGGGCAACGACAGGAACCGCCCCGCGGTGACCACGCGCGGCAGGCCCTCGTCGTCCGCGATGCCGGCCGAGGCGCGGTCCGGGCTGCCGGGCTCGCGCAGCGCCAGCACGCCCACGTCGAGGTGGGCCCGCGCGCTGGCCCGCACCCGTTCCTCGGGGGCGGCCGCCTCGCCTGCCGGGCTGAACAGCGACAGGTGGGCGTGCGCATCGACCAGGCCGGGCAACAGAAAGCCATGAGAGAGAACGGTGACGGCGTCCGGCAGCGGTCCGTCAGCGATCTGTCCGTCGTGGACGTAGACATCTCGTTCCACGTCGTCCGGGAGGACCACGGCACGAAGGTGGAGGGCCTGCGGGTGCACCACGGGCGGCCTCCTTCGGCGATGCTCGCCTCAGGCTGGCACTCCACCGATCTGCGCAGCAAGAGCCCGGCCGGAGCCCCGGATTGCGGGTCAGGCCGTCGCCTGGCCGGCGGTCCGGGCCGCGACCAGGGTCGCTGCTCCCTCGGTGGTTCGCAGCACCGGGTAGTCGTCCTCGTCGAGCCTGATGGCGGCGCGCTGGGCCAGCGTCTCCACGAAGGCCAGGAAGTCCAGCGAGTCCAGCTCGAGAGCGTCGCGGACGTCCTCATCGGGCGCGAGGGCGCTGAGGTCGGCGTCGGGCACGATGCGGATCAGGCTGGCGTGCACGGCATGCAGCGCCTCGTCGTGGTTCACAGGTCCTCCGGTTCCTGGAGCAGGGCAGACAGCCGGTTGAGGAAGCGGGCGCCGGAGTAGCCGTCGGACACCCGGTGGTCGGCGGCGAGGGTCGCCGACACCGTCGGCCGCACGCCCAGCAGGCCGTCGACCGCGACCGGACGCTCAACCACCCGACCGAACCCGATGAGCGCGACCTGTGGCGGGTGGATCACCCCGTGCACGACCTCGACGCCCTGCTCGCCCAGGTTGGTGACCGTGACCGTGGGGTCGGAGAGCTCGGAACCGCGCAGGCTGCCGCGACGCACCCGCTCCACCAGGTCGCGCAGACCGGCCATCAGCTCCTCGACGGTCAGGTTCTGCGCGTCGTGCAACGCCGGGGCGATCAACCCGCCGCCGCGCAGCGACACCGCGACGCCGAGATGGACCGAGGGTGAGGAGGTGAACTGGTCGTCTGCCCAGGTGCCGTTCAGCGCGGGGAAGGAGGTCAGCGCAGTGGCGGTCGCCTTGAGCAGCAGGGCCGCCATCACGATCCGGCTGGTCATCGGCAGCTCGCGGTTGCGCTGCGTCAGCCACCGGGCACTGCGGTCGAGGTCGATGGTGGTCGCCAGGTAGTAATGCGGGATCTCCCGCTTGGAGCGCGCCATCGACCGGGCGATCGCAGCCCGCATGGCCGAGCTCCGATCGGTGCTGTCAGTGGCCGTCGGCGCTGCAGCGGACGCCGGGACGTCGCTCGCGCGCACGACGCCGTCGTCCGAAGCCCCGGCGAGCTGCTCCAGCGACACACCTCGTTCGCGCGCCAGCCGGCGCGCGTACGGCGTGATCCGCGCCCGCGACGAGCCGGTCGGCTCGGGCTGCGGCGAGCCGGTCGGCTCAGCCTGCGCCGGGGGGGAGGCGTTGCGGGCGGCCTGCTCGACGTCCCGGTGCGTGACCGCACCCTCAGGTCCGGTGCCTGCGATGGCAGCCACGTCGACGCCCCGTTGGTCGGCGAACCGGCGAACCGGCGGAGTCGCGGGCTGATGCACGAGGTCGGGGGTCGACGGCGTCGGCGGTGGCTCGGGGTGGGCCATCTCGTCCAGCGTTGCCAGCACGGTGCCGACGGGGACGCGCTTGCCTGGCTCCACGAGCAGCTCGGTGACCGTTCCCGACGTAAAGCACTCCACGTCGACTGCCGACTTCTCCGTGTCGACGACAGCGACGACGTCGCCCTTGTGCACCTCGTCTCCGGGCTTGATCCGCCACTCCAGCAAGGTGCCGGAGTCCATGTCGGCGCCGAGGGACGGCATCCGGAACTCGCTCACTCAGCCCACCACCCGGCGCGCGGCTGCAACGACGTCCGCAGCCTGTGGCAGTGCGGCCTGCTCGAGGTGCTGCGCGTACGGCACGGGTACCTCGGCGCTGCAGACCCGCTCTACCGGGGCGTCGAGGTCGTAGAACGCCTGCTCCATCAGCCGGGCGCTCAGCTCGGCGGACAGGCTGCCGCTGCGCCACCCCTCGTCCACCACCACGCACCGGTGCGTGCGGCGCACCGATGCCACGACGGTGGCGAAGTCCAAGGGCCGCAACGTCCTCAGGTCGATGACCTCGGCTTGCACGCCATCGGTGGCGAGTGACTCGGCGGCCTCGAGGGCCGTGGACACTGTGCCGCCATAGGCGACCAGCGTCACGTCGTCGCCGGGTCGGCGGACGACCGCCCGCTCGATGTCGACCGCCCCGGCGTCGTCGGCCAGGTCGTCCTCACTGGCGTAGAGCGTCCCGTGCTCGAACAGCAGCACTGGGTCCGGGTCCTGGATCGCGGTCCAGAGCATGCCCCGGGCATCGGCGACGGTGGCCGGGGTGAGGATGCGCAAGCCGGGGATGTGGGCGTACCAGCCTTCCAGGCTGTGCGAGTGCTGCGCTGCCAGCTGACGCCCCGCGCCGGTCGTCATGCGGATCACGAGCGGCACGCTGAGCTGGCCCCCGGACATGTGCCGCAACGTGGCCGCGTTGTTCATGATCTGGTCGAGCGCGAGCAGGCTGAAGTTGACCGTCATGATCTCGACGACAGGGCGCAGGCCGGCCAGCGCAGCTCCGATGCCGGCACCGACGAACGCCGACTCGGACAGCGGGGTGTCGCGAACGCGCTCCGGGCCGAACTCCTCGAGCAGACCCTTGCTGACGGCGTAACAGCCGCCGTAGCGGCCCACGTCCTCCCCCATCAGGAAGACGCGCTCGTCGCGGGTCATTGCCTCGCGCAGTGCTTCGCGCATCGCCTCGCGGTACGTGGTGCGGTGGGTCGTGGCCTGACCTGTCGAGGTCATGACGCCTCCCCCGGTGCGGTGGTGACGAACCGGAGCAGGTCCTCGACCGGCTCGAGCGGACCCTGCTCGGCAGCGGCCACCGCGTCGTCCAGCTCCGCCGTCAGCTCGCGTTCGAGCTGCTCGAGGGCTCCGGCCGGCAGCTCGCCGTCGGCCTGCAGGCGCTCGACCAGCTGGTCGATGGGGTCGCGCTCGCGCCACCGGGCCACCTCGGCCTTGTCGCGGTAGAGCTCCGGGTCGTACATCGAGTGCGGCCGGAACCGGTAGGTGCGCAGCTCCAGGAAGCATGGTCCGCCGCCCGCCCGGATGGACTCGACCGCGCGCTGGGTCGCCTCCTCGACCGCGACCACGTCCATGCCGTCGACCGCCCAGGCCGGCATCCCGTATGCGGCCGCCCGCAGCGCGAGATCGGTCTGGGACTGCGCCCTCGCCAGCGCCGTGCCCATGGCGTACAGGTTGTTCTCGCAGCAGAAGAGCACCGGCAGCTGCCACAGCGCCGCGAGGTTCATGCACTCGTGGAACTCGCCTTCGGCGACGGCGCCGTCGCCGAAGAAGCAGGCGGTCACGGCCGATCGCCCCTGCAAGCGGTCGGCGAGGGCGAGGCCAACTGCCAGCGGAAGCCCGCCCGCGACGATCGCGTTGCCGCCGTAGAAGCGCCGGCTCGCGTCGAACAGATGCATCGATCCCCCACGTCCGCGGCTGCAGCCGGTCGTCCGGCCGTACATCTCGGCCATGAGGGAGCTCACCGGGATGCCTCGGGCCAGGGCGTGACCGTGCTCGCGGTAGGTCGAGACGATGGAGTCCTCGGGCGACAGCGCGCCGACCACGCCCACGGCGACGGCTTCCTCACCCACGTACAGGTGCAGGAACCCCCGGATGGCCGTGGCGCTGTAGAGCTCGGCGCAGCGCTCCTCGAACCGGCGGATACGGAGCATGTCGCGCAGCTGCACACTGCGGCGGGCCGCGCTGGTCATGTCGCCCGCTCCAGAGTCGACAGGTCTCCTTCCGGCAGGCCGAGCTCACGCGCCTTGAGCAGCCGGCGCATCACCTTGCCGCTGCTGGTGTGCGGGAGATGGTCGTCGAACGCGACCGCGCGGGGCGCGACCGAACCGAGCCTGCGGCGACCGAACGCCAGCAGCTCGGCCCGCAGGTCCTCGTCGGCGTGGTAGCCCGGGCGCAGCGTGACGAAGGCCTTCACGACCTCGCCCGCGACCGGGTCGGGGGTGCCGATCACGCCCGCCTCGACCACGGCCGGGTGCTCCATCAGCGCGCTCTCGATCTCGAACGGGCCGATCAGGTGGCCGGCCGACTTGATCAGGTCGTCGCCCCGCCCGATGAACCAGAAGCTGCCTTCGGCGTCGCGCCGCACCAGGTCGCCGGACAGGTACCACCCGGCGGCGAAGCACCGGTGGTAGCGCTCCTCGTCTCCCAGGTAGCCGCGGAACATCGACGGCCAGCCGGCGCGCAGCGCCAGCTCGCCCACCGTGTCCGGCTCGTCCACGGGCCGCACCTGCCCGTCGACCACGGCTGCTCGACCGTCCTCCCCCCGCACCAGCACGGTGGCCTCGATCCCCGGGAGCGGCCCGCCCATCGAGCCGGGCCGCATGGGCGCACCCGGCGGGTTGCAGATCATGATCGCCCCCGACTCGGTCTGCCACCAGGTGTCGTGCACGTCGCGGCCGAGGACTCGCGCGCCCCAGCGGACGACCTCGGCGTTCAGCGGCTCGCCGACGCTGGCGACGTGCCGCAGCAGTGAGAGGTCGACCTCACCGGCCAGCTGGTCGCCGGCGCGCATGAGCAGGCGCAGCGCCGTCGGCGCGGTGTACCAGACGGTGACGCGCTCGTCCTGCAGCGTGCGGTACCAGCGACGGGCGTCGAAGTCCGCGTCGTCCGTCACCAGGGTCGCGCCGACAGTGAGCGGCGCGATGATGCCGTACGACGTCCCGGTCACCCATCCCGGATCCGCCGTGCACCAGAACACGTCGTCTGCCGTCAGGTCCAGCGCCCTCCTGGCGGTCTCGTGGTGCGCGACCACGGCCTCGTGGACGTGCACCGCGCCTTTCGGCTTGCCCGTCGTGCCGCTGGTGAAGTGCAGGAGCGCCGGGTCCTCGGGATCAGTCGGCGCGATGGTGAACGTGGCCGAGGCCACGGCCAGCAGCTCCGGCAGCGATCGGGTCCCGGGCGGCGCGTCGTCGTCCAGGACCAGCACGTGCTCGAGGTCCGGGAGCTGCGCGCGGATCGCCGCGATGCGACGGCGGTACAGGCGCGCCGTGGTGACGAGGACCCGTCCCTGCCCGAGCTGGAGGCGCTCGCGCACCGGCTCCGGACCGAACGCGGCGAACAACGGGCAGAAGACGCTGCGGTTCTTGAGCGTGCCAAGGGCCGTGACGTACACCTCGGGCACGCGGCCCAGCAGCGAGAAGACACGATCGCCGGCACCGACGCCCAGCGACTGCAAGGCGTTGGCGAAACGGTTGGTCGACTCGCTCAGCTCGGTGTAGCTGACCTGCGTCACCCGGTCCTGGCGGTCGATGCACCGGAGGGCGATGTGGTCGCCGTGGCCGTGAGCGACATGCCGGTCCACGGCCTCGTAGGCGATGTTCAACCCACCACCGGGTAGTCCGTCCAACGCGGTGCGCGCGCTCAGCCAGACGTCGACAGCCTCCGGTTCGGTGTGCATCCTCCAGTGGACTGCCCCGCGTGGCAGGCGCCCAGGGCACAAGGTCCTGACCGGGCAACCGCGGGCGAGCGGGCCGGGACGAAGGGCCCACGCACGAGCGTCGCCAGCGATGGAGGGTGGCAGTACCCGAGCCCACGGAGGCCGTGATGAGCACCCGCGTCGACGAGATCCTGTCCTGGTACGACTCCGACGACCGCGCCACCGTGGCGAACCTGCGCCGGATCCTGACGCACGGGCGCACCGGCGGGTCCGGCAAGCTGGTGATCCTGCCCGTCGACCAGGGCTTCGAACACGGCCCGGCGCGCAGCTTCGCGCCGAACCCGGTGGGCTACGACCCGCGCTACCACGCTCGGCTGGCTGTCGAGGCCGGCTGCAGCGCCCACGCGGCACCGCTCGGTGCGATCGAGCTGATCGCCGGGCAGTACGCGGCCGACCTGCCCCTGATCCTCAAGTGCAACAACTCGGACTCGCTTTTCACCGGGCCCGACCCGCTGCCCGCCGTGACTGCAGGCGTGAGTGATGCGCTCCGACTCGGCTGTGCAGCAGTCGGTTTCACCATCTACCCCGGGTCGGCCGCCCGCAACGTGATGTACGAGCAGCTTCGCCAGCTCGGGCAGGACGCCCGCGACGCGGGGCTCCCGGTCGTCGTCTGGTCGTATCCCCGCGGCAGTGGCGTGACGACCGAGGGGCGAACCGCCGTGGACGTCGTGGGCTACGCCGCGCACCTGGCCTGCCAGCTGGGTGCCCACATCGTCAAGGTGAAGCCGCCCAGCGCGCGGATCGAGGACGCCAAGGCGCAGGTGGCCCTCGAGGCCGCCGGCACGCCCCTCGACACGCTGGCTGACCGCGTACGGCACGTCGTGCAGTCGGCCTTCGCCGGACGCCGCATCGTCATCTTCTCGGGCGGTGCCGCCAAGAAGACCGCGGCGGTGCTCGAGGAGAACCGGCAGACGGCGCTCGGCGGGGGCTTCGGCACCATCATGGGCCGCAACTCGTTCCAGCGGCCGTACCGCGACGCCGTCCAGCTGCTGCACGACGTCATGGACATCCACACCGCCGACGCGCTGAGCGCCACCGGTGGGCGCTCGGTCTGAGCGCTGCGGCGCTCAGCCGTTGCTCGCCTGACCGCTGTCGGCCTGCGTACCGTGCGGGTGCACCTGAGCGGTCGGCCCGGGGAAGAACAACGACTCGTGGCCGTCGTCCGACCAGCGGACCAGGAACGGCGGTGCTCCGTCGGGCCCGTGCACCTCGAGGACCTTGCCGTCTCTCACCGCGCCTCCGACGTGCTCACCAGGGACGACGATCCGGTCTCCGACTGCTGCGTGCATGGCTCCTCCTCGGACGACGTCCCACCAGCCTGCTCCACCTCCGGAGTCGGCTCAAGGGACGAAGGGCACGGCGTACCTTGCTGTCAGCGGCGGCAGACAGGAGGTGCCCGGATGCGGATGTCGGAGGCGCGGGGGCGCTGGGTGCTGCTGGCCACCGTGCTCGGCAGCGGCATCGCGTCGCTGGACGCCACGGTCGTCACCATCGCCCTGCCGGCGATCGGGCGCAGCTTCACCACCGGCCTGTCCGGCCTGCAGTGGACGATCAACGGCTACACCCTGACGCTCGCGGCGTTCATCCTGCTCGGCGGCTCGCTGGGTGACGTCTGGGGACGGCGGCGCGTGTTCATCATCGGGACGGCGGCGTTCGCCGTCACGTCGGCGCTGTGCGCGGCGGCCCCGACCATCGAGGTGCTCGTCGCCGCGCGGGTGCTGCAGGGGGTGGCAGGCGCCCTGCTCACGCCGGGCTCGTTGGCCATCATCGCGGCCTCGTTCGACTCCCGGGACCGAGCCGCTGCGATCGGAGCCTGGTCGGGGCTGAGCGGGGTGACCGCTGCCGCAGGGCCGTTCGTCGGCGGCTACCTGATCGAGCACGCCTCCTGGCGGTGGATCTTCCTGATCAACCTGCCGCTCGCTGCCATCGTGGTGGCGGTGGCGCTGCGGCACGTGCCCGAGTCGAGCGACCCGTTGGCTGCCCGCACCACCGACGTGCGCGGCGCGGCCAGCTGCGTCATCTGGCTCGCCGCGCTGACCTACGCCCTGATCCGCTGGGGGGCGGACGGCTGGGGGGTCGTGCCGGCCACGTCGGCGGCCATCGCCGTGGTCGTGGGGGTGGCGTTCATCGTGGTCGAGCGCACCGGCCGCCACCCCATGGTGCCGCTCGGGATCTTCGCCTCGTCGCGGTTCACCGCGGCCAATGTCGTCACGCTGGTCGTCTATGCCGCCCTCTCCGGGGTGTTCTTCGCGCTGTCGCTGCAGCTGCAGCTGGTGTCGGGCTTCTCGCCCGTCGCCGCAGGCGCCGCGCTGCTGCCGATCACCGCGCTCATGCTGCTCGGGTCGTCCCGGGTGGGAGCCCTGGCCGAGCGCTTCGGGCCGCGGCCGTTCATGACCGTCGGGCCGCTGGTCTGCGCCGTCTCGATGCTGATGCTGACCAGGGTCGGGATCGACGCCAGCTATCTGCTCGACGTCCTGCCGGCGGTCGCGGTGTTCGGCCTGGGTCTCACGATCACGGTCGCACCGCTCACGACCGCCGTCCTCACCTCGGCCCCGCGCCGGCACGCCGGGATGGCGTCCGGCGTCAACAACGCGGTGGCCCGCACCGCAGGGCTGCTGGCGGTGGCGGTGCTGCCACTGGCCGCCGGCATCGGGGAGCAGGCCTACCGCGACCCGCTCGCGCTCGACCGCGGGTTCGACCGCGCCGTGATCGGCTGCGCGGTGCTACTCGGGCTCGGCGGCCTGTTGTCGGCCGCCTTCATCGGGCCACGGTCGTCCGCCGCCGAGGCCGCCGAGGCGGCCGACGACGACCACACCGCCGAGCGCTACCACTGCGGCGTGGACGCTCCGGCTCTGCGACTCGAGGACGGCGACCTCGCCGACACGAGCTGAGGTCGCCCTGGCGTGGTGTTGTCGACCACGAGGTCGGCCTGCTCTCGCGGCGTGGCCGCAGCGAGGTAGAGCCGCTGGCCCTCCACGTAGCGGCGGTTACCAGCGTGCGCCGGGTCGGGGTCGCAGCCGTCGCGCTCGGCCATCCGCGCGAACGTCACCTCGAACGGCACGTCCAGGAACACCGTGAGCTCGAACCTTCCCGCGAGCTCGGGGCGGTGCAGGAACATGCCATCGAGGACGAGGACCGCCCCCGCGGGGGCCAGCTGCTGCCCGGCGTTCACCGCTGCGTCAGTGACGACGTCGTGCACCGCGCTGCGGAAGCGGCGATCGCCGTCGGGGCCGAACGGCCCCAGCACGTTCCGGCACAGCGCATCCAGGTCGTACGAGTCCAGGTAGAAGCCCTCCGGCGAGTGCGCGCCGCGGCGGTGCCGGACCGCTCGCGGATGGTGGAAGTCGTCGGCAGACACGCGTACCACCGGCCGTCCGAGCCCGCGCAGGACCTCGGCCAGCCCGTCAGCGAACGTGGACTTGCCGGAGCCGTCGACCCCGTCGATCCCCACGCGGACGCCAGCGTCTCCTCGCGGTAGGGGCACGTGGGCGGCGACCTGCTCAAGGACCTGGCGCGTCTCTGCCTCCACCGCACCAGCATCGCAGGGCCACGGCCCGAGCCGGAACGTACCCTGGTGGGGTGACCCCGTCGCTCGAGGCGGCGCTCGACCTGCTGGCAGGCCGGCGCGTCGTCGCCCTGACCGGAGCCGGCATCTCGACCGACTCCGGCATCCCCGACTACCGCGGACCCACCGCCGTGCCGCGACAGCCGATGACCTATCAGGAGTTCGTGTCCGGCGCGGTGGCGCAGCAGCGGTACTGGGCGCGCAGTCACGTCGGCTGGGGCCGGATGCGCCGGGCCCGGCCCAACGCCGGACACCTGGCACTCGCGGCCCTGGAGCGGTCCGGCCCGGTTGCCGCGGTGATCACCCAGAACGTCGACGGCCTGCACCAGGTGGCCGGTAGCAGCGACGTCGTCGACCTGCACGGCCGGATCGACGAGGTGGTCTGCCTTCGCTGCGGCGAGGTCACCAGCCGGTCTGCGCTGCACGACCGGCTGGCCGAGCTGAACCCTGCGTTCGGGTCCGACCAGGCTTCGGCAGACACCGCTCCGGATGGCGACGCCGAGGTGCTGGACGTCGACGCCTTCCGGCTCGCGGCCTGCCTGGTCTGCCGTGGCTCGTTCAAACCGCACGTCGTCTTCTTCGGCGAGAACGTACCGAAGGAGCGGGTCCAGCGCTGCTACGACCTGGTCGAGTCGGCCGACGTGCTGCTGGTCGCCGGCACGTCGCTGACCGTCCAGTCGGGGCTGCGGTTCGTCCGGCGCGCCGCGCGCGAGCAGATCCCGGTGGTGCTGGTCAACCAGGGGCCGACCCGCGGCGACGACCTCGTGACGGTGCGGCTGGACGCCGGCTGCTCGCCCATGCTCAGCGCGCTGGCCGACGTCCTCGCCGGGCCCGCAGGTAGTCGCTCACCACGTACTCACCCAGGTCGTGCGCAGACGGCGTGAGCACCCGGCCACCGCTGCGCCGGGCCATCGCGTCGACGAACCGACGTAGCCCTGGGTCCTCGCCCAGCATGAAGACGTTCAACGCCGCGCCGTACCGGGTCAGCAGGTCGATCTCGGCGACCGTCGCGCGCAGCGTCTGCGGCCGCGGCGGCCAGGCGAACGCCGCCTCGCCGTCCGGCTCCAGGTGCGCCGTGGGCTCGCCGTCGGTCACCACCAGCACCACCGGGTCGCTGTCGCTGTGCCGGCGCAGGTGGTGCCGAGCCAGCTGGAGGGCGTGCTGGAGGTTGGTGCCCTGCACGAAGTCCGGCTCGACAGCGGCCAGCTCACCCGCCGTGAGCGTCATCGCGTAGCGCCCGAAACCGATGATCTGCAACGCGTCCTGTGGGAACCGGGTGGCCACCAGGTGCGAGAGGGCGAGGGCCGTCTGCTTCATCGGCCCCCAGCGGCCCTCCGACACCATGGAGAACGACAGGTCGACGCACAACGCCACTGCTGCGCCGGCCCGGCGTTCGGTCTCGACGACCTCGAAGTCCTCGACGGACAGCGTGATCGGGCCAGTGCCGATCGAGGCGCTGCGCCGCACTGCGTTGCCCACCGTACGCACGACGTCCAGCGGCTGCTCGTCGCCGAACGCCCACGCGCGTGAGGCCCCCGTGGCCTCCCCCGCCGCGCCGGCGGACCGGACGTCGTGGGTGCCGCGGCCGGCTGCGTCCAGGTCGGCGAACACCCGCCGCAGTGCCGTCGATCCCAAGCGCCGCAACGCCTTCGGGCTCAACGCGGCATCCGCAGCCGAGCCACTGAGCCAGCCCTGACGGCGCAGCTCGCGCTCGAGCTCGCGCAGCCGGCGGACGTCATCGGCTGCGGCACGACCGAGCTGACGCTCGACGGCCTCCACATCGACGTCGTCCAGGGTCGCCCCCGGATGCTGCTGACCGAGCTGCTCCAGCAGGTCGTCGAGCTCGGCGACCTCCTCCAGCGCCGCGGTGGCCTGGCCGTAGCCGAGCGGTTGCTCGCCGCGCAGCTGCTCGCCCCGTCCCCACGACAGGTCGGGCCGCAAGGCCCGCAGCGCCTCGGAGAGCTCGGCGAGCTGGTCGGCCAGCCCCGATCCGCCGAGCGCCTGCTCCATCAGCGAGCCGAGCTCCTCGCGCTGGGCCGCAGACAGCGAGCGCATCAGCCGCTCGCCCGCGGCCGCCCGCCGGGCGAGCAGGTCGACCAGCTCGTCGACGTCCGCCGGCTGCTCGGGGAAGAAGTCCCCGTGCTGGTCCATGAACTGCTCGAAGGCGTCCGTGACGTCCTCGCCGCGCGCGTGGGCGCCGAGCAGGTCGCCGAGATCGGCGAGCATCTGCCGCAACCGGGCCGCCGCCTCGGGGTCGACCGCGGGGTCGGCACCGCGCAGCGCATCGCGGAGCCCGGCGAAGCGCTGCTCGAGGACCTGCTCGCGCAGCTCGTCGAGGATGCGCTGGTAGTCGGCCCGCGCCTGCGGGCTCTGCCAGTCGTAGTCGCTGAGGTCCTGGACGGCGCGCGAGGTCGAGCGCGGCAGCGCGTCCAGCCGGGTCTCGGCGAACCGGGCCGCGTCGTCATCCCGGCCGGCCAGCTCATCCCGCTCGGCAGCCAGGGCCTGGTCGAGCAGGGCCTGGGCGCGGGTGACGGCGCCGTCGAGCCGGCCGCTGCGCAAAGCCTCCCGGCGCTGCCGGCGGGCCCGCTCGAACAGGTCGTCGAGCCCCCGGCCACGCTCACCGGCCGGACCTCGGCGCAGCAGGTCGCGCAGCGCCTCGCGCAGGCTGGCACCGGCAAGGACCTCCTCGCCCAGAGCGTCGACCGCCGCGCGGACGTCGTACGGCGGGGCCAGCGGGTCGGCGCCACCGTGCCACGCGCCGTAGCGGCTGCGGCGGCCCTGCCCGCTGCTCATCCGACGTCCCGACGCACGGTGGTCGCCTCAGCCGCCGTAGACGGTGCGGCCGTCGTCAGTGGTGTCCTTGGCCAGCCGGCGGGTCAGGTGCAGCCCCTCGAGCACCAGCTCGACGCCGGCGGCGGCGTGTGCGGGCCCGGGCGCGGCGTCCAGGCCGAGCCGGTCGAGCACCTTGCCCAGGCCAGCGACGGTGCCGACCTGCTGCAGCACCTCGGCGGACGTCACGAGCTCACCGGTCTCGATGCTGCCGCCGTCCTCGACCAGGTCGACGAACCCGGTGAGGTCCATGCCGGCCAGGTGCGCGCGGAAGGTCTCGGCCACCGCGATCCGCAGCAGGTGGCCGAGCACCTCGAGCTCGCGGCCCTCCTCGCCACTCTCGAACTCGACCTTGCCCCGCAGCGTGCTGACGATGGACTCGGTGTCACCGACCCGGGCCACCGGCGAGCGCTCACCGCGCAGGGCGCCGCGTCGCAGCGCGGCGGCGGCCACGGTCTCGGCCCCGGCCACGGCGAACCGGGCGGAGACACCCGACCGGCCGTCGACCGACGGTGACTCGCGCACCCCGCGGGTGAACCGGGCGACCACCTCGAGCACGTGGTCGGGCACCTCGGCGACCAGCACGGCCTCCTGGCGCACCAGGGCCACCTCGTCCTCGAGGTCGCGGGGGTAGTGGGTGCGGATCTCGGCGCCGAAGCGGTCCTTCAGCGGGGTGATGATCCGGCCGCGGTTGGTGTAGTCCTCGGGGTTCGCGCTGGCGACCAGCAGCAGGTCGAGCGGCAGGCGCAGCTGGTAGCCGCGCACCTGGACGTCGCGCTCCTCCAGCACGTTGAGCAGGGCGACCTGGATCCGCTCGGCGAGGTCGGGCAGCTCGTTGATCGCGAAGATGCCCCGGTGGGTGCGTGGCACCAGGCCGAAGTGGATCGTCTCGGGGTCGCCGAGCGTGCGCCCCTGGGCGACCCGCACCGGGTCGACGTCGCCGATCAGGTCACCGACGCTGGTGTCGGGGGTGGCCAGCTTCTCGCTGTAGCGCTCGGACCGGTGTCGCCAGGCCACCGGCAGGTCGTCACCCAGCTCGGCCGCGACCCGGCGCGACGTGGGCGTGATCGGCGCATACGGGTGCTCGCCGAGCTCGGCGCCCTCGATCACCGGCGTCCACTCGTCGAGCAGCGCCACCAGCGAGCGGATCAGCCGGGTCTTGCCCTGGCCCCGCTCGCCGAGCAGCACCAGGTCGTGACCGGCGAGCAGCGCCCGCTCCAGCTCGGGCAGCACCGTGGCGTCGAACCCGACGATGCCCTCGAACCGGGGCTGGTCGCCGTCCAGCCGGGCCAGCAGGTTGCGCCGCAGCTCTGCCTTGACGCTGCGGTACTCGTGGCCGCTGGCGCGCAGCGCACCGAGGGTGCGCGGGAGGTCGGTCGGGGTGGCAGGGCGGTCGTGGCCGGTCACTTCCTCACCGTACGCCGCGCTCGCCCTCCCAGCGCTCCAGGCCCTGCATCCCGGCCGGCATCGCGTCACTGTGAACGACGACGAGGCGGCGGGTGGGCCGCGAGAGTGCGACGTAGAGGTCGCTCAACCCACGGCTCGAGCCGGCGACGATCGCGGCCGGCTCGACGACGACGACGTCGTCGAACTCGAGCCCCTTGACCTGCTCGGGCGCGAGCACGCTCACCCGCACGGTCAGCGCAGCCCGGGTGGCGTCACCGACCTGGCCGGGCCAGGTCTTCTCCAGCGCCTCGGCGAGCTCGGCAACCTCCTCGCGGGGTGCCACCACGGCCACCGTGCCGTCGTCCGATCCAGTGAGCAGGGTGCCGACCACGTCGCGGACGGCGCCCACGTCGCCCGCCGCGCGTTGCAGGGCACCAGGATCGACCTCGCCCTCGCGCACCGACTGGACCACCGTGACGGGCAGCCCGTTCGCGCGCGCCATCGAGTCGGCCACAGCGAGCACCCGTGAGGGGGTGCGGTAGCTGACGCTCAGCTGGCGCTCGCGCCAGCGACCGGCCGCCACCGGCTCGAGGACTGCCGACCAGGACGCGGCCCCGGCGGCGGAGCCGCGCTGGGCGAGGTCACCGACAACCGTCCACGAGCGCGCCGGGCAGCGCCTGGCCAGCAGTCGCCACATCATCGGCGTGAGCTCCTGGGCCTCGTCGACCACCAGGTGACCGAAGGTCCAGGACCGGTCGGCCTCGGCGCGCTCGGCCACGGTCAGCGAGGGCCCGAGGGCGGCGAACTGGTCGGCGAGCATCTCGGCCGTCACGCCAGGGGTCGCGAGGCCCATCGACAGCACGTCCCGCGCGTAGTCGAGGTCGTGCGCGCGCTCCTGCGACCTGCGCAGGTCGTCGGCCCGCGCCGCCTCGCCATCGTCGCCGACCAGCTCGGCGACCTCGTCGAGCAGCGGGACGTCGGACACGGTGAACGGCGCGTCGCGCTCGCGCAGCAGCAGCGCACGCTCGGCGGCGGTCAGGCTCTGGCCGGCGCTGTCGAGGCGCGCGGGCACAGCGAACAGGTCCCGCAGGAACCGCTGGGGGGTCAGCGGCATCCACAGCAGGTTGAGCTGCACCCGCACGTCGCGCGAGTCGCGCAGGTCGGCGTCGAGCTCCTGGCGCAGCTCGTCCGTGAGGGTCTGGTGCATCTGGTCGGCGAGCTGGCCGGCCAGGTGACGCAGCATGTCCTTGACGAAGGTGACCCGGGCGACGTTGTGCGGCGCGCCGGTGGCCCGAGCCCGGGCCCGGGCCGAGGCGACGGCCCCGCGTGCCAGCCGCAGCCGGTGCGAGCCGACCACGAGCTCGAGGTCGTCGTCCGGTAGCCGCTGCCGGTCGCGCACCGCCTGCTCGATCAGCTCGACCATCCGCAGGTCACCCTTGATCCGGGCCAGGTCGTCGACGTCGTCGGAGGTCGCGTCGACGCCCGGGTAGAGGCTGCCCGGCGTCGCCATCACCACGCCGGACTCGCCGAGCGAGGGCAGCACCTGCGAGATGTACCGCAGGAACAGCGGGCCCGGCCCGATCACCAGCACGCCGGTGCGCTCGAGCCGCTGCCGGTGGGTGAACAGCAGGTAGGCGGCACGGTGCAGCGCCACGGCTGTCTTGCCGGTGCCTGGCCCGCCCTGCACGACGAGGACGCCGCTCAGCTCGTCGCGCACGATGCGGTCCTGCTCGGCCTGGATGGTCGCCACGATGTCGCTCATCCGCCCGGTGCGGGGGGCCCGCACCGCCGCCATGAGCGCACCTTCGCCCTGCAGGGTCGCGCGCTGCTCGTCGTCGATCGCGTCGAGGTCGAGCACCTCGTCGTCCAGGTGCACCACCTCACGCCCGGACGTCGTCAGGTGCCGGCGGCGCACGACGTCGCCCGGGGCGGCCGGCGTGGCCTGGTAGAACGGCGCGGCGACGGGAGCGCGCCAGTCGACGAGCAGCTTGTCCTGCTGCTCGTCGCTGAGCCCGATCCGGCCGATGTGGTGCCGCTCGCCGGACCGCAGGTCGAGCCGGCCGAACACCAGCCGGTCCTGGACGGCACGCAGCTGGGCGATCCGCAGCTCGAGGGTGGTCGACATCGCGTCGCGCTCCGAGCGGGCCTGCGGGGTGCCGGTGGACCCGGCGCGGCGGATCGCGGTCAGGTGCTGGGTGGCCGCGTCGATCACCTGGTCGAGCCGGCGGTAGACGACGTCGAGGTGCGACTGCTCACCGGCGCGGTCAACGCTCAGGTCGCTCACCCGGTGGCCCCCACTCTCGAACTCGGCGGTCGCAACCGGGACCCTCCGGCGCGGCCATTCACTTTAGGCCACGCGGTCGCGCCCCGCTGCCGCCTCCCGCATGCTCGCCGGCCGCTAGCGTGCCGCCATGAGCTTGGGCACCCTCGACGTCCGACGTCCCGCGTCGGCGCACCCCCACCTGCTGGCGATGCCGGTGTCCGCCGCGCTGGCGGACTGGCCGCCGGCGGACCGGGTCGGCGTCGCCGAGATCGACCCCGGGTTGGCCGACACGGCAGCCTTCGCAAACGCCTACGACGTCCCGCTGACCGCCTCGGCCAACTGCGTCGTGATCGGTGGCCGACGGGACGGGACCGAGCGGGTCGCTGCGTGCGTCGTGCTCGCCACCACCCGCGCCGACGTGAACGGGCTGGTGCGCCGGGCCCTGGACGTGCGCAAGGCGTCCTTCCTGGCGATGGAGCGCGCCGTGGAGCTGACCGGGATGGAGTACGGCGGCATCACGCCGATCGGTCTGCCCGGTGACTGGCTGCTGCTGGTCGACAGCGCGGTCGCGGGCACCGACCTCGTGGTGGTCGGGTCCGGCGTGCGTCGTAGCAAGGTGGTGCTGCCCGGCGCTGAGCTGGGGCGCCTGCCGAACGCCAGCGTCATCGAGGGCCTGGGCCGCTGAGCGGCCGCAGCGCCCAGAAGGCCACCGCGCTGGCCGCGGCGACATTGAGCGAGTCGACTCCCCCGCCCATCGGGATGCGGACGATGACGTCCGACGCCGCGACGGTGGCGGCCGCCAGCCCGTGCCCCTCACTCCCCAACACGAGCGCGAGCCGCTCGGGTGGCTGCGCGGCGAGCAGGTCAAGGGCGACGGCGTCGTCCGTCAGTGCGAGCGAGACGACCTGGAAACCGTTGGCTCGCAACAGGTTGATGCCTTCCGGCCAGGGGTCGATGCGTGTCCACGGGACCTGGAACACCGTGCCCATCGAGACGCGCACGCTGCGCCGGTACAGGGGGTCGGCGCACCGCGGCGTGACGAGCACCGCGTCGACGGAGAGGGCGGCGGCGGAGCGGAACATCGCCCCGACGTTGGTGTGATCGACGACGTCCTCGAGCACGGCGACCCGCCGCGCTCCGGCGATGACGTCGGCGACGTCGGGCAGGTTGGGCCGGTGCATCGCCGCGATGGCGCCGCGGTGCAGGTGGAAGCCGGTGAGCGCCTCCAGCACCGCGGGCTCACCGACGTAGACCGGCACGTCCGCCGCCTCGGCGTCGGCGACGAGGTCGGACAGGTCATCGAGCCAGCGCGGCGCCATGAGGTAGGACCGCGGGCGGTGCCCCGCCGCCAGCGCGCGGCGGATCACCTTGGCGCTCTCCGCGAGGTAGAGCCCCTCGTCCGGCTCGCGCACCCGGCGCAGGGCCATGTCGGTGAGGCTGGTGTAGTCGGTGACGCGGGGGTCACCCGGGTCGTCGATCCGCACGATGGCCATGGTCAGCCGCTCACGACGCGCACGATGGCCACCACACCGACGACCACGATCAGCCCACGGAGCACCCGCGGCGGCAGCCGGCGTCCGTAGCGAGCGCCCACCACACCCCCGACCAGCGACCCGGAGGCGATCAGCCCCACGGCCGCGGGGTCGATGTGCTCGCGGGCCACGAGCAGGAACGTCAATGCCGCCACGGAGTTGACCACGAGCGCGAGCACGTTCTTGACCGCGTTGAGCCGCTGCAGCGACTCCGGCACCAGCGAACCGAGCAGGCCCATCAACAGCACGCCCTGGGCGGCACCGAAGTACCCGCCGTAGACGCCCGCGCCGAACGTCCCGCCGAGCAGCAGGACGGTGTGTGCCCGGGGGTGGTCACCGCCGTTGCTCGCCCGCCGGGCCGCAGCGCGGGCCTGCAGTCGCGGCTGCAGCAGCACGAGCAGCACCGAGACGGCGAGCAGCACCGGCACGATGGCCTGGAACGCGGCGGCCGGCAGCCGCAGCAGCAGCAGCGCCCCCACCACCGACCCGGCCAGGGACAGCGGCGTCAGCCGGCGCACCCGGGCACCCTGGCCGGCCAGCTCGTGCCGGTAGCCCCAGGTGCCGGACACGCCACCGGGCACCATCCCGATGTTGTTCGAGACGTTGGCGGTGACCGGCGCAAACCCGAAGGCCAGCAACGTCGGGAAGGTGATCAGGCTGCCCGAGCCGACGATGGTGTTGATCGTGCCGGCGGCCAGGCCCGCGACGAAGATCGCGAGCAGCTCGTACCAGGGCACCGCTCGACCTTAGGGGTCGTCCGGTGCCCTGGCACGGCCGGGCAGGTCAGACGTCTGGGCCCGCCTGGTCCTCGACGTCGCCGAGCAGGCCCGGGTGGGTTGCTGCGCGGCCCGGCATCGGGCCGGGGCGGATGCCGGCCGTCGCGGCACCCTCGGCCTCGGCACTGGCGGCGGCGGCCTCGCGACGCGCCTTCTCGAGCGCCGCCTGCGGATCCTCGAGGGTCGGCTCCTCCAGCTCCACCTCGTCGGCGTCCGCCGTCTTGGCATAGCTGCGCAGGGCAGCCCCCGGGCCGTTGGGGCTCAGGTCGCCCAGAACGCCACCGATCCCCTTGAGCGCCTCACCCAGCTCGCTGGGGATGATCCACAGCTTGTTGGAGTCGCCGCGCGCCAGCTGGGGCAGCATCTGCAGGTACTGGTAGGCCAGCAGCTTCTGGTCGGGGTCGCCGCGGTGGATCGCCTCGAAGACCTGCGTGATGGCCCGCGACTCGCCCTGGGCGTTGAGGATCGCGGCCTGGGCGGTGCCCTCGGCGCGCAGGATGTTGGACTGCTTCTCGCCCTCCGCGGTGAGGATCTGCGACTGCTTGACGCCCTCCGCGGTCAGGATGGTGGCGCGCCGGTCGCGCTCGGCCCGCATCTGCTTCTCCATCGAGTCCTGCACCGACGCCGGCGGGTCGATGGCCTTGAGCTCGACCCGGTTCACCCGGATCCCCCACTTGCCGGTGGCCTCGTCGAGGACGCCGCGCAGCTGACCGTTGATCTGGTCGCGGCTGGTGAGGGTC
The DNA here is from genome assembly GCA_963759935.1 of uncultured Actinomycetota bacterium. Lineage (GTDB taxonomy): Bacteria > Actinomycetota > Actinomycetes > Actinomycetales > Angustibacteraceae > Angustibacter. The sequence goes on from CAVXBF010000013.1 coordinate 362,695, forward strand.
TGCTCGAGGTCGAGCGAACCGATCACGTTGCGGAGCGTGGTGACGGTGAGCTGCTCGATGCCCTGGATGTAGTTCGCGATCTCGTAGACGGCCGACTTGGGGTCGGTGACCTGGAAGTAGATGACGGTGTCGATGCTCACGACGAGGTTGTCGGACGTGATCACCGGCTGCGGTGGGAACGACACGACCTGCTCGCGCAGGTCGACGATCGCGCGCGGCTTGTCGATGAACGGGATGAGCAGGTGCAGCCCGGCCTCGAGGGTGCGCGAGTAGCGCCCCAGCCGCTCGATGATGATGGCGGTGGCCTGCGAGACGATGCGGATGGTCCGGGCGATGACGATGATCGCGAACAGCACCAGCACCGCCAGGACGACCAGCAGCGCCGTTCCCCCTGAGGTCATGACAAGATCTCCGCTTCTGGGGCGGCCGCGACGACGGCCGTTGCCCCTTCGATGGCGATGACCCGGACAGGCTGCCCGGGCAGGAACGAGCTGCCGGGGGCCTGGCTCGACACACGCGCCGACCACACCTCGCCGTGCAGCTTCACGCGGCCACCGGTCTCGGTGACGGTCTCGAGCACCAGCGCCTCGCGGCCCACGAGGGCGGCCGACCCGGTGAGGGTCTCGTCACCCACCCGCACCCGGCGCACGAGCACCGGCCGCAGCACGGCGAGCAGCAGCAGCGCGACGACCACGAACACGACGACCTGCAGCACGAAGGGGGCGCCGACCGAGGCGAGCACGACGGCCGCGAGGGCACCGACCGCGAACATGATGAAGACCAGGTCGAGCGTGGTCACCTCGATAGCGGCCAGCACCAGAGCCAGTGCCAGCCACGCCAACGCGGGATGATCGGTCACCCAGCCCATGTCGCTCCCCTCGTCGGTCGTGCCGAACCCACTGGCCGTGGGACGTCCGGGACGTCCGGTGCGTTCCCGGCGCCGCAACCCTCCCATGCGGGCGATCAAGTCCGCGATGCTCCACGCCGATGCTGCACGGGTGATCCGTGCCCCGCGCCGAACCGCTACCAGGTGGCCGCAGCGCGTCGCCGTGGCGGTGGCGTGCTCCGTCCTGGTCTCCGCGCCGGCGGTGCCCGCCCACGCCGAGGACGCCGCCCAGGCCCGTGCCCAGGCCCGCGCGGCGGCGGCACACGTGCGCTCGATCGAGGTGCGGCTGGCCCGCGCCCAGGACGCCTACGCGACCGCGATGAGCCGCGTCGGGCAGCAGGTGAGCGACTTCATCGTCGCTGACACGGCGCGGGCGGACGCCCAGCGCACGGCCGACGCCGCCGCCGACCGCAGTGCGGCCTCGGCCCGCGCTCTCTACCAGAGCGGTGGTCAGGCCGGTCTGCTCAACTCGGTGCTGTCGTCCGGTGACGTCTTCGACCTGGCCGCCCGCATGTCCGGCGTGCAGCAGGTGCTGTCGGCGGCCCACGCCAACGCCAGCGACGCCGCAGCCCAGGCCCGCGCAGTGGGCGAGATCGCCGTCCAGCACGGCGCGGTTGCCGACGCCTCCGTGGTCACGGCGGCGCAGATCACCGAGCGGGCCGACGCGGTCACCGCCCTCCTGGACGACGCGCAGCACACGCTCGACGCGCTCTCGTCCCGTGCCCGCTCCCTCACCGAGGCCGAGGCGGCCGCCCGTGAGCTGGCCCGCGCCCGCGCCGCGGCCGCGCTCGCCCAGTCGACGGCCCTGGGGTCGGTGCGCGCTCAGGTGCCACCGGCCGAGTACTTCCGGCTCTACCGCGCGGCCGCTACCACCTGCCCGGGGATGGACTGGACGCTGCTGGCTGCGGTCGGTCAGGTCGAGAGCGGCCACGGCCGCAACGCCGGCGTCAGCTCGGCCGGCGCGCAGGGGCCGATGCAGTTCATGCCGGGCACGTTCGCGATGTACGGCGTGGACGGCGACCACGACGGACGCACCGACCCCTACTCGCCGGCCGACGCGGTCTACACCGCCGCGCGCTACCTGTGCAGCGGCGGGGGCGGGACGCCGTCCGGGGTCAGTGCGGCGCTGTTCCGCTACAACCGGGCGCAGTGGTACGTCGACCTGGTGCTCAGCGTGCAGGAGCAGCTGCGAGCCCAGCAGCCCTGAGCGTCAGCGGGCCCGCGCGGTCCAGCGGTCACCGTGCCGCTCGAGCGTCAGCGGCAGGCCGAACGTTCGCTCGAGGTTCTCCTGGGTCAGGGTGATCTCGACCGGCCCGGCCGCCACCACCCGTCCCTCGCGCAGCATCAGCACGTCGGTGAAGTGCGGCGGGATCTCCTCGACGTGGTGCGTCACGAGCACCAGCGCCGGCGCGTAGATGTCCTCGGCGATCTGCCCGAGGCGGCGGACGAGGTCCTCTCGACCGCCGAGGTCGAGGCCGGCTGCCGGCTCGTCGAGGAGCATCAGCTCCGGGTCGGTCATCAGCGCCCGGGCGATCTGCACCCGCTTGCGCTCCCCCTCGCTCAGCGTGCCGAAGGTGCGGTCGGCGAGGTGGCCGACCCCCAGCGTGTCGAGCAGTGCCACGGCCCGGCCGTGGTCGAGGACGTCGTACGCCTCACGCCAGCGGCCGGTGACGCCGTACGACGCGGTGACGACGACGTCGCCGACCCGCTCGGCACCGGGGATCCGCTCGGACAGCGCCGCGCTCGACAGGCCGATCCGCGGTCGCAGCTCGAAGACGTCGACGGCACCGAGCACCTCGCCGAGGACACCGGCCACGCCGGTGGTGGGGTGCAGCCGCGCCGCCGCGATCTGCAGCAGCGTGGTCTTGCCCGCGCCGTTGGGCCCGAGCACGACCCAGCGCTCCCCCTCACTGACCTGCCAGCTCACGTCGTCCAGCAGCTTCGTCTCGCCGCGGACGACGGTGACCCCGGCGAGCTCGAGCACATCACTCATGCCGGCTCCCAGAAACCATGAGGCGACACTAGGGCACCGACGTAGCCTGGTCGCGTGACACCACTGCCCCGAGCGGCCCTTCTGTCGTTGTGGGCCGGGCCGGTGCTCGCCGGCCGGGCCAATGTCGGGGCCTTGCTGCGGGCGGTCCAGGGCGACGACGAGCCGCACGAGATCGCCGTCGCAGACGCGCCGGGCCTCGGCCCGGTGCCCGCTCCCGGCCGGCTCGCCGCGCTGGTGCAGACGCTGGCCGATCGGCACGTGCGGGCGCTGCGCCTGGTGCTGCCGGTACCCGGCGACCCGTCAGCCCTGCCCGGCCCCCGGGAGGTCAACGAGGCGGCGATCGAGGCCGGCGAGTGCGTCGTGTCGGTCGGCGGGCCGCCGGTGGTGATCGTCCCCGAGGTCTACGAGTTCGGTTCGGTCTACGAAGTCGGTCACCAGGTGGTGTGGCATGTGCGCGACTGCGCCGTGCCGGTGTCGCCCCTGGTGACGACGGTGAGCGAGGCGGAGCGAGAGCTGCGCGAGGCGTTGCTGCACGCGACGGACGTCCTGACCGACCTGGACGTGAGCAGCTGGCGGGAGGACGCGGCGCAGCGGATCGACGACCTGCGCGGCACCGGCCTGAGCCGGCTCCCCGGGACCACGCCGCCCCGGGCGGCGCGCGTCCTGGACCTCGCGTGGCGGGTGCGGTCGATCGTCGAGCTGGCCCGCGAAGACCACGGCGGAGCGGTGAACGGCTGGGAGGCGGGACGGCGGGACGAGGAGCTGCGCCGGCTGGAGGCGGTGAGCCGGCGCGCGGTGGTGGCCGCCGTCAACGCGTCGATCCGGGTCGGCGACTAGCCGATCGAGCGGTAGACCTCGAGGGTGCGGTCGGCGACGGTCTGCCAGCCGAACTCGCTGATCGCCCGCTCCCGGCCCGCCGCGCCGCGTACCCGGGCGCGGTCGGGGTCCGAGACCGCGTCGACCAGTGCGGCGGCGAGATCGGCCACGAAGCGGTCGGGGTCGACCGGCGTCCCGGTGCCGTCCTGGTGCTGCTCGATCGGCACGAGCCAGCCGGTCCGGCCGTCGTCGACGACCTCAGGGATGCCGCCGGTCGCCGTCGCGACGACGGCGAGCTCGCAGGCCATCGCCTCCAGGTTGACGATGCCGAGCGGCTCGTACACCGACGGGCAGGCGAAGACCGTGCCCGACGACAGCAGCGCGACGACGTCCTCGCGGTCGAGCATCCGGTCGATCCAGACGACGCTGCCGCGCGAAGCCCGCAGCCCGTCGACGAGGGACTCGACCTCGGCCATGATCTCGGGGGTGTCGGGAGCGCCGGCACACAGCACGAGCTGGACGTCGGGCGGCAGTTCGGCTGCGGCGCGCAGGAAGTAGGGCAGCCCCTTCTGCCGGGTGATCCGCCCGACGAAGACCACGCTGGGACGGTCGGGATCGACGCCCAGGGCGCGCACGGCGTCCGGCCGCTCGCGGCGCGACCACAGCGTGGTGTCGATCCCGTTGTGCACCACGTGCACCCGCGCCGGGTCGACGTCCGGGTAGCTGCGCAGGACGTCGGCACGCATCCCCGCGCTCACCGCGATGACCGCGGCGGCGCCCTCGTAGGCCGTGCGCTCGATCCACGACGACAGCGCATACCCACCGCCGAGCTGCTCAGCCTTCCACGGCCGCAACGGTTCCAGGCTGTGGGCGGTGACGACGTGCGGCACACCGTGCAGCAGTCCGCCGAGGTGGCCGCCGAGGTTGGCGTACCAGGTGTGGGAGTGCACGACGTCCGCGCCGCCGCACTGGTCGGCCATCGCGAGGTCGACGGCCATGGTGCGCAACGCGGGGTTCGCGGCGGCCAGCTCGGGCAGGTCGGCGTACGCGGTGGTGCCGGGTTCGTCGCGCGGCGCGCCGAAGCACCGCACCTGCACGTCCAGCGACTCGCGGCTGCGCAAGGCGCGCACGAGCTCCTCGACGTGGACCCCCGCACCGCCGTAGACGTCCGGCGGGTACTCGCGGGTCAGGACGTCGATGCGCATCTAGTCACCGTAGTCGCGCACCGCTCTGTGAAACACCCCTCGCCGTGGGCTGTCGCGGAGGCTAGGTTGCTTGGCATGCCCACGCGTGCGCGAAACCCGAAGGTCCTGGCGATCGTGCTGGCTGGTGGCGAGGGGAAACGGCTGATGCCGCTCACCGCCGACCGCGCCAAGCCGGCCGTTCCGTTCGGCGGGATCTACCGGCTGATCGACTTCGCCCTGTCGAACATGGTGAACTCCGGCTTCCTCAAGGTGGTCGTGCTGACGCAGTACAAGTCGCACAGCCTCGACCGGCACATCGCCAAGACCTGGCGGATGTCGAACATGCTGGGCAACTACGTCGCGCCGGTTCCGGCGCAGCAACGCGTCGGGAAGCGCTGGTACCTCGGCAGCGCGGACGCGATCTTCCAGAGCCTCAACCTCGTGCACGACGAGCGCCCCGACATCATCGTGGTCGTCGGCGCCGACCACGTGTACCGGATGGACTTCCGGCAGATGGTCCAGCAGCACATCGAGACCGGCGCCGCGGCCACCGTGGCGGCGATCCGGCAGCCGATCGCGATGGCCGACCAGTTCGGCGTGATCGACGTCAAGCCCGAGGATCCGCGCCAGATCCGCGAGTTCCTGGAGAAGCCCACCGACCCGACCGGGCTGCCGGACGCGCCCGACGAGGTACTCGCCTCCATGGGCAACTATGTCTTCGACGCCGGCGCGCTGGTCGACGCCGTGACGCGCGACAGCGGCCGCGACGACACCAAGCACGACATGGGCGGCGACATCGTGCCCGACTTCGTCAGCCGCGGCGAGGCCGGCGTCTACGACTTCCGTGACAACGACGTCGCTGGGTCGACCGACCGCGACCGGGACTACTGGCGCGACGTGGGGTCGATCGACTCGTACTACGACGCGCACATGGAGCTCGTGTCGGTCTACCCCGTCTTCAACCTCTACAACTACGACTGGCCGATCTTCACCGACTACGGCCCGCACCCGCCGGCGAAGTTCGTGCACGGCTGGCACGGCCGGATCGGGCACTCGGTCAACTCGAGCATCTCCCCCGGCGTCGTCGTGTCGGGCGCCACCGTCGAGAACTCGGTGGTGTCACCCGGGTGCTACATCCACTCGTGGTCGAGCGTCAGCGACAGCGTCCTGTTGGACGACGTCGAGATCGGCCGGCACGCCGTCGTGCGCCGCGCGATCATCGACAAGAACGTCGTGATCCCCGAGGGCGCGCGGATCGGGATGGACCCCGAGGAGGACCGCGCGCGGGGCCTCACGGTCACCGAGTCCGGCCTCGTCGTCATCGGCAAGGGCCAGGTCGTCCCCGCATGAGCGGTCCGGTCCGGATCGGCGTCCAGCTGCAACCGCAGCACGCCGACTGGGACCGGATCCGTCGGGCCGTCGTCGGGGCGGAGGAGCTGGGCGTCGACATCGCGTTCAACTGGGACCACTTCTACCCGCTCTACGGTGCGCCCGACGGCAAGCACTTCGAGTGCTGGACGATGCTCGCCGCCTGGGCCGAGCTGACCTCACGCGTCGAGATCGGCGCGCTGGTGACGTGCAACAGCTACCGCAACCCCGAGCTGCTGGCCGACATGGCGCGCACCGTCGACCACATCAGCGGCGGCCGGCTGGTGCTGGGCATCGGGTCGGGCTGGTTCGAGAAGGACTACGACGAGTACGGCTACGACTTCGGGACGGCGGGCTCACGGCTGGACGACCTCGGCGCGGCCCTTCCCCGCATCGAGGCGCGCTGGGCCAAGCTCAACCCGCCGCCCACCCGCAAGATCCCGGTGCTGATCGGCGGCGGAGGCGAGAAGAAGACGCTGCGCTTCGTGGCACGGCACGCCGACATCTGGCACAGCTTCGGCGACGCCGAGACGTTCGCCCGCAAGACCGCGATCCTGGACGAGTGGTGTGCCACGGAGGGCCGTGACCCGGCGCAGATCGAGCGGTCCGTCGGGGTTCAGGGCGGACCGGAGGCCAACGGGCAGCGACTGCACGGGCTCGGGGTCCGGCTGTTCACCATCGGGCTCGGCGGGCCGGACTACGACCTGGGGCGGTTGCGCGACTGGCTGGCCTTCCGCGACGACGCCAACGGCCGCTAGGTTGAGCGAGGAGGCCGTCGATGGAGATCACGACGCTGTACCGGCGAAGCGTTGAGCGCTGGAGCGAGCTGGTGCAGGCCGTGCCCCCTGAGGAGTGGTCGGCGCCAACCCCATGCGCCGGGTGGACGGTGCGTGACCTCGTCAACCACGTCGTGGGCGAGGACCGGTGGACCGTGCCCCTGATGCAGGGCCGCACCATCGCGCAGGTGGGCACCGAGCTCGAGGGTGACCTGCTCGGGCCCGACCCGGGGCCTGCGGCGACCGCGGCCGCGCGGGACGCGATCGCCGCGGCCGACCGCACGCCTCCGGGTGGGAAGGTTCATCTGTCGTACGGCGACGAGGACCCGCAGGAGTATCTGTGGCAGCTGACCGCCGACCACCTGGTGCACGGGTGGGACCTGGCCGCGGCGACCGGGGCCGAGCGGCAGCTGGACCCCGACCTGGTAGCGGCTGTCGGCCAGTGGTTCGCCGAGCGCGAGGAGATGTACCGGTCCTACGGACTGGTCGCGGCCCGAGGCGCGCTGACCGGCGAGCCGCAGGCGGACCTGCTGGCGAAGTTCGGGCGCAGCCCCTCCTGGGGTGCCAACGACGCGCTCCTGACCCGGTTCGCCGACGCGTTCGCCCGCGGCGACGTCGACACGATCATGTCCCTGATGACCGACGACTGCGTCTTCGAGTCGACCTCGCCCGCGCCGGACGGGGCCAGGCACGAGGGTGCCGCCTCGGTGCGCGCAGTGTGGACCGACCTGTTCGGCGCGACGACGGACCCGTCGTTCGAGACCGAGGAACAGGCCGTGCTGGGTGACCGCGGGATGCTGCGGTGGCGGTTCGGCTGGACCGAGCCGGATGGCGCGCCGGGGTCGGTGCGCGGCGTCGACGTCCTCACGTTCCGCGACGGTAAGGTCAGCGAGAAGCTCTCCTACGTCAAGGGCTGACGCCATCGCGCGGCCGACTGCCGAGAGGACCATCCGTGAGCAGCCGGTTCGAGGAGCTCGCCTGGCGCGAGACCCCGATGGGGGCGATCAGCCTGCGCCGCCGGGTCGAGCCGTCGTTGCGGATCGACGTGTACGAGGTCAAGCTCGACGACGAGTTCCTGATGTCGAGCCTCTTCACGGTCGCCGAGGTCGAGCTCGCGACGCGTGGTCTCGCACAGGCCACCGGCGGCGAGCTGGACGTCGTCGTGGGAGGCCTGGGGCTGGGGTACACCGCCCGGACGGCGCTCGAGAGCACCCGGGTGCGCTCGCTCACGGTCGTGGAGGCACTGCCCGACGTCATCGACTGGCATGAGCGCGGGCTCGTGCCCGGTGCCACCGAGCTGGTCGACGACCCGCGCACCCGCTTGGTCAACGATGACTTCTTCGCGCTGGTGGAGTCCGGTCGCGGCTTCGACGACGCCGTGCCGGACCGGACGTTCGACGTCGTGCTGCTCGACGTCGACCATTCACCGCGGCACCTGCTGCACCCGAGCCACGCCCCGTTCTACACGGCGCAGGGCCTGACCCGCCTCACGCGGCTGCTGCGCCCGGGCGGCGTCTTCGCGCTCTGGGCCGACGGCGCCCCGGACGAGGAGTTCCTCGGCGTGCTCTCAGCCGTGTTCGAGACGGCGCGGGCCGACGTCGTGTCGTTCCCGAACTTCTACACCGGTGCGACCTCGGCCAGCACCGTCTACGTGGCCGCTCACAGGTAACCGTCCGGCACCGGTCCGACCACCTCCATCGCGTGCCGGCCGGCGATCTGCGCGACGACGTCCGGGTCGGGATCTCCCCCGGCCAGCGCGCCCGCGAGATCGTCGAAGTAGCCGACCATCGCGGCCGGCGTGTACACGTTGAGCTTGCTGCTGGGGCGGTCGCCGACGCGGAAGCCGTGCCGGACACCGGCCGGGATGTAGACGAACGACCCGGCGGGGCAGATCCAGTCGTCGTCCTCGACGAAGATCCGGTACTCGCCGGACAGCACGTAGAACGCCTCCGCCGCGTCATGGTGGATGTGCAGCGGCGGCCCGAAGCCCGGCGGCTCGTCGGCCTGCAGCAGCGAGAGCAGGCCGCCCGTCTGGTCGGCCGAGGCCTTGACGCACATACCGAAACCGCCGAGGTCGATGGAGCGGCCCTCACCCGGACCCAGGACGATCGGCTGCTGGCGCGGGGACTGGCTCGGTGGCATCGCACGCTCCTGGTGGGTCGTCACCGCAGGATCGCGCACCACGATCAGGGGTGGACAGCGAACCGTCAACCTCGCGGCGCCGGGTAGCCTCGCCCCGTGATCGAGGTGCCCCCGCGGACGACCGACGAGCCGACGCTGCTGGTGACGCTCACCGGCGAGGACCGCCCGGGCGTCACGTCCGCGCTGTTCGCCGCGCTGGCCACGACGCCGGCCACCGTGCTGGACGTCGAACAGGTCGTCGTTCGCGGTCACCTCACCCTGGCCGTGCTGCTGACCACCGGGGGCAGCGAGTCCGTCCGCGCCGCCGCCCTGGACGTCGCCGACGAGCTCGACATGAAGGTGCGGTGCAAGCGCGGCACCGGCGACAGCGCGCCACGGCCGGCCGGCCGGTTGCACGTCACGATGCTCGCCGCGCCGTTGCTGCCCGCCGCCGTCGCGGCCGTGGCCGAGCAGCTGGCCGCGCAGGACGCCAACATCGACCGCATCCGCCGGATCTCGCGCTGGCCCGTGACGACCGTCGAGATCGACGTCTCGGGCGGTGACGTGCGGTTGCTGCGGCGAGCTGTGGCGGGGGCCGCCGCCACGCACGGGATCGACGTCGCGGTGGCGCCCGCCGGCCTGGCCCGCCGCGGCCGCCGGCTGGTCGTCATGGACGTCGACTCCACGCTGATCCAGGGCGAGGTCATCGAGATGCTGGCCGAGCACAGCGGCCGGGCGGCCGAGGTCGCGGCGGTGACCGGACGCGCGATGCGCGGTGAGCTGGACTTCGCCGAGAGCCTGCACGAGCGGGTCGCCTGCCTGGCCGGCCTCCCGGTGAGCGTGCTGGACGACGTACGCGCCGGGATCGAGCTGACGCCGGGCGCCCGCACGCTGGTGCGCACCCTGAAGCGCCTCGGCTTCACGGTGGCGCTGGTGTCCGGCGGCTTCGCCGAGATCGTCGAGCCGCTCGCCCGGTTGCTGGGGATCGACCGCTTCGAGGCCAACCGGCTGGAGGTCGAGAACGGCCGGCTGACCGGCCGCGTCGTCGGTGAGGTCGTCGACCGGGCCGGCAAGGCGCGGGCGCTGCGCCGGTTCGCCGAGGACGAGGGCATCGCGGTGTCCCGCACGATCGCGATCGGTGACGGCGCCAACGACCTCGACATGCTGGACGCCGCCGGGCTGGGGATCGCCTTCAACGCCAAGCCCGTCGTGCGCGAGCAGGCCGATGCCTCGGTCAACGTGCCGTTCCTGGACGCGGTGCTCTACCTCATCGGCATCCCCCGCGAGGAGGTCGAGGAGGCCGACGCCGCCGAGGGCGTCGACCACCCGCACTGACGCGGACCCAGCCCTGGCCGCAACCCCTGCCTCAGCCGCGCGGCACGGTGAACGCCCGCAGGCTGCAGATGCCGTCCGCGAGGTCCGGCCACGAGGCCTCGCTCTCGAGCACGGCGATACCGCAGGTGACGAAACCGTTCTGCTCCAACGACTCCAGTGCCCCCGGGTCGTCCCCGGCTCCGCTCAGCCGGGACACCAAGGTGGACTGCGTGGGCTCGTGTCCGACCACGACGAGGCTGCGGACGTCGTCCGGCACGTCGCGCACCTGCGCGAGCACGGCGTCCGGCGACGCGGCATAGAGCGCGGCGTTCACGATCACGCGCGGCTCGGCGTCGAGGTGGGGCGCCGCGAGCTCCCACGTCTGCCGGGCGCGGACGGCGCTGGAGCACAGCACGAGATCGATCGCCGGCTCGCCGGACAGGTGCCGGCCGAGCGCGCCCGCGTCGCGGCGTCCGCGCGCGTTCAGCGGACGGTCGTGGTCGGCGCCACCCACGTCCTGGTTGGACTTGGCGTGGCGGATGACGAGCAGCCGGCGTCGGGATGCCATGCCATGAGTGTGTCGGATTCAGCCCGCTGCGGTCGTGTCGGTCGGTGCGTCGCGCGGCCCGGCACCTAGGGTGGTCGCCATGGCACGCCCGGGAAGCAGGCGCCTGCTCATCATCGGCGGCGCTGAGGACAAGCTGGGCTCGTCCCGCGTGCTGCGCCGATTTGTGCGGCTTGCGGGGGGCGCCGACGCGCGGATCGTCATGATCCCCACCGCGTCGAGCGTCGAGATGGAGATGGAGGTCGTCTACCGCAGCGTCTTCGCCCGGCTCGGCGCGGTGGACGTCGTGGCGGTGCGGCCGCAGTCCCGGGTCGAGGCAGACTCTGCGTACCTCGCAGCCGCGATCGAGCGCGCGACCGGCGTCTTCATGACGGGCGGAAACCAGCTCAAGCTCTCCCAGGTCGTCGCCGGCACTGCCGTCGGCGACGCCGTGCTCGCCGCCTACGAGCGAGGCGTCGTGGTGGCGGGAACGTCCGCGGGAGCGAGCATCATGAGCAGCCACATGATCTCGATGGGCGAGGAGGGGGTCACCCCGCGCCAACGGGCCAGCCAGCTCTCGGCCGGTCTGGGACTGCTCCCCCAGGTCATCGTCGACCAGCACTTCGACCAACGGGCCAGGTACGGCCGGCTGATGTCACTGGTCGCACTCTCGCCGTCCCTGCTGGGCATGGGGATCGACGAGGACACCGCCGCGCTGGTCACGGACGGACGCTACGTCGAGGTCGTCGGGTCGGGCGCAGTGTTCGTCGTCGACGCGAGACAGGCTGTGACGAACGCGCACGAGGCGCGACACGGCGCGCCGGTGCTGGTGAGCGGTGCCGTCGTGCACACGCTGCCCGCGGGAGCCCGCTTCGACCTGCAGGAACGCAGCCTGACCGAGTTCGTCGAGCGGCGGCCGGACCCCCAGGTGGCGGCCTCCCACGCCGATCGCGAGGAGGCAACGACGCTCGCCCGTCGGCTGCGGTCGCAGTCCGCCGAGGCCGGCCCGGGCACGGGGGACGCAGCGCTGCCCTGAGCAGGGCATGATCGGCTCTACCCGCACCGCATCCGGTGGTGCCGCGGCCGGCAGGAGAGTCGATGTCCGACGTGCGCCCGTCCCCGGACCTCACGATCGTCGAGACGCGCGTGTACCGCGGACCGAACGTGTGGTCGTACGACAAGGCGTTGCACGTCGTCGTCGACCTCGGCGTCCTCGAGCAGTTCCCGACGAGCGCCTTGGACGGCTTCACCGACCGGCTGGTCGCGCTGCTGCCCGGTCTGGAGCGGCACACCTGCTCGCGCGGGCATCGCGGCGGCTTCATCGAGCGGCTGCACGAAGGCACCTGGCTGGGACACGTGGCGGAGCACGTCGCCCTGCAGCTGCAGCAGGAGGCCGGTCACGACATGCGGCGTGGCAAGACCCGCCAGGTCAAGGGCGTGGAGGGCCGGTACAACGTCGTCTTCGGCTACGTCGACGAGCGGGTCGCGGTCGCTGCGTTCGGGCTGGCCGTCCGGCTGATCAACCACCTGGTGAGCGAGGAGCCGGGCTTCGACTTCGCCGAGGAGCTCGACGCGTTCCTGCGGCGGGCCGAGCGGACCGCGTTCGGTCCGAGCACCGCGGCCATCGTCGAGGAGGCCGTCAGCCGTGACATCCCCTGGATCCGGTTGAACGAGCACTCGCTGGTGCAGCTCGGCCAGGGCGTTCACCAGCAGCGGATCCGGGCCACCATGACGTCGCTGACGGGTGCGCTCGCCGTCGACATCGCGGGCGACAAGGCGCTCACGGCCAGGCTGCTCGCCTCGGCCGGGCTTCCGGTGCCGGGCACCGAGAGCGTGCGCTCGGCGGATGCCGCTGTCGCAGTGGCAGACCGGATCGGCTACCCGGTCGTCGTCAAGCCGCTCGACGGCAACCACGGCCGAGGGGTCTGCCTCAACCTGGCGAACTCGGCCGACGTCCGGGCGGCCTTCGAGCTGGCCGAGGGCGAGTCGCGGCGCGGCTGGGTCGTCGTGGAGTCGATGGTCACCGGGCGGGACTACCGGTGCCTCATCATCGGCGGCCGCATGCAGGCCATCGCCGAGCGCGTGCCCGCGCACGTGGTCGGCGACGGACAGCACACCGTGACCGAGCTGGTCGAGCGCACCAACGCCGACCCACGTCGCGGCGTCGGCCACGAGAAGGTGCTCACGCGCATCTCGGTCGACGACAGCGCGATCGAGCTGGTGCGCGACCAGGGCTACGGCATGGACGACGTTCCTGCCGATGGTGAGATGGTGAAGCTCGCCCTGACTGGCAACATGTCGACCGGCGGCATCTCGATCGACCGCACCTTCGACGCCCACCCGGACAACGTCGAGATCGCCGAGGAGGCGGCCCGCGTGATCGGCCTGGACGTCGCCGGGATCGACTTCATCTGTCCCGACATCGCCCAGCCCGTGCGGGAGACCGGCGGCGCCATCTGCGAGGTCAACGCGGCACCCGGGTTCCGGATGCACACGCACCCGACGGTCGGCGAGCCGCAGTACATCGCCAAGCCGGTCGTCGACCTGCTCTTCCCACCGGGCGCGGCCAGCAGGGTGCCGATCGTCGCCGTGACGGGAACCAACGGCAAGACCACGACGTCCCGGATGATCGCGCACGTGTTCAAGGGCCTCGGGCGCAAGGTCGGGATGACCTCGACCGACGGCGTCGTGATCGACGAGCGGCTCGTGATCCGGGCAGACGCCAGCGGCCCGAAGTCCGCGCGGATGGTGCTGCAGAACCCGCGGGTCGACTTCGCTGTCTTCGAGGTCGCCCGAGGCGGAATCCTGCGCGAGGGCCTCGGCTACGACCGCAACGACGTCGCGGTGGTGACGAACATCGCGCCCGACCACCTCGGCATGCGCGGCATCGACACACTGGAGCAGCTGGCCAACGTCAAGGCGGTGGTCGTCGAGGCCGTCCCGCGCAACGGGGCTGCGGTACTCAACGCCGACGACCCGCTGGTGCGCGCCATGCGCCGCCGCTGCTCCGGCGAGGTGGTGTGGTTCTCGCTCGCCGCTCCGGGTAGCGAGGTGCGCGACATGATCGACGAGCACTGCCGCCGCGGCGGCAAGGCGGTCGTGCTCGAAGCGACCGACAAGGGCGACATGATCGTGATCCGGCACGGCCGCCGCTCGATGCAGCTGGCCTGGACGCACCTGCTGCCGGCGACGTTCGGTGGAGCGGCGATGTTCAACGTGGCCAACTCGATGGCCGCGGCGGGTGCCGCCTTCGCGTCCGGGGCTCCGCTGCACGACATCCGGCAGGGGCTACGGACGTTCACCACGTCGTACTACCTGTCGCCGGGTCGGATGAACCTGCTCGACGTCCGCAACATCGACGTCGTGGTCGACTACTGCCACAACCCCGCCGGCATGCGGGCGCTGGGTGACTTCGTCGACCGCTTCGCCGAGCGCAAGGTCGCCACCGCCGAGCTGGGCAAGCCCTCGCGCCTCGCCATGATCGGAGCGGCGGGCGACCGCCGGGACGCGGACATCCGTGAGCTCGGCGAAGTGGCCGCGCAGTTCTTCGACGTCGTGGTCGTGCGCGAGGACGCCAACCGCCGCCGCCGGCCAGTCGGCGAGGCCGCAGAGCTGGTCGCGGAGGGCGTACGCGCGCAGATGGCGGCGGGCGCGCGGTGCAAGCAGGTCGAGATCGTGGTCGACGAGCTGGATGCCGTGCGGCACACCATGGCCAGGGCCAACGGTGGCGACCTCGTGGTGCTCTGCGCCGACAAGCACGCCGGGGTGCTGGCCGAGCTCGAGTCGCTCGGACGGCAGGCCCAGGCCGGCGCCCACACCGGTGGGGCGGTGGGCGACCCCGACCTCGACCCGGTGGAGCTCACTCACACTGCTCAGCTCGAGGGGGAGGCGGCTACCGCCGAGAGCGAGACCGCAGCCGAGCACACCACCAGCTGAGCGACAGCGGCTAGCTTGCCCGGATCATGGCGTTGTCCGGCGCCGCAGGTGTCAGGCGGCGTTTCGCACCGCGTGGCGGAGGTAGACCACGCCGTTGGCGAATCGTCGGTGGTCCAGCAGTTCGAGGCTGAGTCGTACGCCCCGAGGTAGCGCCGGCTTGCCGCCGCCCACAAGGACCGGGCACAGCAGCAGCACGCACTCGTCGACCAAGCCGTGCCGGAAGGCCTCCGCCGCGATCCCCGCGCCGCCGATGCTCAGGTCCGTAGCGGAGGACTCCTTGAGCCGTCGCACCGTCTCGGCCTCGAACTGCGGCTCGATCCTCGTGCGCGCGGTCGAGACGTCGGTGAGCGAGGACGAGTAGACGACCTTGTCGGTGTCACGCCAGATCTCGGCGTACTCGCGGACTACTGGGGGCTCGTCCGTCAACCAGTCGTCGCTCTCCCAGACGCGCATCGTCTCGTACATGCGTCGCCCGTAGAGCGACGTGCCGATGTGCCGCTCGTGCTCGTTCCAGAACGCGTGCACGTCCTCGTCAGGCACGGACCAGTCGAATGAACCGGTCTCGTCCTCGAGGAAGCCGTCGAGCGAGATGTTGGCCGCGTAGATCAGCTTGCCCATAGAGCCCTCCGCCCGGACGAGGGCAACAGCATGCAGCGTCACGCCGATACCGGCAACACCTCCGAGCCTTCCCCACTCGGCGGTCCACTCTCTCGGATCGAGCCTGTGGACACACGTCACCATTGTCGGTGGTCGTGTCTATCGTGATGGGCATGGATCAGGCCGCCCGCACCCTCCAGTCGTACGCCGACGAGGCGACGACGGCTTCGGTGGGCAGTGCCATCTCCCAGCAGCTCCGGCGCCTCCAGCAGGCGATGGCCACCGCCCATGCCGCGCAGCTGTCGCTCGTGGCATCCGTGCTGGACGAGTGCAGCTGCGCTCTGCCGCCTCGTGCCGTGGCGTCCCGCGACCGGGCGGAGTTCGTGCGTGGCCTGGCGATCGGCGAGGTGTCGTGCACGCTGGGCATCAGCGCCCACGCTGCAGCCGGGTTGGTCGACCTGGCGCAGCGGCTGCGTGACGTCATGCCCGAGGTGCTGCGCGCTCTGGCCGAAGGCCGGATCGACCTGCAGCGGGCGCAGGTACTGGCCGAACGCACTGCGGTGCTCGACGCCGACACCGCTGCCGACGTCGCGCGAGGAATGCTCGGCGATGCCGGTCACGCACCGTGGGACGGGCCGTCGCCACGTGCCTGGCGGGCCCGGGTCGAGCGCGCCGTCCTGCGCGCCGACGCAGCCGCCGCCGCACTCCGGCGGGCCCGCGCTGTCGCGGCCCGGCAGGTCGCCGCCTGGTCCGAGGGCGATGGGCTAGGTGTCCTGCAGCTGCGCGCCGATGCTGCCGACGTCGCGATGGTGCAGCAGGTCGTCGACGACCTCGCCCGCGCCTGGCCGAGCGTCGATGCGGACGGCGGGCAGCTGACCGTCGACCAGCGCCGCGCAGACGCGGTGGTCGGCCTGTTCCGCCGGGCACGCGACGCCGCAGTGGACGGTGTGGTGGACGGTGTGGTGGACCGCGAAGCCGACCTGCCGAGGCTGGCAGCGCGCCGGGTGCACGATCTCGGGCTGGTGCTGCACGCCGACACGCTGTTCGGCGATGGAGGTCGGGCGGCCGCCCTCGGCGAGCTCCGGGGATTGGGCGCGCCGGTCCCGGTCGACCCCCTGAGCGCGCGCACGATCGCCCGGCGCCAGATCGGCACCGGCACCGCCGTGCAGGTGCTGCTCGTCGACGCCACGGGCGCGCTGCAGCAGGTGGTGCGCCTCGCCGGGCCAGCTGCCGAGCGGGCCGCAGCGTCGCGCAGCGCCTTGGTGAGCGCCCTTCGCGGCGCGCTCCCCCACCAGCCGGCCACATCGACGACGCGCTACCAGCCGACCGCGGCCATCGCCCGGTACGTGCACGCTGCCGCGCCGACCTGCTCGTTCTATGACTGCCCTCGGGCCGCCGGCGCCTGCGACCTCGACCACGACGTCCCTTGGCCGCGCGGCCCGTCTGCCGTCACCAACCTCGATCCCAAGTGCCGGCGTCACCACCAGGCCAAGACCGCAGGCCTGGCGCACACAGTGCTGCGCGCCGGCCCGGGGCAGGGCCAGCGCTCAGTGACGTGGATGTTGCGCGGTGGCCTGCGCACCATCACACGCCCAGAGCCGCTTCCGGGCTGTGAGCCGATCTACGACGACGACGGCTGCGCCGCGTAGCGCAGCAGCGCCTCGCGGTAGCCGTCGTCGTCCGGGCCGGCGGCGTGCGCCAGCATGGCTTCCATCAGCACGCGCACGGCCTCGTCGCCATGCCCCGCCGCTCGCAGCGCCAACGCGTAGAAGCCTTGCGCCGCAGCGCTGTGCGGTCGCTCGTCGCACACCACCGACAACACGTCGAGCGCCTCTTCATGGCGGCCGAGCACCGTGAGCGACGACCCGAGCTGCAGCAGCGCCCGATGCCGGTGCGGTTCGTGCAGGCCGTCGCGCAGCGCCGAACGGTACGCCGGCACCGCCTCGGCCTCGTGCCCGGCCGCGTCCAGGGCGCTGGCCCACTCGAACATCAGGCGTGGGTCGTCGGGATCGGCGTCCAGCATCGCGAGCAGCAGCCGTTGCCGGTCGGTTGCGTCGGCGTGTGCCCACAGCTCGGCGATCCGGGCCTCGTCCGGGTGCTCGCCGCGAGCGACGACCACCTTGGCGCGCACCTCGTCAGGCCCGTCCGGCGTCGCGCCCTGCGCCAGCAGCCACTCGTCGAGCAGCGGCCGGTCCGCGTGGCACATCACCGCGACCACGTCACCATCACCGGCCCGGGCCAGCAGCGACTGCAGGCCACTGAGCTCGTCGGGGTAGGAGCTGACGTCCGCGACCCCGACAGCACCGAGCCCGGCGCGCAGCAGCACCTCGAGCTCGTCCGGGTCGCGGCCGCGCAGGTAGCGCTCCTTGTGCACGATGGCGACGTCGTCCGCCCGCCGCCCGGCGAGCTCGCCCAGGGCACTCAGGATGTCGTCGGTGCGGTCGCCGGCGGTACCGAGACCGAGACGCACCTGACGGCCCGGCGCGCGCAGGCCGTCGCACACGTCGAGCAGCGCCTCCAGGCCGGCCTCGTTGTGCGCCAGGTCGACCACCGCGGTGGCCCGGCCGCCGTCGACCGGAACGGTCCAGACGTTCATCCGCCCCGGGTTCAGCCGTACGTCCGGGAGGAACGTGCGCAGCCCCTCGACCACGGCCTCGCGCGGCAGGCCGAGCCCGAGCGCGGCCGCAGCCGCCGCCAACGCGTTCGCGACGTTGTGCCGGGACAGGCCGGACAGGGTTACCGGGACGTCCAGCACGGGCACCAGCGGATCGGGGTCCGACCGCGCGCCGAGCACCGTCAGCGCGCCATCCATGATGGTGATGCCACGACCGCCGGCGTCCAGTGCCGCCCGCAGCCCTGGCGCATCCGGGTCGAGCGAGAAGGCCCATGGACGGCCGGTCGCCTGCGCAGCCATCGCCAGCACCCGTGGGTCCTCGGCGTTCAGCACGCACCACCCGTCACGCGCCGTGACCCGGGTGACGACGGCCTTGACCTCGGCGAGCTGGTCGACCGTGTCGATCCCCTGCAGCCCAAGGTGGTCGGCGCTGACGTTGGTGACCACCGACACGTCGTTGCGCGTCACTCCCATGCCCCGCAGCAGCAGTCCGCCCCGGGCGGTCTCGAGCACCGCCAGCTGCACCCCGGGCGACTCCAGCACCGCGCGCGCCCCGGCCGGCCCGGAGTAGTCCCCCGGCTCGACGACCTCGCCCTGCACGACGACCCCGTCGGTGCTCGACCACCCGGTGCGCAGGCCGGCGGTCATCGCGATGTGCGCCAACAGCCGGGTGGTGGTCGTCTTGCCGTTCGTGCCGGTCACGGACGCGACGGGCACCTGCGGGGTGATCGCGCTCGGCCGACGTCCCGCCGGCACAGCGCGCACCGCGGCCCCGGCCGCCGCCACGAGCTCCTGCACCGAGTCGCCCTCCCGGCCGGCCAGGACCCGCTCGACCTGCCGCCCGACCTCGACGGCGCGGTCGTGCCGCCGCCAGGGGTAGGCCACGACCACCTCAAGAGGGTCGTTGCCGGGCCGCACCCGCAGCCCCAGCCGCGTGGTGCCGGACGATGCCGCGACCAGCCGGACGAGCCGGGCCAGCAGCCGGACGGCGAACCGCTGGCGCTGCGACGATCCGGCAAGGCCGGACCGCAGCCTGGTCAGGCCGCAGGAGCGCGCCCAGTCGGCGACGACGTCGTCGGCGGCGGCGCTCAGGCCCGCGATGTCGAAGGTCAGCTTGATCGCTGCCCGCGGGAAGTAGAGGTTCGGCCCGTCCAGCACCCGCAGCTCGGTGAGCGTGGCCAGCGGCTGCCCAGCGGCCGCCGGCACGCTGGAGTCGGGCGAGATCATCCCCGGACTCTAGGCCTCCTCGCGCCGGTGGCCAGACGACAGGCTGCGTAGCCGCTCCACATCGACGGCCTCGGCCGGGGCCACCGCGACCCGGGCGGGCGTGACCGCGGTGAGGGTCGACGTGCGCCGTCCGTGCTCGAGCACCGCGCGCTCGCCCAGCACCGCCCCCGGCCCGACCTGGGCGAGGACGACGCCGTCGACGTCCACCGAGAGCACGCCGTCGAGCAGCAGGTACAGCTCGTCGCCGATCTCGCCCTGCCGGGTGAGCGCCTCGCCGGCGGCGAGCCGGCGCACGCGAGGACGGCGGCCGGCGCGCATGATCTCGGCAGACATCTGGCGTTCCAGCTCGGACTCGGCAGCCATCACCACCGCAGGCGAGTCCTGGTCGCCCCACGGCGTCCGGGTGCCGAAGGAGTGGCTGACCCAGCGTGACTGGTCGGTCAGGCCGCTCTTGGCCTGCAACCGGCCGTCCGCCCCGTACAGCCAGTGTCGCGGGAAGGCGCTGGCCCCCGCCAGGTCGACCTCGATGCGGCCGTCGACGTGCAGGGTCAGCGCGACCGTCGTCCACACGATCGGCGCCTGCCACTGCACGAACGGCGGGTGCGGCACCGGCCGGGGCAACGGCAGCCCGGTGCGGCCCCCCACCGTCTGGGTGAACCGCACCGCTCCCTCGAGGTGCTCGGGTTCCGGTCGCAGCACGGGTAGTGACAGGGCCCGGAACGTCGCCCCGAGCCCGGCCAGGCGCACCGTGGAGGCGCCCATCACCAGGCCCGCCGCATCGTCCCAGCCGGCGGCCACGACGCGGCCGTCCTCGACGTCGGCCCAGGCTGCGACGAGGTTGCCGAACCGGAAGCGGTCGCCCCGGCACAAGGCATGGACGTGGTCGGCGCCGTCCAGCGCATCCGGCGGCGGGTCGTCGTAGTGCGTCAAGCCGACGTCGAACCCGCGCCGCAGCGCACCGGACACCGACTCGGACGGGATCCACGACAGTGTCGTCGCCGTTGCTCGCACGCGCATGGCTGCCTCCCTGGCACCAACCGCTGTATTCAAACCCATGGAGCCACTCCAGCGGGAGCCTTCTGGCAGAACGATCTTGGTGATCATGGCAAGTTTGTGTCAGAGCCGTGCGCGGGTCTGCGGCTGGTCCTACCGTGTCGCCATGACCCGAGCGGGTGGCGGGCCCGACGCCCCCTCCTTCGACGCCGCGGCGATCCAGGACGCGATCGACGTCCTGGAGACGCAACGCGACGTCCTGGGTGCCGTCGTGGTCGACACCGCACTGGCTCCCTTGCGCGAACAGCTGGCGGCTGCCCAGGCGCGGTCGACCGGCGAGCAGCGCAAGCTGGTCACGGTGCTGTTCGCCGACCTGGTCGACTTCACGGTCCTCTCGCGACGGCTGGATGCCGAAGACACCCGCGACGTCCTCGACGCCTACTTCGCCGCCTGGCGCACGGCGATCGAGGCGGCCGGCGGCGTGGTCGAGAAGTTCATCGGCGACGCCGTGATGGCCGTGTTCGGGCTGCACCGCTCGCAGGAGGACGACGCCCGCCAGGCGGTGCGGTGTGCGCTAACCATGCGCACCGAGCTGGGCCGGCTGAACGAGTCGGTGGAGCAGCGGTTCGGGATCACGTTGCAGATGCGGGTCGGGATCGACACCGGCGACGTCGTCGTCAGCGCGCTCGGTGAGCGGGGCGGCCAGGAGTTCGTCGCGGTCGGCCCCACCGTCAACCGCGCTGCGCGGCTGGAGGCGGCTGCTCCGGCGGGAGGCCTGCTGGTGTCGGCACAGACCTACCGGCACGCCCGCGGCTGGTTCAGCGTCGAGCCGGTGCCCGGCCTGGCGCTGAAGGGGCTGGACGAGCCGACGGACGCCTACCTGGTGGTGTCGGAGCGACCGCACGGGTTCCAGCTCGACCGCACCCGCGGGGTGGAGGGAGTCGAGACGGCGACGATCGGCCGCGACGGCGAGCTGCGCGCCCTGCAGGACCGGCTGGGCGACGTGGTCGAGGACCGGCGCTGGCAGGTGGTGACGATCGTCGGTGACGCCGGGGTGGGCAAGTCGCGCCTGCTGCTGGACTTCGACCACTGGCTCGGCGAGCGCGGTGAGGACACCTGGTGGTTCCGCGGCCGCGCCTCGCACCAGGGCCGCAACCTGGCCAACGCCCTGTTGCGCGACCTGATGGCCACCCGGCTGGGCATTGCCGAGAGCGACCCGCGCGACGTCGTCCGCGCCAAGTGCGAGAAGGGATTCCAGCTCGCGTTCGGTGACGGACCGGACGGCCGGCGTGCGGCCCTGCTCATCGGGCTCTGGCTGGGCTTCGACCTCGACGTCGACCCCGGCGTCCCCGGCATCCCGCGCGAGCCGCAGGCGCTGCGCGACCAGGCGACCGCGCGGCTCGCGGAGTACTTCGCCCGATTGAGCGAGCAGGCCACCGTCGTCATCCTGCTCGAGGACCTGCACTGGGCGGACGACGGGTCGATCCGCTGGCTGGACGCCGCCGACCGGGTGCTGCACGACAAGCCCGTCCTGGTGGTCTCGACAGCACGCCCCACGCTGTTCGAGGACCGGCCGCACTGGTCCGAAGGACTGGAACATCACGCGCGCCTGGACCTGCGTCCGCTGTCGCGGCGGGAGAGTCGGGCGCTGGTCGGTGAGCTCCTGCAACACGTCGACGAGGTACCGGAGCCGTTGGTGTCGTTGCTGACGGAGTCATCCGAGGGGAACCCGTTCTACCTCGAGGAGCTGGTCACCTGGCTGCTCGACGCCGGTGTCGTCGTCCGCGGCGCGGACCGGTGGCGGGTGGTCGAGGAGCGCCTCGACACCCTGACGGTGCCGTCAACCCTCAAGGGCGTCCTGCAGGCCCGCATCGACGGGCTCAGCGCCGACGAACGCGCTGTGCTGCAACGGGCCTCAGTGGTCGGAAGGGTCTTCTGGGACGACGCCGTGGTCCACCTGCAGGATCGGCGAGCCCCCACAGACACCACCCCCGAGCTGCTGGCTTCCCTGCGGCACAAAGAGATCGTGTTCGAGCGCGAGGTCTCGGCATTCGAGTCCACCCACGAGTTCCTGTTCAAGCACGCGCTGCTCCGGGACGTCGCGTACGACGGCGTGCTCAAGGCGCGCCGGGCCGTCTACCACTCGCTGGCGGCCCGGTGGCTGGTCGAGGTGGTCGAACGCAGCCACCGCGGCGACGAGTTCGCGGCTCTGGTCGCGGAGCACTTCGACCGTGCCGGCGACGACGCTGCCGCGTCCTGGTACCTGCGCGCCGGGCGCCAGGCGGCGTCGGTGCACGCCCTCGCCGAGGCGACGCGGCTGCTCGGACGCGGCCTGGACGTCGCCCCGCCCGCCGAGCGCGAGTTGCGCTTCGACCTGCTGGCCGAGCGTGAGGAGGTGCGCCACCGACGCGGCGACCGCGAGAGTGAGGCTGCTGACCTGGCGGCCATGGACGCGCTCGTCGCCGACGACGACGTCCCGCGCCGCGTGGTGCTCGTGCTGGCCAAGGCCCGATACGCGTTCGTCCGTAGCGAGTACGAGGTGGCTGTGGGGCTGGCCCGGGAGGGCGCACGCCTGGCCGAACCGGCCGGATTGGCCGATCAGGCGGCTGCGGCGTTCCTCTGGTGCGGTCGCGCGCTGACCTGGCACGCCGACGTCGATGAGGCGCGCGAGGCGCTTCAGGGGGCTCTGGACCGCAGTCGGGCCGTGGGCCGCCTCGACCTGGTCGGTGAGTCGCTGCGCTACCTGTCGATGCTCGCCAACAACCGCGGGGACTACCGCGAGGCGCTGCGGCTCGCGCAAGAGGCGCTGGACGTGCTCGAGCAGGACGGGGACACCGAGGCGCAGGCCACGGCGCTGGCCCACTTCGCGACGATCTACCACACGCTGGGCCGCTACGACGAGGCTCGCCACTGCCTCGAGCAGACCCTGCCGATCTTCCGGATGTCCGGGCACCGCTATCGCGAGGCGGTCGCGGTCGGCAACCTGGCGACCATCGCGTACAGCCAAGGCCGGCTGGCGGACGCCCTGGGCTACGCCACCGAGGCGGTGACGATCGTCCACGAGCTCGACGACCAGGAGACCATCGCCAACAACTACATCGTCCTCGGGCAGATCAACCTGACCCTCGGCAGGCTCCCCGACGCCGAAGCCCACCTGCAGCGAGCCCTCGAGATCGGAGACCGGCTGCAGGCGCATCCGCTGCGGGCCGACGCGCTCTTCCGGCTGGCGTACGCGGCACTCGCGCGGCAGGCTCCCACGGACGCCGTCCGGCTGGCCGAACGGGCCGTCGCAGCGGGTGACGACGCGCCGGGCGCGCTCGAGCATGCCGAGGCGTGCCTGGCGCTGGCGTACGCCCTGGTCGCAACAGGTGAGGTCGAGGCCGCCGAGCGGGCGGTGTGCCAGGCGGCCGCTGACTTCACGGCGCTCGACCTGCCGGCGCGGGTGCGTGAGGTGGGGGCGGTCGCGGCGGCGCTGGCCGCCCACCGCGGTGACCTCAGGGCCGCGCTGGAGCAGCTCGAGCCGCTGCTTGCGCATCTGGATCCGGCGGGGTTGCAGGAGTGGGCGCGGCCGGCGGTGACGCTGCGCGCCTGCCGGGACGTGCTGGTCCGAGCGCAGGACCCCCGCGCCGACCAGGTGCGCCAGGCCGCGCGGGACTACGTGACCGTCCGGGCCGAGCTCACCGGCGACCCGGCCCTCGCCGAGGAGTATCTCGCCGTCCCCGACAACGCCGCGCTGCTCGAGGCCGCGCTGCTCGACGCTGCGCCAGGCGCAACTGCTGAGCGTCAGCGCTGACGCGGGTTCTCGATCACCACGGGGGCAGGGCGCTCGGCCTGGTCGCGGCGCACGAAGACGGCGACCAGCAGCCCGAGGTCGGCCAGCGCCAGCAGCGTCCCCGGCAGCTCGTGCCCGGTGGTGATCAGCCGGGTGGCCACCAGGAACACCACGAGGGCGAAGCCGAGGCCGAGCAGCTGCACCAGGCGCTCGGTGCGGGCAGCCTGCTCGACGGCGGTGCGCTCCATCGTCATCCGGTGAAGTGACTGCTGCTCGAGCAGGCTGATGATCCGGTCGGCTGCGCCGGGCAGCACCTGCTCGTAGGCCTCGACGGTCTCGGCCGAGGGCAGCTCACCCAGCACCAGCTCGGTGACGTCGTGGTCGCCGTCCACAGGCGGGAACGGGTCGGTCGAGGCAGAGCTCATCCGATCACGGTAATGCTGTGGCGCGGGAACGCCACCCGAGACGCCGACCGGCGCGCGACGCCTACTGCCCCATGGCGTGCACGCCGCCGTCGACGTGCACCATCTCGCCGGTCGTCGCAGGGAACCAGTCCGACAACAGCGCGCAGCACGCGCGGGCGGTTGGCTCGGCGTCGCGAACGTCCCAGCCCAGCGGAGCCCTGGTGTCCCAGGTGTTCTCGAAGGTCTCGAACGCGGGGATGCTCTTGGCCGCGGTCGTGCGGATCGGCCCGGCCGCCACCAGGTTGACCCGTACGCCCTTCGGCCCGAGGTCGCGGGCCAGGTAGCGCGACGTCGACTCGAAGGCGGCCTTCGCCACGCCCATCCAGTCGTAGACCGGCCAGGCGAAGCGCGCGTCGAAGGTGAGGCCGACGACGCTGCCGCCGTCGGGCATCAGGGGCAGCGCCGCCACCGCGAGAGCCTTGAGCGAGTAGGCCGACACGTGCACCGCAGTCGAGACGTCCTCCCACGAGGCGCCGAGGAAGTCGAAGGCGCCCGGCGGCGCGAAGCCGATCGAGTGCAGCACGCCGTCGAGTCCGTCGACGTGCTCGCGGACCCGGTCGGCGAGGGTGTCGAGGTGCCCGGAGTCCTGGACGTCGAGCTCGATCACCGGCGGCGTCGTCGGCAGCCGCTTGGCGATGGTCTGGGTGATCCGCATCGTGCGGCCGAACGAGGTCAGGATCACCTCGGCGCCCTCCTGCTGCGCGATCCGCGCGACGTGGAAGGCGATCGAGGAGTCCATCAGGACCCCCGTGACGAGCAGCCGCTTGCCGTCGAGAAGTCCCATGCTCAGTGCCCCATTCCCAGTCCGCCGTCCACCGGGACGACTGCTCCGCTGATGTACCCCGCCGCGTCGCTGGCGAGGAACCGGACGACGCCCGCCACCTCGGCGGGCTCGGCGAACCGTCCGGCCGGGATGGCCGCCAGGTACGCCTGCTGCTGCTGCTCGGGCAGCGCTGCGGTCATGTCGGTCTGCACGAAGCCCGGCGCGACGACGTTCGCCGTGATGCCCCGGCCGCCCAGCTCGCGGGTGATCGAGCGGGCGAGGCCGACCAGACCGGCCTTGCTCGCCGCGTAGTTGGCCTGCCCGGGTGATCCGTAGAGGCCGACGACGCTCGACACGAGCACGATCCGCCCGCGCCGCAGCCGGATCATGCCCTTGCTCGCGCGACGGGCACACCGGAAGGCACCGGTGAGGTTGGTGTCGAGCACGCTGGTGAAGTCTTCGTCGCTCATCCGCATCAGCAGAGTGTCCTTGGTGATGCCTGCGTTGGCCACGAGCACCTCGACCGGGCCGTGGGCCTCCTCCGCCGCCGTGAACGCGGCGTCGACACTGGCCTGGTCGGTGACGTCGCAGCGCACCGCGACCGCACCGGTACCGGCCAGCGCCTCCGGCAGGTCACCAGACCGGCTGGTGATCGCCACCCGTTCACCGTCCTCGATCATCGCCGTCGCGATGGCCAGCCCGATCCCGCGGTTGCCGCCGGTGACCAGCACGCTGCGTCCGGCGCCGTCCGCCATCGTCGAAGTCATGTGTGTGACGCTATCGGCTACCACCGGGTAGGCGGTCAACCGGTTCGCATAGGGTCGCTGCCGTGAACAGCAGACGAGTGGACGACGACTTCCGCGCCCTGCCGCTGACGGCGCTGGCCGACGCTGCGCTGCAACGGGCCCGCGACCTCGGGGCCGAGCACGCCGACCTGCGGGTCGAGCGGGTTCGCTCCAGCGACCTGACCCTGCGCGACGCCCGGCGGGCCGGCGGCGGCGACTCCACCGACTCGGGGCTGGCCGTGCGCGTCGTCGTCGACGGCACCTGGGGCTTCTCGGCGGCCGCCGACCTCACGGCTGACGCGGCCGTCGCCGCCGCCACGCAGGCGGTCGAGATGGCCCGCGTCTCGCGCCCGCTGGCCACCGAACGGGTCGAGCTGGCGCCCGAGCCCGTGCACACCGGCGAGTGGGTCTCGTCGTACGCGATCGACCCGTTCGACGTCCCCGACCACGAGCAGACCGACGTCTTCGTCGGCTGGTCACAGCTGCTGCTCGACGCCGGGCTCGACCACGTCGACGCCGCGTTCGGGGCGGTCAAGGAGCAGAAGTTCTATGCCGACCTGGCTGGGACAGCGACGACCCAGCAGCGGGTCCGCGTACAGCCGGTGCTCACCGGGGTGGTCGTCAGCAGCGAGGGCGTCGAGACCATGCGCACCCTCGCTCCCCCGGCCGGTCGAGGGTGGGAGTACGTCACCGGCAGTGCCGCCGACGGCGCCTGGGGGTGGGCCGAGGAGCTCGCGGCCCTGCCGGGGCTGGCGATGGAGAAGCTCAAGGCTCCCTCGGTCGAGGCCGGTCGCTACGACCTCGTCATCGACCCCACCAACCTGTGGCTGACGATCCACGAGTCGATCGGGCACGCGACCGAGCTCGACCGCGCGCTCGGCTACGAGGCCGCCTACGCCGGCATGTCGTTCGCCACGCCCGACCAGCTCGGCACCCTGCGCTACGGCACGCCGCTGATGCAGGTCACCGGCGACCGCACCATCGAGCACGGCCTGGCCACCACCGGCTGGGACGACGAGGGCGTGGCAACCGGCGAGTTCGACATCGTGCGCGACGGCACGCTGGTGGGCTACCAGCTCGACCGGCGGATCGCCCGGCGCACCGGGGCCGACCGCTCGAACGGCTGCGCGTTCGCCGACTCCTGGGGCCACGTGCCGATCCAGCGGATGGCCAACGTCAGCCTGCAACCCAGCCCGGACGGGCCCGGCACCGACGAGATCATCGCCGGCGTCGAGCGCGGCATCTACGTGGTCGGCGACAAGTCCTGGTCGATCGACATGCAGCGGTACAACTTCCAGTTCACCGGGCAGCGGTTCTACCGGATCGAGAACGGCCGTCTCGCCGGCATGGTCAAGGACGTCGCCTACCAGGCGACCACCACCGACTTCTGGGGCTCGATGGCCGTGGTCGGTGGCCCGCAGACCTGGGTGCTGGGGGGTGCGTTCAACTGCGGAAAGGGCCAACCCGGCCAGGTGGCGGCGGTCAGCCACGGCTGCCCGAGCGCGCTGTTCACCGACGTCCGAGTGCTCAACACCACCGAGGAGGGCCAGGCATGAGCATCAACCCCGGCGAGCTGGCCGAGCGCGCGCTCGCCGCCGCCACCGGGCCGTGCCTGGCACTGGTCACCAGCAGCAGCGACGCCAACCTGCGGTGGGCAGCCAATACCCTCACCACGAACGGGCTCACCGCCGGCCACGAGGTCAGCGTGGTCGCGATCCACGACGGCAACCGTGTCGGCGTGGTCAGCCGCAGCGGGGTCGACGCCGGGTCGGTCGCCGCGCTGGTGGCCGAGGCCGAGGCAGCCGCGCGCAGCGCCGCCCCTGCCGAGGACGCCGCCGACCTGGTCGACGGCGCGGCGGCCCACGACTTCGGCGACCCGGCCGGCCAGGTGTCCGCCGCCGACCTCGCCTCGCTCGCCGAGCGACTCGGCGCCGCGCTCGAGTCGTCGCGGTCCGGCGGTAGCGAGCTGTTCGGCTACGCCGAGCAGACGGTCCGCACGACCTACCTCGCTTCCAGCACCGGCATCCGGGCCCGGCACGAGCAGCCGAGCGCCACGGTGCAGCTGAACGGCAAGTCCCACGAGCGCACCCGCTCGGCGTGGGCCGGGGCGGGCGCCCGCTCGCTGGACGACGTCGACGTCGCCGCGCTGGCGCAGGAGGTCAGCGAGCGGCTCGACTGGCAGGCCCGCCGGGTGGAGGTCGCAGCGGGACGGCACGACGCCGTGCTCCCGCCGTCGGCGGTGGCCGACCTGATGCTCTACGCGTACTTCTCCTCCGACGCCCGGTCGGCGTTCGAGGGGCGCTCGGCGTTCGGCCGGGTGGGCGGCGGCACGCGGGTGGGCGACCGGCTGTCGTCGCTTCCCCTCACGCTGCGCAGCGACCCGCACGCTCCGGGCCTGGAGAGCGCCGCCACCGTGCTCACCTCGCACAGCTCGGCCATGGCGTCGGTCTTCGACAACGGCCTGCCGATCGCCGCCACGTCATGGATCGACGGCGGCGTGCTGACGGCGCTCCCGAGCAGCCGCCACACGGCCGGCCTCGCCGGCCTGGCGACCACCCCGCCGGCCGACAACCTGCTGCTGGACGTCGAGGGTGGCGCGGGCACGACGTCCGACCTGGTGACCGGGCTCGACGACGGCCTGCTGCTGACCTGCCTGTGGTACATCCGCGAGGTCGACCCGCAGACGCTGCTGCTCACCGGGCTGACCCGCGACGGGGTCTACAAGGTCGAGGGCGGCGAGGTGGTGGGGGCGGTGACGAACTTCCGGTTCAACGAGTCGCCCGTCGAGCTGCTCGACCGGATCGAGGCCGCCGGCTCCAGCGGGCCGACGCTGGCCCGCGAGTTCGGCGACTACCTACCGCGCACCTCGATGCCGGCTCTGCGGGTCCGCGGCTTCAACTTCTCCAGCGTCAGCCAGGCCTCCTGACTGATCGCACGCGTACCGGGAGGCACTGTGAAGCTTCTGCTCACGTCAGGCGGGGTCAAGAACCCGAGCATCTACGCCGCCTTGGTCGACCTGCTGGGCAAGCCGATCGCCGAGGCCAACGCCCTGTGCATCCCCACGGCGGAGTACGGGCACCCCCTGTGCACGCCTGCTTCGGCGTGGCGGTTCGTCGCCGGCCAGACCCCGGCACCCATGTGTGACCTCGGCTGGAAGTCGTTGGGCTTGCTGGAGCTCACCGCGCTGCCCAGCATCGGTGCGGAGCGCTGGGTCCCGTGGGTCCGGGAGGCCGACGTCCTGCTGGTGGACGGCGGCGATGCCACCTACCTGTGCCACTGGTTGCGGCAGTCCGGGCTGGCAGACCTCCTGCCGTCACTGCCCGACACGGTCTGGGTGGGGATGAGCGCCGGAAGCATGGTGATGGCCCCCCGCATCGGCGCGGACTTCGTCAGCTGGGAGGCGGCCGGCGGCGACAGCACGCTGGGGATCGTCGACTTCTCGATCTTCCCGCATTTGGACCACGAGCTGATGCCGGAGAACACCATGGCCGAGGCGGAGAGGTGGGCGGCCGACATCGCGGGTCCGGCGTACGCCATCGACGACGAGACCGCCCTGAAGTGACCGACGGCGCGGTCGACGTGGTCTCCGAGGGGCGCTGGCGGCGCTTTCCGTCCTAGGGGCCGTGACAGGAGACCGGCCACCGGACGCGGCTGACCGCGCCAGCCGGACCCGGCCGTGGCGGGTGCGACGGGACGCGCGTACCGTCGTGACGTGACACGGGTGAAGCGTCCAGCAGAGGTGCACACGATCACGAGTGCGCAGTCCTCCCTGCAGGACGACCTCGGTCCGCGGATGCGCAAGTACCTGATCTCCATGTCGGTGCGCACCGCGTGCTTCGTCCTGGCCGTGGTCTTCGACGGCCCGCTGCGCTGGGTGTTCGCGGCGGCGGCGATCCTGCTGCCGTACTTCGCCGTCGTCGTCGCCAACGCGGGGCCGCGTCGGCAGACCGGTTCGACCGGCTACGTGCCCGAGACCAAGGCCATCGAGGGCGACCAACGCGAGCGGCTCGGGCCGTGATGGCCGACCAGCGCGCCACGGTCGTGCCGAACCGCGTCTGCAGCGCCAAGGCCTGCGGGGCCAGTGCCACCTGGGCGCTGCGGTGGAACAACCCCAAGCTGCACCCGCCCGAGCGCCGCAAGACCTGGCTGGCCTGCGAGGATCACCGCGACACGCTCGGCGAGTTCTTGTCGATGCGCGGGTTCCTGCGCGAGACGGTGCCCGCCGACTCGCTCTGACCAGCGGACCGCGGGTTTCAGCCGCCGATGGCGGACATCGGCCGGGCGGGCTGCAGGAAGCTCGGGTCGTCGATGCCGTGCCCGGCCTTCTTGCCGGCCATGAGGCGCTGCATCTGTAGGGCCAGCTCGTCGTCGGTGGCCCCCTGGCGCAGCGGGGTGCGCAAGTCGTCCTCGGTGCGCGCGAACAGGCACGAGCGCAGCTGGCCGTCGGCGGTCAGACGCATCCGGTCACAGGCGCCGCAGAACGGCTGGCTCACGCTGGCGATGACTCCGACGATGGCGGGGCCGCCGTCGACCAGCCAGGTCTCGGCCGGGGCGCTCCCCCGCACCTGCGCGCCGAGCGGGGTCAAGGTGAAGCGTTCGGCGAGCCGCTCGAGGATCTCGGCCTGGGTCACCATCGTGCTGCGCTGCCAGGCGTGCTGGGCGTCCAGCGGCATCTGCTCGATGAAGCGCAGCTCGTAGCCGCGCTCGAGGCACCACGACAGCAGGTCGGCGACGCTCTCGTCATTGACCCCGCGCATGGCCACGGCGTTGACCTTGACGGGGGTGAGCCCGGCGTCCGCGGCAGCGCGCAGGCCGGCGACGACGTCGTCCAGCCGGTCGCGCCGGGTCAGCCGGGCGAAGGCCTCGCGGTCGACCGTGTCGAGCGAGACGTTGACCCGGTCGAGCCCGGCCTCGCGCAGCGGCGCGGCCAGCCGGTCGAGGCCGAGACCGTTGGTGGTCATGGCGATCCGGGGGCGGGCCGGCAACGCAGCGATCTGGCGCACCAGCTCGGGCAGCCCCCTGCGCAGCAGCGGCTCGCCACCGGTGAGTCGCACCGAGGTGACGCCGAGGCGGGTCGCGATGCCGATCACCCGGGTGAGCTCCTCGAAGGTGAGCAGCTCGGGCTTGGGCAGCCAGTCCAGCCCCTCGGCCGGCATGCAGTACGTGCACCGCAGGTTGCAGCGGTCAGTGACCGACACGCGCAGGTCGGTGGCGACGCGCCCGAAGGAGTCGACCAGCCCGGCAGGGCGGGACGACGGCTCGACTTGATCGCTGGTCACGGGCACCTGGCCAGCCTACGTCCCCGCTCCCCGCTGCGCGCGAGCGTGCGGCTACCGTCGTCGCGTGGCCGGGATGCAGCTCTGGCGGCGCCACCGGCAGATCGTCGGTCTGGCCGTGCTGGCGGTCGTCGTGGCGCTCGGCTGCGTCGCCCTCGGCCGGTGGCAGTGGCACCGGTACCAGGACAAGCACGACCGCAAGCAGCTCGTCGAGCGCAACTACGACGCGCCGGCCGTGCCGCTGCGCCAGCTGCTGCCCACCGCGGACTCCGGCCTGGACCCCGCCGACCAGTGGCGGCCGGTGCGGGTAACCGGCAGGTACGACGCGCCGGCGACCACGCTGGTGCGCAACCGGCCACACGACGTCGGGGCCTCCGCTCCGGCGTTCGGGTACGAGGTGCTGGTGCCGCTGGTGCTGGACGACGGCAGCGCCCTGCTGGTGGATCGTGGCTGGGTGCCGAGTGGCACGGGCGGCCCCAACCCCGCGCAGGAACCCGACGTCGTCCCGCCACCGCCCGACGGCACCGTCGACCTGGTGGTGCGGCTGCGGCCCAGCGAGCCGACCCGCGGCGAGCAGCTGCCGCCGGGCCAGGTCGCCAGCATCGCCGTGGGGCAGGTGGCCCGCGCCACCGGGCTCACGCTGCGGCCGGCGTACGGGGTGCTGGTGAGCGAGTCCCCCGCCGCCGAGCCCGCTCCGGCGCTGCTCGAGCGACCCGAGCTGGACGGCGGTGAGGGGATCAACGCCAGCTACGCCGTCCAGTGGCTGCTGTTCGCCGCGCTCGCGCTCGGCTTCCCGTTCTGGTTCGTCCGTCGACAACGCGCTCCAGCCCCCGCCGCTGACCTGCCGAGGACCCCGGTGGCCACCACTGCGCGCAAGCGGCGCATCTGGGACGACGAAGAGGCGTAGGCCGCGACCACGCTGATGACAGACTGACGCCCATGGACCTCGGACTCACCGATCGCGCGTACATCGTCACCGGAGCATCGAAGGGGCTGGGCCGCGCGTGCGCCGAGCAGCTGATCGCCGAAGGGGCCAGGCTGGTGGTCTGCAGCCGGGACGAGGCCCGGTTGGAGGATCTCGCCGGCTCAGCCGAGCCGGGACAGGTGATGGTGATCCCCGGTGACCTGGCCGACCCCCAGCTCGGGGAACGCCTGGTGGCAGCGGCAGTGGCGCGGTTCGGTCGCCTGGACGGCGCCCTGATCAGCGTCGGCGGGCCGCCGCCCGGTTCGAGCGACCAGATCACCGACGACCAGTGGCGCGCGGCGTTCGAGACGGTGTTCCTCGGGCCGGCCAGGCTCGCCCGCGCCGTCATCGAGGCGGCGTCGGTGGAGGGCTCGTCCATCGCGTTCGTGCTGTCGACGTCGGTGCGCTCGCCGATCGCCGGGCTTGCCACGTCCAACGGGCTGCGGCCCGGGCTCGCGATGCTGGCCAAGACCCTCGCCGACGAGAGCGGCCCGCGGGCGATCCGGGTGAACGCGCTCCTGCCGGGGCGCATCGACACCGACCGGGTGCGCCAGCTCGACGAGAGCAGCGGACGGCCCGCATCGGCGCGTCGCGACCAGGAGGCGCAGATCCCGCTGCGCCGCTACGGCCGGCCGGACGAGTTCGGCCGGATCGCAGCGTTCGTGCTGTCCCCAGCAGCCAGCTACCTCACCGGCACCGTGATCCCGGTCGACGGTGGCGCCACCCGCGCGCTGTGAGCAGCCCGCAGGCTGCCACGGACGAGCTGCGCGCCGCGCACGACGTCCTGGCCGAGTTCTACGCAGAGCGGTTGGACGGCGCGCTGGAGCGCATGCCGGTCGACCAGGCGGTGCTCGGCCTGTTCTGCCAGCTCGTGGTCCGGTCCGCCGTCGGCCTGGAGGTGGGTGACATCGGTTGCGGCACTGGCCGACTCGCGCCGTTCCTCGCCGCCCACGGCGTGCGTCCGCGCGGCGTCGACCTGTCGCCGGGGATGGTCGACGTGGCGCGGCGCGACCAGCCCGACGTCCGCTTCGACGTCGCTGACGTTCGCGACCTGCCGTTCGGGGACGCCGAGCTGGCCGGGGTCGTGTGCTGGTACTCCCTGATGTACCTGCCACCGCAGGACCGGGCGCCGGCCCTCGCCGAGCTCCACCGAGTGCTGCTCCCCGGTGGTCACCTGGTGACGGGGTTCAAGGCTGGCGACGGCTCGCACCGCCGAGCCGGCCGCACGACCGGCACCGGCGTCGAGTTCGACATCTGGTGGTACGAGCCTGGCCAGTTGCGACAGCTGTTCGCCGACGCGGGCTTCGAGACGGTCTTCTGGGGCGGGGAACCCGCCGACGAGGAGGGCACCTCGGAGCAGGGCTACCTGCTGGTGCGCAAGCCGGCGCTGTGAGCCCTGGGGCGCGGGGTCAGGACGGCGCGACGGCGGGCTGCGGTCCGTCGTCCTGGTGGGCGAACTGCGTGCGGTAGAGATCGGCGTACAGACCACCGGCCCGCAGCAGGCCCTCGTGCGTGCCGCGCTCGACGATCGACCCCTCGTCGACGACGAGGATCTCGTCGGCGTCGCGGATCGTCGAGAGCCGGTGCGCGATGACGATGGCGGTGCGGCCCTCGAGCGCCGTCGCCAGCGCTCGCTGCACCGCGGCCTCACTCTCGGAGTCCAGGTGGGCAGTGGCCTCGTCGAGCACCACGACGGACGGCGCCTTCAGCAGCAGGCGGGCCAGGGCCAGCCGCTGCTTCTCGCCGCCGGACAGTCGGTAGCCCCGATCCCCCACGACGGTGTCGAGCCCGTCGGGCAGCGCGCCCACGAGGTTCCAGATCTGCGCGTCGCGGCATGCCTGCACCAGTTCAGCCTCGGTCGCCTCGGGGCGGGCCAGCAGCAGGTTGCCGCGGATCGTGTCGTGGAACATGTGCGCGTCCTGGCTGACCACACCGATCGCGTTGTGCAGCGACTCCAGCGTCACGTCGCGGACGTCGTGCCCACCGATCCGGACCGCTCCTCCGCGCACGTCGTAGAGCCGGGACACCAGGTGCGTGATGGTCGACTTCCCCGCGCCGGACGGACCGACGAGGGCCACGACCTGACCCGTTGGCACCGAGAAGGTCACGTCGCGCAGCACCTGCGCTGGCTCGGTCTGGTCGAGCACCGCCACCGACTCCAGCGACGCGAGCGAGACCTCGTCGGCGCGCGGGTAGCGGAAGGCGACGTGGTCGAACTCGACGGACGACGCGCCGTCCGGTAGCGCGATCGCGCCCTCCCGGTCATGCACCAGCGGCTCGAGGTCGAGGACCTCGAAAACGCGGTCGAAGCTGACCAGCGCGGTCATGACGTCGACCTGCACGTTCGACAGCGCTGTCAGCGGGCCGTAGAGGCGGCCGAGCAGCGCCGCCATGGCTACCAGGGCCCCCACCTGCATCTGGCCGTCGATGACGAACCAGCCGCCCGCGCCGTAGACGAGCGCGGTGGCGAGGGAAGCGACCAGGGTGAGCGCCGTGAACAGCAAGCGCCCGTACATCGCCGACCGCACGCCGATGTCGCGCACCCGAGATGCCTTGTCGGAGAACACCTGCTCTTCGCGCGGGAGCTGGCCGAAGATCTTGATGAGCAGGGCGCCGGACACGTTGAACCGCTCGGTCATCGTCTGGCCCATGTCGGCGTTCAGCCCCATCGCCTCGCGGCTGATCGCGGCGAGTCGCCGGCCGAGCAGCTGGGCTGGGATCACGAACAGGGGCAGCATCACCAGCGCCACCAGCGTGATCTGCCAGGACAGGCTGAGCATGGCGATCAGCACGACCACGAGGGTGACGACGTTGGAGACGACCCCCGACAGCGTGGACGTGAACGCCTGCTGCGCACCGATGACGTCGCTGTTGAGCCGGGAGACCAACGACCCGGTCTGGGTGCGGGTGAAGAACGCGATCGGCATCCGCTGGACGTGCGCGAACACCTTGACCCGCAGCCGGAAGATCAGCCCTTCGCCGATGCTCGAGGACAGGTAGCGCTCGACCAGGCCGAGCGCGGCGTCCAGCACGGCCAGCCCGGCCACGAGCAGTGCGGAGGTGACGACGACCTCCTTGTTGCCAGGGATGACGCCGTCGTCGATGATCCGCTTCAGCAGCAGCGGGACCGCCACCACGAGCATGGAGTCGACCACCACGAAGGCCAGGAACAGCAGGATCTGGGTGCGGAACGGCCGGGCGAAGCCGACGATCCGCCGGGCCACACCCGGTCGAAGCGAGGCGGAGGTGATCGACGGATCACGCCGCATGGAGTGCATGAAGGAGCCGCCAGCGCGACCCATCCCACCCATCGACATCTACTGCTCCCGCTCCGCACTCCTCCCGGAATGCCCTCGTCGTCTCGTCGTGGCGTCAACGCGCACGGCGCCCCCGTGCTTCCCGCGCCGGTTCAGTCGCCGGCTGGGCCGGCCAGGGCCGCCAGCCGCCGTCCCTGCGCGGCGCGCTCTGCGGCGTACTGCTCCTCGACGCCGAGGTACAGCGCGCCGTGCAGGAGCGCGGTGGTCTCGCGGGCCGCTCCGGCGGGACCGGCCAGCAGCGCGGCCACCAGGTCGGCGACCGCATCACCCAGGTGACCACGCTCCACCGACAGTGACGCGAGCCCGGTGCGGACCGCCTCGTCGGCCCCGACCCAGCGACCGGTCACGCAGACCTCGAGCGCACGTCCGTACCCCAGGGCCTGCACCAGCGGGGCGGTCCCGGTGAGGTCGGGCACCAGGCCCAGACTGGTCTCGCGCATCGCGAACCGCGCGTCGTCGGCGACCACGCGCAGGTCGCAGGCCAGGGCGAGCTGGAAACCAGCCCCGACGGCGTGCCCCTGCACGGCGGCCACGCTGATGAACCGTGGGTCCCCCAACCAGGAGAAGCCGGACTGGAAGGCGCGCAGCCGGGCGTCCAGGTCGTCAGCCGGCAGCGCCGCGAGCTCGCGCAGCGACTCCTCGCCCTCGACGCCGTCGGCGGTGAACATGGCGCGGTCCAGGCCGGCGCTGAACGACGGTCCGTTGCCACGGACGACGACCACGCGCACCTCATCGGGCACCGCCCGGCCCACGGCCGCGAGGGCCTGCCAGGTCGCAGGGGTCTGCGCGTTGCGTGCCTCGGGCCGGTCGAGGCTGACCGTGAGCAGCGCACCGTCCTGGGCAAGGCTCAGGTGGCCGCTGCGGAGCAGGGCGGGGTCGACGTCCATGGTGGCTTCCGGCATATGCGGGAGCCTATCCACGCCCCGGGTCGACCCCGGCCGGTCGGCGCCTCAGCCGGTGCGGCGGCGGGTGGGCCCACCTCGGCCGCGCAGCGTGACGTCGTTCTCGCTGAGGACGCGGTGCACGAACCCGTACGACCGGCCGGTCTCAGCGGAGATGTCCCGGATGCTCTTGCCCTGCGAGTACATCCGCGTGACGGTGGTGGCCATCTTGGCCCGGTCATCACCGGTCAGACGCGTACCCTTCTTCACGGCGGTCACGTGACCTCCTCAATCCCTCGGGACCTCCATGGTGCGAGTTGCACCAAATGTCCGCCAGTCGAGATCACTCAGGCCAGGGCGACGAGATCCGCGTAGTCGGTGCTCCAGAGGTCCTCGTCGCCGTCCGGCAGCAGCAGCACACGCTCGGGCTCGAGGGCGTGCACCGCCCCCTCGTCGTGCGTGACGAGGACGACGGCACCGCGGTAGGAGCGCAGGGCGCCGAGCACCTCGTCACGGCTGGCCGGATCCAGGTTGTTCGTCGGCTCGTCGAGCAGCAGCACGTTGGCGCTCGACACCACCAGCGTGGCCAGCGCCAACCGGGTCTTCTCGCCACCGGACAGCACCCGCACCGGCTTGTCGGAGTCGTCGCCGCTGAACAGGAACGACCCGAGCACCTTGCGCACCTCGGTGTCGCCGAGCTCGGGCGCCGCGGTGCGCATGTTCTCCAGCACGGTGCGCTCGGTGTCGAGCGTCTCGTGCTCCTGCGCGTAGTAGCCGAGCCGCAGGCCGTGGCCGGGGTGTACGTCACCGGTATCGGGCGGGTCGATCCCCGCGAGCATCCGCAGCAGGGTGGTCTTGCCGGCGCCGTTCAGGCCGAGCACGACGACCTTGCTGCCGCGGTCGATGGCCAGGTCGACATCGGTGAAGACCTCGAGCGAGCCGTAGGAGCGCGACAGGCCCGTCGCCGTGAGGGGGGTCTTGCCACAGGGGGCCGGCTCGGGGAACCGCAGCTTGGCGACCTTGTCGCTGACCCGCTGGTCCTCCAGCCCGGCGAGCAGCCGCTCGGCCCGCCGCGCCATGTTCTGCGCCGCGACCGCCTTGCTCGCCTTGGCCCGCATCTTGTCGGCCTGGGAGAACAGCGTCGCGGCCTTCTTCTCGGCGTTGCTGCGCTCGCGCTTGCGGCGCCGCTCGTCGGTCTCGCGCTGGCCCAGGTAGAGCTTCCAGCCGACGTTGTAGATGTCGAGCTCGGCGCGGTTGGCGTCCAGGTGGAACACCCGGTTGACGACGACGTCCAGCAGCGAGACGTCGTGGCTGATGATCACCAGGCCACCGCGGAAGCCCTTGAGGTAGTCGCGCAGCCAGGCGATCGAGTCGGCGTCCAGGTGGTTGGTGGGCTCGTCGAGCAGCAGCGTGCCGGCACCGCTGAACAGGATACGGGCCAGCTCGACCCGGCGCCGCTGCCCGCCGGACAGCGTGCGCAGCGGCTGACCAAGCACCCGCTCGGGCAGCGCCAGGCTGCTCGCGATGCTGGCTGCCTCGCTCTCGGCGGCGTAGCCACCGCGGGACTGGAACTCGGCGTCCAGCCGGCCGTAGCGGGCCATCGCCTTCTCGCGTGTCTCGTCGTCCGCGCTGGCCATCCGGCCCTCGGTCTCGCGCAGGTCGCGCAGCACGACGTCGAGGCCACGCGCGGACAGGATGCGGTCGCGGGCCAGGACGTCGAGGTCGCCGGTGCGCGGGTCCTGCGGCAGGTAGCCGACCTCGGTCGAGGCGGTGACGGTGCCGGCGGCCGGCAGGGCCTGGCCGGCCAGGATCTTCGTGAGCGTGGTCTTGCCGGCGCCGTTGCGACCGACCAGCCCGACCCGGTCGCCGTCCGCGACCCGGAAGCTCGCGTCGTCGAGCAGCACGCGCGCGCCGGCGCGCACCTCGAGGGCGGTGGCGGTGATCACGGTGACAGGCCTCTCGGGGTGCGGGTCAGGGACGGCGGGGGTGTCAAACGGCTCAGCTTCAAGCCGACACGAGGGGGTGTCGTCGCCAGCGCGCACGGCCGATCTGTCGCCTAGTCTACGCGGGCGGGCGAGGTGCTCGGGGCCGTCCGGCACCGGGGCAGGGTCGAGCGAGGAGGTCGGGGCCGACGTGAGCTTCAACGACGACGCGCGGCTCGACACCAGCCAGATCCAGTCCGGCGGCGGCGGTCGCGGTGGCGGCGTGGTCATCGGCGGCGGTGCCGGGCTGGTGATCCTGGTGCTGGGCCTGGTCTTCGGGATCGACACCAGCGCGATCACCGGCAGCCCGGGCGCGCCCGTCGAGCCGGGGCGCAGCACCATCGGCAGCCAGTGCCGCACCGGAGCGGACGCCAACCGGGACGTCGAGTGCCGGGTCGTGGGCACGGTCAATAGCGTGCAGGACTACTGGGCCGACGCACTCCCGCAGGCCGGAACCCGCTACTCCCCGGCGACCACGGTGCTCTACCGCGGTCAGACGCAGTCGGCCTGCGGCACCGCCTCCAACCAGGTCGGGCCGTTCTACTGCCCCACCGACCAGAAGGTCTACATCGACGCCAGCTTCTTCGACGAGCTCACCAGCCGGTTCGGCGCGGACGACGGCGCGCTGGCCCAGGAGTACGTCGTGGCCCACGAGTACGGGCACCACGTGCAGGACCTGCTGGGCGTCCTCGGCGCCGCACAACGCGACCGCCAGGGCGCGGACTCCGGCTCGGTACGCATCGAGCTGATGGCGGACTGCCTGGCCGGCGTCTGGGCGCACCACGCCAGCACGACGAAGGACGCGAGCGGCCGGGCCTACCTCACCCCACTGACCCAGACCGACATCGACTCGGCGCTGTCGGCGGCATCCGCCGTTGGGGACGACCGGATCCAACGGACGACGCAGGGCCGGGTGGACCCGGAGTCGTGGACCCACGGCTCGTCGGCCGAGCGGCAGCGGTGGTTCAGCACCGGCTACCGCAGCGGTGACCTGCAGCAGTGCGACACGCTCAGCGCCGCGTCGCTGTGACCTCGAGCGGCCCCTGCGAGCCCCGCGCACATCGGCTGTATCAGGACGCCGGGCGCCGGCTCTGGTAGGTCGTGACGTCGAACGGTCGCGTCACGAGTCTTCCGGCAGGACGGAGCGGTCGATGGTGGCGAGTGAACGAGCCCAGCGAGCCCGACGTGCAGCGGCGGCCCGGGCCCGGGCACGGCTGCTCGAGGCCCGACGGCGACGCGCGCGCGCAGGGGGCGCGGGCGGGCTGGAAGCAGGGCAGCCGCTGTGGTGGTGGGATCCGGCGCCGCAACCAGCCGGAAACGGTGGCTGAGACGTGGGGGTCGGGAGCAGACTGCTCCCGACCCCCACGATGCCCGCAGCGCCCTCCCCTCGACGTGGATGAAGGACGGTCATGAACTCGAACCAGCGGTGGCAGCAGCGACGTTCACAGGCGCTGCAGCGGGTCCTCACCCGGTCCGCTGCGCGAGGTGGCGTCGCGCAGGACGACGTCGACGAGGGCTACCTGTACCGGCCCGGCCAGCTGCTGCTCGGTCGCGGCGCCGTGGACGAGCTGCGCAAGGAGACCCGCTCCCAGCGGGTGCGGCCGCAGGAGGAGGTCAACGCCCGCTTCGCCGAGCGGGGCGTCGACGTCCAGTGCTGGTCGCTGCCGAGCGAGGTCGACGCGCCCGCTCTGCGCCGCACCCTGGAGGGACGCGTGCAGGCCAAGGGCTCGCACCTCGAGCTCAACCACGTCTTCACCGGAGAGTGGGTCTATCAAGGTGGCCCGGCCACCGAACCGTCGCTCGCCGACGGGCTGCCCGTGCCGCAGAGCATCACCCTCACCACGAAGGACCCGGTGCTGGCCGTGCTCGACACCGGCGTCACGGACCCGGCCCACGCGCTGTTCGCACAGGCGTTGCTGGACGAGATGGCGGACGACGTCGACCTGCTCGACGAGGACGGCAACCAGGTGCTCGACACCGAGGCCGGCCACGGCACGTTCATCTGCGGTCTGGTCCAGCGCGTCGCGCCCGGGCTCGCCCTCGAGCAGCGAAAGGTGTTGACCTCCAACGGTTTCGGCGACGACCTCAGCGTGGCCCTCGGCGTCGCCGAGACGACGGCCGCGGTGCTGAACCTCTCGCTCGGCGGCTACACCCGCCGCAACCGCAGTCCCCGGGCGCTGGAGGCCGCGCTGTCGGCGCTGGACCCCTCACGGGTCGTGGTCGCTGCCGCCGGCAACAACGGGCACCGGCGCCCGTTCTGGCCGGCGGCGTTCCGGGAGGTCATCGCGGTGGCGGCCTACGACAGCGCGGACGGCAGCCCGGCTCCGTTCAGCAACTACGGTCCGTGGGTCGACGTGTGCGCTCCCGGCGTCGACCTGCACAGCAGCTACGTCGACGGCCGGCGCGGCTCAGACCCGGACGACCCTGACTTCGCCGGTTGGGCGGCCTGGAGCGGCACGTCCTTTGCCGCGCCGCTCGTGGCCGCCGAGATCGCTCGCCGCGCAGCGCTTTCGCCGAAGAAGCCGGCGAACGAGGTGGCCGCCGAGTTCGTGGCTGAGCTGGGCGAGCTGCCGGCGGACGGCTACGGGCGGCGCTACACGCCGGGCACGGACGTGCGGCGGCCGGCCCGAGCTGACGCGAGCGCGTGAGCGCCGCGGTCAGCACCCATAGAGGTCGAAGCCGGCACCCGTGGCGTAGCCGGCTGGGGTGCCGGGGTCGAGCGCGCGGCGCGCAGCCAGCAAGGCGGACCCGGCGTCCTGGCCCTCGGCGAGGTGACGATGCAGTGCCTGCATCAGGATGGCGGTCTCGGCGTCCGGCGTCAGCAAGGTGGTTGCGATGACCCCGGCCGAGCCCAGGCTGAGCAGCGAGTGCGCCACTCCGAGCAGCTGGTTGCCCGGCAGCACCTGCGCGGCGGCGGAGTGGCACGCGGCCAGCACCACCAGCTCGGGCGGCTCGCGCAGTCCCTCGAGGTCGTAGACCGTCAGGTCGCCGTCGGCGAGCCGCAGTGACGACAGCAGCGGGTTGTCGGCCCGGAACGTGCCATGGGCCGCCAGGTGCGCGACAGCCGCGCCGTCCAGCAGCTCGAGGGTGCGCGCGACGGTGGCGTCCGGCCCGGCGGCCACCAGCGGACGACGGGTGAGGTGCTCCGGTACGGACGGCGCCAGCGTCACGTCCGGACCGGTGACGAACACCTCCGCCCGGTCGACGCCCTTCGGAGCACGCAGCGCGCGGTGGCCGCGCGCCGCGAGCCACGAGGTGCCGGACCGCACCAGGTGCACCGGAACCTCAGCGACGCTGGGCAGCACGCTCCACGGGACGGCGTGCAGCGCCTCGGTCGGTGCCACCACCAGCCCGGGGAGCCGGTCGCCGACGCCGAGCCCCAACGCCGCGCCGAGCGGCGCCAGCAGCCGGCCGTCCAGCTCACGTGCGGCGTCCTTGGCGCTGGCCAGCGCGGCGTCGAGCGCCGTCTCGCTACCGCGGCCGGTCGCCAGCCGGGCGAGGGCGAACTGCAGGTGCTCGAGGACGTCGCCCACCGCACGCGCCGGGCCGAGGCGATGCAGCCGCAGCCGGCCAGCCCGGCCCGCGCTGGGAGCGAGCGTCAGCGCCGCGAGGTCGTCGTCCAGGACGAGGAACTCGACGAACGACCGGCCGGCGAGGCCCGCCGAGAGCTCGGCTGTGGAGGCTGGCCGGGGCGGTGCCGCCCACGGCCCGGCGCCGGACCGGCGGCTCAGCGCCACGACGTCCCGCTCGCGGGCAGCCACGGCCGCGACGGCCGGCCGGTCGCCGGCAGTGGAGGTCCCCGTCTCGTTCGAACTGGCCGACGCCCGGCGCAGCCGCTCGATCGCCCGTGACAGCTCAGGGTCGCGCGGCGGCCGGACCGGCCGCGAGCGCACGTCCTGCCCGCGCCAGCGCTCGACCTCGCACAGCACGCGCTCGGCGTGCCCGCTCTCGACCGCCACGCGCAGGCCCAACCGGGCGAGGTCCTCGGCGATCGCCGGCACGTGCGCCTGCAGGTCGCTGGCGCCGATGCCGGCCCGGTGCCGGGCCAGCACGCTCATGCCGGCACGGACGGCGCTGGCAGCGCCACGGCGGTCACCGCGTCGGTAGCGCAGCGTGGCCGCCGTCTGCCAGTAGCGGATGCGGGTGACCGACGAGCCTCGGGAGGCCGCCGCCCGGGCCTCGGCCAGGACCCTGTCGGCCACGTCGGGCCGGCCGCGCGCGGACGCGATGCGGGCCGTGGCCAGCCTCGCCTCGGTCGCCGCCTCGGCCCAGCTGGCGTCGTCCAGCGCGGCCACCAGGCCCTCGCCGCGGCGCAG
Organism: uncultured Actinomycetota bacterium; assembly: GCA_963759935.1. Lineage (GTDB taxonomy): Bacteria > Actinomycetota > Actinomycetes > Actinomycetales > Angustibacteraceae > Angustibacter. The sequence goes on from CAVXBF010000013.1 coordinate 405,584, forward strand.
CAACCCCGACGACCCGGAGTCCTCCAGCGCGACCAGCTCGAGCAGCCGGGCGAGCAATACCCAGCCGTCACGTGCCTGCCGGGTCGCGGCAGTGCGCGCAGCGCGGGCGTGCGCCGCTGCTGCGGTGGGATCCTGGTCGAGCAGGGTGATGCGGCTCAGCAGGGCCTCGCACTCCGCCAGGTCCGCCGCCTGGCGCGCCTGGGACAGCGCCGCGTGGGCCTGCTCAGCCAGCCGCCGCGCCTCCTCGACCACGCCCACGGAGAGCAACAGCGAAGCCCGGTCGAGCAGCCGCAGGCCGACGATGTACCCGTGCTGGTCGCAGACCGGGTCGGCTTCGTCGAACCGCTCCAGGGCCAGGACGACGTCGCCGCGCTCGCGGGCCAGGCAACCGAGGTTCCAGGTGATGGCCGCCGCGTCCAGGTCGCGCCCACCGGCCAGGTGCAGGTCGCGGGCGCGCAGCAGGTCGGCCTCGGCGGCGGCCAGGCTGCCCCGGAACGCGTGCAGGATGCCCCGGTTGCACCGGGCCCGGGACTCCCAGACCGCGTCGTCCCCGTCCTGCAGGGCCGGGATGACCCGGTCGTAGATGTCGAGCGCCTCGCCGAACCGCCCGCACCGCTGCAGGATCAGGGCTCGCTGGCCCTCCAGACGGGCGCCAGCGAGTCCGGCGAGGTCTGCCCCGGCCGCGGCGGACTGCCGTAGCGCCTGCACGGTGCGACCGGCGTCCAGTAGCACGAACGACAAGGTCATCCGGGCCTCGGCCACGCTCGCCCGGTCGCCCGCCGAGGTAGCCGCTCGGATCGCCCGTCGCAGGGCGTCCTCAGCCCGGGCGAGGTCACCCCGGGCCCGGGCCGACAGGCCGATGGCGCGCCAGGCGAGCGTGCGGGCCGCCGCGTCCGGCCGGCGTCGGGCCGCGGCCAGCGCCTGCTCGGCGCGCTCGGTCGCCTGGAGCGGGTCGGACCCGACGAGGTCCATCGCCTCGGCGGCGAGCCGGGCCGGGTCCGGCGCCGGCGTGGGCTCGGCCCGCACGCCAGCCTCCGTCCGCTGCTCGGGGACGGAGGCGGTGGCCGTACTGGTCACCAGACGCTGCTCACAGCGACACCCACTGGGTGCGCAGCCGGCGTCCGTCCAGGGTGGTGAGCCGCAGGCTCAGGGTGCGGGCCGTGACGGCGGTCGAGAACCGGCCGTGCGCGTCGACGGCGACCGGCTCCATGCCGGCCATCGTGTGCACCGTCAGGTCGCGCACTGCGCCGGTGATCTGCCCGACGATCTGCCAGCCGTGCCGCTCACGGCGCGACCCGAGGTCGATCTCGAGGCCATCGAGGGCGAACGAGAGCCAGGAGTCCTCGTCGCCCCGGACGGCCGTCGTGGCCAGCGCTTCGACCATCGGGATCAGCTCGGCGTCCAGGTCGCGCACCAGGAAGGCAGCGCGGGCCGCCTCGCTGACCAGGCCGGGCACCGGGTCGAGCTGGTGGTAGACCGAGCCCAGGTCGGTGAGCAGCGTGTCTTCGGGGTCGTGCGGCGACAGTGCCATCACAGCTCACCACCTGACGTCGTCCCCGCGTCGAATCCCATCGAGACCAGCACGTCCTTGAGTCGGTGCAGGCAGCGGCCACGGGTCGGGCCGATGCTGCCGATCGGCATGCCGAAGGCCTGTGCCACGGCTTCATAGCGTGGCGGCGGCGAGGCGGAGAGCACCCGCAGCAGCTGCTGGCAGCGCGGGTCGAGCTCGCGCAGCGCTCGCAGCAGGGTGGCGTCGCGCTCGCTGCTGAGCAGCGACTCCTCGACGCCGATCCCGGCGTCGGGCACCACGGCCAGCTCGTCGTCGGCGCCGTCCTGCTGCTCGCGCTTGCGCTTGCCGACCAGCCGCAGCGACTCGCGCCGCGCGGTGGTCGCGAGCCACGCGCCGAGCCGGTCGGGGTCGTTGATCGCCCCGAGGTGCTCGACGAGCCGCAGCCAGGTGGTCTGAACCGCGTCCGCCGCATCCGCGGACTCCAGCCGGTGCGAGCGCGCGACCGACCAGACCAGCCGCTCGTACCGGCGCACGATCTCGTTCCACGCCACCTGCGATCCGTCGGCGGCGAGCGAGAGCAGCTCGGCGATAGTAGCGTCGCTGACCGAGATCTGGCGCGGCGGAAGCGGGCTGGCCGTCGGCGTACCAGACGTCACGCGTCCACCCTTGGTGGTGCCGGTGCTCATGGGCCACTCCCCCGGACGGCGGACTGCCCATTGTGGTCTTCCGTCGACCACCGCGACAAGACCACCGTGGTGGCAGCTGGAGTGAGTCCTCATACCCGACCAGAGCGGTGCACAGTGCCCGCTGATACACCGCCCGCCAGGTGGACCGCCCAGAACGCGCTCCATGATCCGGCGCTAGCCTTCCGTCTCGTCGGACGAGCCGGTCGTCCGCCACCCGCCGCACCCCCCGAGAGGCCGACATGCCCGCCCGCCGTTCCTCCGCCCGCGACCTCGCCCTGATCGCCTCGTTCGCCGCGCTCGTCGCCGTCCTCGGGCTGCCCGGGTCACTCAGCCTCTTCGGCAACGCGGTGCCGATCACGTTGCAGACGCTGGGCGTCATGGTGGCCGGCTCGATCCTCGGCTGGCGGCGAGCCTTCCTGGCCCTCGTCGTGTTCCTGGCCCTCGTCGCGGCTGGACTGCCGCTGCTCGCCGGCGGCCGCGGCGGCCTGGGCGTGTTCGCCGGGCCGAGCGTCGGGTACCTCATCGGGTGGCCGCTGGGTGCGGCTGCGATCGGTTGGCTGGTCGAGCGTCGCCTGCCGGCGTACCCGGTCTGGTGGGGACTGCTGGCGAACGTCGTCGGCGGGATCGGCGTCGTCTACCTCATCGGGATCCCGCTCCAGGCTGCGATCACCGGGACGTCGTCCGTGCTGGCGACCGCCGTCGCGGCCACCGTGTTCCTGCCCGGCGACGCGGCGAAGGCCGTGCTCGCCACGCTCGTGGCCGCGGCGGTGCACCGGGGCTACCCCACCCATCGCGACCCGGCGTCGGCGTCTCGCGAGACGGCCGGCAGCACGAGCTGACCGGGTGCGCGTCGACACGGTCGGGCCGGACGACGTCCTGGACCGGCTGCTCGACCGGGTCGACGGCGACGACCACCCGCCGCTCGCGGTGCTCGACCCGACCTGGCCGCAGGCACTGCGGGACGACGCCGTGCGCGCCCTGGCCGACGCCGAGGACCGCGGGTCGGTGCGGCGCGGGGACCTGGTGCTGTTCACCTCCGGCTCGTCCGGCCGGGCGAAGGGCGTCGTGCGCGACCTGGCCAGCTGGCGGGCCAGCCGGGAGCCGCTGACCGTCATCACCGGCATCACCGCCACCGACGAGGTCTGGCTACCGCTGCCGCTGTCGTCCGGGCTGTCGCTGTACGGCGCCTTTCACGCCGCAGGGCTCGGCGCACGCATCCTGCGCACTTCCTCGACCGCGTCACCTCCGCCGACCGCGACCGCCGCCCACCTGGTGCCCGGACTGCTCGAGCAGGCGTGTGCCGCCGTCGAGGCGGGCGCGCCGAGCCGGTTGCGCACCGTCGTGGTCGCCGGTGCGGCGCTCCCGTCGTCGGTGCGTGCCCGGGCCGCGCGGCTGGGGTGGGACGTCGTCGAGTACTACGGTGCGGCCGAGCTGTCGTTCGTGGGCTGGCGACGCGGCGGGGGCCCGATGGCCACGTTCCCCGGCGCGCAGGTGCGCGTGACGGACGACGTGCTCTGGGTGCGATCGCCCTACCTGTGTCGCGGCTACCTGACCGAGCAGCCCGGCGCACCGCTGCGCCGGGACGGGGCGTGGGCGACGGTCGGCGACCTCGCCCGCATCGTGGGTGACGGCTGGGAGGTGCTCGGCCGGGGCGATGCCGCCGTGCAGGTCGGCGGGCACACCGTCGTGGTCGAGGAGGTCGAGGACGCCCTGGGCCGGGTCGACGGCGTCCTGGACGTCGCGGTGCTGGGCCTCGACGACGAGCGCCAGGGCCGCCTGCTGGCCGCGGTCGTCGTGGTCGCCCAGGGCGTGCGCCGGGTGGACCTGACGCAGGCGGCGCGGGCGCTGCCGTCGCCCGCCCGCCCCCGACGCTGGCTGCAGGCGAACCGGCTACCGCGCACGGCCACCGGCAAGGTGGCCCGGGCCGCGGTCGCCGACCTGGCCGACCAGCTGCCCCCTCTACCCTGACGGCGATGCCCTCTCCCCCACGTCTGCTCACCGCCGACGTCGACGACCCCCGCACCGCGGTCGTCGTCGCCGCGCGGCGCACGCCCGTGGGGACGGCCGGCCGGTCGCTGGCCGGTCTGGACGTCACCGCGCTGGCGGCGCCGGTGCTGCGGGCGGCCAGGGCCGACGTCCCCCACCCGAACGGCCGCCCGGACGTCGACGACGTGGTGCTCGGCAACTGCATGGGTCCTGGCGGTGACCCGGCGCGCGTCGCCGCGCTGGCCGCCGGCCTGGGCCTCGACGTTCCCGGGCTGACCGTCGACCGGCAGTGCGGCAGCGGCCTCGAGGCGGTCGTCGTCGCCGCTCACCGGGTTCTCGCCGGCGCCCGCCTGGTGCTCGCCGGTGGGGTCGAGAGCGCCAGTACCGCTCCGACCCGGCTGGCGCTGCAACCCGACGGCAGCCGGCTGCCGTACGAGCGCGCGCGGTTCGCGCCGGACGATCTCGGCGACCCCGGCATGGGTGAGGCGGCCGACGACCTGGCCCGGCTGCGGCAGGTGTCGCGACAGCGGCAGGACGCGTACGCCGTCCGCTCGCACCGCCGGGCGCTGGCGGCCGCCGCAGCGGGAGCGTACGACGCCGAGCTGGTCACGGTCGGCGGCGTGACCCAGGACGAGCGGCCACGCGCGGGCCTCACCGTCGAGAGGCTGGCGCGGTTCCGGCCGGCGTTCGGCAGCGGTGGCACGGCGACCGCGGGTAACTCCTGCGGCATCAGCGACGGCGCCGCGGTGGTCACGGTGGTCGACGAGGCGTGCCGCCGTGAGCTCGGTCTGCCCGGCCTGGCCGTACGCGCCGTCGCCACGGCCGGCGTCGACCCCCGGTATCCCGGTCTCGGCCCGGTGCCGGCGGTCGAGCAGGTGCTGAGCGCCGCCGGCCTGACGATGGACGATGTTGGGGCGCTGGAGATCACCGAGGCGTTCGCCGGGCAGGTGCTCGCCTGCACCGACGCCTGGAGCCTGGACCCGTTCGATGCCGACGACGACCGCGTGTGCGCGCAGGGTGGTGCCATCGCGTTGGGGCACCCGTGGGGTGCGAGCGGCGCGCTGCTCGTGGTGCGGCTGTTCGCCCGGATGGTGCGCACGGACGGGGCGAGGTACGGCGTGGCCACCTGCGCTGTCGGCGGCGGCCAGGGCGTCGCGGCCCTGGTGGAGCGGGTCGGATGATCCGGCTGGACGGGGTCAGCCACCGGTACGGCGACGTCCCGGTGCTCACCGGTATCGACCTGGAGCTCACCGAGTCGCGGATCGCGGTGATCGGAGCGAACGGCTCCGGCAAGTCGACGCTGGCCCGGCTGCTGAACGGTCTGGTCCTGCCGACGTCGGGGAGGGTCACCGTCGACGGCCTCGACACGCGCCGAGACGGCGCGGCGGTGCGGCAGCGGGTCGGCTTCGTCTTCACCGACCCGGACGCCCAGATCGTCATGCCGACCGTCGCCGAAGATGTGGCGTTCTCGTTGCGCCGCAAGGGACTCACCGCCCCGCAGCGGGACGCTCGGGTGCTCGAGACGCTACGCCGGTTCGGGCTCGACGAGCTGGCGGACCGACCCGCCCACCTGCTCTCGGGGGGCCAGAAGCAGCTGCTGGCCCTCGCCGCGGTGCTCGTGACCGAGCCGCAGGTGCTGGTGTGCGACGAGCCCACGACACTGCTCGACCTGCGCAACAGCGAGCTGATCGCGACGATGCTCGTGGCGCTTCCCCAGCAGGTCGTGCTCGTCACCCACCACCTCGACCTCGTCGGCCCGTACGAGCGGGTGCTGGTCGTCGACGAGGGACGGATCGCGTTCGACGGCGAGCCGTCGGCCGCGGTCGCCGCCTACCGCCGGCTGGTGGGCGCAGCACGATGACCGGCGCCATCGGGCTGTACCGCCCCGGGACATCCTGGATGCACCGGCAGCCGGCCGGGCTCAAGCTCGGGCTGCTGCTCACCGGGACGACGGCGCTGGTCGCCTGGCGCTCCCCGACGGCCGTCGCGGCCGCCGTCGGTGTCGTCGGGCTGGGGTACGCGCTGGCTGGCCTCGGACCGTCCGTGGTCGCTGCCCAGGTCTGGCCGCTGCGCTGGTTCGTCCTGGTGCTGGTGCCCTTCCAGTGGTGGTCCGGCGGGTGGCGGGCCGCCGTCGTCGTGGTCGGCACGATGGTCGTCGCGGTGGCCGCGGCCGGCCTGGTCACCGTGACCACCCGCGTCACGGCGATGCTCGACGTCTGCGTGCGGCTGCTCGGGCCGACCCGCCGGCTGGGCGTCGATCCCGAGCGGGTGGGGCTGGTGCTGGCGCTGACCGTGCGGGCCGTGCCGGTCCTGGCCGAGACCTTCGCCCAGGCCCGCGACGCCCGCCGCGCCCGCGGGCTGGAGCGCAGCCCACGGGCGCTGCTCGTGCCGCTGGTGCTCCGGACGCTGCGGCACGCCGACCGGCTCGGCGAGGCACTGGCCGCACGCGGTGTCGACGACTGACCTGACCCCGCCCCGTAGGCGCACCTTTGCCGAGAAGTGCGGCCACCCGGGCCCCCGTAGGCGCACCTTTGCCGAGAAGTGCGGCCACCCGGGCCCCCGTAGGCGCACCTTTGCCGAGAAGTGCGGTACAGGTCGCTGACGTCGGCGGCTACGACAGCACGTCGCGTGTGGTGAGCCGGGCCCAGGCGGCCACCGAGAACACCACCACGTAGCCGAGCTGCAACAACAACCCCTGCCCCATCGCGGTCAGCTCGACCGGTTGGCGCAGCAGGTCACCGAACGCCAGCCAGTAGTGGGTGGGCAGCCACGGGTGGATCGCCGACACCTGCGGGATCACGTCGAGGATCTGGCTGGTGATGGCCAGGCCGACCGTCGTGGCCATCGCGGCGATCGGCACGTCGGTCAGCGTCGAGACGAACACGCCGATCGCGCTGAGCCCGGCGAGCGACAGGCCGACGTACACCGCGACGCCCGCGCCACGCAGCAGCGCGTCCCACGTCCCGATCGTGCCACCGGACAGCAGCGAGACCTCACCCAGCGGGAAGAGGGCGGCGCCCACCACCCACGCGGCGATCGCCACGGTGAACGTCGCCACCACGCAGAAGATCATGGCGCTGAACAGCTTGACGACGGTCAGCCGGGTCCGTCCGGCGGGGGCGACCAGCAGGTAGCGCAGGGTGCCCATCTGGGCCTCACCGGCGACGCTGTCGCCGGCCACCACGCCGACAGCGAGCGGCAGGAACAACGGCAGCTCGACGGTGAGCGCGGTGAACGCGATGAACAACCCGTTCTGGGTCACGTCGGCGAGGAAGGGCGGGCCTTCCGACGGGTTGGCCGGGCCGCCGAACGTCCGGACGACGACGGCGATGAGCACGGGGACGGCGGCGAGCACCGCGAGTCCGGCACGCACCCGCATCCGCCCGAGCAGCAGGCCCAGCTCGCTCACCAGCAGGCGTCCGGTGGCGCCGGCGGTGTCAGCCCGCGACATCGAAGCCCTCCCCCGTCAGGGCGACGAACGCCTCCTCGAGCGAGGGCCGCTCGACCGTCAGCCCGCGCACCCGGACGCCGTCGCGCACCAGGGCCGCGCACGCGACGTCCGCCTCCACCGGGCCGACGGCAGCGCTGACGGTGCCATCCGCATGGACGACGTCGACGAAGCCGAGGCCGGTCAGCGTGCCCGCGGCGACCGCGGCGTCCGGCGTCATGACGACGAGGCGGCTGCTCACCGACGACCGCAACGACTCCACCTCGCCGTCCGCGACCAGCCTGCCGCACGACAGCACGGCGGCGTGCGTGCAGATCTGCTCGACCTCGGCCAGCAGGTGACTCGACACGAACACGGTGGTGCCCTCGGTGGCCAGCTCGCGCACCAGCGACCGCACCTCACGCGTGCCCTGCGGGATCGAGTCCGTTCGTCGGCTCGTCGAGGACGAGCAGCTCGCGGGGCCGCAGCAGCGCCGCGGCGATCCCGAGCCGCTGCCGCATGCCCAGCGAGTAGGCCCGGTATCGCTTGCCGCGCGCCGCGCTGAGCCCCACCCGCTCGAGCGCGTTGTCGATGCGCTGCCCGCGAGTGCGCGGCGACGCGGTGGCGTCCGCGGCGTCGAGCCGGGCGAGGTTCTCGGCGCCCGTCAGGAACGGGTAGCAGGCCGGGCCCTCGATGAGAGCGCCGACCCGTGGCAGCGCCAGCGCTGAGCCTTCGGGCATCTTCGAGCCGAGCAGCTCGACGGTGCCGGACGTCGGCGTGACCAGGCCGAGCACCATCCGGATCGTCGTCGTCTTGCCCGAGCCGTTCGGGCCGAGGAAGCCGTAGACCGTGCCCGCCGGCACGTCGAGGTCGAGCCCGTCGACGGCCAGCTGACCGCCCCGGAAGCGCTTGGTCAGCGCCTGGGTGCGGATCGCGCTCAACGCGCCGGACTGGCTGCTGCGGAGCCCGCCACCCGGATCAGCTCGTCCGGTGTCACCGCGCCGACGAACACGCGGCCGTCAGCGGTCTGCAGCACCGTCAGCAGCCGGGTGCTCAGCAGCCGCCCGGTGCCGAACGACCCGCTCACCGGACGTGCCGCCCGCACCAGGATCGCCGCGATACCGGGCTGCTCGCCGCTCGCGTCCGTCGCCGCCGGCGGAAGGGCGGAGGTCTCGACGACGGCGCTCCAGCCGGTGCCGAGCGTGCGAGCGGTGGGTGCGCCGGCCGGGCGCGTTCCGTCGTTGGGGGTGGACTTCGCCGACCGCTGGGTCGGCAGGGGCACGTCCTTCACGCTGGCACCTGCCGGCGGCGTGAAGCGGAACGTCGAGGCCGCGGGCGCGCTGAGCCGCAGCGCCGTGAAGCCGATGTCGACGGCCGGGTCGCTGCTGCCGCGCGGGGTCACGACGGTGCGCAGGGCCAGACCGGTGGCCGCGTCGACGTACACCTGCACCGACCCCACCAGGGACGCCGCGTCCTGGGGAACCAGCCGGAGCTCGTACGCCGGGCGGCCGGCCACCTTCGCGCTGCCGTCGACGGTCACCGTCGTGGTGGGCGTGACTGCGGCGAGGGCCTGGTCGGCCGCCTGCTGCGGGGTGAGCGGTGGCTGCGCCCCGTCGATGCTGCTGTGCAGGCCCTTGGCCAGCGGCGGCTGCGCGGCTCCGGCCGCCCGCTCGGCCGGCAGCGTGGTCCGGGTGACCTGACGGGTCTCGCTCGACCAGGTCCAGACGGTGCGGCCGCTGCGCACGATGCTCGCCTGGGTCAGGTCGCCGACAAGGTCGACGCGCTGCTGCTGCGGGCCGTCGGCGTACACGCGCAGGTTCTGCGTCCCCGACACCAGGGACGACCAGTCGGCGCCGGAGCCCGCGGATGCCCTCGGCAGGGCCGGTAGACCCAGCGCGGCGGTCGAGCGCACCGTGCCGGACAGCTGGGTGACGTTCGCGGACTGCGCCTTCACCAGCAGGTCCCGGGCCGAGATGGCCGGGAGGTCCGGCGCCGCGTTCGCGGCCCCAGCCGACAGCTGCACCCCGCCGACGATCAACCCGACCGTGATGACGGGGGCCGACCAGCGAAGACGTCGTGCCGTGGCGCGCTTCATCCCTCCACTCTCCGTCGCCGGGCGCCCAATCACAAGCGGGACCCGTGGAGATCGTGTCGAGATGACCGCGCGGCCGGCCCGCCAGGGCGTGTGACCTGGCGGGTCGGCCGGGCGGCGTGGCTCAGTAGCTGGGCGTGGTGGCCGAGTAGGGCTGGCCGATCGCGCCGTTCGGGTCGATCTCGCCGTAGGCGTACGACGTCACGTTCTTGTCCCACAGCATCGTGGTGTAGCAGTCCTGCTCGCCCTCGCCGGCCGTGCAGGTCGGCGAGTTCTTCCCGTCGCTGTTGCGGTGCACGTGGCCGTGCGGCACGTAGGTCTGGTTGCTCACCGGGGTCACGCCGTGCACGTGGGCCCAGACCGCATGGCAGTAGGTCGACGCCATCAGGTCGACGTAGCCGTACGTCGTCCCCGAGTGCTTGATCAGGACGTGGTAGATCACCTTCTGGTCGGCCCGGCAGCCCATGTCGCGCGGGTGCTTGCCGTCGATGGTCGACTGGCTGATCGTCGTCGCGGACGCCGGCCCGGCGCCCACCGCCGTCGTTGCGGTCACCAGCGCTGCGGCTGCCAACAGGCCGCCGGCGACGCGTCGGGTGGTCTTCATACTGTTGTCCCCCTGCAGTTGAGTCTCCCTGCCAGGTGGCAGGGCGTCGGGAGCCTAGGGGTGGAACGGGGCGTTTGTCACGTTTTGACCGAAGTCCCGGGCGTGGCGCCGGGGGGGCCGCCTGGCACGCGGTCGGTGAGCAGGAAGATGCCGATCTCGCGGTCGGGCACCCGACGGCGGTACTCCTCCCAGGCGGGGTAGTAGGTGAGGGCCAGCGCCCACAGCTGCGCGCGCTGCCCCCCCGAGGTCAGCCGGGCGACCACCTCGCGCCGCTGCCCGCGCAGCAGCAGCTCGGCCCGAGGTTGGGCCAGCAGGTTGTGGTACCAGGCCGGGTGGTGCGGCCGGCCGTAGTTCGACGCGATGACCACGAAACCGCCGGCCGCCGTGAAACCCAGCAGCGGCAGACTGCGCGGACGACCGCTGCGCGCCCCCACAGTCGTCAGCACGGCCACGGTGAGGCCGGTGGTGAGGCTGGTGAACGTGTGCCGGCCACCGGTCAGCCGGCTCACCGGACGGTCCAGGTGGTGCAGCGTGCGGGCGAACAGCCGGCTGGCCGCCGGCCGCGCGCCCAGGGAGCGGAAGGCCCGGCGCACCGGACCGGCGTCGGCGAAGTCGAGGTCGCGCGCTGGCTCGGTCATCGGCTGCTCCCTGGCATCAGGCGTTCCGGACGTCGATCTGTACGGCGAGCGCTCGCTGGGCTGCCTGTCGCAGCACGGCGGCGCGCGGGTCGGGCACGTCCAGGTGTCGAGGATGGGCCAGCGCGGCCAGGCCCGCCAACCGCCGGTCGGCCAGTAGCCGCTCGGCCAGCGCGCGGTCGCCACCCGTGACCACCACCGCGTCGGCCGGGACGCGGCGCCCGTCGTCACCGAGGACGACCGACGCGGTGGCGGCGGCAGCGGTGTCGAGCAGGCCGGACGCCTGGTTCTCGCGCCGGCGGGCGAACCGCTGCTGCGACCAGCCACCGGCGGCGGTGCGCGACTGCACGTAGCGCGTGCCGTGCTTGCTTCGGGTCAGCGCGCCGCCCTCGACCAGCCCGACGCCGTAGCCGCCGCGGCGGATCAGCAGCAGCACGACTCTGGCGGGGTGCCGGGCGTGCGCGACGAAGTCGTCCACGACGAGGTCCGGCTGGACGCCTGTGCCGTCGTACGGAAGCAGCCAGGCACAGCGCGCGGTCGAACCGTCGTCCGCCACCAGGTCGAGGGCGCCGTCCGCGGGCGTCGCGCGTGCCGTGCCGTGCCGCTCGACGAAGCCGGCCAGCCATCGGCCCAGTCGCTCCGGAGCGACCTCGACCGAACGGACCTCGTTCAGAGGTTGAAGCCCAGCGCTCGCAGCTGCTCGCGGCCGTCGTCGGTGATCTTGTCGGGGCCCCACGGCGGCATCCAGACCCAGTTGATCCGGTAGCCGCTGGTCAGGCCCTCGAGCGCCTGCGCGGTCTGGTCCTCGATCACGTCGGTGAGCGGGCAGGCCGCGCTGGTGAGGGTCATGTCGATCACAGCGTGGGCGTGCTGGTCCACGGTGACGCCGTACACCAGGCCGAGGTCGACGACGTTGATGCCCAGCTCGGGGTCGACGACATCGTGCATGGCCTCCTCGACGTCGGCCACGGTGGGCGGCGTCGCGCTCGCTGCGGGGGTGTCGGTCGTGGTGTCGCTCATCGAGCGGCCTCCTTGGTGTCGTCGGTCCGGGGTGGGACGCCTGCCTGGGTCAACGCCTCCCGCAGGGCCATCCATCCCAGGAGGGCGCACTTGACGCGGGCGGGGTAGCGCGAGACACCGCCGAGGGCGACGCCGTCGCCAACGACGTCCTCGTCGCCGGGGTCCTGTCCGCGGCTGGTGAGCATGGCGTGCATGGCGTCGAACGCGCGCTGCACCTCCGGCAGCGGCCGGCCGCTCACCAGGTCGTGCAGCACCGAGGTCGAGGCCCGGCTGATGGCGCAGCCGAGCGCGTCGAACGAGACGTCCTCGACGACGGGGTCGTCGCCGGCCGCCAGTCGGACGCGCAAGGTGACCTCGTCGCCGCAGGTCGGGTTGACGTGGTGCACCTCGGCGGCGAACGGCTCGCGCAGGCCTGCGCCGTGCGGCTTCTTGGAGTGCTCGAGGATGAGCTCCTGGTACAGGTCCATGGCGATCAGGCCCCGATGCCGAACACGTCGCGCACCCGGTCGAGACCGCGCAGCAGGGCGGCGACGTCGTCCAGCCCGTTGTACGGCCCGAACGACGCGCGAGTGGTGGCGGCGACGCCGAACCGGCGGTGCAGCGGCCACGCGCAGTGGTGTCCGACCCGGACGGCGATGCCGAGGTCGTCGAGCACCTGCCCTACGTCGTGGGCGTGCACGTCGTCGACGACGAACGAGACCGCCCCGCCGCGCAGCTCGGTGGACGTCGGGCCGACCACGCGCAGCCAGGCGCGCTCGGCGAGGCCGTCGAGCAGGGCGCCGGTCAGCAGCCGCTCGTGCGCCTCGACCCGGGCCATCCCGGTGCCGTCGGCGCCGAGCGCGGTGAGGTAGTCGACCGCCGCGTGCAGGCCCACTGCCTGGGCCGCCATCGGCACGCCGGCCTCGAACCGCTGGGGCGGCGGCGCGTACGTCGAGCCCTCCATGCGGACCACCTCGATCATCGAGCCGCCGGTCAGGAACGGCGGCATCTCGGCCAGCAGCTCACGGCGACCCCACAGCACGCCCACGCCGGACGGGCCGAGCATCTTGTGCCCGGAGAACGCCGCGAAGTCGACGCCGAGCGAGGGCAGGTCGACCGGCAGGTGCGGCACGGACTGGCACGCGTCGAGGAGCACGAGCGCACCCACCTCGTGGGCGCGCGCCACGATCGGCGCGAGCGGGTTGATCGTGCCGAGCACGTTGGAGGCGTGCGTGACGGCGAGCAGCTTGGTGCGCCCGGTGACCACCGTGGCCAGGTCGTCGAGGTCGAGCCGGCCGTCGTCGTCGACGCCGAGCCAGCGCAGTGTCGCGCCGGTGCGCCGGCACAGCTCCTGCCAGGGCACGAGGTTGGCGTGGTGCTCCATCTCGGTGACGACGATCTCGTCGCCGGGCGCCAGCGCGAACCGCGCGGCCTGCGGCCCGGCGGTGACGGCGTTGCTCATCGCGTAGGCCACCAGGTTGATGCCCTCGGTGGCGTTCTTGGTGAACACCACCTCGTCAGCGGCGACGCCGACGAAGCCGGCCACGGCTGACCGGGCCGCCTCGAACGCGTCGGTGGCCTCCTCGGCGAGCTGGTGCGCGCCGCGGTGGACGGCGGCGTTGTGCTGCTCGTAGAAGGCCCGCTCGGCGTCGAGCACCTGGCGCGGCTTCTGCGAGGTCGCTCCGGAGTCCAGGTAGACCAGCGGGTGCCCGCCGCGCACGGTCCGGCCCAGGATCGGCACGTCGGCCCGCACAGCCGCCAGCTCGGCGGCCGAGAAGGGCTGCGCTGTCTGCTCGGACGCGGCCACGGCCACGGCCGACGGTGACTCCGGCGTCACGACGCCGAGGCCCTGGCCGGTCATGGCGGTCCCCACGTCAGGCCGTCGCGGGCAGGAAGCGGTCGTAGCCCTCGCTCTCGAGGCGCTCGGCCAGCTCGGGCCCGCCCTCCTCGGCGATCCGGCCGTCGACGAACACGTGCACGTGGTCGGGCGTGATGTAGCGCAGGATGCGGGTGTAGTGGGTGATCAGCAGGACGCCGACCTCGCCGTCCTCGCGCACCCGGTTGACGCCCTCGCTGACCACCTTGAGCGCGTCGACGTCCAGCCCGGAGTCGGTCTCGTCGAGGATCGCCATCTTGGGCTTCAGCAGCTCCATCTGGAGGATCTCGTGGCGCTTCTTCTCGCCACCGGAGAAGCCCTCGTTGACGTTGCGCTCGGCGAACGAGGGGTCCATCCGCAGGTCGGCCATCGCGGCCTTCATGCCCTTCACCCAGGTGCGCAGCGGCGGCGCCTGGCCGTCGATGGCCGTCTTGGCGGTGCGCAGGAAGTTCGAGACGGTGACGCCCGGGACCTCGACGGGGTACTGCATCGCCAGGAACAGCCCGGCCCGCGCCCGCTCGTCGACAGTCATCGCGAGGACGTCCTCGCCGTCCAGCGTCACGGTGCCGGAGGTCACGGTGTACTTCGGGTGCCCGGCGATCGAGTACGCGAGAGTGGACTTGCCCGAGCCGTTGGGGCCCATGATCGCGTGGGTCTCACCCGACCGGACGGTCAGGTCGACCCCGCGCAGGATCTCCTTGGTGCCCTGCTCGGTGTCGACGCTCACGTGCAGGTCGTGGATCTCGAGGGTGGCCATGCGTCAGTGCTCCTTGCTGGTGTGGGAACCGGCAGCGGTGCCGGTGTGGTCTGCAGAGCTCGTGGGGTCGAGGTCGACGTGCACGACGTCGTCCCGGACGTCGACCGGGTAGACGGCGATCGGCTGGGTCGCGGGCAGTCCGGTGGGCTGGCCGGTGCGCAGGTCGAAGCGCGAGCCGTGCAGCCAGCACTCGATCGCGCAGTCCTCGACCTCGCCCTCGGACAGCGAGACCTCGGCGTGCGAGCAGGTGTCGTCGATGGCGTGCAGGCTGCCGTCCTCGGCGCGCACGATCGACAGGGTGCGGTCAGCGACCACGACCTGCACGGCCCCGACGTCCGGCAGGTCGTCGAGGTGGACGGCGGGCTGGAAGCTCACGCGACCACCTCGGCCGGACCCATCGCACCCTCGAGCTCGTCCTCGATCGCCTCCATCAGCTGCTGCTGGAGGTCGGGCACGCCGATCTGGGCGATGATGTCGGCGAAGAAGCCGCGGACGACGAGCCGGCGCGCCTCGCTCTCGGTGATGCCGCGGGCCTGCAGGTAGAACAGCTGCTCGTCGTCGAAGCGCCCGGTGGCGCTGGCGTGCCCGGCGCCGACGATCTCACCGGTCTCGATCTCGAGGTTCGGCACCGAGTCGGCGCGGGCGCCGTCGGTCAGGATGAGGTTGCGGTTCAGCTCGTACGTGTCAGTACCGGAGGCGGCCGCGCGGATCAGCACGTCGCCGACCCAGACCGTGTGGGCGGTCTCGCCCTGCAGGGCGCCCTTGTAGGTGACCAGGCTCTTGCACTGCGGCGCCTCGTGGTCGACGAACGAGCGGTGCTCGAGGTGCTGGCCGGCGTCGGCGAAGTAGATGCCCAGCAGCGTGGCCTCGGCACCGGGACCGGCGTACGCGACATTGGCGTTGACCCGCACGACCTTGCCGCCGAGGGAGACGACGACGTGCTTGAACCGCGCGTCGCGGCCGACCGAGGCGTCCTGCTGCGACAGGTGGATGGCGTCGTCCTCCCACCGCTGCAGGCTCACCACGGTGAGGTCGGCGCCGTCGCCGACGACGACCTCGACGTTGCCGACCTGCTCGCCGGAGCCCACGTGGTCGATCACCACGGTGGCCCGCGAGTGGTGGCGGGCCTCGATCACGATGTGGCTGTTGGTGCGCAGGCCGGGCCGGCCGGAGAAGCGCAGCCGCACCGGCTCGTCCAGCTGGGCCTCGGCCGGCACCGTGACGCACACGGCGTCTGGGGTACCGGCGGAGGCCACGACCGCGGCGCGGTCACCCGGCACCAACGCCGTGCCGCGGGGCGCCTGGCCCGGAGCGAGGGTCGAGACCTCGACGCCCGCCGCCGCCTGTACCTCGAGGTCGGCCGACGCGGGATCGGTCGGCCGCTGCTCGAGCGCGCCGCGCAGCAGGTCGATCGGGGTGAACCGCCACTCCTCCTCGCGACCGGTCGGCATCGGGAAGGCGTCGACGTCGAACGAGCGGGTGCGCTCGGCGCGCGACTGCTGCGGCACCGGCGAGCCGGGGCCGTGGGAGTGCTTGACCAGCCCGTGCTGCGGCGTGGGCGTGTCGCGGATGGTGTCGGTCATGCGGGTTCTCGTGCTCCGATCCGGGGGTTGCGGTGGGGGTCGTGGACGGCGGTCAGCCGACCGCGCCTTCCATCTGCAGCTCGATGAGGCGGTTCAGCTCGAGGGCGTACTCCATGGGGAGCTCGCGGGCGATCGGCTCGATGAACCCACGCACGATCATCGCCATCGCCTCGTCCTCGGCCATGCCGCGCGACATCAGGTAGAACAGCTGGTCCTCGCTGACCTTGGACACCGTCGCCTCGTGACCCATCGAGACGTCGTCCTCGCGGACGTCGACGTACGGGTAGGTGTCGGACCGGCTGATCGTGTCCACGAGCAGCGCGTCGCAGCGCACGGTGGACGCGCTGTGGTGCGCGCCCTCCAGCACCTGCACGAGCCCGCGGTACGACGTCCGGCCACCGCCGCGGGCGACGGACTTGCTGATGATGGACGACGAGGTGTGCGGTGCGGCGTGGACCATCTTGGCGCCGGCGTCCTGGTGCTGACCCTCGCCGGAGAAGGCGATCGAGAGCGTCTCGCCCTTGGCGTGCTCGCCCAGCAGGTAGATCGCCGGGTACTTCATGGTGACCTTCGAGCCGATGTTGCCGTCGACCCACTCCATGGTGGCGCCCTCGGCGGCGGTGGCCCGCTTGGTCACCAGGTTGTACACGTTGTTCGACCAGTTCTGGATGGTCGTGTACCGCACCCGGGCGTTCTTCTTCACGATGATCTCGACGACGGCGCTGTGCAGCGAGTCGGAGGAGTAGATCGGGGCGGTGCAGCCCTCGACGTAGTGGATGTAGGAGTCCTCGTCCGCGATGATCAGCGTGCGTTCGAACTGGCCCATGTTCTCGGTGTTGATCCGGAAGTAGGCCTGCAGTGGGATGTCGACGTGCACGCCGGGGGGCACGTAGATGAACGAGCCACCGGACCAGACCGAGGTGTTGAGCGCGGCGAACTTGTTGTCGCCCACCGGGATGACCGAGCCGAAGTACTCGCGGAACAGGTCCTCGTGCTCGCGCAGGCCGGTGTCGGTGTCGACGAAGATGACGCCCTTCTCCTCCAGGTCCTCGCGGATCTGGTGGTAGACGACCTCGGACTCGTACTGCGCCGCGACGCCGGCGACGAGGCGCTGCTTCTCGGCCTCGGGGATCCCCAGCCGGTCGTAGGTGTTCTTGATCTCCTCGGGGAGCTCCTCCCACGAGGTGGCCTGCTTCTCGGTCGACTTCACGAAGTACTTGATGTTGTCGAAGTCGATGCCGGACAGGTCGCTGCCCCAGCTGGGCATGGGCTTCTTGTCGAACAGCCGCAAGCCCTTGAGGCGCATCTTGAGCATCCACTCCGGCTCGTCCTTGCGCGCCGAGATGTCACGCACGACCTCTTCGTTCAGCCCGCGGCGCGCGTTGGTGCCCGCAGCGTCGGCGTCCGACCAGCCGAACTGGTAGCGGCCGAGGCCCTCGATCTCACGCTGAGTCGCCTCGGGAACCGACGATCCGCTCGTCGGCCCGGTGGTGGGGGTGGTGGTCATCGAGTGGTCCTTCCCTCGGCAGAGGCTGGGGTCTGGCTGGTGGTCGTGGTGGTCGTGGTGGTCGCGGTGGTTGTGGTGGGGACGTTGGTGGGGACGTGGGTGGTGCACACGTGCGCGCCGCCGGCCAGCGTGGCCAGGCGCTGGACGTGCACCCCGAGCAGGCGGGAGAACACCTCGGTCTCGGCGTCGCACAGCTGCGGGAAGCGCTCGGCGACGTGCTGCACCGGGCAGTGACCCTGGCACAGCTGGGCGCCGACGTCGCCCGCGGGGGTGGCCAGCGGGCGGCTCGACGCGGCGTAGCCGTCCTGCGCCAGGGCGCCGGCGAGTGCCTCGGTGCGCCGCGCGACGTCGCTGCCGGCCGCGTCGACCACGGGGGCGTAGCGCCGCTCGAGGTCGGCGACCCGACGGGCGGCGAACCCCTCGATGGCACCGGGACCGAGCTGCTCGGCAAGGTAGGTCATCGCCGAGGCGGCGAGGTCGTCGTACGCGGTGGTCATCGAGGCGTGCCCGGCGTCGGTGAGCACGTAGGCCCGGGCCGGGCGGCCCCGGCCGCGGCTGGCGGTCGGCAGGGGGTCGCGGGTGCGCGCCAGTCCGGCCTCCTCGAGGGCGTCCAGGTGTCGGCGCACGGCGGCGGTGGTCAGCCCCAAGCGGCAGGCGACGTCGGCGGCCGTGATCGGTCCGCCTTCGAGGACCGCCCGGGCGACGCGGTCGCGGGTGTGCTCGACCGACCCGGCGTCGACGACGCGGGTGCTGGTCGGGGTGTCGTCGCGACGTGCTGCCGCGGGACCCTGGTCGAATTGCACAACACCATTGTGACCTAATTCGTTGAGCACCTCAAACGGAAGGGGTGTGCGCAGCACCACACCGCCGCCCGACCTACACTCCGCAGCATGGCCGCACCCGACGACGACGCCGTCGTCGTGCGCGGTCTGGTCCGCGCCTACGGCTCGGTCCGGGCCGTCGACGGGCTCGATCTCACCGCCCGCCGCGGCCAGGTGACCGCCGTCCTCGGCCCGAACGGCGCCGGGAAGACGACCACGGTGGAGTGCTGCGAGGGCCTGCGCCGACCGGACGCCGGCCAGGTGCGCGTGCTCGGCACCGACCCCCTGCGCGCCGGGCCGCAGCACCGCGCCCGGGTCGGGGTCATGCTGCAGGACGGCGGGCTGCCGAGCGGCGGCCGCGCCGGCGAGCTGGTGCGGCACGTGGCGCGGTTGCACGCCCACCCGGTGCCGGCTGCCGACCTCTGCGCGCGGCTCGGCATCGACGCGTTCGCGGGCACCAGCGTGCGGCGGCTGTCCGGCGGCCAGAAGCAACGGGTGGCCCTCGCCTGCGCGCTGGTCGGCCGCCCCGAGGTGCTGTTCCTCGACGAGCCGAGCGCCGGCCTGGACCCGCAGGCGCGTCAGGCCGTCTGGACCGTCGTCCAGGAGGCCCGCGACGCCGGCACCGCCGTCGTCCTCACCACCCACGTCATGGACGAGGCCGAGCGCCTCGCCGACCACGTCGTCGTCGTGGACGCCGGCCGGGTGGTCGCACAGGGCTCCCCCGCCGAGCTCACCAGCGGCAGTGGGGCCGACACGGCCCGCTTCCGGGCGCGCCCCGCCCTCGACCTGGTCGGGCTGCGCCGAGCCCTCGACCCCGCGGTCAGCGTCGGCGAGCCCCGCCCCGGCAACTACCTGCTCGAGGGCAGCATCGGGCCGCAGGTGCTCGCGACCCTGACGGCCTGGTGCGCCGCCCAGGGCGTGATGCCGGACGGGCTCACCGTCGGCCGCCGCTCGCTGGAGGACGTGTTCCTCGAGCTCACCGGCAAGGAGCTGCGATGACGGTCCGGGACGCGCCGATGGTGGGCCCGGCCCCGGCCCCTGGGCTGCGTCGGGTGGTCGCACAGGCAGGGCTCGAGACCGCGATCCTGTTGCGCAACGGCGAGCAGCTGCTCGTGTCGATCGTGCTGCCCGCCCTGGCTCTGGTCGGGCTGGCCCACGCCACGGTGCCCGACCTCGGCCCCGGCCCGCGGATCGACGTCGTGGTGCCCGGCGTCCTGGCGCTGGCGGTGCTGTCGTCGGCGTTCACCGGCCAGGCGATCCAGACCGGCTTCGACCGCCGGTACGGCGTGCTGCGCCTGCTGGGCACCACCCCGCTGGGTCGCAGCGGGCTGCTCGGCGCCAAGGCCCTCGCCGTGCTCGCGGTGCTCGCGGTGCAGGTCGTCGTGCTCGGCGGCCTGGGCCTGGCGCTCGGCTGGCAGCCGCGGTGGTCGGGCCTGCCGGCGGCGCTGCTGATCGGGCTGCTCGGCACCTTCGCGTTCGTCGCACTCGCGCTGCTCGTGGCCGGAACGCTGCGGGCTGAGGCCGTGCTGGCGGCGGCGAACCTGCTGTGGGTGCTGCTGCTGGCCGGCGGGGCCGTCGTCCTGCCGGCACGCACCCTGCCGTCCGCGCTCGAACAGGTCGCCCGGTGGCTGCCCTCGGGCGCGCTCGGCGAAGGGCTGCGCTCGGCCCTCGGCTCGGCGACGCTCGACCCGCACGCGGTGCTGGTGCTGGCCGGGTGGGGCGTTGGCGCCGGCCTGCTCGCGCGACGGTTGTTCCGATGGCACTGATCGCGGTGGGGACCTCATGACGGCAGCCACGACCACTCTGGTCGCGGGACTCGGGACCGTCTCGGGTGTCGTCGCGCTGCTGGCGACCGACCACCGCCGGCTCCAGCGGCTCACGGCCGCGGTGCTGGCGACTGCAGCCCTGGCCGTGGTGACCGCGGCCGGCTTCGCGGCGGTGGCGCTGGCGCGGCAGAGCCTGCTGGCGGCCATCGCCGTTGCGGCCCCGGGCGTGGCCATCTGGTGCGCCGTGGCGGCGACGGGCGGCCGGCCGGGCGCACTCGTGGACCCGGGACCGTCGTCCGGCGGGGCTGGACCGGCCGCCACCCGCTCCGCGGGCACCCGGGCGCGTCGCCGTCAGGCGCGACACACCCGGCGCTACCTGCTGCTGCTCGGCGCCTGCGCGGTCAGTGCCCTCATCCTGGCGGGCGTGACCAGCCACCTACCCTGGATGCCGTGAGCGCCGTGACCCCCTCCGCGACATCCGGGTCACCGGCCCGGCCGCCGGTGACCGGGCCGGTAGCACCGCCCTCCGAGCGCCCCCGGACGCCCCGCTGGGTGCACCTGGCGCTCATCGTCAACCTCGTCGTCGAGGTGCTGATCGTCGTCACCGGCGGGCTGGTGCGCCTGACCGGGTCCGGGCTGGGCTGCCCCACCTGGCCCGAGTGCGTCCCCGGCTCCTACACGCCCGTGGTGACGCAGCCGCAGGGCATCCACAAGTACATCGAGTTCGGCAACCGCACCCTGACCTCCGTCGTCGGGGTGGCCGCACTCGTCGCCCTGGTGGCGGTCTGGGCCGCCGTGCGTCGGGGCGGCCGACCCCGCACGCTGGTCGCCGTGGCCGCACTGCCGTTGGCCGGGGTCGTCGTCCAAGCCGTGCTGGGCGGGATCACGGTGCTCACGCAGTTGCACCCGGCCACGGTCGCCGCGCACTTCCTCGTCTCCATGGCGATCGTCGCCGGCTCGACCTACCTGCTGTGGCGGGTCGGTCAGGCGGACGGGCCGCCAGGGCGCGTCGTCGCTGTCGAGGCCCGCTGGCTCGGCCGCGCCCTGGCGGCGGTCACCGTCGTGGTGCTCGTGCTCGGCACGATCGTCACCGGCTCGGGACCGCATTCCGGGGACGCCGAGGCGCCGGCGCGGCTCGGCCTCGACCCGAGGTCGGTGAGCTGGCTGCACTCGGACGCGGTGCTCGTGTGGTTCGGCCTGCTGCTGGCGCTCGTGGTGGCGCTGCGACTCACCGGTGCCGGGCCTGGCGTGCGCCGCGCCGCGTGGGTGGCTGTCGGGGTCGGGCTCGCCCAGGGGCTGATCGGCTACGTGCAGTACCTGACCGGCCTGCCGGTGCTCGTGGTGGCACTGCACATGCTCGGCGCGTGCCTGCTGGTCGTGGCCGTGACCCGCCTGCAGCTCGCGATGGTCGAGCGCCGCCCCGCCTGACCACGCGCCGTCCGGGGCCGGCGCCGTCCGCCGCCTCGAATGCCGCGGGGCGCCCCACATGCACTAGGAGTAGCGCGGCGTTGCCCCGCACCACAACGCCCGCTCCCGGCGTCCGCTGCCTCGAATGCCGCGGGGCGCCCCACATGCACTAGGAGTAGCGCGGCGTTGCCCCGCACCACAACGCCCGCTCCCGGCGTCCGCTGCCTCGAATGCCGCGGGGCGCCCCACATGCACTAGGAGTAGCGCGGCGTTGCCCCGCGCCAAGAGCGCGGGCGGGTGGTCAGAAGCGGAAGAAGGGGTCGACCGCGACGGCCACGAACAGCAGGCTGATATAGGTGATCGAGAAGTGGAACAGCCGCATCGGTCGCAGCGCCGGGCCGGTGACCGCCTTGCGCGCGCGGTCGAGCAGCCGGTGCGCCTCCAGCAGGAACATCGCACCCAGGACGACGGCACTGACCGCGTACACCGGCCCGGTGGGAGCCACCGGCACCAGCAGCAGCGAGCAGGCCACCATCGCCCAGGAGTAGGCCACGACCTGCCGGGCGACGGTCAGGTCGGAGGCCACGACGGGCAGCATCGGCACCCCGGCGGTCGCGTAGTCCTCCTCGAACCGCATCGACAGCGGCCAGTAGTGCGGCGGCGTCCACAGGAAGATGACCCCGAACAGCACGAACGGCGCCCAGTCCAGCGAGCCGGTCACCGCGGCCCAGCCGATCAGGACCTGCATGCAGCCGGCCGCGCCGCCCCAGACGATGTTCTGCGACGTCCGCCGCTTGAGCAGCATCGTGTAGACCAGCACGTAGAACGCGTTGGCCGCCAGGGCCAGCCCGGCCGCCAGCCAGTTGACCAGCAGCCCCAGCCACAGCACCGACGCGACGCCGAGCACCAGCCCGAACACCAGCGCCTCGCGCGGTGACACCTCGCCGGTGGCGAGCGGCCGGCTGCGGGTGCGGTGCATGAGCTGGTCGATATCGCGGTCGAGGAAGCAGTTCAGCGTGTTGGCGCTGCCCGCGGCCAGCGTGCCCCCCACCAGCGTGGCGATCACCAGCCAAGCCGGCGGAAGCCCGCGAGCCGCGAGGAACATGGTCGGCACGGTGGTGACGAGCAGCGTCTCGATGATCCGCGGCTTGGTGAGCGACACGTACGCCCGAACCGTCCGCGACACCGTGCGCCGGGTAGGCGCAGCAGCAAGCGGGGTGCGGGGGTCGGTCGCGGTCACGAAGTCCTCGGCAGACGCTGGACGGTCAAGGCGGCGGCGACGCCAGGACGGCGCGCTCGACCGGCCCATGCTACCGCCGCGACGACGACGTCCCGGCACCGCGTCAGGCCCGCCGCGGGCCGCGGATGCGACGTCCTGTGGCAGGTCTAGGCTCGGGTCGAGCGCCGACGGCGCATCGGCCTGTGCGACGAGAGGACCAAGCTGTGACTGACCCGACGACGCCGAGCCGGTCGGACGAGCTGGCACGGCCGGTGGCGCAGCGCGCCGGTTGGACCGACACCGACGTCCGCGCGGTCGACGCCGCGCGGCTGCTGGCCGCGGACGCGGTGCAGAAGGTCGGCAACGGCCACCCCGGCACGGCGATGAGCCTGGCCCCCGTGGCCTACCTGCTGTTCCAGAACGTCATGCGCCATGACCCGGCCGACGACCAGTGGCTGGGCCGCGACCGCTTCGTGCTCTCCTGCGGGCACTCCAGCCTCACCCTCTACATCCAGCTGTACCTGTCCGGCTACGGCCTGCAGCTGTCCGACCTGCAGTCGCTGC
The DNA here is from genome assembly GCA_963759935.1 of uncultured Actinomycetota bacterium. Classification (GTDB taxonomy): domain Bacteria; phylum Actinomycetota; class Actinomycetes; order Actinomycetales; family Angustibacteraceae; genus Angustibacter. Next base: position 429,023 of record CAVXBF010000013.1, read on the forward strand.
GCACCTGGGGCTCCGCGACGCCAGGTCACCCCGAGTACCGCCACACCCGTGGCGTCGAGATCACCACCGGCCCCCTGGGTCAGGGCCTGGCCAGCGCCGTCGGCATGGCCATGGCGGCCCGCCGCGAGCGCGGCCTGCTCGACCCCGACGCCGCTCCGGGCGAGAGCCCGTTCGACCACCACGTCTTCGTGCTCGCCTCCGACGGCGACCTGATGGAGGGCGTCACCTCCGAGGCGAGCTCGCTGGCCGGCCACCAGGAGCTTGGCAACCTGGTGGTCATCTACGACCACAACTACATCTCGATCGAGGACGACACCGACGTCTCCTACAGCGAAGACGTCGCGAAGCGGTACGAGGCCTACGGCTGGCATGTGCAGAGCGTCGACTGGACGACGAGCGGCCAGTACGTCGAGGACGTCGACGCGCTCCTCGCGGCCATCGAGGCCGCCAAGGCCGAGACGGGCAAGCCGTCGTTCATCGCGCTGCGCACCATCATCGGCTGGCCGGCACCGACCAAGCAGAACACCGGCAAGGCGCACGGCTCCGCGCTCGGCGACGAGGAGGTCGCGGCCACCAAGGAGCTGCTCGGCTTCGACCCAGCGCGCAGCTTCCAGGTCGACGACGACGTCCTGGCCCGCGCCCGCGAGGTCGTCGACCGCGGCCGTTCCGCGCACGAGGAGTGGCAGGGCGGCTACGAGGACTGGCGCTCCGCGCACCCGGACGCCGCGGCGCTGCTCGACCGGCTGAGCGCACAGCGTTTCCCGGACGGCTGGACCGACGCCCTCCCGACGTTCGACGCTGACCCCAAGGGCATGGCGACCCGCAAGGCGTCCGGCACCGTGCTGTCCGCGCTCGCTGACGTCCTGCCCGAGCTGTGGGGCGGCTCGGCCGACCTCGCCGAGAGCAACAACACGACGATGGAGGGGCAGCCCTCGTTCATCCCCTCCGACCGGCAGACCAAGGACTGGCAGGGCGGCCCCTACGGCCGCACGCTGCACTTCGGCATCCGCGAGCACGCAATGGGCTCGATCCTCAGCGGTATCGCGCTGCAGAGCCTGACCCGTCCGTACGGCGGGACGTTCCTGGTGTTCAGCGACTACATGCGCCCCGCCGTGCGGCTGGCTGCGCTGATGAAGCTGCCGGTCACCTACGTGTGGACGCACGACTCGATCGGTCTCGGCGAGGACGGCCCGACGCATCAACCGGTCGAGCACCTGGCCGCGCTGCGGGCCATCCCGGGTCTGGACGTCGTCCGGCCCGCCGACGCCAACGAGACCGCCTGGGCGTGGCGCACCATCCTCGGGCACACCGACCGGCCGGCCGGTCTCGTGCTGAGCCGGCAGAACCTGCCGGTGTTCGCGCGCGGTGAGGGCGGCATGGCGCCAGCCGACGGCGTGGCGCGGGGCGCCTACGTGCTGGCCGAGGCCGACGGCGACGCCCCCGGCGTCATCATCGTGGCCACCGGGTCCGAGGTGCAGCTGGCCGTCGCGGCCCGCGAGCTGCTGCAGGCGGAGGGCACCCCGACGCGGGTCGTCTCGATGCCGTGCCGGGAGTGGTTCGACGAGCAGCCGCAGTCCTACCGCGACGAGGTGCTGCCCCCGTCCGTCCGGGCCCGGGTCAGCGTCGAGGCCGCGGTGGCGCAGGGGTGGCGCGACATCGTCGGTGATGCCGGTCGCACCGTCTCGCTCGAGCACTTCGGCGCCTCCGCCGACTACCAGACGATCTTCCGCGAGTTCGGCATCACTGCCGAGTCCGTGGCGTCCGCCGCCCGCGACAGCGTCGCCGACGCGGCTCGCGGCCTCGACGGCGTGCGTCCCGGCGGCGTCCAGCCGTCGTCCGCGCCGAGCGAAGGCGGCACGGCCGACCGGCCGTGACGCACCCGACGTCCTTTCCTGACCACCACGACCCGGGGAGAACCCATGACCGACGCACTCGCCCAGCTGTCCGAGGCCGGCGTCTCCATCTGGCTCGACGACCTGTCCCGTGAGCTGCTCAACGACGGCAGCCTCGAGCGGCTCGTCGCTGACAAGCACGTCGTCGGCGTGACGACCAACCCGACGATCTTCGCCTCCGCGCTCGGCAAGGGCGACGCCTACGACGAGCAGATCCGCGCGCTCGCCGCGGCCGGCACGGACGTCGGCGACGCGCTGTTCGAGATCACGACCGACGACGTCCGCACCGCCTGCGACGTCCTGCGCCCGGTCTACGACCGCACGTCCGGGCAGGACGGGCGCGTCTCGATCGAGGTCGATCCCCGGCTGGCCCACGACACCGCCGCGACGGTCGAGATGGCGCGCAAGCTGTGGGAGGCCGTCGACCGGCCGAACGCGTTGATCAAGATCCCCGCCACCGTCGAGGGACTGCCCGCGATCTCGCAGACCATCGCCGCCGGGATCAGCGTCAACGTCACGCTGATCTTCGCGCTGGACCGCTACCGCGGGGTCATGCAGGCCTTCCTCACCGGGCTCGAGCAAGCCCGTGAGGCCGGCGTCGACCTGTCGACCATCCGCTCCGTCGCCTCGTTCTTCGTCTCGCGCGTCGACAGCGAGGTCGACGCCCGGCTCGACGACATCGGCACCGACGACGCGAAGGCGCTGCGCGGCAAGGCTGCCATCGCCAACGCGCGGCTGGCCTTCCAGGCGTTCGAGGAGGTGTTCTCGACGCCGCGCTGGCAGGTGCTGGCCGGCGAAGGGGCGCACGTGCAGCGTCCGCTGTGGGCCTCCACCGGCGTCAAGAACCAGGCCTACCCCGACACGATGTACGTCACCGAGCTGGTGACCGACAACACGGTCAACACCATGCCCAGCGCGACGATGGACGCCGTCGCCGACCACGGCCGGATCGAGGGCGACACCGTCCGCGGCCGCTACGACGAGGCCCGCCAGGTGCTCGACGCGCTCGAGCGGCTCGGCATCTCGTACGGCGACGTGACCGCGGTGCTCGAGCGTGAGGGCGTCGAGAAGTTCGACAAGAGCTGGGACGAGCTGCAGCGCACGGTCAGCGAGCAGCTGGCCCACCAGGCGACGTCGGAGTCCCCCGAGGAGGGCGGCCAGTGACGGCTCCTGACGCGGGCCCGGCCGGCGCGGTCACCGCCTGGGCCGGCGGTGCCGAGGGTGCGGTACTCGTCGAGGTCACGGCCACCGGCGAGGCGGCACAAGCCGTGCGCGAGCACGTGCCGGCGCTGGTTGACGACCGCTTCGCCTCCCGGCTGTTCGCGCAGGACGCCACCTTGTGGGGGCCGGACGCCGAGTCCGAGGCCTCGGTCCGGCTGTCGTGGGTCGGGCTCGGCGCCAGCTCACGACCGCTCGTCGACGAGCTCGCGACGATGCGCGCCGAGCTCGCCGCCGACGGGGTCGAGCACGTCGTCCTGGCCGGCATGGGCGGGTCGTCACTCGCCCCCGAGGTGATCTGCGCCAGTGCTGGCGTGCCCCTCACCGTCCTGGACTCCAGCGACCCCGACTACGTGCGGGCGGCGCTCGGCGACCGGCTGACCAGCAGCGTCGTGGTGGTGTCGAGCAAGTCCGGCAGCACCGTCGAGACCGACAGCCAGCGTCGCGCCTATGCGGCCGCGTTCACCGACGCCGGGATCGACCCCGCCGGGCGCATCGTCGTGGTCACCGACCCCGGCTCGCCGCTCGAGACCAGCGCCCGCGAGGCCGGGCACCGCGTCGTCCTCGCCGACCCCGATGTCGGCGGCCGCTACTCGGCGCTGACCGCGTTCGGGCTGGTGCCCAGCGCGCTGGCCGGCGTGGACGTGGGCGAGCTGCTCGACCAGGCCGCTGCCGTCGCCACCCTGCTCGGGGAGGACTCCGAGGGCAACCCGGCCCTGGTGCTCGGTGCCGCGATCGCCGGCACCCGGCCGGCCGCCGCCACCGGTCGGCGCGACAAGCTGGCCCTGGCCGCTGACGGGACCCGCACGGTGGGCTTCGGCGACTGGGCCGAGCAGCTCGTCGCCGAGAGCACCGGCAAGCAGGGCACCGGCCTGCTGCCGGTGGTCGTGGAGGGCCCGCAGGCGCCGGAGCTCACCGCTCCCTCCCCCGACGTCCTGCCGGTGCTGCTGGTCGACATCGGCGCCGACTCCGGCACCGAGCTCGCGACCAGCGTGCGGGTCGGGGGCTCGCTGGGTGCCTTGATGATGCTCTGGGAGGCTGCGACGGCGGTCGCCGGGCGGCTGCTGGGCATCAACCCGTTCGACCAGCCGGACGTCGAGAGCGCCAAGAAGGCCGCTCGCGGCATGCTGGACGGGGCGCCGGACCCCGAGCCGGCGGCGTTCGTCGACGCGGGCATCGAGGTGCGAGGCAGCGCCGGGCTCCTGGACGGCGTCGACGACCTGGCCGGCGCCGTCACCGCACTCCTGGGCCGGCTCGACCCCGACTCGGGGTACCTGGCCGTGATGGCCTACCTCGACCGCGCCCAGCAGGCCGACCTCGCGGGCGTGCGGCCCGCCCTCACCCGACGGACGGGGCGCCCGACGACGTTCGGCTGGGGGCCGCGGTTCCTGCACTCCACCGGGCAGTACCACAAGGGCGGCCCGGCAACCGGGGTCTACCTGCAGGTCACCGGGACGCCCGAGCACGACCTCGACGTCCCCGGTCAGCCGTTCAGCTTCGGCACCCTCATCGCGGCCCAGGCCGCGGGCGACGCGCAGGTCCTCGCCGACCACGACCGGCCCGTGCTCCGACTTCACCTCACCGACCGCACGGCCGGTGTCCGCCGTCTCCTGGAGGTCTTGCAGTGAGTCCTGCCCGCGTGTCGGCCGGCAACAACCCACTGCGTGACCCGCGTGACAAGCGGCTGAACAAGATCGCCGGGCCGTGCAGCCTGGTGATCTTCGGCGTGACCGGCGACCTGGCCCGCAAGAAGCTGATGCCCGCCGTCTACGACCTGGCCAACCGCGGGCTGCTGCCACCCGGGTTCTCGCTCGTCGGCTTCGCCCGCCGCGACTGGGCCGACCAGGACTTCGGCCAGATCGTGTACGAGGCGGTCAAGGCGCACGCCCGTACGCCGTTCCGGGAGAGCGTGTGGAAGCACCTGGCCGAGGGATTCCGGTTCGTGCCCGGCGACTTCAGTGACGACGCGGCGTTCGACCAGCTGGCCGAGACGGTGCAGGCCCTCGACGTCGAGCGCGGCACCGGCGGCAACCACGCCTTCTACCTGTCGATCCCGCCGAAGTTCTTCTCCCAGGTCTGCGAGCAGCTGGCCCGCTCGGGGCTGTCGCAGCCGGCGGCCGACACCTGGCGCCGGGTGGTGATCGAGAAGCCGTTCGGTCACGACCTGGCCAGCGCGCGCGAGCTGAACGACGTCGTCTCGGACGTGTTCCCGGCGGACGCCGTCTTCCGCATCGACCACTACCTGGGCAAGGAGACCGTCCAGAACATCCTGGCGCTGCGGTTCGCCAACCAGATGTTCGAGCCGATCTGGAACGCGCACTACGTCGACCACGTGCAGATCACCATGGCCGAGGACATCGGGATCGGTGGCCGGGCCGGCTACTACGACGGCATCGGCGCGGCGCGTGACGTGATCCAGAACCACCTGCTGCAGCTGCTCGCCCTCACCGCGATGGAGGAGCCGGTCTCGTTCGAGGCCCAGGACCTGCGCTCGGAGAAGGAGAAGGTGCTGTCCGCCGTCCGGCTGCCCGCCGACCTGTCGACCGCGACGGCCCGCGGGCAGTACGCCGCCGGGTGGCAGGGCGGGCAGCAGGTGATCGGCTACCTCGACGAGGACGGCATCGGCCAGAGCTCCACCACCGAGACCTACGCGGCGATCAAGCTCGAGATCGACACCCGCCGCTGGGCGGGCGTGCCGTTCTACCTGCGCACGGGCAAGCGGCTGGGCCGCCGGGTCAGCGAGATCGCGATCGTGTTCAAGCAGGCGCCACACCTGCCCTTCGAGACCACCGCCACCGAGGAGCTCGGCCACAACGCCCTGGTGATCCGCGTGCAGCCTGACGAGGGCGTCACGATGCGGTTCGGGTCGAAGGTGCCTGGCACGGCGATGGAGGTCCGCGACGTGACGATGGACTTCGGATACGGCCACGCGTTCACCGAGTCCTCGCCGGAGGCCTACGAACGGCTGATCCTCGACGTCCTGCTCGGCGACCCGCCGCTGTTCCCCCGGCACGAGGAGGTCGAGCTGTCGTGGAAGATCCTCGACCCGATCGAGCGGCACTGGGCACGCAGTGGGCGACCCGACACGTACCCGGCGGGCACCTGGGGTCCGGCCGCGGCTGACGAGATGATGGCCCGCGACGGCCGGGTCTGGAGGCTCCCGTGATCATCGACCTGCCCAGCACCACGACGGCGGCGGTCAACCGCAAGCTCGTCGACCTGCGCGACTCCGGCGGCGCCATCGCCCTGGGTCGCGTGCTGACCCTGGTCATCGTCACGGACGAGCCGGGCGCCGAGGAGGCCATCGAGGCGGCGAACGACGCCAGCCGCGAGCACCCCTGCCGGGTCATCGTCATCGTGCAGGGCAACCGGCGAGGCAGCGAGCGGATCGACGCGCAGGTGCGGGTCGGTGGCGACGCGGGGGCCAGCGAGGTCATCGTGCTGCGTCTCTACGGCCAGCTCACCGCCCACGCCGACAGCGTGCTGACGCCACTGCTGCTGCCGGACTCCCCCCTCGTCGCCTGGTGGCCCGGACAGGCCCCGACGAACCCGTCGCAGGACCCGATCGGCGCCATGGCCCAGCGCCGGATCACCGACGCCGCTGCCTCACCCACCCCACGCAAGGAGCTGCAGCGCAGGCGAGACACCTACGCGGTCGGTGACACCGACCTCGCCTGGACGCGGCTCACCAAGTGGCGCGGCCTGCTGGCCGCGGCTCTCGACCAGCCGCCGTACGAGCAGGTCGAGCACATCACCGTCACCGGTGCGTCCGACAGCCCCAGCACGGACCTGCTGGCCGCCTGGCTGGCCGAGAGCCTGCGCTGCCCGGTGACCCGGGGACGCACCACGGCTGGGAGCGGGATGGCCGGGGTGCGGCTGCAACGCCGGAGCGGGCCGATCGACCTGATGCGTTCCGACGGCGCCATCGCGACGCTGACCCAGCCCGGCCAGCCGGACCGCCGGATCGCCCTGCCCCGGCGCGACATGGCCGAGTGCCTGGCCGAGGAGCTACGTCGGCTGGACCCGGACGAGATCTACCAGGCGACCCTGTCCAAAGGCCTGGCCCGGGTCGACGCCGGCCGCTCGGTGACCGCCACCCAGGCGGCAGCTGAGGGCGAGGCGATGTCGATCAAGCAGGCCCGCCGCGACTCGCGCACCGCCGAACGCCGCGAAGCCGCCACCGCCCGGGCCATCCGGGAGGCCGCACCTGGCGGAACGCCGGCGAAGAAGGCGACCGCAGCCAAGAAGGCCGACCGCGAAGAAGGCGACGGGAGCCAAGAAGACCGCAGCCAAGAAGACCGCAGCCAAGAAGACCGCAGCCAAGAAGCGGTCCTCGTGAGCGCCTCGCCGCTGGTGGTCGTGCACCGCGACGCAGACGTGCTGGCCGCGTCGGTGGCGGCTCGGCTGGTGACCCGGCTGGTCGACGCGCAGGCCTCGCGCGGCTCGGCCCACGTCGTCCTGACCGGCGGCACGATGGGCATCGCGGCGTTGTCGGCGCTCGCGGCCAACCCGGCCCGGGACGCGGTCGCCTGGTCGCGGGTGCACGTGTGGTGGGGTGACGAGCGCTACCTGCGCGCGGGCGACCCCGAGCGCAACGAGACGCAGGCCCGCGAGGCGCTGCTGGACGCGCTGCCGCTCGACCCGTCGCGGGTGCACGCGATGCCGGCCAGCGACGACCCCCGGGCAGGCGATGTCGACGGCGCAGCCGCCTGGTACGCCGAGGAGCTGGCCCGGGTCGCGCGGTCCGAGGGCTCCAGTCGCGACGAGGTGCCGGCGTTCGACGTCCTCATGCTCGGCGTCGGCCCGGACGCGCACGTCGCGTCGCTGTTCCCCGAGATGGCCGCTGTGCACGAGCGCGAGCGCACCGTGGTGGGGGTGCACGGCTCACCCAAGCCGCCGCCGCTGCGGGTCTCGCTGACCCTGCCCGCGATCAGCCGCGCCGAGGAGGTGTGGCTCGTCGCCTCCGGCGAGGGCAAGGCGGGCGCCGTCGGGCTGGCCCTCAGCGGTGCCGGCCCGGTGCAGGCACCGGCCGGTGCTGTGGCCGGACGTCGAGCGACGGTCTGGCTGCTGGACCGCGCAGCCGCCGCTCAGGTACCGCCTGCGTTGATCCGCATCGCCAGTCCCTGACCGGCGCCGCCCCCGGGTCGACCCCGGTGACGGCAGGCGATTCAGCGGATCAGGCCGCGGTCGCGCAGCTGCTGCAGCGCCTCATCGAGGATCGCCTGGCCGTCGGTGTCGCTGCGACGCTCCTTCACGTAGGCCAGGTGCGTCTTGTACGGCTCGACCTTGGGCGGCGCGGGGGGCTGGGCCTGGTCCTGGCCGGCCGGGAAGCCGCAGCGGGGGCAGTCCCAGGTCTCCGGGGCCGCCACGCCCGACTCGGCGGCGAAGCTGGGACGGGTCTCGTGCCCGTTGGCGCACCAGTACGACTGGACGATGCGCGGAGCAGCGTCGCCGCGCTCAGCCTCGCCCATGGGTCCTGCGCCCACCCGGCTACCCCGGATCGCGTTTCCGCCTGCCATATGCGAGTTCTCCCGTATCTCGTACTTCAGTGGACGACGAGCGTCTGGTACCGCAGGTCAGGCGGTGGTGGCGCTGAACCGCTCGATTAGGCCGATGCCCACGATGGCGGCCGTCCAGACCAGGGCGATCGAGATGGTGAACCGGTCGAGGTTCTTCTCGGCCACCGACGACCCGCCGAGGCTGGACGAGACGCCGCCGCCGAACATGTCCGACAGACCGCCGCCCTTGCCCTTGTGGAGCAGGATGAGCAGGGTCTGGAACAGGCTGGTGATGACGAGCAACACCTGCAGGCCGATGCGTACTGCGTTCACGAAGGTTCCATCCGTCGGGTAGGTCTGTCGTACCGCATCAGGGTACGCGGTGTCAGTGGCTGCTGGCGCCAGGGGCGCGCGGAACGACCGGCTCGTCAGCCGGTGCGGTGGTCACGGTACCGGCAGATGCTGGCGAACTCGTCCGCCTGCAGGCTCGCACCACCCACGAGAGCGCCGTCGACGTCCGGCTGGGCCATGATCGCCGCGACGTTGGTGGACTTGACCGAACCGCCGTAGAGCACCCGGACGGCGTCGGCGACGTCGCCCGACCAGGTCTCGGCCAGCCGGGTGCGGATGGCGCCGCAGACCTCCTGCGCGTCCTCGGGCGTGGCCACCTCGCCGGTGCCGATCGCCCACACCGGCTCGTACGCCACGACCAGGGTGCGCCCCTGGGCCGGTGTCAGGCCCTCGATGGCCGCGTCGAGCTGGCTCAGCGTGTGGCTGACCTGCTCACCCGCCTGGCGGACCTCCAGCCCCTCCCCCACGCACAGGATCGGCGTCAAGGAGTTCTCGTAGGCGGCCCGCACCTTCGCGGCGACCAGCGCGTCGTCCTCGTGATGGTGCTCGCGGCGCTCGCTGTGGCCGACGACCACGTAGGTGCAGCCGAGCTTGGCCAGCATCCGGCCGCTCACCTCGCCGGTGTAGGCGCCGTCCGCGTGCGCGGACAGGTCCTGCGCGCCGTACCGGATGTCGAGGTGGTCGCCGTCGACGAGGGTCTGCACGGTGCGCAGGTCGGTGAACGGCGGCAGCACCGCTACCTCGACGGCGGCGAAGTCGTGCTTGCCGTCCTTGAGCGTCCAGTCCAGCTTCTGGACCAGGTGCGCCCCGGCCAGGTGGTCGAGGTTCATCTTCCAGTTGCCGGCCATCAGCGGAATGCGGCCGGTTGTGGTGGCGCGAGCCATCAGGTGCTGCCCCTCAGTCGTCGAGCACGGTCAGTCCGGGCAGGGTCTTGCCCTCGAGATACTCCAGGCTCGCGCCGCCGCCGGTCGAGATGTGGCCGAAGGCGTGCTCGTCGAAGCCCAGCGTGCGCACCGCGGCGGCCGAGTCGCCGCCGCCGACCACGGTGAAGGCGTCGGAGTCGACGAGCGCCTGGGCCACGGTGCGCGTGCCGTGGCTGAACGGCTCCAGCTCGAACACGCCCATCGGCCCGTTCCAGAACACCGTGCGCGCGTCGGCCAGGGACCGGGCGAACGCGGCCGCCGACTCGGGCCCGATGTCGAGCCCCAGCCGGTCGGCCGGGATCTGGTCGGCGGGGACGACGTCGTGCTCGGCGTCCGCCGCGAACGCGGTGGCCGCGACGACGTCCGTGGGCAGGACGATCTCGACCCCGCGCCGGGTCGCCTGCTCGAGGTACCCGCGGACGGTGTCGAGCTGGTCGTCCTCGAGCAGGCTCTTGCCGACCTCGTGGCCCTGCGCCCGCAGGAAGGTGAAGACCATGCCGCCGCCGACCAGGATGCGGTCGGCGGTGCCCAGCAGGTTCTCGATCACGCCGAGCTTGTCGGACACCTTGGACCCGCCCAGCACGACCACGTAGGGCCGCTGCGGGTCGTCAGTGAGCCGCTTCAGGACGTCGACCTCGGCCAGCACCAGGCCGCCCGCTGCGTGCGGGAGCCGCTGGGCGACGTCGACCACGCTGGCCTGCGCGCGATGCACGACCCCGAACCCGTCGCTCACGTACACGTCGGCCAGCTCGGCGAGCTGGGCGGCGAACGCGCCGCGCTCGGCGTCGTCCTTGCTCGTCTCGCCCGGGTTGAACCGGAGGTTCTCGAGCACGGCGACGGCTCCGTCTTCCAGCCCTTCGACCGTGGCGCGGGCGCTGTCGCCCACGGTGTCGGTGGCGAAGGCCACGGGCGATCCGAGCAGCTCGCCCAGCCGGTCGGCGACCGGCCGCAGCGAGTAGCGGTCGTCCGGGGCACCCTTCGGACGGCCGAGGTGGGCGCACACCACGACCCGGGCGCCGGCGGCACGCAACCGCTCGATCGTCGGGACGGACGCGCGGATCCGGCCGTCGTCGGTGATCGTGGCGCCGTCCAGCGGCACGTTCAGGTCGCTGCGCACCAGGACGCGCTTGCCGCGCAGGTCACCCAGGTCGTCGATGGTCAGCACGTCGAGCAGACCCTGCCGGTCAGAGGCTCGCGCCGATGAACGTGACCAGGTCGGCCAACCGGTTGCTGTAGCCCCACTCGTTGTCGTACCAGCCGACGACCTTGGCCTGGTTGCCCGAGGTCTTGGTCAGGCCGGCGTCGAAGATGCACGAGGCCGGGTCGGTGACGATGTCGGACGACACGATCTCGTCCTCGGTGTAGCGCAGGTAGCCCTTCATCGGGCCGTCGGCGGCCGCCTTCACCGCCGCGTTGACCTCCTCGACGGTCACCTCTCGGGAGAGGTTGACCGTGAGGTCGGTGGCCGAACCCGTGGGGATCGGCACCCGCAGCGCGTAGCCGTCGAGCTTGCCCTTGAGCTCGGGCAGCACCAGGCCGATGGCCTTCGCGGCGCCGGTCGAGGTCGGCACGATGTTGAGCGCGGCCGCGCGGGCGCGGCGCAGGTCCTTGTGCGGACCGTCCTGCAGGTTCTGGTCCTGCGTGTAGGCGTGGATCGTCGTCATCAGACCACGCTCGATGGTGAACGCGTCGTGGATCGCCTTGGCCATCGGCGCCAGGCAGTTCGTGGTGCAGGACGCGTTGGAGATGATCGTGTGCGCGGCCGGGTCGTACAGCTCGTGGTTGACCCCCATGACGACGGTGAAGTCCTCGTTCTTCGCGGGCGCGGAGATGATGACCTTCTTGGCGCCGCCGTCGACGTGGGCCTTGGCCTTGGTGGCGTCGGTGAACAGCCCGGTGGACTCGATCACGACGTCGACCCCGAGGTCGCCCCACTTCAGCGCACTGGGGTCGCGCTCGGCGAAGACCTTGAGCTCCTTGCCATCGACCGTGATGCCGCTGTCGCTCGACGAGACCTCACCGGGCAGCCGGCCGAGGATCGTGTCGTACTTCAGCAGGTGGGCCGTGGTGGCGTTGTCGGTGAGGTCGTTCGCCGCGACGATCTCGATGTCGGCGCCGGATGCCTGCACGGCGCGGTAGAAGTTGCGGCCGATCCGACCGAAGCCGTTGATGCCTACGCGAACAGTCACTGCGCTGCCTCCTGGGACGGTCGCGCCGGGACGGGCGCGGACGGGTGCGGCGGACGTCGGGGACGTCCTGTGGCGTCGCTCACGACCCTATCGCTCCCGCGCGGGCATGCCGGAGGGCGGTTCACGCTTCGAGCATGTCCGCCGTGAGGTTGGCGTCGGTGCCCGGGACGCCGTCGTCCTCGGCCCGTTTGTCGGCCATCGCCAGCAGCCGCCGGATGCGGCCGGCGACCGCGTCCTTCGTCATCGGGGGGTCGGCCAGGTGGCCCAGCTCCTCGAGGCTGGCCTGCTTGTGGGCCAGCCGCAGCTGGCCGGCCTCGCGCAGGTGGTCGGGGACGTCGTCGCCGAGGATCTCCAGCGCCCGTTCGACCCGCGACCCGGCCGCGACGGCAGCCCGGGCCGAGCGGCGCAGGTTGGCGTCGTCGAAGTTGGCCAGCCGGTTGGCCGTGGCCCGGACCTCGCGGCGCATCCGCCGCTCCTCCCAAGCCATGACGGCATCGTGCGCGCCCAGCCGGGTGAGCATGGCTCCGATGGCGTCGCCATCCCGGATCACCACGCGGTCGACGCCGCGCACCTCGCGCGCCTTGGCCGAGATCCCCAGCCGGCGGGCGGCCCCCACCAGCGCGAGCGCAGCCTCCGGGCCGGGGCAGGTGACCTCCATGGCCGAGGAGCGGCCCGGCTCAGTCAGCGAGCCGTGCGCCAGGAAGGCGCCCCGCCAGGCCGCCTCCGCGTCGCAGACGGCACCCGAGACGACCTGCGGCGGCAGTCCGCGCACCGGTCGCCCGCGGCCGTCGATCAGCCCGGTCTGGCGGGCCAGCGCCTCGCCGTCCTTGACGACGCGCACGACGTACCGGGTGCCGCGGCGCAGGCCGCCGGGCGCGAGCACCACGATGTCGCTGGCATGGCCATAGACGTCTGCGATGTCACGCCGCAGCCGGCGGGCCGACTGGCCGGTGTCGAGCTCGGCCTCCACCACGATGCGCCCCGCGACGATGTGCAGCCCGCCCGCGAAGCGCAGGGTCGCCGACACCTCGGCCTTGCGATCACACGTCTTCGTCACCTGCAGACGGCTCAGCTCGTCCTTCACCATTGCCGTCATTGCCATGGGCGCCATCCTGCCACTAGTCGTCGTCCCAACCAGCCGGTCACCGGAACGGGGCCGGCTCACCGCAGCAGGTCGCGGTAGGCGGCGGCCAGCCGCAGCGGGTCGTGCACGCCCCGGCGTCCGGGCTGGGCCACGCTCGACACCACCAGCGAGGCGCCCAACCGGTCGGCCGCCGCCTCGAGGCTGCGCCGGTCGGTGACGGCGGCGGGATCAGCGAGCACGACGTCGGCGCGGAACCGCGGCGCGTGGTCGACCAGAGCAGCCAGCAGGTCGGCCGAGCTGAAGCCACCCGTCTCGTCCTCGGCGCTCAGGTTCAACGTCACCAGCCGGCGGGCCGAGGTGTCGCAGAGCGCGTCGCGCAGGCCGGGAACGAGCAGGTGCGGCATCACGGAGGTGAACCAGGAGCCCGGGCCGAGCACCACCCAGTCGGCCGCGCGGACCGCCTCGACGGCCTCGTCACAGGCCGGCGGCTCGTCCGGGACGAGCCGCACGGCGGTGACCCGGCCCGGCGTGCCCGCCACGCTGGACTGCCCGTGGACGGTACGGACGCCGTCCGGGTCGTCGGGGTCGACGCCGACGACGGAGGCCTCGATCTCGAGCGGCACCGAGCACATCGGCAGCACGCGGCCGCGGGCGCCGAGCAGCCGGCCCACCCAGTCCAGTCCGGCGACGGTGTCGTCGAGCAGCTCCCAGAGCGCCACGATCAGCAGGTTGCCGACGGAGTGGTTGTGCAGCTCGCCCTGGCTGGCGAACCGGTGCTGCAGGACGTCGCGCCACGTGCTGCCCCACTCGCCGTCCTCGCACAGGGCGGTCAGCGCCATCCGCAGGTCGCCGGGCGGCAGGACGCCGAGCTCGCGGCGCAGCCGCCCGCTCGAGCCACCGTCGTCGGCCACGGTGACCACGGCCGTCAACCGGTCGGTGAGGTGGCGCAGTGCCCCGAGCGAGGCGGCCAGGCCGTGGCCCCCGCCGAGGGCCACGACGGCCGGGCGGGTCACTCGCGGCCCAGGTCGCGGTGCAGCGTGCCGACCTGCACGCCGAGGGCCTCCAGCCGTTTGGCCAGCGCGTTGACCATCGCGACCGAGCGGTGCTTGCCACCGGTGCAGCCCAGCGCGATCGTCACGTAACGCTTGCTCTCGTCCTCATACCCGGCCAGGACCGGCTCGAGGCTGGAGACGAACCGGTCGAGGAAGACGCTCGCGGCGTCCTGGTCGAGCACGTACTCGCTGACCGCGGCATCGTTGCCGTTCTGCGCCCGCAGGCCCTCGACCCAGAACGGGTTGGGCAGGAAGCGCATGTCGAGCACGAAGTCGGCATCGAGCGGGATGCCGTACTTGAAGCCGAACGACATCACGGTGGCCCGCATGGCCGGCAGGCCGCCGGCGTCGAACACCTGCGAGACCTTGGTCTTGAGCTGGGTGACGTTCAGGCCGCTGGTGTCGATGACGACGTCGGCGTTCTCGCGGACGAACTCGAGCATCTCGCGCTCGCGCAGCACCGCGTCGAGGATCCGGCCGCCCTCCTGCAGCGGGTGCGGGCGGCGCACCGACTCCTGGCGACGCACCAGCACGTCGTCGCTGGCGTCGAGGAAGATCACCCGTGGACGCGCCCCCCGGTTGCGCAGCTCGAACAGCGCGTCCTGCAGCGCTTGGAAGAACGAGCGGCTGCGGACGTCGACGACGGCCGCGATCCCCTGCAGCCCAGTGGTGTTGCCGGTGTCGGTGCCGCGCCGGGCCGCCAGGTCGAGCAGGGGGTTGAGCATCTGCGGCGGGAGGTTGTCGACGACGTACCAACCGAGGTCCTCGAGCACGTTCGCCGCCGTCGAGCGGCCGGCACTGGACATCCCGGTGACGATCACCAGCTCCGGCCAGGTGCCCCGCGGCCCGCGCGAGGCGGACTCGATGGTGAACTGCTCGCTGCTGTCGGGGCCCACGATGCTCCTCTATCGGTGTGCCGCCAGGGTATCGACCCACGCGGGTCAGCCGTCGAGGATCTCCCCGGTGCTGACGTTGACGGCGGGCGCGGCGTCGCCGGTGACCGCTAGCGCCTCGACGACGGCCTGCGCTGTCGCAGGGCCGATCCCCGGCACCTCGGCGATCGTCTGGGCGTCGGCGGCGCGCAGCTTCTTGAGCGACCCGAAGTGCCGCAGCAGCGCGGTGCGGCGGGTCGAGCCGAGACCCGGGACGTCGTCGAGGACGCTCGCCGTCATCGACCGGGACCGGCGCTGGCGGTGGTAGGTGATGGCGAAGCGGTGCGCCTCGTCACGGACCCGCTGCAGCAGGTAGAGCCCCTCACTGCTGCGCGGCAGCACCACCGGGTGGTCGTCACCGGGCACCCAGACCTCCTCGAGCCGCTTGGCGAGCCCGACGAGCGACACGTCGTCGATGCCCAGCGCCTCGAGCGCCCGGGCCGCGGCGGCCACCTGGGGCGGCCCGCCGTCGACGACGACCAGCTGGGGCGGGTAGGCGAACTTCTGCGGCCGGCCGGTGTCGGGGTCGATGCCCTGGCCGAGCTCGAGGTCACTGGCGTCGGCCCGCTCGTCGAGGTAGCGCCGGAACCGACGGGTGATCACCTCGTGCATCCAGGCGGTGTCATCCCGGCCGTCGAGCCCGCGCACCGAGAACCGCCGGTACTCGGACTTGCGCGGCAGACCGTCCTCGAAGACGACCATGGAGGCGACGACCTCGGTGCCCTGCAGGTTGGAGACGTCGTAGCACTCGATGCGCAGCGGAGCGTCCGGGAGCGCCAGCGCGTCCTGCAGCTCCTTCAGCGCCAGCGAGCGGGTGGTGAGGTCTCCCCCACGGCGGGTCTTGTGCAGCACCAGTGCCTGCCCGGCGTTGCGCTGGACCGTCTCGAGCAGCGCGCGCTTGTCACCCCGCTGCGGGACCCGCAGGTCGACCCGCGAGCCGCGCAGCCCGCTGAGCCACTGGGCGACCTCGGGCGCGTCGCCGGGCAGCTGCGGAACCAGCACCTCGCGCGGCACGGCCTCGGGCGACTCGCCGTAGACCTGCTGGAGCAGGTGCTCGACGAGGTCGTCGACGCCGACGTCCTCGACCTTCTCGACCACCCAGCCGCGCTGGCCACGGATGCGCCCGCCGCGGACGTGGAACACCTGCACGGCCGCCTCGAGCTCGTCGTCGGCGAGCCCGAACACGTCCGCGTCGGTGGCGTCGGCCAGCACGACCGCGCTCTTCTCGAGCGCCCGGTTGAGCGCCCCGATGTCGTCTCGCAGCCGGGCGGCCTTCTCGAACTCGAGCTCGGTGGACGCCTGCCGCATCTCGGCCTCGAGCCGGCGCACGAAGCGGCCGGTGTTGCCCGCCATGAAGTCGCAGAAGTCCTCCGCGAGGTCGCGGTGCTCCTCGGGCGTCACCCGTCCCACGCACGGCGCCGAGCACTTGCCGATGTAGCCCAGCAGGCAGGGACGGCCTACCTGCGTGGCCCGGCGGAACACCCCGCTGCTGCAGGTGCGCACCGGGAAGACCCGGAGCAGCAGGTCGACCGTCTCGCGGATCGCCCAGGCGTGGGCGTACGGACCGAAGTACCGGGTGCCCTTGCGCTTGGCGCCGCGCATCACCTGGACCCGGGGGAACTCCTCCCCCATCGTCACCGCGAGGTAGGGGTAGGACTTGTCGTCGCGGTACTTCACGTTGAAGCGCGGGTCGAACTCCTTGATCCACGCGTACTCGAGCTGGAGCGCCTCGACCTCCGTGCTCACCACCGTCCACTCGACGCTGGCCGCCGAGGTGACCATCGTCTGGGTGCGTGGATGCAGCGCGGCAAGGTCCTGGAAGTAGGACGACAGCCGCGGCCGCAGGCTCTTGGCCTTGCCGACGTAGATGACCCGCCGGTGCTCGTCACGGAACCGGTAGACGCCAGGAGCGACCGGGATCTCGCCCGGTGCCGGGCGGTACGTCGACGGGTCGGCCACCTGCTCACCCTACGATCGCGCGCCGACACTCTCGCGGCCAGGACGCCCGGCCCGCGATCGCAGCGTCAGCCCGCGACGACCTCGCCGTTCTGGACCGACACCGAGACGCTCGCCAGCGGTTGCTTGGCCGGGCTCTCCGGCGTCGGCGCGCCGGTGGCCACCGCGAACCGGCTGCCGTGGCAGGGACACACGATGAACCCGTCGGCGATGCTCGCCACGGCGCAGCCCGCGTGCGGACACCGCGTGGAGAACCCCTTGAACTCGCCAGCGGAGGGCTGGGTGACGACGACGGCGGCAGCCGGGAAGATCGTGCCCCCGCCGACCGGGACGGCCGAGGTCGGGCCGAGGACGCCACTAGGCCGTCCCGACGGGGCGCTCGCCGAGCCCGCCCCGCCGGCAGACGTCGAGCCACCGCCGCCGCAGCCGGACAGGGTGAGGCCGGCGGCCGAGGCGGCGCCGGCGCCGAGCAACAGGGCGCGTCGGGTCGGCACGCTCTGGCCGGTCGGGTCGGTCATGGCACTCCTCAGGGGCCGAAGGTCTACGTCAGCGGCGGGCAGCGGCCGTCGGCCGACCCGACTTCTTCGCGGTGGTCTTCTTCGCGGTGGTCTGCTTCGTCGTGGTCTTCTTCGCGGTGGTCTTCTTCGCGGTCGTCTTGGTCGCGGTCGCCTTCTTGACGGCCGCCTTCTTGGCGGCCGCCTTGGTGGTGGTCGAGGAGCGGGCGAGCCGCGCTGCAGCCACGGGACGGGTGGTGCCGACCGGGACGGTGCGTCCAGCATCGAGCACCGGTTTGAGGTACTGGCCGGTGTAGCTGTGCTTCGCCGCTGCGATCTGCTCGGGGGTTCCCTCCGCTACGACCACTCCGCCGCCGGACCCGCCCTCCGGGCCCATGTCGACGATCCAGTCCGCACTCTTGATCACGTCGAGGTTGTGCTCGATGACGATCACCGTGTTGCCCTTGTCGACCAGGCCCTGCAACACCAGCAGCAGCTTGCGGATGTCCTCGAAGTGCAGGCCGGTCGTCGGCTCGTCGAGGACATAGACGGTGCGACCGGTCGACCGCTTCTGCAGCTCGCTGGCCAGCTTGACCCGCTGCGCCTCGCCGCCGGACAGCGTGGTCGCGGGCTGGCCGAGCCGCACGTAGCCCAACCCCACGTCGACCAACGTGCTGAGGTGGCGGCTGATCGCCGGCACCGCGGCGAAGAACTCCGCGGCCTCCTCGATCGGCATGTCCAAGACGTCGGAGACGGTCTTGCCCTTGAAGTGGACCTCGAGCGTCTCGCGGTTGTACCGCGCCCCGTGGCAGACCTCGCAGGGCACGTACACGTCCGGCAGGAAGTTCATCTCGATCTTGATGGTGCCGTCGCCCGAGCAGTTCTCGCAGCGACCGCCCTTGACGTTGAACGAGAACCGCCCGGGCAGGTAGCCGCGCACCTTGGCCTCGGTGGTCTCGGCGAACAGCCGCCGAACGTGGTCGAAGACGCCGGTGTAGGTCGCCGGGTTGCTGCGCGGCGTGCGCCCGATCGGGCTCTGGTCGACGTGGACGACCTTGTCGAGCTCGTCGAGGCCGTGCACGTTGCGGTGGCGCCCTGGTACATGCCGGGCGCCGTTGAGCCGGTTGGCCATGACGTTGTAGAGGATGTCGTTGACCAGCGTCGACTTGCCGGAGCCGGACACCCCGGTGACGGCCACGAAGCAGCCGACCGGGAACGAGACGTCGATCCCCTGCAGGTTGTGCTCTCGCGCGCCGACCACGGTGACCAGCCGGTCGGGGTCGGTTGGACGCCGCTCGGCCGGCAGGGCGATCTCGCGTCGACCGGAGAGGTACTGACCGGTGAGCGATCGCGGATGCTTGAGCAGACCGGCCACCGATCCCGAGTGGACGACGTGACCGCCGTGCTCGCCCGCGCCCGGCCCGATGTCGACGACCCAGTCGGCGTGCCGGATGGTGTCTTCGTCGTGCTCGACCACGATCAGCGTGTTGCCGAGGTCGCGCAGCCGGGTCAGGGTGCCGATCAGCCGATGGTTGTCGCGCTGGTGCAGCCCGATGCTGGGCTCGTCCAGCACGTACAGCACGCCGACCAGCCCCGAGCCGATCTGCGTCGCCAGCCGGATCCGCTGGGCCTCGCCGCCGGACAGGGTGCCGGACGCGCGGTCGAGCGAGAGGTAGTCGAGACCGACGTCGAGCAGGAACCCGAGCCGGGCCTGGATCTCCTTCAGCACCCGTTCGGCGATCTGCTTCTCGCGTGCCGTGAGCTCGAGCGTGCCGAGGAACTGCGCGCAGTCGCCGATCGGCTTGGCGCACACCGCGGAGATCGACAAGCCGCCGAGCAGCACGGCCAGCGACTCCGGCTTGAGCCGGGCGCCCCCACAGACCGGGCACGGCACCTCGCGCATGTAGCCCTCGTAGCGCTCGCGGCTCCACTCCGAGTCCGTCTCGGAGTGCCGCCGCTGGACGAACGGGATCGCGCCCTCGAAGCCGGTCGTGTACGAGCGCTCGCGACCGAACCGGTTGCGGTAGCGGACGTGCACCTCGTAGTTCTCCCCGTGCAGCAGCGCTTCTCGCGCGCGCTCGGGCAGCGAGCGCCAGGGAGCGGTCATGGAGAAGCCGAGCTGGTCGCCGAGGGCGCTCATCAGCCGCTGGAAGTACTCGGCAGAGCCCTGCGTCCACGGCGCGATGGCGCCCTCGGCCAGGGACATCTCGTCGTCCGGCACGAGCAGCTCGGGATCGACCTCCAGCCGGGTGCCCAGGCCGGTGCACTCGGGACATGCGCCGAACGGGCTGTTGAACGAGAACGAGCGGGGCTCGATCTCGTCCATGGCCAGCGGGTGGTCGTTGGGGCAGGCCATCTTCTCGGAGAACCGGCGCTCGCGGCCGGGGTCCTTCGCGTCGGCGTCGACCAGCTCGACCACGACGATGCCGCCGGCCAGGCCGAGCGCCGTCTCGACCGAGTCGGTGAGCCGCCGCTTGGCCGACGCCTTGGCGACCAGGCGGTCGACCACGACGTCGATCGAGTGCTTGAGCTTCTTCTCCAGGGCCGGCGGCTCGGCCAGGCCGACGACCTCGCCGTCGACCCGGGCACGGGAGAACCCCTTGGACTGCAGCTCACGGAACAGGTCGGCGTACTCGCCCTTGCGGGAGCGCACCACCGGAGCCAGCACCTGGAAGCGGGTGCCCTCGGGCAGCTCGAGCAGCCGGTCGACGATCTGCTGCGGGGTCTGGCGCATGACGGCCTCACCGCAGACCGGGCAGTGCGGTCGCCCGGCCCGGGCGAAGAGCAGGCGCAGGTAGTCGTAGACCTCGGTGATCGTGCCCACGGTCGAGCGGGGGTTGCGGGACGTCGACTTCTGGTCGATCGAGACGGCCGGCGACAGGCCCTCGATGAAGTCGACGTCCGGCTTGTCCATCTGCCCGAGGAACTGGCGGGCGTAGGCGGACAGCGACTCGACGTACCGCCGCTGGCCCTCGGCGAAGATCGTGTCGAAGGCGAGCGAGGACTTGCCCGAGCCGGACAGGCCGGTGAACACGATCATCGCGTCGCGCGGCAGGTCGAGGGAGACGTCCTTGAGGTTGTGCTCGCGCGCGCCGCGCACGATGAGGCTGTCGGCCACGGTGGGCTCGCTCCCGCGGGTCGAGGGCTGGTCCGGGTGCACCAGGCGGCACCGGACGGGTCCCGACCATGCTAGGTGGACCCACCGACAACGGCCGCGCGGAGTAGGTTCGCCTCCATGACGGCCTTCGCTGACGACCCGATGCTGCGCCACATCTGCGAGCAGACCGACCGGCTGCTGAGCACGATCCGCGAGCTGGACGACGACGCGCTCCGGGAGGGCTCACGGTGCCCGGGCTGGACCAGGGGCCACGTCCTGGCCCACATCGCGCGCAACGCGGACGGCTTCGCCAACGTGCTCCAGACCGCCATCACCGGCCGGCTGACCCCGATGTACCGGTCCGCCGAGGCCCGCGACGCCGACATCGAGGCACACGCCGGCGGCTCGGCGTCCGAGCTCGAGGCGGACGTCGAGACCAGCGCCGAGCGGCTCCTGGCCCTGCTCGCCGATGTCCCAGAGGACGAGCTGGATCTGGAGGTGCCGTCGGGCCGCGGTCCGGTAACGTTCCGGGTGGGCTCGGTGCCGTGGCTGCGTACCCGTGAGGTGGTCTACCACCACGTCGACCTCGACGCCGGCTTCGGCTTCGCCGACGTGCCCGACGACCTGCTGCGTGCCGGTCTGCACGAGGCGGCCGAGCGGCTCACCGACGCAGCGCCTGGCCTGCGCGTCGACTGCACGTTCGCGGACGGCTCCACCGAGCAGCTGCTCGTCGGCGACGCCGCCCTGCCCGCGACCGGGTCGGCGGCCGACGTCCTGGCTTGGCTGACCGGCCGCTCGCCCGGCACCGGGGTCAGCGTCGACGCTCCCGACCGGCCGACGCTGCCGGCCTGGGGCTGAACGCCATGGGCGGCTACACCGGTGAGGTCGTGCCCGGTGGCCCCAGCCAGGTACGCGAGCTCGAGCACCTGGTCATCCGCAAGGCGAGCGTCAGCGAGCAGGACAACAACGCCTACCTGCTCACCTGCCGGGCCACCGGCGAGCAGCTGCTGGTGGACGCCGCGGACGACGCCGCACGGCTGCGCGCGCTCGTCGACGAGGGCACCGGCTGGCTGGACGCCGTCGTCACCACGCACCAGCACTGGGACCACCACCGCGCCCTGGCGGACGTCGTCGAGCACACCGGGGCGCGCGTGGTCGCCGGCGCGGACGACGCCGACGAGCTGCCGGTGCCGGTCGGTGAGCGGCTCGAGCACGGTGACGTGATCACCTTCGGCGAGATCCGGCTCGAGGTGATCCACCTGCGTGGCCACACGCCCGGGTCGGTGGCGCTGCTCTACCGCGACCCGTCCGGCTTCCCCCACCTGTTCACCGGCGACTCGCTCTTCCCCGGTGGCGTCGGCAACACGTTCGGCAACGCCGAGGCCTTCGCCTCGCTCATCGACGACGTCGAGCACCGGCTCTTCGACGCGCTGCCGGACGACACGTGGTTCTACCCGGGCCATGGGGCCGACTCGACGCTCGGTGCTGAGCGCCCGCAGCTGGCCGCGTGGCGCGCGCGAGGGTGGTGAGCGAAACCCCTCAGGCGTGGGCTCGTGCGTCGCGCCGCGTCTTGGCCAGGCTGGCGACGGCCGTCACGGTCAACGTCCCCACGATGACGACGAGCGACAACCAGATCGGGATGTCCGGTGCCCAGCTCACGTGCTCGCCACCGTTGACGAACGGCAGCTCGTTCTCGTGCAGCGCGTGCAGGATCAGCTTCACGCCGATGAAGAAGAGCAGGAAGGCCAGGCCCAGGCTCAGGTAGATCAACCGCTGGAGAAGGCCGCCGATGAGGAAGTACAGCTGGCGCAGGCCCATCAGCGCGAAGATGTTGGCCATCAGGACGAGGTAGGGCTCCTTGGTCAGCCCGTAGATCGCCGGGATGGAGTCCAGGGCGAACAGCAGGTCGGTGGTGCCCAGCGCGATGAGCACGATCATCATCGGGGTGATCATCCGGCGCCCGTCCTCGACGACGGTGAGCCGCACCCCGCGGTAGTCGGCCGTCGTCGGTAGGCGCCGGCGCGTCCAGCGGATCAGGACGTTCTCGTCGTAGTCGTCCTCGTCAGCCTGCCCCTCCCGGGCCAGGTGGATGGCGGTGTAGACGAGGAAGGCGCCGAACAGGTAGAACATCCAGCTGAAGTTGTTGATCGCGGCGGCGCCGAGCCCGATGAAGATCCCGCGGAACACCAGCGCCAGGATGATGCCGATCAGCAGCGCGGTCTGTTGCAGCTGCCGCGGGACGGCGAACTTGGCCATGATGATCAAGAAGATGAACAGGTTGTCGACCGAGAGGCTGTACTCGGTGAGCCAGCCCGCGAAGTACTCGGCGGCGTAGCGCCCACCGGAGAACGCCCACACCCCCAGACCGAAGGCGATGGCGCTCGCCACGAAGAACGCGAGGTGTCGGGCCGACTCCCCCATCGACGGCTCGTGCGGCCGACGTCCGATGATGAACACGTCGACCAGCAGGAAGGTCGTGGCCACACCGACGGTCGTCAGCCACACCCAGGTAGGAACGTTCACGAGTTGGATCCTCCGGTCAGTCGAGACGCGAACGCCGCCACCTTGGCGCGACACGCTGCTGCCGGAGGTCTCTCCCACCCATCGGTGGGCCGGCTCCCCGGGTCGGTGCACAGCTGCGTGCACCAGGACCGTGATGACGAGGACGCCGTCAGGGGATACTCCCCTCCGTCGTACCCGGTCAGTCTACCTGCCGCGAGCAGCCCAGCCGCTCGGCGAGCCCGATCGCGTCATGCGGCGCGTAGCCCTTGGCGTCGTTGTCGAAGTAGACGTAGGTGTCCAGCCCGTCGTCCAGCCAGCCGCGCACGCGCTCGGCCCAGGCGTCGAGCGCGGACGGCGAGTAGCCGCTCGCGTAGAGCTCAAGGTCACCGTGCAGCCGTACGTAGACGAAGTCGGCCGTCACCGCCTCGATCATCGGCCAGCGCTTGGCGGTGTCGGCGACCACGGCGGCGACGCCGTGCCGGCGCAGGAGGTCGATGGCGGCTGGCTCACCGAAGCTCTCGTGCCGGGCTTCCAGTGCGTGCCGCAGCGGCCGGTCGACCGGTGCCTGCAGGAACGGCTCGGCGACCCGCTCGTCGTGGGCGGCTGCGAGCTCGGCGGCCTCGCGGGTGCTGCGCGGCAGCTGGGCCAGGAACCGCTCGACGACGTCGGCGTCGAACGGCAGGGTGGCGGGCAGCTGCCACAACATCGGCCCGAGCTTGTCGCCCAGCGCCAGCGGCCCGGAGGCGACGAAGTTCGCCAGCGGCACCTCGACGTCGCGCAGCCGCTTCATGTGGGTGATGAACCGGCCGCCCTTGACCGCGAAGACGAAGTCCGGTGGCGTCTGCTCGGCCCAGGCCACGAAGCTCGCAGGCTTCTGCAGCGCGTAGAACGTGCCGTTGACCTCGATCGTCGAGAGGCGCCGCGAGGCGTGCTCGAGCTCGCGCCGGTGCGGCAGCCCCTGGGGATAGAAGTCCCCCCGCCAGGCGGGGTACGTCCAGCCGGCGATGCCGACGCGGGCGCAGGCAGTCATCGGCTCAGGCGTGCCCTGCGCCCTGCATGCCCCGGAGCTCCTTCTTCAGGTCGCCGATCTCGTCGCGCAGCCGGGCCGCCAGCTCGAACTGCAGCTCGGCCGCGGCCGAGTGCATCTGGTCGGACAGCTGCTGGATGAGGTCGGCGAGATCCGCGGCCGGGAGCGAGGCGAGGCGCTTGCCCTCGCTGCGCCCGCGGGAGCCCAGGCCGGGGACCGGAGCCTTGCCGCGCGACTGGTTGCGGCCCGATCCGCCGAGCAGCTCGGCCGTGTCGGCGTCCTCGCGGTTGATCTGGTCGGTGATGTCGGCGATCTTCTTGCGCAGCGGCAGCGGGTCGACGCCGCGCTCGAGGTTGTAGGCCACCTGCTTCTCGCGACGTCGGTTGGTCTCGTCGATCGCGTGCTGCATGGACGGGGTGATCCGGTCGGCGTACATGTGCACCTGGCCGGACACGTTGCGCGCCGCGCGACCGATCGTCTGGATCAGCGAGGTGCCGGACCGCAGGAAGCCCTCCTTGTCGGCGTCCAGGATGCTGACCAGCGAGACCTCGGGCAGGTCGAGACCCTCGCGGAGCAGGTTGATCCCGACCAGCACGTCGAACTCGCCCATCCGCAGCTCACGCAGCAGCTCGACCCGGCGCAAGGTGTCGACCTCGGAGTGC
This sequence comes from uncultured Actinomycetota bacterium, assembly GCA_963759935.1. Lineage (GTDB taxonomy): Bacteria > Actinomycetota > Actinomycetes > Actinomycetales > Angustibacteraceae > Angustibacter. The sequence continues at coordinate 453,900 of CAVXBF010000013.1, forward strand.
AGGTAGCGCACCTGCACCCCCTGCTCGAGCAGGTAGTCAGTCAGGTCCTCGGACATCTTCTTGGTGAGCGTGGTGACCAGCACGCGCTCGTTGCGCGCGGCCCGCTCGCGGATCTCGTGCAGCAGGTCGTCGATCTGGCCCTTCGTGGGCTTGAGCACGACCTCCGGGTCGACCAGCCCGGTAGGCCGGATGATCTGCTCGACCACACCGTCGCCCTTGGCCAGCTCGTAGGAGCCCGGCGTCGCGGACAGGTACACGGTCTGGCCGATCCGCTCCAGGAACTCCTCCCACCGCAGCGGGCGGTTGTCCATCGCGCTCGGCAGCCGGAACCCGTGGTCGACCAGCGCGCGCTTGCGCGACATGTCGCCCTCGTACATCGCCCCGATCTGCGGCACGGTGACGTGCGACTCGTCGATGACGAGCAGGAAGTCCTCGGGGAAGTAGTCGAGCAGCGTGTTGGGGGCTGTGCCCGGGCCGCGCCCGTCGATGTGCCGGCTGTAGTTCTCGATCCCGGAGCAGGAGCCGACCTGGCGCATCATCTCGATGTCGTAGGTGGTGCGCATGCGCAGCCGTTGGGCCTCGAGCAGCTTGCCCTGCCGCTCGAGCTCGGCGAGCCGCTGCTCGAGCTCGGCCTCGATGCCGCCGATCGCGCGCTCCATGCGCTCGGGCCCGGCGACGTAGTGCGTCGCCGGGAAGACGTACATCTCCTGCTCCTCGTGCACGATCTCGCCGGTGAGGGGGTGCAGCGTGTAGATCCGCTCGATCTCGTCGCCGAAGAACTCGATCCGCAGCGCGAGCTCCTCGTAGACCGGGATGATCTCGACCGTGTCGCCGCGGACCCGGAAGGTGCCGCGGGTGAATGCCAGGTCGTTGCGGGTGTACTGCATCTGCACGAACCGGCGCAGCAGCGCGTCGCGCTCGATCACGTCGCCGACCTTCAGCCGGGCCATCCGGTCGACGTACTCCTGCGGGGTGCCCAGACCGTAGATGCAGGACACGGAGGCGACCACGATGACGTCGCGCCGGGTGAGCAGCGAGTTGGTGGCCGAGTGCCGCAGCCGCTCGACCTCGTCGTTGATCGAGGAGTCCTTCTCGATGTAGGTGTCGGTCTGCGCGATGTACGCCTCGGGCTGGTAGTAGTCGTAGTAGGAGACGAAGTACTCGACCGCGTTGTTGGGCAGCAGCTCGCGGAACTCGTTGGCCAGCTGAGCGGCCAGCGTCTTGTTGGGCGCCATCACCAGCGTCGGCCGCTGCACCTGCTCGATCAGCCAGGCCGTCGTCGCCGACTTGCCCGTGCCAGTGGCCCCGAGCAGGACGACGTCCTGCTCGCCCGACTCGACCCGCTTCTTCAGGTCGGCGATCGCCGTCGGCTGGTCGCCGGACGGCGTGAACTCGGACACCACCTCGAAAGGGGCCACCCGCCGCTGCAGGTCGGTCGTCGGTCTCATGCGCCCTACGGTATGTCGCCCCACCGACAGGCGGCGACCGCGCCGGGCAGCGCCGGGTTCAGCCGACGTCGGGCGCGCGCCAGCCGACCCCGGCCGCCCAGGCGAGGGCACGGGGCGCGACCTGGGCGAAGTACGGCTCCTTGGCCTCCGCGTAGTCGCTGGTGGTCGCAGCGGCCGCCGCCAGCCGTCGCTTCTCGCGCTCGTAGTCCTGCCGCGCGTCCGGGTCGGTCCGCCACCAGTCGCGCAGCAGCAGTGCGGTTCGCCAGCCGGGGCTGCCCACCTCGCGCACGTGCAGGTGGACCACCCGGCCGGGGTCCGCACCCCCGTGGAACCGCTTGACCCAGTGGGCCGGGTCGGGGTCGATAGCGGGGTGCACGTGGTCGTGGTCGAGACCAGACACCAGCGGGAACCCGGCCTGGGTCAGCTCCGCCACCGCCGGCTCCGCGTGGGCGAGCGACGCCACCGCGAGCTGAAGGTCGATCACGTCCTTCGCCATCAGCCCGGGCACGGACGTCGACCCGATGTGCTCGGTGCCTCGGCCGAGCCCGCCGACCGCACGGTCGACCCGGGCAGCCAGCCGGGCCGCCTGGGCGGGCCAGGTGCGGTCGTACGGCACCAGGGTGGGGATGTCCGGCCGCTTCACCCGGGCGCCGGTACGCACGTTGTGCTCGAACGGCGCCAGCCGCTCGACCCAGAGCCGCTCGACGTCGCGCGCGACGTCCGCTTCGGGCCGGTCGGTGTCGAGCCAGACGTCGGCCGCGGCCCGCCGGGCGGCCTCGTCGGCCTGCGCTGCGATCCGGGCCCGCGCGTCGTCCGGGCTCATGCCGCGGCTGCGCACCAGCCGCGCCACCCGTGCCTCCGGCGGTGCGTCGACCACGAGCACCAGGTGGTAGAGCGCGCCCATCGCCTTCTCGACGATCAGCGGCACGTCGTGGACGACGACGGCGTCGGCCGGCGCGGCCTGCACCAGCTCGGCGGTGCGCCGCGCCACCAGGGGATGGGTGATGGCCTCGAGCGCCTGACGGCGGTCGTCAGCCGCGAAGACCAGCCGGCCCAGCGCGGCGCGGTCGAGCGAGCCGTCCGGGCGCAGCACGCCCGGACCGAACTCGGCGACGACCGCGGCCAGGCCCGGCGTCCCGGGTGCCACGACCTCGCGAGCCAGCTGGTCGGCGTCCACCACGATGCCGCCCTGGGCGCGCAGCACCCCGGCCACGGTCGACTTGCCCGCGCCGATCCCGCCGGTCAGCCCGATCCGCAGCACCCCGCGAGCCTACCGACCCCGCCCCCCACCGCCCGCCCCCCTCGATGTTGATCACGTTAAGCAGGGGACGCGCCGCATGCCGAGGGCTCTACCCCTCGGCAAGCAGGCCGAGCCCTGCTTAACGTGATCAACTGCGGCCAGGGACGACGGAGGGGGCCGCACACCTGGGTGGGTGTGCGGCCCCCTGTCGTGGAGCGGGTGGATCAGGCGCCGGTGAGCTTCTCTCGCAGCGCGGCGAGCGCCTCGTCCGACGCGAGGGTGCCCTCGCCGGACGCCTCGGCCGGAGCCGCGGGCGTGCTGGCCGCAGCCTCCGGAGCGGCCTCGTCGGCGCTGGACTCCGAGGAGTACGACGTCGCGTTCTCGCCCTCGGCGCGCGCCTCCGAGTCGGCCTTGGCGGCCTCCTCGATCTGCGTGCGGTGCGCCTCCCAGCGGGTGTGGGCCTCGGCGTACTGCTTCTCCCAGACCTCGCGCTGTGCCTCGTAGCCGTCGAGCCACTCGTTGGTCTCGGGGTCGAAGCCCTCGGGGTACTTGTAGTTGCCCGCGTCGTCGTACTCGGCCGCCATGCCGTAGAGCGTGGGGTCGAACTCGGTGACCTGGGCGGCGTTGCCGTCGTTGGCCTGCTTCAGCGACAGCGAGATCCGGCGACGCTCGAGGTCGATGTCGATGACCTTGACGAAGATCGAGTCGCCGACCTGGACGACCTGCTCGGGGACCTCGACGTGGCGCTCGGCGAGCTCGGAGATGTGCACCAGGCCCTCGATGCCCTCGTCGACGCGCACGAACGCACCGAACGGGACGAGCTTGGTGGCCTTGCCCGGCACGACCTGGCCGATCGCGTGGGTACGGGCGAACTGCTGCCACGGGTCTTCCTGCGTCGCCTTGAGCGACAGCGACACGCGCTCGCGGTCCATGTCGACGTCGAGCACCTCGACGGTGACCTCCTGGCCCACCTCGACGACCTCGCTCGGGTGGTCGATGTGCTTCCAGGACAGCTCGCTGACGTGCACCAGACCGTCGACCCCACCGAGGTCGACGAACGCACCGAAGTTGACGATCGAGGAGACGACGCCCGAGCGGACCTGGCCCTTCTGCAGCGTCTGCAGGAAGGTCTGGCGCACCTCGGACTGGGTCTGCTCGAGCCACGCGCGGCGCGAGAGGACGACGTTGTTGCGGTTCTTGTCGAGCTCGATGATCTTGGCCTCGAGCTCCTTGCCGACGTACGGCTGCAGGTCGCGCACGCGGCGCATCTCGACCAGCGACGCCGGCAGGAAGCCGCGCAGCCCGATGTCGAGGATCAGACCACCCTTGACGACCTCGATCACCGTGCCGGTGACGATGCCGTCCTCCTCCTTGACCTTCTCGATCGTGCCCCAGGCGCGCTCGTACTGCGCGCGCTTCTTGGACAGGATGAGACGACCCTCCTTGTCCTCCTTCTGGAGGACCAGCGCCTCGACCTCATCGCCCACGGAGACGACCTCGTTGGGGTCGACGTCGTGCTTGATGGAGAGCTCGCGGGAGGGGATGACACCCTCGGTCTTGTACCCGATGTCGAGGAGAACCTCGTCGCGGTCGACCTTGACGATGATGCCCTCAACGATGTCGCCGTCGTTGAAGTACTTGATCGTCTCGTCGATGGCGGCGAGGAAGTCCTCAGCCGAACCGATGTCGTTGACGGCGACCTGAGGTGCCGTTCGGGTCTGCTCGGCGGTGCTGGCAGTCATGTAGTGGGGGCTCCGATGCGGACAATGAGTCGTGAGGTGGACAGGGATGGATTGATCGCACACGTGTGCGACCCCCCACCCTATCGAGCGGGTCCACCACGGGTCAACGCAGGTCAGCGCAGGCCGCGGGAGGCACCGCGGGCGCGCAGCGCACCCCGGGCCAGCGCCACCGGCGCCGCGACATCGGCCCCGCGGTCGGGCCGCGCGGCCAGCTCGAGCAGCGCGAACAGGTCGAGGTCGCTGGCCCGGGCCAGCCAGTCGTCGTCCTGGTGCCCGGACGCCGTCGACATCGTGCCGTCCTCGTACAGGCCGGCGTGCAGCGCGTCGACCAGCCCACGGCGGAACGCCGTCCACGAGGCGACCCCGGCACCGCCGCCACCGACACCATGGTCGGCGCTGCGCAGCAGGTTGCCGACGTCCTCGGCCCAGTCACCGGCGTGGGCGAACTCCCAGTCGAGCACCGCGCGCAGCCGGCCGGTGTTGGGGTCGATGAGCAGGTTCTTGCCGTTGAGGTCGCCGTGCACGAGCGTGGCCGGCCCTGAGTCCCCCATCGCCAGCCGTTGCGAGGCAGCGAGCACGGCCTGGCGCAGGCCGGGGGCGCTGCGCCGGCCGAGGCCGGCCGTCGCCAGACCGGGCTCGAGGTGGTCGAACCACGCCTGCAGCGTCTGCACCTGCGGCGGCCACGGCTCGACCCGCAGGTCGGCGTCCAGCAGCCGGCCGGGACGCTCGCAGCGCACCGTCCGCAGCCGCGACACCAGCCGCGCGCACTGGCGGCCCAGCGCGTTGGACGCCGGCAGCGGCAGTCCGCGCTCGAGCAGCAGGTCGGCCCGCTGCCCGCTGACCTCGGCCGTCACGATGTACGGCGGCAGGCCGGACAGCCCGCGGGGCTCGGCCGCGAGCACCTTCGGCAGCGGCACCAGCCCTGAGACCCGTCGCATCACGGCGAGGTCGACGACCGCCCGGCCGGGGTCGGCCTCGTACAGCCGGATGTAGGCGGGCTCGCGGAACCACGACCCGACGAACGTCTGCCCGCTGTACCCGCCGCTGGCGGGCTGCGGGTCGTGCAGCACCTTCCCGGCAAGCTGCAGCAGATCGGACGACGCCATCCGCCCATCGCAGCACAGCGCGGCCGGGTTGTCCCGCAAGGGGGCCGTGTCGCCCCCCGTCCGGCGGCACATCGTGACCTGGTCGGACGAGCGCCGTCGGCCGGGCCGACCCGTCAGTCGGAGAGGCTCGCGAGCAGCACGCGCTCGATATCGGCCGGGCTGCTCGCCGTAAAGCTCGCTCCGCCCGTTCCGCGCGCGATGGCTGCCAGCGCCGCGCCGTCGGCCTGCTCGCCGTACGCGATGGTGTAGACCTTGACCGGCCGAGCGCCGTCACGCTCGGCTCGCAGCGTAGTGAGCAGCTTCGCCAGCGACATGCTGCCGGGATCGTCGTTGCGCCCGTCGCTCAGGACGACGACGACGTCGGCGCCAGGCCGCCACTGCCGGCGCACGGCACGCACGGCGGCCAACGTCGTGTCGTACAGCCCGGTGTCGCCGCCGGCCCGCAGCCGGGAGACTCCGCGGCCGACTGCCTCGCGCCGCGTGCCGCTGCCCACCGGGTCGGATGACGGCCCGAGCGGCACGATCTGCCGGTAGTCCTTCGCGCCGTCCAGCCGCCGGGAGAACTCCCACAGGCCGATCGACGAACGATCCGAGGACGACGCGACGGCCGCCGTGATGGCGCGCTGGGCGAGCTGCAACCTGGTCAGGCCGAGGCGCGGCACCGGCTGCTTCATCGACCCTGAGACGTCGACGGCAAGCAGCACGGACCCGCGGCGTTTCAGCGCCGACCACGACTGCAGCGCCCGGTTGATCGAGGTGAGGGTCGGTTGCGAGAGCTCGAGGGTTGCCGGCCGGACCTGCCGCGCGCTCGTGCCGACGCCGACGGTGGCGGGGCCGGCTGGGGTCCCTGGCGCCGCGGTCGGCACCCGCCACCCGGCAACCGCGAACGCCCGGGATCCCTGGGCGGAGGTGAGGAACTGGCGGAAGAGCTCGGCTGCCTGCCAGGCGCGATGCGGGTCGAGCGTCGTGCCGTAGACCGGCAGGTAGCCGACCTTCGACGCGGCGCCACTGACCCCCACGGTCACCGCCGCGAGCCGCAGCCGTGGCCCGCTGGCGTTGAAGGCCCGGACGTCGCGCTCACTGGCGGGCGTGATGAGCGATCGCTGCAAGGCCTGCACGGAGGTGAGCGTCGGATCGGCCAGCGGGGCGAGCGCCGCCGACTGCGCGACGTCCAGCTCGCTGAGCGCGTTCTGCACCTGGAGCATGCCGCCGCGCAGCTGGTCGGCACTCGTCGTCCGCGTATCGAGCCGCGCGAACAGGGTCATCAGCCCTTCCAGCCCGGCGGACGAGGCCTGCGGCGCCTGCCAGCCGACCCGGACGCGACCCCACTCCGGGTGCCCGAAGCGACTCCAGCCCCGGGGGTCCTGGGCGAGGCCGACCAGCTCGTCGAGCTCGATCACGCGGTGCGGCCAGCCGATGGCCTGCGCCATCGGCTCGGGCACCGCCGCCACGACCGGCGAGCTGGCGATCACCGAGAACACGTCCGGCAGCAACCGGTCGACCTCCGGCCGGCGCGAGAGCACCTTGGCCCAGGTCGCGGAGTCCGGCACCCAGACGTCGAAGCCCGGGTCGCGTCGCCGGGCCGCGGCCGCGACGAGGGCCGACTCGACACCAGCGACGTCCAACGCGGTGACCTCGACGCTCACGCAGCCTCCGCGTACCTGCGGCCCGGTGCGCTGGAACGCCGTCGCCTCCTGGCTGACCGCGTCGACAAGGTCCGATGAGGCGACGACGCGCAGCAGCACGGGGCTGCTCGTGCACTTCACCGCGCCGCGCGCCTGGAAGCCGAGCCACAGCAGGCCGGACGACGCCAGGGCAACCGTCAGCAGCGTCGCCATGAGCGCGATGGTGCGCCGGCGGTGGCGCGAACGTCGCGCGCGGTGGCGTGAGGACTGCGCCCGATGGCGGGTGCGCAGCTGGGCGCGGGTCATCGGCTGGGTCGTCATGGGCAGCGTCCTCGGTGACAGGGAGTGCGGATGGCGTGGCCGCCGGCGCTGCGACCCGGCGCGATGGTGACACAGAATGACCACGCCGGGCAGGCTGTTCCGGCAGATCGGTCCGTTGAGCACGGGATCGCTCACGCTCGGTAACAGTCAGTGACTGCCGACCGGTGTCGGCGGGCGGCATGGATCCCGGGCAGGATGGCCCCATGAGTGCCGACCTGACCGGGCCCGCCGACGACGTCGCCCGGCGTCCGGCCGACGCGCAGGAGAGCGCCCGCGCGAACCGGGACTGGTGGGACGCGGAGGCCGACGACTATTACACCGAGCACGGCCGCTTCCTGGGCGACGACCGCTTCATCTGGGGACCGGAGGGACTGGACGAGGCGGACGTCGGCCTGCTGGGTGCGGTGGCTGGACGCCGCGTGCTCGAGGTGGGGTGCGGGGCGGCGCAGTGCTCGCGCTGGCTGGCCGCCCGGGGCGCGCAGCCGATAGCCAGCGACCTGTCGGCGGCCATGCTGCGCCGGGGCGCGGCGATCGACCCAGCCACGACTCCGCCCATGGTGCAGGCCGACGCCTGCCGGCTCCCGCTCGCCGACGACAGCGTCGACGTCGCCTGCTCGGCGTACGGCGCGGTGCCCTTCGTCGCCGACAGCGGGCAGCTGATGCGCGAGGTCGCGCGGGTGCTGCGCCCGGGTGGGCGATGGGTGTTCTCGACGTCCCACCCGTTCCGCTGGGCGCTGCCCGACGACCCGGGCGAGCGCGGCCTGGTGGTCGGGTCGTCCTACTTCGACCGCACGCCGTACGTCGAGCAGGGCCCGGACGGGCGCGCCACGTACGTCGAGCACCACCGCACGATGGGCGACCGGCTCCGTGAGCTGGTCGCGGCCGGTTTCGTCGTGGACGACGTGGTCGAACCGGAGTGGCCGGACGGTCACGACATGGTCTGGGGCGGCTGGAGCCCGCTGCGCGGACGACTGGTGCCGGGCACCGCGATCTTCGTCAGCCACCGGCCGGCCGCGACGACGGGGTGACAGCCGCACTGGCCGTCACCCCGCCGTGGCGCGAGCGCTAGGTCGTCACACCAACCGCGTGCGGATCGCCGCAGCCGCCCCGCCGCCGATCGCGAAGACCGCGAGGGCGCCCAGCCCACGACCCCAGTTGCGACCGGTCTCGCCGTTCATCCCGGCGAGCTCCATCGTGTAGGCGGTCTGCCCCGCGGCGCCTTCCGGCGACCCATAGGCCATCGCCTCGGTCTGAGCGCGGTCGGCTCCGGCCTTGATGAGGGCGTACTTCTCACCGAAGGTCTGCGCCGTCTCCTTGCCCTTGCCGATCAGCACCTTCGAGCCTTCGTCGGACAGCTGCTGCGCACCGTCCTTCAGCGCCGGCGCGCCACCGGCGGCCTTGTCGAGGCCGTCCGCAAGCTGGCCGGATCCGGTCGCGGCGTCCTGCAGGCCCGACTGGAGCTGGTTGGCCCCGTCGGACAGCTGCCCGGCGCCGCTGTCGAGCTGACCGGCGCCCGACTTGATCTTGGTGAGACCCGCGTCGAGCTGGTCCGCACCGCCCGCGAGCTGACCGGCTCCCCCGGCCACCTGGTCGGCTCCGTCGGCCACCAGCGCCGCGCCGTCCGCCACGTCGCCCGCACCGAGGTACGCCTGGTTGACAGCGTCACCGAGGCCCGCCGCGATCGCCGCGACCAGCTGGTCGATACCACCAGACACCAGCCCAGCAGCCTCCTTGATCCCGCACGGGTTCGCCGGGTTCTGCGGGTTGGTCAGGCTGCAGTTCGTGTTGGACAAGCCGAGCTTCAGCTGGGCGATACCCGGCAGCACCTTGCTGTCGATGCCCCCGAAGATCCTCTGCAGCGTCGCTGTCGGAAGCCGCTGCGTCTGCGCCTTCAGTCCGCCGTCGGGAAAGTTCGGCGTGATCGGCGCCGCTGCGGAGCCATAGGCCGTGACGACACGTGCGCCGCGCAGCACTGAGTCGGGCTTGCAGAGCGAGGCGAGGCGGCGGAAGGCTGCAGTCCGGACGGCACGAGGTCGCCGCCGCTCGGATTGCTGCGACTGTAGCTCGTAGGCGCCCACGCGCGTGCGCCGATCAGCACGGTCGATGTTGCCGCCGCCGTCGGACGCGGCACCCAGCTTGCCGGCGATGATCTCTGCGCCGTCCGCCGCACCGCAGTCGTCGCTCGTCGTCGCCGTCGGCGGCGTCTGGTCGCAGATGCGACGCCGAGCGGGCTCCGCATGCCGTACTTCAACTGGTTCAGACCACCCAGCAAGGTCGTGCTGCCCGTGTCGGTCGCGTTCCCGATCCCCGCCCGGATACCTGACAGACCGCCCTTCAGGGCCTGGAAGTCCGGGTCGGACTTGATGTCGGACGGCAGCGAGTCGATGCCCTGCAGAATCTGGCCGAGTCCGGCCGCCAGGTCCCCGGCACCGGCCGCGAGGTCACCGCTTCCGCCCGCGAGGTCCGCCGAGCCCGCCGCCAGATCGCCTGAGCCGGCCGCAAGCTTGTTCGATCCGGCCTGGGCATCGCCAGCACCCTTGAAGAGCTCACCGGTGCCGGCCTTGAGCTTCCCCGCACCGGCCGCGAGCTTGGCCGCGCCGGGCGCGGCCTCTCCGGCGAGTCCGGCGTTGAGCTTGTTCGCGCCGTCCTTGAGCTGGAGCAGGCCGGCGAGCAGCGTGCCAGCTCCGTCGCGCAGCTTCAGCAGGTTCTCGTCGATCTGGACCGCGCCGTCGGTGAGCAGCGCGCCGGTCTGCGCCCCGCTCTGGTAGCTCTCGGCGCCGCCCTTGAACGACGGGCTCTGCAGCGGGTTGACCGGCAGCGCCGAGACGGTCGCCGGCGGGACCTGGCCATCGCTGATCCGGGCCTTGTAGCCGAACTCCGCTGTGTCGGAACCGATCGGCGGGAACAGCGTCATCGTGAACGTCAGCTTCGTACCGCCACGGCCGTCCCCGGCGACGTTCGCCTGGTCGGACTGGACGTCGGTGAACGTCGATGGCAGCGTCGTCGTGAGCGACCCGACCATCGGGATGACGATGGCCTCGTCCTTGGTGATCTGCTGGCCGGTGCCGTCGTCGAAGCTGACCGAGCCGCTCTTGCCCGTCACGTTCGTGACCTTGTAGCTGACCTCGAGGATGCCGCTCTTGCCGACGACGTCGCCCGGCTTCACCGGACGGCCGTCCAGCGAGTAGGCGACCTCGACGGTGAGCGGCAGGTCCTTGGTGAAGTTGCTGACGCTGCGCAGCCGCTTCGCGCCGTCGACATCGACCTTCGTGATCAGCTTCCCGTCCTTGACGTCGAAACCGCCGAAACCGTCGAGGTTGCGCAGGCCATTGGTGCTGACCGGGTTCGACACGTCGACCGTGCCCTTGCCGGTGAAGGACAGCTGCTCGTAGATGCGCTTGTCCTTGACCTTGCCGGTCGCGTCGAGGTGCGCCTGGATGGTCTCGGTGTTGGTGATCGCCACGTCGGACGCAGCCAGTGCAGGACCCGCACCGAGCAGGAGGGCAGCCGGGGCTGCCAGACCCGCCAGCGCCAAACGGAAGATGGGGCGGTGGCGAGCGGTCACAGGCTCTTCTCCTCGACGAGGTCAGGCTGGGGGTTGCGGTGATCGGCTTCGTGCTGCCGGCTGGCCTCGACGTGCGGGCCGAGGAACGCGGTGGCCAGGAAGCCGAGCGCGACGGCAAGCAGCACGGTGGTCGCAGCGGTCGGCGACTCGTGGATGAACTGGGACGGTGCGTTGGTGTAGGTCTCCTCGTAGGCACCGACGATCGCGGCCGCGCCGACGAGCATGCTCCACAGCGGCAGCTGCGTCCGGGTCGCCGCCACGACCGCCATGCAGGCGGCGATCACCAGGAAGGCAGCCACGGCGCGTCCAGCCGACGAGTCGGGAAGCACCGCAGCGCGCAGCGCAAATCCGATCCACGCGAGCACGAACCCCACGGCGAAGCCGGAGATCCGCTGCCAGGGCTGCCGGTCAGGCACCAGCCCGATGACACCACCCAGAGCTGCTCCCAACAGGGCCACGTGCTGCAGGTCGAGGCCGAGGAGCTCGCCGAGCCCCACGACCAACGCTGCCATCACAGCGAGAATCAACCCGCCGATGACGTTCTTCGTCATGTCCACCTCTGACACCGGATGATGCCGTCACACGGTCACGACGGGAGAGGCGACCACGGCTCGCGCATTCCTACCACAGGGTAACTTCGCTGGACACCACCTTCCGCGGAACTGGACCGTCACGAGTCGGTCACGAAGTGTTCAGCGTGGCCAGGGCGGAGCCGAGAACGTCAGGTTGACACCCTTGACCGAGTACAAGGCGTCGGCCAGCACCCGATCGCTCGGCCTGCTGCCGGTCCGGACCCAGGTGTCGAGCAGGTCTACCGCTGCGAGACGCTGCCCAGCGGTGAAGTTGCAGTGCCCGGCGCCGTACGGAGCCGGCGCGGTGTACGTCGTCGGTGGCTCCACGAAGAGCTGCAGGAGATCACCTCGGCGGCCGGCGGCGCGGACCCGATCGGCGAACAGCCGCTCGTTCTGCACCAGCACGAGCGGGTCCTGCGTGGTGTGCATCGTCACCGTCGGCACGGTGAGCGCTCCGCTGGGCTCGCCAAGCGTTCGCGTCGCTGCCCGGCGCGCGGCCGGATCGGCCGCCACCCGGCGTCCGGCGGCCAGCTTGCTGAGCAGGCGGTCGGTGGTCCCAGGCCCGCCTGCCAGATCGATCAGCTGACGCTCGCTCGGGCTGATCCGGTCGGTGTAGTCGACGCCGGTGTTGGCGGACGGGTCACCCTTGAGCCGTTGCTCGATGTCGTAGCGGCCATAGGTGCCGTACCCGAGGCCGGACAACGCGGCCTCGACGGCCGCGCCGACCTGCGACAGCGGCGTCGACCCGTCGAAGGTGGCCGTCTGCCGGGGGGCGTCGACCAGCGCGGCGACCATGGCGACGCTCGCTGTGCCATCTCCCCCACGGCTCGCCGCCGCGACGAGCTCGCGTTGCGCGTACTGCCACTGCCGTACCGCCGCCTGGTGACTCGCGTAGCCGGTGAGCTGCAGCTTGGGTGCCACCAGCGTGCGGACGGCGTACGCCACGTCCAGGGCGAGGTCGAGGTTCTCGATCGTCCCGCCGAGCACCCCGCACAACGGAGCCGCGCCACTGACCCACGGCAGCTGCTTCTCGGCCAGCGTCTGGGTCACCAGGCCACCCAGGGAGTCGCCCCACAGGTACACCCGCCGCGGACGACCGACATTGCGCGCGAAGAAGTCATACAGCTGCTCGCCCGCCGTCACCCCCTCGGGGACGGCCCAGCCGTTGCGAGAGTAGGACGAGCCCGCCAGTGCGAACCCCTGCGCGAGCAGGGTCTGCGCGATCGCCTCCCCCGGCGCGGGGACGGCGTCCGTCGCCGGTGGGGTGAAGCTCGGCGGGACTGGCTGGGCGAACCGGTACCCGTGGGAGTACAGCAGCAGGGTGCCGTTCCAGGTCTTCGGCAGCCGGATCGCGTACTTCGCACCGTCCAGCGTTCCCTCGCAGGCCACGGCGTCGCACCCGGTGAAGGCCAGTGACCCGGTCTGGGCGATCGCGGGCCGCGCCGCATCCGAGGCGACCCCTGCGCCAGTGCACGACGCCGCCAGGACGACGGCCAGCAGGGCCGCGCCGACCAGGCCGGCGAGCCGGTGGCGACCAGGGGTGCGAGACACCAGGTCAGTCTGCCAGCGGCCGGGACAGGTCAGCGCTCGCGACCCGCAGAGCCGGCCGGACCCTCAGTGCCCGGCGGACTCCCACGACCGACCGACGCCGACCGAGACGTCGAGCGGCACGGCGAGCTCGGCGGCATGGCCCATCGCGCTGCGCACCAGCACCTCGAGGTCGTCACGCTCGCCGGGGGCGATGTCGAAGACCAGCTCGTCGTGCACCTGCAGCAGCATCTGCGAGCGCAGGCCCTGCTCCTCGAGGCCGGCGGCCAGCCGCAGCATGGCGACCTTGATGATGTCGGCGGCCGAGCCCTGGATGGGCGCGTTGAGCGCCATCCGCTCGGCCGCCTCGCGGCGCTGGCGGTTGTCGCTGGTGAGGTCGGGCAGGTAGCGGCGCCGACCCAGCATCGTCTGGGTGTAGCCGGTGCGGCGGGCCTCGTCGACGACCGAGGACAGGTAGTCGCGAACACCGCCGAACCGCTCGAAGTACTCGTCCATCAGCCCGCGCGCCTCGTCGACCTCGATGCGCAGCTGGCGGGACAGCCCGAACGCCGACAGGCCGTAGGCGAGGCCGTAGCTCATCGCCTTGACCTTGCTGCGCATGGCCGCCGTCACGTCGACCGGCTCGACGCCGAACACCCGAGCGCCGACGAAGCGGTGCAGGTCCTCGCCGGTGTTGAAGGCCTCGATCAGCCCGGCGTCGCCGGACAAGTGCGCCATGATCCGCATCTCGATCTGGCTGTAGTCGGCGGTCATCAGGTCGTCGTGACCCGGCCCCACGACGAAGGCCTCGCGGATCTGGCGACCTTCGTCGGTGCGGATCGGGATGTTCTGCAGGTTCGGGTCGGTGGAGCTGAGCCGGCCGGTCGCGGCGATCGTCTGGTGGTACGTCGTGTGGATGCGTCCGTCGTCGGCGACCGTCTTGCGCAGGCCCTCGACGGTCTGCCGCAGTCGCGAGACGTCGCGGTGGCGCAGCAGTGCCTCCAGGAACGGGTGCGGGCTCTTGGCGAACAGATCGGTGAGCGCATCCGCATCCGTGGTGTAGCCGGTCTTGGTGCGTTTCGTCTTGGGCATGCCCAGCTCGTCGAACAGCACCACCTGCAGCTGCTTGGGCGAGCCGAGGTTGAGGGTGCGCGGCGAGCCGTCGGCGTTCTGCGGCAACGCCGCGAGGGCCTCGTCGGCGGCGCGCTTGACCTCGCCGGCGAAGCCGGCCTCGAGGTCGGCCAGCCGGTCGTCGTCGACGGCGATGCCGACGCGCTCCATCTCGGCGAGCACCCGCACCAGCGGCAGCTCGACGTCGCGCAGCAGCTCGGCTGCCGCCCGGGTCTCGAGCTCGGCGTCGAGCGCGTCCGCGAGGTCGAGCACGGCACGGGCCCGCACCATTGCGGCGTCGTGCTCGGCTGGCCCCTGCCCGGTGTCGAGGGTCAGCTGGCCGCTGTCGTCCTCGGCCTCGAGCCGCAGCTCACGACCGAGGTGGCGCAGCACCAGGTCAGCCAGGTCGTAGGAGCGCTGGTCGGGACGCACCAGGTAGGCGGCCAGGGCGGTGTCGCTCACCACGCCCCGCAGCGGCAGCCCGCGCTCGCGTAGCGCATGACCCGGACCCTTGGCGTCGTGCAGCGCCTTGGGCCGGTCGGGGTCGCCGAGCCAGGCGGCCAAGGCGGACTCGCCGGCCGGATCGAGGTCGCCCAGCTCGACGTAGCCGGCCGCCCCGCCTGCTGCCGCGACGGCGACTCCTCGCGCGTCACCAGTGCCGCGGCCCCACGTGCCCACCACGTGCACTCCGGTGCGCACCCCCGCCGGCGCGTGGGCGTCGAGCCACGCTTCGACGTCCGCGGAGCCCAACCGGGACGTCGCGAGGTCGAAGCCGCCCTCGGCCTCCGGCGCCGCCGCCTCGACCGACTCGAACAGCCGCTCGCGCAGCACCCGGAACTCCAGCCCGTCGAAGACCTGGTGCACCTCGTCGCGGTCCCACTGCTGACGGAGCAGCTCGGCCGGCCCGAGCGGCAGCTCGAGATCGCACACCAGGGCGTTCAGCCGGCGGTTGCGCAGGACGCCGTCCAGATGCTCGCGCAGGCTGTCGCCCGCCTTGCCCTTGATCTCGTCGACGTGCGCGACGACGCCGTGCAGGTCGCCGTACGTGATGATCCACTTCGCCGCCGTCTTCGGGCCGACCCCGGGCACGCCGGGCAGGTTGTCGCTGGACTCGCCCACCAGCGCCGCGAGGTCGGGGTAGCGGGCCGGTGGCACGCCGTACTTCTGCTCGACGGCGTCGGGGGTCATCCGCCACAGCTCGGAGACGCCGCGCACCGGGTAGAGCACCGTCGTGGTGTCGTTCACCAGCTGGAAGTTGTCGCGGTCGCCCGAGCAGATGAGCACCTCGATGCCCAGCGCGGTGGCCTGCGTCGAGAGGGTGGCGATGACGTCGTCGGCCTCGTAGCCGGGCTTCTCGATCACCGGGATGCGCAGGGCGGCCAGGACCTCGTGCAGCAGCGAGACCTGCCCCTTGAACTCGTCGGGCGTGGTGGCCCGGCCGGCCTTGTACTCCGCGTACTGCTCGGAGCGGAAGGTCTGCCGCGACACGTCGAAGGCGACCGCCACGTGCGTGGGCTGCTCGTCGCGCAGCAGGTTGATCAGCATCGAGGTGAAGCCGTAGACGGCATTCGTCGTCTGCCCCGTGGAGGTGGAGAAGTTCTCGACCGGTAGCGCGAAGAACGCGCGGTAGGCCAGCGAGTGACCGTCGAGCAGGAGCAGGCGCGCAGGGGCTGGGGACGTCGTGGCGGGACTCACGGCACCACCCTAGGGCGCGGGGCCGACAGCGGGTGGGGCGCGTCAGGCGCTGCTGCGGGCGCGCAGCGCGACGGCCCGGCTGCGGGCGCGCAGCGAACGCCGACGCAGCACTGTGGCGTCGCGGGCCAGGCATGGCTCGGGCACCAGCCGACGGCGCAGGGCTGCGACCGAGGCCACCCGGCGCACCACGAACGGGCTGAAGCCGAGCCGGGCGAAGAACCGCTGACCGTCGCGGCCGGCCGCCGGCACGCTAGTCGAGATCTGGTTGGCGCCGCCCTGCTCGGCGAACGTCGTCGCCCTGGCGATCAGTGCGCGTCCCACGCCCTGCCGGCGGGCCTCGTCGCGCACGTAGAGGTGCTCGATCGCGACGGTCGGCTCGTCCAGCAGCGGAAGCAGCGGGCCTCGGGAGAGCACCACGAAGCCCACGTCACGGCCGTCGAGGGCGGCGACGAACGCATGAACCCCGTCGCGGGCGATCGCCTGCGCCAGCGTGCTGGCGACGTCACGCTCAGCACGGCCCGCAGAGGCGGCCCGCGGCACCGGGCGCGAGTCGACCCAGAGCTGGGCCAGCGACTCAACGTCGGGGCCGAGCTCGGCGTCCACCACACGAACACTGACCTGGGACGGGGCCACGAATCCTCCTGTCACGAATGCGCGGGGCCCCCACCCGACTGGCTGGACTGTGTTGGACTCACCGAGCTGCGTGCGATCCGGAGCAGACCTTACGACCTCTTGACCATCCGACGGTAGTCTCTGCGGATCTCGACATCGATGGTGGGGGTTCGCGCGTGATTCGTGGGGCCGGCACGGTCCTGAACGTCGGCACCGTCCTGCTCGGTTCCGGGATCGGGATGCTCCTGGGGCACCGCCTCCCGACGCGTACCCGCAACGTGGTCACCGACGGGCTCGGCCTGGTGACTCTGCTGGCGGCCGCCCTGTCAGCAGCCGCCGTGCTGGACCCGCCCCTCGCTCGCGCGGTCGGCACCGGCGGCCCGGTGCTCGTCGTGCTCGGCAGCCTGCTGGTGGGCGGCATCGTCGGCTCGCTGCTGCGCCTGGAGGACCGGCTGGCCGCGCTCGGCCCGATGCTGCACGCGCGGCTGAGCAGGGGTGGCGCCGCGGACGTGCCCGACCACGAGGGCCGGCAGCGGTTCACCGACGGCTTCATGACCGCGTCGCTGGTGTTCTGCGTCGGACCGCTGACCGTCCTCGGGTCGATCAACGACGGGCTCGGCCGCGGGATCGACCAGCTCGCGCTGAAGTCCACCTTGGACGGCTTCGCCGCGATCGCCTTCGCCGCGACGTTCGGCCTCGGCGTCATGGCCTCGGTGATCACGATCGCCGTGGTGCAGGGCGGGTTCACGGTCGTCGGGCTGGTGCTGGGCGACGTGCTGCCGGCCGCCGGGGTCAGCGCCCTGACGGCGACCGGCGGCCTGCTCCTCGTCGGCGTCGCGCTGCGCCTGCTGCGGGTGCGCGACGTCCCGGTGGCCGACCTGCTCCCCGCACTCGTGGTGGCGCCGTTGCTGACGGTGCTGGTCACCGCCCTGCGCTGAGGGGCGCGGGTGGGCTAGACGTCACCGCCGAGGTAGGCGGCCCGGATGCTGTCGTCCTGGGCCAGCACGGAGCCTTCGCCCTCTCGCACGATCTCCCCCGTCTCGAGGATGTACGCGTGGTCGGCCGCCTTGAGCGCCTGAGCGGCGTTCTGCTCGACGAGCAGGATCGTCGTGCCCTGGTCGTGGATCTCGCGGACGATGGCGAAGATCTGCGCGATCAGCTTGGGTGCCAGGCCCATCGACGGCTCGTCGAGCAGCAGCAGCTTCGGGTGACCCATCAGGGCGCGCCCGATCGCCAGCATCTGCTGCTCGCCGCCGGACATCGTGCCGGCCATCTGGCTGGCCCGCTCCGACAGCCGCGGGAAGAGGCCGAAGACGCGCTCGAGGTCCTTGGCCGCAGTCAGCTTGCGGTCCTTGCGCGAGTAGGCCCCCATCTCGAGGTTCTCCATCACCGTCATGCCGGGGAAGACGCCGCGGCCCTCCGGGGACTGGGTGATGCCGAGCTCGACCCGCTTGTGCGCCGGGAGGTGGGTGATGTCGGTGCCGTCGAAGATGACCCGGCCGGCACGTACCGGCCGCAGTCCCGAGACGGTCTTCATCGTGGTGGTCTTGCCCGCGCCGTTGGCGCCGATCAGCGTGACGACGTGCCCCTCGGGAACCCCGAAGGAGATGTCGCGGATGGCCTCGATGCGTCCGTAGTTGACGCACAGACCCTCGACCTCAAGAAGCATCCTCGTCCACCCCCAGGTAGGCGGCGATGACCGCCGGGTTGTCTTGGATCTCGGCCGGCAGGCCCTGGGCGATCTTGCGTCCGAACTCGAGCACGACGATCCGGTCGGTGACGCCCATGACCAGGCGCATGTCGTGCTCGATGAGCAGCACGGTGTAGCCCTGGTCACGGATCCGCCGAATGAGCTCCATCAGCTCACGCTTCTCCGCCGGGTTGAAGCCGGCGGCCGGCTCGTCGAGGCAGAGCAGCTTCGGGCCGGTGGCCAGCGCGCGGGCGATCTCGAGCCGCCGCTGGTCGCCGTACGGCAGGTTCCGCGCGAGCTCGTCGGCCCGCTTGCGCAGGCCCATGAACTCGAGCAGCTCCTCCGCCCGGGCGTGCCCGTGGGCCTCCTCGCGCCGGTGCATGGGCAACCGGAACAACGCGTTCGCGACACCCGTGCTGTGGTTGGCATCGGCGCCGACGAGGATGTTCTCCAGCGCGGTCATGTTGCCGAACAGCCGGATGTTCTGGAACGTGCGGGCGATCCCGAGCTTGGTGATCTCGTGCCGCTTGCGCGCACCGAGCGGAGCGCCCTGGAACATCACCTGACCGGACGTCGGCTGGTAGACACCGGTCATCGCGTTGAAGCAGGTGGTCTTGCCGGCGCCGTTCGGGCCGATCAGGCCGAGGATCTCGCCCTGGCGGATCTCGAACGAGACGGCGTCCAGGGCCACGACGCCACCGAAGCGCAACGTGACGTCGCGCATCTCGAGCAGCGCCTCGCCCGCGGCGGTGGGCCGGTCGGCCGGCGACGGGTCGATCGAGTGCTCAGACATGAGCCGGTCCCTCCTCGAGCTCCTCGAGTGTTTGGTCGACCTTCTTGGCCCGGACGCTGCGGCGCGGTGGGAGCAGACCCTGCGGGCGGAAGTTGGCCAGCAGCACCAGGAGCCCACCGAAGATCAGCACCCGGTAGTCGGCGAACGGCCGGAACAGCTCGGGCAGGTACGAGACGACGATCGCCCCGATGATCACACCGAGCCGGTTGCCCGCACCGCCGACGACCACGGCTGCGATGAACAGGATCGACAGCAGCAGCGGGAAGGACTCGGGGTTGATGAACGCCTGCCGGGTCGCGAACAGGGCGCCGGACAGGCCGCCGATGAACGCGCCGATCGCGAAGGCCAGGAGCTTGAACTTGAACGTCGGAACGCCCATCAGCTCGGCGGCGTCCTCGTCCTCGCGGGTGGCCTCCCAGGCGCGGCCGACGCGGCTGCGCACCAGCAGGCCCTCGCCGAGCAGGATCAGGAAGATGATCGTCAGCGCCAGCCAGTAGTACGGGATCTGGTCGAGGATGCCGAACTTGATGAACGTCGTCGTGTTCTCGAGGTCGATCGTCGCGACCAGCCCGTCCCACGACAGGTGCGGCAGCGAGAAGATGTCGATGCTCGGCGGGCGCGGGACGTTGCTGATCCCCGCGGCGGCCCCGAGGTAGCTCGAGTTGACCGCGGTCAGGCGGATGATCTCACCGAAGCCGAGCGTCACGATGGCCAGGTAGTCACCGCGTACGCGCAGCGTGGGGGCGCCGAGCAGGATGCCCGACACCAGCGCCACGAGCGCGGCGACGGGCAGCAGCAGGAGCAGCGGCACGTGAGCGTGCAGCGACCCGAGCACCCCGACCGTGTAGGCCCCGACGGCGTAGAAGCCGACGTACCCCAGGTCGAGCAGGCCGGCGTAGCCCAGCACGACGTTCAGGCCGAGCGCCACCAGGACGTAGGCGGCGACGTTGAACAGCACGGCACCGAAGTCGCTGCCGCTCGGCGAGATGTACGGCGGGTCGAGCAGGGGCAGCAGGTAGAGGAACAGCGCGCCGAGCAGGAGCAGGGCGATCCGCGCCGGCTTGGGCAGCCCCTCCCATCTCGTGCGCACCGAGTCCAGGAGCGAGAAGTGCCCCTTGGGCTGGGTGCGGCCACCGGTGTTGGCCGGCTCCGGCGACGGTGTGGCCGTCGATGCGTCGGTGCTCATGCGCGCGACCTCCCCAGGGACTCACCGAGCAAGCCGGTGGGCCGGAACAACAGGATCGCCACCAGCAGGACGAACGCGACGACGTCCTTCCACTGCGTGCCGACGAGGGCGGAACCATAGTTCTCAGCCAGGCCCAGCACGAAGCCGCCGATGAGGGCTCCCCGGACGTTGCCGATACCGCCGAGGACCGCGGCGGTGAACGCCTTGACGCCGAGCAGGAAGCCGGCGTTCCAGCGGGTGACGCCGAACTTCATCAGGTACAGCAGGGCGGCACCGCCGGCCATGACGCCGCCCAGCAGGAACGTGATCTGGACGACGCGGTCCTTGTTGACGCCCATCAGGGCCGCGGACTCGGAGTCCTGGGCGACCGCGCGGATACCGCGGCCGAGGCGCGAGCGGCGGATGAACTGGTCGAGCACGACCATCATCACCAGGGCCGACACGATGACCAGCATGTCGATGTTGGTGACGCCGTAGTCCCCGATCGTGAACAGCCGCGAGGAGCTGACCGGCGACGGGAAGCGGGTGTTGTCGCGGGCGCCGGTCACGTAGGTGTTCAGGGTGTCTCGCAGGCCGACCCAGCCGACGATCTTGTCGCGCAGGCCCATGATCTCGCCGAGCACGAAGGACGCCCCGATGGCGCTGATCAGCGCGACCAGCGGCGGCGCGTTGACGCGCCGCAGCCGGCGGTACGCGACCCGTTCGACGAGCAGCGCCACGGCACCGCTGGTGGCCATGGCCGCCACCAGGGCGAGCAACAGCAGACCGGCGACGGCGAGCAGCCCGTGGTCGCTGTTCGCGCCGACCGCGATCATCGCCCAGACGGCGGCGAAGCTGCCCCACATCCAGATCTCGGAGTGCGCGAAGTTGATCAGTCTCAGGACGCCGTAGACCAGCGTGTACCCGAGGGCGACGAGCGCGTAGACCGCACCGAGCACCAGGGCAGACGCGGTCAGCGCGACGAAGTTGTTCAGCAGGAAGCTCATGCGGTCTCCCGGGGGGCTGGACGCAAGGGCGCGGTCGGGAGCCTACTGCTCCCGACCGCGCCCCGTGATCACGTCAGACGATGTGGCGCGTCGACGTCACTTGATCTCCTGGTCGGGGACGATCTTGCCGCCCTCGACCTTGTACGCCCAGACCGACACGTTGGCCGGCTCGCCCTTGTCGTCGAACTTCAGCTGCTTGGTGACGCCGGGCTGGTCGAAGGTCTTCACGAAGTCGACCATCTTGCTGCGGTCGCTGATGCCGCTCTTGATGCCGTCGAGCAGGATCGTCGCGGCGTCGAACGCCTCTGCACCGTAGGTCGCCGGGTCAGTGCCGAAGGCGGCCTTGTAGTCGGCGAAGAACGTGCCACCGGCCTTGTCCGGGGGCAGGCACGGGCAGGTGATGATCGTGCCCTCAGCGGCCTTCGCGCCGGCTGCGGTGATGTAGCCGTCGTCCTTGACGCCGTCGCCGACCACGAACGTCGCCTTGATGCCGGCGTCGTTCATCTGCTTCTTGATCAGACCGGCCTCGGCGTAGTACCCGCCGAAGAACACCGCGTCCGCACCGGAGCTGCGGATCTTGGTGACCGTCGGACCGAAGTCCGTCTGCTTCTGCTGGATCGTGTCGGTGGCGACCACGGTCGCTCCGAGGGTCGACTTGACCAGGTCGGCCAGGCCCTTGCCGTACTCGGAGGCGTCGTCGACGACCATGACCTTCTTGGCCTGCAGCACGTCCTGGATGTACTTCGCGGCTGCCGGGCCCTGCGACGCGTCGTTGCCGAGCACGCGGAAGAAGGTCTTCCAGCCGTTCTCAGCCAGCGCCGGGTTGGTGGCGGACGCGCTGATCGAGACCAGGCCGGCCTCGTTGAACAGCGGGTCTGCTGCCTTCGACTCGCCGGAGAAGGCCGGGCCGACGATGCCGATCACGGTCTTGTCGTCGATGGCCTTCTTGGCCAGGCCGGGGGCCTGCGCCGGGTCACCCTGGGAGTCGAAGGGAACCAGTGTGACCTTGCAGTCAGCGTTCGCCTTGTTGTACTCGTCAATCGCCAGCTTCGCGCCGTTCTGGATGTTCTGGCCGAGGTTGGCCGCGTCACCGGTGAGAGCACCGAAGAAGCCGATCTTGAGGTCGCACTTCTTGCCGCCGCTCCCGGCAGCGTTGTCGCTGCTGCTCGAGGTGCCGCCACAGGCGGCTAGAGCGAGGGCCGCGGCGACCACCGGGACGCCGAGCTTGAGGATGGAACGCACGTGGTCCTCCCGTGCCAGGGGCCGGCATCTGCACGTGCCAGCCCAATGGGTGTTGCCCCGTAGGGGTGACCCGACCCTAGACCCTGACTGTGGCCAATCCCACTACCCTGCGACACGCGTGACCGTCTCGTGACATGACGACCTGCTGTGTCGTGATCCGGACGACCGTCAGGAACCCGACTCAGCCATGCCGGAGATGACCGCGTCCGCCACCTCTCGCATGCTCATCCGGCGGTCCATCGACGTCTTCTGGATCCAGCGGAACGCCTCGGGCTCGCTGAGCCCGAGCTTCTTCATCAGCACGCCCTTGGCCCGGTCGGTGCGCTTGCGCGTCTCGAAGCGCTCACCCAGGTCCGCCACCTCCGCTTCCAGTGCCCGCACCTCTGCGTACCGCGAGACCGCGATCTCGATGGCGGGCAACAGGTCTGCCTTGGTGAAGGGCTTGACGACGTAGGCCATGGCCCCGGCGTCGCGGGCCCGCTCGACGAGCTCGGTCTGAGAGAAGGCAGTGAGCATGACGGTGGGCCCGAGCTTGTCGCGCCCGATCTGCTCGGCGGCCGACAGCCCGTCCATGACCGGCATCTTGACGTCGAGGATCACCACGTCGGGCTGGTGCTCGCGGGCCAGTGCGACCGCCTGCTCGCCGTCGCCCGCCTCGCCGACGACGTCGAAGCCCTCCTCGCGCAGCATCTCCACCAGGTCGAGACGGATCAGCGCCTCGTCCTCGGCGACCACGACGCGTCGTCCGGTGGCTGCAGCGGGGTGAGGGGTGTCGACCATGCGGCACAGTCTACGGAGCGGACGTTACGCTGACGTTGCACCGGTGGCCCGGTGCTTGCCGGGTTGGCGGAATGGCAGACGCTGCGCACTCAAAATGCGCTGTCCGAAAGGGCGTGCGGGTTCGAATCCCGCACCCGGCACTCAGTCGCGGTAGGCGGGCGCAGCGCCGTCCTCGGCGTCCCCGATCCGGTGCACCCGAAGCGCGTTGGTCGAGCCGGGGATCCCGGGCGGCGAGCCGGCCACGATCACGACCAGGTCGCCCTTGCTGGCCCGACCGCTCGAGAGCAGCAACGCGTCGACCTGCTTGACCATGGCATCGGTGTTCGTCACGAACGGTGTCAGGAACGTCTCGACGCCCCACGTGAGCGACAGCTGAGAGCGCACCACCGGCTCCGGGGTGAACACCAGGTGCTTGATCTTGGAGCGCAGCCGGGCCATCCGCCGGGCCGAGTCGCCGCCCTGGGTGAAGGTGACCAGGTACTTGACGTCCAGCTGGGCACCGACCGTCGCGGCGGCCAGCGTGATCGCGCCGCCCTTGGTGCGCGGCATCGTGCCGAGCGGCGCGATGCGGTTGAGGCCGTGGTCCTCGGTGTTCTCGATGATCCGGGCCATGGTGCGCACGGCCTCGATCGGGTGCTTGCCGACACTGGTCTCCCCCGACAGCATCAGCGCGTCGGCGCCGTCCAGCACCGCGTTGGCGGCGTCCGAGGCTTCTGCGCGGGTGGGCCGCGAGTTCTCGATCATCGACTCGAGGACCTGCGTGGCGACGATGACCGGCTTCGCGTTGCGACGCGCCAGCTCGACGGCGACCTTCTGCACCAACGGCACCTGCTCCAGCGGCAGCTCGACGCCGAGGTCGCCGCGAGCCACCATGATCCCGTCGAAGACGTTGACGATCTCTTCGAGGTTGTCGACGGCCTGCGGCTTCTCGATCTTGGCGAGGACGGGCAGCATGACGCCCTCCTCCTGCATGATCCGGCGCACGTCGTCGGCGTCCGACGCGCTGCGCACGAACGACAACGCGATGAAGTCGGCCCGCAGCTTCAGACCCCAGCGCAGGTCGGCCTCGTCCTTGTCGGACATCGCCGGGACGCTGACGGCAACACCGGGCAGGTTGAGGCCCTTGTGGTTCGAGACGGTGCCCCCCTCGACGACCCGGGTGATGACGCGCGGCCCCTCGACCGCGGTGACCTCTACCGCCACCTTGCCGTCGTCGATGAGGATCCGGTCGCCGGCCGACACGTCACCCGGCAGTCCCGAGTAGGTGGTGGACACGAGGTCCTTGTCGCCGGGGACGTCTTCCGTGGTGATGGTGAAGGTGTCGCCGGGCTCGAGCACCTGCGGTCCGCTGGCGAAGTTGCCCAGCCGGATCTTGGGGCCCTGCAGGTCGACCAGGACGGCGACGCTGCGACCCACGGCGTCGCTGGCCTCGCGCACCATCCGGTAGACCTTCTCGTGGTCGGCGTAGGAGCCGTGGCTGAGGTTCAGCCGGGCGACATCCATACCGGCCTCGACCAGAGCCCGGATCTGCTCCGGCGTCGAGACGGCAGGGCCAAGGGTGCAGACGATCTTCGCGCGACGCATGGGGGCGAGCCTAGTCCCCGAGCCGATCGGGGGTAACCGCTTGCCCGGCCTACGGGACGCCGCCGGGTCAACCGCTCACAGCAGGTCGGTCAGCGCCTTGGTGAAAGCGGGCAGGTCATCAGGGTTGCGGCTGGTGACCAGGGGGCCGGGGCCGCTCCTGTCGACGACGAGCTCCTCGTCGACCCACTGTGCCCCGGCGTTCGTGAGGTCGGTCTGCAGGCTCGGCCACGACGTCATCCGCCGCCCGTCCAGGACGCCGGCCTCCGCGAGCGTCCAGGAGGCGTGACAGATGGCCGCAACCGGCTTGCCCGAGGCGACGAACGAGCGGATGAAGTCGACGGCACCCTCGTCGGTGCGCAGCGCGTCCGGGTTGGCGACCCCGCCCGGCAGCACGAGCATCGCGAAGTCCTCGACGCGCGCGTCGTGGACGGTCAGGTCGACGTCGAAGGTGTCGGCCTTGTCCAGGTGGTTGAACGCCTGCACCGTGCCGGAGTCCGGTGACAGCAGCACCGGCTCGGCCCCGGCGGCCTCGACGGCCTTCCACGGCTCGGTCAGCTCGACCTGCTCGATGCCCTCACTCGCCACCAGGAACGCGACCTTCGATGCCACCACGACCTCCTCGCTCGAACCGACGGGACCACTGTCACCCGGCGTGGCAAACCGCGCATCCCGGGCGCGACACCGATCGCGCCGCCCCCGGCCGCGGACAGAAGTCAGCAGCATTCCCGGGCGCAGCCGGACCGGTCGTGCTCGGTCCGTCGTCCGCCCACGGGGCGTCGAGGGGAATCGTGCGAGCTTCTGCCCGGCTCAGGCGGTGAGCGGCCGCTCGCTCGCCCGGATCGGGCTGGGCAGGCTGGTGGCGCCGGTCAGGTAGCGGTCGACGGCGGCAGCACAGGCCCGGCCCTCGGCGATCGCCCACACGATCAACGACTGGCCCCGCCCGGCATCACCGGCGACGAAGACCCCGGGCACCGTCGCCGCGAAGTCGTCATCTCGGCGCACGTTGCCGCGCTCGTCCAGCTCGACGTCCAGCTGGGCCACCACACCGTCCGGCTCGGGGCCGGTGAAGCCCATGGCCAGCAGCACCAGCTGGGCCGGGATCTCGCGCATCGTCCCCTCAACCACGGTCGGCCGGCCGTCGACCAGCTCGACCTCCTGCAGCCGCAGCGCTCGGACGTGGCCGTCCTCGTCGCCGAGGAACTCGCTCGTGCCGACCGCGTACACGCGCTCGCCACCCTCTTCGTGGGCGCTGGCGATCCGGAAGATCATCGGGTAGGTCGGCCACGGGTGGACGTCGGCACGGTCCTGCGGCGGCCGGGGCATGATCTCGAGCTGGGTGACGCTGCGCGGCTTCTGCCGCAACGAGGTCCCGAGGCAGTCGGCCCCGGTGTCGCCGCCACCGATGATGACGACGTCGAGGCCCTCGGCGCTCACCAGGTCCTCGGCCGGCTCCCCGAGCGCGGCCCGGTTGGCCGGCGGCAGGTACTCCATCGCCTGCAGGATCCCGCCCAGCTCGCGCCCGGGGACCGGCAGGTCACGCGGCACGGTCGACCCGGTCGCCAGCACGACGGCGTCGTAGCGGTCGCGCAGCTGTTGGCCGGTCAGCGAGCCGCCGACGTCGACGCCGGGCCGGAAGCGGGTGCCTTCGGCCTCCATCTGCGCCAGCCGGCGGTCGAGCACCGACTTCTCCATCTTGAACTCGGGGATGCCGTAGCGCAGCAGGCCGCCCACCTTGTCGGCCCGCTCGTAGACGGCGACCGTGTGACCGGCCCGGGTGAGCTGCTGAGCCACCGCGAGTCCGGCCGGCCCGCTCCCCACGACGGCAACGGTCTTGCCGGTCAGCCGCTCGGGCGGCTGCGGCTGCACGCCGCCCGCCTCGAACGCCCGGTCGATGATCGACACCTCGATCTGCTTGATGGTGACCGCCGGCTGGTTGATGCCCAGCACGCAGGCGGCCTCGCACGGTGCCGGGCACAGCCGACCGGTGAACTCGGGGAAGTTGTTCGTCGCGTGCAGCCGCTCGATCGCCTCGTGCCAGTCCTCGCGCCAGGTGAGGTCGTTCCACTCCGGGATGAGGTTGCCGAGCGGGCAGCCCTGGTGGCAGAACGGGATGCCGCAGTCCATGCAGCGTCCGGCCTGGCGCTGCAGCTGGCCCTGCTCCTGCGCCTCGTAGACCTCGCGCCAGTCCATCAACCGCAGGGCGACGGGGCGTCGGGCGGGCAGCTCGCGGTCGCGGGTGGTGAGGAAGCCGCGGGGGTCAGCCATGGGAAGCCTCCGTGATACGAGCCCAGACCTCGTTGCTGTCGGGGTCGAGCCCTTCGCTCTGGGCGCTCTCGCGCACCTCGATGACGATGCGGTAGTCGCGCGGCAGCACCTTGGTGAACCTCGCCGCGCGCGCCTGCCCAGTCCTCCAGCAGCACCCTGGCCACCGGTGACCCGGTCTCGTCGCGGTGCCGGGAGACCAGCGCGTGCAGCTGCGCGGCGTCGTCGTCGGTCAGCTCGGTGAGCTCGACCTCGCCGGAGGCGAGGGCAGACGGGTTGACCCGCTCGCGCGCGAGGTCCAGCACGTACGCGGTGCCGCCGGACATCCCGGCTGCCACGTTGCGGCCGGTGCCGCCGAGGATCGCCACCGTGCCGCCGGTCATGTACTCGAGCGCGTGGTCGCCCACTCCCTCGACGACCGCGGTGGCGCCGGAGTTGCGGACGCAGAACCGCTCGCCGGCCAGGCCGCGCACGAAGATCTCACCGGACGTCGCGCCGTACGCGACGACGTTGCCGGCCACGACGTTCAGCTCGGCCGTGAGGACGGACGAGCGGTCGGGCCGGACGACGAGCCGGCCTCCGGACAGGCCCTTGCCCAGGTAGTCGTTGGTGTCGCCGAACAGCCGCAGGGTCACGCCACGCGGCAGGAAGGCCCCCAGAGACTGCCCCGCCGACCCGGTGAGCGTCACGTCGATGGTGTCGTCGGCGAGACCGGTCGGGAAGCGCTTGGTCACCTCATGACCCAGCATCGTGCCGACGGTGCGGTTGACGTTGCGCACCGGCAGCGAGATGCGCACCGGCTCGCTGCGCTCCAAGGCGTCCGCGCTCATCGAGATCAGCGTGTGGTCGAGCGCCTTCTCCAGGCCGTGGTCCTGGCCGGTGGTGTGCCGGCGCGCGGCGCCATCGGGCAGGTCGATGGCCGTGAGCACCGGGGCGAGGTCGAGCCCGGCCGCCTTCCAGTGCGAGACGGCTCGCCGCGAGTCGAGCAGGTCGACCCGGCCGACGGCCTCCTCGAGGCTGCGCAGCCCCAACGAGGCGAGCAGGCTGCGCACCTCCTCGGCGATGTACTCGAAGAAGGTCTCGACGAACTCCGGCTTGCCGGTGAACCGCTCGCGCAGCTCGGGGTTCTGGGTCGCGACCCCGACGGGACAGGTGTCGAGGTGGCAGACCCGCATCATGATGCAGCCGCTGACCACCAGCGGCGCGGTGGCGAAGCCGAACTCCTCACCCCCGAGGAGCGCCGCGATCAGGACGTCGCGCCCGGTCTTGAGCTGGCCGTCGACCTGGACGACGATCCGGTCGCGCAACCCGTTGAGCAGCAACGTCTGCTGCGCCTCGGCCAATCCCAGCTCCCACGGCGCGCCGGCGTGCTTGAGGCTGGTCAGCGGCGAGGCGCCGGTGCCACCGTCGTGCCCGGAGATGAGCACGACGTCGGCGTGCGCCTTGCTGACGCCGGCGGCGACGGTGCCGACGCCGACCTCGGAGACGAGCTTGACGTGGACCCGGGCCGAGGGATTGGCGTTCTTGAGGTCGTGGATCAGCTGGGCGAGGTCCTCGATGGAGTAGATGTCGTGGTGCGGCGGCGGCGAGATGAGCCCGACTCCCGGGGTCGAGTGCCGGGTGCGGGCGACCCACGGGTAGACCTTGTGCGCCGGCAGCTGACCGCCCTCGCCGGGCTTGGCACCCTGCGCCATCTTGATCTGGATGTCGTCGGCGTGGGTCAGGTAGAGGCTGGTGACCCCGAACCGGCCGGACGCGACCTGCTTGACCGCGCTGCGCCGCACCGGGTCGAGCAGCCGGTCGTCGTCCTCGCCGCCCTCCCCGGTGTTGGAGCGGCCACCGAGCCGGTTCATGGCGACGGCCAGCGTCTCGTGCGCCTCCTGGCTGATCGAGCCGTAGCTCATCGCGCCGGTGGAGAACCGCTTGACGATCTCGCTGACCGGCTCGACCTCGTCGACCGGGATGGCCGGCGAGCCGCCGTCCGCCTCGCCGTCGCGCAGGCGCAGCAGACCGCGCAGGGTCATCAAGCGCTCCGCCTGCTCGTCGACCCGGCGGGTGTACTGCTGGAAGACGTCGTAGCGCCGGGCGCGGGTGGCGTGCTGCAGCCGGAACACGGTCTCGGGGTCGAACAGGTGCGGCTCTCCCTCGCGCCGCCACTGGTACTCGCCGCCGACCTCCAGCCGGCGGTGGGCCAGCCGGACGCCGTCCGGCGGGTAGGCGCCCGCATGGCGCCGCGCAACCTCCTCGGCCACGACGTCCAGCCCCACTCCCCCGAGCTGGGACGTGGTGCCGGTGAAGAACTCGGCCACGAGGTCCTTCGACAGCCCGATGGCCTCGAACACCTGCGCGCCGCGGTAGGAGGCGACGGTCGAGATCCCCATCTTGCTCATCACCTTGAGCACGCCCTTGCCGAGCGCCTTGATGAGGTTGCGCACCGCGTCCTCGGACCGGACGTCGCCGAGCAGGCCGCGCCGGGCCAGGTCCTCGGCGGACTCCATGGCCAGGTAGGGGTTGACCGCAGCGGCTCCGTACCCGATCAGGAGCGCGACGTGGTGCACCTCGCGCACGTCGCCGGCCTCGACCAGGAGGCCGACCTGGGTGCGGGTCTTGGCGCGGATCAGGTGGTGGTGCACTGCGGAGGTGAGCAGCAGCGACGGGATCGGCGCGAGGTCGCGGCCTGAGTCGCGGTCGGACAGGACGACGAAGCGCGCACCGGCCTCGATGGCCTGCGACACCTCGTCGAAGATCTCGTGCAGCCGCTCGCGCAGCGCCGCGCCGCCGCCGTTGACGTCGTACAGCCCGCGGACGACGGTGGTGGCGTAGCCGGGCAGGTCACCGTCGGCGTTGATGTGCACGATCTTGGCGAGCTCGTCGTTGTCGATCACCGGGAACGGCAGCACGACCTGGCGGCAGTGAGCGGGCGACACCGACAGGGCGTTGCCCTCCGGGCCGATCGCGGTGCCGAGGGCTGTCACGAGCTCTTCGCGGATCGCGTCCAGCGGCGGGTTGGTGACCTGGGCGAACAGCTGGGTGAAGTAGTCGAAGAGCAGCCGTGGCCGTTGGGACAGAACGGCTACCGGGGTGTCGGTGCCCATCGAGCCGATCGGCTCGGCGCCCGCTCGCGCCATCGGGGTGACGAGGATCCGCAGCTCCTCCTCCGTGTAGCCGAAGGTGCGCTGCCGGCGCTCGACGGACGCCGGGGTGTGCACCACGTGCTCGCGCTCGGGCAGGTCGGCGAGCTCGATCAGCCCGGCGTGCAACCACTCCTCGTAGGGGTTCTGGGCTGCGAGCTCGGCCTTGATCTCGTCGTCACCGACGAGCCGGCCGTGCTCGGTGTCGACGAGGAACATCCGGCCCGGCTGCAGCCGGCCCTTGCGCACCACCGTGGCCGGGTCGAGGTCGAGCACGCCGACCTCGGAGGCGAGGACGACCAGACCGTCCTCGGTGACCCAGTACCGGCCGGGGCGCAGGCCGTTGCGGTCGAGGACGGCGCCGATCAGGGTGCCGTCGGTGAAGGTGACGCAGGCCGGCCCGTCCCAGGGCTCCATGAACATCGAGTGGAACTCGTAGAACGCCCGCCGGGCGGCGTCCATCTCGGTGTGGTTCTCCCACGCCTCGGGGATCATCATCAGCACGGCGTGCGGCAGCGAGCGGCCGGCCAGGTGCAGCAGCTCCAGCACCTCGTCGAAGGACGCCGAGTCGCTCGCCTCGGGGCTGCAGATCGGGAACAGCCGCGACATGTCACCGGGGATGAGGTCGGTGGCGATCTGGCTCTCGCGCGCCGCCATCCAGTTGCGGTTGCCCTGCACCGTGTTGATCTCGCCGTTGTGCGCGATCAGCCGGAACGGGTGCGCGAGCGGCCACGACGGGAACGTGTTGGTCGAGAAGCGCGAGTGCACCAGGGCCAGCTCGGTGGCGAACCGGCGGTCGGACAGGTCGGGGAAGAACGGCTCGAGCTGACCGGTCGTCAGCATCCCCTTGTAGACCAGGGTGCGCGACGACAGCGACGGGAAGTAGACGTCGAGCTCGTGCTCGGCCCGCTTGCGCAGCGCGTACACGAGTCGCTCGAGGCCGAGGCCGACCAGGCGGCTGCCGGACGCGGCGACGAAGAGCTGACGGAACGCCGGCATACACGCCCGCGCCACCTCGCCGACGAGGTCGACGCTCACCGGCACCTCGCGCCAGCCCAGGACGGTCAGGCCCTCGTCGGCCGCGAGCAGCTCGAGCCGCCGGACGACGTCCGCCTGGGCCCCAGGGTCAGCCGGCAGGAACGCCGTGCCCACGGCGTACGCGCCCGCGGGCGGGAGCTCGAAGTCGACGCTGGCGCGCAGGAACTCGTCCGGCACCTGGGTCAGGATCCCGGCACCGTCGCCCACCGTGGGGTCGGCCCCGGTGGCGCCCCGGTGGTCGAGGTTGCGCAGCGCGGTGAGGGCGTGCTCGACGATGTCGTGCCCGGCGTGCCCGCGCATCGTGGCGACGAAGGCGACCCCGCAGGCGTCGTGCTCGTGCCGACCGTCGTACAGGCCCGTCGGCGCCGGGCGCGCGCTGAAACTGCCAAGACTCACGAGCTCACCGTCCTCGTCGTGTGGCCGGCCCCGAGTCCGGGGATGGTCAGGGAGACGCACGATGTCGTCGGGGGACCCCGCCGACCTCCCGCGTGGACGGCACTGGCCCGCAGGATGAGGAGACTCTAGCCCAGGTTTCCGGCTGGTTACACGTCTTGCGTCTCGGGAATTGTGTCCGCATGGTGAGACTTCCTGCGCGAGGCCCGCTGGGCCAGCAGGAAGCCGACGAACGCACCGAAGAACACCAGGACGCTCGTCCACTCGTTGAGCCGGTGACCGAGGATGAGGTTGGCGGCGTCCGAGCGCATCGTCTCGATCACCAACCGACCGATCGTGTAGAGCATCACGTACAGCGCGAAGGTGCGCCCGCGGTCGAGCTGGAAGCGGCGGTCGAGCAGCACCACCACCGTCGCGACCACCAGGCACCACAGCGCCTCGTAGAGGAACGTCGGGTGGTAGGCGCCGGGGAGCAGCACCGGGTTGCCCGAGCTGTCAACCACCGCCCGCCCGGCTGCGCCGTCCCACTCGTGCACCCGCAGCCCCCACGGCAGGCTGGTGCGCCCGCCGTAGATCTCGTTGTTGAACCAGTTGCCGATGCGACCGGCCGCCTGGGCCACTGCCACGCCCGGCGCCGCGGCGTCGGCGAACATCAGGAACGACACGTTGAGCCGCCGGCACGCGATCGCCGCGCCGAGAGCGCCCCCTGCCACGGCGCCCCAGATCCCCAGACCGCCGTTCCAGATCTTGAGTGCGTCCAGCGGGTGGCCGTCGGCACCGAAGTAGGGCTGCCAGCTGGTCGCCACGTGGTAGATCCGCGCCCCGATGATGCCGAACGGCACCGCCCAGGCCGAGATGTCGAGCACCGCGCCCTCACGGCCACCGCGCGCCCGCCAGCGGCGCGAGGCGATGGTGACCGCCACCACGATGCCGATGAGGATGCACAACGCGTACGCGCGCACCGGGAGTGGCCCGAGGAACCACACGCTCTGCGCCGGGCTCGGGATCGTCGCACCCAGGCCGGCGGTCATCGCACACCCCCGCCGGTGAGGGGCTGGCGCCGGCCGGCGCGCACGCCATCGGCGAGCTCGCGGGTCAACCGCTCGAGATCGGCCAGCCCGGTGTCGACGTCCGGCGCGTCCGCGAGGCAGCGCACGAGCGCCGACCCGACGATGACGCCGTCGGCATAAGCGGCGAGCTCGGCGGCCTGCTGGCCGGTCGAGACGCCCAGGCCGACGCAGACCGGCAGGTCGGTGACCGCCCGCACCCGCTCGACGAGCCGCTGGGCGCCGGAGCCCACCGCGTCCCTGGCGCCGGTGACGCCCATGGTGCTGGCCGCGTACACGAAGCCCCGGCAGGCCGCGGTGGTGGAGCGCAGCCGGTCGTCGGTCGAGCTGGGCGCGACGAGGAAGACCCGGTCGAGGTCGTGCCGTTCGGCGACGGCCAGCCACTCCTGCGCTTCGTCCGGGATGAGGTCGGGGGTGATGAGCCCGGCGCCCCCCGCCGCAGCCAGGTCGTCCGCGAACCGCTCGACGCCGTAGCGCTCGACCAGGTTCCAGTAGGTCATCACGAGCGCGCTGGCCCCGGCATCCGCGACCGCGCGCACCGCCGTGAAGGTGTCGCGGGTGCGGGTGCCACCGCGCAGGGCGGCCTCGACCGCGTGCTGGATCACCGGGCCGTCCATCAGCGGGTCGGAGTACGGCACGCCGACCTCCACCACGTCCGCTCCCCCGCGCACCAGCGCCTGCATCGCGCGCACCGAGGTGTCGACGTCCGGGAACCCCACCGGGAGATAGGCCACGAGCGCGGCTCGGCCCTCGGCGCGGGCTGCCGCGAGGGTGGTTTCGACGCTGCTCACCAGCCGCTCCCGTCCGCGTCCGCGACAGGTTCGGCGGCCTTGAGCTCGGCCGCCTCGACGAGGTCGCCGCCGTCGACGAGGCCGAACCAGCGAGCGGCGGTGTCGACGTCCTTGTCGCCGCGGCCGGACAGGTTGACCAGCAGCACGGCCTGCGGCCCGAGCTCGCGGCCCAACGTGAGTGCACCGGCCAGGGCGTGTGCGCTCTCGATGGCCGGGATGATCCCCTCGGTGCGGCAGAGCAACCGGAAGGCGTCCATCGCCTCGGCGTCGCTCACCGGGTGGTAGGTCGCACGACCGCTGTCGTGCAGCCAGGCGTGCTCGGGCCCGACGCCGGGATAGTCGAGCCCGGCCGAGATCGAGTGGCTCTCGACCGTCTGGCCGTCGTCGTCCTGCAGGACGTACGAGCGGGCGCCGTGCAGCACGCCGGGTGTGCCGCCGGTGATGCTGGCCGCGTGCCGGCCGGAGCCCACGCCGTCGCCGCCGGCCTCGAGACCGACCAGCCGCACGCCGACGTCGTCGATGAACGACTGGAAGATCCCGATCGCGTTGGAGCCGCCACCCACGCAGGCCAGGACGGCGTCCGGCAGCCGGCCGACCAGCTCGAGCACCTGCGCTCGTGCCTCGTCGCCGATGACCCGGTGGAACTCGCGCACCATGGTCGGGAACGGGTGCGGGCCAGCCACGGTGCCGATCAGGTAGTGCGTGTGCTCGACGTTGGTGACCCAGTCGCGCATCGCCTCGTTCATCGCGTCCTTGAGGGTGCGTGACCCGGTGGTCACCGGCACCACGGTGGCGCCGAGCAGCCGCATCCGGGCGACGTTCAGCGCCTGGCGCCGGGTGTCTTCCTCACCCATGTAGACGACGCACTCCAGCCCGAGCAGCGCGGCGGCGGTGGCCGAGGCGACCCCGTGCTGCCCGGCGCCGGTCTCGGCGATGATCCGGCGCTTGCCCATGCGGCGGGTGAGCAGCGCCTGGCCGAGGACGTTGTTGATCTTGTGCGACCCGGTGTGGTTGAGGTCCTCGCGCTTGAGCAGCACGCGCGCGCCACCGGCGTGCTCGGCGAAGCGGGGCGCCTCGGTGAGCAGGCTGGGGCGGCCGGAGTAGGTGCGGTGCAGCGTGTCGAGCTCGGCGACGAAGTCCGGGTCGACCAGGGCCGCGCGGAAAGCCGCGTCGAGCTCGTCGAGGGCCGCCACCAGCGCCTCCGGCACGTACCGGCCGCCGTACGGCCCGAACCGCCCGTCGCGGTGGTCGAGACCGGTGGAGGACGACGGGGTGCTGCCCGGCAAGGTCATGCGCTCAGTGTCTCAGGTGGTGCGGCCGGGCCATCACCCGCCAGCCGGCTGGCCGGGCGGCCGTGCCGGGTCAGCGGGTCGGGCGCAGCGCGGGGTGCGCGCCCGCAGCGACCAGATCGGCCACCGCCGAGCGCGGGGAGCCGCCGGTGACCAGGCTCTCGCCGACCAGGACCGCGTCCGCACCGTGCCGCGCGTAGTCGATCACGTCGTGGGTGCCGCGGACGCCGGACTCGGCGACGCGCACGATGCCGCTCGGGATGCGCGGGGCCAGCCGGGCGAACGTGGCGCGGTCGACCTCGAGCGTGCGCAGGTCGCGCGCGTTGACCCCGACCACCCGGGCCCCGGCGTCGAGGGCCCGCTCGAGCTCGACCTCGTCGTGCACCTCGACCAGCACCGTCATGCCGAGGGACAGCGCGCGCTCGTGCAGCGACACCAGGGCCGGCTGCTCGAGGGCCGCGACGATGAGCAGGACGACGTCGGCGCCGTGGGCACGCGACTCCCACAGCTGGTAGCTGGAGACCACGAAGTCCTTGCGCAGCAACGGAGTGTCGACCACACGGCGGACGAGGTCGAGGTCGTCGAGGCTGCCACCGAAGCGGCGCTGCTCGGTCAGCACGCTGATCACGCTGGCTCCGCCGGCGGCGTAGTCGGTGGCCAGGCCGGCCGGGTCGGCGATCGCCGCGAGCGCGCCCTTGCTCGGGCTCGACCGCTTGACCTCCGCGATGACCTTGACGCCACCGCCGGCCAGCAGTGCTGCGTGCGCGTTCTGGGCCGGCGCCACGCGCTCGACCCGCTGCCGCAGCTCGTCGAGCGGGGTGCGGGCCTCGCGAACGGCGAGGTCCTCGCGCACGCCGACCAGAATGTCGTCCAGCACGGTCAGGCCCCTCACCCCCATCGCGGTCTCGCAGGTCAACCGGCTCTGATCGTAGAGCGACCGCGGCCCCCCGCTGACCGCGGGGGGCCTCGGCGGGCGAGCGGGCCGGCTCAGCCCGAGATCACCATCGTCTTGGCCACCTTGTCGTGCCACCCCTGCTGACGGCCGCTGCCGTCGAAGAACGGCGAGACGTACACCAGCAGCTGACCCACGCCGCAGACGAACGACCCGAGCGCCGGGATCAGCCAGCGCAGCGACGCAGCACCCACCGTGGGAACCACACCGGTGCCGAGATCGACGATGCGGATCCCGAGCGCCATCTTGCCCAGCGTCGCCCCGCGCCAGCTCACCAGGCCGATCTCGTACAGCGCGCCGAGCAGCAGCGAGACGCCGTTGATCGCGACGTTCAGCCGGATCCCTGAGGTGTTGCCGGTCGCCTGGTTGGTCAGGGTCGAGAAGACACCGGTGGGGATGGCGATGGCGACCAGCACGGCGCCGAGCAGGACCGCGTCGATGATGCGCGCAACCAACCGTCGTCCCATGCCAGCGCGCGGGCCCGGCCCGGGCGCCTGAAGGGGCGCGTACCCGGCCGCGGGTGCGTTGCCGTACGCAGCCGGCGGCGGACCGTACGCAGGCGGCGGCGGACCGTACGCAGGCGGCGGCGCGCCGTACGGCGACGGCTGGCGGTACGGGTCCGGCGGCTGGTCCTGTGGACCGGGCTCCTGCGTCATCGTGAGTCCCCTCCCTGTCGCGGCCGCGTCGGCCGGTGCGGGCCAGAGGCTAGCGGCGCGAGGGGGCCTACGGGGCGAGCCACGCGAAGCCGGGCAGGTTCCGGAGCACCCAGAACACCAGGACGACGGCGAGACCCACCCAGATCACCCAGGCCGGGGTCAGCCGGCGCGGCCGGCCGCTGACCGACCGCCGCAGCCACGAGGCCCACAGCACGAGGAGCAGTCCGGCGGCGAGCACGGCCAGCGGGTTGCGGGCCAGCGCCACACTCACGTCACCGTGGCCGAGCGCGTGCAACGCCCGCAGGGATCCGCAGCCCGGGCAGTAGGCGCCCGTGACGTACAGGAACGGGCAGGTCGGGTAGTGGCCGGCCGCGTTGGGGTCGACCCGGGCCACGAACGCCGTCACTCCCGCCGCTGCCACCGCGACGGCTGTCGGCGCGAGGCTGCCGCGCCACCCGGTCGATCCACGGGGCGCACCGCGCGTCAGCACGAGCGACATGGCTCAGCCGACGGTCGACGAGCTGCTGGACAGGCTGAAGACACCCACGACGAGCAGGATGACCCACACGGCACCGACGACGAGCCCGGCGACCGCAGACCAGATGGCGAACTTGCGGGCCTTGTCGGAGCTGTCCTGGGCACCGGCGTAGTCCCCGACGGCGTACTTGCCGTTGACCTGGGCGGCGAACACGATCGAGACGACCCCGAGCGGCAGGCAGCACAGCACCGTGCTGAGGATGGCCCACACCAGGTAGTTCGGCGGCGGGGTGCCGGCTCCGGCGTCCTGGCCGTACCCCGGCGCCGGGGGCGGCGCACTGCCGTACGGCGGCTGGTTCGGGGGCGGGTCGTCGGGGAACTGGGTCACGGCGGACTCCTCGCAGCGCGTCGGCACTTACCGCCGCGAGCCTAGCGAAGCGGCGCAGCCGTCGCGGGTGGTTCGGGTGCTACGGGCAGGGTCAGCGGATGCCGGTGGGCACGCTCGGGTCGCTCGGCTGCACGCTGCCGTAGCCGGCCAGCGACAGCACCTTGCCGGCCACCACGCCCAGGACGGCCAGCACGGCGCCGATGACGAACACGAGGACCGACGCGAGGACCACGGCCAGGCTCATCACGAAGGCGGCCACGATGAGGACGCCGACCATGGTCCACGCCGCGACGGTGTTGCCGTGGCTGCCGTGAGCGGCGTTCGCGTGCTCGGTCATGTCCGGTGCCCTCCTGGAGCGGCTGGTGCGGGCGGCGGTGCCGCCGACGACCGTGCCATTGTGGCAGGTGCCGCGCCGCTCAGCGGGTCGGGTCCTCGCCACGGGTCAGCGCGTCCCAGGTCGCCCCAGGGTCGTCGCCCGGGCCGGCCGGTGGAGCCGGGCGCACCTCGACCCCCGCACTGTGCGCCGGATCGACGGGCGACTCGTACCGCGACCGTGGCGTGCCCCACCGTCGAGCCTGCACGACGGCCAGCGTGCCGGCGCACACGACCAGCGCGCCGCCGACGACAGCCACCCACGGCCACGCGGTGACGCTCACCTGCGCGTCGGTGCTGCCGACGGTGGCCAGGGCGCGGCCCACGAGGTCGGCGATCCCGGCGTCCGGTGACCGGACCGTGCTCACGGACGCCGCCGCCGCCGCCGCACCGGCCAGCACTAGCAGCACGCCGGTCACCCGCCGTCCGATGACGCGGGACAGCAGCAGCGCCACGCCGCCGGCGAGGGCGACCAGCGCCACGGCCGGGACGACGGCCGCGGCCTGCCGCCCGGATGCCGTCACCGTGGTGCGCCCGAGCACCGGGTCGGTGACGACGGCGTGCACCCACGGCCGGGACGCCGACAGCAGCGCGAGGACGGCGCCGAGCAGCGCGAGCAGCACGGCCGCGGCCGGGCCGGTGAGCCGCCGGGTCACGGCGCGGACCGCAGCCCGGACGCGGCGGCCACGGCGCGCAGCACGGCCATCGACTTGTTGACCGACTCCTGGTGCTCGGCGAGCGGGTCGGAGTCGGCGACCACTCCCCCGCCGGCCTGGACGAACGCGACCCCGTCACGGATCACCGCGGTCCGGATCGCGATCGCCATGTCGAGGTCGCCGGCGAAGTCGAGGTAGCCGACCGTGCCGCCGTACAGGCCCCGCCGCGTGGTCTCCATCTCGTCGATGAGCTCCATGGCACGCACCTTCGGCGCCCCGCTCAGCGTGCCGGCCGGGAACGTCGCGACGAGGGCGTCGTAGGCCGAGCAACCGTCTCGCAGCCGCCCGACGACGGTCGAGACGATGTGCATCACGTGGCTGTAGCGCTCGACCTGCATGAAGTCGAGCACCTCGACGCTGCCCGCGTCGCACACCCGGGCCAGGTCGTTGCGGGCCAGATCGACCAGCATGAGGTGCTCGGCCCGCTCCTTCTCGTCCGCCAGCAGCGACTCGGCGTGCGCGACGTCCTGCTCCGGCGTCGTCCCCCTCGGCCGGGTGCCCGCGATCGGGTGGGTCATGACGTGCCGGCCGTCGACCTTGACGAGCGCCTCAGGGCTGGAGCCGACGACGTCGTAGGGCCGACCGTCGACGGTCGGCAGCCGCAGCAGGTACATGTAGGGGCTCGGGTTCGACGCGCGCAGGACCCGGTAGACGTCCAGAGCGTCTGCGGGACAGTCGATCTCGTACCGCTGTGACGGCACGACCTGGAACACGTCCCCCGCCCGCACGGCTTCCTTGGCGCGTTCGACCATCGCCGCGTACTCCGACCCGAACAGCTGCGCGCGGACCTTGGGCTCGCTGTCGTCCGGCACCCCGACGGTGCTCGGTGCCGGGCTGCCCAGCAGCTCGACCATGCGGTCGAGGCGGTCGACCGCGTCGGCCCATGCGTCGTCGACCCGCGCGTCCGTCGCATCCTTGTTGACCGCGTTGGCGACCAGCAGCAGCGACCCGTCCGC
The DNA here is from genome assembly GCA_963759935.1 of uncultured Actinomycetota bacterium. Classification (GTDB taxonomy): domain Bacteria; phylum Actinomycetota; class Actinomycetes; order Actinomycetales; family Angustibacteraceae; genus Angustibacter. The sequence goes on from CAVXBF010000013.1 coordinate 493,212, forward strand.
GTGGTCGAGCACCGCCAGGTCGGTGGCGAGCATCATCGTGAGCTCGGGTAGCCCGAGGTCGTCGACATTGTCGTCCGGGAGCCGCTCCCAGCGCCGTACGACGTCGTAGGTGAGCGCGCCGACCAGCCCACCGGTCAGCGGTGGCAGGCCGGGCAGGGCCGGGGTGCGCAGGGCGGCCACCGTGTCGCGCAGCGCCGCGGCCGGGTCGCCGGAGGTGGGGACGCCGACCGGAGGCTCGCCGATCCAGTGCGCCTGCCCGTCGACCGACGTGAGCGTTGCAGCGCAACGGGCACCGACGATCGAGTAGCGCGACCAGACACCGCCGTGCTCGGCGGACTCGAGCAGGAAGGTGCCCGGCTCGTCGCGGCCCAGCTTGCGGTAGACCCCCAGCGGGGTCTCGGCATCGGCCAGCAGCCGGCGCACCACGGGGATCACCCGCCGGTCGCGGGCCAGCGTGCGGAAGGTGTCGAGGTCGGGCCAGGTGCGGCCGAAGGCCAGGTCGGGCGTCGGCCCGTCCGGCGCGGCCTCGCTCACACCGGCACCCCGGTCACCGGCAGGTCGCGGCCGGCGAAGCAGGTGCTGGTGCCGGTGTGGCAGGCCGGGCCGACCTGGTCGACCCGCACGAGCAGCGCGTCGCCGTCGCAGTCCAGTGCCACGCCGTGGACGTGCTGCACGTTGCCGCTCGTGTCGCCCTTGCGCCAGTACTCCTGACGGCTGCGGCTCCAGAACGTGACCCGGCGGGTGGTGAGCGTGCGGTGCAGCGCCTCGTCGTCCATCCAGCCGACCATCAGCACCTCGCCGGAGTCGTGCTGCTGCACCACCGCGCACACCAGCCCGTCGCCGTCGCGCTTGAGCCGCGCGGCGAGATCGGCAGCCAACGGGGAGGTCGGTAGGGAGTCGGGCACGGCACCATTGTGCCCATGCCGATCGAACCCGACACCAAGGACTGGACCTGGGTGCTCGACCGCCCCTGCCCGCAGTGCGGGCTGGACGTGTCCGCCCTCGACGCCGCGCACGTGCCGGAGCTGGTGCGCGCCAACGCGATCGCCTGGGAGCGGGTGCTGGGGCGGGCCGATGTCGGGCGCCGGCCGGACGACGCCACCTGGTCTCCGCTCGAGTACGCCGGACACGTCGCCGACGTGCACGAGGTGTTCGGCCGGCGCTTCGCCCGGCTGCTCGACGAGGACGACCCCGTGTTCGAGAACTGGGACCAGGACCAGGCGGCCGTCGACGGCGGCTACGCCGACCGCGACCCGGCTGAGGTCGCCCGGTCGCTGCGCGAAGGGGCGCTGGCCGTCGCCACCCTGCTCGATGGCGTCCGGGGCGCGCAGTGGAAGCGGTCCGGACGCCGCTCGGACGGCGCGGTCTTCACCGTCGCCTCGCTGGCCCGCTACTACCTGCACGACATCAGCCACCACCGCTGGGACGTGGACGGCTGAGCACGCCCTGTGCTTCAGCACCGTCGCCGCGCCAGCCAGCGGCGGGCGAGATGGTCGAGGGCGCGCTGAGCCCGGGTGATCGAGCGGGTGGGCTCGGTCTCACCCACTGCGCCACGCCAGACCACCACCCCCCGGACCAGACGTCCGACCTGGCCGCTGGCGTGGACGTAGCGGTGATGGAAGCCGCACAGGAGAGCGCCGTTGGACACCGAGGTCGGGCCGCCGTCGGCGAAGCGCTCCAGGTGGTGGACCTGGCACCACGATGGCGGCGCCGTGCAGCCGGGATACGTGCAGTGCCCGTCGCGCGACGCGATGGCCAGGCGCTGCTTCGTCGGGAACGCGTACTGGGTGTCGCCGACGTCCAGCGGATTGCCGTCGTCGTCGATCACGACCGGAACGATCTCTGCCCCGCAGGCGATCACCCTCAGGCTGTGGGCAGACAGCGCCGTCGCGTCGGCCAACCGCGCGGGCTCGTGACCGTCGAGGGGGTCGCCCGCGAGGGCGGCGGCCAGGGTGTGGTGCGGGACGGAGGCGATGATCCGGTACGGCGAACCGTGGGTGCTGGGCAACCGGCCCACCCCGGTCGCCGTGATGGCGGTCTCGGCCAAGCGCAGCAGGCCGTCATGGCGCCGTTGAGCACTGGTCCGCGGGTCGGGTGTGCCGTCAGCGGACGGCTGGGGCGCTGACCAGGCGTCGATCGCGGTCGCCAGGGCGGCCCCGCACTCGGGGGTCAACAGCCCGGAAACATGCACCATCCGGGACGGAAGGGAGGCCATCGTCAGACCCCGGACCTGGTCGCGGGCCAGCTCGTCGCGGGCAAGCCGGTCGTCAGCGTCGGGATCGAGCCGGACTCGCAGGCTGGTCGCCAGTCGGGCAAGCGCCCGCGCGTCGTGCGCCCGTGCTTGCTGCAACAGGAAGGCCTCGGCTTCGACCAGCGTCACCGCGTCGACCGTGCCGGCCGGGGACTGCGGCGGCACCAGGGCAGCCACGGCGCCGGCGACGACCTCAGCCTGGTCCAGCGCGACGTCGCCGGCCAGCACGGCGTCCCGCGTAGCCGTTAGCTCGGCCGCGACCGCCGCCGTGAACAGCGTCTCCGCGCGCCCCGCCAAAGCCGCTGCCTGACCCGCCGTGAGGGTCGGCAGGACGCTGCGGAGCCAGCCGGACGGCCGCCGATGTCCCGCCTTCGCGGGCAGCCCGCGGGTCTCAGCCTCCGCCACCAGCCGCAGCTGCTGCGCTGCCACCAGCCTCGACAGCCGCTGCAACCTCACCACGCCCTGGGTGACCTGCTGGTCGGACAACGTCCAGGCCTCGACGTCCGCCACCCCGTCCAGCGCGGCCTGCGCCGCAGCGAGCAGGCCGTCGGCCTCAGCCCGCGCTACCGTCGTCGTCATGCGACAACCCTAGGGTCGGCCACCGACAACCGGTTGTCGGACAACCAATCCGTGCACTCGGTGACCAGCCGTGGATTGCACCGCGCCCCCCAGAGCAGTCAGGGCTGACGCTGCTGGGCGATCCAGCTGTCGTGCAGCCGCGCGTACACCCCGCCCTGCCGGACGAGGTCGGCTGCCCGGCCGCGCTCGACGACCACCCCGGCGTCCACCACGAGCACCTCGTCAGCGGCCTCGGCGGTCGACAGCCGGTGCGCGATGGCGATCGAGGTGCGGCCGCGGGTGAGGCTGTCGAGCGCCCGCTGGATGCGCACCTCGGTGGCCGGGTCGACCGCGGACGTCGCCTCGTCGAGCACCAGCAGGTCGGGGTCGGCAAGGTAGGCGCGGGCCAGCGCCACCAGCTGCCGCTCACCCGCCGACAGCGACTCACCACGCTGCCCGACCCGGGTCTGCAGCCCGTGCGGCAGCCCTTCGAGCCAGTCCGCCAGCCCGAGCTCGGTGAACGCCAGGACGACGTCGGCCTCGCTGGCCTCGGGCCGGGCGAACCGTGCGTTCGCCAGCAGCGTCTCGTCGAACAGGAAGCCGTCCTGCGGCACCAGGACGACGCGCTCGCGCAGCGACGAGAAGCGCACCCGCCGCAGGTCGACGCCGTCGACGAGCACGCAGCCGGTGAGCGGGTCCATCAGCCGGGTCAGCAGCTTGGCGAAGGTCGTCTTCCCCGAACCCGTCTCGCCGACGATCGCGATGCGGCTGCTCGGCGCGATCTCGAGGTCGACGTCGTGCAGCACCGTGGGGCCGCCGGGGTAGGCGTACGACACGTGGTCGAACTGGACCCGGATCGGTCCTCTCGGCAGCACCTCGCCGTCGTCACCGGGGTCCGCGACGTCGGCCGCGGTGTCGACGACGGTGAGCACCCGTCGCCAGCCGGCGAGCGCGTTCTGCATCTCGTTCAGCACCTCGGTGCCGATCTGCACCGGTCCGGTGAACAGCTGCACCAGGAACAGGAAGGCCAGCAGCTCACCGAGGGTGAGGTGGCCGTTGACGCCGCGCCAGGTGCCGACGACGACGACGGCCACGCTGACCAGGCCGCTGACCAGGACGCCGGTCGAGAAGGTCGCCGCCACCCGCACCTGCGCGCGGACCGCCGCGTCACGGTGGTCCTTCACCGCGGCGTCGACCCGCTCCGCCGTACGGCGTTCGACCGCGTACGCACGGATCGTGGCGGCACCGACCACGGACTCCGACACCGCCGACAGTACGGCGCCGACCCGCTCGCGCACGAGCGCATAGGCCTCGGACACCTTGCGCTGCATGGGCCGAGCCAGCAGGAACACCGGCAGGAAGCAACCCCAGACGACTGCGGTGAGCAGCGGCGAGTACACCAGCATCAGCCCGGTGGCGACCGTCAGCTGCAGCGTCGACAGGATCAGCATCAGGCCGCCGAACTGGACGAAGGTCGAGATCGTGTCGACGTCGCTGGTGACCCGCGAGACCAGCGAGCCGCGGCGCTCGCTGCTCTGGGTGAGCACCGACAGGTCGTGGACGTGCCGGAACGCTCCGACCCGCAGCGTGGCCAGGCCGCTCTCGGCGGCGCGGAACAGCCGCAGGTTGACCTGGTAGGCGCAGAACGCCGTGATCACCACGAGGACCGCAGCGAGCGAGAGCAGCTGCGTGACGTTCGCGGCGTCCGGGCCACCGGCCGCCAGCAGGCCCTTGTCGATCGTCTGCTGCACCGAGAACGGGACGACGACGCGCCCGACGGTGGCGACCGCCGCGAGTGCCAGGGTGATCCGCAGGCCTCGGGTGAGCTCGGGCGACAGCTCCAGCCCGCGGCGCAGGGTGTGCATCGCGCCCGGCGCGTCGGCGCCGCCGCGGGCAGCGATCAGCGTCATGCCGAGACCTCCTCGTCGTCGGCGTCGAGCTCGGCCAGCTCGCGGGCCGCCGCCTCGCGCTCGTAGGCGTCGACCAGGTTGCGGTAGGCGACGCTGCGCTCGGAGAGCTCGGCGTGCGTGCCACGGTCGACGACCCGGCCACCGGAGACGAAGACCACCTCGTCGGCCAGCGCGATGGTGGCCTTGCGGTAGGCCACGACCACCACCGTCGTGCCGTCGGCCGCCTCGCGCAGACCGGCGAGGATGGCCGCCTCGATCCGCGGGTCGACGGCGCTCGTGGCGTCGTCCAGGACCAGCAGTCGCGGATGACGCACCAAGGCCCGGGCCAGCGCGATGCGCTGCCGCTGCCCACCGGACAGCGTGGTGCCGCGCTCGCCGACGTGCGTGTCCAGCCCGTGCGGTAGCGCGGCGACGAAGCCGTCACCCTGCGCGAGCCGCAGCGCGGCCCACACCCGGCGGTCGTCCGGGTCTTCCAGCCGGGGGTCGGACAGCAGGATGTTGCCGCGCACGGTGTCGTCGAACAGGAACGTCTGCTGCGGCACCAGGGCGACGCTGTCAGCGACCGCGCCCTCGACCAGGTCGCGCAGGTCGACACCGTCCAGCTGGACGCTGCCGGCGTCCGGGTCGGCGAGCCGCACCAGCAGCGAGGTGAGCGTCGACTTGCCGGACCCGGTCGCACCCACCACGGCGACCGTGCGGCCGGGCTCGACGTCCAGGCTGACGCCGCGCAGCACCGGCACGGGCTGCCCGGCCTGGTCGATGTGGGCGTAGTCGACGTCGCGGACGACGACGCGCGCCGCCCCGGCCGCTGACGCCGCGGGGGTGGTCGTGCCGTACGCGAGCCCACCCTCGGCGTCCAGCACGGCCTGCACCCGGTCCCAGCCGACGACGCTGCGCGGCAGCTCGCCCAGCACCCAGCCGAGCGCGCGCACCGGAAAACCCAACAGCGAGAACAGGTACGCGACCTGGACGACCGTGGCCGCCGTCGCCAGGCCGGACGACGCGCGCGCCGTCCCGACTCCGAGGACGGCGAGCGTGCCCAGGTTGGGGATGGCCTCGATGATCGGGTCGAAGACGCCGCGGGTGCGGCCGACCGAGATGTTGGCGTCGCGCAACCGCTGCGAGACCTCGGCGAAGCGCTCGGTCTCGGCCTCCTCGCGACCCATCGACTTGACCACCATGGCGCCGTCGAAGCTCTCGTGGGCGACGTCCGAGACCTCGGCGCGTAGCTGCTGGGCGTAGGTCACGCGCGGTGACATCCAGCGCTGGAAGACGACGTTGACGACGAACACGAGCGGGAAGACGCAGAAGCCGATCAGCGCGAGCACCGGGTCGGCCAGGATCATCGACGCCGCCGCGACGACGAGCATCACCACGACGCCGATGGCCATCGGCAACGGGGCGAACACCTGCCAGGTGGCCTCGACGTCGGCGTTCGCGTTCGACAGCAGCTGGCCGGTCGGGTGCTGTCCGTGCCACGACAGCGGCAGCCGCAGGTACTGGGCGGTGACCCGGCGGCGGTAGAGGGCGCCGAGGTTGAAGACGGCGTAGCCCGCAGCCACCCGGCGCACGATCACGCCGACGGTCAGCAACAGGGCGACGGCGGCCATCAGGCCGGCGCCACCGGCGAGGGCGCGGCCGTCGAGCCGGCCGTTCTGCAGCGAGGGGGTGATGACGTCGGCCGTCACCTTGCCGAGGGCCCAGGCGGTGCCCGCGGTCATCACGCCGTACAGCGCGCTGCCGACGACGGCCAGGGCGAAGACGCCAGGGGCGCGGCGGATGCCCTGGCCGAGCACATACAGACCGCGGCGAAGGGTGTAGGGACGGGTCTGCACGGTCTCACTCTCGAATCGGGGCGACGGGACAGCCTCTCACGGGCCGGGTGTCGAGCAAGGTGGGAGGATCGGTGCATGAGCCACCACGCCAAGGACGAGCGGCAGGCGCTGTGCGATGCCCTGCTCGCTACCGGACCGGACGCCCCCACGAAGTGCGCGGGATGGACGACGCGGGACCTGGCCGCGCACCTGGTGGTACGCGAGCGTCGGCCGGACGCCACCCTCGGCACCTACGTCAAGGGACTACGTGGGCACACGGCCGCCGTGCAGCAGCAGGCGGCCGCCGCACCGTGGACCGAGCTGGTCGAGACGGTACGGACGGGCCCGCCGTTCTGGCACCCGGCCCGGGTCACGGCCGTGGACGAGCTGATGAACACCGCTGAGTTCTTCGTGCACCACGAGGACGTGCTGCGCGCCCAGCCTGGCTGGACGGCACGCGAGCTGTCGCCCGAGCTGGAGGCCGCGCTGTGGCGGGCCTGCGGCTCGGTGGGGCGGCTGGCGCTGCGCCGCACCGACCTGGGTGTGGAGCTGGTGTCTCCGGGTCACGGCCGGCAGACCGTGCGGAGCGGTCACCCGACCGTGCGCATCGAGGGGCGCCCGGGCGAGCTGCTGCTGCACGTGTTCGGCCGCCGCGACGTCGCGCAGGTCTCGCTGGACGGTCCCAACCAGGCGGTCGAGGAGCTCGGGGCCGCGCCAGCCGGCCTCTGACCCGTCAGCTCAGCGGGCGGCCGCGATCTCGCGGATGGGGTGGCCGGCCGCGGACAGGGCGGCCTTGACGTCGCCGACGGACAGCTCGCCGAAGTGGAACACGCTGGCGGCCAGCACCGCGTCGGCGCCGGCCTCCACCGCGTCGACGAAGTGCTCGACCGTGCCCGCTCCCCCGCTCGCGACGAGCGGCACGTCGACGGCGGCGCGCACCAGACCGAGCAGCTCGAGGTCGAAGCCGCGCTTGGTGCCGTCCGCGTCCATGGCGTTGAGCAGGATCTCGCCCGCGCCGAGGCTTGCGGCGCGCGCGGCCCACTCGATGGCGTCGATGCCGGTGCCCCGGCGGCCGCCGTGGGTGGTGACCTCGAAGCCGGAGTCGGTGACGGTGCCGGGTGGGCAGCGGCGCGCATCCAGGCTGAGCACCAGCACCTGAGCGCCGAACCGGTCCGCCACCTCGGCGACCAGCTGCGGGCGCTCGATCGCCGCCGTGTTGACGCCGACCTTGTCGGCTCCGGCGCGCAGCAGCCGGTCGACGTCCTCCACCGATCGCACCCCGCCCCCGACGGTGAGCGGGATGAACACCTGCTCCGCGGTGCGCGACACGACGTCGTACGTCGTGGCGCGGCTGTCGCTGGACGCGGTGACGTCCAGGAAGGTCAGCTCGTCCGCGCCCTCGGCGTCGTAGCGGCGGGCGAGCTCGACCGGGTCACCCGCGTCGCGCAGCGCGGCGAAGTTGACGCCCTTGACGACCCGCCCGGCATCGACGTCCAGGCAGGGGATGACGCGCACGGCGAGGCTCACGTCGTCCAGCCTAGGCGGGGCACGTCGGACCGGGACACTCCGGCACTTGCCGAGGGTTCGGTGCGCCTGCCGAGGGATGCAACCCTCGGCAGGCGGCCCAAAGCCTGCTTGACGTGATCAACGTCAGGGGGACGGGTGGGGTCAGGGGGTGGGGGCCTGGTAGCCGGTGGGGTCGGCGCCGAGGTCGACGATGGCGGCGACCGGGCCGCCGCCGTCCGGGCCCTGGTGCGCGGCGGACACCGAGACGAACACCGCGGGGTCGCCGGTCACCGCCGCTGCGACGCCGCCGACGCAGGACTTGATCTGCCGGTGCCAGTGGACGTCGGAGTCGTCCAGCATCGCGTTGCGGCGGCCTCGCACGACGCCGTCCTGCGAGACCTCGCACTTGAGGAAGACGTTGACCAGGCGACCGTCGAGGTCGCTGTGGTGGGGGCGGTCGGGCAGCTCGAGCCCGGCGTCGGCGATGGCTGCCCAGATGCCGTCCGCATCCAGCGCGTCGCGCATCACCGAGTGGCCGATCCGGTACCGCCCACCGACCCCTCGGGCATTGCCGACGACGACCACCTGCGCCTGGTCGAGCTCGACGCCGGACGAGCAGGACGCCACCGCCGAGTACAGCGAGCGGTCGTGCATCACGTCGGCGTCGGTCGGCATCTCGATCTCACCCAGCGCGACGGCGATGCCCAACGCCGTGCAGCCGTTCGACAGGTCCATCGACTCGTGGGTGTGCTCGGTCCAGACGCTCTGGCCACGCTCCTTGGCGTCGCGGATCGTGTGGATCGTCAGCAGCGGGGTCTTGGTCTGCACGTAGTGGACGTCGGCGACGTCGGTGATGCCGGCCCGCTCCATGGCGATCTTCACGGCGGCCGCGACCTTGCTCACCATCGCGACCCGGCCGATGTCCTCGGGCTGCAGCACCTCGCTCATCGCGAACCCGACGGTCAGCCGCGGCTCGTCGGTCTGCTCGACCGAGTCCTCCGGCACGGTGGCGAAGACCGTGGCGTGCGGGCTGATGATGCCGTCGGTGCCGCCGGACCACACGATCGGCACCTGGCGCACCTCCTCGGCGCTGCGCGAGCCCTTCTCGACCAGCACCTCCCGGAAGGCCCGGTCGGCGATGATCCGGGTGTAGTCGTTGACCCCGCCGTTCCCCTCGGTCTTGCCGATCACGGCAACGACCCGGTCAGCCTCGAGCACACCGTCGTCGATGAGCTGGGCCAGCCCGCTCGCGTCGCTCACGGACAGGATGGGCACCTTGCGGACCTCGATGGCCTGCGGCATGGGGATCGCTCCTTGGTGTCGGCGGTGCGGTCAGGCTCGGGCGAGCCGTGGGTGGTCTGGGGTGGTCACGGCTGGACGACGGTCCCGGCCTCGCCGGCCGCGGCCGCCGCGATCTGGTCGAGCGAGCAGATGGCCGCCCGGACGCCGCCGGCCTCGACGAACCGGCAGGCGGCCTCGACCTTGGGGCCCATGGAGCCGCTGGCGAACTCACCGGCCGCGGCGAGCTCGCGCAGCTCACCCACGCTGACGGGGCCGAGCGAGCGCTGCCGGTCGGTCCCCCACCCGGTGGCGACGTTCGGGACGTCGGTGGCGATGACCAGGACGTCGAGCTCGAGCGCCCGGCCGAGCACCGCCGCGGCGAGGTCCTTGTCGATGACCGCCTCGACGCCGCGGATCGAGCCGTCCTCCTCGCGCACGCACGGCACGCCGCCGCCTCCCCCGGCCACCACGACGAAGCCGGCGTCGACCAGCGCGCGGGCGGCGACGGCGTCCAGGACCTCGAGCGGCTCGGGCGAGGCCACGACGCGTCGCCAGCCCCGGTCGCCGCGGTCCTGCCACACCTGGCCGTGGCCGACGAGCACCTGCGCCTGGTCCTTCGGCAGGTACCGCCCGACGGGCTTGCTGGGCTCGGTGAAGCCGGGGTCGCCGCCGTCCACCAGCGTCCGGGTCATCACGGTGGCGGTGGGCCGACGCAGGCCGCGCCGGTCGAGCGCCGCCTCGAGCGCGTTGACGACGACGAAGCCGATCGTCGCCTGGGTCTGGGCGACGCACCAGTCCAGCGGGACGGGTGGCACGACGGCGGCGGAGAGCTCGTTCTTGACCAGCAGGTTGCCGACCTGCGGGCCGTTGCCGTGCGTCAGCACCACCTCGTGCCCGGCGGCGATGAGGTCGGCGACCGGCTCCATCGCCTGGCGGACGGCGGCGATCTGGTCCTCCGGCCGGGCCGAGCCGTCGGCGGAGGTCATGGCGTTGCCGCCCAGAGCCACGAGGAGTCGCACACCGCGAACCTAGGTGACCCACGGCGTCCCGTCATGGCTGGCCCCCACACCGGACGCCGCGTGGTTTGGTCAGGATTCGCCTGCTCCGCAGTCGCTCACCCGAGCGCACGCACAACCGCGGGGTTCCTGGCAGGATGACCGCTCGTGGAGGCGACCGAGGTCCGAAAGCTGGCTGAGCTGGAGGACGCGCACTGGTGGTACCGCGAGCGGCGCCACCTGCTGCAGCGTGAGGTCCGCGGCCTGCGTCCTGGTCGCGCTCTGGACGTCGGCGCCGCCGGCGGAGGCAACACCCGGGTGCTGCGTGACCTGGGCTGGGACGCGACGGCGCTGGAGTACGGCGCCGAGGGTGCGGGCGTGGCGCGCGAGCGCGGCCTGGCCACCCTGCGCGGCGACGCGACCGCCCTGCCGGTGGCCGACCGCAGCCTGGACCTCGTGGTCGCCTTCGACGTCCTGGAGCACCTGAACGACGACGACGCGGCCGTGCGCGAGGTGCACCGCGTGCTGCGACCTGGCGGGCACTTCCTGGTCGCCGTGCCGTGCGACCCCCGGCTGTGGTCGGCCCACGACGAGGCCGTCGGGCACGTGCGCCGCTACACCCGCCCCACGCTGACCAGCCTGCTCACGCGCGGCGGCTTCGCGCTCGGCCCGGTGCGCTCGTGGAACGTCCTGCTGCGCCCCGTGCTCGCCCTGCGTCGCCGCTCGAGCAGCGGCAGCGACCTCGACCAGCTGCCTGCCGTGGTCAACCACGGGCTGCGGGCGGTCATCACCGCCGAGCGCTACCTGCCCGTTCGCTCGCTGCCCGGCGTCTCGCTGCTGGTGTCGGCCCGACGTCCCTGACCGCGCGGCTCGACCAGCGAGTCGTAGGCCACGAAGTACGAGGGCCGTCCCTGCAGCTGGGTGTACATGCGCCCGACGTACTCGCCCAGCATGCCCAGGCACAGCAGCTGCACCGCGCCCACGGCCGCGACGACGAGGAACGTCGACGTCCAGCCCGGCGTGGTGTGCCCGGTGACGAACGCGACCAGGGCGTAGGCCAGCAGCGCGATCGCGGCCAGCCCGCCGAGCAGGCCGAACCAGGTGGCCAGTCGCAGGGGAGCGGTCGAGAAGCCGGTCAGGCTGTCGACGCTGAGGCGCAGCATGCGCGCGAACGGGTACTTCGATCGCCCCGCGGCGCGCACCTCGCGCCGGTACCCCACCTCGGTGCTCGGGAACCCGAGAGCCGGGACGACGAGCCGCAGCACGCGGTGGTGCTCGGGCAGCACGTTGACCGCGTCGACCGTCGCCCGCCCCATCAGCCGGAAGTCGCCGGCCTGCGCCGGAGCGCCCTGGCCGGCCACCCGGCCCATCAGCCGGTAGAACAAACCGGCGGTGGTCCGCTTGAACGCGGTGTCGGTGCTGCGGTCGGTGCGCACGCCGTAGACGACGTCGACCCCCTGCGAGCGCGCCGCCTGCAGCATCGCCGCGATCGTCTCGGGCGGGTCCTGCAGGTCGGCGTCGATGCTCACGACCCACTCACCGCGAGCGCGCACCAGCCCGGCCGACAGCGCGGCCTGGTGCCCGCTGTTGGCGCGCAGCCGCACGACGCGCACCTGCGGCCACTCGCGCCGGATCCGCTCCAGCAGCACCGGCGTGGCGTCGGTGCTGCCGTCGTCGACGACGAGCACCTCGTAGGTCTCGCCGAGCGCGTCGAGCACCGGCCGCAGCCGCTCGGCGAACAGCGGCAGCACCTCGGCCTCGTCGTACACGGGGACGACGACCGAGAGCAGGGGCGCGTCGATGACCGGATTGGGGACTGGCTCGCGGTGCTGGTCGGGGTTCACGTTCTGCTCTCGGCCGGGCCCAGCTCAGGGCTGCTCATCTGTCTCGTCCGGCAGCCGCCGGCAGCTCCCAGACTATGACGCCGGGAGACGTCAGACGCCGCACGGCCAGCCGGTCCAGCGCCCGGGCGGGTCGCTCCCCGCCGCGCAGGTCGGCGACGAGCCAGCGCACGTGCCAGCGTTCGCGCAGGGCAGCCAGCCCGGCAGGAGTCGGATGCGTGAACGCACCCACCTCCGCCTCCAAGCGCGCCTGGTCCCAGAACGGCAGGTAGGGGTAGGGCACGGCCGTGGTGGTCGCCTCGTTGACGATGCGCGATGTGTAAGCCCAACCCTCGACGTCCGATCTGAGCCCGGCGGCCGCCGTCATGGTGAAGTTGCGCGAGTCGCACGTGCCCAGGCCGTTCTGCGGCCGGGGCCTCACAGGCAGGCACGGCACGTTGACGGCCATCACGTCGTCCGGCCGGGCATGGATCCGCAGCCACCGGCCGGCCGCGAGCTGGTCGGACGACATCCGCGTCCGGCTGCCTGCGGGCACCGCGTCCAGGCTGTCGACCAGCCGCCGGTGGAAGGGCAGCCCGGTGATCGTGCCCACGGTGCCGTACAGGCCGAGTCCGAGCAGCACGCACACCGCCATCAGACCGGACCACCTGGGGGTCGCCGACCTCCGCTCGAACAGCCTGGCCGCGATCCATACCGTCAGCACCAGACCCAACGCCAGCAGCCAGGGCCAGCCGGTGGCTAGGACCTGGGCCAGCACGGCATTGCTCGACCGGTCTGGCTCTTTCGGGTGCGCGGCGTACCACCGATCCGCCGGGGAGTCCGGACCGGCGAGCCAAGCGACGACCGCGGCCACCACCACCCCCAGCGCCAGGCCCCCGCCGACGGCCCACCCCCACCGGGGCCGACGCAGGTGCTCGGCCAGCGGCCGCGACCATCCCCAGGCGGACGCCGCGACCAGGGCTGGATACACCTGGATCAAGAAGTAGTTCTCGCTACTGCCCGGGTGGCGGAACGTCAGCCAGGCCATGAGCCCGGCCAACCAGCAACCACCGAAGGCCGCCAGGGCCGGATCTCGCCATGACCGCCGCAGCGCGACCATGGCGCCCAGCCCACGGATCACGGTCGGCAGAAGGAAGAGAGTCACCGTCACGACCAGCACGACGAAGGGCATCCGCTGCGGGCTGGTGCCGTAGCCGTCCGGGTCGGCCAGCTGCTCGAAGGCGCGCGCCGCCTGCACCTGTACGGAGCGGCCGGGCAGCAGCTTCAGGCCGTACGAGCCCCCTCCGCGGTAGAGGACGAATGCGCCCACCAGCATGGCCACGACGCTGGGAACAAGTAGGAGCCCGTACCGGGCGGCGGTGCCCCATCTGCGCAGCAGCGCGGACATGACGGCGGCAGCCGCGAAGCCGCTGCCGATACCCGCCAGAAGCGACGATTTGGTCCCGACCGCGAGCAGGAGCAGTACCGGCAGCAGCGCCACCGGCAACGCCCGGTCGCTGCCCGTGCGCCGGACCCAGCCGACTCCGAGCCCAAGGCAGGCCAGGAGCACGACCCACCCCGCCGTCGTGCTCGGGCTCGACCACCACGTCGGCTGGATCATCGGGAATCCGACGCCGTACGGCGTCCAGCCGGTGACCACCGGCTCGCTGACCGCTGCGAAGAGCAGCGCGGCCAGCCACCCGGCCAACTCCGTGCGGGCCAGACGTCGGGCGGTTGCCGCAAGCACGACCAGTGCGGCTGGGACCAGGGCCGTCGGCGCCAGCCGCAGCATCCCGAACAGCGGGTCGAGGCCAACCGAGTCGCAGAGGTGCGCGACGACCGCGTGCACGAACCAGTGGTAGCTGAGGGGCTCGCCGACCACCATCGGGTACTGCGCGACGGTGGCCCGGCGCATCTCGTCGACCAGGGTCACCTGGTACAGCGAGTCCGGGTACCAGCGGGTCGCAGGGCCCGACGTGGCCAACCGGGCGTGCGTCAGGTACCCGAACGTCATCCAGAGCTGAGCGACGACGGCGGCCAGCGAGACGCCGAGCAGCGATGTCGGCCGCCAGCCTGCGGCAGGAGGAGCGAGCACCCGCCGTCGGGTAGCACGCGGCAGCAACAGCACTGCGGCCAGCGCAGGGGTGATGAGCACCGGTGGGAGGACGGGCAGTTGGTGGCTCACGAACCAGCCGATCAGCGTCATCGCGAGCCCCGCCGGCACCGACCAAGCGGCGTCCTCGAACAACGGCGCCCTCGCCGGCCGTACCGAGCGGACGAGGACGAAGCCCGGGAGCAGCAGAACGACCACGACGCCCGTCACGAAACGGACCAGCTGTCCCAAGGGCGTGCCGGTGGCCAGCTGGGGGACGCACCAGACCACGAACGACGTCAACAGGAGGGCAGGCACCGCGAGGGACCATTGGCGCCAACCGGTGGTGCTGATCCTCGTCTCCTCAGAGTGTCGTGCGGGCAGGGGCGCAGCGAGAGTACGCGCTGGTCGGCGTGACCGTTCGCCTAACCCGTGCCATTCGCCAGCCCGGCGCGCGGCTTTGGTCAGGATTCGCTCACGGGCCCAGGTGGCGGTAGCGCTCCAGGCGTGCCGCCCGGCGCTGACCCGCCGGGGCGGCCATCAGCCGCACCAGCTCGTGCTGCAGCACGGCGCCCATCCGCTCGCAGAACGCCTGCGGCTCGTCCGCGGCGTCCGGGCGCTCCAGCACCACGCGGTCGACGATCCCGTGGTCGAGCAGGTCCTTCGAACGCACTCCCTGCTCGGCGGCCAGCTGCGGTGCGTGGTCGACGTCGCGGTACACGATCGCCGAGGCGCCCTCGGGTGGCAGCGGTGACAGCCAGGCGTGCTGAGCGGCCACCACGCGGTCGGCCGGCACGAGGGCCAGCGCTCCCCCACCGGTTCCCTGGCCGAGCAGCACGGACAGCGTCGGCGCCTCGAGCATCACCAGCTCGGCCAGGCAGCGGGCGATCTCACCGGCCAGCCCGCCTTCCTCCGCCTCACGCGACAACGCCGCCCCCGGGGTGTCGATCACAGTGACGAGGGGCAGCCGCAGCTCACGGGCCAGCCGCATCCCGCGGCGCGCCTCACGCAGGGCCGCCGGTCCCATCGGCGCCAGCTCGGTCTGGCCCCGGCGGTCCTGCCCGAGGACGATGCACGGCGCGCCGCCGAACCGGGCGAGCGCGAGCAGCAGGCCGGGGTCGGACTCGCCCTCGCCGGTGCCGTTGAGCGGCAGGACGTCGGACGCGGCGTACCGCAGCAGCCGGCGCACGCCCGGGCGGTCCGGCCGTCGCGACGCCGTGATCGACTCCCAGGCCGGGACGTCGGGCACCGGCTCCTCGACCAGCTCGGCCACCACCGGCAGGCCCTCCTGCGGTGCCAGCAGGACGTTCAGCGCCCGGTCGAGCACCGCCGACACCTCCTCCGGCGGCAGCACCGCGTCGACCAGCCCCTTGCGGTACAGGTTCTCGCTGCGCTGGACGCCCTCCGGGAACGGCTGGTGGTGCAGCACCTCGTAGACCCGGGGCCCGAGGAAGCCGATCAGCGCGTCCGGCTCGGCGACGGTCACGTGGCCCAGCGAGCCCCAGGAGGCCAGCACGCCGCCGGTGGTCGGGTGCCGCAGGTAGACCAGGTAGGGCAGGCCGGCCGCCTTGTGCTCGGCGATGGCGGCCGAGATCTTCACCATCTGCAGGAACGCGATCGTGCCCTCCTGCATCCGGGTGCCGCCGGACACCGGCGCGGCCAGCAGCGGCAGGCCCTCGCGGGTGGCGCGCTCGATCGCCAGGACGAGCCGCTCGGCGGCTGCGACGCCGATCGACCCGGCCAGGAACGAGAACTCGCAGGCCACCACCGCTACTCGCCGTCCGCGCAGGCGTGCCTCCCCCGTGACCACCGCCTCGTCCAGCCCGGCGCGCTCGCGGGCAGCGGCCAGCTCGGCCGCGTACTCCGGGGACGCCGGGACGGCCAGCGGCTCGACGTCCCACGACAGCAGCGAGCCGTCGTCCATGACGAGGTCGAGCAGCTCGAGGGCGGACAGCCGCCGGGCGCTCACGGCCGGTGCCGTCCCTCGAGCGGCCGGTCGTGCGGTGGGGTGGCCCGTAGCCAGGCGCGCACCGCCTCACCCTGGCCGTCGAGCAGCGGTGGTGCGGCGTGCTCGCGCTTGGTGGTCTCCTCGCCGTCCGGACCGAAGAAGCGCAACGGCGGCCCGGGCAGCCGGACCGTGCCGAGCGTGGGGTGCTCGACGTCGACCAGCAGGCCCTGGCTGCGGGTCTGCTCCCACGCGTACACCTCGTCGAGGGTGCGCACCCGGCCGGCCGGGATGCCCGCAGCGGCGAGCCGGGCCAGCAGCGGGTCGGCGTCGAGGTCGACGAAGGCCGCCTCGATGGACGCCACGACGGCGTCCCGGTGCGCCACCCGGTCGGCGTTGGTGGTCATCCCCTCGGCCAGCGGGTCGAGACCGAACTCCGTGCACAGCCGCAGCCACAGCCCCTCGCTGCCCACCGAGATCTGCACGGCGCCGTCGCGGCAGTGGAACAGCCCGTAGGGGCAGATCGACGGGTGGTGGTTGCCGGCAGCCCGGCCCACCTCACCGGCCACCGTGTACCGGGTGCCCTGGAAGGCGTGCACGCCCACGATGCCGGCCAGCAGCGAGGTGCGCACCACCTGACCGCGGCCGGTGCGCTGGCGCTCGAGCAGCGCTGCGAGCACGCCGTAGCCGCCCCACATGCCGGCGAGCAGGTCACCGATCGGCACACCCACCCGCTGCGGGTCGTCCGGTCCTGAGCCGGTGAGCGACATCAGCCCGGCCTCACCCTGGGCGATCTGGTCATAGCCGGCCCGACCGCCCTCCGGCCCGTCGTGGCCGAAGCCGCTGATCGACAGCACGACCAGCCCGGGGTTCAGCTCGAGCAGTCGCTCGGCCGAGAAGCCGAGCCGGTCGAGGACGCCGGTGCGGAAGTTCTCGAGCAGCACGTCGGCCCGCTCGACGAGCGCGGTCAGCGTCATGCGCCCGTCGTCCGACTTCAGGTCGAGCGCGATCGACTCCTTGTTGCGGTTGCAGGACAGGAAGTACGTCGACTCGCGCGACTGCGGGTCGTCGTCGGGCGCGACGAACGGCGGACCCCACCCGCGGGTGTCGTCGCCCGTGCCTGGTGTCTCGACCTTGATGACGCGAGCGCCGAGGTCGCCGAGCATCATGGCGGCGTGCGGCCCGGCGAGTGCCCGGGTGAGGTCGACCACGACCAGGTCGGCGAGCGGGCCGGGCGAGCGAGCGGCGTCCATCGGCCGAGCCTAGTGGGGTGGCGGTACGAGCCGTGGCACGCTGAGCCGATGCCGGACGAAGACCACCACCCCGCGACGCCGGCCGCTGTGTACCGCGAGTCCGACGCCGCGGTCGCCGCGGTCGCCGAGCTGGTGCAGGAGCGGCGCCCGCGAGCCGGCAGCTGTCACGTGGTGGCGGTCGACGGCCCCAGCGGGGCGGGCAAGTCGCTTGTCGCACAGCGACTCTCGGCCGCCCTGGGCGGTGCGCCCGTCGTCCGGCTGGACGACATCTACCCGGGCTGGGACGGTCTCGACGCCGGCGTCGACCGCCTGGTGGACGGCGTCCTGTCGGCGGTGGCTCGCGGCCGACCGGCCCGGCTGCGCCGCTACGACTGGGTGACCGGGCTGGACGGCGAGGAGTACGACGTGCCCGCTGCGCCCATCGTCGTCATCGAGGGGTGCGGCGCAGGCGCTCGCTCGTGCCGGCCGTTCCTGAGCGCGCTGCTGTGGGTCGAGGCCAGCGAGCCGGTGCGGTTCGCCCGGGCGATCGCGCGCGACGGCGAGGGCTACCGGCCGCACTGGCGGCAGTGGGCCGAGCAGGAGCTCGCGCACTTCGCCCGTGAGGGCACCCCGGCTGTCGCCGACGTGCGCCTGGATACGACCGGCGGCGGCTAGCGCGTCAGCGCGGGCGGCCGACCGGCAGCCTGAGCGGGCTCGGCCACCTTCCGGGTGACGCGGTGCAGCAGGGCCAGCAGCACGAGCGCCCCGAGCAGTCCGCTCAGCGCCCCGAACGCGGCCTCGACCCACGGCGAGCCCTCGACGACCGAGGCGACCGGGTTGGCCGCGCGCGCGGCGTACCGCAGCCCGGCGACGACGGCCGACGTCGTCGCGGCAACCAGTGGCGGCCGGCACCAGCAACCGGGCGCGCACCGCGGGCCGCGGCGGCACGGCCGGTCGGCGGTCCGCCCACCAGCGCGCCGCCCACACCGCCAGCACCGCCAGCCCCAGGACGCTCGAGACCAGCTGCAGCACCGGGAAGATCTCTTGGTAGTTGCGGGCAACGGGCCACAGCGCGACGCCCTCCCCGCCGTGGGTGAGCCCGTCCCACAGCACGTGCGTCAGCGAGCCGAGCGCTGCGGCGACGTACCAGCCGGCGGCCCCTCGCCACCGTCCCGCGACCGTCGTCGGCCGGCGGCGGGGTGCGGCCCAGCGGCTCGCCAGCGCGGGCAGCGCGTCGGCGACGGCGGGCCGCAGGACGAGCACCCACACCGCGACGAGCACGAGGGTGATCGCGACGTCCAGGCTGATGGCCGCGACGAGGCCGTGGGTCGCGCTGCGCCAGCCGGGCAGGCCGGCGGCGGTGGGCAGGTCGGGGGCCATCGAGCCGATGACGAGCGGCGCTGCCGGCAGCGCCGCCGCCCACCCGGGTCGGGCGCGCAACGGCAGCACGGCAGCGACGTGCGACACGGTGAACGGCATACCTCCAGCATGCGGCCTGCCGCCGTCGTGGACGTCCCTGCCGGGCCACATCCACCGGATCCGCACAACCTCGTCGCGATCCGGTCGCAGCCGGGCTGGGTCAGCCGGGGCGTGCCGCCAGCCAGTCGACGTCGGCCGCCGAGCGCCCCCCGGACAGTCGCTCGTAGCCAGGGCCGCGGTCGAAGAACGCGGCCGGCGTGCCGGCTGCTGCGGAGCGGCGCTGCGCTCGCAGGACGTCGGAGGCGGCGACGTCGAGCTCGGCGTCGTCCGGATCGCCCGTGACGACGACCCCGTAGTCGCGGGCCGCGCCCTCGACCGACACCTTGCCCCACCGGATGTCGCGCAGCACGGCGTCGTACGGACGCTCGAGCGGGTCGCCCCAGCCGCCGCCACCCGTGGTGCGGATCCGGATCAGCTCGCCGGCCTGCACGGGTTCGGCGTCGGCCAGCGCGTCGACGTCGCGCTCGTGCGGGCCGCCGGGGTCGACGGTGACCGAGAACGGCTGACCGGCCTTGCCACCGCGTACCCCCCAGCAGGCGAGGATCGAGCGGTCGGCGATCGACATGAAGTGCCCGTCGCGCAGCATCCGGATCTGCTTGTCGTAGCCGAGTCCGCCGCGGTGCAGCCCCGGGCCGCCGGAGTCGACCGCGAGCCCGAGCGACTCGACCCGGAACGGGAACCGGCTCTCGGTGAACTCGGTCGGCAGGTTACGGCTGTCGGGCACCACGTGGATGGTGTCCTCGCCGTCGCCGTGCGGTCGTCCGCCGGCGCCGCCGCCGAGCACCTCGCGCATCAGGTACGCGTTGCCCTCGTCGTCCTCGCCGTACACGCCGGTGTACCGGATGGTCTCCTGGTCGGCCGGCATCTGGCCGTCGACCGCCTTGGCGACCACCCCGGCCAGGACGCCGAGCAGCCGGAGGATCACGAAGGTGCGCGCGTTCGTCGGCGCGGGGAACACCGGTGTCAGCAGGGTGCCGGGCTCGGGGAAGCGCATCTCGATGAGCGGCACGATCCCCTCGTTGACGTCGAGCTCGGCCATCCGCTCGGGGGTGTCGGCGAGGTTGCGCAGGATGGGCGCGAGCCACTTCTTCAGGAAGGCGCCTTCGGCGAAGTCGCCGCAGTGGTTGATCGGGCCGCGCGCCTGGGGCCCGGTGCCGGTGAAGTCGATGACCAGCCGCTCGCCGTCCGGGTCGTCGGCGTCGGTGCGGGTCAGGGTGATCCGCTGGGTGTGCAGCCGCGGCTCGTCGACCCCGTCGTGCTCGGCGTAGTCCTCCCAGACGTAGCTGCCGACCGGGATCTTCGAGAGGATCTCGCGTCGGTAGGTGGCGGTCGTGTTGTCGAGGATCGCGTCGAAGGCCGCCTCGACGGTCTGGACGCCATAGCGGTCGTAGAGCTCGCCGAGCCGGCGGGCACCCATCAGGCAGGCGCTGCACTCGGCGTCCAGGTCGGCCGCCAGCGACTCCGGCATCCGCGAGTTGCGGGTCATGATGCGCAGCGCGGCTTCGTTGGGAACTCCCTTGTCCCACAGCCGGATCGGCGGAACCATCAGGCCCTCCTCGAACACGCTGGTGGCGTGCGAGGGCATCGAGCCGGGTACTGCGCCGCCGATGTCGTCATGGTGACCGAACGCCTGGACGAACGCGACGACGTACGGCTCGCCGTCGTCTCCGGACGCGAACACCGGGACCGTGACGCACAGGTCCGGCAGGTGACCGATGCCGCCCTCGGACTCGTAGACGTCGTTGTGGAAGAAGACGTCGCCCGGGCGCATCGTCTCGGGCGGGAAGTCGCGGGCGACGGGGTGCACCAGCGCCGAGTACGAGCGGCCGGTGAGCTTGCGCAGGTTGCGATCGTGGATCCCGGCGCGGAAGTCGTGGGCGTCGCGGATCATCGGCGAGCGGGAGGTGCGCGCGATCGCCGTCTCGACCTCCATCTCGACGCTGGCCAGGTAGCCCTCGACGATCTCGACGAGCACCGGGTCGACGTCGGACGCCGGCACCTCGGTGAGGCGGTACCCGTACGGGTGCTGCGGCATGCCTCTCACGGCCGGCTCCCTTCGACGCGGGTGACCCGCAGGTTGCGGTGCCGGTCGACCACGGCGCGAAAGCCCGGGTGCACCGGCACCGTCGAGCCGAACTCCTCGATCACGGCTGGCCCCACCAGCTCGTCGCCGTCGCCGAGCAGCGACCGGTCGTACAGCGCGGCCTCGCACCACCCGTCGCCGAAGTGCGCGCGCCGCGTGCCGGTGCGGGCGGTGGCGGCACCGCTGCCCCGCTGGGCGACCGGCAGCTCGGGCGTGCGGATCGGCCCGATGCCGGTGACCCGCAGGTTGACCCACTCGACCTCCTGCCGCTGGTCGTCGCGCAGGTCGTAGCCGTACAGCGCGCGGTGCTCGTCGTGGAACGCCGTGGCCACCCGCTCGGTGAGGTGGGCGTCGACCCGGCCGTCCGGCAGCGGCACGCGCACCTCGAAGGCCTGCCCGTAGTAGCGGACGTCGGCGGTGCGCTCGAAGACGCGCTCGGCGGCCGAGAACCCCTCCCGGCCCAACGCCGCGTCGGCCTCCGCGCCGAGCTCGGCCAGCACCTGGTCGAGCCGGTCGTGGTCGAGCCGGCTGTGCCGGGCCACCGTCGTGCGCACGTAGTCGTTCCGCACGTCGACGGTGAGCAGCCCGTACGCCGACAGGTTGCCCGGGTCAGGCGGCACCAGGACGCCGTCCAGCCCGAGGACGTCGACGAGGCGACAGGCCAGCAGCGAGCCGGAGCCGCCGAACGTCACCAGGGTGAAGTCGCGCACGTCGAGACCACGCTTCACCGAGATCTGGCGCAGCGCGTTCGCCTGGTTCCAGGCCGAGATCTCCAGGATCCCGCTCGCGCAGTCCTCGGCCGACAGGTGCAGCCGGTCGGCCAACGCCGCCACGGCCTCCCGCGCGGCCTCCGCGTCGAGCGGGACCTCACCGCCGAGCAGGTGCGGCGGGATCCGCCCGAGCACCAGGTGGGCGTCGGTGATCGTCGGCTGGGAACCGCCGCGGGAGTAGCAGACCGGCCCGGGGTCGGCGCCCGCCGACTGGGGGCCGACCTTGAGCGTGCCCTCCGGGGTGACCCAGGCGATCGACCCGCCGCCGGCGCCGACCGTGACGACGTCGATCATCGGGATCTTGCTCGGGTAGGCGCCGACGCTGCCCTCGGTGGTGAGCGCGGGTCGGCCGTCGACCACCACCGTGACGTCCGTGGACGTGCCACCACCGTCGCAGGTCAGCACCCGGTCGACGCCCGCCGCGCGCGCCACGACCGCGGCGCCCAGCGCCCCCGCCGCCGGCCCGGACAGCACCGTGGTGATCGGCTGGTGCACCACCTCGGCCGCCGAGAGCACTCCCCCGTTGGACTTCATCACGTAGAACGGCACCGCTCGCTCGCCCTCCCCGGACGTCGCGAACGCGGCCAGCCTCCGGGCGATGTTCTCGACGTAGCGGCGGATGTTGGGCTTCACGGCCGCGTCCACGAGCGTCGTGACGCTGCGCTCGTACTCGCGGTACTCGCGCAGCACCTCGCTCGAGATGCTGACGGTGGCCTCCGGGTGCTCGCGGGACAGCACGTCACGCATGGCCCGCTCGTGCGTCGGGTCGGCGTAGGAGTGCAGGAAGCACACCCCGATCGTCGTGATGCCGAGGTCGCGGAAGAACCGCGCTGCCGAGACGGCCTGCCCTTCGTCGAACGGCCGCACCTCGCTGCCGTCGACGGCCAGCCGCCCGCCGACGGTCCGCACGCGGTCGGCGGGGACGATCCGCGGCGGCTTGACCCAGAAGTAGGAGTTGCCATAGCCGTCCGGCACCGACTGCCGGGCGATCTCGAGCACGTGCCGGTAGCCCTCGGTGGTGATGAAGCCGAGGTTCTCGACCTTGCCCTCGAGCAGCTTGTTGGTGGCCACCGTCGTCCCATGGCTGACTGCGCTGATCGCGCTGCCGTCCAGGCCCATCACTGCCAGGACCTTGTCGATGCCGGCGAGAAAGCCCTCGGCCGGGTCGGCCGGCGTCGAAGGCGTCTTCGTCGTGACGACCCGGCCCGACTCCTCGTCGACGGCGACGACGTCGGTGAACGTGCCGCCGGTGTCGATGCCGATGCGGACCCGCGCGGAGCCCGGCGTGGAGACGGTCACGGCCGGTCCGCCGGGTCCTGCCGGACGGCGTGCGGCGCGTGGTGCGCGAAGCTCGTTGCGGCGGGTCGCTGGAGATCGTCGGCGTACCGCCGGATCACGGCCAGGTTGCGCTCGGCGAGGTGGTCGAACGACTGCGGCACCGAGCTGCCGGGGGTGAGTGACGACATCGCGGTGTCGGGGTCGAGCCGGGCGGTGATCCAGCACTCGTGGCTGGCCGCCCGAGCGATGGTGTGCGAGGTCGGGTCGACGACGTGGCTGTTGCCGAAGTAGTGGACGCCGGCCGGGTCGGTGCCAGTGGCATTCGCGGCCACCACGTAGACGTGGTTGTCATAGGCGCGGGCGCGGCTGGTGAGCTCGGCGATGTCGGCCGACCGCAGCAACGCCGAGGGACGCACGATCACCTCGGCCCCCTGCACCGCCTGGATCCGCCACAGCTCGGGGAAGTCCCCGTCGAAGCAGATGGCCATGCCGATCCGGCCCAGCGGCGTCTCGACCACGGTCACCGAGTCACCGGGCGTCACCCAGCCGCCACGCGCAACGTCCTCGGTGCAGAACGGCTGGGTCTTGCGGTACGTGCCGAGCACACTGCCGTCCGGCCCGATCAGCACCGAGGAGTTGTAGACCGTCCCGCGCTCGGGACCACGCTCGTAGGTTCCCCAGACCACGTGCGCGGACGTCTCCCGCGCCACCTCCTGCAGCGCCTCGGTGACCGGGCCCGGAACCTCGGACACGAGGTCCCACAACGCTTCCGGACCGATGCCGGGCGTGAACCCGGTGGACGCGGTCTCGGGCAGCACGACCAGCTCGGCGCCGGTCTCGGCGACGCACCGGCGCACCCAGTCCGCGGCCCGGGAGCAGTTCTCGGCGATGCTCTCGGAGCTCAGCGGGGCGGCCAGCGGGGCGAGCTGGACGGCGGCAGCGGTGAAGGCGCGCATCAGCGCCTCCGGCCGACGGCCCAGCCGACCAGGACGCCGGCCAGGGCGATCGCGGCGCCGACCGCAGCGGCGACCAGCGGCGACGGGCGGGCCGGCGCGACACCCACCGGCACCGGGCCGGCAGCGACGGCGACCGGTCCCGCTGCCGCCGTCGGGGCGCCGACCGGGGCCGGGGCTCCCGCCGGACGGCGGCCGGCCAGCACGTCGTCGACGTTGCCGAAGAACTGACCGGCCATCTTGCGGGCCACCCCGGACAACATCCGCTGCCCGACCCCACCCACGACGCCGCCCACGACGGCATCCGCGTCGTAGTCCAGCCGCGTCGTCCCGTCGGCGACCGTGGCCAGCGTGACGCGGCAGGTCGCGTCGACGGTGCCGGGGGCGCCGGCTCCCTTGGCGCGCAACGTGAACGACTCGGGCGTGACCTGGTCGGTGAGGGCCACCTCGCCGTCATAGGTGCCCTTGATCGACGCGACCCCGGCCGTGACGCTCATCCGGTAGCGGTCATCACCGAGGGCGACGAGCGACTCGCAGCCTGGGATGGCCCCCGCCAGCACGGTCGGGTCGTTCAGCGCGTCGTAGACCCGCTGCCGGTCGGCGTGCAGGACGGCGGATCCGCTGACCTTCATGGGTGGTCCTCTCGGTCGGTGCGGCGGGCCGCGGCCCGCAGGTCGAACAGCTCACTGGGACTGATCGGCATCCGGGTGATCCGGATGCCCTCGGCGTCCTCGATGGCAGCGGCGATGGCGGCCGATCCGGGGATCACGCCGGCCTCGCCCGCTCCCTTGATCCCCAACGGGTTCAACGGTGACGGCGTCTCGAGGTGGTCGATCTCGATGCTGCGCGGCACCTCGGTGGCGTACGGCATCAGGAAGTCCATGAAGGACGCGTTGAGCAGCTGGCCGAACTCGTCGTACTCCATCCGCTCGTAGAGCGCCCCACCCACGCCCTGAGCGACACCCCCGTGGATCTGGCCCTCGACGATCATCGGGTTGATCAGCAGCCCGCAGTCGTGCACCACGCAGTAGCGCAGGATGCGGATCTCGGCGGTCTGCGGGTCGGTCTCGACGACGACCGCGTGCATGCCGTTGGCGAAGGTCGAGCGCTCGGGCGAGTAGTAGCCGGTGCCCTCCAGGCCGGGCTGCTCGCCGTCCGGCACCGGCACCTTGTTGGTCGAGCCGACGGCGAACTGCGTCGCCGCCCGCGACGCCTCGTCGAACGCGTAGCGCAGCGGGTTCGACAGCACGGCGACGGTGCCGAGCGGCAGGCGGGTGCCCGGGGCGCCGCGCACCTGGACGACGCCGTCGACCACCTCGAGGTCGTCCTCGGAGACCTCCAACGCCTCGGCGGCGATGCGCAGGGCCTTGGCCCGCACCATGCGGGAGGCGACCGCGATCGCCGAGCCGCTCATCACCGCGGCGCGGGAGGCGAACGTGCCCACCGCGTACGGGAAGCGGCGGGTGTCACCGGTGACGACCTCGACGTCCTCGAGCCGCACCCCGAGCTCGTCCGCCGCGATCTGCGCGAACGCCGTGTAGTGGCCCTGCCCCTGGGTGGTCAGCCCGGTGGCCACCTTGACCTGCCCGGACGTCTCGACCTGGACGTGCGCGCCCTCGTACGGCCCGACGCCGGTGCCCTCGACGTAGCACGCGAGGCCGAGGCCGACGGTGCGCCCCTCGGCCCGCGCTGCGTCGCGGTAGGCGGCGAAGTCGTCCCAGCCGACCAGCTCCTTGAGCTTCGCCAAGGAGGCCGGGTAGTCGCCCGAGTCGTAGATCAGCGGGCGACCGTCCTGGAAGGTCAGGTGGTGGTCGAACGGCATCTCGTCCGGCTGGATGAAGTTGCGCTCGCGCACCAGGGTGCGGTCGAGGCCGAGCTCGGCGGCGATCGCGTCCATGGTGCGCTCCATCGCGAAGACGCCCTGCGGCCGGCCGGCCCCGCGGTACGGCGTGACGATGACCGTGTTGGTGTACATCGACCAGAACTCGCACCGGTAGACGCCCGGCTTGTACGGGCCGAGCAGCTGGGTCGAGGTGATGATCGGCACGATGATCCCGTACGGCGTGTACGCGCCGTTGTCGTGCCAGAAGCGCACGTCGAGGGCGAGCACCCGCCCGTCGTCGTCGAAGCCCACCCGCACCTGCTGGAGCTGGCCGCGTTCGTGCGCACTGGAGATGAAGTGCTCACGCCGGTCCTCCACCCACTTCACCTGGTCGCCCAGGCCGGCCGCCGCGAGCCGCTTGGCCGCCCAGGGCACGAGCACCTCCTCCGGCCAGGGGTGCACGATCTTCACGCCGAAGCCGCCGCCGACGTCCGGGGCGATGCAGTGCACGCGAGACAGCGGCAGCGCGAGCTTGGCGGCGACCGCGGCCCGCACGGACGTCGACGCCTGGGTCGAGGTGTGCACCCGTAGCGACTGCTCGGACTCGTCCCACCGGGCCAGCACCCCCTTGCCCTCCATCGGCATCGAGGCGCTGCGCTCGATCTCGAGCTCCAGGTCGAGCACGTGCGGCGCCTGCTCCATCGCCGACTCGAGCGCCATCGGGTCCGGCGTCGTCTGCTGCACGAGGTGCGCGGCCACGTTGTCGGGGACGTCGGCGTGCACGGTTTGCGCGGCGGCGCGAGCGGCCGGCAGTCCCACGACGGGCGCCAGCACGTCGTACTCGACGGTGATGGCCTGGCAGGCGTCCTCGGCGACGTAGCGGTCGGTGGCGACCACCATCACGACCGCCTCACCGACGTGGTTCACCTCGTCTCTGGCCAGCGGGTACGGCGTCCGCGGGGCGTGCAGTGCGGGGTGCGGGATGAGCAGCGGCAGCGGCTCGCTGACCCGGGTGCCCTCTGCGGCGTCGGCCGCCTCCAGGTCTTCCCAGGTGTAGACGGCGACGACGCCCTCGACGTCCAGCGCGCCGTCGACGTCGATGTCGACGACCCGGGCGTGGGCGTGCGGGCTGCGCACGAAGGCGGCTGCGAGCGCGCCGCGGCCGAGGTCGTCGAGGTATCGGCCGCCACCGGTGAGCAACCGCGGGTCCTCGACCCGCGGCACCCGGTCGCCGAAGAGCTTGGTGGTCACGCGCCGCTCCCGGCCCGCTTCAGCTCGGCCGCGCGCAGCACCGCGGCCTTGATGTTCTGGTAGCCGGTGCAGCGGCACAGGTTGCCGGACACCGCCTCCAGCGCGTCGTCCTCGTCCGGGTCGGGGTTGTCCTCGAGATAGGCGGCGATCGTGGTGAGGAACCCCGGCGTGCAGAAGCCGCACTGCAGGCCGTGGCAGTCCTGGAACGCCTGCTGCACCGGGTGCAAGGTGCCGTCGTCGGCCGCCAGCCCCTCGACGGTGGTGACCTGCCGGCCCTGAACGGTGGCGGCCAGCAGCAGGCACGAGCGCACCGGCCGCCCGTCGAGCAGCACCGTGCAGGCACCACACACCCCGTGCTCGCAGCCGACATGCGTGCCCGTGAGGCCGAGGTCGTGCCGCAGTGCGTCGCTGAGCAGCCGCCGAACGGGCACCGTCATCTCGCGGGGGGTCCCGTTGACCTGCAGCCGAACGGTCACGGTCTGCTCGCTCATCGCGCCAGTCCCTTCGTGGCCTCGAGGAGGGCTCGCTCGGTGAGCACCTGAGCCAGGTGCGAGCGGTAGGGCGCGCTCGCGTGGATGTCGCCGTCCGGCTCGAGCCGGGACACCGCCGACGCTGCCGCCGCGGCCCAGGGTGCCCGCGCCACCGGCTGCCCACCGAGCGTGTCGGTGAGATCGAGTACCGGCGGTGTCAGCCCCATCGACACGTACGCCGCCCGCGCCGTCACGATGGTGTCGTCGTCGTCCACGTCGACAACCACGGCCACCCCGCACACGGCGTAGTCCCCGTGCCGGCGGGCGATCTCGACGACGGCGCTGCGCCGGCCGGGCGGTGCGACCGGCACCTCCACGGCAACGGCGAGCTCGTCCGGGAGCAGGGTCGACTCGAGCGGTCCGGCGAACAGGTCGGGCGCCGCGATGCGGCGCTCGCCCCGGGTGGAGCGGGCCACGAGGGTGCCCCCGAGCAGCAGCAGCACGGCCGGCATCTCGGCCGCCGGGTCGGCGTGGCAGATGCTGCCGACGGTGGTACCGCGGTTGCGGATCGTCGGGTGCGCGACGTGGCGCAGGGCCTGCCGCAGCAGTGGCTGCGCCGCGGCCGCCCCGTCGTGGCGTTCGAGGTCGGTGTGCCGCACGAGGGCGCCGAACCGGACCGCATCGGCCCCGACCTCGACCGCGTCCAGCCCGTCGAGCGCGTTGACGTCGACCAGGTGCCGCGGCGCGGCCAGCCGCATCGACAGCAGCGGCAGGAGGCTCTGCCCGCCGGCAAGCACCTTGCCGTCGGCCCCGACCTCGGCGAGGACGTCGAGCGCCTCGGCGAGGGCCGTCGGCCGGTGGTAGGTGAACGGCGCGGGCTTCATGAGCCGATCCTGCCCTGTGCATCGGCGTGCATCGTCGTCAGGTGTTGCCGAACGCCGCGCGTGTCGCGTCAGAGGTTGCCGCGCCGGGCTGCCCGCCACTGGGGTGGGCAGCCCGGCGGGCGGCTCACAACGAGTTCGCGTACAGCTTGGTCGCGCTGCTCAGGGCCGTGGTGTTGCCACAGACATAGGAGCTACCCGAGGAGGTCCAGAAGGTCACCGACTTGGAGGTCTCGTCGCTGGACGAGAAGGTGCCGCTGATCCCGATCACCGACATCGACACCGAGGTGGTGTAGGCCTTCCCCCAGGAGAAGCTCTTCTTCTGGCCGTGCGGCAGGTAGACCTTGTTCTCCGGCACGGACGCGCGCCCGGTGCGGCAGCGCGGCACGCTCGCGGAGGCGGTGGTGTAGCGCATGTTCGTCGTCCAGCTGCGCGGCAGATAGCGGTACTTGGGTGAGTAGTCGCGGGAGACGATCTGCCCGCTACGCGGGTCCTTGTTGTAGCAGACGACCTGCACCTTCTGGTACTTGAACTGCGCCTCGACCTTCTTGTGGCTGTTGCCGCCGACCTGGCCCATGGTCGTGGTCACCTGGTAGGACGACGAACCACTGGACGATGCGGAGATCGACCACGACTTGCCGCCGTTGATCGTCACCCCACCGGCCAGGCTGGTGGTCAGCTTGGTGCCGTAGGCGAACTGACCGTAGACGTTCGCGGCCGTGTGGAGCTCGCCGACCGGCACCCACACGTACGACAGCCCCCGGTCCTGGTAGTAGAACGCGCCCGACATCCCCCTGGAGTAGCGGCAGTAGTACCCGTCCTCGGTGGCACTGGTGGACGCCAGCGTCACCCGGCCGAGGTCGCGCTGCGCTCCCGGCCGGGCGTCGGTGCCGGCCCGGCCGGGCACCACCAGGGCGCCCAGCAGGACGGCGAGCGCCAGCGCCCGAATGACGATCGACCGACCCTGCCCATGGAGCACGTGCCTCATCCGATTCCCCCTCACCGGGGCCCCCGTGGCCCCGGGCAGCAGGTCTATCGGGCGGCAGGTCCGGCCGGACAGGGCCGAACGGGTGACCGGCCACACGATCGCGCGGTGCGTGCGACGGGCCGCCGGAGGCCTCGTCGCACGCACCGCGCGTCCCTGATGGCGCGTCCGTGCTCGGTCAGCCGCGACGGCCGTCGGTGTCGTCCTCGCGGTACATGCCGGGCTCGTTCAGCACCAGGGACGGTCCCTCGATCGCCTCCCCGGTGTCAGCCGCCCGCCGCAGGTGCGCGGGAGCCAGGGCGTGGGCCAGGTGATAGGCCAGCACCGTCACGATCGTGCCGAGCGCGATGCCCGACAGGGTGAAGGTGTCGCTGAACCGCAGCGAGGTGTCGCCGATCGCGATGATGATGCCGGCGGCGACGGGCACCAGGTTGACGGGGTTGGCGAAGTCGACCCCGTTCTCCTTCCAGATCTTGGCGCCCAGCAGGCCGATCATCCCGTAGAGGACGACGGTGATGCCGCCGAGAACCCCGCCTGGCGTGGCCGACACGAGGGCGCCGAACTTGGGTGAGAGGCCGAACAGGATCGCGACCGCTGCGGCGACGAAGTACGCCGCGGTGGAGTAGACCCGGGTGGCTGCCATGACGCCGATGTTCTCGGCGTACGTCGTCGTCGGGCTGCCGCCGACCGACGTCGCGATCACCGTGCCGATGCCGTCCGCCGCGATCGCCCGGCCCATCATCGGGTCCAGGTCGCGCTTGGTCATCTCGGCCACAGCCTTGACGTGGCCGGTGTTCTCGGCGACCAGGGCGATCACAGCGGGGATGACCAGCAGCACGAACGCCCACTTGAAGTCGGGCAGGTGGTAGCCCACGACGTCGCCGCTGGTCTTGGGCGGGAAGCCGATCCAGCTGGCCGACTTGACGCCCTCCCAGCTGACTCGGAAGTGGTCGAACGCGGTGGCGACGCAGTACGGGCCCTCCTGGGCGCAGGGCTGACCGTTGGCGTCCATCAGGTTCTGCCCGGGCAGGACGGAGTTGATCTGGCCGAAGCCCTGGTCGAAGATCCAGGACAGCACGTAGCCGAACAGCAGCCCGAGGAAGATGGCGATGCGGCCGATGAACCCCCGCAGGCCGACGCTCATGGCGATGACCGACGTCATGACGATCAACGCGATCCACTGGTCCTGCGGCCAGTAGACCCGCGCCACGACCGGTGCCAGGTTGAAGCCGATCAGCATGACGACCGCGCCGGTGACCACGGGGGGCAGCACGCGGTAGATGACCCGCGACCCGGCGAAGTGGATGATGATGCCGACGACCGCGAGCACGGCGCCGGCGACGAGGATCGCGCCGGTGACCTGCTGGGAGGTGCCGCCCTGGGCGCGGATCGCCGCGACACCGCCGACGAACGAGGCCGAGGTGCCCAGGTAGCTGGGGACCGCGCCCTTGACGATCAGCAGGAAGCAGATCGTCGCGACGCCGCTCATCATGATGGCCAGCTGGGCGTTCAGGCCCATGATGAGCGGGAAGACGAAGGTCGCACCGAACATGGCGACCACATGCTGGGCGCCGAGTCCTACGGTGCGGCCCCACGAGAGCCGTTCGTCAGGGGCGACGACCTCACCTGGTGCGAGGGTCTTTCCGTCGCCGTGCAGCTTCCAACCGATCGCCATGGGCGTGTCCTCTCGGGCCGTGACCGGATGATGCGCGCGGTGTGACACGCGTCACCGTGGTCAGCATGGCGCGACGCTAGGCCCGAGGGTGGGAGGCGGCACCGGCAGGGACTGCCAGGCATTCCGGACGTCGTTGGGCAGCCGCGAGCGGACAGGGGGGAGGAATCAGCCCAATCCGCGCATCGGCATGATCCGCAGGGCCAGCGCGAGGTCGAGGCGCAGGTCGGCGTCGTCGGTGAACGGCCCGAGGATGCGCTCGAGCTTGCCGATCCGGTAGCGCAGCGTGTTGTAGTGGAAGTGCAGCCGACGCGCGGTCTCGGCGACGTTGAGGTTCGTGTCGAGCAGCACCTCGAGGGTCCGGCGCAGGTCGCGGGCCTGCGGGGTGGGCCGGGCCAGCTCGCCGAGCGTCTCGTCCAGGAACGTGCGCAGCTCGGCCGAGTCCGGCACCAGGCTCAGCAGCCGGTGCACCCCGAGACGGTCGAAGTGGGCGACGCCGCCCGGCCCGTGGACCTGCCGCGACACCCGCACGCAGGTGCGCGCCTGCTCGTAGGCGGCCGCGATCGAGGCGACCCCCGTAACCACCCGGCTCACGCCGGTGGTGAAGCCACGCCGGCCGGCTCCCTTGGTCGGTGCGCCGGAGTCGCGCAGGCTGCCGGCCAGGTCTCTGGCCAGCCGCTCGAGGTCGACGTCGGGGCCGGCTCCGACGAGCGCAACGACTTCGCTGGTGAAGCCACAGACTGCCGCGCCCTCGTCGCGCGCCCCGAGCAGGGCCCGCCAGCTGCCGGCCATCCGGTCGGTCACCAGGTCGCCGGTGACGCCTGGGTGGTCCGACCCGGCGTCCGGCTGGGCCACCACCACGGCGACCGGGCGGTCCAGCTGCCAGCCGAGTGAGGCCGCGTGGCGCAGCGCCGACTCGGCGTCGGCGTGCCGGCCGAGCAACACGTCGCGCAGGAAGTCCGCCTGGTAGCGGTCCTCGACCGCCGCGACGGCGAGCTGCTTGACCGTCACGAGCGCGCAGACGACGGCGGCCCGTTCCAGTGCGTGCACGTCCTGGTCACTCAGCCGGCCGTCCCGGGACACCGCGACCACGCTGCCGTGGCTGACCCCGCCGGCGACGATCGGCACCCGGACGCGGTCCGCGCCCAGACCGTCGAGGTCGACGACCGCACCGAGGTCGCTGACGTCGGTCGGCGACGCGACCTCGGCCGCCGAGACCGGGTGCGCCTGGGCCTGCACCCGGCCGGCGGTGTCGGTGACGAGCACCGCCACGTCGAGCCCGTCGGCCAGCGCCCGCGCCACCTCGGGCAGGCCGCCACCGCCGAGCACCACCTGCACCAGCGCGCGGTGGATCTCCTCGCTGCGCGCGAGCAGCGCGGCCTGGCGGCCCAGCACCGCGCTGAGCACCTGGTTGATGACGTCGTCGAGCGAGACGTCCGCGGGCAGCGCCAGCACGGGCAGCCCGATCCGGCTGGCCCGCCGCAGGACGTCGTCGGGCAGCTCGCGCACGTAGGCGCCGAGCTTGACGGCGACGGCCACCACGCCCCGCTCGGCGAGCGCCTCGAACTGTGCGGGGAGCTGGTCCTCGCGGTCGAGCAGTGGGTAGCCGGTGGTCACCAGCAGCTCGTCCTCCCGGGTGAACGGCAGCACGTCCGGGGTCTCCCAGACTCCAAGCCGCAGCACCTGGCGGTCGAGGCCGTCGCTGCCGGCGAGCACCCGGACGTCGGCCATCGCCGGCAACCGCATCGCCTCGCGCACCGAGATCCCGAACGGGGCAGCAGGTGGCGAACTCGGCAATCCGGACCCGAGGATCGGGCGATCTTCGGCAAGTCTCGTCATGGGGGCAGCCTAGGAGGCTCGGTAGCGTCGCGCCATGACCTTCGTGCCGGGAGCCGCGTCGACCGTCGTCCGCGACCTGCTCGCCCGCACCCGCGACGTCGACACGATCGCCGAGGTGCGGCACGTCGGGCGCACCCGGGTGGCCCTGGCGGTCGGCGACCGGCTGCTGGTGCTCGAGAGCGCTCCGGGCGCGGGCACGCTGCCCTGCTCGGTCGTGGTCCCGCGCCTCGACCCGGCCCGCATCGGCGCGGCCGGGGACGGCGTGCGGCTGACCCCGACCGGCGTCCACGGGCGCTCGCTCGTCGTCCAGGTCACCCGGTGGTGGCACCCGGCGCGCGTCCAGCCCTGCTCCTGCGAGGTGCCGCGATGCGAGCATCGCTCGGTCCCGCCGGCCCGGGCGGCGAGCCGGCTCGCCGACGACGTGGTCGCCGCCGCGGCTGCCGCTGCCCGGCACCTGGCAGGCCGCCGGCCACACGAGGCGGCGGCTGCGCTCGAGACCGTCCTCGGCCTGGGTGCCGGATCGACCCCGGACGCCGACGATGTCGCCGCCGGCCTCTGGCTGGCCGCGCGCCGCGGCCTGCCCCGCGAGGACACGGCCGCCCTCGAGGACGCCGGAGCCCAGCTGGCAGCTGCGGCTCCCGGGCGCACCACGGCGCTGTCCGCCGAGCTGCTGCGGCTGGCGTCGGTCGGGGTGGCGGCGCCCGCCGTGGTCGATGCGGTCCAGCGTCCGTCCGGTGGCTCTCGCGCGGCGCTGATCGGGCTCGGCGCCACGTCGGGCGCCGCGACCGCGTACGGCATCGACGTGCTACGGGCCGCGCTGGACCAGCGGCTCGAGGTGGCGGCATGACGTCCGACCACGTCGAGGTACGCCGCGGCGCCTACCACGACTCGGTGACCCTGATGCAGGCCAGCCGAGCCCTCGCCGACGTCGACGGCGTCGTCGCCGCCCAGGTCGCCATGGCCACCCCGCTCAACGTGGACGTGCTGCAGGGCATGGGATTCACGCTCCCCGACGGCGTCGGGCCCGGCGACCTCGTCGTGGCGCTGCGGGTGTCGGCGGAGTCCGCGCTGGCGGCCGCCGACGCCGCTCTCACCGAGGCCCTGACCCGCCGTTCGGACGGCGGCGGCGACACCGGCGACGAGCCACCTCGCACCACCGGCATCGCGCTCGGCCGGCACCCCGCGCCGCTCGTCCTCGTCTCGGTGCCTGGCAACTTCGCGCTGGCCGAGGCGATGGACGCCGTGACCGGGGGGTCCAGCGTCATGGTGTTCAGCGACAACGTGAGCGTCGCTGCGGAGATCGCCCTCAAGGACGCCGCGGCGGAGCATGACGTCCTGGTCATGGGCCCGGACTGCGGCACCGCGGTCATCGGCGGCGTCGGCCTCGGGTTTGCCAACGTCGTCCAACCCGGCCCCGTGTCGCTCGTCGCCGCCTCCGGCACCGGCGCGCAGCACCTGCTCGCGCTGCTCGACCACGCCGGTGTCGGCGTCCGGCACTGCCTCGGCCTCGGGGGCCGCGACCTGTCGGCGGCGATCGCGGGGCGGTCGGCGCGGCAGGCGCTCGCCGCGCTGGCGGCCGACGACGCCACCGAGCTGGTCGTGGTCGTGAGCAAGCCCGCTGACCCGGACGTCGTCGCGGACCTGCAGCGCCTGGCCGGCGAGCTCGGCACGGCCGTCGAGTGGGCGACCCTCGGCGCGGGCCGGCCCGACCTCACCACGGCGGCCGAGCGCGTCCTGCAGCGTCTCGGCTCCCCCGTGCCGCAGTGGCCGACCTGGCCCGCGGCCCAGCCACAGCCCCGCTCGCCCGGGCTGGCCCTGCGCGGGCTGTTCTGCGGCGGCACGCTGTGCGACGAGGCGATGGTCACCGCAGGGTCGGTGCTCGGCCCGATCCGCTCCAACATCCCGCTCAGCCCCGACCTGCTGCTCACCGTGCGGGGCGACGGCCGGTGGGACGCCGGAACCGACCACGCGATGGTCGACTTCGGCGACGACGCCCTCACCAGCGGTCGGCCCCACCCGATGATCGATCCCACGCTGCGAGACGAGCGGCTGGCCCACGAGGCCGCCGACCCGCGGGTCGGCGCCGTGCTGCTGGACGTCGTGCTCGGTCACGGGGCGCATCCCGATCCCGCCTCCTCGCTGGTCCCCGCGATCGAGGCGGCCCGCGCGACCGCCGCAGCCGACGGCCGCGATCTGGCCGTCCTGGTGTCGCTCACCGGCACCCGGGGCGACCCGCAGGACCTCGCCGGCCAGGCCGGCCGGCTCGCTGCGGCCGGCGCCGACGTCCACCTGTCCAACGCTGGAGCGGCCCGCGCCGCAGCGGACCTCGTGCGAGCGGAGGACGGTCGATGAGCGACCTGCGTGGCCTGTTGGCCGGCCCACCGACCGAGGTCGTCGCGGTCGGCGCCGACCTGCTCGCCGACGCCCTGGAGGCCCAGGCCGTCGCAGTGAGCCGGGTCGACTGGCGACCGCCGATCGGCGGCGAGCGCTCGGCCGCTGCGCTGTCCGCCGTGCTCACCGACGGACGGCGTGCGGCCGCCAACCAGCAGGCTCTCGAGCGGGTGCTGTCGGCGGGCGCCGAGCTGGTCGACGTCGTGCCGGCGTCCGAGGCGCTCGGCCTGCCCGTCGGCACCTTCCTGCACGCGGGTCCGCCGATCACCTGGGACCGCGCCTCCGGTCCCCTGCGCGGCGCCCTGCTCGGCGCCCTCGTCCTGGAGGGGACGGCGGCCGACCCCGAGGCCGCCGAGGCCCGGCTGCGGCGCGGCGATGGCATCACCCTCGACTCCTGCCATCACCACGGCGCGGTCGGCCCGATGGCCGGGGTCGTCTCGCCGAGCATGTGGGGCTTCGTCCTGCGCGACCCGGTCCACGGCGGCACGGCCTTCTGCACTCTCAACGAGGGCCTGGGCAAGGTGCTGCGGTACGGCGCCTACGGCCCTGACGTCCTCGAGCGGCTGCAGTGGATGTCGGACGTGCTCGGTCCGTTGCTGCAGCAGGCCGTCCGTCGTCGGGTCGAGCGCGAGGGGCCGCTCGACGTCCGCACGATCATCGCGCAGATGCTCCAGATGGGCGACGAGGGCCACAACCGCAACCGGGCCGGCACCATGATGTTCGTGCGCGAGCTCGTACCCGAGCTGCTCGACCTCGGGGC
Organism: uncultured Actinomycetota bacterium; assembly: GCA_963759935.1. Lineage (GTDB taxonomy): Bacteria > Actinomycetota > Actinomycetes > Actinomycetales > Angustibacteraceae > Angustibacter. Next base: position 529,250 of record CAVXBF010000013.1, read on the forward strand.
GCCGTCCGGTCAGGTGGCCGACGTCGTGCGGTTCTGCAACGGCAACGACCACTTCTTCCTCAACCTGGTGATGCCGGCCTGCAAGCTGGCCCTGGACGCGGGGCGCGACGTCCCCGGCTCGACGCTGGTCGTGGCGATGTCCCGTAACGGCACCGACTTCGGCATCCAGGTGTCGGGCACCGGTGACGCCTGGTTCACCGCCCCGGCCAACACCCCCGACGGCCTGTTCCTCGGCGACTTCGGCCCGGACGACGCCAACCCCGACATCGGCGACTCGGCCATCACCGAGACCGGAGGCATCGGCGGGTTCGCGATGGCCGCCGCTCCCGCGATCGTACGGTTCGTGGGCGGCGAGGCCTCCGACGCGCTCGCCACGACCCGGCGGATGTACGACATCACCCTCGGTGAGCACCCGGCGTTCCAGGTGCCGGTGCTCGGCTTCCGTGGAACGCCGACCGGGATCGACGTCGCGGCCGTCGTCCGCACCGGGATCCTGCCGGTGATCAACACCGGGATGGCCGGCCGGGTGGCCGGCACCGGCCAGGTCGGCGCCGGGCTGGTCAGCCCGCCGGAGGACTGCTTCACCGGCGCGCTCGCCGCGCTGGCCGAGGAGGCCGGTCGAGCGGGCTGAGCACCGGCCGGGCAGGCTGTGCCCATGCAGCGGGCGTTCACGAGCTGGCCCGACCGCGTACGGCTGGTGCGCCGCTATGGCTGGCACATCGCGCAGTGCGCCGTCGCGGCGGCCGTCTCCTGGGGGCTGGCGCGCTACGCGCTGGGCCACCCGCAGCCGTTCTTCGCGCCGGTGGCGGCGATCGTCAGTCTCGGCCTCAGCTACCGGCAGCGGCTGCAGCGGGTGGCCGAGGTCACCGTCGGCGTGGCCCTGGGCGTCCTGATCGGCGACCTGTTCGTCCAGGTCTTCGGCACCGGGCCGTTGCAGGTGCTCGTCGTGGTCGCCGTCGCGATGGTGCTGGCTCTGCTGCTGGACGCCGGCCCGCTGCTCGTCACCCAGGCCGGCGTGCAGTCGGCCATCGTGGCGACACTCGCGCCCAGCGCGTCCGCGGGGCTCGGCCGATGGCTGGACGCGGTGTGCGGCGGAGTGGTCGCGCTCATCGCGGCCGCCGTGGTGCCCGGCTCGCCGCTGCGCCGGCCGCGCGCCGTGGCCGCGGCCATGCTGCGCGAGTTCGCCACCTGGTGCCGCGACGCCGAGCGCGCGCTGGCGACGGGCGACGCCGCGCTCGCCTACGACACCCTCGACCGCGCCCGCGACAGCGAGCAGATGCTGGCCGACGTGCAGGCCGCCGCCGACGACGGGCTGGCGATCGCGCGGTCCTCGCCGTGGCGGCGCGGCCATCGCAGCGACCTGCTCTCGATCGCCGCCCTGGCCGTGCATCTCGACCGCGCGGTGCGCAACGGCCGGGTGCTGCTGCGGCGGGTCGCCGTCGTGGTGCGCCGCGGCGAGCGGGTCGACGACGGCGTCATGGCGCTGCTGCTCGGCCTGGCCGAGGCGGCCGAGGCGGTCGCCGGCGAGGTCGGCGAGCAACGCTCCGCCGAGACGTCGCGGCGGCTGCTCGCCCAGGTGGCGGACGACTCCACCCACGTGCCCACCGGGACCACGCTGTCCGGTGACGTCGTCCTCGCCCAGATCCGGTCCATGGTCGTCGACCTGCTCGAGCTGACCGGGCTGGACGCCGACCAGGCCCGCAGCACGGTGCCCCCGGCCGCCACGCCCCGGCGGGGCACCGGGCCCGCCGGCTCCCCGGCGGACCCGTCGTGAGCACAGTCTCCACACCGGCGCCGTCGCGGCTGCGCGGCTCCGCCCTGATGCTGGTCACCACCCTCGTCGTCGCGCTCAACCTGCGGCTCGCGATCACGAGCGTCCCGCCCCTGGTGGAGCGGATCGGCGCGGACCTGGACCTGGGGCGGGCTTGGACCGGCGCCCTGACCACGCTGCCGGTGCTGTGCATGGGGCTGTTCGCCCCGGTGGCGCAGCGGATGGCGCACCGGTTCGGCCGGGAGACGGCCACGGCCGCCGCCATGACCGTGCTGGCCGTGGGGTCACTGCTGCGACTCGGCGGCGAGCAACCGCTGCTGCTCTACGGCGGCACCCTGCTGGCCGGCTTCGGCATCGCCGTCGGCGGCACCATCGCGCCGGGGATCGTCAAGGACTACTTCCCCGGGCACGTCGGGCTGGTCACCGGTGGCTACATGCTCGCCATGATGGGCGGTGCCGCGGCGGCGTCCGCAGCCAGCGTGCCGCTCGCGGACGCGCTCGGGTCGTGGGCGTTGTCCCTGGGGTCGTGGGGACTGCTCGCGGTGGTGGCGAGCGCCGTCGCGTGGCCGGTCGCGCGACTGGCCTCGAACCACCGCCGTGCCTCGGCCGACCTTGCGGAGGTGCGGCTGCCGCTGCCCTGGCGGCATCCGACCGGCTGGCTGGTCGCGGCCTTCATGGCGCTGCAGTCCTGGCAGTTCTACAGCCAGCTGGCCTGGATCGCGCCGTTCTACGAGGCGCGGGGCTGGTCGCCGACCCGGGCCGGAGTGCTGCTGTCGGTGTTCAGCGCCACCCAGGTCGTCTCGGGGGTGCTGGGACCGGTGCTGGCGCACCGGATGCCGGACCGCCGGCCACTGCTGCTTGCCTCGGTGGGCTCGGTCGCGACCGGCGTCGTCGGCCTGCTGGCAGCGCCGTACCTCGCGCCGTGGGTGTGGGTGGGGTTGCTCGGGGCCGGCCTCGGCGCCGGGTTCGCCATGGGACTGGTGCTGTTCGCGGACTACTCCCGGACGCCGGCCGGCAGCGCCCGGCTGTCGGCGATGGTGTTCCTCGTCAGCTACTCGGTCGCAGCGGCAGGCCCGGTCGTGCTGGGCTTGCTCCGCGACGTCACGGGCAGCTTCGTCGTCCCGTTCTGGCTGCTGCTCGCGCTGCTGGTGCCGCAGGCCGCGGCAGCGCTCGCGCTGCACCCACGCCGCACCCGCACCCCCTGACCCCCTCAGCGCGAGCTGACCGCGGCGCCCTCCAGCGAGCCGGCCGCGGTGGCCGGACGGTCGAGTCGCAGCACGACCAGCCCGGACGACGTCCGCACCTCGACCGAGGCGATCTCGGAGCGGTCCCAGCTCGTGGCGGCGTCCATCGTGGCGGTGGTGCCGGGGCGCGCCGTCCAGGTGCCGACCTGCTCGCTGCGACCGGCGCGATCGACCACCACCAGCGAGTACGGCACCGGCCCGCGGGTCAGGTCGTCGTAGCGACAGACCAGCCCCAGGCGGGTTCCCCAGCCGACCGGCTGGAGCGTCACCTGCGCGGACAGGGTCTGCGGGGCGATCGACGTCATGGCGAGGCCGGGAGGCGGTGGGTCGGGACGCCCCAGCGCGATCCCGGCCAGCAGCACGGCGACGGCGGCGGCCGCGGCGACCACGCCGGCCGCCCAGCGACGCCGCAGCCGACGGCGCCGCACGACCCGTAGCAGGCCGGTGAGCAGCTCGGGCGGGAGCGGAGGGACGTCGTCGTCGGCGCGCTCGGCCGCGCCGAGACGCACGACGGCCTCGGTGGGCACCCGAGAGAGAAGGCCCGGGAGCCCGGCGAGCTCCTCGACCGATGCCTGGCAGGAGGAGCAGCCCTCCAGGTGGCGGGCGAACGCGGCCCGGTCGGCCGGTGACAGCGCGCCGAGCACGTACGGGCCTGCGGACACCTCGAAGTCGTCGTGGCCGGTGACGTCGGTCATCGCTCCAGCCCCATCTCCTGCAGCGTGAGCCGCAGCCGGAGCAGCCCATAGTGGGCCCTCGACTTCACGGTTCCCTCCGGGATGCCCAGCACCCGGGCCGCGTCGGCGATCGAGCGTCCGTAGTAGTAGCACTGGACCAGGACGTCACGGTGGTTCGAGGTCAGCTGGCGCAGCGCCTCGGTGACCACCCACGCCTGGAGCATCTCGTCGGTGTCGTCGGTCATCTGCTCCGGCAGGAAGCCGGTGAGCGTCTCCACCCGCGAGCGGCGGGTGCGCCACTCGTCGACCACCAGGCGACGGGCGACGGTGAACAGCCAGCCGCGGGTCGAGCCCCGCGACGGGTCGAGCGCCTCCGGATGCCGCCACGCCCTCAGCAGCGTCTCCTGCACGATGTCCTGTGCCCCCACTCGGTCTCCGGTCAGGCGCACGACGTACGCCCACAGCGGTGCGGCGTACTCGTCGTGCAGGGAGCGCATCAGCTCGCTGTCGGTCTCTGCCACGTTTCCTCCCGCCCTGACCACGGTGACCCGGGCGCCACGGTTCACCCCACGCGCAACCTACCGAGGCGTGGCCGGCCGGGTGGCGTCTTCGCTCAGCCGTCCAGGTCGGCGGGGTGGTCGACGTCGCGCGGGTCGCCGGTGTCGTCGCACCGCACCTGCACCACCTCGTCCGCATGCTCGCGCAGCCAGACCCGGGCTCCCTGGTCACCGGACGCCGCCGCAGCCACCGCCGCCCAGACGGCCCGGGCGAGCAGCACCGGGTGCGCCGGGTCACCGCCGTAGGTCGCCTGCACCGCCGTGGCGCGCTCGTCGGCCGCGGCCGCTGCTGCCAGGCGCTGCACCGACTGCGGCCCGACCCAGGGCGTGTCGACCAGCATCAGCACCGCCGAGGTCCACGGCCCGCGGGCCGCGGCGGCCAATGCCACGCGCAGGGACGACGCCATGCCGGTCGGCCAGTCGACGTTCGTGACGACCACCGCGTCAGCGCCGAGCACCGGCGCGGCGCCGGCGACGACGATCACGTCCGCGCAGCCGCCCTCGTGCAGCACCCGCACCGCACGGTCGACCAGCCGCTCGCCGTCCAGCGAGGCGATCGCCTTCGGCCCGCCGAAACGCCGGCCGGCTCCGGCGGCCAGCACGATCCCGACGGGCGGCGTCCTCACGCGGTCGGCCTCCTCGGCGCCCCTGCGGGCCCGGCCGGGCCACCCTTCGCCTGCACCAGGGCGGCGAGCCGGGACGCCTCGGCCCGGCCGAACGCACCGTCCGAGCGTTGGATCGCCATGACGGCGAGCTCGTCGCCGTCGTCCAGGTCGAGCCAGGCCCAGGCGTCGCCGCCCGAGAACCGGACGCCGCGGACCTGTGCCCAGTCCAGCCGGCGGGTGAGCAGCACGTTGCGCACCAGCAGGCCCTGGTCGGTCGGCTGGGCACGCAGTGAGGCGAACCGCCACAGCCCGGTCGCGAGCAGCGCGCCCACCCCGAACATGCCGAGCGAGTCGCTCACCGACCAGCCGGCGTAGCCCGTCGTCGGCAGCAGCACCGCCAGCCCACCGAACACCAGCAGGGACAGCACGCCGAAGGTCAGCGCGACAGCGCGGCCACGGTGCGGGCGGAACGTCGCGAACGCGGCCCGGTGACCGCTCGGGTCGAGCTGGGCCGTCACACGATCACAACCGGCAGGCGTGGATGTCGGTGACGAGGATGGCCCGCGCGCCGAGGTCGTAGAGCTCGTCCATGACACGGTTGGTCGTCGCCCGGGGAACCATCGCGCGCACCGCCACCCATCCCTTGTCGTGCAACGGGCTCACCGTCGGGGACTCGAGCCCGGGCGTCAGCTCGCAGGCCTGCTCGACCAGCTCGACGCGGACGTCGTAGTCCATCATCACGTACCGGCGGGCCACGAGCACTCCCTGCAGGCGTCGGGTGAGCACGCCGACCGCCGGGTCGGCGGCCGCGCCCGAGCGTCGCACGAGCACGGCCTCGGACTCCAGGATCGGGTCGCCGAACATCTCCAGCCCTGCGGCGCGCAGGGTGGAGCCGGTCTGCACGACGTCGGCGACGGCGTCCGCGACGCCGAGGCCGACCGACGACTCGACCGCGCCGTCGAGCCGGACGACGTCCGCCTGCACGCCGTGCTCGGCGAGGTGCCGTTCGAGCAGACCGGCGTACGACGTCGCGATGCGCAGCCCGGCGAGGCCGGCGACCGACGCGACCACGCCGGGTGGCGCAGCGAAGCGGAACGTCGAGCGGCCGAAGCCCAGCGGCAGGATCTCGTCGGCCTCGACCCCCGAGTCGAGCAGGAGGTCGCGGCCGGTGACCCCGACGTCGAGCGTGCCGGCGCCGACGTACACCGCGATGTCGCGCGGTCGGAGGAAGTAGAACTCGACGCCGTTGTCGGGGTCGGGCAGGGAGAGCTCGCGTGAGCTCGTGCGCTGGCGGTAGCCGCTCTCGCGCAGCATCTCGGTGGCGGCCTCGGACAGCGAGCCCTTGTTCGGTACGGCGATGCGCAGCATCGGCAGGTCCCTTCGGGTACGGAGCGATCAGCGGCGGTGGGCGGGGCTACCGCTCACAGATGCGCGTACACGTCCTGCAGGGTCAGCCCACGGTCGAGCATGAGCACCTGCAGGTGGTAGAGCAGCTGGCTGATCTCCTCCGCGGCGCGCGCGGGGGTCTCGTGCTCGGCAGCCATCCAGACCTCGGCGGCCTCTTCGACGACCTTCTTGCCGATGGCGTGCAGGCCGGCGTCGAGCTCGGCGACGGTGCGCGAGCCCTCGGGGCGGCTCTGCGCCTTCACCGACAGCTCGGCGAACAGGTCGTCGAAGGTCTTCACGAGCCGCCAGCCTACGGCGTGGCCGGCGGGCCGACGTCGCGCAGGGTCACCGCAGTGGCCACGGCCGCCGTCGCCGCCTCGTGGCCCTTGTCCTCGCTCGAGCCCGGCAGCCCGGCCCGGTCGAGGGCCTGGGCCTCGTCGTCGCAGGTCAGCACGCCGAACCCGACCGGCACGCCGGACCGCAGCGCGACCTCGGTCAGGCCGGACGTCGCGGCCTGGCACACGTACTCGAAGTGCGGCGTGCCGCCCCGGACGACGACGCCGAGCGCCACGACCGCGTCGTAGCCGGCGTCGGCGAGCCGGGCGGCAGCCACCGGCAGCTCGAAGGTGCCGGGCACTCGCACCACGAGCGGCTGCTCGACACCGGCGTCGGCCAGCGCGCGCCGCGCACCGTCCAGCAGCCCGGCCATCACCTGCTCGTGCCAGGACGCCGCCACCACCGCCACCCGCAGGCCCGACCCGTCGACCTGCACCTGCGGTGCTCCCGTGCCGCTCACGAGACGCGGCCCTTCGCGACGCTCGGCAGGCCGGGCAGGTCGTGACCCATGCGGTCGCGCTTGGTCACCAGGTACTGCGTGTTGTGCGACGAGCGCCCGTGCTGCAGCGGCAGCCGGCCAGCGACGTGCGCCCCGGCGGCGAGCAGCGCGTCGACCTTGGCCGGGTTGTTCGTCAGCAGCCGGATGTCCGTCACCCCGAGGTCGGCGAGGATCGCCGCGCCGGCGCCGTACTCGCGGGCATCGGCGGGCAGCCCGAGCTCGAGGTTGGCCTCGACGGTGTCGCGGCCGAGGTCCTGCAGGGCATACGCCTCGAGCTTGGCGAGCAGCCCCACGCCCCGGCCCTCGTGGCCGCGCAGGTACACCACCACTCCCCCGCGCTGCGCCACCTGAGCCAGGGCCGCGTCGAGCTGGGGTCCGCAGTCGCACCGCTGGGAGCCGAGGACGTCGCCGGTCAGGCACTCGGAGTGCAGCCGCACCACTGCCTCCGGGGAGCGCGGGTCACCGCTGACCAGCGCCACGTGCTCCGCGCCGGTCATCAGGTCGCGGTAGCCGTGCGCGACGAACGCCCCGTGGGCGGTCGGCAGGGACGTCGTGGCGACGCGGCGCACCCGCTCAGGCCCGGCAACCGGCCGGGCGCCGGTGGTCACGTCATGCTGCACCAGCCGCCAGAGCGCGAGGTCGGCGATGCTGATCGTGACCAGGTCGTGCTCGGCGCCGAGGCGCAGCAGCTCGGGCAGCCGCATCATGGCGCCGTCGTCGCGCACCACCTCGGCGATGACGCCGACCGGCGCCAGGCCGGCCAGCCGGCACAGGTCGACCGTTGCCTCGGTGTGGCCGGGCCGCTCCAGCACGCCGCCCGGACGGGCCCGCAGCGGGAACACGTGACCGGGCCTCGTCAGGTCGGCCACCACGGTTGCCGGGTTCGCCAGCACCTGGACGGTGCGGGCCCGGTCGGCCGCGCTGATACCGGTCTCCACGCCGGTGCGCGCGTCGACCGACACGGTGTAGGACGTGCCCTTCGGGTCCTGGTTGTCGCGCACCATCGGGGGCAGGCCGAGCCGGTCGGCCCACTCGTCCGGCATCGGCACGCACAGCACCCCCGAGGTGTGCCGCACGGTCCACGCGATCCACTCCGGCGACGCGAGCTCGGCGGCGATGATGACATCACCCTCGTTCTCCCGGTCGGCGTCGTCGACCACGAGCACCGGACGGCCGCGACGCAGTGCGTCCAGCGCCTGCTCGACGGTGCCCAGGCCGGTCACGACGCCACCTCCGCGGCCGGGTCGGCCTGGCCCAGCGCCGGCGCCGCGTCACGCGCCACCCGGCGCCACACCACGAAGCCCCAGATGACGAAGCCGCCGTACACGGCGTACAGCAGGGCCGAGGGGTAGAAGTGCGCCCGCAGCAGCAGCGGCACGCCGACGATGTCCACCGCGAGCCAGCACAGCCAGAAGTCCACCCACCCACGGGCCATCGCGTAGGTCGCCAGGATCGACCCGACGAAGATCCAGGCGTCGGCCCAGACCGGGTCGAAGGAGCCGAGCGCACGGAAGATCGGCGTCAGGATGGCGACAGCGGCCAGGCCGACCACCACGAGCACGATCCGCTCACGCCAGGTCGCCCAGCGCGGCTCGACGGCCGGCGCGCCCGCCCCGCCCGCGCTGCGGGTCTGCTGCCAACGCCACCAGCCGTAGACGCTGGTGATGATGAAGAACACCTGGCGCCCGGCCTGCCCGTAGAGCGTCGTGCCCTGCGGTGTCGTGAACGCCACCCCGAGGAAGACCGTGAACAGCATGACGTTGCCGACGATGCCCACGGGCCACGCCCAGACCTTGCGGCGCATACCGAGCACGGCAGACCCGAGCCCGAACAGGTTGCCGATCACCTCGCGCCACAGGATGTGCTGCGTGCCGATCGTCAGCTCGGACTCGAACAGCCACTTGAGCAGGCTCACGGGGACTCCGCCTTTCGGGGGTTGGCGCGAGCGGTCAGCAACCGCTCGACGTACTTGGCGAGGACGTCGACCTCGAGGTTGACGAGGTCACCGACCTCCCGACGACCGAGCGTCGTGAGGTCGAGCGTGGTGGGGATCAGCGAGACGGTGAAGATGCCGGCCGCGTCGTCGAGCGAGGCCACGGTGAGCGAGACGCCGTCGACGGTGATCGAGCCCTTCTCGACGACGTACGGTGCGAGGTGGTCGGGCAGCTCGATGGCGACGACGTCCCACCGCTCGCTCCGCTCACGGCGAACGACCCGGGCCGTGCCGTCGACGTGACCCTGGACGACGTGCCCGCCGAAGCGTCCGTTGGCGGCCATGGCGCGCTCGAGGTTGACCGGCGCCCCGACGTCGAGGGCGCCAAGAGCGCTGCGCCGCAACGTCTCCAGCATCACGTCGACGGTGAACGTCCCGTCGACCGGCTCACCCACCACGGTCAGGCACACGCCGTTGACCGCGATCGAGTCGCCGTGTGCGGCGTCGCCGGTGACGAGGCTGCCGCGCACCGACAGCCGCGCCGACTCGGCGCCGAGGTCGAGTGCGACGACCTCACCGAGCTCCTCGACGATCCCGGTGAACATCAGCGGCTCCGGCGGGGGGTGAGCACCAGGCGGACGTCGTCGCCGACCCGGGTGACGTCGTCCAGGCGCAGCCGGGCGATGTCGTCGACCGTGCCGATCCCGAGGTCGCCGACGGCCGCCGGACCGCTGCCGAGCAGGGCGGGTGCGACGTACGCCACGACGCGGTCGACCAGGTCGGCCTGCCAGAAGGCGGCCGCGAGCGTGGGCCCGCCCTCGAGCCAGACGTGGCGGCGACCGGCGTCCCACAGCCGCTGCAGCGCCTGCGCCGGGTCGCGGGTGTCGAGGACGGTGGCGCCGGCGTTCGCCAGTGCGCTGCCCGCGCGCAGCCCGCGCAGACCCATCACCGCGCGCAGCGGCTGGCGGGCGCGCTCGCGCCCGAGCCGGTCGCGGACGGTCAGCCGCGGGTCGTCGGCCCACGCGGTGCCGGTGCCCACCAGCACGGTGTCGGCCTCGGCCCGCAGATCATGCACGTCGTGCCGTGCGACCGGCCCGGTCAGCCAGCGGCTGGTGCCGTCGGCAGCGGCGCTGCGCCCGTCCAGCGTGGTCGCCAGCTTCCAGGTCACGACCGGACGGCCGAGGTCGTGGGCGAGCTGCCACAGGTGCACCAGCTCGTCGGCTGCGGCGCGCAGGTCGGAGTCCTCGACCTGCGCCGCGTCGATCCCGGCGTGCTCGAGCCGATGGGCTCCGCCGCCGGCGTCCGGAGTGGAGTCGGCCCGGGCGTAGACGACCCGGGCCACCCCGGCAGTGATCAGGGCGGCGGTGCAGGGCCCGGTGCGGCCGGTGTGCCCGCACGGCTCCAGGGTCACCACCGCAGTACCGCCGCGGGCTCCGGGGCCGGCGGCGGCGAGCGCAGCGACCTCGGCGTGCGGGGTGCCGGCACCCTCGTGCCACCCCTGTCCCACCGGGTGCCCGTCGCGGTCGAGCACGACGCAGCCGACCCGCGGGTTGGTGCCGACGGGTCCGCGGCGGGCGAGCTCCAGGGCTCGCCACATCGCGGCCTGGACCGTCATGACGTCGTCAGGTGCACCGGTGGTGATCACCTGGACCCCTCTCGCCTCGCCGTCTCGGGCGGGCTCCGGGGTAGGTCGCGCGGTCGCTGGACCACGCCACCACGTCCGGCGTCACCTGGGGTCACCAGGCCGCGCCGGACGACGACGGGACGCCCAAGGGCGCTCGTCGCCGCGTGTCTCCTCCCATCCGGACTCTCACCGTCGGTCCTGGAGTTCCACCAGGTCAACCGGCCGCTGGCTGCGGTCGGGTCGCGGACTGTCACCGCCGGCTCGGAATTTCACCGACCCCGGAGCACGCGTGCTGCTGATCGGAGTGTAGCCCCGTCAGGCGCGGGCCGCTGCGTCGTGGTGGTGGGCGGCGGCCCGCTCACGCAGCGCGGCGATCCGGGCCGCGGCGTCGTCCGGCCCGTACACCGCCGACCCGGCGACGAACACGTCGGCGCCGGCATCGGCCGCGCGCTCGATCGTCTCGAGGGTCACGCCGCCGTCGACCTGGAGCCAGACGTCGAGCCCGCTTCCGCGGATCGCCTGCCGCGCCCGACGCAGCTTCGGCAGGCAGACGTCCAGGAAGGGCTGGCCGCCGAAGCCCGGCTCGACGGTCATCACCAGCAGCATGTCGATCTCGGGGAGCAGGTCGACGAACGGCTCGACGGGCGTGGCCGGCTTGAGCGCGAGGCCGGCCCGCGCGCCCAGCCGGCGCAGCTCGCGGGCCAGCCGCACCGGCGCGTGCGCCGCCTCGGCGTGGAAGGTGACGCTGGCCGCGCCCGCCTCGGCGTAGCCCGGCGCCCAGCGGTCGGGGTCGGCGATCATCAGGTGCGCGTCGACCGGCACCGGGCTGACCTTGGCGATGGCCTCGACCACCGGCAGGCCGAGGGTGAGGTTCGGCACGAAGTGGTTGTCCATGACGTCGACGTGCGCCCAGTCGGCGCCCGCGATCCGGCCGAGCTCGGCCTCGAGGTTGGCGAAGTCGGCGGACAGGATGCTCGGTGAGATCTGGACGGCCACCCGCCGAGCCTAGCGACGGCGCAGCAGGGCGAGGAACATGGCGTCGGTGCCGTGCCGGTGCGGCCACAGCTGCACGGTGCGCTCACCCGCGACGTCCGGGACGGCGACGAACGGGCCGGCGTCCAGCACCTCGACGTCGTCGCGACGCCGGACGACGTCGTCGACGACCAGCCGGGTCTCGGCGACGTGCGGCGTGCAGGTGGTGTACGCGACGACGCCGCCGGGGCGAACGGCGTCCAGGGCGCTCGCCAGCAGCGCGCGCTGCAGGGGCGCCAGCCCGGACAGGTCCGCGGGCGAGCGACGCCAGCGAGCCTCCGGTCGGCGGCGCAGCGCGCCCAGACCGGTGCACGGCACGTCGACCAGCACGCGGTCGTAGCCGCCCGGCTCGTCCGACCCGGTCTCGCGACCGTCACCCTGGCGCACCTCGACCACCGCCCCGAGCGGCGCGACCGCGGAGCGCACCAGGTCGGCGCGGTGGGCCGACTGCTCGACCGCGGTGAGGCGCGCGCCGCGCTGGGCGGCCAGGGCGCCGAGCAGTGCGGCCTTGCCCCCGGGCCCGGCGCACAGGTCGAGCCAGCGCTCGTCGCGGCCGTCGAGCGGCACGCCGGCGAGGGCGAGCGCGACGAGCTGGCTGCCCTCGTCCTGCACCCCGGCCCGGCCGTCGCGCACGGCGGCCACCTGCCCGGGGTCGCCCGCGCTCCAGCGAGCTGCGTACGGCGACCACCGGCCGGCGGTGGCTCCCGCGGCGTGCAGCTCGGCGACGTCGGAGAGTCCGGGGCGGGCAACCAGCGAGACCTCGGGAGCGGCGTTGTCGGCGGCGAGCAGCTCGGCCAGCTCGGCGTCGAGCGCGTCGCCGGTCAGCCCGCGCCCGGCGAGGGACTCGCGCAGCGCCCGGACGATCCACACCGGGTGGCTGTGCGCGGTCGCGAGATGGCCCATGGGGTCGTCGCCGGCATCCGGCGCGACCTCGCCGATCCAGCCGTCGAGGTCGCGCTGGCTGACCTTGCGCAGGACGGCGTTGGCCAGGCCGCCGGGTCCGTGACCGACCCGCTGGCGCACCAGCGCCACGGTCTCGCTGACCGCGGCGTGCGCCGGCACGCGCATGGCGAGGAGCTGGTGGACGCCGAGCCGCAGCGCGTCGAGCAGGCCGTCGTCCAGCTCGTCGAGGGGCCGGTCGACGCACGATGCCAGGACGGCGTCATAGAGGCCCTGCATCCGAAGGGCGCCGTAGGCGAGCTCGGTGGCGAAGCCGGCGTCGCGCCCGGTGATCCGGCGGTCGCGGAGCAGCCCGGGCAGCACCAGGTTGGCGTACGCGTCGTCGGTGGCGACAGCGCGCAGGGTGTCGAACGCCGCGGTGCGCGCCGGGTCGGCTCGCCGCGCCCGCTCGGAGGGCCGCTGGGCCGAGCGCTTGTCGTTCACGCGTCACCGCCGAGCAGGTCGCCGTTGGCGACGCGGGCGCCGCGAGCCCAGTCAGCCGCCGGCATCGGGCGCTTGCCGGGTGGCTGCACGGTGGTGAGCCGCACCGGGACGTCGAGCGTGCCGACGTGCACGTCCTGGCGCGACACCGCGAGCTCGCCGGGCGCGAGCCGCGTGTCGAGGACGTCGGGCGAGCCGGCCTCGACCGGGCCGAGCTTGAGCCGCTGGCCGCCGGACGTCGTCCACGCACCGGGTGCAGGCGTGCAGGCGCGCACCAGCCGGTCGATCCTGGCCGCTGGGGACCGCCAGTCGACCCGCGCGTCGGCGACGTCCACCTTGGGCGCCCGGCTGACGCCCTCGGCCGGCTGCGGTCTGGGGTGCAGCGAGCCGTCCGCGATGCCGTCGAGGGTGGCGACCAGCAGTCCCGCGCCTGCCTCGGCGAGCCGGCCGAGCAGGTCGCCGCTGGTGTCGGTGGGCCGGATCGTCTCGGTCATGACGCCGTAGACCGGGCCGGTGTCGAGGCCGGCCTCGAGCAGGAACGTGCTGGCGCCGGTGACCTGGTCGCCGGCCATGATGGCGTGTTGGACCGGAGCCGCGCCGCGCCAGGCAGGGAGCAGCGAGAAGTGCAGGTTGACCCAGCCATGGGTGGGGATGTCGAGCAGCGGCTGCGGGACCAGGGCGCCGTACGCGACCACGGGGCAGCAGTCGGGGGCGAGCTCGGTCAGCCGCTCGACGAACGACGGGTCGGCGGGCTCGGCCGGCCGCAGCACCTCCAGCCCGGCCTGCGCGGCGACCTCGGCCACCGGCGAGGCGACCAGCCGGCGTCCCCTACCCGCGGGGGCATCCGGCCGGGTGACGACGGCGACGACCTCGTGGGACGACGCGAGCAGGGCCCGCAAGGACGGCACGGCCGCCTCGGGGGTGCCGGCGAAGACGAGACGCACGCGCTACAGCGCCTTGCCGAAGGTGGCGTGCGGGCTGAGCTTCACCGTGGGCACGCCGCCACCGGCCCACTCCGCCTCGCGGATGGCCTTCATGGCGATCTTGCGCTGCTCGCGGTCCATCCGGTCGATGAACAGGATGCCGTCGAGGTGGTCGGTCTCGTGCTGGATACAGCGGGCCATCAGCTCGGAGCCCTCGAGCACCACCGGCTCACCGTGCATGTCCTGTCCCTTGGCCACGACGCGCAGCGCGCGGGGGGTGTCGAACGCCAGGCCGGGGAACGACAGGCAGCCTTCCTCGCCGTCCTGCAGCTCGTCGGACAGGTCGAGCCGCGGGTTGACCAGGTGGCCGAGCATGTCGTCCACCCAATAGGTGAACACCCGCAGGCCGACGCCGATCTGCGGCGCGGCGAGCCCGGCGCCGGGGGCGTCCAGCATGGTGTCGGTCAGGTCCTTGACCAGCTGGCGCAGCTCCTTGTCGAAGTCGGTGACCTCGGCAGCGGGGGTCCGCAGCACGGGGTCGCCGAACAGCCGGATGTCCTGGATCGACACGTGGTGGTCCTCGTCTCAGCAGCGCAGGTCGGCCTCCCGGCCCGTGGCCCGACAAGTGTACGGGCGCAGCGGTGACACACTGAGCCGACGGCCGGTCCGGAGACGAGGTGCACGGTGGCAGGAGACAGGCCCTGGCTCGGCGCGCGCGTCTACGCCTTCCTGTTCCGCTTCCTCGGTCCGGCCCAGCTCGGGTCGGACCACGACCCGGCCACCCGCCAGCCGGACCCGCAGTTCGCCTGCCCGGTGTGCGAGCGGCCGATGGACGAGCACCGCTGGACGGTGGACGCCGGGCGTCGCCGGATGCGCTGCCCGGTGCCGCCGACGTCCTGACACCGGACAGTCGCGGCGTCAGGTCACACCAGGTCGAGCGGGTCCACCTGCACCCGCACGCTGCCCGGCCGCTTGCGCGCGCTGCGGACGGCGACCGCGGCCTTCACCTCCCGCGACAGGGCGTCGCGCCGGGCGGGCGAGGTGCGCAGCAGCACCCGCACCGTCGGCTCGTCGTCGGCGGCCGCACCGGGCCGCCACGCGGCTGCCATCGGCACGGGCCCGAGCACCTCGACGTCGGCAGGCAGCGTGAGCGCGTCCACCAGCTCGGTGACCGCCGCCGGCGACCCGGTGAGCGTGGTCACGGTGCTGGCCGGCGGGAAGCCGAGCGCCTGCCGGCCGTCCAGCTCGCGCTCGCTGTGCCAGGCAGGTGCCCACCGCACCAGCGCCTCGACCGGCGGCAGACCGGCCGGCCCGACCAGCACCACCGAACCGCCGAGGTCGGCGCCGCGCACCAAGGCTGCGGCGTTGGCCCAGCGGCGCAGCGCCTCTTCGCCGGCCCGCAGGTCGCTGCGCCCCAGCAGGGCCCACGCGTCGAGCAGCAGCGCGGCGCCGTACCCGCCGTCGGCCACCGGCTCGGCGCCCGGGGTCGCGATCACCAGCGCGGGGCCGGCACCGACCGCGGCCGTGACCGACCCACCGCCGGACGTGACGACGGGGACGCCCGGGAACGCCCGGCCGAGCTCCTCGGCGGTACGGCGTGCGCCGACGACCACCGAGCGCAGCCGGCGGTCGCCGCACTCGGGACAGGTCCAGGCGGCGGCGACCACCCCGCACCAGCGGCAGGACGGAGCGGTCGAGCCCGAGCCGAGGGCGAGCGGCCCGTGGCACTGCGGGCAGCGGGCCGGGGCGCGACAGGTCTGGCAGGCCAGCGACGGGACGTAGCCGCGGCGCGGCACCTGCACGAGCACCGGCGAGGTCTTCAGCGCCACCGAGGCCGTGCGCCAGGCGAGCGAGGGTAGCCGGGCGGTGGCCGCTGCCGCGTCGCGCTCGGGCTCGTGGCCCTCACCGGCGAGCAGCACCCGCGGGGCGGCCCGCCGCAGCTGGGCCGGTGCCGCCTGCAGCGGCCTGGCCCACCCGGTCTGCACCATCCGCTCGACCTCGGCGGTGCGGACGAACCCGGCGAACAGCGCGGCCGCGTCGTCGAGCTCGCTGCGCAGCGCCAGCACCTCACGCACGTGCGGGTAGGGGGCGTGCGGCTCGGCGTGCAGGTCGTCGCCGTCGTCCCAGCAGACGACCAGCCCGAGGTCGCGCACCGGCGCGAACATCGCCGCCCGGGTGCCGACGACCGCTCGGGAGCGGCCGCGCAGCGCCCGTAACCAGGCCCGGTAGCGCGCCTTCGGACCGAGGTCGGCGGTGAGGACGACGTGATCGGCCGTCGGATCGAGCGCGGTCAGAGCGGCGTCGACCCGCGCGACGTCCCGTGCGTCCGGCAGCACCACCAATGCGCCGCGGCCGGCGCTGAGGGCGGTGAGGACCGCGACGGCGACGCCGTGTGGCCAGTCGGCTTCGGGCGCCGCGGCCGACGGGCTGACGGTCCACGCTGCGCGCGGCGCTGCGCCCGCGGCGAGGCGATCGAGGAACGCCGCTCCCCCGGCGTACGCCGCCCATAGCCCGGCGTCCGGACGTCTCGGGCGCCAGGGGCACGGGGGCCGGCGCCTCCTGCTCGGCCTGGGCGTGCCGCGCGGGCACGGCGAGGCGCAGCACGTCGCCCAGCGAGCCGGCCCAGCGGTCGGCGACCGCGCGGCACAGGCGCAACAGCTGCGGCGACAGCACCGGCTCGGGTGAGACGACCCGGCGCAGCGGCGCGAGCCGGCCGACGTGCTCGGCGGTGGGCTTGCGCGCCACCACGAAGCCGTCGCGGTCCTGACCGGCGAAGCGCACCTTGACCCGCGCGCCGGGCACCGCGTCGTCGGCCATCGGAGCAGGCACGGAGTACTCGAAGCGCCGGTCGAGGTGCGCCAGCGGGACATCCACCACCACTTCGGCGACCGGGTCGAGCTCGGCCGGGCCAGGCGGCGGCTTGGCCGGACGCGGGCGAGCAGCCGCGCGGACGGCAGCCGGCACCAGCACCAGCTGCTCGTCATCCGGGACGCCCTCGGCGTCGTGACTGCTCACGGGGGCATTCCTACCCGACGCCCCCGTCAGCCTCGCGCTCGCCACGGCCACCGACGTCCCACCCCCCCCGCCCGCACCTTTGCCGAGAAGTGCGCCCAAACCGGCCTCGTAGGGCGCACCTTTGCCGAGAAGTGCGGCCAAACTCACCCGGGCCTTCCTGCCCGACGCCGCCGTCAGCCGTTGTCGGTGGGGGTGCCTAGCGTGATGTGCAGGCACCGACACGACCGACACCGAGGGAGTGAGCATGTCCGCAGCCACCGCCGTCAATCCGCTCGAGATGCGCCTCGAGCTCGTGCCGGTGCCGGTCACCGACGTCGACCGCGCCAAGGACTTCTACGTCCGCGCGGGCTTCGTCGCCGACCACGACCACACCGTCCACGAAGGGCTGCGCTTCGTCCAGCTCACGCCACCTGGTTCAGCCTGCTCGATCTGCCTGGGCGTGGGGATCACCCAGATGGTCCCTGGGTCACAGCAGGGCCTGCAGATGGTGGTCGCGGACGCCGACGCCACGCGAGCCGCGCTCGTCCAGCGCGGCATCGACGTGAGCGAGGTCGACGACCAGCCCTGGGGCCGATTCGTCTACTTCACCGACCCGGACGGCAACGGCTGGGCCCTCCAGCAGATCGTGATCCCCGACCTCGGCTGAGGTCGGCTCAGGCGCCGACGGCCGAGCGCAGCGCGTCGACCCGGTCGGTGCGCTCCCAGGTGAAGCCGTCGCCGTCCGTGCGGCCGAAGTGGCCGTACGCCGCGGTGCGGGCGTAGATCGGACGCAGCAGGTCGAGGTCGCGGATGATCGCCGCGGGGCGCAGGTCGAAGACCTCGCGGATGGCATCGGTGATCCGGCCGGGGTCGACGCTCTCGGTGCCGAAGGTCTCGACGTACAGACCCACCGGGTGCGCCTTGCCGATGGCGTACGCGATCTGCACCTCGCAGCGACGGGCCAGGCCGGCCGCCACGATGTTCTTCGCCACCCAGCGCATGGCGTAGGCGGCCGAACGGTCGACCTTCGAGGGGTCCTTGCCGCTGAACGCGCCACCGCCGTGCCGGGCCATGCCGCCGTAGGTGTCGACGATGATCTTGCGGCCGGTGAGGCCGGCGTCGCCCATCGGGCCGCCGATCTCGAACCGGCCGGTCGGGTTGACGAGCAGCCGCGTGCCGGAGGTGTCGAGGTCGACATCGAGCTGGGAGAGTACCGGCTTGACCACGTGCGCCTCGATGTCCGGCGACAGCATGCCGTCGAGCGAGATGTCCGCCGCATGCTGGGTCGACAGCACGACGGTGTCGAGCCGGACGGCGCGGTCGCCCTCGTAGCCGATCGTCACCTGGGTCTTGCCGTCCGGGCGCAGGTAGGCGAGGTCGTGGCTCTTGCGGACGGCGGTCAGCTGCTCGGCGAGGCGGTGCGCGAGGAAGACCGGCAGCGGCATGAGCTCGCTGGTGTCGTCGCAGGCGTAGCCGAACATCAGGCCCTGGTCGCCGGCGCCCTGGTGGTCGAGCGGGTCGATGCCGCCCTCGGTGCGGTGCTCGTAGGCGTCGTCGACGCCCTGCGCGATGTCCGGGGACTGCGCGCCGATCGACACCTCGACGCCGCACGAGTTGCCGTCGAAGCCCTTGGTGGAGGAGTCGTACCCGATCCGCAGGACGGTGTCGCGCACGATCCGCGGGATGTCGACGTAGGAGGAGGTGGTCACCTCACCGGCGACGTGCACCAGGCCGGTCGTGACCATGGTCTCGACGGCGACCCGGCTGTTCGGGTCCTCGGCCAGCATCGCGTCCAGGATGGAGTCGCTGATCTGGTCGCAGATCTTGTCCGGGTGCCCCTCGGTGACGGACTCGGACGTGAACAGGCGCAGGGACGACACGGTTGGCTCCTCGGGTGCAGCGGCTGCTGGCTGTGGTGGGCGGCAGGTCGCGCCGCGCGGGCAAGTCTATCCGGGCGCGTCTGAGAGGCGACCCACGACCACATCCCAGACGGCGGCCGCCAAGGCGGCCTTGGCGCCGTGCGGGACCGTGCGCTCGCCACCGTCGCGGTCGAGCAGCACCGCGGCGTTCGTGTCGGCCCCGAAGGTGCGCCCCTCGCCCACCTCGTTGACGACGAGCACGTCGCAGCCCTTGCGGCGGAGCTTGGCGCGCCCGTGGGTGAGGACGTCGCCGGACTCGTCGCCCGTCTCGGCGGCGAAGCCGACGACGACCTGGCCCGGTCGCGACCGCTGGGCCGACAGCTCGGCCAGGATGTCGGGGTTGCGCACCAGCTGGACGTCGGGCACGCCGCCGTCCTCGGCCTTCTTGATCTTGTGGTCGGCGGTGCTGGCGGGCCGGAAGTCGGCGACCGCGGCGGCCATCACCACGACGTCGGCCTGTGGAGCGGCCCGGTGCACCTCGGCGCGCAGCTGCTCGGCCGTCTCGACCGCGACGATGCGCACGCCGGACGGCGGCGGCAGCGGGGCGGTCGTGATCAGGACGACGTCGGCGCCGCGGGCGGCCGCCACGCGGGCCATCGCGTAGCCCTGCTTGCCGGAGGAGCGGTTGCCGAGGAACCGCACGGGGTCGAGCGGCTCGCGGGTGCCGCCGGCGGTCACCACCACCCGGCGACCCACCAGGTCGCGCGGCTGGGCCGGGCCGCGGAGCAGGTCGGCACAGGCGGCGAACAGCTCCTCGGGCTCGGGCAGGCGCCCCGGCCCGGTGTCGGCGCCGGTGAGCCGCCCGGAGGCCGGGTCGAGGACGACGACCCCGCGCTCGCGCAACGTGGCGACGTTCGCGACGGTGGCGGGGTGCTCCCACATCTCGGTGTGCATGGCCGGTGCCATGAGCACCGGGCAGCGGGCCGTGAGCAGGGTGTTGGTGAGCAGGTCGTCGGCCAGGCCGTGGGCGGCGCGCGCCAGCAGGTCGGCCGTGGCCGGGGCCACCACGACGAGGTCGGCCTCGCGGCCGAGCCGGACGTGCGGCACCTCGTGGACGTCGTCCCACACATCGGTGCTGACGGGGTGGCCGGAGAGCGCCGCCCACGTGGGGGCGCCGACGAACTCGAGCGCCGCCCGGGTCGGGACGACGCGCACGTCGTGCCCGCTCTCGGTCAGCAGCCGCAGCAGGTGGGCGACCTTGTAGGCCGCGATCCCGCCCCCGACGCCGAGGACGACACGCTGCGCGCCGGGCGGCGGGCTCGTCGGCTCGCGCCCGGCGTCGTCGCTCAGCTCAGGCCTCGATGGGCTCAGAGGTCAGCAGGCCGTCGTTGATCTCGCGCAGGGCGATGCTCAGCGGCTTCTCGTGCACGTGCGTCTCGACGAGCGGACCGACGTACTCGAGCAGGCCCTCACCGAGCTGGGAGTAGTACGCGTTGATCTGGCGGGCGCGCTTGGCGCCGTAGATCACCAGGGCGTACTTGGAGTCGGCGGCCTGGAGCAGGTCGTCGATCGGGGGGTTGGTGATGCCTTCGGGCGATGCGATCGTGCCGGACACAGAGGGTCTCGTTTCGTCGACGTACAGGTGGATCCACCCCCCATTGTGTCAGACGGTGAGACCCATCTGCTGCACGAGCGCCGCGCTGGCCCGCTCGACGTCGTCGTTGACGATGGTCACGTCGAACTCGGCCTCCGCGGCCAGCTCGTCCCGCGCGGTCGACAGCCGTCGCTCGCGCTCCGCCTCGGTCTCGGTGCCGCGGCCCACCAGGCGGCGCACCAGCTCGTCCCAGCTGGGCGGGGCGAGGAACACGAAGCGGGCCTGCGGCATGGTGTCGCGCACCTGGCGGGCGCCCTGCAGGTCGATCTCGAGGAGCGCTGCCCGGCCCTGCTCGAGGGCCTGCTCGACCGGAGCGCGGGGGGTGCCGTAGCGGTTGCGCCCGTGCACGACGGCCCACTCCAGCAGCTCGTCGTCGCGCACCATCTGGTCGAACCGGGCGTCGTCGACGAAGTGGTAGTGCACGCCGTCGACCTCGCCCGGTCGCGGCGGCCGGGTGGTGGCCGAGACCGACAGCCATACCTGCGGGTAGCGCTCGCGCACGAACGCCGAGACGGTCCCCTTGCCCACGGCGGTCGGGCCAGCGAGCACGGTGAGCCGGCGAGGGGGGCCGGACGGGGCTGCCGGCCCGGCGGAGGCGTGGTCGCTCGACAGGTGGGTGCTCACGTCCCGGGCGAGAACCGGGCCACGAGGGCCGAGGCCTGCTTGGCTCCGAGGCCGCGCACCCGGCGGCTCTCGGAGATGGCGAGGTCGTCCATGATCTGGCGGGCACGCACCTTGCCGACGCCGGGCATCGCCTCGAGCAGCGCCGAGACCTTCATCTTGCCGATGACGTCGTTCGTCTGGCCGTCCGTGATGACGTCGGCCAGCGAGCCCTGCGCGTGCTTCAGCCGGCTCTTCACCGCCGCCCGTTCACGGCGCGCCGCGGCGGCCTTCTCGAGCGCAGCCTGACGCTGCTCCGGTGTCAGGGGCGGCAGGGCCACGGTGGTCACCTCAGGATCAGGACGGTACGGCCCCAGGGTTGGCGGGGCCGGGTCAGAACCTAGCGACTCGCGCTGCGCCACGGCAACGAGAACGCTCAGGTCAGGGCATGTCGGCAGGTGTCCAGGGTGCGCGCAGCGGCCGCCCGCAAGCCCGATGGCGACGGGCCGGCCCCCAGCACCTCACGCGAGGACGACGGGAGCACGTTGCGCCGCGCCGCTCCGAAGACCTGCACCAGCTGGTCAGGACCGCCGCCCTGGGCGCCCACCCCTGGGGCGAGCAGCGGTGCCCGGCTCGCGGCCAGGTCGATCCCCAGGTCGCCGACGGCGGTCCCGACCGTCGCTCCGACCACCAGGCCGACCGAGCCGAGGTCGGCCGCGGCAGCGTTGTCGGCGGCCACCGCCTCGACGACGGCCCGCGCCACCGCGCGGCCGTCGGCGCCGGCGGCGTGCTGCACGGACGCACCCTCGGGGTTGGACGTCAGCCCCAGGATGAAGAGCCCGGCCCCCTGTGCCGCAGCCAGATCCAGGGCCGGGCGCAGGGACTCATAGCCCAGATAAGGGCTCACCGTGAGGGCGTCGGTGGCGAGCGGGCTGTGCTGGTCGAGGTAGGCCTGCGCGTACGCCGTCATGGTCGACCCGATGTCGCCGCGCTTGGCGTCGACGATCACCAGCGCGCCGGCCGCCCGTGCCTCGCGTACGACGCGCTCGAGCACAGCGACGCCGCGTGAGCCGTGTCGCTCGAAGAAGGCCGACTGCGGCTTGAGCACCGCCACCTCGTCCGCCAGCGCCTCGACGCAGCCGAGGGCGAAGCGCTCCAGGCCGGTGGCGTCGTCCGGCAGGTCCCAGGCCGACAGCAGGGCGGGGTGCGGGTCGATGCCCACGCACAGCGGTCCGCGGTCGGCCATCGCCGCGCGCAGCCGGACGCCGAACGGCATGACGGTTGCGGGCTGGTCTGCGCTCACCGCCCCAGCACCTCGCCGGCGTAGACGCGGTGCGCGTAACCGACGGCGTCGGCGAAGCTGGTGAAACCTCTCTGCTGCAACGCTTTCTCCAGCTCGTCTCGCACCCGCAACGGAGCGCTCGGGTCGTTGAACGCAACGGTACCGACCTGCACTGCACTGGCACCGGCGAGCACCAGCTCGAGCGCGTCCAGCCCGGTGCGCACCCCGCCGACCCCGATGATCGGCACCGGCCGGAGGCGGTCGGCGCGCATGGCCGCGCGCACCTGCCAGATGCACCGGACGGCCACGGGGCGAACCGCCGGGCCGGAAAGCCCGCCGGTCAGCCCGGCCAGCTGCGGACGCATCCGGTCGACGTCGATCACGACACCCAACAGCGTGTTGATCATGGTGAGCCCGTCCGCGCCCGCGGCCACGCAGCTCGCCGCGATCTCGACGATGTCGGTGACGTCCGGCGAGAGCTTGGCCAGCACGGGCACCGACGGTGGCGTCACGTCACGCACCGCCGTCACCACGGACGACGACGCCATCGGGTCGCACGCGAAGACCTGGCCGCGGTTGGCGACGTTCGGGCACGAGATGTTGACCTCGATGGCCGCGACCGCCGGCTTCCCCGCCAGCCGCTGCGCCAGGTCGCGGAACTCCTGCACGCTGCCGCCGGCGATCGACACGACAGCCCTCGCGCCCACCGAGCTGAGCCAGGGCAGGTCGTGCTCGAGGAACGCGTCGATCCCCGGACCCTGCAACCCGATCGAGTTGAGCATGCCGCTGTCGGTCTCGGCCATCCGCGGCGTGCTGCGCCCGGACCGCGGCTCACTCATGACCGACTTGGTCACCACGGCGCCGAGCTCGGCGACGTCGAAGAACTGGTGCAGCTCGCGGCCGGCGGCGGCGCAGCCGGAGGCCGTCATCAGCGGGTTGGGCAGCGTCAAGGCCCCGATCGTCGTGGTCATGTCGACCACCGCGGGCGACGCGGGCGCGTCCGTCTCGCGGGTCGCAGCGGACGGCGCGTGCCCCGTCATCAGTGGCCTCCCATCGCGGCGGCTCCGACGCAGTCGGGCGGCACGCGCCCGATGCCGTCGTCCCAGGCCTCCCAGCGCACCCGGTCGCCGCGGAACACCGGGCCTTCGACGCACGAGCGGAGCATGCGGGTGGCGCCGTCCGCCCCCACGACGGGCATCACGCAGGTCATGCAGATGCCGATGCCGCAGGCCATCGACTCCTCGACCGCTACCTGCGCGACCGCGCCGTGCGCCGTCGCGACCTCGGTGACCGCCCGCAGCATCGCCATCGGTCCGCACGCGTAGACCACCGAGGTGTCGGCTCGCTGCAGCAGCTCGGGCAGGACGTCGGTCACCCGGCCGCGTGTGCCGGCCGAGCCGTCGTCCGTGGTCACCGTCGCGGTCGTCGCGAGCCGGCGGGCGTCGAGGACACCGAACAGCCGGTCCTCACTCGCTGCACCGAGGACGATGTCGACCCGGCACCCCTTCTCGCGCAGCACCTCTGCCAGCCAGAACAGCGGCGCGGTGCCGTAGCCGCCGCCGACCAGGGTGCAGCTCACGGGCTCCTTGGGCACCGGGAACGGCCGCCCCATCGGCCCGACGACGTCGACCGGCTCCCCGACCGGACGCGTCGTGAGCCAGTGCGTGCCCGGCCCGGCGTCGGCCACGACCACCTCGACGGTGCCCCCGTAGACGCCGGTCGGCGACACCTTGTGGATCGAGAACGACCGGCGCAGCAGCATGCTCGAGCGGTCTCCCCCGACGCTGAGCGCCACGAAGTGCCCGGGCCGAGCGGTCTCGGCAACGCCCGGCGCGAGCAGCGTCAGGTGGTGGTAGGCGCCCGCGCGCCGCGTGGCGAGGATGCGGCCGGCCACCTGCACCGGCCCGTTCATCGCGCTCATCGAAGCGCCTCCAGCGCTGCGGCGTGCTCCTGCAGCGACCGGACGCTCACCGGGCGGGTGCGCGCGGACTCGATGCCCTGCACCGCGGCCGCCAGCTGCTGCACCGTCGTGATGATCGGCCGGTCCATGCTCGTCGTCGCAGCCCTGATCTCGTAGCCGTCGGCGCGCGCGTCACGACCGGACGGCGTGTTGACGACCATGTCGATCTCACCGGCCAGGATGCGCGCGACCACGGTCGGCTCGCCGTCGGCGCCGCGACCCTCGCTGTACTTGCGCACGACGGTGCTCTTGACTCCGTTGCGTCGCAACACTTCCGCGGTGCCGGCCGTAGCAAGGACGTCGAAGCCGAGGTCGACCAGCCGCTTGACCGGGAAGATCATCGCCCGCTTGTCGCGGTTGGCGACGGAGACGAAGACCGTGCCACGGTCGGGCAGCCCGCCGTACGCCGCGGCCTGGCTCTTGGCGAACGCGGTTCCGAAGTCGTCGTCGATGCCCATGACCTCGCCGGTCGAGCGCATCTCCGGGCCGAGCACCGAGTCGACGACGAGCCCGTCGCGGGTGAGGAAGCGCTTGAACGGCAGCACGGCCTCCTTGACCGAGACCGGCGCGTCGGCCGGCAGGTGGGTGCCGTCCCCGGTGGCAGGCAGCAGCCCCTCGCGCCGCAGGTCGGCGATGCTCGCGCCGAGCATGACCCGCGCCGCGGCCTTGGCCAGCGGCACCGCCGTCGCCTTGCTCACGAACGGCACCGTGCGGCTGGCCCGCGGGTTGGCCTCGAGCACGTACAGGACGTCGGACGCGAGGGCGAACTGCACGTTGAGCAGGCCAAGCACGCCGACCCCTCGGGCGATCGCCTCAGTCGACGCTCGTACTCGGTCGATCTCGCTGTGCCCCAACGTCACTGGCGGCAGCACGCAGGCCGAGTCACCGGAGTGGATGCCGGCCTCCTCGATGTGCTCCATCACCGCACCCAGGAACAGCTCGGTGCCGTCGAAGATCGCGTCGACGTCGATTTCGATGGCGTCGTCGAGGAACCGGTCGACCAGCACCGGGTGCTCGGGCGAGGCGTCCGTGGCCCGCTCGACGTAGCCGCCGAGGGTCTCGTCGTCGTAGACGATCTCCATGCCGCGGCCGCCGAGCACGTACGACGGGCGCACCAGCACCGGGTAGCCGATCTCGCGGGCCACCTCGACCGCCTCCGCGGACGAGAACGCCGTGCCGTGCCGCGGGGCCGGCAGGCCGGCGTCGTCCAGCACCCGGCCGAAGGCACCGCGGTCCTCGGCCAGGTGGATGGCCGCGGGGCTGGTGCCCACGATCGGCACGCCGGCGTCGGCGAGGGACTGCGCGAGCCCCAGCGGGGTCTGTCCGCCGAGCTGCACGATCACCCCGGCGACCGGACCGGCCTGCTGCTCGGCGTGCACGACCTCGAGGACGTCCTCGAGGGTGAGCGGCTCGAAGTACAGCCGGTCGGAGGTGTCGTAGTCGGTCGAGACGGTCTCGGGGTTGCAGTTGACCATCACCGTCTCGTAGCCGGCGTCGCGCAACGCGAAGCTGGCGTGCACGCAGGAGTAGTCGAACTCGACGCCCTGCCCGATCCGGTTCGGCCCCGAGCCGAGGATGAGCACCGCGGGCCGCTCGCGGGGCGCGACCTCGCTCTCATCGTCGTAGCTGGAGTAGTGGTACGGGGTGTGCGCCTCGAACTCGGCGGCGCAGGTGTCAACCGTCTTGTAGACCGGGCGGACGCCGAGCGCGTGCCGGACGCCGCGGACGACGGCTTCGGGCATCGAGCGCAGCGAGCCGAGCTGCTGGTCGCTGAAGCCGTGCCGCTTGGCGCGGCGCAGCAGCGAGGGAGTGAGCTCGGGCGCTTCGCGCAGCTGCTGCGCCAGCGTCTCGATCAGCACCATCTGGTCGAGGAACCACGGGTCGATGCCGGTCGAGTCGTGCACCTGCTCGACGCTCGCCCCGGCCCGCAGGGCCTGCTGCACCTGGATGAGGCGCCCGTCGGTCGGAGTGCGCGCGGCGGTGAGGAGCTCGTCGACGTCGCCGGGGTCGCCGTCCCAGTGGAACGACGATCCCTTGCGCTCGGCCGAGCGCAGGGCCTTCTGCAGCGCCTCGGTGAAGTTGCGGCCGATGGCCATCGCCTCCCCCACCGACTTCATCGTGGTGGTCAGCGTGGGGTCGGCCGCAGGGAACTTCTCGAAGGCGAACCGCGGCACCTTGACCACGACGTAGTCGAGCGCCGGCTCGAACGAGGCCGGGGTCTGGTGGGTGATGTCGTTCGGCACCTCGTCGAGGGTGTAGCCGACGGCGAGCTTGGCCGCGATCTTCGCGATCGGGAACCCGGTGGCCTTGCTGGCCAGTGCGGACGACCGGGACACCCGGGGGTTCATCTCGATGACGATGACCCTGCCGTCCGCCGGGTTGACGGCGAACTGGATGTTGCAGCCGCCGGTGTCGACGCCCACCTCGCGGATGACCGCGATCCCGATGTCGCGCAGCCGCTGGTACTCGCGGTCGGTGAGCGTCATCGCAGGCGCGACGGTGATCGAGTCACCGGTGTGCACGCCCATGGGGTCGAGGTTCTCGATCGAGCAGACGACCACGACGTTGTCGGCCCGGTCGCGCATCAGCTCGAGCTCGTACTCCTTCCAGCCCAGGATCGACTCCTCGAGCAGCACCTCGGTGGTGGGCGAGGCGTGCAGCCCGGCCCCCGCGATCCGGCGCAGGTCGTGCTCGTCGTAGGCGAAGCCCGAGCCCAGGCCGCCCATGGTGAACGACGGGCGCACCACCACCGGGTAGCCCAGCTCCTCAGCGACCGCGAGGCACTCGTCGATCGTGTGCGCGACGGCGCTGCGAGCCGACTCCGCACCGCACCGCTCGACGACGCCCTTGAAGGCCTGGCGGTCCTCGCCGAGCTGGATCGCCTCGACGTTGGCGCCGATCAGCGGGCAGTTGTACTTCTCCAGGACGCCGCTGTCGTGCAGCGCGATCGCCGTGTTGAGGGCCGTCTGGCCGCCTAGCGTCGCCAGCACGGCGTCCGGTCGCTCCTTGGCGATGATCGCCTCGACCACCTCGGGGGTGATCGGCTCGACGTACGTCGCGTCGGCGAACTCGGGGTCGGTCATGATCGTGGCCGGGTTGGAGTTGACCAGGATGACCCGCAGGCCCTCCTCGCGCAGCACGCGACAGGCCTGGGTGCCCGAGTAGTCGAACTCGCAGGCCTGCCCGATCACGATCGGCCCGGAACCGATGACGAGCACCGACGAGAGGTCAGTACGGCGCGGCATCAGACGCCCTTCCGTGCGGTGGTTGCGGTCATCAGCTCGGCGAAGCGATCGAACAGGTAGCCGGCGTCGTGCGGGCCGGCCGCGGCTTCGGGGTGGTACTGCACCGAGAACGCCGGCACGTCGAGGCACTCGAGGCCTTCGACGACGTCGTCGTTGAGACACAGATGGCTGACCCGCGCCCGGCCGTACGGCGTCTGCGAGTCACCGTCGGTGGGCGCGCTGACCGCGAAGCCGTGGTTGTGCGCGGTCACCTCGACCTTGCCGGTCGAGCGGTCGACGACCGGCTGGTTGATGCCCCGGTGCCCGTAGCCCAGCTTGTAGGTGCCGAAGCCGAGCGCGCGGCCGAGCAGCTGGTTGCCGAAGCAGATCCCGAAGAACGGGATGCCTCGCTCGAGCACCGCCCGCAGCAGGGCCACCTGGGGGTCGGCGGTCGCCGGGTCACCGGGCCCGTTGCTGAAGAACACGCCGTCCGGCTGCACGGCCAGGACGTCGTCCAGGCTGGCCGTGGCCGGCAGCACGTGCACCTGCATCCCGCGCTCGGCCATCCGCTGGGGCGTCATCGACTTGATCCCGAGGTCGAGCGCGGCGACGGTGAACCGGCGCGCGCCCGCCGCCGGCACGACGTAGGCCCGGTCGGTGGAGACCTCCTCGGCCAGGGCCGCGCCCGCCATGTGCGGTGCGGAGCGCACCAGCTCGACCAGCACGTCGTGCGACAGCCCGGCGTCCGGGCCGGAGAAGACCCCGGCGCGCATCGCCCCGCGCTCCCGCAGGTGCCGGGTGAGCGCCCGGGTGTCGACGTCGCGGATGCCGACGACGCCCTGGCTGACCAGGTCGTCCTCCAGCGAGCGCTGCGAGCGCCAGCTGGACGGTCGGGGGGACGGGTCGCGCACCACGTAGCCCGACACCCAGATGCGGTGCGACTCGCCGTCCTCGTCGTTCATGCCGGTGTTGCCGATGTGCGGTGCGGTCTGCACGACGACCTGGCGGTGGTAGCTGGGGTCGGTCAGCGTCTCCTGGTAGCCGGTCATGCCGGTGGAGAAGACGGCCTCACCGACACACCGGCCCACGGCGCCGAACGACTCTCCGGCGAAGGTGCGGCCGTCCTCCAGCACCAGCACGGCCTCGCTCACAACGCCTCCTGCGGTTGGTCGGCGGACCCGATCAGCGAGCGGATCCGGGCCTCCAGGACGTCGCGCTCGTCGTCGCGCCGCGTCCGGACGGCGGTGCTGACGAGGGTGTCACCGAGCGACCAGTCCCAGACGAGCAGTCCGGCACCCGGGACAGCCTTGCCGGCCCGCACGCTCTCGCGCCGCACCGCACGCAGGTCGACCGCGGGAACGAAGACGTCCGCGGCTCCCGCGCGCACGACTGCGACGCCGTCGTCGGTGGCCAGGACCCGCGCCGCGCTGCGGACGCCGAGGCCGTGGACGCTGATCCGGTCGAGCCAGTCACCGGCCGTGGTGGTCGACACGTACGTCGCCTCGACACCGTCGGTGGACGCACGGGCCAGGAGCGGCCCGGGCACCGGACGGGGGGCCGCGAGATCGTGCTGGCGCCTACGGCGCGACCGCCAACCCCAGGCCATCAGCGCCCACGCGAGCAGCACCAGGACGGCGACGACGAGCACCGCCTCCCAGCGGCTCACACGAGCTCCCGCTGGCCGACCGGCGACCCGTCGAGCACGGTCGCCCGCCCGCGCAGGAAGGTGGCCACGACGCGGCCGCTCATCTCGCGGCCGGCGAACGGCGTGTTGCGGCTCGCGGTGGCCTGCCGGCGCGGGTCGACGCTCCAGCGCGCGAGCGGGTCGACCAGCACGATGTTGGCCGGCGCGCCCACCTCGAGCGGCTGCCCCTGCCCGGCGAGCCGGCCGATCCTGGCCGGGCGCACGGACATCCGGTCAGCGACGCCGGCCCAGTCGAGCAGGCCGGTGTCGACCATCGCCTCGGTGACCGCCGACAGCGCGGTCTCGAGCCCGGTCATCCCCATCGCCGCGGCCATCCACTCGCAGTCCTTGTCCTCGGTGGCGTGCGGGGCGTGGTCGGTGGCGACCGCGTCGATGGTGCCGTCGGCGAGCGCCTCGCGCAGGGCCTGGACGTCGTCCGCCGACCGCAGCGGGGGGTTGACCTTGTAGCGCGGGTCGTAGGTGCGGACCAGCTCGTGGGTCAGCAGCAGGTGGTGCGGTGTCACCTCGGCGGTGACGTCGACGCCGCGGCCCTTGGCCCAGCGCAGGATCTCGACCGACCCCGCCGTCGAGACGTGGCAGACGTGCAGCCGCGAGCCGACGTGCTCGGCGAGCAGGACGTCGCGGGCGATGATCGCCTCCTCGGCGACCGCCGGCCAGCCGGTGAGCCCGAGGACACCGGACACCTCGCCCTCGTGCATCTGCGCACCGGCGGTCAGCCGCGGCTCCTGGGCGTGCTGCGCCACGACGCCGTCGAACGCCTTGACGTACTCCAGGGCCCGGCGCATCAGCACCGCGTCGTCGACGCAGTGACCGTCGTCGCTGAACACCCGTACGCGAGCGGCGGAGTCGGCCATGGCGCCGAGCTCGGCGAGCCGCTCGCCGGCCAGCCCGACCGTGACGGCACCGACCGGGTGGACGTCGACCCAGCCGGCCTGCGAGCCGAGCCGCCACACCTGCTCGACCACGCCCGCCGTGTCGGCCACCGGATCGGTGTTGGCCATCGCGTGCACCGCGGTGTAGCCACCCGCCGCGGCCGCGCGGGTGCCGGACTCGACCGTCTCGGCGTCCTCGCGGCCGGGCTCGCGCAGGTGCGTGTGCAGGTCGACGAGACCGGGCAGGGCGACCAGGCCGGCGCCGTCGACGACGGTGGCGTCACCGGCGTCCAGGCCAGTGCCGACGTCCGCGATCCGGCCGTCGCGCAGCAGCAGGTCGGTGGGCTCGGCGCCCAGCGGACGAACCTCGCGCAGCAGGTAGGTGCTCATCGGGTCTCCTCGTGCTCGCTGCCGGCGAGCAGCAGGTACAGGACGGCCATCCGCACCGAGACGCCGTTGCCGACCTGCTCGACGATCGTCGAGCGCTCGCAGTCGGCGGCGTCGGCGGAGATCTCGAGCCCGCGGTTCATCGGGCCGGGGTGCATCACGATCGCGTGCTCGGCCAGGCGACGCAGCCGGCGCGCGTCGAGACCGTAGCGGCGCGAGTACTCGCGGGCGCTCGGGAAGTACGCGGCGCTCATCCGCTCACGCTGCACGCGCAGCATCATCACCGCGTCGGCGTCCTCGATGGCGGTGTCGAGGTCGTACGACGTGGCGCACGGCCAGGTGTCGACCCGTTGCGGCAGTAGCGTCGGCGGCGCGACGAGTGTGACGTCGGCACCCAGCGTGTGCAGCAGCAGGACGTTGCTGCGCGCCACCCGGCTGTGCAGCACGTCGCCGACGATGGTGACCTTCTTGCCCTTGAGGTCCTGGCCGGTCGCGGCCCCAGGCTCGCGCTCGCCGACGAGGTGGTGGCGCATCGTGAAGGCGTCGAGCAGGGCCTGGGTCGGGTGCTCGTGGGTGCCGTCACCGGCGTTGACGACGGAGCCGTCGATCCATCCCGAGGTGGCCAGCCGGTGCGGCGCGCCGCTGGCACCGTGCCGGATCACCACGGCGTCGGCGCCCATGGCCTGCAGGGTGAGCGCGGTGTCCTTCAGGCTCTCGCCCTTCGACACGCTCGACCCCTTGGCAGCGAAGTTGATGACGTCGGCCGACAGCCGCTTGGCCGCCGCCTCGAACGAGACGCGGGTGCGGGTCGAGTCCTCGAAGAACAGGTTGATGACCGTGCGCCCGCGCAGGGTGGGCAGCTTCTTGATCTCGCGCTGCTGGGTGGCGGCCATCTGCTCGGCCGTGTCGAGCACCTGCACGGCCTCGTCGCGGTCGAGATCGCCGGCGGAGAGCAGGTGGCGCATCACCGGGCACCTGCCAGGGGCCGGCTGATCCGGACCTCGTCGCGGCCGTCGTGCTCCTCGAGCAGCACGCTCACCCGTTCGGCCAGTGACGTCGGGAGGTTCTTGCCGACGTGATCGGCGCGGATCGGCAGCTCGCGGTGCCCGCGGTCGACCAGGACGGCGAGCCGCACGGCCCGCGGCCGGCCGAGGTTGGCCAGCGCATCGAGCGCTGCGCGCACCGTGCGGCCGGAGAACAGCACGTCGTCGACCAGGACGACGGTGCGCCCGTCGACGCCTTCGGGCGGCAGGTCGGTGCGTTCGAGGGAGCGCACCGGCTGGTGGCGCAGGTCGTCGCGGTACATCGTGACGTCGAGCGCGCCGACCGGCACCTCGCTGCCCTCGACCTCGGCGATGCGGCGGGCCAGCCGGTGGGCCAGCGCCACCCCGCGGGTGGGGATGCCCAGCAGCAGCAGGTCGTGGGGGCCCTTGTTCTGCTCGAGCAGCTCGTGGGCGATCCGGGTGAGCACCCGGCGGATCTCGGGAGCCTCGAGCACCGTCGACTCGACGGTGGGGGCGGCTGGTTCGGCGGCAGGGCTCATCGCGTGCTCCTTCCCCGCCTCACAGGACGGGTCGTTAAAGGATTCGCCGCCGACGGTAGCGCACCCGGCGGCCGCCACCCGAACGGGTGCGCCTTCCGTGTCGGACTTGACGCGGGTCGTTACGCTCCGTGACCATATGGAGGCGGCCGGTCCCCGCTCGGGGCTGGCCGGTGTGATCCCCGCAGCGGGGACGGAACGAGGAGAGCAGATGTCGACGGACTACGCCCGGTCCCTGGGCTCGCGCCTGCGTGCGATCCGCACGCAGCAGGGCCTGTCGCTGCACGGGGTCGAGGAGCGGTCGGACGGGAAGTGGAAGGCCGTCGTCGTCGGATCGTACGAGCGTGGCGACCGCGCCGTCACCGTCCAGCGCCTGGCCGAGCTGGCTGACTTCTACGGCGTGCCCGTGTCGGCGCTGCTGCCGGACGCCGGGTCGTCGTCCGTCGTCGAGGCTCCCCCGCGGCTGGTCATCGACCTCGAGCGGCTCAGCAACGTGCCCGCCGAGCGGGCCGGTCCGCTGGCGCGCTACGCCTCGACGATCCAGTCCCAGCGCGGCGACTACAACGGCAAGGTGCTCTCGATCCGGCAGGACGACCTGCGCACCCTCGCCGTCATCTACGACATGCCCCCGGCCATGCTTGCCGAGGAGCTGATCAGCTGGGGCGTGCTCGACCCGGACGCCCGGCGCGCCGTCGAGCAGGGCATCGACCGCCTCTAACCCTCACCCCCCTTTCCGCCACTCAGACCGGTTTCCGCCACCCAGACCGCTTCTGGGGGCCAGAAACCGGCCTGAGCGGCGCAAAGCGGGCTGAGTGGCGGAAAGGGGGCGGTGCGGGGCGACAGGCTGGTGGCGCCGAATGTGGGGCGCTGACCCATACCGGCAGCCCGCCAGGCGGACGAGCCTGGCGGGCATGCGCCGCTCCCTGATCGCCACCCTCGCCGTCACCGCCACCATCGCGCTCGTCCCGCCGGCCCACGCCGCCGGGTCATCAGCCGGCCCGAAGCACCACCCCAGCCACCCGTCGTCCGGGCACTGCGCGCGGCAGGACCGGATCGACGTCCCCGGCGCCGAGGTGCAGCAGACCGCCTGCCTGAACGACCTCACGACCGCCGGCACGGTCGCGTCCGGGCACACCGACCCGCAGGACTGGGCCGGGCTGCACGCCGCCGGGACGACGAACCCGACCGGCGTGCCGGGCATCCAGGTCGACGGCTACTTCCCGGACACCTCGACGTCCAACAGCCACCACGGCTGGAACCACGACGCGCAGTTCGTGATCCGGGTGCCCGACCACTGGAACGGCGGCATCGTGGTCACCGGCGCACCCGGCGTCCGCACCCAGTACGCCAACGACTTCATCGCCAGCGACTGGGTGCTGGCGAAGGGATACGCGTTCGCCTCGACCGACAAGGGCAACAGCGGGACGTCGTTCTACCGCGACGGCACGCGGCCGGGTGACGCGATCGCCGAGTGGAACGAGCGCGTCACCCAGCTCACCCGCGCGGCCAAGGCGGTGGCTCGCCAGCGCTACGGCCAGCGCGCGACGCGCACGTACATGTTCGGCATCAGCAACGGCGGCTACCTCACACGCTGGCAGCTCGAGCACCGCCCTTGGCTGTACGACGGTGGGATCGACTGGGAGGGAACGCTTTTCACCCCGAAGACCAACCTGCTCACCTCGCTGCCACCGGCTCTGCGCAACTACCCGAGCTACCGCGCAACGGGCGACCAGGCGGCGCACGACGCGATCATCGCGGCCGGGTTCGCGCCGGGCTCGGAGTTCTTGTGGGACTTCCACTACAGCTACTACTGGGACCTCACCCAGCGCATCTACCGCGAGGAGCTGGACCCGTTGTACGACGGTGACCTGCAGGCCGGGATCCCGTTCTGCCAGAGCGGAACCCCGAGCTGCGACGCCGACTACGACCTTGCGGCCCGGCCCGCGCAGGTGCGGCGGGACATTGCCCGCATCTCGCTCACCGGCCGGATCGGCAAGCCGATGATCACGCTGCACGGCACCCTCGACTCGCTCCTGCCGATCCGCACCGACTCCGACGTCTACGACCGGATGGTGGACCGATCCGGCCGCGGCGCTCTGCACCGCTACTACCGGGTCGAGGACGGCAACCACGTCGACGGGCTCTACTCGGCGTTCCCCACCCGGCTGCGGCCCATGCTGCCGTGCGCCCGCACCGCGTTCACCGCACTCGAGGCCTGGACGACGCGTCGCCGCACTCCCCCGCCGCCCGACGCCACCCTGGCCGATCCGCACGACACGACGGTGCTCGACACCTGCGCGCTGACCCGCTGACCCTGACCCTTTCCGCCACTCAGGCCGGTTTCGGGTCCCCAGAAGCGGCCTGAGTGGCGGAAAGCGGGCTGAGTGGCGGAAAGGGTCAGAGGGCGAGGGTGGGCTTGAGCTCGATGATGCGGCTCAGCATGCCGTTGACGAACGAGGGCGAGTCGTCCGTCGACAGGGACGTCGCGAGCGAGACCGCCTCGGACACCGCCACCGCGTCCGGCACCTCGTCGTTGAACAGGATCTCCCAGGTGCCCAGCCGCAGCAGCGCGCGGTCGACCGCCGGCATCCGCTCGATGGTCCAGCCCTGCGAGTACGTCGAGATCAGCTCGTCCAGCCGGGCCCGACGCTCGACCACGCCCTCGACCAGCGTGATCGTGTACTCGTTGACCGGCGGGTCGGACTGCGCGATCCGGTCGGCCAGCAGCGCCACCGGGTCGCGGCGGCGCTGGTCGGCCTCGAACAGGACGTCGACGGCTCGCTTGCGCGCCTTGGTGCGGGCAGACACGCGGGGTCAGTTCACCCGGCCGAGGTAGTCACCCGAGCGGGTGTCGACCTTGACCTTGGTGCCGGTCTCGAGGAACAGCGGCACGGCGATGTCGTAGCCGGTCGAGAGCGTCGCGGGCTTCGTGCCACCGGTGGAGCGGTCGCCCTGCAGGCCCGGCTCGGTGTAGGTGATCTCGAGGACGACGGATGTCGGCAGCTCGACGTACAGCGGCGTGCCCTCGTGCAGGGCCACCACGGCGTCCTGGTTCTCGAGCATGAAGTGTGCGGCGTCGCCGACGGTCGCGGCCGGCACGTGGATCTGGTCGTACGTCGCGCCGTCCATGAAGACGAAGTCGTCGCCGTCCTTGTACAGGTACTGCATGTCGCGCTTGTCGACGTTGGCCGTCTCGACCTTGGTGCCGGCGTTGAACGTCTTGTCGACCACCTTGCCGGAGAGCACGGCCTTGAGCTTGGTCCGCACGAAGGCCGGACCCTTGCCGGGCTTGACGTGCTGGAACTCCACCACGGACCACAGCTGGCCCTCGATGTTGAGCACCATGCCGTTCTTGAGGTCGTTCGTCGTCGCCACTGCCGTCGCTCTCTGTGGGGGATGTCGAGGTACGAGCCCATCCGGGCCGCCGTCCATGCTACCCGGCGCCAGGTGGTCACCCGTTCGGCCCACCCCGGGCCGCTCGCGCTCAAGGACGCGGCGGGGGTGGCCGACACTCCCGGCCGAGATGGGCGTATCGGACGCCCCCGACAAGGAGTGTGATTCGTGACCGGCAGCCGACACGGCACGCGAGTGCTGGCATGGGGGGCCGCCGTGGCGGTCATGTTCTCCGGGTTGACGATGGCGGCGCCTGGCACCGCCTTCGCCGCTGGCCCGTCCGCTCCGACGTTCGGGACGCTGTCGCCGAACTCGGTGGGCACCGCCCACAAGGACATCGAGCTCACCTGGGCTCCCGTCTCGGGGGCGACGTCCTACGACATCCAGATCCTGAACGACGACGACCCCGACCTCGCCGTGGTGCTCGCCGGGTCGAGCCCCATCGCGCGCTGGACCCCGCCGGTACAGCTGCCGGACGCCCAGTACCGCTGGCGAGTGCGCACCACCACGGCCGCCGGCACGAGCGGCTGGTCGGCGATGGCCACCCTCACCCGCGGGTGGGAGCAGGCGGTCACCGGCCTCACCGCCGTGAACGGGACCGTGCCGACGCTGAGCTGGAACGCGCTGCCGGACGCCTCGTTCTACGAGGTCGAGATCAACCGGCGCAGCTTCCGCTCCCCGCAGTACGACCGCAAGCACAGCTTCGTCTGCTGGACGGCGGAGAACACGTACACGCCGTACGGCGTCAGCGTGACCTCGACCGCGTTCGCAACCGCCCCCGGCAACATGAACGCATGCGCCCTGGCAGCCGCCAGCCCCAGCGTCGGTGACCCGATGTCCGAACTCATCGACGGCGACACCTACTACTGGCGCGTCCGCGGCCGCGACGGCACCGTCGACCCGACCACCACGCCGTTCACCGACCCGGGAGCGCCCTGCCTGCACCCCTGGCTCGACTCCGGCATCACCGTGGCGAACGACGGTTCGGGCGGCACGGTCGTGACCGTCCCGATCGGCGAGACCGCTCCCGACACCGTCGGCGCGCCGGACTGCTCGGACTGGTCGGCCGAGTCGACCTTCGTCCCCACGAGCACGAGCTGGAACCCCGGCCCGGCAGCCGCGCCGACCGGCCTGGTTGCCAGCCCGCTCGCCTCCGGCAGCACGTCGGTCGTCACCGGTGACCCCACGTTCTCGTGGGACCCCGTCCCCGACGCCGTGTTCTACCGGCTGTACGTCTCGCGCGACCGGCAGATCGGCTCGCTCGACCTCGCCGCGTCGACGCAGGCGACCCAGCTCACCCCCGCCGCGGGGCTGGGGCTGACCTCCACCACCCAGTACTGGGCGGTGCAGGCGTGCAGCGTCACCGCGCTCAACGACACCAACGGCACGGACGACAACCAGATCGACTGCGGGGACATCTCCGCGATCACCCCGATCAGCCAGGTGACCACCAACCCGGCCGCGCCGCAGTCGCTGTCGGCACAGAACGGCTACCTGCTGGCGACCTGGACGACCGGGCTGGCCGACCGCGCACCGGCCAAGGCCTACGACGTGGCGCTGCGCAACGTCGAGACCGGCGACGAGTCCGTCGTGCGCACGGACCGCGTGGCGAGCAACATCAACAGCGGGACGTCGACCCTGGTGCTGCCGTCGGCCGGACTCGCCGAGGGCAGCTACGCCTTCCGCGTGCGGCCCGTGGCCGAGTACGACCGGTACACCTCCTGGAGCGGCCTGTCAGGCACCGCAGTCGTCGACAAGGCGGCACCGACCGTGCGACTGGCCTCGGCAGCCGGGTTCGGCGAGCGCACGCCCGTGCTGCTGACGTTCAGCGAGCCGGTCACCAACGTGTCGTCCTCGACCCTCGGGGTGACGATGAGCACGGGCAGCCACGTGCCGGGCAGCGTCTCGTTCGTCTCGGGCAACACCTGGAAGTTCACGCCGTCCAGCGCCTGGGTCATCGGGAGCTATCTGCGGCCGTGGACGACGTCCGTCACCGACCGAGCTGACAAGGTCGCCACCGTCGTCGGCTACTCGGTCCGCGCGACCACCACGGCCGACAGCAACGGGTCCGCGCTGCACTGGGTGAGCGGTGACTCGTCGTGGAGCACCCACTCGGCGAGCGACGCGTACGGCCACAGCTACCGGTCGACGGTCGACAAGGCCACGACCAGCAAGCGGGCCGCCGCGACCGCGAAGGCCTACGGCTCGAAGGTCACCGTCGGCTACTGCAAGTCGCCCACCTCGGGCACCCTGCGGGTGTACGTCGACGGCACGCTGAAGACGACCATCTCGCAGTACCGCAGCTGGACCGGCTGCGGCAGCACCACCACGGTCAGCGGGCTGTCAACCGGCCTGCACACCGTGCTCCTCCAGGCGGTGGCGAGCGGCTCGCGCGGCACCGTCACGGTCGACCGGCTCGTCGTGAACTGACCGACCGCAGGACACGGCGAAGGGCCCTCCCCTGGCGGGAGGGCCCTTCGTCATCGCCTAGTCCGTCGCCAGCTCGGTGTAGGCCGCATGCAGCAGGGCCGGGTCCGGGCCCTCGAGCCGCGCCGGCTGCGCCAGGCCGTCGAGGACGACGAAGCGCAGCAGGTCACCCCGGGTCTTCTTGTCGCGCCGCATCGCCGTCAGGAGCTGGTCCCAACGGTCCTGGCGGTACGTCGTCGGCAGCCCGAGCGCAGCCAGCACAGTGCGGTGCCGCTCGGCGGTGGCGTCGTCCAGCCGCCCGGCCAGCCGCCCCAGCTCGGCCGCGAAGACGAGCCCGACGCTCACCGCGGCACCGTGCCGCCAGGCGTAGCGCTCGACCAGCTCAACGGCATGCCCGAAGGTGTGCCCGTAGTTGAGCACCTCCCGCGGGCCGGACTCGCGCAGGTCGCGTCCGACGACGTCTGCCTTGATCCGCACGCTCCGCTCGACCAGCTCGCGGGTGGACGGCGCGTCCCACGTCGTGGCGGCCTGCGGGTCACGTTCGACCAGGTCGAGGATCACCGGGTCAGCGATGAACCCGCACTTCACGACCTCCGCGAGTCCGGCGACGAAGTCGTTGCGCGGCAACGTCTGCAGCGTCGTGAGGTCACACAGGACGCCGGCCGGCGGGTGGAAGCTGCCGACGAGGTTCTTCCCCTCGGCGGTGTTGATGCCCGTCTTGCCGCCGACGGCCGCATCGACCATGCCGGCCAGCGTCGTCGGCACATGGACCACGCGCACTCCGCGCAGCCAGGTCGCCGCGACGAAGCCGGCCAGGTCGGTGACGGCCCCTCCCCCGACGCCCACCACGGTGTCGGTGCGGGTGAAGCCGGCCTGGCCGAGCGCTCCCCACAAGAACGCCGCCACCTGCGCGGTCTTCGCCTCCTCGGCGTCCGGCACCTCGGCCACGAAGGTCTCGAAGCCACTCGCGGCAAGGTCGTCGCGGACCGCCTCACCGGTGGTACGCAACGCCTTCGGGTGCACGACGAGCACCCGGCGGCTGTCGGCGCCGATCAGGCCGGGCAGCTCGCCCAGCAGGTGCTCACCTACGACGACGTCGTACGGGCGCTCGCCCTCCACGGTGATCCGGGTCGAGGTGCTCATGCGCGTTCAGCCTCCTGCAGCCCCCGGACGACGTCGGCCGCCACCTCGTCCGGCCCGCGTCCCGCCGTGTCGACGACGAACGTCGCGACCCGCTCGTAGACCGGCCGCCGGTCGTTCATCAGCTGGGTCCACTGCGCACGGGGGTTCACCGACAGCAGCGGCCGGCTCTGCGCGAACCCGATCCGCTTCGCCGCGTCCGAGATCGCCACGTCGAGGAACACGACGGTCAGCCCGGCCAGTCCGGCCTCGGTGCGCGGGTCGAGCACCGAGCCGCCACCCAGCGAGACCACGCCCGGCGCCGTCGCGAGCAGCTCGGCGCAGACCGTGCGCTCCAGCTCGCGGAAGACCGGCTCGCCGTCGTCGACGAACAGGTCCGAGATGGACTTGCCCGCGCGCTGCTCGACGACGTCGTCGATGTCGGTGAACGGCTCGCCGAGCTGCTGAGCCACCAGCAGCCCGGTGGTCGTCTTGCCTGACCCGGGCGGGCCGACGACGACCAGCCGCGGCCGGTTCACCACGTGCGCAACGCCTCGGGCACGGCCGCGAGGTAGGCGGCGTGGTTGCGGGCGGTCTCGGCCAGCGAGTCCCCACCGAACTTCTCCAGGCAGGCCTCGGCGAGCACCAGGGCCACCATCGCCTCAGCCACCACACCGGCCGCCGGCACCGCGCACACGTCCGACCGCTGGTGGATCGCCTTGGCCGCCTGTCCGGTGGCGACGTCGACGGTGTCGAGCGAACGCGGCACGGTGGAGATCGGCTTCATGGCGGCCCGCACCCGCAGCACGCCACCGGTCGACATGCCGCCCTCGGTGCCACCGGCGCGCCCGGTACGTCGCCGCACGGCACCGGCGTCGTCATGCTCCATCTCGTCGTGCGCGACCGATCCGCGCCGAGCCGCCGTCCGGAAGCCGTCACCGACCTCGACCCCCTTGATCGCCTGGATGCCCATCAGGGCACCGGCCAAGCGTGAGTCCAGGCGCCGGTCCCAGTGCACGTGCGACCCCAGGCCCGGTGGTACGTCGTAGGCGAGCACCTCGACCACTCCACCCAGGGTGTCGCCGTCCTTGCGGGCCGCGTCGACCTCGGCCACCATCGCTGCCGAGCCTGCGGCGTCCAGCGTGCGGACCGGGTCGCCGTCCAGCCGGTCGACGTCGTCCGGAGTCGGCAGCACAGCGTCGTCGCCGACGGCGGCAGTCCCGATCGCGACGGTGTGCGACACCAGCCGGATGCCGTACGCCTGCTGCAGCAGAGCCGCAGCGACCGCGCCGAGGGCCACGCGCGCGGCGGTCTCGCGGGCGCTGGCCCGCTCGAGCACAGGGCGGGCGTCGTCGAAGCCGTACTTCTGCATGCCGACCAGGTCGGCGTGGCCGGGCCGCGGCCGGGTGAGCTTGCGGTTGCGGGCAACCTCCTGCGGAGCGCCGACGTCGTCCGCCGCAGCCAGGTCGTCAGCCGGCACGGGGTCGGGGCTCATCACGGTCTGCCACTTGGGCCACTCGGTGTTCCCGATCCGGATGGCGACCGGCGAGCCCATCGTCCGGCCATGCCGGACGCCGCCGAGCAGCTCGACGTCGTCGCGCTCGAACTTCATCCGAGCGCCGCGTCCGAAGCCGAGCCGGCGCCGGGCCAGGGCTGCGGCGAGGTCGTCGGTCGTCACCGCGACCCCGGCGGGCAGCCCTTCGACGACCGCGACCAGGGCCGGGCCGTGCGACTCACCGGCGGTCAACCATCGCAGCATGCGGCCAGTCTCTCAGGTGCCCGTTGGGTGGGACGCCGAAGGCCCGCACCCTGAGACGGGTACGGGCCTTCGGGGCGATGGCGGGTCAGCGCACGAGGCGCGACTGCCCCTCGCACAGGTCGAACGTCGCGTCGCCGTACTGGATGGCGCCGCACTTGCTCTCGCGCAGGTTCAGCAGCTTGAAGTAGCTGCCGAACTCGCCGAGCGGCTTCACGTCGTAGGTCTTGGAGTCCACCGTGATCCGGGCCGTCGTGTCACCGGTCGACACGGCAACCATGGTGATCTTCATCGACTTGGCCTGCGGCGCCGGTGTGGCCGGCGTCGTCGTGGGCGAGACGGCCGGTGAGACCGACGTGGACGTCGACGGCGTCACGCCGGGGACAGGCGTGCCGGCCGGTGCGGCCGGCGAGCCCCCCGCGACGGTAGCCGCGCCCGTGGAGGCGGCCTGCTCGACCACGAGCGGCTTGAACGGGTCCTTGGCATTCTTGCCGGTGAACTTCTTGATCGCCGGAGCGCTGGTCGCGGTCCCGGTCGGTTCCGTCGTCGGCCGGCTGGTCGCCGAGTGGCCGGCTGAGGCGACCACTCCGGTGTCGCCGGCATTGTCGCTGCCGGCCA
The DNA here is from genome assembly GCA_963759935.1 of uncultured Actinomycetota bacterium. Classification (GTDB taxonomy): domain Bacteria; phylum Actinomycetota; class Actinomycetes; order Actinomycetales; family Angustibacteraceae; genus Angustibacter. The sequence continues at coordinate 570,604 of CAVXBF010000013.1, forward strand.
GGAAGACGTACGACATGGCGGCCACGACGGCGAGGGCTGCTGCCAGCCCGCCGCCCACGAGCAGCTTCTTGCGGCTCGAGGACTCGCCGGCGTCGACGACCCCGCCCTCGGCGGGCGCGTTGTTCCGAAGGTTCATCAGGTCCTCGCCTAGTTCGTGGTGCCGGTGGACGGGGTGGCCGACTTCACGCTGGCGGCCTGAGCGGCCGCCGTGGTGTCGAGGACGAAGACCTGACCGGTCAGCGTCATCTGCAGGTCGCCCGTGGCGGCGCCCTCGCTCGTCGACTTGCCCAGGGCGATGTTGTTGACCAGCACGGCACGCCGCATCTGCACCTGCAGCTTCTGCAGGTAGAGGGTGAGCTCGGCGTACGAGCCCGTGGCGACGACAGTGGTCTGGATCTGCTGGATCGCGGCGTTGGCGCTTCCCGGCACGGTGGTGGTGCTCGACGCTCCCAGCGGTGCCGGCGAGTTCGGTGCGACGCTCACGAGCGTCACGCCGGCCTGGTCGGCGTACTTGGACAGGTCACGGACGAGGGACGGCAGCGCCGGGTTCGACGGCATCTGCTGACGGATCTCGGCCAGCTGGGCCTGCCGGGCCGGCAGCGAGGCGAACTGCGCCTTGAGCTCCTGCGTCTTGAGCTTCACCTGCTCGTTGAAGGCCTCCTGCTGGACGACCTGGTCGCGCAGCGACGACGCCTCGGACCGCTGCGGTGAGATCATGAGGAACCACGACCCGACCACCAGCAGCACGCCCACCAGGGCCGCGCCCGCGCTCCATACGCGCGTCTTCGACATGATCAGCCCTGCTTCCGGTCGTATCGGTGCGACAGCGCGTCACCGGTGATGGTGGCCGTGGACACGAAGTTCACGACGTACTTGCTGCCGATCTTGGCCCGCACCGAGTTGGTGAAGTACGCGTTGGACAGGCCAGGCTGGCGGCCGACCACGTCGAGCCAGGTGGCGACGTCCGGGTGCGACAGCGCCGTCCCGTTGACGGTCAGCACGCCGACCCCCGTGGTCGCCGGCGTAACCGGCGCAGCGGGAGTGGCGGGCACCGCAGTGGTGCCCGGCGGCGGCGTGGCCGCGGCCGCGGTGGTGTCGAGCGCCAGCGTCACTCCGGTGAACCACACGTTCGTGGGCACCGTGAGCGAGAAGTTGTTGAGCGTGCGGTACCACTCGACGTCGTTCGCCAGGGCGGTTGACCGGGCCGTCTCGGCCGCGTCGATGGCCGCGATGGTGCGCGGCACGTCGGCGTACTTGACCTGCTCGGCCTCGAGCACCACCGTCTGCGCCTTGGTCGCCGCGAGCTCACCCTCGGCCTGGTGCTTGTCGTGCACCTGGAGCGCGTAGACGCCGCCCAGGGCCGCGACGACGGCCACCAGGCCGAACGCCAGGCCGGCCTGGGTGCGCTTGAGGTGGCGGGCCTGCTCGATCTCGGGCGGCAGCAGGTTGACCCGGGCGGCCCGAAGACCACCGGGTGCCGTCGTACCGAGAACCAGGTTCTGGGTCTGCTCGGCGAGGCTCATCGGTCAGCTCCCAGTGCGAGACCCACTGGCACGGCGACCAGGGGCTGGACGAAGTCGATCTGCTCGGCGGACAGGCCGGTGCGGCCCACCGAGATGGTGCTGAGGGGGTTGCCGACCGAGACCGGCAGCCGGGTGGCCGCCTCGAGCCGCTCGGCCAGGCCGTTCAGCCGTGAGCCGCCGCCGCTGAGCACCAGGCGCTGGAGCCGGGCACCGGCGGGGGCCGATGACGCGAAGTAGTCCAGCGAGCTGCGAACCTCGTCGACGAACGCCGCGGCGGTGCTCTCGAGAGCCCGGCCGGCGTTCACCGCCTGCTCGTGGTCGATCCCGCTGAGGCTCGGCGCCTGCTTGAGCGCCTCGGCCTGGTTGCGGGTCATGCCGAGGGTGTCGGCCACGGCGTCCGTGACGTCCTGACCGCCCATCAGCAGGATGCGCACGAACAGGGGGGCGCCGGCCCGGTGGACGACGATGTTCGTCACGCGCGAGCCGACGTCGACCAGGGCGACGGTGTCAGCATCCGCGGCACCGAACGAGCCCAGCGAGCGCAGCACCGCGAACGAGGTCAGGTCGACCGAGCCGACGCGAAGTCCGGCGCGCTGGGCGGCGTTCACGTTCGACAGCACCATGTCGCGGACGGCGGCGACGAGCAGGCCGCGCAGCATGCGCTGCTGGCCGGGCTCGCCGTACTCCTCGACGGGATGGAAGTCCAGCACGGCCTGCTCGACCGGCATGGGCAGGAAGTCCTGCACCTGGAAGGCCAGTGACGCCTTGAGCTCCTTGTCGGGCAGGGCGGGAAGGTCGACCTGTCGCACGATGACGCGCTGGTTGGCCACCCCCAGCACGACCTGCTTGTGGGAGAAGCCGGTGTGCGACCAGAGCTGCTTGAGCGCGTGCGCAACCACGCCCGCGTCGACCACCTCGCCGTCGCGCACAGCGCCGTCGGGCAGGGCAACCTGCCCGAACTTCTCGAGCGTGACGCCGTGCTTGCCGAACGACAGCTCAGCAGCGCGTACGCCCGATGTCCCGATGTCGAGACCGATCGCGGACCGTCCAGCCACCTCAGAACCCCTTCCATGCGGCGTTGCCGCGTGGCGGCCCTCCAGGTGGGGCCGTGTCAAAGGGAGGATCGGAGGGGTTGGGCCGCTACTTGAGCCTTAGATCCCGAACATCTGCAGATAGGCGTCTGCGAGCCGCTGCCCGACGAGCACCGAGATGAGGGCGCCGGCCAGCATGAACGGCCCGAACGGGATCGCGCTCTTGCGACCGGCCCGGCGCAGCAGCATCAGCACACCGCCGAACAGGCCTCCGAGCAGGAAGCCGAGGAACGCCCCGACTGCCAGTGCGCCCCAGCCGATCCAGCCGAGGGCGAGCCCGAGCACGCCGGCCAGCTTGACGTCACCGAGCCCCATCCCACGCGGGTTGACCAGGACGAGCAGGAAGTAGATCCCGAAGAGCACCAGACCGCCCAACCCCGCCCGCAGCAGGTCGTCCCACCGCCCCTCGACCACCGCAGGCAGCAGCAGGAGCGCCGTCAGGACGGCGTAGGAGGGCAGCACGATGGCGTCCGGCAGCCGGCGCACGTCGAGGTCGATCAGGGCTAGCGCCACGGCGATCGCCGAGAGGTACAGGAAGGCCGGCAGCTCCCAGGCGAGACCGATCCGCCACGTCATGAGGGCGAACAGCGCGGCCGTGACGACCTCGACCGCGGGGTATCGCCCGCTGATCGGTTCGCCACAGTCGCGGCACTTCCCGCGCAGCAGCAGCCACGACAGCACCGGGACGTTGTCGCGCCCGCGGATCTCCCGCTCGCACCGTGGGCAGTGGCTGCCGGGATGCACGACGGACTCCCCGCGCGGCACGCGCCAGACGACGACGTTCAGGAACGAGCCGATGACCAGGCCGATCACGGCGGCGAAGAGGACGAGGACGATCACGCGACGGACCCTATCGACCGGACGACGCGGGCCCCGGCAGGTGCCGAGGCCCGCGCGTCACTCACTGTCCGACGTAGGCCGGCTTGAGCTCACCGGTCGTCTGGGCCGACCAGCTCGCGTTGGTCCACTGCGGGAAGTACGGCGGCGACTGGAACCGCAGTCGGGTGTCGTAGCCGTAGTCCTTGAGGAACCCGCTCGAGCCCTGCCGCACGATCCCGCGGTAGCGCTGGGCGATGGAGCCTCGGACGCCGAGGGTGCCGAGGTCGTTGCCGACGTTGTACGACTGGACGAGGAACGAGTGCTGCAGGGTCTGCATGGACGCGTAGATCCAGCGGGTCCCGCTCGAGTTCGTCTGGCCGGTGAACGGCAGGTCCGAGTAGCTCCCGCCGAACGTGTAGGTGTCGTTCCAGGTGCAGTTCACGCTGGTGACGCCGTTGGGAGCGTTGGTCGGGTTGGCGTCGACGGTGTTGTTGCAGGTGACGCTGCCGTTGCTCGACGACTTCGTGACGTTCTGCGTGCGGCTGCGCGAGACCGGGTGGTAGACCTGCACCGAGTTGCCGGCCACGAGCCCGACCATGTCGGTGCCCGACGGGCGTCACCGGCGGCAGTCGACGCCAGCAGGAGGTCGCTGGTGACGACCACGTTGTTCTCGGCCGCGATCGTCACCCGCCCCTTGACGGTGCCCTCGACGTAGACGCTGCCCTGGCCGCAGTCCATCTTCGGCGAGTGCGCGTCGCTCGGCGACGACGACGACTGGGTGAGCGTCGACTTCGTCCAGGTCGAACCGCTCGAGGACTTGGTGAACCTCCGGACCGTCGTCGCGGTCGCCGAGTCGGGGTTGAAGTAGGAGATGTCGCGGACCTCACGGGGGTCGATGCCCGATCCCTGCGGGATCACGTCGCTTGCGATGCTGCCCGAGCTGGTGCCGTTGACGATCTGACCAGGCACACAGCTGTTGGCGGCACCGGTGTTGCGCACGTAGATCACCATGTCGTTCGGCACCGGCACGGTCTGCCCGCTGCCCGGCGTCGGGTCTCCCCCGCCGACCGGCTTGAACTGGCTCGCCGAGCCACAGTTCGTGCCACCCGGCGAGGCCGGGTTCACGACGGTCTGGCCCTGGCTGAGGGTGTTCCAGACGGTCATGGTGCCGTTGCTGTTGAACCGGATGCGGGTGTCGCCCCAGTAGTTGCAGCCCGGGAAGTTGACGAACTCCGCGCTGTTGTCGGGCAGGTCGAGCTTGTCGGCGTACTTGGCACCGGCCGACGACCCGAAGTACGGCTTGCCCGCGGCGTAGCCGGTGCTGGCGGGGTAAGGGTAGTAGCGCCAGCACAGGCCGCGGGTCGGGTTGGTCGTAGCCGTCCCGGGGCAGTTCGGGTCGGACGTCTCGTAGCCCTGCAGGAAGGTGGCCTGGCTCCCCGGCCCACCCGAGGTCGCGCCCCAGATGCCAGGGGTGTCGTTGAAGTGCACCGGGCCATCGAGCTTGTCGCCGCCGGCGAAGGCGATCTCGACGCAGCCGCTGCGGTGACCGGTCGTGGAGCTGGTGCTGAGGGTGCCGCTGTAGCCGGACGCCTTCTCGTACCAGTACTTGCCGGTTGCCGAGCCGTTGCCACCGCAGTCGGCGGACGTGCCGCTCGGGTACACGACGACGTTCTCGGGGTCGGCGTCCTCGAAGTCGGTGTAGTACAGGAAGTCCCCGGAGCCGCCACGGGCGACCCGCACGTCGATCGTGCGGTAGGTGTTGCGCATCTTGCCCGTCGACACCAGACGGACGCTGCCTGCGTCGTACTTCGGGTCGTAATGGAACTGACCCTTCGTGGCGTCGGACGGCTTGACGTTCTGCCACCCGGCCGGCGTGGCACCCGTCCACCCGCAGGTGTTCGGACCCGTGTTCGGGCCCTTCATGGCGAGGTTGGTGCAGTCGATCGACAGCGCGTAGCTGTCTGCCTTGTTCAGCCGTGAGACGTAGTCGTCGACCCCGGCCTGGGCTGCGGTGAGCGCGGCGTTCCAGTCCTGGTCGCGACGCGCCTGCGGCGCGACCTGCACGGCATAGCCCAGCGACACGAGCATGAGCGCGGTCATCACCGTGCCGATGCCCAGCACGGTGATCATCGCGAACCCGGCATCGTCACCGCCGTCACGGCGGCCACGCAGCGCCTCGAGAATTCGTCGCATCACAGGTCCTCGACTCACGTGTTGTTGGGGTCGTTGTTGATCTGGGCGTTGGCGTTCGGCAGCGACACCCGGGTCACCACCGTGCTGGCGGGGACCTCCGTGCCGGCCTTGACGGACACCGAGACGTCGATGCTGTTGACGCTGGGCAGCGTCGTCGAGTCGAGCGGCGTCGTCATGCCGGCCGGCTGGGTGATGCTGTAGTAGACGAACACCGGCTTGGTCGCGCTGTAGACCACGTTGTTCGCCACCGTGCGGGTGTAGACGACGCAGCCAGGCGAACCGACCACGCAGTAGGTGTAGACGCCGCTACCGTTCTGGCCGCTTGACGGCTGGACGGTCTCGATCAGCTGGCCGGCGGGCTTGAGCTCGTAGGTGATCTTGCTCGGGCCGTTGGCGTTCGAGGCGTTGTAGAGGTTGCCGTAGAAGCTGACCTTGTTCCAGTCCGCCTGCAGGAAGGCCGCGAGGTCGGGGTTCGCGCCGCCGATCTGGGAAGGCAGCACGGCGGTGCGGATCGTCTTCGACATCGACTCCATGGCCGTCTTCGCCTGCTGCGCCTGGTTGAGCCGGTTCGCGTTGCCGCGCACCATCTTCTGCGACTGGATCAGCGCGCCGAAGGCCAGCGCGGAGATCAACGACAGCAGCACCATCACGGTGAGCATCTCGACGAGGGTGAAGCCCGCGTCACCGCTGCGTCCCCGCAGTCTGGTCACCAGCCGGTTCACGGGATCACCGTCACGTTCACGTTCTGCTGGGCGCTGGCTGCGTTCACCGTGATCGAGGTCGCGGCGTTGAAGCCGTTGGCCTGGATGGTCCAGGTCCCGGCCGGCACGGAGGACTTCAGCACGCCGCTGGAGTTCGTGGTGCCCAACGTCAGGACGGCGTCCGTGGTGCAGCCGAGCGTGGACGACGCCACGGCCTTCACCGTCGCGCCGACGACGGGGTTGTTCGAGCTGTTCTTCACCGTGGCCTGGACCGCCGTGAGGGTCTGGGTGGCGGTGCCGGACCCACCCGCGGCGATCATCACCGCGGGATCACGGCTGGCTCCGGCGTTGGCGGGGTCCGACTGCTTGCAGGCGCCCGGCCACGAGATGTATCCCGCGGTCGAAGGCCACAGACCGGTGATCGTCGTGGTCGCACCCGTGCCCGGGTAGACGGTCGTCCCACCGACGATGTCGGGGCTGTAGATCGTGACGGGAGCGTTCTGCGTCGGCAGCGAGAACCCGCTCTTCGTCGTCTGCTTGGCCACGAGGGTCACGGCCTGGTCATAGGCCAGCGAGGTGCGGGCAAGCGTGCCGGCCTTGATCGAGAGCGAGCCCGAAGCCGTGGTGGTGTACGTGTTGGAGACGTAGCCGGTCTTGAACGCCGACGCGGTGTACGCCTCCGGCGTGGCCGAGCCGGTCAGCTGGAAGACGGCACAGCCGTCGTCCGCCGTGGTGGTGGTCAACGTCGTCGTGCCGTTGGTGATGGTGACCGGCATCTGGCCGATCCCGACACCGGCAGCGCTCACCACCTTGATCGCGGCGTAGGCGTCGGTGCCGCTGACCTGCTTCTTGCGCGGGGTCAGCAGGGTGTTGTTCTCCACCGGCTGGGTGGAGCCCATCTGGCCCCAGGTGACCTTGACGTTGACGGCGAGCACGGGGTACGTGACGCCGGCGCCGCCATCGCAGGCGCTCGAACCGGCACCAGCAGGGAGCCACTCGGCCGTGCGGGTCACCGTGAACGGCAGGCCGTCGATGGTCAGGGGGTTGCCCGCGATCTGGCTCTTCAGTGGGTGCGGGTTGACGACGGTGCCGGCATCGCCGATGAGCGACGGGCCGTCGATGTTCTTGTCCTGGAACTCCTGGCGCACGATCTCGAGCTCGCGGGAGGCGAGGCTGGCCGCCTGGATCCGGTTGCGGTCCTGGCGGGTGGAGTTCGTCGCGCTCTGCAGGCCGTAGGCCACCGCGGTCGCGATGATCGTGAAGATGACCATCGAGAACAGGAGCTCGACCATGCCGAAGCCCGCGTCGGCACTGTCCCCGACGCGGTCGCGCCACCGCTGACGCAGATCCATGCCACCACCCACTCACCCAGCCGGTCGGCTGATGCCACCGGTCGTTGTTGTCACTCTCGGCGTTCGGCGGCTCGATCTTGAGAGAGCCGAACGGGTACTCCTGCCATGCAGGAAGGGCCGGCCCCGGGGGGCCGGCCCTTCCACTTGCCTGTACTGCCGTGCTGTCAGATCACGGGCAGGCGGTGGTGACGAGGCCACCACTCAGGCTGTTGTAGTAGATACCGGTCGCCGACTTGTCACCCTTGGTGTTGGTGGCGGTGATGCAGTAGCCGGTCGCAGCGCCCCAGTTGGCGGCCTGCGTAGCCGCTGCGCTCAGCGGAACGGCGGTGACGACGTTGCCCAGCGTGACCTTGGCGGTCTGGCCCGCGACGATCGTCACGGTGTTCACGGCCGCGGTGGAGGCGCTCGTGAAGGTGTAGGCCTGGTTGTCGGTGAAGTAGGTCTCCATCTCGTTGGCAACCGTGCGGACGTCGGAGCGGGCGCTCGTGTCGACAGCCTTCTTGCGCTGGTTCAGGAACACCGGGATGGCGATCGCGGCGAGGATGCCGATGATGATCATGACGACGAGGAGCTCGATCAGCGTGAAGCCGCTGTCCTTGTCCTCCGCCGCCTTGCGAATGCGAGCGAGCATCTGATTCGTCCCTTCGAGACGATAGGTGTAGGAGGGACGAGCCCGCGAGGGCTACCTCCGATGACACCAGTGATTTCGGACTTTCCCCGACAGACTTGAGCCAGATCCAGAGATTCACCGGTTCGGGTGAACGGGAGGAGGCGGCCGCGTCAGCGACCGCCTCCTCACGCTTCGTGCCCTGCTCCCACAGCACGGGTCCAGCAGGTCAGTACGTGCCGGCCGCAGGGCAGACCGTGACGGCGCCGTCCTGCAGACCCCCTCGTGTGCTGATGTACACCCAGGCGTGGCTGGCCTGGTTCCAGTTGCCGACGATGCAGTACCCCAGTCCGGAGGTGCTGAGCTGGGTCGAGAGGACGTTGTTGGCCGACACCTTGACGGTGCCGGTCGACAGCGGGACGGATCCCGCCGTCCCGGTGACGTTGGCCGGGTAGACCTGGTTGTCGGCGTACGCACTCTCCATCTCGTTGGCCACCGTGCGCAGGTCCGACTTGATGGACGCGTCGGCGGCCTTCTTGCGCTGGTTGAGGAAGACCGGGATAGCGATCGCGGCGAGGATGCCGATGATGATCATCACGACCAGGAGCTCGATCAGCGTGAAGCCGTCGTCCTCCTGTGCCGCCTTGCGAATTCGAGCGAGCATGCGTTCGCCCCTTCAGATGAGACCGTGGAGGCGCCGGACCCAAACGGGCCGGCCTTCCGATGACCCTTGGTGCATCGGAAGTCCGGCCGCGTGCTTGAGAGCCCAGACGGGCGACCTGGATCGTCAGCTGATCAGGTTGAAGACCCCGAAGATCGGCATGTAGAGGGCGACGATCATCGACCCGACCACGGCGCCGAGGAAGGCGATCATCAGCGGCTCGATCAACGAGGTGAGCGCCTCGGTCGTGGCCTCCACCTCCTGGTCGTAGAAGTCGCTGATCTTCACCAGCATGTCGTCCAGCGCACCGGTGTCCTCACCGACGGCCATCATCTGCACCACCATGGGCGGGAAGACGGGGTGGTCGGAGAGCGGCCGGGCCAGGGAGTCGCCCTGGCGCACCGACTGCTGCACCTCGCGCACAGCCTTGGCCACGACCTCGTTGCCGCTCGTGTCGGCGACGATGTCCAGGGCCTGCAGGATCGGCACACCCGAGCGCAGCATGGTGCCGAGGTTGCGGGTGAACCGCGAGAGGGCGATGCGCTGCACCAGCGAGCCGAAGACCGGCATCCGCAGCTTCCACGGGTCGACGAAGGCGCGGACCCGCTGCTGGTGCTTGATCCGCTGCCAGCCGACGCTGGCGCCGACGAGCGCGATGACCAGCGGAACCCCACCGATCTTGAGCACCGACGACAGGAAGACGAGCGCGCGGGTCGGGGCGGGCAGCTGGGCGCCCATCTCGGAGAACATCTTGGCGAAGATCGGGACGATGAACAGCAGCATGCCGATCACCGCCAGGATCGCCATCACGAAGACGACCACCGGGTAGGTCATGGCCGACTTGACCTTGCCCTTGAGCTTGACCTCGGCCTCGAAGTTCTCGGCCACCTGCAGCAGCACGGAGTCGAGGAAGCCGCCGACCTCGCCGGCCCGGGTCATGTTGACCATGATCGGCGGGAAGATCCGCGGGTGCTTGGCCAGCGCGGACGACAACGACTGGCCGGTCTCGACCTCGCCACGCACCTCGGCCAGCACGCCGGCAAGCACCTTGTTGTCGGTCTGCTCGGCCAGGATGGTCAGGGCGCGCAGCAGCGAGAGCCCCGAGTTGATCATCGTGGCGAACTGCCGCGACATGATCGCCAGGTCCTTGGTCTTGACCTTGCCCCCGAAGCCGGGGATCTTGAGCTCCTTGTTCATCCCGGAGTTGGCCTGGGTGATGCTGACCGGTGCGTAGCCCAGCGTCTTGAGCTTGAGCACCACCTGGCCCTGGTTCTCGGCGTCCAGCGTGCCCTTGACCAGCTTGCCGTCGCGGTCGCGGACCGCGTACTCGAACGTCGTCGTCGCCATCGTGTGATCCCTCAGATCCGGCCGAGCAAGCGGTTGAAGTCCTCGACGTGGTGGCACTTCTCCAGACCGTGTTCGTACGTGATCTGGTTGGTGCGCACCAGCTCTGCGAGGTGCTGGTCCATGGTGTGCATTCCGTGCTTCGCGCCGGCCTGCATGGCCGAGTAGATCTGGTGCGTCTTGCCCTCGCGGATCAGGTTGCGGATACCGGGCGTTGCCACCATGACCTCCGTGGCGACCACCCGGCCCTTGCCGTCCCGCGTCTTGCACAGGGTCTGGCAGACGACGCCCTGGATGGCACCGGCGAGCTGCACGCGTACCTGCTGCTGCTGCTCGGACGGGAACACGTCGATCACGCGGTCCATCGTCTGCGCCGCGTCCTGGGTGTGCAGGGTGGCGAAGACCAGGTGGCCGGTCTCGGCTGCGGTGAGTGCCACCGAGATCGTCTCCAGGTCGCGCATCTCGCCGACCAGGATGATGTCGGGGTCCTGGCGCAGCGCGTGCTTGAGCGCGTTGGCGAAGGACTTGGTGTCCTCGCCGACCTCGCGCTGGTTGACCAGGCAGCCCTTGTGCCGGTGGAGGAACTCGATCGGGTCCTCGACGGTCATGATGTGCTCGTGCCGGGTGCGGTTGGCCAGGTCCACCACGCCGGCGAGCGTCGTCGACTTGCCCGAGCCCGTGGGACCGGTGACGAGCACCAGGCCGCGCGGCAGGCTGGCGAAGTTGTTGACCGCCGGCGGGATGCCCAGCGCCTCAAGCGGCTTGATCTCGTACGGGATGAGACGGAAGGCCGCGCCGAGCGCCTCGCGCTGGCGGTAGACGTTCACCCGGAACCGGGCCCGTCCCGGCACCGAGTAGGCGAAGTCGAGCTCGAGGTCGGTCTCGAAGCGCTCGCGCTGCTTCTGCGAGAGCATCGCGTAGATGGTCCGCATCAGCACCGGCGGCGTCAGGCTGGGGTAGTCCGGGAGGGGACGCAGCTCACCACGCACGCGCACCAGCGGCGGGGCGCCGGAGGTGATGTGCAGGTCGCTCGCGCCGGAGGCGATCATCTCGATCAGCAGGTCGTTGATCGACAGGTCGTGCTCGCTGATCTGTTCGGTGCTGGCCCGGTTGTACGCCTCGGGGCTGGCCTCGGCCGGCTGCACCATGGTCGCCGCCGCGGACGGCGCCGTCGCGGGCATGCCCGAGGTCACGGGCGCGTAGCCGTCCTGCGCACCCGCGAAGGTGAACTGCTCCGGGACGTACGGTTGTCCGGTGGTGCTCACGGCACTCCCCTCGTGGCGGGCCGGCTGCCCGCATCGCTCACTGCTTCGCTAGGAAACGTCTGGACGGGCTATCGGCGGGCCGCTGGGCCACCTTGAGCGCTCACACGACGACGCGCAGGACCTCTTCGATGGACGTCACGCCGTCGAGCACCTTGAGCCAGCCGTCCATCCGCAACGTCGTCATGCCCTCGGCCCGGGCGGTCTCCCCGATCACCGCGGCCGACGTCCGCTCGACGGTGTGCCGCTCGATGGTCTCGGTGACCGCCATGACCTCGTGCAGCGCCACCCGTCCCTTGTAGCCCGTCTTGGAGCAGTTCGAGCAGCCCACCGGCCGGTACAGCACCGGCCGCTGCTCCCCCGGCGTCCACGGGAAGCCGACCCGCTCGAGGTCGACGGGCTCGGGGACGTAGGACTCCTTGCACCGCGAGCACAGCCGCCGGGTGAGCCGCTGGGCCAGCACGCAGTCCAGCGCGGAGCCGACCAGGAACGGCTCGATCCCCATCTCGGTCAGGCGGGTGACCGCGGACGGCGCGTCGTTGGTGTGCAGGGTCGCCAACACGAGGTGGCCGGTCAGCGACGCCTCCACCGCGATCTGCGCCGTCTCGTGGTCGCGGATCTCGCCGATCAGGACGACGTCCGGGTCCGACCGCAGGATCGAGCGCAGCGCTGCCGCGAACGTCAGCCCCGCCTTGTTGTTCACCTGCACCTGGTTGATGCCCGGCAGCCGGTACTCCACCGGGTCCTCGACGGTGATGACGTTCACCTCGGGACGGCTGACGATGTTGAGCGTCGCGTAGAGCGTCGTGGACTTGCCGGAGCCGGTCGGGCCCGTCACCAGGATCATCCCGTAGGGCTTGACGAAGCTCTGCGAGAAGCGGTCGTAGTTGCCGGCCGAGAAGCCCAGGTCGTTCAGGGTCAGTCGCGCCGTCGAGTTGTCGAGGATCCGCATGACGACCTTCTCGCCCCACACCGTCGGGAGGGTGGCGACGCGCAGGTCGATCTTCTTGCCGTTGGTGTTGACCGAGAGGCGGCCGTCCTGCGGGATGCGGCGCTCGGCGATGTTGATGTCGGCCATGATCTTGAGCCGCGAGATGACGCCGCTCTGGATCGCCTTCGGCGAGCGCATGACCTCGTGCAGCACGCCGTCGATGCGGTAGCGCACGCGCAGGTCGTGCTCGCCCGGCTCGAGGTGGATGTCGGACGCACGGTCCTGGATCGCCTGGGTGATCAGCAGGTTGACGTACTTGACGATCGGCGCGTCCTCGGTGATCTCCTTCACCTTGGACAGGTCCTCGTCGTCGTCGACGACGTCCATGGCGGAGGTGATGTCGTCCATGTCGGCGTCCGCGCGGTAGTAGCGCTCGATCGCCGCGATGACGTCGGCGCGAGTGGCCACCACCGGGCGCACCTCGAGGCCGGTCATCGACCGGATGTCGTCGAGGGCGAACACGTTGCCGGGGTCGGCCATCGCCACGAGCAGCTTGCCGTCCTCGGTGTAGCCGATCGGCAGACAGTTGTGCCGGCGCACGACCGCACCCGGCACCCGTCCGCTCGCCGATCCGTCGACCTGGTACTCCTGGAGGTCGACGAACGGCAGGCCGATCTGCTGGGCCAGAGCCGCCACGAGCTGGGTCTCGGTCAGGACACCCTGGTCGACCAGGACACGACCGAGGCTGCGGCCCACCCGCTGGTGCTCGTCGAACGCGGCAGTGAGCTGCCCCTCGTCGACCAGCCCGTCCGCGAGCAGGATCTCGGCAAGCTGCATGAGTCGAGCACGCTCCCCTGTGGCCTTGTACCGGTATCGGACATCGGTATCGACGTCGTTCCCGCGCACCTTGAGCACGCCGCGATGCGCCGAGCGGGTGGTGACGCGCCGCCGTCCCGGCGTACGCCGTGGTGACCGCCGTGGTGACCGCCGTGGTGACCGCGAAGTGGTCGTGGTCACCGCCAGATCGCGGTCACCACCGCGGTAGCGACGGAAGGGACCGCAGTGGAGCCGGGGGGACGAGGAGCGTTCGCCACCCGCCAGCCAACAGCCGCCGGTCGGTCAGCGGGCGGCGAGGACGGCGAGCCCGGCCGAGCGCATCGCCTCGACGTCCGGCTCTCGGCCGGACATCAGCCGCACCTGCGCCGCGGCCTGGTGCAGCAGCATGGCGAAGCCACCGGACGCCGTGCCACCCGCCTGCTGCCAGGCGGTCGCCACCGCGGACGGCCACGGCTGGTAGGTCACGTCGAGCAGCCGCCCCGTCACAGTGCCCGCCGCGCGCACCAGGCGCTCGACCGCCGGATGCGCAGACGACGGCACCGTGCTGACCACGACGTCGGCGGCGGCAACCAACCCGGCGGCGGCCTCGCCCCAGGCGAGTAGCCGCACGTCCAGCCCCAGCGACTCCCCGGCCCGCTCAACGTCGCTCGCCCGCTGCACCGACCGGACGACGACCCGCGGGCCGGCGCAGCCGAGCCGGCCCAGCGCGGCCACGGCCGAGGCGGCGGTCGCACCCCCGCCCAGGACGACTCCTCGCTCGCAACGGTCGGCGCCGGCCTCGGTCAGTGCGACCACGAGGCCCTCGACGTCGGTGTTGTCGCCCCGCGCTCGGCGAACGCCGCGAGCGCCGCCGCCGGCCTCGAAGAGCACGGTGTTGACCGAGCCCGTGGCACGCGCGAGCGGCGTCACGTCGTCCAGCAGGGGTTGCACGAGCCGTTTGAGCGGCATGGTGAGCGACAGCCCGACCCAGCTGTCGTCGCACCCGCGCAGGAACGCGGCCAGCTCCGCCGCGTCCGCCACCTCGATGGCGTCGTACCGCCAGCCGGGCAGCTCGAGAGCGGCGTAGGCGGCGCGGTGCAGGGCGGGCGACAGGCTGTGCGCGACCGGGCTGCCCAGCACCGCGGCGCGCCGCACCGCGGTATCGCCCACCCCTGCATCCTGCCCTGCTGTCACGCGCAGCCGGTCAACACGTACCGGGGTGCGCCTGGCACCAGCTGCGGAACTGCGCGACGTACCTGCCGTGCTCCTCCGCCGTCACGGCGAACTTGGTCTCGCCGGTGGAGGGGTTGACGGTGACGAAGTAGAGCCACGGTCCGGGCGTGGGATCCAGCGCACCCTCGATCGCGGCCTTGCCCGGGTTGCTGATCGGCCCGGCCGGCAGCCCGCCGTAGCGGTAGGTGTTGTACGGCGAGTCGACGTTGCGCTCGTCAGCGGTGGTGGTGATGGTGCGCTTGCCGACGGCGTAGCTCACCGTGGAGTCCAGCTGCAGCTTCCCGCCGTTGCCGAGCTTGTTGGCCAGCCGGTTGTCGATGACCCGGGCCACCTTGGCGTAGTCCTCGGGCGAGCTCGCCTCGACCTCGGCGATGCTCGCGATGGTCAGCACCCGCTGCGCCTCGCTGTCCGAGACCCCGAGACCGGCCAGCACCTCGTGGGTGTGCTGGACCATGCGGGTCAGCTGCTGCTCCGCCGTCAGCTGGCTACCGAACTGGTAGGTGTCGGGGAACAGCCAGCCCTCGACCTTGCCCTTGGCGTCGGCGGGCACCCCGAGAGCTTCCGGGTCCTTGAGCGCCGCGGTGTACTCGGCCTTGGGCCGACCGGTCTGCTTCACCAGGAGGGCGACGACCTCACTGGCCCGCAGGCCCTCTCGCACGGTGACCTTGTCGGCGTTGCGGGCTGAGGGGTCGAGCAGCAGGGCGATGGCCGACGCTGCGCTCATCTTCTGCCGCAGCTCGTACTCACCGGGCTGGATCGAGCCCGACTTGGGGTTGGCGGCCGCGGCGTCGACGAAGGCCTTGGCGCTCTTGACGACGCCGGCCTGCTCGAGGGTCCGGCCGATCGTGCGGCCGCTCGCACCGTCGGCGATGGTGACGGTGACCTTGCCGCTGCCCTGACCTGAGTAGTCGTCGCTCGCCGTGAAGCCCGCGATGACGGGCTTCAGTGCGACGTACCCGGCGGCCGCACCGGCCCCCACGACCAGGAGCGCGACGAGCATCACCAGCGCGCGGCGGCCGCGACGAGCACGACGACGGGCTCGGTGGCTGTGGGCCAGGCGACGCTCGGTACGACTGGCGTACTGCGCTTCGTGCAGCCCCTCGTCGTCGTCAGCCACGACGGCCCCGAGGTCGAGTCGGTGCGGGTGGTCGCGCTCAGGCATCAGGCCCGCTCACGTCGCGGTCGGTCATCGGCGGGCGTGCCTCCGGTCCGGTCGGTGCGGCCGGGCCGGCCGCTGGCCCCCCACCACCGGTCGAGGGTACCCGCTCCACCTGCTCACCAGGAGGGGCACCGGTCGTGTGCTCGGCGTCGAGCGCCGCCTGCAGCAGGACGACGGCCGCGACCTGGTCGACCACCGCGCGCTGGCGCCGGCCCGACAGGCCCGCCTCGCGCAGCGACCGGTGCGCGGCCACCGTGGACAGCCGCTCATCGGCCAGCCGCACCGGGACGCCCAGCCCGGCGTCGGCCAGCCGCTGGGCCAGCTCCTCGGCGTACGACCGCGCGGCGATCGCCGCGGGCCCTTCCCGGCCGGACAGTGACCGCGGCAGGCCGACGACCACCTCGAGCACCTCGCGCTCGACCACCTCGCGCACGATGCGCTCCTGGTCGGTGCGATGCTCGACGTCGCGCCGCAGCGTCTCGACGGGCGTGGCGAGCAGGCCGTGCGGGTCACTCACCGCGAGCCCCACCCGCACTGCCCCGACGTCCACCCCCAGCCGGACGCCGCGCCGGGCGGTCACCGTCCGGTGACCCGTTCGCCCACGATGTGCTCGATCCGGGCCAGGGCCTCGGTGGTGCGGGACGGGTCGGTGCCGCCGCCCTGGGCGACGTCGTCCTTGCCGCCGCCACCGCCGCCGAGCACGGAGGCCGCCTCACGCACCAGCTCGCCGGCCTTGACTCCCCACCGGCGCGCCTCGTCGTTCGTCGCGACGATGACCACCGGGCGGCCCTTGGCCACCGAGGTCGCCGCGACCACCGCCGGGCGGTCGGCGGGCAGCCGGCCCCGCACGTCGAGCACGAGGGTGCGCAGCCCGTCGGCCGCGACGTCCGGGCCGGCGTCATGGCCGACGAACGAGACGCCGTAGACGTCGCGCGCCGCCGCCGCCAGTCCCGAGGACGCCGCGAGCACCTGCTGCTGGCGCATCGTCGCGATCTGCTTCTCGGCCTCACGCAACCGGGCGAGGATCGAGCCCACGCGGTCGGGCAGCTCGTCAGGACGCACCTTGAGCGCCTCGGTGAGCTGGCCGACGAGCGCGTGCTCGCGGGCGAGGTAGTCGTACGCGTCGGTGCCCACCAGCGCCTCGACCCGGCGCACACCGGAGCCGATCGACGCCTCACCGAGCAGTGACACCAGCCCGAGCTGGCCGGACCGCTGCGCGTGCGTGCCGCCACACAGCTCGCGCGCCCAGTCGCCGACTGACACCACGCGCACCTCGTCGCCGTACTTCTCGCCGAACAGCGCCATCGCACCGACCTCGACGGCCTGCGCCTGGGTCATCACCTCGGCATGCACCTCGAGGTCGTCAGCCAGCAGCGCGTTGACCCGAGCCTCCACGTCGCGCAGCACCGACGGCGGTACCGCCGCCGTGGCGCTGAAGTCGAACCGGAACCGGCCCGGGGCGTTCTCGGAGCCGGCCTGGGTCGCCGTCTCGCCCAGCGCCTCCCGGATCGCCTTGTGCACCATGTGCGTGGCAGTGTGCGCGCGGCTGATCGCGCGTCGCCGCTGCACGTCGACCAGGGCCCGCCCGACGGTGCCCACCTCGACCTCGCCGCTGATCACCCGTGCGCGGTGCACGATGAGCGACCCGAGCGGTTTCTGGACGTCCGAGACCTCGATCACGGCGCCGTCGAGCTCGATGCGTCCGGCGTCGGCCAGCTGGCCGCCGCCCTCGGCGTAGAACGGGGTGCGGTCGAGGACGACCTCGACCTCATCGCCTTCGACGGCCGACGTGGCGCTCTGGCCGTCGACGAGCAGCCCGCTGATCCGGGACTCGCTCACCACCTCGTCGTAGCCGGTGAACTCGACGGCCCGCCCCAGGGCGTCCGCCAGCGACCGGTACGCCGAGGTGTCGACGTGCCCGGTCTTCTTGGCGCGCGCATCGGCCTTGGCGCGGTCGCGCTGCTCGCCCATCAGCTGGCGGAAGCCGACCTCGTCGACGTCCACGCCCTGCTCGGCTGCCATCTCGAGCGTGAGGTCGATCGGGAAGCCGAACGTGTCGTGCAGGGCGAAGGCCTTGTCGCCGCCCAGGGTGGCCTTGCCGGACGCCTTCACCTCGCGCACCGCGGTGTCGAGGATCGTCGTGCCGGCCACCAGGGTGCGGCGGAAGGCCTCCTCCTCGGCGTAGGCGGCCTGGCTGATCCGGCCGAACTCGCGCTCGACCTCGGGGTAGCTCTGCCGCATCCGGTCGCGACTGACCGGCAGCAGCTCGGGCAGGGTCGGGACGTCGACACCGAGCAGCCGCATCGAGCGCACCGCGCGCCGGATCAACCGGCGCAGCACGTAGCCGCGGCCCTCGTTGCCGGGCGTGATCCCGTCGCTGATGATCATCAGGGCGCTGCGGACGTGGTCGGCGACGACGCGCAGCCGCACGTCGTCGTCGTGGTTGCTGCCGTAGCGCTTGCCGGCCAGCTCAGCGGCCCGCTCGACGACGGGGTAGACCTCGTCGATCTCGTAGATGTTGTCGACGCCCTGCAGCAGGAACGCCATGCGCTCCAGACCCATGCCGGTGTCGATGTTCTTGCTGGGCAGCGGGCCGCGGATGTCGAAGTCGTCCTTGGCCCGGACGGCGCTGAGCTCCTCCTGCATGAAGACCAGGTTCCAGAACTCGAGGTAGCGGTCGCCGGCCTTCTCGACGTCGCCCTCGGGCCCGTAGTCGGGACCGCGGTCGATGAGGATCTCGGAGCAGGGGCCACCCGGGCCGGGGATGCCCATGTGCCAGTAGTTGTCCTTCTTGCCGAGCCGCACGATCTTCTCGTCCGGCAGCCCGGCGATGCGCTTCCACAGCTGGAAGCTCTCGTCGTCGTCCTGGTAGATCGTGACGAGCAGGTCGCGCTCGGGCAGGCCGAAGCCGCCGTCGGACTGCGAACGGGTCACGAGGTCCCAGGCCAGCTCGATCGCCCCGGCCTTGAAGTAGTCGCCGAAGCTGAAGTTGCCGTTCATCTGGAAGAACGTGCCGTGCCGGGTGGTCTTGCCGACCTCGTCGATGTCGAGCGTGCGGACGCACTTCTGGACGCTGGTGGCCCGTTTGTACGGGGCGGTCTCCTGGCCGATGAAGTACGGCACGAACGGCACCATGCCGGCGGCGACGAACAGCAGGTTGGGGTCGTCGAACGGCAGCGGTGCGCTGGGGACGACGGTGTGGCCGTTGTCGCCGAAGAAGCGCAACCACCGACGGCGGATCTCGGCCGTCTCCATGGGGATCATCCTGTCGTGGCTCGGGGCGGACGGGCACGCCCAGGCGGGCGTGGGGAAAGGGGCGGGGGCGAAGCGCCCCTACCCGGCTCGCCCGCCGGTCGAGCCCGTGCGCGAGCGGTGCGCGGGGTTGGTCGGCCGGTCGTGGTCGGCGCGCGCGCCCGCCCAGTCGTGGTCACCTGTGGGGCTGTCGATCAGCGCCTGAGCCTGAGCCGGGTCGATCGCACCCTCGTCGATGCCGAGCGCGAGGCGCAGCTCGGCATCGCGCTGGTCCATCGACTCGCGCACGACCTGCGCCATCTCGCGCAGGCCCTCGCCGAGCCCGGCCAGCCCGCGGGCCACGCCCTCGGGGGTGTAGGACTCCGCGGTGCGGGTGAGCTTGCGGACGACGAGCACGCCCGCCGTGGCGCCGAGCGCGATCCAGAACACGCGTCGCATGCCGATCAGCCCCTGCGCCGACGACGGCTGCTGCCGGCCGAGGCGTGCCGACCGCTGAGCGCCTGCCGCACGCCGTAGGTGAAGGCCGCGACCTTGATCACCGGCGAGCCGAGGGTGGCTGCGAACAGAGCGGTCAGCGCCGACGCGTTCGTGGTGATCTGCTGCACGTTCGTCGTGATCGCCGAGACGCGCTCGAGCTCACCGTTGGTCGTCGTGACGGTCGTGGTGACCTCCCGCAGCAGCGGGACGCTCTCCTGGGTGACGCCCTGCACGGTGCCGCGGGCGTCGTCGATCAGCCGACCCAGCTTGAGGATCGGCACGGCGAGCAGCGCCACGAGCGCCACGAAGGCGACCGCGGCGATGAGTCCCGCGATGTCTCCAGCCGACATCCGTCGTATCCCTCCTGGGGCTGCCCGGCGGCGTACGCGGCAGTTGCCGTGCAGCCGACCCCGGGCTCAGGGTTGACGACACTACCCGAGGCGCGAGACCGGCCCCACCCCGAATCCCGGGGGCTCGGCGTCCGGCGGCCTGCGGCGGTCAGCGACCGCCCAGGATGCGCCGCAGACGGGCGAGCCGCGCGCCGATCTCACGCTCGGCGCCGCGATCGGTCGGCGTGTAGTACTCGCGACCGGCCAGCGAGTCGGGCAGGTGCTGCTGCTCGGCCACGCCGTGCGGCTCGTCGTGGGCGTAGCGGTAGCTCGTGCCGTGCCCGAGCGCCTTCGCCCCGGGGTAGTGCGCGTCGCGCAGATGGGCCGGGACCGTGCCGGCCCGACCGGCCCGGACGTCGGCGATGGCAGCGTCGATGGCGAGGTAGGCGGCGTTGGACTTCGGCGCGGTGGCCAGGTGCACCACGGCCTGGGCCAGGACGATGCGGGCCTCCGGCATGCCGATCAGCTGCACCGCCTGGGCGGCGGCGACAGCGGTCTGCAGCGCCGTCGGATCCGCCATGCCGACGTCCTCGGAGGCCGCGATCACGATGCGCCGGGCCACGAAGCGCGGGTCCTCCCCCGCCTCGAGCATGCGGGCCAGGTAGTGCAGGCTCGCGTCGACGTCCGAGCCGCGCATGGACTTGATGAAGGCACTGGCCACGTCGTAGTGCTGGTCGCCTTCGCGGTCGTAGCGCAGGACGGCGGCGTCGATGGCGCGTTCGGCGTGCTCCGTGGTGAGGGTGATCGGCCCCTCAGCGTGGCCGTCCCCGGGGGCATCCCCAGGGTTGTCGCCCGGGCCGGCGGACAGGGCGGCCCCCGCCGCCGCCTCGAGGGCCGTCAGCGCCCGGCGCGCGTCGCCGGCGGCGAGCCGGACGAGGTGCTCGAGCGCGTCCGGCGACAGGACGACCGCGCCGTCGAGACCGCGCGGGTCGGTGACGGCGCGCTCGATCAGACCGCGGACGCCGTCGTCGTCGAGCGGGCGCAGGGTGAGCACCAGCGAGCGCGACAGCAGCGGCGAGACCACCGAGAACGACGGGTTCTCGGTGGTGGCCGCGATCAGCACGACCCAGCGGTTCTCGACACCGGGCAGCAGGGCGTCCTGCTGGGCCTTGGTGAACCGGTGGATCTCGTCGAGGAAGAGCACCGTGCCGCGCCGGTGCAGCGCGAGGTCGTCTCGGGCGGCGTCCATCACGGCTCGCACGTCGCGCACGCCGGCGGTGATCGCCGACAGTTCGACGAACCGGCCGCCGGTGCCGTTCGAGACGACGTGCGCGATCGTCGTCTTGCCGGTGCCGGGCGGCCCCCAGAGCACCACGGACGCCGGCCCGGCCGGCCCATCTCCCTGCTCGACCAGCCGGCGCAGCGGAGAGCCCGGCTCGAGCAGGTGCCCTTGGCCGACGACCTCGTCGAGGGTGCGCGGGCGCATCCGCACCGCCAGCGGTGCCGCGGGACGGTCGGAGCCGTCGTCCACGCTGAACAGGTCCGCCACGCCCCTGAGGCTAGTCGCCAAGGTCGTCCGCCCTTGCCGAGGGGATGGTGCGCTTGCCGAGGGTTCGACCCCTCGGCAAGCAGCCCGACGTCTGCTTGACGTGATCAACAGCGGAGGGGCTGGCGGCGAGGTCGCCGGGCGGGCTGGCAGGCTGTCGGCTGTGACGAACCTGGAGCGGTGGGGGCGCTTCGAGGCACGGCACGCGCGCCTCGTGGTGGTCACCTGGGTGCTGGTGGTCGTCGCCGCCTTCGCGGTCGCGCTCGGGGCCGCCGGCGGCGGGTCGCTGTTCGACCGGTTGACCGCCGGAGAGCCGACCGTGCCGGGCGAGAACCGCACCGGCCGCGACCTGCTGGCCGCGCAGACGACGTCCGGCCCGACGCTGCTCGCCCTGCTGGACGGCGTCGACCCGGCCAGCGCCGAGGTGGCCGCGAGGGTGCGCTCACTGGTGGCGGACCTGGCGGCGCAGCGCGACGTCCGGTCGGTCCGCTCGCCGTACACGGTTCCCGGCGGGCCGTCCGGCCCCGCGGGCCGGCCACTCGTCGCGGACGACGGCCGTGGTGTCGCGCTGGTGGTCGAGCTGGCCGACCTGTCCGGAGCGGGCGAGTCCGAGCAGGCGGCCGCCGTCGGCCGGCAGCTCGCGGCCACGGCGCGCGGGCTGCCCGGCGCCACCGCCAGCACCACCAGCACCGCGCAGCTCGTCGACGAGGTCACGGGACAGGTCGAGATCGACCTGCGCACCGGCGAGGGCGTCGCGCTGCCGATCAGCCTGCTCGTGATGGTGCTGGTGTTCGGCGGGTTCGTGGCGGCCGGCATCCCGCTGGCCGGCGCCATCGCCTCGATCGGCGGCGGCCTCGCCTCGCTGTGGGGCTTCTCGACGTTCATCGACCTGGACGCCTCGGTGGTCAGCGTCGTGACGATCCTGGGGCTCGGCCTGTGCATCGACTACGGGCTGCTGGTGGTTAGCCGGTACCGCGAGGAGCTCCGCGCCACGCTCGCGCCGTCCATCAGCCCCACCCTCGAGGAGGTCGAGCACGCAGTCGGCCGCACCGTCGCGATCGCCGGACGCACGGTGCTGTTCTCCGGCTTGATCGTCGCGATCAGCCTGTCCGGCCTGCTGTTCTTCCCGGCCACCATCCTGCGCGCACTCGGCGCGGCCGGCGTCAGCGTCGTCGTCGTCGCCCTCCTGGTCGCCCTCGGCCTGGTGCCCGCGCTCGTGGCGCTGGCCGGCGACCGGCTGGTGCGCCCCGGGCTCGTCGCGCGCGTTCCCGGGCTGCGGGCCGTGCTCGCCCGGCTCGGCGACGTCGCGCCGCCGGTCGGGCGCTTCTCACAGCTGGCCCACACGGTGCAGCGCCGTCCCTGGCCGGTGGCCCTCGGGGTGACCGTTCTGCTGCTGGCGGCGGCGGTTCCGGCACTGGGCATGCAGCTGCGGTCGTCCGGGGCGGAGCTGATGCCGGTCGGCAGCCCCCAGCGCACGGTCATCGCCCAGGTCGACCAGCAGTGGCCGGCGCTGGCCGCGCCGGAGGTCATCGTGGTGACCCGCGGGACGCTCGAGCAGGTGGCGGCATGGTCCGCCCAGGTGTCCCGACTGGACGGCGTCGCCTCCGTCGTGCCGCCACGCCAGCAGGGATCACTGGTGGTGCTCGGCGTTCGCGTCGACGGCGGCGACGGCGGGGGCGTGGTGGCCCGGCAGGTCGTCGACGAGCTGCGGTCGCAGCGGCCGGCGTTCCCGACCTGGGTGGTGGGTCAGGCCGCCGGCGCCATCGACTTCGCCGCCACCATCAGTCGCACGGCGCCGCTGGCGATCGGACTCGTCGTGCTGACGACGTTCGTCCTGCTCTTCCTGATGACCGGCTCGGTGCTGGTGCCGGTCAAGGCGCTGCTGATGAACGTCGTCTCACTGGGGGCCTCACTCGGGCTCATCACGTGGGTGTTCCAGGACGGCAACCTGCAGGGCCTGCTCGGCTTCACCTCCACGGGCGGCATCGAGACGACGATCCCGCCCCTGGTGCTGGCGTTCGGGTTCGGCCTGGCCATGGACTACGAGGTGTTCCTGCTCTCCCGGATCAAGGAGCAGCACGACCTCGGCCTGCCGAACGACGCGGCGGTGGCGGCCGGACTGCAGCGCTCGGGCCGGATCATCACCTCGGCCGCGCTGCTCGTGATCATCGTCTTCGCCGGCCTGATCGCCGCCAAGGTGCTCGCCGTGAAGCAGAGCGGGGTCGCCCTGACCGCCGCGGTGGCGATCGACGCGACGCTGGTGCGGATGCTGCTGGTGCCGGCGACCATGACGCTGCTCGGCGAGTGGAACTGGTGGGCCCCACGACCGTTGCGGCGGCTGCATGACCGGATCGGCATCGGCACCCACTGATGGCCAGCCGCACCCCCGCAGAGCTGGAGTCGTACGACGAGCTGCTGACCGCCAGCGGTGGCGACACCTTCGTGAGGTGGTCCGTCGACCCCGCGGAACCGGTCCGGGGGTGGCTGGTGCCCGGAGGGGTGGCCTTCCTGCGGGCCGTTCCGTCACCGCGGCGCAGCCTCACAGTGGTGACGTCGCTGCGCGAGGCCGTGGCCGTCGTCCCCAGCCTCGTGCAAGCCGTGCCGGATGCCGAGTGGCTCACCTTGCCCCGGGGCGCGGCCGACCCGCTGGCCGACCTGACCGACCCTGGTGTCGGTGCGGACTGGGAGTGGATGCACACCTGCGCGGCTCCGCCGCGGCAGCCGCTGGAGGAGCGCGTCGTGCCGCTCGGCGCTGCGGACGAGGACGACGTCCGGTCGCTGCTCGCTCAGGCGAGCCCGCGGCACAGCGCACCGGTCGGCGGGCCGGACATCGTGGCCTGGTACGGCGTCCGCGACCGCCACGGCGTGCTGCTGGCCTGTGCCGCCCACAGCGAGCACGTGCCCGGCGTCCCGCACCTGGCGTCCATCGCGACCCTGCCCTCGGCCCGTGGACAGGGACTGGGCGCGGCCCTCACGGCAGTGGCCACCCGTGCCGCCCTGGCTGCGGGGCGGCCGGTCGTGACGCTCGGCCTGTACGCCGACAACGACGTCGCCGGCCGGCTCTACCAGCGGCTGGGCTTCCGGTGCGAGCACCGCTGGTCCTCGCGACGCCTGCGCCGCCGGTCCACCGCACCCTGAGCCGGAGCCCTGCGACGCGCCCGACCACCTGATGCGCCGCGCCAGGCCGCTTGCCTACCGAGGGTTCGGTGCGCTTGCCGAGGGCTCTATCCCTCGGCAAGCGCACCAAAGCCTGCTTGACGTGATCAACAGCGGAGGGTCAGGCGGGGGCGGGGGACGGCGACGGGGCGGGAGCCTTGGGGGCTGCGTCGACGCCGGCCTCCTTGCGCTGCTGGGCTGTGATCGGGGCGGGCGCGCTGGTGAGCGGGTCGAAGCCCCCACCGGACTTGGGGAACGCGATGACGTCGCGGATCGACTCGGTGCCCGACAGCAGCGCACAGATCCGGTCCCAGCCGAACGCGATCCCGCCGTGCGGCGGCGCGCCGAACGCGAAGGCCTCCAGCAGGAAGCCGAACTTCTCCTGCGCCTCCTCCTCGCTGATCCCCATCACCCGGAACACCCGCTCCTGGACGTCGCGCCGGTGGATACGAATCGACCCACCGCCGATCTCGTTGCCGTTGCACACCAGGTCGTAGGCGTAGGCCAGGGCTGAGCCGGGGTCGGTGTCGAACGTGTCGGCGAACTCCGCCTTGGGCGAGGTGAAGGCGTGGTGGACGGCCGTCCAGGCACCGGAGCCGACGGCGACGTCGCCGCTCGCGACCGCCTCGGCGGCCGGCTCGAACAGCGGCGCGTCGAGCACCCAGGCGAGCGCCCACGCCGACTCGTCGATCAGCCCACAGCGACGGCCGATCTCGATCCGGGCGGCGCCGAGCAGGGCTCGCGAGGACTTCGTCGGGCCGGCCGCGAAGAACACGCAGTCCCCCGGCTGCGCGCCGACCTGCGCCGCGAGTCCGGCTCGTTCGTCGTCCGAGAGGTTCTTGGCGACCGGGCCACCGAGCTCACCGTCCTCGCCGACCAGCACGTACGCCAGGCCCTTGGCGCCGCGCTGCTTGGCCCAGTCCTGCCACGCGTCGAGCGTCTTGCGCGGCTGGCTCGCGCCCCCGGGCATGACCACGGCACCGACGTACTCGGCCTGGAACACCCGGAACGGCGTGGCGGCGAAGTACTCGGTGCACTCGACCAGCTCGTTGCCGAAGCGCAGGTCGGGCTTGTCGGTGCCGAAGCGCCGCATCGAGTCCGCGTAGGTCAGGCGCGGGAAGGGGACCGGCAGGTCGATGCCGATCAGCTGCCACAGCGCGACGGCGATCTCCTCGCCGAGCGCGATCACGTCGTCCTGCTCGACGAAGCTCATCTCGATGTCGAGCTGGGTGAACTCGGGCTGCCGGTCGGCCCGGAAGTCCTCGTCGCGGTAGCAGCGGGCGATCTGGTAGTAGCGCTCCATGCCGGCCACCATGAGCAGCTGCTTGAACAGCTGCGGGCTCTGCGGTAGGGCGTACCAGCTGCCCGGCTGCAGCCGCGCCGGCACCAGGAAGTCGCGGGCACCCTCGGGCGTCGAGCGGGTGAGCGTCGGCGTCTCGATCTCGACGAAGTCGCGCGACTGCAGCACCTCGCGCGCCGCCCGGTTGACCTCACTGCGCAGCCGGATCGCCGCGGCCGGGCCGGGACGACGCAGGTCGAGGTAGCGGTGCTTCAGCCGCGCCTCCTCGCCGACCTCGACGCGCTCGTCGATCTGGAACGGCAGCGGCGCCGCCTCGCTCAGCACGTCGACGTCGGATGCCGTGACCTCGATCTCGCCGGTCGGCAGGGCAGGGTTCTGGTTGCCCTCCGGACGACGGCCGACCGTGCCGGTCACCTTGACGCAGTACTCGTTGCGCAGCCCGTGCGCGCCGGACGACTCCAGCACCTCGTCCCGCACGACCACCTGGGCGATGCCGCTCGCGTCGCGCAGGTCGAGGAACGCCACCCCGCCGTGATCACGCCGTCCGGCCACCCAGCCGGTGAGCGTGACGGTCTGGCCAGCGTGGTCGGCGCGGAGCGTGCCGACCTCGTGCGTGCGCAACACAGTGATCCCCTCGGGGGTCTCGGGTACGGGTGACCCGCCGATCCTACGGTGCTGCGCGGTGACGTCTCGCCCCGGTTTCTCCCGGGTTTCCCTGCGGACAACGGCCGCGGCTGCCGATAAGTTCTGCGACGGTGCGCGATCGGCGTGCCCATCACCGGCTCGACCACACTGCGAAGGGGATTGCCGCGTTGGACATCACCATCGCCGCGGGCTCGACCCTGACGCTGCACGCGGGAGGGCGACGGCTGAGCCTCAAGGTGCTCGCCGCGACGAGCATCCGTGGTGACGACTCGGACACCGACGAGCTGCCGCACGTCGGCGAGATCGCGGTGCTCGGTCCGAGCGAGGCGCTGCACGTCGGACCAGGAAGGGTCGAGCTCGTCACGCCCGGCGGCCTGATCACGCTGCCCGGCCGGGTCGTCGACGACGGCGACGGCATGCTGCTGCGCGTCGGGTGCCCGAGCCCTCCGACCCAGCGCCGGCACGAGGTGCGCGGGGAGGTCGAGCTCACCATCCGTGTCACGCTCCCCGCCGGCTCCGACGAGCCTGAGGACGCCGTGCGGATGGTCAGCGGACGCACTAAGAACCTGTCGGCGGGTGGCCTGCTCGCCAGCCTGGACGTTGCCGCTGCCAGCAACGTCGGCCCGGGCAGCATCGTGCCGATCGAGGTCGACCTGCCCGACCGAAGCAAGCCGGTGTCGACCCGGCTCTGGGTGATCGAGGTCACGCACTTCGGGCTGCGCGGCTCGTTCGTCGGGCTCGCCCGCTCCGACGCCGAGCGGTTCGCCCGCGTGGTGTTCGCCCGCGAGCGACAGCGGCTGGCCGCCCGCCGACGTCGGGCCGAGCTGGTCGAGTCCTACAACCCGCCCGGTCGCGAGCCCACCTGGTACCGGCGTCCCCGGGGCTAGCAGCTCACCAGCGGTCGTGCACGTGCTGCCGGACCCGCTCGTCGTAGATCCCGCGTAGCGCCTCAAGGACCTCGGTATCGAGCGGGGCGACGTCGGCGGCCGCCGCGTTGGCCCGCGCCTGCTCGGCCGTGCGCGCCCCGGGGATCACCACGCTCACTCCCGGCTGGTCGACGATCCAGCGCAGGGCGAGCTGCGCGGTGGTCGCACCCTGCGGGGTGAGCGCGGCGACCTCACGGGCAGCCGCCACACCGACCTCGAACGGCACTCCCGAGAAGGTCTCGCCGACGTCGAACGCCTCACCCGAGCGGTTGTAGGTGCGGTGGTCGTCGGCGGCGAAGGTCGTGTGCTCGTCGTACTTGCCGCTGAGCAGCCCACTGGCCAGCGGTACCCGCGCGACGACTCCCACTCCGGCAGCTGCCGCCGTCGGGAGCACCTGCTCGAGAGGCTTGCGGCGCAACACGTTCAGGATGATCTGCACGCTCGCGACGTGCGGTCGAGCGATGGCGGTGAGCGCCTCGGCCGCGGTCTCGACCGACACGCCGTAGGCCCGCATGCGGCCTTCCTCGACCATGGCGTCCAGCTCGTCGAAGACCCGGTCGTCGCTGAACACCGGCGTCGGCGGGCAGTGCAGCTGCACCAGGTCGAGAGTGTCGACGCCGAGGTTGCGCCGGCTGCGGTCGTTCCAGTCGCGCAGCGCAGCACCCGTGAAGGCCTCCGGTACGTGCGGGTCGGCACGCCGTCCCATCTTCGTCGCCACGAAGAGCCCGTCGTCCGCCCGCTCACGGAGCAGCCGCCCTACGAGCTGCTCGCTGCGGCCGTCGCCGTAGACGTCGGCAGTGTCGAAGAAGGTGACGCCGGCGTCGGCCGCGGCGTGCAGCGTGGCCATCGCGTCGTCCTCGCCGACCTCGCCCCAGTCGGCGCCGAGCTGCCAGCAGCCCAGCCCCACGACGGAGACCTCACGGCCGGTGCGTCCCAACGTGCGCTGCTCCATGGCGGCGACCCTAACCCCGCACGACAGAGGGCCGCAGGTCGGACTCGGGCGGCAGCCAGGTCGCGTCGTCCGCGGGCAGCTGCTCGCCGTTGCGGATGTCGCGGACGGACGCGACACCGTCTGCGGAGGCCCCGGCCGGGAACCACACATACGGGATCCCCCGGCGCTGTGCGTAGCGGATCTGCTTGCCGTACTTCTGCGCCGCCGGGGCCACCTCCGCAGGGATGCCTCGAGCGCGAAGGGCGGCGGCGACCGCGCGGCTGGCCGAACGCGAGTCGTCGTCCGCCAACGCCACCAGGACGCACGTCGGGGTGGAGCGGGACGCGGTCAGCAGTCCGCGCGTGATCAGCGGTGCCAGCGCGCGCGTCACCCCGAACGAGATGCCGACCCCGGGGTAGGTGGTGCGGCCGTCGCTGGCGAGCGCGTCGTACCGGCCACCCGAGCAGATCGAACCGAGGTGCTCGAAGCCGGCCATCTGCGTCTCGTAGACCGTGCCGGTGTAGTAGTCCAGGCCGCGGGCGATCTTGAGGTCGGCCACGACGTCGAACCCCTCGCGCCGCACCCGCGCCGCACCGTCGAGCAGCAGCGCGAGCTCGTGCAGGCCCTCGTCCAGCTCGTCCGTCGAGACGCCGAGCGCCCGCACCCGGTCGATGACCGAGGCGTCCGGCCCGCTGATCTCCGCCAGCCGCAGGCAGGCCGCGGCGGTGTCGTCGCTCAGCCCGGCCTCGACGAGCATCCGGCGGACCGCCTCGGCGCCCACCTTGTCGAGCTTGTCGACCACCCGCAGCACGGCGCCGACGTCCTCGATCCCCAGGCCTCGGTAGAAGCCCTGGACCAGCTTGCGGTTGTTGACCTGCATCCGCAGCGCCGGGAGCGGGAGCCGGGCGAAGGCGTCGGCCATCACCTCCACCATCTCGACCTCGTAGTGGAACGAGAGCTCGTTGGCGTCGACGACGTCGATGTCGGCCTGGCAGAACTCGCGGTAGCGGCCCTCCTGCGGTCGCTCGCCCCGCCACACCTTCTGGATCTGGTAGCGGCGGAACGGGAAGTCGAGCTTGCCGGCGTTCTCCAGCACGTAGCGGGCGAACGGCACCGTCAGGTCGAAGTGCAGCCCGAGCGAGCGCGCGTCGTCAGAGTCACCGGGGTCTGCCTGCAGGCGGCGCAGGACATAGACCTCCTTGTCGATCTCCCCCTTGCGCTGGAGCTGGTCCATCGGCTCGACGGCGCGCGTCTCGATACCCGCGAAGCCGTGCAGCTCGAAGGTCTGGCGCAGGACGTCGAGGACCTGCTGCTCGGCGGCGCGTTCGGCCGGCAGCCACTCGGGGAACCCGGACAGGGCGGTGGGACGGGACATGCGGTTCCTTCGGTCGTCGTCTGGACGTCGGGCCGGTCAGGACGCCAGCAGCTCGCGCAGGTAGGGGTTGCTGGCGCGCTCGTGGCCGATGGTGGTGGCAGGCCCGTGGCCGGGCAGGACGAGCGAGTCGTCGGGCTGGGGCAGGACGCGGTCACGCAGGGACCTGAGCATGGCGGCGTGGTCGCCACCGGGTAGGTCGGTGCGCCCGATGCTGCCGGCGAACAGGACGTCGCCGGTGAGCAACGTGCGGGACACGCCGTCGGGAGCCGCGTCGGGGACGCCGGGCAGCCCGAACATCACCGACCCCTGGGTATGGCCCGGAGCGTGCACGACGTCGACCTGCAGACCGGCGATCTCCAGGCTCGCGGCCGCGCGCAGCTCGACGACCTCGCTCGGCTCGGCCCAGGTCGCCGCGCGGCCGAACTGCTGCTCGAGCATCGAGAGCAGCCCGCTCGAGGCGAACTCGTGCAGGGGGTCGACCAGCCGCTCGCGGTCGTCGGGGTGGATGTAGGCGGCAACGCCGTGCGCGCCGCACACCGGCGTCACCGAGTACGTGTGGTCGAGGTGGCCGTGCGTCAGCAGCACCGCGGCCGGCCGCAGCCGCTGCTCGCGCAGCACGTCTGCCAGCGGCCCGAGCACCTCGATGCCGGGATCGACCACGATGCACTCCTCACCGGCGCCGGTCGCCAGCACGTAGCAGTTCGTGCCGAACACGGCGCTGGGGAACCCGGTGATGAGCACCAGTCGAGCCTACCGGTGCGGCGCGGAGCCTCTCCTGCCCGGTTCGTGGCACGCTGGCGGGAACGACGTCGCACGGCGTCCCTAGACTGACCGCTCACAGACCACCCGGCGTGACGAGCGCCGGGCCGCGAACGAAGCAGGAGGACCGGCGTGCCGATCGAGCGCGACCGCGAACGAGCCAAGCGTCGCTACGCCAAGCGCCAGGCCAGGATGCAGGCCAAGGCGGCTCGCGTGCGCCGCAACCAGCAGGTGGCTGGGGCCGTCGTCGCGGTGCTGGTCGTGGTCGGTGGGGTGGTCCTGCTGAGCCGGCTGACCGGCGACACCACGGCCCCCACGGGTGCGTCGGCCACCGCCAGCGGCACAGCCACCACCAGCCCATCGGCCTCGGCGTCCGCCGCGCCGTCGAGCACCGCCTCGCCCAAGACGTACAAGACCCCACCACCCAAGACCTTGGCGCAGGGCGCGGTCTGGGCGGCGAACCTGACCACCAGCGCCGGTGACATCACCCTCCAGCTGGACGGCACGAAGGCACCGCAGACGGTGTCGTCGTTCCTGTTCCTCAGCCGCGAGAAGTTCTACGCCGGCAGCAAATGCCACCGGCTCACCACCCAGGGCATCTACGTGCTGCAGTGCGGTGACCCCACGGGCACGGGCAGCGGCGGCCCTGGCTACCAGTACGGCATCGAGAACGCGCCCGCCGACGGCAAGTACCCGGCCGGCACGGTTGCGATGGCCCGCACGAGCGACCCGAACTCCAACGGCAGCCAGTTCTTCCTCGTCTACCAGGACTCCTCGCTACCGACCGATGGCGGCGGCTACAGCATCTTCGGAAAGGTCACGAAGGGCCTCGACGTGCTCAAGCGAGTGGCCGCAGCCGGCACGGCGGACGGCGGCGGCGACGGCGCACCCAAGGAGCCCGTCGTCATCAAGAGCATCACGGTGGAGCAGCGGTGAGCGAGCAGAGGCCCGAGCAGGCAACCGACCCCGCTCCCGAGCAGCCGGAGCGCCACGAGCCGGCCGAGCAGGTGGCGCCCGAGCCCGAGCCGACGCCCGAGCCGACCCCCGAGCCCGAGTCGACCCCCGAGCCCGAGTCGACCCCCGAGCCCACCCCCGAGCCAGAGCAGGCGACCGACCCCGTGCCCGCCGCCGCATCCGAGCAGGCAACCGACCCCGCACCCCAGCAGCCGGATCGCCACGAGCCGGCAGAGCAGGTGGCGCCTGAGCCCACGCCCGAGCCCACGCCCGAGCCGACGCCCGAGCTCGAGCCCACCCCCGAGCCAGAGCAGGCGACCGACTCCGTGCCCGCCGCCGCATCCGAGCAGGCAACCGACCCCGCCCCCCAGCAGCCGGAGCGCGAGCCGGCGGCTACCACCCCCGAGCCGACGCCCGAGCCGACACCCGAGCCCGAGCCCGAGCCGACACCCGAGCCCACCCGCGAGCCCGAACCGCAGCCCAGCCCCACGCCGCGGCCGGCGCCGCCCCGGCCGGGCGCTGGACGCCCGACGCCAGGGCCGCCCCCCGCCGCCCGGCCCTCCAGCACACCCCCGCCGCCGGCCTCGTCGGCCGACACGAGTCTGGGACGCGTCGCGGACGACGGCACCGTGTTCGTGCGCACCGCGGACGGCGAGCGTGAGGTCGGGTCCTTCCCCGGCGCCAGCCCCGACGAGGCGCTGGCCTACTTCGCACGCAAGTACGATGAGGTGATCGCCCAGATCGAGCTGTTCGAGCAGCGGCTGACGGCGGCTGACGTCCCGGTCAGCGAGATCGACTCAGGCCTGGCCAAGCTGCGCACCGCAGTCAGCGACGTGCACGCCGTCGGCGACCTCGAGGCACTCACGGCGCGCGTCGAGGCGCTCACCCCGATTGCGGCCGAGCGGCGGCGGCAGGCCGAGGCGGTCCGCACCCAGGCCCGCGCGGAAGCCCGGGCGCGGCGCCAGGCGCTCGTCGACGAGGCCGAGGCGATCGCCGCGGTGCCGGCCGAGCGCACCCAGTGGCGCGCGGACGGCCAGCGGATGAAGGAGCTGTTCGACACCTGGCGGGCCGAGCAGAAGGGCGCCGGCGAGCCGCACGCGGTGCGCCTCGACCGTCGCTCCGAGGACGAGCTCTGGAAGCGCTTCAGCCACGCCCGCACCGCGTTCGACCGTAAGCGGCGTCAGCACTTCGCTCACCTCGACGAGCAGCACGGGGAGGCCAAGGCGGCCAAGGAAGCGCTGGTCAAGGAGGCTGAGTCGCTCAGGGACTCCACCGACTGGGGCCCGACGGCCGCTGCCTTCAAGCGACTGATGGACCGCTGGCGCGCCGCCGGGCGTGCGGCGCGCAAGGACGACGACGAGCTGTGGGGTCGCTTCCGAGCCGCGCAGGACGCGTTCTTCACGGCTCGGCACGCCGTGCAGGCCGAGCAGGACGCCGAGTTCAGCGCGAACCTCGAGGTCAAGGAGGCCCTGCTCGTCGAGGCCGAGAAGCTGCTGCCCGTCACCGACCTGGAGCGCGCCAAGGCCCGGCTACGCGACATCCAGGACCGCTGGGAATCCGCCGGCAAGGTCCCCCGCGGGGATCTCGACCGCATCGAGCGCCGGATGCGGGCCGTCGAGCAGGCCGTCCGCGCTGACGACGACGCGCGGTGGAAGAACACCAACCCAGAGGCCCGGGCTCGCGCGCAGAGCGCGGTCGACCAGCTGAAGGCGGGCATCGCCGACCTCGAAGCCGATCTGCGCAAGGCGACCGACCAGGGCAAGGCCAAGCGGATCGCCGAGGCGCAGGCCGCGCTGACGGCGCGGCGCGAGTGGCTCGAGCAGGCTCAGCGGGCGCTAGAGGACTTCGGCGGCTGACGCGCGCAGCGGCAATCCGTCGGTGACCACCTGGTTGCGTCCCGCACTCTTGGCGGCGTAGAGCCGGCGGTCCGCCCGGGCCAGCAGCCGGCGACGCTCAGTGCCGTCGTCCGGGCTGGTGGCGGAGCCGAGGCTGATCGTCACGGGCAGGCCCGCCGTGAGGCCGCCCCAGTCGATCGCCTCGACCGCGGCGCGGACGTCCTCCAGCACCAGGGCGGCCGCCGCGTCGCGCAGCCCGGGGAGCACGATCAGGAACTCCTCGCCGCCCATCCGGGCGGCGTACCCGTCGGGCACCGCACCCGCCTGGGCTTCGAGCAGCCGGCCGATGCGGCGCAGCACCTCGTCGCCCGTCTGGTGCGAGCAGGTGTCGTTGACGGTCTTGAAGTGGTCGAGATCGGCGAAGGCGACCGTGACCACGGCGGGGTGCCCGTCCTGACCGAGGTGGTCGAGCAGCGCGGGCAGCTGATCGTCGACGTATCGCCGGTTGTACAGCTGGGTGAGCGCGTCGCGGTAGGACAGCTCGCGGAACCGGGCGCTCTCGCGGCGCGCCTGTGCGGTCTCGAAGATGGCCTGCATCATGCGGGCGCGGCCCTCGCGCTCGACCGCGTGCTGGGTCAGCACCCGCTGGTGGAACTCCTTGTACAGCTCGAACGCTCGCGCGAAGTCACCGCGGGCGGCGTGCAGCTCGGCCTGCTCGCCGAGCGCCCGTACCTCGATGTCCCCGAGATCGTGTCGGGTGCAGGTCTCGAGGCAGCGCGCGAGGGCATCCTGCGCGCCGTCCAGGTCGCCCCCGCTGCGGCGCAACCGGGTCAGGGTGAGCAGGGCCTCGCCGACGTCCTCGGGAGCGATGTCGGAGCCGAGGTCGACCCGGGCGAACAGCCGCTCGGCATCGTCGGGCCGCCCGACGGCGAGGTAGGCGTTCGCGATGGTGTCGAGGACATGCAGCGGCAGCTCGAGCTGGTGCTCGTGCAGCAGCGCCAGCATCTGCTCACACAGGGCGACGGAGTCCTGGTCGGACCCGATCTCGTAGAGCGTGTAGGCCAGGTTGTTCAGGACCAGCAGGTGCAGGTCGGTGGCACCGCAGTCGCGGGCGAGCTCAAGCGCCTGCCGGTAGGCAGCGACGGCCTCGTTGGACGACCCCGACACCGACAGCGCATCAGCCAGTCCGATCTGGTGGTCGGTGCGAACGGCGAGCGGCGCGTCGGGCGGCAACAGGTTGACCGAGGTGACAGCGTGCTCAAGGCTGGCCGACCCCTCCCCCGCCCGGCGCAGCAGCACACCGAGCTGGCGCTCGGCCCGGGCCTGCAGGTACCACTCTCCGCGCTCGGCAGCCCAGTCGCGGATCCGGCGCATCACGGCGGCGCCGTCCTCGATCCTTCCGCGGCGGGTGTTGGCGACCGCGAGGACCAGCTGCATCCGGCGCATCAGAACGGGATCGGCGTCACCACCGGCCTGGGCCAGCCAGGCCTCCGCTGCCTCCGCGACCTCGTGGAACCGGTCGCTGACGCGCAACTCGAGGCGCTGCATCCAGGCCAGCTCGCGGTCGCTCGGCACCGGACATCACCCCCCTCGACCCAACCGGCCACCGAACCGCGGCGGTCTGCTCACAAGTTTACTATCTGTCGTCCCACAACTACACACCGTTGGGCGGGTTAGCGCCGCCTACCGTCGACCGACCCGGAGCCAGGCGGCGTCGGCCTAGGATTCGGTCGTCGGGCGTCCGCCGGTGACCCGGTAGGCGTCGAAGACGCCGTCGACCCGACGGACGGCGTTCAGGACGTGCCCGAGGTGCCCAGGGTCGCCCATCTCGAACGTGAAGCGCGAGACCGCGACGCGGTCGCGCGAGGTCTTGACGCTCGCCGAGAGGATGTTGACGTGCGCATCGGAGAGCACCCGGGTGACGTCGGACAGCAGCCGCGAGCGATCGAGGGCCTCGACCTGGATCTGCACGAGGAACACGGTGGCGGACGACGGCGCCCACTCGACCTCGACGATCCGGTCGGGCTCGGCGAGCAGGCCCGCCACGTTGGTGCAGTCGTCGCGATGCACTGAGACGCCGCTGCCGCGCGTGACGAAACCGATGATCGGGTCGCCCGGGACCGGCGTGCAGCATCGCGCCAGCTTGACCCAGAGGTCGTCGACGCCCTTGACGACGACACCTGGGTCGCCCGAGCGCGGACGGCGAGCCACCTTGCTCGGCAGGGTCGCCTCGGCGAGGTCCTCACTGGCACCCTCCTCGCCACCCAGGGACTGCACCAGCCGCGAGACGACGCTCTGCGCCGACACGTGGCTCTCGCCGATCGCGGCGTACAGGCCGTCGATGTCGGCGTACCGCAGCTCGGCCGCGATCCCGGTGAGCGAGTCGTGCGACATCAACCGCTGGATCGGCAGGTGCTGCTTGCGCATCACCTTGGCGATCTCGTCTTTGCCGCGGTCGATCGCCTCCTCGCGGCGCTCCTTGCTGAACCACTGGCGGATCTTGTTGCGGGCGCGCGGGCTGCGGACGAGGGTCAGCCAGTCCTGGCTCGGACCGGCCGTGATCGCCTTGGAGGTGAGCACCTCGACGACGTCGCCGTTCTCGAGGGTGCTCTCGAGCGGCACGAGGCGGCCGTTGACCCGCCCGCCGATGGTGCGGTGCCCCACCTCGGTGTGCACCGCGTAGGCGAAGTCGATCGGCGTGGACCCCGCGGGAAGGGCCACCACGTCGCCCTTCGGGGTGAAGACGTAGACCTCGCGGGCGTTGATCTCGAACCGCAGGGAGTCGAGGAACTCGCCGGGGTCGGCGGTCTCCTTCTGCCAGTCGAGCAGCTGGCGCAGCCAGGCCATGTCGGTGCCGGCGTCCTCGCCCTCGACCGGGTCGTTGGCCGACGGCTGCTCCTTGTACTTCCAGTGCGCCGCAACGCCGAACTCGGCCCGCCGGTGCATCGTGAAGGTGCGGATCTGGATCTCGACCGGCTTGCCGCTCGGCCCGATCACCGTCGTGTGCAATGACTGGTACATGTTGAACTTGGGCATCGCGATGTAGTCCTTGAACCGGCCGGGCACCGGGTTCCACCGCGCGTGCAGCGCACCGAGCGCTCCATAGCAGTCGCGGACCGACTCGACGAGCACGCGTACCCCGACCAGGTCGTAGATGTCCTCGAAGTCGCGGCCGCGGACGATCATCTTCTGGTAGATCGAGTAGTAGTGCTTGGGCCGGCCGGTAACGGTCGCCTTGAGCTTGGCGCCGCGCAGGTCGGCGGTCACCTGCTCGCGCACCTTCGCGAGGTACTCCTCGCGGGCCGGCGCTCGCTCGCTGACCAGCCGGACGATCTCGTCGTAGACCTTGGGGTAGAGCGTGGCGAACGAGAGGTCCTCGAGCTCCCACTTGATGGTGTTCATCCCGAGGCGGTGCGCCAGCGGCGCGTAGATCTCGAGCGTCTCGCGGGCCTTGCGCTGAGCGGACTCCACCGAGACATAGCGCCACGTCCGGGCGTTGTGCAACCGGTCGGCCAGCTTGATGACGAGCACCCGGATGTCGCGGGCCATCGCCACGACCATCTTGCGCACGGTCTCGGCCTGAGCTGCCTCGCCGTAGGTGACCTTGTCGAGCTTGGTGACGCCGTCGACGAGCATGGCGACCTCGTCGCCGAACTCCGCGCGCAGGCCGTCGAGGGTGTAGTCGGTGTCTTCCACCGTGTCATGCAGCAACGCGGCAGCGAGGGTGTTCTCGGTCATCCCGAGCTCGGCCAGGATCGTCGCGACGGCCAGCGGGTGGGTGATGTAGGCGTCACCGCTCTTGCGCAGCTGGCCCTCGTGGGCTCGCTCGGCCACGGCGTAAGCCCGCTCGATCACCCCCACGTCCGCCTTGGGGTGCGTGGCCCGGACGGCGCGCAGCAGCGGCTCGAGCACCGGGTTGCCGCCGGAGCGCTGGCCGCCCAGCCGGTGCAGCCGAGCGCGCATCCGGCTCGAGGTGGGGATCGGGATGGTCTGCTCGACGTCGGGCTCGGCGGCCTCGCCGGACGAACCGGTCGTGGCCGTGCGCGTGGGGTCTGCCACCTGACCTCCTCGCCCGTCACCCGGTAGGGGCTGACCCCTCGTCCTGCCAGTCTACGGAACGCCGCCCGCGCCAGTCGTCAGACGGTCAGCAGGCTGTGGACGACGCGTCCGGGCAGCCGGTCGCGACCGTTCAGGAAGCCCAGCTCGAGCAGCATGGCCAGCTCGACCACCTCGACGCCGGCCCGTTCGACGAGCTCACACGAAGCCTCGGCCGTGCCGCCCGTCGCGAGGACGTCGTCGACCACCAGGGCCCGCTGGCCGGGGCGGAACGCGTCCTGCTGCACCTCGATCACGGCACTGCCGTACTCCAGGTCATAACGCCCCTGGAGGGTCAGGCCGGGCAGCTTGCCCGCCTTGCGCACCGGCACGAAGCCGACCCCCAGCGCGATCGCCACCGGTGCGGCCAGCACGAAGCCCCGGGCCTCGATGCCCACCACGGTGTCGACCCGTCCGCGGTAGCGGTCGGCCAGGTGCTGCACGATCGCGCCGAACGCCGGCCCGTCGGCCAACAGCGGCGCGATGTCCTTGAACACCACCCCCGGCTGCGGGAAGTCGGGGACGTCGCGGACGTGTCGACGAACGAGGTCGCCGAGCGGCTCGACCGTCACCGGCGGCGCTTGGTGTTCTTGTTCTTGCGTCGCGGCTGGTTGCGCGGACCGGTCGACCGGGCCGGGCCTCGGCCATCGGTCGGCTCGGCCGGCGCATCGAGGTCATCGAGCCCGCCCGGGTCGTCCTGCACGTCGGTGGGCCGCTCGAGCACAGCCGTCGCGGCGCCGCCCCGAGCCCCGGCGAGGGGCCGGCCCGTCTCGCGCACGGCGTCGCTGCCCCGGCGCGAGAGCACCCGCTTGGCGAGCGCGCGCATCTCGGGCTCACGCTCGCGCAGGTCGGCCAGCACCGGGGTGGCGATGAAGACGGACGAGTAGGTACCGACGGCGATGCCGACGAACAGCGCCAGCGACAGGTCCTTCAGCGTGCCCGCACCCAACAGGAACGCGCCGATGAACAGGATCGAGCCCACCGGCAGCAGGGCCACCACGGAGGTGTTGATCGAGCGCACCAGGGTCTGGTTCAGGGCCAGGTTGGCCGCCTCGGAGTAGGTGCGGCGCGTCTGCGTGGTGATGTGGTCGGTGTTCTCGCGCACCTTGTCGAAGACGACGACCGTGTCATAGAGCGAGTAGCCGAGGATCGTCAGGAACCCGATGACGGACGCCGGACTCACCTCGAACCCCACCAGGGCGTAGATCCCCACGGTGATGATCAGGTCGTGCAACAGGGCGACGACGGCGGCGGCGGCCATCTTCCAGGTGCGGAAGTACACCGAGATCACCAGCGCCACGAGCAGCAGGAAGACGATCAGGCCCTGCAACGCCTTCTTGGAGACCGTCTGGCCCCACGACGGCCCGACGAACGACACGGTGACCTCGTCGGCGGTGACGCCGTAGGCCTTCGCCAGCGCGTCACGCACCTGGTCGCTCTGCGCCGAGTCGATCTTGTCGATCTGCACCCGCATCGAGTCGGTGCCGACCTGCGCCACCTTCGGGTTCGCCGAGGGCACGACGGACTGCACGGCCTGCGCGCCGGGCAGGTCGCTGGTGGTCTTCACGCTGGAGACCCGGAACTCCGAGCCACCGGTGAACTCCAGGCCGAGCGTGAGGCCGCGGGTGAGCAGGCCCACCAGCGAGATCGCGATCAGCACACCGGAGATGGCGTACCAGGTGCGCTGACGGCGCACCACCTCCAGCGAGCGCTCACCGGTGTAGAGCTCGTTGCCGAACCTCGCGAAGCTGAACATCACGCGTCCTGACGGGTCGAGCCGGCGGCCGCGGCGCGGCGTCCGGCGATGGTCCCGAGGTTGGTCTTGACCCCGAGCGCGATGCCGGTACCGAGGCGTTTCGGATCGAGGCCGGACAGCCGGTGCCCCTGCCCGAAGAACGTCGTGCGCGCCAGGATGGTCAGCAGCGGATGCGTGAACAGGATGACGACGACGACGTCGATCAGCGTGGCCAGGCCAAGGGTGTAGGCGAAGCCGCGCACCCCGCCGGCGGCCAGCACGTACAGCACGACCGCGGCCAGGAAGTTGATCGCGTCGGCCGCCAGGATCGTGCGCCGCGCCCGCTTCCAGCCCGTCTCGACAGCCGACCGCAGGCTGCGGCCCTCACGGACCTCGTCCCGCACGCGCTCGAAGTAGACGATGAACGAGTCGGCGGTGACACCGATCGACACGATCAGACCCGTGACCCCTGCCAGCGTGAGCCGCAGGCCGGCCGAGTTGCCCAGCAGCACGACGGCCCCGTAGGTCACCGTGCCCGCCACCAGCAGCGAGGCGATCGTGACGAAGCCCAGCGCGCGGTACTGCGCCAGCGAGTACAGCACCACGAGGATCAGGCCGATCAGGCCGGCCAGCAGTCCCCGCTGGAGCTGCTCGGCACCGAGCAGCGGGCTGATCTGCTCCTCGGTCTGCTTGGTGAACGACAGCGGGAGCGCGCCGTACTTCAGCTGGTTGGCCAGGTCGAGCGCGCTCGCCTGGGTGAAGTTGCCGGTGATCGAGGCCTGGCCGCCGGTGATGGGCTCGTTGGCGCTCGGCGCGGAGATCACCAGGCCGTCCAGGACGATCCCGAACCGGTTGCGGGGCTCGGGCAGCGTGTAGAGCCGGGTGGTCACCGCGCGGAACTTGTCGGCGCCACTGCTCTTGAAGTTCAGCCGCACCTCCCAGGTCGTCGAGGTGCCGCCGTTCTGGGTCGGCTGCAGGCCGGCCGAGGCATCGGCGATGTCGTTGCCGTCGACCTCGACCGGGCCGAGGACGTACTTCTCGGCGCGGTCCTGCGAGCAGGTGACGAGCGGCTTGGCCGGGTCGTCCGTGCCGCCCTGGAGCTTCGTGGTGTCGGTGCAGTCGAGCGCGGTGAACTCCTGCTCGATGGCGGAGGTGAGCCAGGCGGGGTCGCTGGCGTCGGTCGGCTTGGGCTGCGGAGAGGCCGCACCGCCCGTGGCTCCGGCGGTGGCCGTCGGGGTCGGCGTGGCGGTGGCGCCGCGCACCAGCGCCTGGGGCAGACCGCGCTGCGAGCCGCTCTTGGTCGGGGCGTTGCTCGCGCTCGGGCCGGACGACGGCGAGCCGCTCGACGTCGCTCCCGATCCGGTGGTGGCGGTCGGGGTCGGCGTGGCCGCATCGGTGGACGTCGCGGTGGGCTGCGGGGCCACCTGCGCCGCCGCGGCCACCAGCACCGGCCGGAACCGCAGCTGCGACGAGCGGGTGATCAGGTCGCGCTGCTGGTCGCTGATCTTGCCGGGCACCGCGACGACGATGTTGCGGCCGCCCTCGGTGGTGAT
The DNA here is from genome assembly GCA_963759935.1 of uncultured Actinomycetota bacterium. Lineage (GTDB taxonomy): Bacteria > Actinomycetota > Actinomycetes > Actinomycetales > Angustibacteraceae > Angustibacter. Next base: position 611,164 of record CAVXBF010000013.1, read on the forward strand.
CTCGGCCTCGGCGACCCCGCTGCCGTCGATCCGGGCCCGGATGATGTCGACCGACTGCTGGAGCGTCTGCGCGGTGACGTTGCCGCCGCCCTGCACGACGGGCTCGAGCACGATCTGGGTGCCGCCCTCGAGGTCAAGGCCGAGGCGCGGCGCCCAGCTCCCGTCCGCCCACTGCACCTGGGCACCGATGATGCCGCCGAGCACCGCTATCAGCCCGAGCAGGGCGAGCATGCTGCGCCCGGGACGGCCGTGCCGCTTGCTGGGTCCAGCCACGTCAGGCTCTCACTTCTCGCGGTTCGGGGCGTCGGGGTCGTCCGACGACGGGTCGATCAGGCCGGTCTGGACGTCGTCCGAGGGCACCGGCACCACGCTCGCGATGGCGCGGCGGTCCCAGCGGACGTGCTGCCCGGGGCCCGTTTCGAGCACGGCGACGGTGTCGTCGATCGCCACGATACGGGCGTAGAGACCCGACGTGGTGAGGATCTCCTGCCCGGGTTCGAGCCTGGACTGCAGGTCGGTGAAGGTCCGCTGGCGGCGACGCTGCGAGGAGAACATGAACAGCAGCAGCAGCACGGGCAGGGCGAAGATCAGCAGATCCGTGGATTTCACGCGGCCAGAGTCCTTCCGCCGACGCGAGGCGCCGGTCGATGTCGAGTGTCAGACCCACGCCGTCACGGCAGGGCGGGCCAACGAGCGAGTGTAGGTGAGCCACGCCACCTGGCCAAAGACACCGGGTGGGTGAGTCGCCCTACGCCCCCTCGGTGACGACAACGTCCGGCGACCGGCTGAGGTGCCGGAGGCGGTGCCGGACGCGGTGCCGGGCCATGCGCGGCTGAGCCGGTCAGCGGAACCGGCCGGACGACGCGTCCGGGCTCGCGCCGGTGACGTCAGCCTCGTCGTCTGCCGCCGGGAGCACCAGCTGGTCGGCCCCTCCGACGGGGCGGGTGCGCGGCGGGGTGAGGCCGAGGTGCTGCCAGGCCGCAGGCGTCGCGACCCGGCCGCGGGGAGTCCGCAGCAGCAGCCCCTCGCGCACCAGGAACGGCTCGACCACGGTCTCGACCGTCTCGGTCTCCTCCCCCACGGCCACGGCGAGCGTCGCCAGGCCCACCGGTCCCCCACCGAACCGCTGGCACAGCGCCTGCAGCACCGCCCGGTCGAGCCGGTCGAGACCTGCCTCGTCGACGTCGTAGAGCTCGAGGGCGGCGCGGGCGGCCGCGAGGTCGATGGAGCCGCCGCCGTGCACCTGTGCCCAGTCGCGTACCCGTCGCAGCAGGCGGTTGGCGATGCGCGGGGTGCCGCGGGAGCGCCCGGCGATCTCGACCGACCCGGCGTCCGCCAGCCCGACGCCGAGCAGGCGCGCCGAACGGTGCAGCAGCTGGTCGAGCTCGCCGGGGCTGTAGAAGTCGAGGTGCGCGGTGAAGCCGAAGCGGTCGCGCAGCGGCGCCGGCAGCAGGCCCGAGCGGGTGGTCGCGCCGACCAGGGTGAAGCGGGGCAGCTCGAGCGGGATCGCGGTGGCGCCGGGCCCCTTGCCCACCACGACGTCGACCCGGAAGTCCTCCATCGCCAGGTAGAGCATCTCCTCGGCCGGACGCGACATCCGGTGGATCTCATCGAGGAACAGCACCTCGCCCTCGCTCAGCGAGGACAGGATCGCGGCGAGGTCGCCCGCGTGCTGGATGGCCGGCCCGCTGGTGATCCGCACCGGGGCCGCCATCTCGGTGCCGATGATCAGCGCGAGGGTCGTCTTGCCGAGCCCCGGCGGCCCGGACAGCAGCACGTGGTCGGGCGACGTGCCGCGCCGGCGCGCGGCCTGCAGCACGAGGTCGAGCTGGTCGCGCACCCGGGACTGGCCGATCAGCTCGGCCAGCCGAGTGGGCCGCAGGGCACTCTCGACGACGCGCTCGTCGGGGTCGGCGTCGGCCGCGATCACCCGCGCCGACACCTCGTACGAGCCGTCGTCGGCCAGGGAGTGGGCCTCGACGGCGTCGTCGGCGCCCGGGCCGGTCACGACCGGCCCAGCCGTTGCAGGGCGGCGCGCAGCACGGCTGGGACGTCGACCGGCTCGCCGGGGGCCGGGGCGACCTTGTCGACCGCGTCGTCGGCCGCCTTGGCCGCCCAGCCCAGCCCCACCAGCGCGTCGCGGACCTGACCGCGCCAGGTGTCGTCGTCCGGCTCGGTGTCGGGAGTCGGCCCGTGGTCGACCGCACCGGGCAGGCCGAGCTTGCCCTTCAGCTCGAGGGCCATCCGCTGAGCACCTTTGAGGCCCACGCCCGGCACCTTGCGGAGCGCGCCGAGGTCGTCGGTGGCGACGGCGCGACGCAGCGACTCGGGGTCGTGCACCGCGAGCATCGCCAGCGCCAGCCGCGGCCCGATGCCCGACACGGTCTGCAGCGTCTCGAACGTCGCCCGCTCGTCGTCGTCGGTGAACCCGAACAGCGTGAGCGAGTCCTCGCGCACCACCAGGGAGGTGGCGAGCTCGACCGGCTGCCCCTCGCGCAGGCCGGCCAGCGTGCGCGGGCTGGCGTGCACCAGCATCCCGACGCCGCCCACCGACACCACCGCGGCATCGAGCCGCAGCCGCTGGACGAGGCCGGACACGGAGGCGATCATCGGGCGCCTCCCGCGGTGCGGGCCACGGCCGCCTCGATGCGCGCCGCGGCTCCCCCGCGCCAGACGTGGCAGATGGCCAGCGCGAGCGCGTCGCTCGCGTCGGCGGGGCGCGGCGCCTGGGCCAGCCGCAGCAGCCGGGTCACCATCGTCGCCACCTGGGCCTTGTCGGCGCGGCCGTTGCCGCTCACTGCGGCCTTGACCTCGCTGGGGGTGTGCAGCGCCACGGGCAGGCCGCGCCGGGCGGCCACCACCATCGCCACCGCGGACGCCTGCGCCGTGCCCATCACGGTGCGCACGTTGTGCTGGCTGAAGACCCGCTCGATCGCGACGGCGTCCGGCTGGGTCTGCTCGAGCCAGCGCTCCAGCGCCACCTCGATCTGCAGCAGCCGCAGCGCGACCGGCAGGTCGGGCGGCGTGCGGATGACGTCGACTGCGACCAGGGTCAGCGGGCGGCCCGGCATGCCGTCGACCACCCCGACGCCGCAGCGGGTCAACCCGGGGTCGACGCCCAGCACTCGCACCGCAGGCCCTCCGCTCTCGCTGTCGATCCGAACAGGTGTTCGGGCGCAACGCTACACAGCAAGCCCGGCGAGCCGCGGACGGCGCGCCGCGCACCGGCCACCTCTCGACAGCAGACGCCCCTCCCCGCACACTGACGCGTATGGCACCGGTGTCGCAGGCGCAGGAGTTGGTCCGGACGTACACCCACCTGCCCGAGCCGTGCCCGCCGACGTCCTGGACGACGACTCAGCCGGCCGGACCTATCGCGGCCGCCGCCGAGCCGTTCACGTTCGACCAGGACTACGCGCTGGTGGCGCGCGACCCGGTCAGCTGATCCTGGCCGCTGGCCGTCAGGCGTCGACGAGCTCCATGACCTCGTCGCTCACGTCATAGTTCGCGTAGACGTTCTGGACGTCATCGCTGTCTTCCAGCGCGTCGAGCAGCCGGAACACCTTCTTGGCGCCCTCGACGTCCAGCTCGACCTGGGTGCTCGGGACGAACTGCGCCTCGGCCGAGTCGTAGTCGATGCCGGCATCCTGCAGCGCCGTGCGCACCGCGACCAGGTCGCTGGGGTCGCTGACGACCTCCCACTGGTCGCCGATGTCGTTGACCTCCTCGGCCCCCGCCTCGAGCACGGCCACCAGCACGTCGTCCTCACTGAGGTCGCGACCGTCCTGGCGCTTGTCGAGCAGCACGACGCCCTTGCGCGCGAACAGGTACGACACGCTGCCCGGGTCGGCCAGGCTGCCGCCGCTGCGGGTGAGGGCGGTGCGCACCTCCATGGCCGCGCGGTTCTTGTTGTCGGTGAGGCACTCGACCAGGAACGCGACGCCGCCGGGCCCGTAGCCCTCGTACATGATCGTCTGCCAGTCGGCGCCGCCGGCCTCGGCGCCGGAGCCGCGCTTGACCGCGCGGTCGATGTTGTCGTTGGGCACCGACGTCTTCTTGGCCTTCTGCACGGCGTCGTAGAGCGTCGGGTTGCCCGCCAGGTCACCGCCTCCGGTGCGGGCGGCGACCTCGATGTTCTTGATCAGCTTGGCGAAGAGCTTGCCGCGCTTGGCATCGATAGCAGCCTTCTTGTGCTTCGTGGTCGCCCACTTGGAGTGGCCGCTCATGAACGCTCCCTCACCATCTCGACGAACAAACGGTGGACGCGGACGTCGCCGGTCACCTCCGGGTGGAACGACGTCGCGAGCAACGCGCCCTGCCGGACCGCGACGATCCTACCGGCGGCCGGTCCCTCTTCCACCCGGCCGATGACCTCGACGTCCTGGCCCGCCTCCTCGACCCAGGGCGCCCGGATGAAGACCGCACGCACCGGGCCACCGCCCACCCCCGAGAGGTGGAGGTCCTCCTCGAACGAGTCGACCTGGCGGCCGAAGGCGTTGCGACGCACCGTGATGTCGATCCCGCCGAAGGTCTGCTGGTCGGCCGGTCCGTCGACCAGCCGGTCGGCGAGCAGGATCATGCCCGCGCACGAGCCGTAGGCCGGCAGACCCTCGCGCAGCCGGGTGACGAGCGGCTCCCGCACCTCGAAGATCCGCGACAGCTTGTCGATCGTGGTCGACTCACCACCCGGCAGGATGATCCCGTCGAGACCGTCGAGCTCCTCGGGGCGGCGCACCGGACGGCCCACGGCTCCGCTGTCGGCGAGGATCGTCAGGTGCTCGCGCACGTCGCCCTGCAGGGCGAGCACGCCGATGACGGGGTCAGGGCTCACGATCGCCCAGCCTAGGGGCCGCGTCGTACCGTTCCGTCATGCCCCTGGCGAGCAGCGACGACGCCCCTCGGTTCGACGAGCTCCGTACCGCCCGGCTGCTGATGCGGCAGTGGACGGACGACGACCGCGAACCGTTCGCGGCGCTCAACGCCGACGCCGAGGTGATGCGGCACTTCCCGTCGACGCAGGACCGCGCGACCTCGGACGAGTCGGTCGACCGGTTCGCCGAGCAGATCGCCGCGGCAGGCTGGGGGCTGTGGGCCCTGGAGCGGCTGGACACGGGCGAGTTCATCGGCTTCACCGGGCTCCTCCCGGCCGGACCGGACCTGCCGCCCGCACCTGCCGTGGAGGTCGGCTGGCGGCTCGCCCGCGCCCACTGGGGCCAGGGCTACGCGCCGGAGGCGGCGCATGCCGCCTTGCGCGTGGCGTTCGACGGCCTCGGCCTGCCCGAGGTCGTGTCGTTCACCAGCGCCGGCAATCTCGCCTCACGCCGGGTCATGGCCAAGCTCGGCCTACGTCACGACCCCAGCCGCGACTTCGACCACCCGCGCACGCCGGGCTGGGCCGGGCGACGGCACGTGCTCTACGCGATCCGCTCGGACGAGTGGCGGGACCGGGTCAGCGGCACTCCGGCAGCGCCGAGCCCTCACAACAGGTGACGGTCTTCTGCTTGCAGGTCGGGCACAGCCAGCGGCTGGCCCGAGGGTCGTACTGGGTACCGCAGTGCAGGCACTCCACCCCGGCGGTGACGCCCTCGCCGAGGACGACGGCGGGCGGCTGGACGATGGCGGGGCTCGGTCGACCGGTCACGTCACGACGGTAGCCGCGGAGCCCTCCCGCACGCAGGCGACGCGCCCAGGCGGCGGCGCAGGCACCAGGTCGGGGTGCAGCGCCGCCGCGATCGCACGGACCCCGTCGACGACCCGCGGGCCCGGCCGCGTCACCAGGCCGCCGGCGTCCAGCGCCCACACCGCGGCCTGCGCCGGCAGCCGGTGCAGCGCGTCCCGCGCCTGGGCCACCGCGTCGTCCAGGCCGTAGCCGCACGGCGCCACCAGGACGACGTCCGCTGCGACGTCCGCGACCTGCTCCCAGGACGTCGTCGTCGACCGCTCGCCCGGGGCCGCGAGCACCGGCTCGCCGCCGGCCGCGGTGACGAGGTCGGGCACCCAGTGCCCGGCCAGGAAGGGCGGGTCGACCCATTCCAGCACCAGCACGCGCGGGCGGGCGGCAGCGCGCACCGCCGACGCCACCTCGTCCAGCTCGCGCTGCAGCCGCACGCGGAGCGCCCTCCCCTGCGCCTCGGCCCCCGCGGCCCGCCCGATCTGGAGCGCACCGTCGAGGACGTCGGCCAGCCGGGTCGGGTCGAGGGTGACGACGGACGCCGGGCAGCCGGCGGCAGCCAGGGCCTGCCCGGCGGCGCCGGCGGGCAGCGCGCACACCCGGCAGAGGTCCTGGGTCAGCACGACGTCCGGGGCGATCTCGGCCATCGCGGCCTCGTCCAGCGCGTACAGCGGTCGGCCCTCGGCGACCCGCCGCCGGACCAGCTCGTCGACCTGGCCGGGCGACAGCCCGGCCGTGTCGAGCCCGCTGACCACGACGGCGTGGTCGGCGCGGGCGGCCGCGGGTTCGTCGCACTCGAACGTGACGCCGGCGAGGCGGTCAGCCAGCCCGAGGGCGTAGACCCACTCGGTGGCCGACGGCAGCAGCGACACGATCCCTGGCACCTGACGAGCCTAGGGGTCGGGCGGATACGGTCGGGACATGACAGCGAGCGAGTCCGCGACCGCGGCGCACGACCTGACCCAGCGCGCGGCCCGGCTGGACGCCGCCGACGCGGTCGCCACCGCGCGTGAGCGGTTCGACCTGCCCGACGGCGTGATCTACCTCGACGGGAACTCCCTGGGCGCGCTGCCGTCGAGCGTGCCGGACGTCGTGGCCGACGTCGTGCGCCGGCAGTGGGGTCACGACCTGATCGCGTCCTGGAACGACCATGACTGGTGGACGGCGCCGCAGCGCGTGGGCGACGCCGTCGGCCGGCTCGTGGGGGCCGCACCCGGGCAGGTGGTGGTTGGCGACTCCACGTCCGTGAACCTCTTCAAGTGCTACATCGCCGCGGCCCGGCTGCGACCCGGGCGGCGGCTCGTGGTCAGCGACCCGGGGGTCTTCCCGACCGACCAGTACGTGCTGGAGGGCGCGGCCGCGCTGGCCGACCTGGAGATCGTGCACGCTCGGCCGGACGAGATCCCGGAGCTGCTCGCCGTCCGTGGCCGTGAGGTGGCGCTCGTGTCGCTGTCGCAGGTCGACTACCGCACCGGCGAGCTGTGGGACCTGCCGGCGATCACGGCCGCCACGCACGCCGCGGGGGCGCTGTCGCTGTGGGACCTGTGCCACTCGGCGGGCGTCCTGCCGGTCGACCTGGACGCGCACGAGGTCGACCTCGCGGTGGGCTGCGGCTACAAGTACCTGAACGGCGGACCGGGCGCTCCGGCGTACGTGTACGTCGCCACCCGTCACCTGAGCGAGTTCGACCAGCCGCTCACCGGCTGGCACGGGCACGCGCGGCCGTTCGCGATGGAGGGCAGCTACGCGCCGTCGTCCGGTATCGAACGCGCCCGGGTGGGTACGCCGCCGCTGCTGTCGATGCTCGCCTTGGAGGAGGCGCTGCGTGCCTACGACGGTCTGTCGATGACCGACGTCCGCGCGAAGTCGTTGTCGCTCACCGGGTTCTTCGTCGAGTGCCTTCGCGAGCTCGTGCCGGACGCGGACGTCGCGACACCGCTGGACGACGCCCGGCGCGGCTCGCAGGTGGCGCTGCGGCACCCCGAGGCGTACGGCGTGGTGCAGGCCCTGATCGCGCGCGGCGTCGTCGGCGACTTCCGCGAGCCGAACATCGTGCGGCTGGGGTTCGCCCCGCTCTACCTGAGCCACGCCGACGCGCTGGCCGCGGCGCGGCACCTGGCCGCCGTCCTGGCCGGCGAAGAGCACCTGGCCCAGACCTGGCAGGCCCGCGCCCAGGTCACCTGACCCTCCCCACCCTTTCCGCCACTCAGGCCGGTTTCCGTCGCTCAGGCCGGTTTCCGGCGTCCGGAAGCGGCCTGAGTGGCGGAAAGCGGTTTGAGTGGCGGAAACGGGGTGGGGTTACCAGCCGCGCTGGGCCAGCCGGTGCGGCTGCGGGATCTCGTCGACGTTGATGCCGACCATCGCCTCGCCCAGACCGCGCGAGACCTTGGCGATCACGTCGGGGTCGTCGTGGAACGTCGTGGCCTTGACGATCGCCTCGGCGCGCTGGGCCGGGTTGCCGGACTTGAAGATGCCCGAACCGACGAAGACGCCCTCGGCGCCGAGCTGCATCATCATCGCCGCGTCGGCCGGGGTCGCGATGCCACCGGCGGTGAACAGGACGACGGGCAGCTTGCCCTTCTCGGCGACCTCGCGGACCAGCTCGTACGGCGCCTGGAGCTCCTTCGCGGCGACGTACAGCTCGTCCTCGCTCATCGAGGTGAGCCGGCGGATCTCGCCGCCGATGGTGCGCATGTGGGTCGTGGCGTTGGAGACGTCGCCGGTGCCGGCCTCGCCCTTGGAGCGGATCATCGCGGCGCCCTCGCTGATCCGGCGCAGCGCCTCGCCCAGACTCGTTGCGCCGCAGACGAACGGCACCGTGAACTGCCACTTGTCGATGTGGTTGGCGTAGTCGGCCGGCGTCAGCACCTCGGACTCGTCGATGTAGTCGACGCCGAGCGACTGCAGCACCTGCGCCTCGACGAAGTGACCGATCCGGGCCTTGGCCATCACCGGGATCGAGACCGTGGCGATGATGCTGTCGATCATGTCGGGGTCGCTCATCCGCGACACCCCGCCCTGGGCGCGGATGTCGGCCGGCACGCGCTCGAGCGCCATCACCGCGACCGCGCCGGCGTCCTCGGCGATCCGGGCCTGCTCGGCGGTGACGACGTCCATGATCACCCCGCCCTTGAGCATCTCGGCCATGCCGCGCTTGACGCGGGCGGTGCCGGTGACGGGCGCAGTGCTGTCGGTGGACACGGAAGACCTCACAGGGAACGGCTCGAAAGACTGACCCCACCATCGTACGGCCCCGGGAACGCCGCGCCTGCACGCAGCCTGTAGCCCGGGCGGGCCATCGCGTGCCAGCCCGTCGGCCGTCAGCGGGCGAGCGCCGGGGGCGGCTCGTCGTCCATCTCGAAGGTCTGCGGCGCGGGTGCGCGGCCGGCAAGCCGCAGCCACCGCACCACGAGCTTGCTGCGCACCCGCGAGGCGTCGGTGACCGCGCCGTTCATGAACCGCCGGGCCAGCTGCACCCGCTGGCACGCGGCGGCCAGCCGGTCGACGAGCGGCAGCAGCACGGCGTCGCCGGTGAGGTCGCGCAGCAGCTGGTCGTCGAGCGTGGCGCGCAACGCCTGCGACAGGTCGCTCTCGGCCCGCTCTCGGGTGAGCACGTCGGCTGGCCGGTCGAGCTCGAGGTGCTCGCCCGCCTCGATCGCCCGCGACGCGGCGTCCGCGAGCAGGAGCCCGGACGCCGGGTCGACGGCTCCCGAGGTGGCCAGCTCGACGGCCGCCTCGGCCCGACGCACCAGCTGCGCGTCGAGCGCGCTGCGCGCCCCCTCGACCCGGTGGTGCAGCCGGTCGAGCCGGCTGGCCGAGAAGGAGAGGTACCAGGCGAGCAGGGCCAGCGCGAGCAGGATCGCCAGGACGGTGGGCAGGTCCACGACGTCAGCCTACGGATCCGGGCAGGGGCGTTGCGCCGGTCACGGTCTCGTACACCGCGAGCACGTCCTCGGCCACCACCGACCAGTCGTAGCGGCGTACGCCGACAGCACCCGCCGCGCGCAGCTCGGCGCGTCGTCCGTCATCGCGCAGCAGCGACACGAGTGACCTCGCCAGGGCCTGCTCGTCACCGGTCGGGAACAGCACTCCGAGCCGGCCGTCGTCCAGCACCCGGCGGAACGCGTCGAGGTCGCTGGCCAGCACCGGCGCGCCAGCGCTCATCGCCTCGACCAGCACGATGCCGAAGCTCTCACCGCCGGTGTGCGGCGCGACGTAGACGTCCACCGAGCGCAGCAGGGAGGCCTTGTCGGCATCGCTGACCATGCCGAGGAACGTCATGGACCCGCGCAACGGCCCGGGCAGCAGCTGCCCGGCCTCGTCCTCGTCGCCGCGACCAGCCACCAGGAAGCGCGCGCCCGGGATCGCGGCCAGCACGGCCGGCACGGCGGCGCAGAGCACCGGCAGCCCCTTGCGTGGCTCGTCGATCCGGCCGACGAACGCGATGGTCGGCTGGTCGGGCCGGCCGGCCCAGTCCTCGCGCACCGGCGCCGAGGCGAACGTGTCGACGTACACACCGTTGGGGATGACGACCGCATCGCCACCGATGTGTGTGGTGACGGTGCGCCGGGCGTCCTCGCTGACCGCGATCCGCGCGGCGATCTTCTCCAGGCTGGGCCGCACCAGCGGGTACGCAGCCTGCATCGCCCGCGAGCGCAGGTTGGAGGTGTGGAAGGTGGCGACGATCGGGCCGTCGAAAGCCCACAGGGCGAGGAGCGCGATGCTCGGGGTGACGGGCTCGTGGATGTGCACGACGTCGAAGTCACCGGCCTCGAGCCACTTGCGGACCCGCAGGGCGCTGACCGGCCCGATGTTCACCCGGGCGACAGACCCGTTGTAGGGCACCGGAACCGTGCGGCCGGACGTCGTCAGGTACGCAGGCACCGGGGTGTCGTCGTCCGCGGGGGCGAGGACGCTGACCTGGTGACCGCGCCCGATCAGATGCTCGGCGAGGTCGCGGACGTGGAACTGGACGCCCCCCGGCACGTCGAAGGAGTAGGGGCAGACGATGCCGATCTTCATGCGGTGGCCCCGGTGGGCGCAGCGGCCGGATCGAGGTCGTCGACGAAGACGCGCTGCAGCATGTGCCAGTCCTGCGGGTGCTCGCGCACCGCCTCGGCGAGGTGGTCGGCGCACCGCTGGGTGAGGGCGGCGACGGCCGGACGTCCGGATCCGACGTCCGAGGTGTCGATCTGCGGGTGCCAGGTCACGACGATCCCGTGGCGGGCATGCGGCGTCTGCTCGTAGTGGATGCTGACGGCGAACAGCGCCGCGCCCGTCTGCAGCGCGAGAGCGGCCGGCCCGACCGCCATCCGCGCCCGCTCGCCGAGGAAGTCGACCTCCACGCCACCGGCGGTCAGGTCGCGGTCGGCCAACAGCGGCACGAAGCCGCCGTCGCGCAGCGTGCGCATCAGGGTGCGGAACACGTCGGACCCGCCGGTGAGCGGGATGATCCGCATCCCCAGCTGCTCGCGGAACCGCACGAAGCGGTCGAACAGCCGCTCGGGACGCAGCCGCTCGGCGACGGTCGTGACCGGTGCCAGGTGCTGGGTCGACCAGGCGCCGGCGTGGTCCCAGTTGCCGAGGTGCCCGAGGAACATCACCACGCCCTGACCGTCCGCCAGCGCCGCGCGTACCGGCTCGTCACCGACGACGCGCACGGACGACGCGAGCCGCTCGGGCGACCAGTCGGGCAGCCGGAAGCTGTCGCACCAGTAGCGCAGGTAGGAGCGCATCCCGGCGCGGGACAGCCGGCGCAGTGCTGCGCCGTCCAGCTCGGGGCGGGCCCGGGCCAGGTTGGTCTGCAGGCGCCGCACGCCGCGGCCTTGCCGGCGCCACGCGAGGACAGCGACGAGGTCGAACAGCCGGTAGGCCACCGGCTCCGGCAGCCACCGCACGACCCGCCAGCCCGCGGCGTAGCCGAGGTAGCCGAGCCGCTCGCCCAGCGTCCCGACGCTCACGAGGCGCCGGAGGTGCCCGCAAATGCCTGCCGGCGCACCTCGAGCATCCGCTGCACGACGGTCACCAGGCTGGCCAGGGCCAGCAGCGCCAGGACCACGGTCAGCAGCACGTCCGGCAGGCCGAGGCCCACCAGACCGGTGGCGACCAGGACGGCGACCAGCCGGTCCGCGCGCTCCGCGATGCCCACGTTGGCCGTCATGCCCAGGCCCTCGGCGCGGGCCTTGGCATACGACACCACGGCGCCGAGGGCGAGGCAGGCGAGCGCGAGCACGGCGGTCAGGCGGTCGTCGCCCCCGCCGAAGAACCAGATCACCAGACCGCCGAAGACGGCGGCGTCGCCCACCCGGTCGAGCGTGGAGTCCAGGAAGGCGCCCCACGAGCTGGACCGGCCGGAGGCCCGGGCCATGATCCCGTCGACGGTGTCGCTGAAGACGAACGCGGTGATGACGAGGGTGCCCGCCAGCAGGTGCCCGAGCGGGTAGAACACCAGCGCCCCGACGCAGACACCGAGCGTCCCCACCAGCGTCACGACGTCCGGGCTCACCCCCAGCCGCAGCAGCAGCGAGGCGATCGGCGTCAGGAGGCGGGTGAAGAAGGCACGAGCGAAGCGGTTGAGCACCGGGCGATCGTAGCGAGATCCCGGAGCAGCCCGTGCGGGCGCTTGTGCGCGCCGCGGCCACGCGCCAGGGTGGAGCAGGGGCGCATCGGGTGCCGCAGACGCTCGGGAGGACACGCATGGCGCACGAGGCCAGCACGACGCAGCAGGTGCGCAACGTCGTGCTCGTCGGCCACACCGGTGCAGGCAAGACGACGCTGGCCGAGGCGCTGCTGCTGGCCACCGGGGCGGTCAACCGGGCCGGCACGGTGCAGGACGGCACAACCGTTACGGACTTCGACGACCAGGCCCGCAAGCAGCACCGCTCGGTCGGTCTCGCGGTGGCGGCCTGCGAACACGCCGGCGTGAAGATCAACCTGGTCGACACGCCTGGGCACCCGGACTTCGTGGGTGAGCTGCGGGCCGGGTTGCGGGCGGCCGACGCGGCGCTGTTCGTCGTGTCTGCCGTCGACGGCCTGGACGGCGCCACCGCGCTGCTGTGGGACGAGTGCGCTTCAGTGGGCATGCCGCGGGCTGTCGTGGTCACCAAGATCGACCAGCCACGGGCCGACTTCGAGGAGTCGGTGGCGGTCTGCCAGCGGGTGTTCGGCGAGGGCGTGGTGCCGCTGTACCTCCCCCTGCACGACCAGGGGGCGACGGCCGCCGACGACGACACCGTGGCCGGGTTGATCGGGTTGCTGTCGTTGCGGCTGTTCGACTACACCGGCGGCGCCCGCCGCGAGCGCGAGGCCGATCCCGAGCACCGCGAGCTCGTCGACGGCCGACGCGCCGACCTGATCGAGGCGATCATCCAGGAGTCCGAGGACGACGCGCTGATGGAGCGGTACCTCGGCGGCGAGGAGGTCGGCCTCGACATCCTGGTGCCCGACCTCGAGCGCGCCGTCGCCCGCGGCTCGTTCTACCCGGTGCTGCCATTGGTGCCGACCAGCGGGGTCGGCGTCCACGAGCTGCTCGAGATTCTGACCCAGGGATTCCCCTCTCCCGCCGAGCGCCCGTTGCCGGCCGTGACCACCCCGGACGGCGACCCGCAGGCACCGGTCAGCTGCGACCCCGCGGGCCCGCTGGTGGCCGAGGTGGTCAAGACGACGACCGACCCCTACGTGGGGCGGGTGAGCATCGTCCGCGTCTTCTCCGGCACGTTGCACCCGGACTGCAACGTGCACGTGTCCGGGCACAGCGCGCGCTTCGCGGGCACCGAGCTGGAGAACCACGACGACCACGACCTGGACGAGAAGGTGGGCGTGCTGTCCAGCCCGCTCGGGGCGACCCTGCGCCCCACGGGCCGCTGCATCGCCGGCGATATCTGCGCTGTGGCGCGGCTGACCCGGGCCGAGACGGGAGACACGCTCTCCGACCCGAGCACCCCGCTGCTGGTCGAGCCGTGGCTGCTGCCCGAGCCGCTGCTGCCCGTCGCGATCCGCGCGGCGTCACCGTCCGACGAGGAGAAGATGGCCGAGGCGCTCGGCCGGCTGACCGTCGAGGACGCCACCGTCCGGATCGAGCACGACGCGCGGGCGCAGCAGCTGGTGCTGTGGACGATGGGCGAGGCGCACGTCGCCCTGCTGCTCGACCGGCTGCACGACCGGTACGGCGTGCGGGTCGAGGCGGTGCCGGTGCGGGTGTCGCTGCGCGAGACGTTCCTGCGGGCCGGGCAGGGGCGGGGCCGGCTGGTCAAGCAGAGCGGCGGCCACGGCCAGTTCGCCGTCTGCGAGATCGAGGTCGAGCCGCTGCCGCCAGGCACCGGCCTGGAGTTCGTCGACGCCGTCGTCGGTGGGGCGGTGCCGCGCCAGTACATCGCGAGCGTCGAGAAGGGCGTGCGGGCCCGGGCCGAGCGCGGGCTGTTCGCGGGCTACCCCGTCACCGACATCCGGGTGACGCTCACGGGCGGCAAGTCGCACTCGGTCGACTCCAGCGACGCCGCGTTCGCGATGGCGGCCGGGCTGGCGCTCGAGGACGCCGCGACACAGGGGATGCGGCTGCTCGAGCCGGTCGACGAGGTCGAGATCACCGTCGACGACGAGTTCGTGGGCGCCGTCATGACCGACCTGTCGTCGCGCCGCGGGCGGGTCACCGGCACCGAGCCGCTGGGCAACGGCCGCAGCACGGTGCGCGCCGACGTCCCGGCGACGTCGCTGGCCCGCTACGCGATCGAGCTGCGGTCGGTAGCGCACGGCACCGGCGTCTTCACCCGGACCTACGCCCGGCACGAGCCGGTGCCGCAGAACGTGACCGACCGGGTGCTCGCCGCCGCCGACGCCACCGCCGCCACCCCCTGACCCCCGCTGCCCGATGTTGATCACGTCAAGCAGGCCTTCGGCCGCTTGCCGAGGGTTGCAGCCCTCGGCAAGATGACCCGAGCCTCGGTCAGTTCGGGCCCCCGGCGGCGTCCGGCCAGGCCGCGGCGAGGCGGGCGCGCGTCTCACCCAGCAGCACCGGCAGCGCCTTGGTGCGCGCGATGATCGGCAGGAAGTTGCTGTCACCGCCCCAGCGCGGGACGACGTGCTGGTGCAGGTGAGCGGCGATCCCGGCTCCGGCCACCTCGCCCTGGTTCATGCCCAGGTTGAACCCGTGCGGCGCAGACACCGCCGAGAGCACCCGGATCGCCTGCTGGGTCAACGCCGCGACCTCGTTGGTCTCGTCGTCGGTCAGGTCGATGTACGCCGACACGTGCCGGTAGGGGCACACCATGACGTGCCCCGGGCTGTACGGGTAGAGGTTGAGGACGACGTACGCCGACGTCCCACGGTGGACGACGAGCCCGGCCTCGTCGTCCACCGTCGGAGCCCGGCAGAACGGGCACGTGGCGGGCGTGTCGTCGGCGGGCCTGCTCTCGCCGCCGAGGTAGACCATGCGGTGCGGCGTCCAGAGCCGCTCGAAGCCGTCCGGCTCGCCGGCGAGGTCGGCCGCCCGCTCCCCCACCGGGCTGTCGGCCTCGTCGGTCACGGCTTGCTGGCCCGCGACTCGATCGCCCCCACGACCTCGGCCACCGCGGCGTCGATCGGCACACCGTTGTTCTGCGAGCCGTCGCGATAGCGGAACGACACCGCGCCGTTGCTGACGTCCTCGTCACCCGCGATGAGCATGAACGGCACCTTGGCCTTCTGCGCGTTGCGGATCTTCTTCGGGAAGCGGTCGTCCGCGGTGTCGACCTCGACCCGCACGCCCTGGGCCCGCAGCTTCGCCGCGACGTCGTGCAGGTAGTCGGCGTGCACATCGGCCACCGGGATCGCCACCACCTGCACCGGGGCGAGCCAGGCCGGGAAGGCACCCGCATAGTGCTCGGTGAGCACGCCGAAGAACCGCTCGATCGAGCCGAACAGGGCGCGGTGGATCATGATCGGCCGCTGCCGGGTGCCGTCCGAAGCCTGGAACTCCAGCTCGAACCGCTCCGGCTCGAAGAAGTCGAGCTGGATGGTGGACATCTGCCAGGTACGGCCGATCGCGTCGCGGGCCTGCACCGAGATCTTCGGCCCGTAGAAGGCGGCGCCGCCGGGGTCGGGCACGAGGTCGAGGCCGGACTCGACGGCGACCTTGCGCAGCGTCTCGGTGGCCTGCTCCCAGATGGCGTCGTCACCGATGTACTTGTCCGGGTTCTTGCTGGACAGCTCCAGGTAGAAGTCGTCGAGGCCGTAGTCCTTGAGCAGGTCGAGCACGAAGGTGAGCAGCGCGCGCAGCTCGTCCTCGACCTGGTCGGCGCTCACGTAGATGTGCGCGTCGTCCTGGGTCATCCCCCGCACCCGGGTCAGCCCGTGCACGACGCCGGACTTCTCGTAGCGGTACACCGACCCGAACTCGAAGAGCCGCAACGGCAGCTCGCGGTAGGAGCGCCCGCGGGAGCGGAAGATCAGGCAGTGGAACGGGCAGTTCATCGGCTTGAGGTAGTAGTCCTGGCCTGGCTTGCGCACGTTCCCGTCGGCGTCGACGTCGGCGTCCAGGTGCATCGGCGGGTACATGCCGTCGGCGAACCAGTCGAGGTGCCCGGAGGTCTCGAACAGTGCCGCCTTGGTGATGTGCGGCGAGTACACGAACTCGTACCCGGACTCCTCGTGCCGCTTGCGCGAGTAGTCCTCCATCGCCTTGCGCACGACGCCACCCTTGGGGTGGAACACGGCCAGGCCGGAGCCGATCTCGTCCGGGAACGAGAACAGGTCGAGCTCGCTGCCGAGCTTGCGGTGGTCGCGGCGCTCGGCCTCGGCGAGCCGCTCGAGGTGGGCCTTCAGGTCGTCCTTGGACGGCCAGGCGGTGCCGTAGACCCGTTGCAGCTGAGGGTTCTTCTCGCTGCCGCGCCAGTAGGCCGCCGCGGTGCGCATCAGCTTGTACGCGTTGCCGATCAGCTTGGTGGTGGGCAGGTGCGGCCCCCGGCACAGGTCCTTCCAGGCCAGCGAGCCGTCTCGTCGCACGTTGTCGTAGATGGTCAGCTCGGCGCCACCCACCTCGGCGCTCGCCCCCTCGGCCGCGTCATCAGCTGCACCGCCCTTGAGCCCGATGAGCTCGAGCTTGTAGGGCTCGTCGGCCAGCTCGGCGCGGGCCTCGTCGTCGCTGACCGCGCGCCGCACGAACGTCTGCCCCTCGTTGATGATGCGCTGCATCGCCTTCTCGAGGGTCTTGACGTCGTCGGGGGTGAACGGGGTATCGACGTCGAAGTCGTAGTAGAAGCCGTCGCGCACCGGCGGCCCGATTCCGAGCCGTGCCTTGGGGTTGACCTGCTGCACGGCCTGGGCGAGGACGTGTGCGGTGGAGTGCCGCAGCACCGCGAGGCCGTCCTCGCTGTCGATGGTCACCGGCTCGACCACGTCCCCGTCGGCGAGGACGTGGTCGAGGTCGACCAGCTCGCCGCCCACCCGGGCCACAACGACCGCCTGCGGCCCGCGGGTGGCGTCCGCGAAGAGCTCGCCCGCCGTCGTCCCCGCCGGGACCGATCGCTCGCTCGCGGCGACGGACACGGTGATCTGGGCGGGCACGGGAGCCTCCTGGCTGGTCAGGTGCCGGCGGACGCCGGCCCGCCGATCGTATCGACGCGCACCAGGCCCGGCCGACCGGGTTTCCGGCCGGTCAGCTCAGCCGGACCTCGTCGCCGACGCGCAGGACGCCGGGACGCTCGACGTCGGCGTACACACCGAGGCAGTGCTGCGGCCGCTTGCTGATCCGCAGCACGACGTCACCGAGGTGGACCTCGCGCCCGACCCAGGCGGTCTCGAGGTCGATGTCCGGTCCGAGGTCGAGGACCACGTTGGCGCGCGGCTCCTCGATACTGCACGCGGGATCGCCCAGGGTGGTGCCTTCGTCGGCAGCCGCCCGCTCGACCGCCTGGCGGCTCACCAGGTGCACGGGGGCGACCTCGGTGAACGCGCCCCCGCCGGCGGCCGCCTTGACGGTCACCGCCCGCCCGACGGTCTGTGACAGCGCGACGTCCGCGCTCGTGTCGCGCACCCCGAGCTCGGCGCCAGGCAGCAGCAGCACCGGGACGTGCCCGGGACCGGCCGGGACGTCGGCGCGCACGCCCCGCAGCCCGGGTGCCTGGCGCGCCGTGACCACCTCGCCCTGCTCGTCGACGACGGCCCACCCGCGGTCGTGCTCGAGTCCGGTGACCAGCACCTGCACCTCCTCGACCGGCGAGGCGTCCATGGACTTCACCGGGTAGGCGCGCAACGCGGCCACCCGTCCGACGGCAGTGGCGGCAGCGGCTGGGATCACGTCCCCGAGCCTACGTCGGGGCGGGTGACGGGCGCAGCAACGCCCCGCCACCGCGAGGGTGGTGGGGCGTCTCAGCCGGCGGTGCCAGCCGGAGCGGTCGGGGGGGCGGGTTGGCGCTACCTGGTGGGCGATACTGGGTTCGAACCAGTGACCTCCTCGGTGTGAACGAGGCGCTCTACCACTGAGCCAATCGCCCGTGCTCGCACGGATGCGCCGCCTCAGCGACGCGGGAGACACCTTACCGGATCAGTCCGTGCGCACCGCCACCCAGGCGTCACCTCGGGAGCGGCCGGCAGGGTCAGGCGAGCCCGGGGATCTGGTGCAGCGTGACCTCGGCGACGTCCGGGAACCAAGCGGGCACGCCGGTCAGCAGGAGGTAGAGCCAGAAGATCGCCAGCACGAGGGCGAGGGTGCCGAGCGCGACGACAGCCCGCACCCACCATGCCTGCTGGCCGATCCAGGTGGTCCAGGTATGCACGTGCCGGCGGGCGAACCCCAGGACGCGGTCGGCCTTCTCGAACTCGCTGGCCAGGATCGCCAACCCGACGAACACGATCGCCCAGCCCGGCCCGGGGGCCGGGATGGCCACGAACCCGACCAGCAGCACACCGAGCCCGACCACGGCCACGAGCACCCGGTACAGCCGTCTGGTCGTCGGGTTGCGCTTGATCCTGGCCCGCCACGCCCAGCCGTCCTCGGCAGCGTCCAGGAACATCGTGTCGACGTCGTCCCTCGCGTCACCCCTGTCGAGGGCGCGGGCGTCCGCCCTGGCAGCACTGCGCGCACCCGGGCCGCGAGACCTCCCTGACGGCTCCATGGCCACCAGGGTACGGGGCCGACCCCGGCACGATGGAGCAGCGCCTACTTGGCACCCGCCTGGGCGACACTTTGCCTGCCCTTGACGTTGCGAGAGTAGCGGATCGGACATAGCGGACGACTTTCGGCGGATATCGGTCAGCGAGGTTTGAGGCCCCTCGTCCAGGGGCATTCCTGCAGTGACCAGGGCTCACCCTGCCCGCTTCAGGAGGACAACATGCTCCAGCCCCCCGTGTCGGTCGTGGACGACGTCGATCTGCGACTCGTCGTCCCCGGAGACGAGGGTCTGCGCCTCACGGCGACCCTGCGCTACGACGTGAGCGACCCATACGCCGTGGAGGCGACGTTCCGGGCCGGCGACGAGTCGATCTCGTGGGTGCTCGGCCGCGACCTGCTGAGCGACGGGCTGCACAGCGACTGCGGTGAAGGCGACGTCCGGGCCTGGCCGACGGTCGACGGCGACCGGGCCGTGGTCATGCTGCAGCTCACCTCCCCCGACGGGTGCGCGCTGCTGGCCGCCGACGCGCAGGGTCTCGAGGCCTTCCTGCAGCGCACCTACGACGCCGTGCCCCTCGGGTACGAGTGCGACCACCTGGACGTCGACTCAGCCCTGGCGCAACTGCTCGGCTGAGCCGGCCCCTGACTCAGGGGTCGACGTCGAGCGCCGCACGGCGACGGAAGAGCTCGACGGCCCGGCGGCCCAGCGGCCCCGGAGCCTCGAACCGCCGGTCGTCGACGGCGTGCACCGGCTGGACGTCGCGCGTGGAGGACGTCAGCAGCACCTCGTCCGCCGCGCGCAGGTCGTCCAGCCCGAGCTCGGCCTCGAGCACATCGAGCCCATCGTCGATCGACCACTCGATGAGCAGCTCGCGGGTGATCCCGGCCAGGCAGCCGGACGACAGCGGTGGGGTCAGCAACCGGCCGCCGATAGCAACGAACACGTTGGTACCGGTGCCCTCGCAGAGCTGGCCGCGGGTGTTGGCGAAGATCGCCTCGCTCGCGCCGTGCGCGGCGGCGGTCGCCAGCGCCACGACGTTCTCGGCGTACGACGTCGTCTTCAGCCCGGCGACGGGGCTGCGCTCGTTCCGCGTCCAGGGCACCACGCTGATGGCGGCGCTCGCTGCGGCGGCCACCGTGGGCGTGGCCAGCACCAAGTAGGTGGGCGCGGCCTCGCCGCGGTTCGACCCGAGCGGGCCGGGGCCGCCGGTGACCGTGATCCGCAGTCGCCCGAGGGCCAGCGGCTCGCCCGCCGCCAGGACCGCGGCGACACCGGACCGCACCAGGTCGGCGTCCGGCGCGGGAAGTCCCAGCCCGGCCGCCGAGGCCGCCAGCCGGCGCAGGTGTCGGGTCAGGGCGAAGGGCACGCCGTCGACCACCTTGAGCGTCTCGAAGACGCCGTCGCCGACCGTCAGTCCATGGTCGATGCTGCTGACCGACGGCTCGCCGGGCTCGACCAGCCGACCGTCGACCCAGGCCCGCAGGCCGTCGTCCGTCATGTCGGTCAGTGTCTCACCAGGCAGCCGGTGCGGCCCCGGCGAGGGCGAGCAGCCGGCGCGCCTTCAGCTCGGTCTCGTCCCACTCCGCGGCCGGGTCGGAGCCCCAGGTGATGCCGGCGCCGGCGCCGAACCGCAGCACCCGCCCGCCGGAGGCAGCGTCCGCCGTCCAGAACGTGCGGATCGCCACCGCGAGCTCCGCGGTGCCGGCATCGGCGTCCAGCCAGCCGACCGCCCCGCAGTAGGGGCCGCGCTCGACCGGCTCGAGGTCGGCGATGGCCGCCAGCGCGCTGGACTTGGGCGCGCCGGTGACCGACGCCGGCGGGGTCGTCGCCTCCCACAGCGACCGCCAGCCGGCGCCCGCGCGCAGCCGTCCCTGCACCCGTGAGACGAGGTGCACCAGGCCAGGGTGCTGCTCGACCGCCAGCAGGTCGGTGACCTCGACCGTGCCGGGCCGGCAGGCCCGCGACAGGTCGTTGCGGGCGAGGTCGACGATCATGACGTTCTCGTCGACGTCCTTGGGCAGCAGCTCCGCGACGACGGCCGCAGTGCCCTTGATCGGGCCGGTCGTGACCAGCTCGCCCTCGCGGCGCAGGAAGAGCTCCGGCGACGCGCAGACCACCTCGGTGCCGGGCCAGCGCAGCACCCCGAGGTAGGGGGCCGGGTTGCCCGCCACGACCCGGTGCCCCAGGGCCACCACGTCCGCGTCGTCCGGCAGCGCGCGCTCGAGCACCCGGCAGATGTTGACCTGGTACACCGCACCCGCCGCGATGCGGTCGCGCACCTGCTCGCAGGCCGCGACGTACGCCGCGCGCGACAGGGACGACGACCACCCGGTGCCGCCGAGCGCGGGCCAGGCCGCGGTCGGCTCCGGCAGGGGTGCCGCCCGCACCGCCGCGAACCGGGCCGCAACGAGCGGTCCCTCGTAGGACGCCACGACCGCCCACCACCCGCCATCGCGCTCGAGGCCGTCGAGCAGCAGGGCCGCCGCACCGGCATCGTCCGCGGTACGGACCTCGAGCAGCCCCTCGGCGAGCCGACCGCCGAACCAGGCCAGCGGCGCACCGTCGACGACCGCGATCAGAGACTCTTCGTCATCGTCACGGACTGTTCGCGAAATCCCTGGCTGCGGTAGAGGTTACGGGCCACGTCGTTGTCACCAAAGACGTTGAGCCGCAACGAGTCCAGCCCCCAGTCCCGAGTGATCTGCTCGGCCCGCTCCATCAGCTCGCGACCCCATCCCTGACCACGCCGGGCCGGCTCGACCTCGATGTCGTAGATCCAGGCGTGGGCGGCGGCGGTGCCAGCCAAGCGGTGCGCCAGCCAGAGCACCCCGACGGGTTGACCCTCCGCGTCGACAGCCCGCCAGAGCTGGTTGCCCTCGGCCGGCTGCCCGTCGGGGAACAGCTCGATCATGCTCTGGCGCGCGCGCTCCGCGGCCTCGGACTCGGGCACCCCACCCTGCTGGTGCATGTCGTCGGCGTAGGACGTCTCGAGGTGCACCAGATAGCGGGCCAGCTCGTCACCGGCGAGCTCCACGAGACGCAGGACGTGAGTCACGACCGCGACCCTACCGAGCGCCGCCGGCCGGGCGGGCTGGGTTGCTGCAACCGGCCGGGGCGGGCCGGGAATCGGGCCATACCGGGCCGCATTCACCGCGAGCCTTGTGGCCCACGTCACACCGGGAGTAGCGTCCGCGAGCACCTCACAGGGCCTGGCGAGGGGGGTCGGCGATGGTCGGTGGTGACCGCGATCGAAGCGACGACCGCGACCGGGACGACGACCGGACGACGACAAGCGCGACGACGACAAGCGCGACGACGACAAGCGCGACGAGCTGCAGCGCGAGTGCAAGCGCCACCTGGCGTTCCTGCGCAAGAACTGCCCCCAGCTGCTGCCCGCCGAGCCGCTCGAGCCGGGCACGGTCAGCGATCCGCTGCCGCTCGACACCCAGCGAGCCGCCTCGCTGGTGACGGTCGCCGTGCAGCAGGCCGCAGCCGCCGCCATCGCCAGGTCGACCGGCGACGGCCGCAGCCGCCGAGAGCTGCCCAGCGCCGTCGTGTGGACGCAGGGCACCGACAGCCTGCTCGTGCTGCTCGACACCCTGCGGGTCGCGACGGCGGACGGGCTGGTGACGGTCGCCGTCGACGTCGCGTGCGACGAGCTCACCGCGGCCACCGACCGCAGCCGGACGACGATCGAGGTCGACCTCGTCGTGGGCAGCGCCGAGCGACCTGCCGGGATGCTGGCCGCGGCCGCCACCCCGCGCGGTCCTGCGCTCGTCGTGGACCGATGGGCCGACGCCCTGGTCGCGCTCGCCTGGCAGGGCCTGCTGGATGCCTCGGCCGGGCTGGCCGCCGCCGCAGGTTCCGACACCGACGGCGCACCGCTGCTGGCCACCACCTGGAGCGCCTCACGCCGAGGGCTGAGCATCGGGCCGCAAGCGCGGCACGCGTTCGACCGGGTGAGCACGGGCATGTCATGACCGCCGACCTGGGCGACATCGCGGGCCTGGCCACGGCCGTCGGGTTGCTCGACGAGGACGGCAACCCACGCGACGGCTGGTTCGCCCGCCCGGAGTCGTTCCTGTCGTCGATGCTCAGCGACCCGGTGCAGCGCCGGGCGCTGGTTCAGACGGTCGACGACCTGCTGGGCGGGTCGGAGGCCACCACGGACGCGAGTGGTCGCACGTGGCTGCCGCTGTTCGAGCAGGCCCCGGTGTCGGTGAGCGTCGTCCTGGCAGAGGTCGACGACGGCGCAGCGGTGCACGTCGGCCTCGGGGCCGCCGTCCGCTCGCCGGCTGGGGCCGGTCGGGTGGGTGTCGACGTCGACGCCTTCGTTCCGCTGTTCGCGGCGTCCGGCTCCAGCGCGGTCGACGACCCGCTGCTCATCGGGTCGCCCGGCGCCGACATCGAGGTGCGCCTGGCCCTGACCCTGCCCGCTGCGACGAGCACCGCGGGCGTGCAGCTGGCGTCGGCGGAGATCTCGGCGACGATCCCCACCGGCGGCGGCGTCCCGCAGGTCGGCCTCGCCCTACGCGGCCTGCGGATGCCGGGTGCAGCGACGGCCCGCGACATCGTGGTCGCCGCGGACTCCGTCGCCGACCTCGACGACGCGCTGCTCGAGCTGGTCCTCGGCCTGGTGCAGGCGAGCACCGACGCGCTGGCCCCCACCGACCCCGCCCACGGCCTGGCGGGTCTGCTCGGGCTGGTCGACGGCGACGGCGTGCCGGACTTCCCGGTGCAGCAGCTGCTGTCGCGCGGACCCATTGCCCTGGCGGACTGGTGGGCCCAGTGCCTCAGCGGGTCGACCCGTGGCCTGTGGCTGGGGCACCTCGCGACGCTGCTCGGCGGCACGACTCCCCCGCCACCGCAGGCACCGGGCGTCCACGTGCCGGTCGGTCCGGTCACGGTCGTCGTCGACGTGCTGTCGACGCCCTCGGCTGGCGGCCTGCCGCGGGTCACCCCGCAGATCTCGGTCGAGGTGCAGGGCGCCACGGGAACCTCCCTCGGGTTGACCGTCCAGCCCGTCTCACTCGACCTCGCCACCGGCGTGGCCACGGCCCTGCCGTCGCTGGCGGCGACGGCCCGGGTCACGTCCGGCACGGCCGACCCGCTGCTCGGGCCGGTCGCCGGGCCGTCGGGTCTGCAGATCACCGTCGGGTCGTTCTCGGGCGGTTTCGAGCTGGACGTCGACCGGCGCCCGTCGCTGGTCCTGCGCGCCCACCAGGCGGTCGTGGGCACGACCACCTACCCGGTGCTCGACCTCACCGATGGCGACGCGCTGGCCGGGGTGGCGTCCAACGCGGTGAGCGACGCCGCCGCGACCCTGCTGGACGCGCTCGGACCCCTCGGGAACGCCGTCGCGGTGCTGATCGGGTTGGCCGACCCACCGTCGGGTCCGGCACCCAGGGTCGACGCGGTTCGCCTGCTGCAGGACCCCGTGGGCGCCCTGCGCGACCGCTGGCGCGCGCTGCTGGCGACGTCGTCCAGCACCGTGCAGTCGGTGCTGTCGACCTGGCAGGCCGCAACGGCCGCGCAGGCGCAGCAAGCCCTCGCGGTGTCCGGCACGGGCACGCCGGCCGACCCCTACCGGGTCGCCATCACCGAGGCCGTCGACCTGGTGCTCACCGTCACCGGCTCGGTGCTGACGCTCGACCTCGCGGCCCGGGTGCAGGCGCCGCTCGCGCTCGGCGCGCAGATCGGCGCCGACGTCCGGCTCGGGCTGCTGCGGGCCGATCTCGACCGAGACGCGCCGTCCGCGCAGTTCGGCACCGGCCTGCTCGCCGTGCTCTCGCTCGGCGGCACCCAGGAGCACGACCTGCGCCTCGTGACGGACGGCTTCGGCATCGCCGTCCGCAGTGTCGGTGCGCGCCTCGCGTGGGCTCCGTCGTCGGGCGTGCGGGTCGACCCCTGGCTCGACAGCCCCCGGCTGGTGCTGGCCGGCACCGAGCGCTCGCTGGCGGCCCTGGTCGACAGCGGGCTCGCAGTGGGTGGCGCCGCCGCCCTGGCGCTGCCACCAGCAGTGCCGCCGCTTCCCGACAGCTGGCTGCCCGCCGTCTGGGACGCCCTCGAGGCGGTCGGGGACGCCGTCCTCGGTGCCGCGGCCCGCCGGCGGGCGCTGAGCGCCGGCCCGCAGGATGCGGTCGCCGCGCTGCTCGCCGCAGCCACCGACCTGCTCGGCTGGTCTTCCGCCGGTCGCCCCAGCGCTGCCCGGCTGTCGCTCGCGGCGCTCGCGACGGACGCGGGCGCCGAGCTGGAGCGCTGGCTGCGCACCCTGCTCGGCGTGACCGACGGCCCGGCCGCCCTCCCCGCGATGGTGGTCGGCCACCTCACCCGGCTGCTCGGCGTGCCCGCCGGCTGGGGGGCCGGCGTCGCGGGGGCGCCGTGGACGTTCGCCCTGCCGGGCGCGGACGTGAGCGCCGACGCGGCAGCCCGCCTGCGCGCGCTCTCGGGGTGGGCCGGCGGCGTGCCGTCGGTGCTGCTCGCGCTCGGCCGGCCCACGCTCGACCGGTACGGCAGCAGGGCCCCGCTCGAGCTGGTGGGCTGGCGGCCCGGCGACGAGGGGCTGCCGCACGACGTGCTGGCAGCCGGCCTGGCGCTCGACGCCGACGTCGACGACGTGCTGGCCGACGCGCTGGCCGGCCGGGGCCCGGTGGCGGACGGCCTGGACGCCCTGCTGCAGCGGTGGACCGGCACGGACGGCGTGGTCGCCGTCGCCGACGACGCCGTGCCGACGGGACTGGTGCTGCACCGGCCCAGCGAGCTGCCGCACTCCGCCCGGCTGGACTCCGCCGCGGTCGACGAAGCGCTGCAGGAGGTGTGGGACACGCTCGGCGGCCCGCCCACCCGGGTGGTGCTCGTGGGTGTGGTGGCCGAGGGCGAGCCGGACGTGCTGCCGCCGCTCGGGGACGCCGGTACGGCCGTCGAGGTCGACCTCACGCTGGCCGGCGCGCCGGTCGAGGCGTTCACCGTGCCCGACCCGGCGACGGCCGGCCGCACCGTCGTGCGGCTCGCCGACAAGGCGTCGGCAGCGGCCGGGGGGCTGAGCGGCTACGCCAGCCAGGTCGCCCGGTTGCGGCGTGCCCTGACCGGCCTGGCCGGCGGTGGCCCGGTGGTGGTCGTGACCTCTGCGGCAGCCGGCCGCCCCGCGGTCGACGCTGCCATCGGGCTCGCCGGTGTCGCGGCCGTCGTCACGGTCGGCACGCCCTGGACGCCGCTGACGCTCGCGGACGTCGATGTCGCGCCGTCCGCCGACACCCTGCGGCTGCTGCAGACCCTGGCCGACGCCGGTGAGGACGACGTGCTGGCCGAGCTGGCCGACGAGCTCGCCACCGCGTCACCGCAGGAGCGTTCCGAGCTGCTCGCGGTGGACGACGACCTCGCGCTCGGCCGCTCGCTCGTGGCCGCCTTGCTGGCCCGGGACGTGCGCGGCGACCCCCTGGCCGAGCTGTCCGCCCCGGCGCCCGCGGTACCGGCCGGGGTCACCGTGCATGCCGTCGTCGGGTCCTGCTCGCCGGAGGCCGTCGAGCGCGGCCTCACCGCGCTCGTCTCGTCCGCCCTGGCCGCGCGCTCGCGGCGGCGCAGCGCCGCCGCCGCCGGGTCGACCGGCTCCGCCTCGCTGGGCCTGCACCTTCCGGCCGGCACCGGCTCCGCCGCAGGGGGCCTGCGCGCCGCGCTCGGTGCCGACCTCGACCTGCTGCGGCTGGGGGCCGACGGGCTGCTCGGCCCGCAGGCCCGGATCCGGCTGCGGCTGAGCGGCGACGGCCGGTGGCTGGTCGGTGGACCGGACGGCGCGCGCACCCCCGGCCCGCGGCCGCTCGCCGTCCGCGCCCTGACGCTCGACCTGGGCGTGCCGCTCCCGCTGCCGGTCGGGGCGAGCGCGGTGCCGTCGACCGCACGGCTGGTGCTGCACGACGCCACGGCGTTCGGCGTGCACAAGGCCCGCTGGGCGGTGGACCTGTCCGGCGCCGAGTCCGCGGCCCTGCTGCCGGAGCTGCGGGCGCTGCTGAGCGAGGTCGCGGCCCAGCTGCACGCCCAGGCACAGAGCGCCGCCGACGCCGGCATCACGGGCCTGGTCGACGCGCTCACGGCCCTCGGGCTGCTCGACATCGCCGGCGGCTTCGATGCGACGTCGATCGGCGCGGTACTCGCCGACCCCAGCGCCGCGCTGGAGTCCCTGCTCGCCGACGCCACCCGCACCAGCTCGCTGGCCGCTGGGCTGCGCGCCGCTCTCGGCGACAGCCGGCCGGGCGCCGCGAGCACCATCGAGCTGACGTCGGGCAGCGTCGTCGTGCGGGTCGACCTCGCCGCCCGGTCGCTGTCGGTGCAGGCCGGTGGGCCGCTCGTCGGCGGGGCCGTCGAGGTCGCGATCACCGCGACCGTCTCCTCCACCGGGGCCACCCTCGAGGCCACCCTCGCCAGTCCCGGGCTGCTGGCCGCCACCGGCCCCGGCGCGGCCGCCGCCGGGCTGACGATGCGCGCAGACCTCGGCCGGACGGCGCCACCGGCCGTGACCGTCGCCCTCACCACCCGGGACCCCGGCGCCCGGCGTGACCTCACACTGTGGCCGGCGCCGGGCGACCTGGCCGGGCAGCTGCTCGCGCTCGCGCCCGACGTCGCGGGGGCGACCGCGCTGCACGCCGCTGTCAGCGCCCTGCGCGACACGCTCGGCACCCTGGAGCCCGACGGCGGCCTCGACCCCGCAGCCCTCGTCGACGCCGTCCTGGCCGCGGTGGGCCTGCTGCATGGCACGGGTGCGTCGACCGCGGTCGCCTGGCCGGTGGGCCTGGTCAGCAACCCGGGTGCCTGGCTCGCCCGGTTGCCCGACGGCCTGCCGTCAGTGGTGCCGGCGCTGGTCGACGCGGTCGCCGACCTCGTGGTCGGCCCCGGCGTCCGCGACCCGGGCACCCTGCCGCTCGTGGCAGGGGTCCTGTTGCGGACGTCGGCACCCGGCGGGGTGCTGCACGTGAATCTCGACGTCGACGCCGCCGCCTTCGCCGGCGCGCCGCCCGACCTCGCGCTGCGGGTGAGGTCCGGGCTGGCCCTCACCAGTGCCGGGCCGGTGCCCGAGGTGGCGGTCGACGTCGGCGCCGCCGGGGTGGGCGCGGTGCGGCTGCGGGTAGGCACCGCCAGCGGCGGCAGCGACGCCGCGGTCGGCGTGACCATCTCGCTCGTCCCGGACTCCCGGCCCGAGATCGTCGTCTATCCCTCGCCGCGCGGCCTGTCCGGACTGGCCGACGCTGCGGCCGCGGGAGCGGTCGCAGCACTGCCGGCCCTGCTGACCCGGCTGGCCGCCGAGGACCCGGTGAACCCCGCGCCAGCGGGCACCCCGCTGCAGGTCGCCGCCCGCGTCACGGCGCGCGCCGGGCGCGCTCTCGGCCTGGCCACCGGGGTCCCGGCGGTGTTCTCCGGGCCCGCGCTGGCTGCCTTCGCGGCCGATCCGGCGTCGGCGTTCGCGGCCCGTTCCGCGGCCCTGGTCGCCGAGGGCCTGACGCTCGTCGTCGAGGCGATCGAGGCGGCGCTGGGCACCGGCCCGGATCGGGCGGTGTCGTCCGCCGCCGGGCGGGTGGCCCTGACCGTCGGACCGACCGGCCGGCGGGTCGTGCTGGGGTGGAGCCCCGGCACGGGCGTCGTCGACGCGACCGTCACGGTCGACCCGTTGCCCGGCGTGGGGTCGCTCGGCGGCACCGTGCAGGTCGGGACCGCCGGGATCGTGCTGGTCGACGTCCAGGTGGGACCGGCCGCGATCGCCCTCGGCGGGGTCACCCTGGCGCCGTTCGCGCGGGTGGCGGCCGGCAGCAGCCTGGCGGGCCCGACGGTCGACGTCGGCCTGGGCACGGGCGGCGACCAGCGGCTGCTCGTGCGCTTCTCGGCCGGGGGTGTCGAGCTGCTCTCGGCCACTGGACCGATCGCGTCGACCACCACGTCCGCGCTGGCGCAGGACGTCGCGACGGCGATCGTCGGCGTGGTGCTGGACGTCGCGGGCGGCGTCGTGCTGTCGGTGCCGGCGGTGCAGTCCGCGCTGGGCACGACCGTGCTGGGCGCCCCGGTGAGCGACCTCCTCGACGGCGTGCTGGTCGCGACCGGACCGCTGCGCGTCTCACCCGGCCTGGCCGCCGACATCACCGACGCCGACGCGCTCGTGCGC
The DNA here is from genome assembly GCA_963759935.1 of uncultured Actinomycetota bacterium. Classification (GTDB taxonomy): domain Bacteria; phylum Actinomycetota; class Actinomycetes; order Actinomycetales; family Angustibacteraceae; genus Angustibacter. Next base: position 640,064 of record CAVXBF010000013.1, read on the forward strand.
CGGCTCGCCGTGCTGATCGGCAACATCGCCGACGCGATGTCCGCGCCGCTCACGATCGCCTCGACGCTGGAGGTGCGCGTCACCAAGGGCGGCTCCGGCGGCACCACGCTCGGCCTGAGCCTCTCGGTCGTGGGCGAGGAGTGGGTGCTGAACCCCGGCGGCGACGTCCAGGTCGGCCTGGTCACCGACGCGTCCTGGATCAGCCCGGTCGTGCCGGCCGGCATCACCATCGAAGCGGTGCAGCTACCGGCCACCGGCCCGGTCGTCTTCAGCCCCGGCGTCGTGGTCGGCGGCGTCGGCGTACGGTTCTCCCGCGCGTCCGGTCCGCTGCTCGACTCGGTGCTCACGATCGACGCGGTATCGCTGCTGGGCTTCGGCGTCGTACGAGCCGGCGCGGCACCCGGCAGCGTCGACGTCGGCGGTGGTGCCCGGGTCGAGCTGGCCGGGGTGGCGATCCCGCTGGCCGGGGCCAGCGGCGGCCAGAACACGGTGGCCCAGGGCGTCATGCCCTCGGCCGGCAGCGGCGCCGACGCCCCCAAGCCGCGCTTCAGCCCGGCCCTGGCGATCCAGAAGCCGCCGAACGGCTCGATGGCGGTGAGCTTCAGCGCCGGCTCAGGTGGCGGCCCCTGGTGGCTGTCGATCCAGCGCGAGTTCGGACCGATCTACCTCGAGCAGGTCGGGCTGGCGGTCTCGCAGGACGGCCAGAAGATCGCCAGCATCGGCGTGCTGATCGACGGCAAGGTCTCGCTGTTCGGGCTGTCGGCGGCGGTCGACTCACTCTCGCTCACCTACCACGTCGAGGGCACCGGCTCGCCGTTCGACCCGGAGCGCTGGAGCGTCGACGTCGCGGGCTTCGCCGTCACGGCCGACCTGGCCGGTCTCAGCCTGGCCGGGGGGCTGCGCAAGTTCACTCCCGCCGAGGGTGGGGTCGAGTACCTCGGGATGCTGCTGGCGCGGCTGGGCGTCTACGGCATCACGGTGTACGGCGGCTTCGGTCAGGTCGGGCCGCCGGGCGACCAGTACAGCGCCATGTTCCTGTTCGGTGCCGTCAACGGGCCGATCGGCGGGCCGCCCGCCTTCTTCGTCACCGGGATCGGTGGCGGCTTCGGCGCCAATCGCGGCCTCGTCGTGCCGGCCGACCTGTCGACGTTCGCCAACTACCCGCTGATCAAGGCGCTCGACCCGGCTGCTCGGGCCGGCGACCCGTTCACCGAGCTGGCCCAGGCTCGGGTGTTCTTCCCGGCCCGGCGCGGTGAGTTCTGGTTCGCGGCCGGCATCTCGTTCACCTCCTTCGCCCTCGTCGACGGCGTGGTCGTGGTGGCGATCGCCTTCGGCAACGGCTTCGAGCTCAACGTCCTCGGCCTGGCGCGGATGGCACTGCCGCGTCCCGAGGCCGCTCTGGTGAGCATCGAGCTGGCGCTCGTCGCACGCGTGTCGACCCGCGAGGGCATCGTGCTCGTGCAGGCCCAGCTCACCGACAACTCGTGGCTCATCGCCCCTGCCGTCCGGCTCACCGGTGGTTTCGCGTTCGCGGCGTGGTTCGCCGGGCCGAACCGCGGCCAGTTCGTGCTGACCCTCGGCGGCTACCACCCGGACTTCCACCGCGACGGCTACCCCGTCGTCCCGCGGCTGGGGCTCACGTGGTCGATCGGCGACGCGATCAGCGTGTCGGGGGGCTCGTACTTCGCGCTGACGTCCGAGGCCCTGATGGCGGGCCTGAAGGTCGAGATCCACGCCCAGATCGGCCCGGCGTGGGCGCACCTCGTGTTCGGCGCCGACGGCATCGTGTACTTCGACCCGTTCTGGCTGTCGGTCACGATCTACGCCTCGATCGACGCGGGCGTCACGATCGACCTCTGGTTCGCCGAGATCACCATCTCGGTGCACCTCAGCGCACGGCTCACCGTCACCGGGCCGCCGTTCGCCGCCGTCGCGCGGTTCGAGGTCGGCCCGGTCGGGCTCACCTTCCGGATCGGCCCGGACGACAACGAGCCCGACCCGATCACCTGGGCGCAGTTCACGGCGAAGTACCTCGAGCAGGCCGCCCCCGGCGTCGCGCGCGCCCTGACGGCGATCACCGGCGCGGGCACGGTGCCTCCCGCCGGGGGCGCGACCACCGGCGGGCAGGTGTCACCGGACGGCCAGCCCGACCGACCGTTCACCGTGGTCGCGGAGTTCAGCGCCACCGTCACCTCGACCGTGCCGGTGCGCGAGCTCGCCACCGGAGCGAACGTCCAGACCATCGCGGTCAGCCACAGCCTGTGGGTGGCCCCGATGGGCCCGGGCGGCGCCGCCACCCCGCGGGTCACGCTGAGCCTGCGCACCCGGTTGACGACCGGTGCGGGGGCCGGCGGACCCGACCCGTCCGCGCCGGACCGGATCGCCGGTCTCGCGGTCACCGCCCACCGCGACGGCGCCTTCCCCATCGGTGCCTGGGGCTCGGTGCAGGACCCCACCAACCCGCAGGTACCTGCCGGCGACGTGATCGCCGCCTCCGACCGGGTCGAGCTCGTCGCCAGCGCCACGATCCCTGGCACGGGCAGCGGCGAGGTGCAGCCGCCGGCGATCCCCTACCGGCAGGTGCAGACCGGCAAGCGACGCGTGCTGCCCCTGCTGCCGGGCGGGCGCACCACCACCATCGACTCGCTCGTCGCCGACGCCCGCACGCTGCACGACGCGCTCACGGCTGCGCAGGCCGAGCAGGGCGTGTTCGGCGCTCAGTTCGCCGAGCGCGTGCTCACGGCGCGCGGCGGCCGGAGCGTCCTGGACGTCACCACCTGGGCTGCTCAGCTGGCCGCGCCCGTGCTGCTCGGCTCGCTGGGTGAGGGGCTCGGCGGTCCCGCTCCGGCAGTCGTCGTCCGCGATGCGACGGTGCCGACCCCGCCGCCGCTGGTCCTGCGCGCCCCGCGCCTGATGGCCGTGCTCTCCAGCGGGACGCCCCGGGCAGGAACGGGAACGGCGGGCGGCGGCCCGGCGGCCCGCGGCACGACGGTGTCGTCCAGCCTGTTGCTGGCCACGCTCGACCGGGACGACGTCAGCCGGGTGCGTGCCCCGAGCACCTCCGCCACCGCAGAACGGCTGGCGAGCGCCGTCCCGGCCCGGCTGGTGCGCACGACCGCACAGGCGGTCCCGGTCCGCCGGACGGTGCTGCCCGCGGGCGCTCCCCCGGTGACGAGTCCACCCACCATCGGCACGGTGGCGCTGGCGGCCCGGGCCGCCGACCCGGCCACCCTCGGCCGGCTGGCCGAGCGCACGCGCGAGCTGCTCGGCGGCAAGGGGCAGCTGGCCGACGGCGAGATCGTGGTGCTCGAGCTGCCGGACGCCGACCGCGACACCAGCCCGGACGGCCGCCCGAGGCTGACCTGCAGGCAGGGCCGGGTGCGAGTCCTGGTGCTCGCGGCGGCCGGACAGGCCCTCGTCGACGTCGAGCTCGCGAGTGATGCGGGGGTGTCGGTACCGGCCGGCGCTCGCTCGGTGGTCGTGGTGGGTGGTCCGCCCGCTGCGCCGGTCGCCGACCCGTGGGCGGTCTGCGGCGGCTGGACGGCGACCGTCCCACTCCCCAGCGCTACTGACGGCCTGCTGCTGGCGGACGGCTGCGTGGTCGATGTCCTGGGCCGGGTTCCGGTGCGCGGCACCGACCCGGTGCGCTCCTCGTGGACCAGCGCGGCCCAGCTGATGGGCGCCGAGCGCGCCGTCGTCACGACGTTCGCCGCACCGACTGCTGCAGGGCACGGCGCGGCCCTGGCGGCGGTGGCAATCGCCGTCACCGGGACGGACGCGACCGGGCTGGCCATCGGGCTGGACGGCGCTCACCAGGATGGTGCGGCCCACGTCACCACGGACGCCGCGGGAGCCAGCGTGCTGGTCGTGCCGCTCGCCGTGACGGCCGAGACCGGCACCGTGCGGGTGACCGTGGCGGCCGATCCGCTCGTCGCGGCCCGCGACCTGGTGGCCGTGGTCGGCGTCGCCGCGAGCCCGGCGCTGCTCAAGCAGTCGGGCGCCGGGCAGGCGGCCGGCTGGCTCGCGGCCGCTGCTGCGTCGACCGGGGTGGCGCGACTGGTCGACCCGCCGACCGTGCCCGGACCGAACGTCTCGACGATCGCCTGGGAGGTGCAGTGATGGCCGACCTACCCCCGCCGGGGACGTTCCGCCTCTACCCGTTCGCCCGACCACCCCTGCCTGCCGGTGAGTACACGCTGACCGGGGCGGTGAGCGGCTTGCCCGGCCCGGTCGAGTCGCTGAACGCGGCGCTGGACGTCACCGCGCCCCGGTACGCACTGCCCCCCGACCAGGTGCTCTCGACGTTCCCGCCGGCCAGCGCGCGCGGGTCGTTCACGTCCCGACTGCCGCAGGTCGTGCTACGCCGGCGGACCCTGCCGTGGGAGCGATCGAGGGTCTCGGCCGACGGGACGCCGCTGGAGAACCTCAGCGAGGCGCAGCTGAAGACGACCACGCCGCGGCCCTGGCTGGCCCTCGTGCTCATCGCCGATGGTGAGGGCAACCTCTACAACGACGTTCCGGTGGCATCCTGCGTGACCAGCCCGGTGACGCTGCCGGGCGCGGCCGACGTGGCGAAGGGCACCTGCCTGGAGGTACCCGAGAGCGTGGTGAGCAAGATCTTCCCGGCGCTCGAGGACCTGCCGATGCTCTGCCACGTCCGCGAGGTCGACCTGCGCGACACCGAGCTGGCCCTGGGTGACGACGACGGCTGGATGGCGGTCGTGCTGTGCAACCGCCTGCCGCAGGCCAACACGAAGTACACCGCCTGCTTGATCAACATCGAGGGGCAGGACGGCGAGCTGCCGGTCAACCCGCCGGTGGCGCCGAACTACCTGGTGCTGGCCGAGGTGGTCGACCTGCAGGTCGTGACCGCCCTGCTCGCGCACGGCTCGACCAGCAGCGACGCCCCCGGCATGGGGTTGTCGCAGGCCGCGCAGCTCGCGAACCAGCAGCACTTCGCTGTGGCTGACAACCCCGCTGCCGCACCAGGCGCCTTGACCGCCGAGGTCGCGGCCGAGCACGCCGTGCGGTTCACCTCGGCTGTGTCGACCGGCTCGGCCTGGGCGTCAGCGACCGGCGCCGTAGCCGGCAATGCGACGACCGCCAGCGAAGGCCTGCAGTACCAGGCGTTCGACAACCTCTCGGTCGTCGGCACCGGCATCGGCTACGTCGTCCCGTGGCACCTCGTCGAGCGCACGGTGCGGTTCCCCGTCCTGGCGAGCTGGTCGTTCACCTGCACCGAGGCGGGCGACTTCCAGAGCCTGGCCAACGGGGTCAGCTCGCGGCTGCTCGGCCACCAACCGGTGGGGCCCGAGACACCGGACGGCGAGCCGTTGCCCGAGGGCACGCCACCGTACGGTCCGCCGACCGAGCCGCCGACGGCGCGCCCGTTGCCGCTCATCGCCCCCACCGGTCACGTCGAGACGGCCCACCAGACCCGCCGCGGCGAGACCTCGACCGCGTGGTTCCGCGGCCCCCTCGTCCCCGAGCCCGTCGAGCGGGCTGGCGCCCGCCCGGACGGCCGTTACCCGGTGGCCCACCACAGCGACCAGCTGCGTCGGGTGACGCCGGACGGCCGCGAGGACCTCACCTACGCGGCGGCCTACGAGATCGGCCGGCTGCTGGCCCTGTCACAGCCGAGTGTCGTGGCCGCCCTGGGTCGCTGGCGGCGCGAGCGGTTCTCGGCCGCGCTCACCGCAGCCGTGGCGGCGAACGTCGTGGCAGCTGCGCCGGCCGGCCTGGCCGCCCTGCTCGCGGTGGCTGACCCGTACGTCGACGTGGTCAGCGACCTCGACCTCAGCGACCTGCCCGGGCCGCCGGTGCCGGACGACGCCCGGCGGGCCGCTGGGGCCGGACGCCGGTTCGCCCGGGGACTGCTCTCGGCGCTCGGCGAGGAGCCGACGGTCATCGCGCAGCCGGTACCCGCCGCTCCGCCGGGCTTCGCCGTCGACGACGTCGCGGCGACCTTCGTCGAGGGACGCGACAAGCGGCTCGCCCGCGGGCTCGCTCTCGACGACGTGGCGCTCGACGGTGACACCGCGCAGGTGGCGCAGCGGCTCTGGGCTGCGCCGGTCTCCACCGCCGATCGCGACCCGAAGGTCGACCAGGCCGTGGCCCGGGCCGCCTTGGAGGATCTTGCGGCGCAGCTCGTCGAGACCGCGACGGCGCTCGGCCGCCGCGGCGACTCCCCGGTGCGAGGGCGACCATGAGCGACTACCAGCTGGTGTCGAGCCAGCAGCTGCTCTCGACCGTCATCTCCAGCGCCCTGCTCGAGATCTACGGCGAGATCACGCCGACGGTCGTCGACGACGCGCCCGACCCCGGCCCGCGTCGCGTGCCGCGCGACCTGCGGATCTGGCTGGCCCGGCTGCGGCTGCTCGAGGCCGTGCCGTTCAGCCATCTGGTGGCGGACACGAGCCTGTTGCCGGCCGAGTCGATCAGGTTCTTCCACATCGACCGCGGCTGGACCGACTCGCTGGTCGAGGGTGCGCTCGGCGTCGGCACGGTGACGACGTCCGACCGCGCCCTGCTGGAGCAGATGTACCCCGTCGTGCGCGACGAGGTCGACGAGGCTGAGCGGCTCGTCCGGTTGCCCGGCTGGACCCCCGGCGCCGGCGTCCCGATGGGAAAGGCGGGCGCGATCACCGGGTTCCTGCTGCGCTCGCGCCTGGTGTCCGGGTGGCCGGCCCTGCACGTGCGCGCCTACGGCAAGGACAACCTCGCCGGGCAGCCCCAGATCGACGACCGCGACGTGGACGACGGCGACGCGGTGAAGCTCGGCCGGCTACCGCTGCTGCGGATGGAACGGCTCGCTCCGGCGGTGCTGCTGGTGCTCATCGACGGGTTCCCGCAGGTGGTGCACCTGGAGGAGCCGCGAGCCGGCGTCCAGTACGGCATCGACCAGGACCCGGTGCCCGGCGGCTTCAGCGCCACGGTGCCGTTGCGCGACGTCACCACCGGCGACCTGCTCTCGCCTGACCAGTCGGTGGACGTCCCGTTCCGCAAGGGGGCGCCGGGAGTGCTCCACCTTGCCACCCTCGCCCAGCGATTCAAGGCCGTGCCCCAGACGCACGTCGGCCCGGACGTCGACGCCGGTGAGTTCGGCATCCAGATGCTGCAGTTCCCCTGGCGTGCGGTCTTCGGCGACCAGACCCTCTCCGACCCCGACGCCGCAGTGATCGAGCTGGACGCGATGTTCCGGCCCAGCATCGCGTTCGTCGACCTCGAACGCCGGTTCCTCGCCCGGGAGGTGATCGACCCGTGAGCGCCGCCTACTCCCCGGACGCGATGCAGCAGTTCCAGGTCACCGAGGCGTACAGCCTGGTCGGCCGGATCGCGTTGTCCGAAGCCGTCCTGACCACGTGGGACGACGAGCTGTTGCGCGAGCCCCGGGTCTGCGTGCCCGTCGACGTGCAGGCGCTGGTGGTGCCCGCGGACGGCGGCGCGGGCACCGAGGGCGTCCCGCTGGTCGGGGCGCTGTCGCCCGGCCGCGCGCCGGCCCCCGGTGACGGCGCCCACGACATCGTCACCGGGCCAGAGCCGTTCACCGCCCCGGTGCCGCGTGACCCGGGCGTGCACCTGCACTGGGCGATGCCGGACGCACTGCTGCGCGGAGCGCTCGCCGACCCGAGCACCAGCCAGGGCAACGGGCCAAGCCCGGTAGCGGGCGGACCTCGCCCGGACGGCGGCGGCCTGCAGCTTGCGCCGCTGCCGGACCGCTGGCTGGTCCTGCGCCTGCTCGCGGCCGCAGGCGGCTCGACGGCGACGCAGACCGGGTGGGTGCTCGACTCGTGCACGGGCCGGGTCTGGCCGCTGCCGGCGTGGACCGGCGATGCCACCGCAGGTGGCGCGGACGACGTGCCGAACACCGCGGTCGTGCCGCCCGAGGGGCTGACGGGCACGGCCGGCGGCACGCTGACCTGGACGGCCGGCTACGACGCCGCGGCCCGGCGGTTCGCGTTCCACGACCCGCTCGCTGACCTGGCCGCCGACCCGACGCTGGGCGGCACCCTCCCGGGCGGCCCCGAGGGCGGCCGGGCCACGTACCTCGTCGTCGGCTGGTGGTCCCGACCCGACCTCGATCCCCTCGACGAGGTCAGAGGCAGCAACGCCCTCGATCGGCGGTTGGCGAGCCTGGCCTGGCGGCGTGACCCGCTGCCACCCGCCACCCCGCAGGCCTCGGTCGCGGTGCCCGTCGACGGCGGCTCGGTGGGGCGGCTGGCGCTGACCGACGTCGGCGCCCAGGCGGCGGTGCGCTACGGCGCCGCGTCCGAGCAGCTCACCATGGCCCAGGCACTTGCCTTCGCGCCGGGCCTGCTCGGCGGCGGCGACGTCGGCCGGGTCGAGGCCCGGATCGACGGCCCGCTGCGCTACGTCGCTCCGCAGCAGCCGCCTCGACCGGAGGCCTCGACGCTGCTGCACGGCGCCGTGGTCGGCGTCCCGGTCTCGGCCGACCAGCAGGCCCGGGTGGCCGGCGCCGAGCTGCGCCCGGCCCCCGACCGCGCCGAGCTGGCCCTGGGCGAGCACCTCTACGACGCGATCGGCGCGCTCACCGCCCGCAGCGCGGCGGCCGGACTGGGCGTCTCGGGCGACCAGGACCTCGCCGTGGTCGAGCGCCTGGTGACAGCGTTCGTGCAGCACGCGGTGCAGCGGGTCACCGACCCTGGAGGGGCCGCCGAGATCGACGCCGACGTGCACGCCGAGGGCTTCACGACGGTCGCCTCGGGCGAGCCTGGCAGCACCGACCGGCTGCTGGATGGGCAGGTCGCCGTGCCAGGTCGTGGACGGCGGGTCGGCACGGTCTCGCAGGGCAAGGGCCAGCACACGGTCGTGCTCGCCGAAGGCGGCTCGAAGTACGCGGCGATGGCCTCGCTGATCGCCACCGAGAACGTCGCGCAGACCACGCAACGCGCCAGCGAGCGCACCGCGTACGGCGCCGCCTACGCGCAGCAGAAGATCGCCGGCTCAGCGACCGCGGCCGCCGGGGTGACATCGTCCGCACCTCCCGTGCCGGGAGCGGCCACGGCAGCCCCCAAGGTGCGGACCGAGACCCGGCCGTCACCGCCGCGGTACGTACCGTCCGACCCCTACCTCGCGGTGCGCGGGGCGGGTCGCTCACTGCGCCACGGCGGCGACGGCCGGTGGAGCACCGACGGCACGCTGCTGGTGCGGCATGCCAGCCAGCTGACGCCGTCCTTCGACGGCGTGCTGCCCGGCAGCGCGGTGCTCTCGAGCGTGCCGTCCGGCGCGGTGCCGGCCGAGGCCACGGCGCTGGCTCGGGAGGCGCTGCTCGTCTCGCCCCACCTGAGCGGCTGGCTGGCCCGCCGCGCTGCCGAGCGGTCCGGGTCGACGTCCCAGGCGACGGTGGCCGCGTTCGCCGGCCGGCTGCAGGCCGAGCACCTGCTGCGTTACGACTCCAGCGGTGCCTACTCGACGCTCGCCGGGACGGCGTCGGTGTCCGATCCCGTGGTGGACGCGGTGTGGCGCCCCGGCGACGTCGACGCGGAAGCCTCGCGGATCAGGGCCACGCTGCGCGAGCACTCGGTGCTCGCCAACGTGGAGCCGAGCCCGGTCGGCATCACCGCCTGGGCACAGCCGTGGGCGCCGCAGTGGCTCGAGTTCTCGGTGGAGGTCTGCTCGACCGGGGTGTCGCCGACCACCACATCGTCGTGGCAGCTCGGCCAGACCGACCTCGAGCCTGCCACCGGCTACGACCCTTCGACCTCCCCGCCCGTGCGCACCTGCACGGCGCGCGTACCGCTGACGACAGGGACGGCGGCAGCCGTGGGAGCCGCCGTCGCCCGGTACGTCTCGGACGAGACGGTCCGCGACTCCAAGGGCCAGGGCGAGGTCGACGGGCCGATGCAGGCGCGGCTGTCGGTGCTCGCCGCGGTCGCCGGGTCTCCCGACCTGCTCGGCGCTGCGCTCGACGGCGTGCGGCAGCGCCTGCTCGGGCTGCCGCCGCGCACGGTGCGCGACAAGGCGGAGGACGGCAGCACCACCCCGCTGGTGCCCGACGACCTGCCACACCTGTTGGCCGCGGGTCAGGTGCGGCTCACCCAGGCCCGGCTGCTGGACGCCTACGGTCGCGTGCTCGGGCTCGATCCCACGACGGCCACGGTGCCCCAGCGGTTGCGCGTCGACGACTCGCCCGGCGCGATCCGGCGGGCGCCGCGGTTCAGTGCCCCCGTGCGCGTTCGGCTGCGGCTGGTCGGCTCGGACGCCGGCTCGGCCGCCGATGCGGTCGACGCCCGGGTCGACGAGGCCGACGCGACGGGCATGGTCAACCCCGTGGCCGGCTTCCTGCTGCCCGACCACGTCGACGAGTCGCTCGAGGCGTTCGCCACCGACGGCACGCCGCTCGGCGAGCTGCTGGTGACCGGCGCCGCCGGGCCGGACGGCGGCGGCGTGGTGTGGGAGCCGGCCCCGGGCCGGCCGGTTCCGGTCGATGCAGCACCCTCGACCGGGTTGGCCGCGGCGCAGGCGCCGCTGGCGGCGGTGGCCTCAGGCATGGTGGCGGCTGACGCGCGCGCCCGTGCCGGCGGGCGAGCCGTCGAGGGGGCCGACTCCGCACTCTCGGCCCTGCTGCGCGCGGTCGACACCACGCTCTGGACCGTCGACCCGATCGCCGCGGCCGGGTCGGCGGAGCTGGCCGCGATCGTCGGGCGCCCCATCGCCGTGGTGCGCGCTGTACTCGAGGTGGACGTGGCCGACGACCTGCTCACCCTCGCGCTCGATGATGGCTCGGGGGCGTCCGGTCGCGGCCCGCGCGGCGAGCAGTACGCCGCGCTGGCCGCCGTCGAGGTGTCCGTGCGGCTCGGCGAGATCACCCGGCCGGACGACGGACTGCTGGGCTGGTTCGTCGACGACGACTACTCGCGGGTGCACCTGGTCGACGCCGCCGTCGCCGACCTGGCCCGAGAGGCGGGCCCCGGCAAGGGGCACCTGGTCGCGTTCGGCCAGACGCCCGTCGAGCCAGCGATCTCACCCATCACGCACCCCTACATCGACCCGACCAGCGAGCTGGTCGTGCGGCCCGGAGTGCCGCGCGTGCTCACCCTGCTCATGGCCCCCGGTGCCGGAGTGCACCTCACCAGCGGCGTCGTACCGCGGGGACGGGTTGCGCTGTCGCGGTCGTGGTTCGCGCAGGGCCTGGACCGCCTGGTGCCGAGCATCCGGGTCGGGCCGGTGCTGGTCGACCCCGGCGACGTGCGGCTGCCGCTGGTGGCTGCGCTGGGCGATCGACAGCTGCTCACCACGCGCGAAGGGCCGCTCGGCTGGCGCGACGACGCCATCCTGGCGGCCGGCTCCTCCGCGCTGTTGCCCGACCGCGCGACGGTGCTGCGCGAGGGCTGGGTGCGCGTCGACCCGAACCCGGCACCCGAGGACGCGACATGAGCGACCGCTACACCTGGGCCGTCGACGCCAAGCGGACCCGCACCGGCCGGTCCGGCGACCGCAGCCGGTGGCTTCTCGGTCGAGCCGCCGCGCCCGAGTCCGCCACGACGCCCGCGCCGGCGGGTGACGCGGCGCCTGCCCCTCGTCCGGTCGCCGCGCCGCCGGTCAGCGCCGACGGCCTGTGGCAGCCGCTCGGGCCGACCACGAGCGTGCGCGGCGTGGTCGACTCCGACGTACGGGTCACCGGCCGGGTGAACGGCCTCGCGGTATCGCCGGACGGCCAGCGGGTCTACGTCGTGAGCGGGCTGGGCGGCGTCTGGTACTCGGGCAACGCGGGCGCGACGTGGGAGCCGGTGGGCGCCTGGCGCACGACCACCGACCGCAGCACCCTCGCCCCGTCGTCGCACTCGCTGGCCGGTGGCGCCATCCACGTGCGGTTCGTCAACGACATCACCGACGACGAGGTGTGGGTCGGCACCGGTGAGCCGGTACCGCCGTGGGCGCGCGACTCGGGCGTCGTCGGCGGGTACGGCGGCGTCGGCGTGCTGCACAAGGTCGGCCCGGTGCAGGCGGCCCGCGCTGCCCCCCTGGCCGACCCGTGGGACCCGGCCCAGGCGGTGGCGCGCCCACCCGCACCACCCGCCCCGGCGTACGCCGGGCTGCGCGGGCAGGGGGTCTTCCGGATCGCGGCCAACCCGGCCGACAACCGCCACCTCATCGCCGCCACCACCGCCGGGCTGCACGTGCACAGCTCGGCCGCCGCCGCCGGCACCGACCCCTGGTCGCTGATGGTGGTGCCGGTCTGGGAGGCCCTGGCGGGCGGCCTGTCGGCGACTGCCTACGTCACCGACATCGCGTGGCTGCCGGCCACCGGAGCGCACGCCGCGAGGTTCTGGTCGTGCCTGGTCGACCCAGTCAGCGGAGGCACCGGGCTGTGGTGCAGCACCGGTGGTGCGGCCTTCGTGCCGATCCCGCTCCCGGGGCTGAATGCGAGCACCTCCAGGCTGTCCATCGCGGCGCACGCCAACCATCCCGACGTCCTGTACGTGCTCGGCACCGGGCCAAGCCTGTGGCGGATCGACGGGACGACGGCACCGCCCACCGCGCAGCAGGTCGGGGGCGTGCCGGCCCAGCTGTTCGGGCAGGCGGCACCACCGCAGGACCAGTCGTTCTACGACTGCGCCGCAGCCATCGACCCAGCCAGCAGCGCCAACGTCATCGTGGGCGGTGCAGCCGTGGCGAGCCCGGTCGATGCGGCGCTCGTCGGCGCCGCCACCCCGTCGTGGGCAGCGGCGCTGTACCTGCTGACCGTCGCACCGTCCGGGGCGCCGGCACCGGCGCCCCCGTTCACCAGCACCTACGTGGGCGGCGAGGCCAGTGACCCGACCTGGATCGGCTCGGAGGTGCACGCCGACGTGCACACCGTGGTCTGGCAGACGGTCGGGGCGGCCGCGCACGTGTGGGTCGGCTGCGACGGCGGGGCGTTCCGCTCCACCCGAGGTGGCGCCCTCGGCACGTTCGTCGCGCGGGCGACCGGGATGGTGGTCACGGAGCCGGGCTTCCTGGCCACCCACCCGACCTCGCCCGGCGTGCTGCTCGCGGGCATGCAGGACAACGGTCCGCAGCTACAGGTCGGCGCTGGGGTGTGGCGCCAGGTCACGCGGTTCGGCGACGGCGGCGGTGTCGCCTTCGACCCCGGCGCACCCGGCCGCTTCGTCGCGCAGTGGACCCAGTCGACCTGGAACGACGACACGAACTCCGGCATCACGCCGACGTTCCGGCTCACTTCGGCGCTGGGCTCGGCGTTCGCGACGGAGAACGCCAACTCGAGCTTCTACTCCAACGCCGCCGTGATCCGCACCACCGGAGCGACTCCCCAGACCCGGCTCGCGGTCGGCACCGATCGGATCTGGTACACGACCTCGTGGGGGCGAAGTCGTTGGGACGGTGCGGTCTTCCGGCGCAACTGGGTCACGCTGCCCAGCGCCACCGACCCCCGCGCCGGCGACGCGTCGACGCCCGCGGCGCTCGCGACCGACCAGCTGGCCATCGGCGGTGTGCCGTGGGGCTCGACAGCGGTCCGAACCGGCATCCGGGCGTTGCGCTGGCGAGACACCACCCGCCTGCTGGCCGTCACGCGCGGCAGCGTGCACCAGGTCACCGACCCCGGCGGTGCGGGCGCGTGGGGGGCAGCCGTGGTGGCCACCCGGCTGCCCGTGCCAGGAGCCGGCGTGCCGGCGGTCGTGCCCGCACCGGCGGCCGCCGCCGGCCTGCCCGGGTTCGGCGAGTACAACGACGTGGGCGTGCACGACCCGGGGGTGGGCAGCTTCTACCTGGCGACCAGCCATCCGCTGGATCCGTTGTGGTGGTGGGACGGCGTGGCGACCTGCCACCCGACCGGGCTGGGCACGCTCCCCGCCGGCACGCGCGCTCCGGCCTACGCCGTCGTCGTCGATCCGGCCGACACCGCGGCCGTCTACGTCGGGACGACGATCGGCGTCTGGCGCGGCCGGTTCACGCCGGGCGTCGGGGCGGCGCCACCGACCTGGGTGTGGCAGCACTTCTCGACCGGCCTGCCCGAGGCCGCCGCCCAGGACCTCTCGATCGGCGTCTACCCCCGCCCTGGTGGCCAGCCGGACCTGCGGCTGCTGCGCGTGGCGACCCAGGCGCGTGGCACCTTCGAGGTCGACCTCGGTGCGCCTGCGACGTCCCAGACCTACCTGCGGGTGCACCCGCACGACACCCGGCGGATCCTGCCCTCGCCGACCGACAACCCGCTGTTCGCCGCCGGATCACCGCGGCGCAGCTGGTCGCTCGACTGGGGGCTGGAGCGCAACCGTGACCACCGCACCGGCGGCGGCCTGCCGCGCGCGCACCCGGACGGCACGCCGGTCGCGTCGTTCCTCTGGCACGCCAGCCCGGATCTCGTGCTGCGACCGACGCCGGTGTCGGTCGCGCCGGGGGCGGTCGCGGCTCCGGCCGACCTGCCCTGGACCGGGCAGCCGAGCGACCGGTTCGCCCTGTGGTCGGTGCAGACCGCGATCCGCGCGCTCGACCCCGCGGTGTTCCCGGACGCCCCGCACGTCGTCCCCGACGGCCGCTGGACGCCCTGGTGGGTACGCCGGCTGCGGGCGGTACGCACCGTCATGGGGCTCCCCAACCCCGGACCGGTCACCCGCGGCCGGGTCGATGCGGCGCTGTGGAACGACGCGCGCGTGCAGGCGGCGATGTGGGCGGTGCCATGGGCGGACGGCGGACCGACCGAAGCCGACCTGCTGGAGCGGGTGGTCGGCATGGCCACGCCGCGCACCGGTGGCCCGAGCGCCGGGGCGGTGCGCTCGGCCGCTGCCGCTGCGACCCGGCGCCGCTGGCAGGTCGACGTCTGCGTCCACCACCGGGGGCTCACCGCTGCCGCGGCTGCCGACACGGCCGTGGTGCTGCTGCGGACCGTGCTGCCGGGCACCGCAGGAGCGTGGGCGACGGTCGCCGCCCCGGCCATCGCCGGGCTGGCCGCTGCCCTGGACGCGCTGCCCGCCGACACCTCTGGTGGTGCGGCGCCGAACGCGCTGCCGGGGTATGCGCCGCCCGCGGAATGGGCGTTCGTCGACCCAGCGCGCCCCGCGCGACGGCCGGCGTCGGCGGTGGCGGCAGGGGCGCCGTCCGTCGTCACGTTCGACACCGACTTCTCGGCTGACCCGGTGAACACCGACGTGCTCGTGCTGGCGCTGGTGCACCACCGCACCGAGCCGGTGACGTTGGCGGCCGGCCCCATGCGTGACGCGGTGCTCGGCTCGTCGCACGCCGGCGCGCGCAGCATCCGGGTCCGCGCGTGAGGCGCCTGCGCGAGCCGCGGAGGTCAGAGGAAGTACAGGCGGGACAAGGGAACTGACGGCGTCGGCTCCATCCGCAGCTGCTCGCCGTCCAGGGTGACGCCGGTCCCGGCGTTGTCGACCACGACGTGGCCGCTGGCGCGGTGCCGCACCATGTCGGCAAGGCCGAGGTCGCGGCACCGGCTGACGGGAACGCGGCGCCGGCGGGTGGGAAAGGTGTCGCGCCCGGCATCCGCGGCCGCGGCGTTGGTGAACAGCACGGCGAGGTCGACTGCTGCACCGCCGATCCCGCCGAACTGCGGCCCGATCACCCTGGGCTCGGCGTTCTCGACCACCGCGTTCGGGTCGCCGACCGTCCCCCAGGCCGGGAGCCCGGACTTCAGGACGACGGCGGGCTTGGCGCCGAACGAGGCGGGGTTCCACAGCACGATGTCGGCCAGCCGGCCGGGCTGCAGCGATCCGACGTGGGCCGAGAGCCCGTGCGCGATGGCCGGGTTGACGGTCAGCTTCGCGAGGTACTGCAACACCCGGGTGTTGTCGTGGTCGGTCGGCTCGGCCTTCAGCACCGCGGCGAGCTGGAACGTCCGCCGGATCGTCTCGCCCGCGCGCCCCATGCCCTGCGCGTCGGACGAGGTGATGGGGATGATCCCGTTCTCGTGCAACAGGTTCTCGGCCGCCATCGTGGCGCCCCTCACCCTGGCGCGCACGATGTCTGCGTCACCCGGGAGGTCGGCCTTGAGGGCGTGGACGTTCATGATCATGGCGAAGTGCTCAGCGATGGCATCCCGGCCATACGGCAGGGTCGGGTTGGTGGACGACGCCAGCACCGTGGGCACTCCCGCGAGCTCGAGGACGTTGGGGGTGTGCCCGCCCCCACAGCCCTCGACGTGGTACGCGTGGAAGGTCCGTCCGGCCGCCACCGCCAGGGTGTCGTGCACGCTCAGACCCTCGTTGAGCCCGTCGGTGTGCACCGCCACCTGGACGTCGTACTCGTCAGCCACCGTCAGGCACGTGTCGAGCGAGCGCAGGTGCGCGCCGGTGTCCTCGTGCACCTTGAACCCGCAGACGCCGGCTTCAAGGGCCTCGAGCATCGGCCCCTGCCGTGACGCCGACCCGCGTCCCAGGAGCCCGACGTTGACCGGGTAGGCGTCGAAGGCGGCGTACGCGACGCGCAAGGGCGCTGCGGCACCCACGCCCACACCCCAGAACGGACCGAACTCCTGGCCGATGAGCGTGGTCACGCCGGAGGCGATCGCGGCCTCCATGACCCGCGGAGACATCAGGTGGACGTGGGTGTCGACCGCGCCTGCGGTGGCGATCAGGCCCGCGCCCTCGATGACGATCGAGCCGGTGCCGACGACGATGTCGATCGCGTCGGAGGTGTCCGGGTTGCCGGCGCGGCCGACGGCCTGGATGCGCCCATCCCGGATTCCGATGCTGGTGGTGCGGATCCCGAGGACTGCGTCGATCACGAGCACGTTGGTGATCACGACGTCCACGGACTCCCGGCTGGGGACGGCGCGCAGGGCGATGCCGTCCCGCCCGGTCTTGCCGAACCCGAGGAGGAACTCGTCACCGTCGGGTTGGTCGTGCTGCTCGACCTGGACGACGAGGCCGGTGTCGCCGAGCCGCACGCGGTCGCCGGTTCGCGGTCCGTACACCGCCGGCTGCGCGTTGGGGTTGGTGGTCACTGCTGCGTCTCCCGGTGCTCGGCATGGTGCTGGGTCAGGCGCTGCACCGCGTCCGGGTGGCCCGCCGAGCCGGCACCGGTGTCGGCAAACCCCGTGGCGCGCAACAGGTCGAGCGCACGCTGCTGGGCACCCGGCGCGTCCAGCGGGCCGTCGACCAGGCCAGCGAACCCGATGATCACCCGTTCGCCGGTGAACGGCACCAGCCGCACGTGGGTGGTCTCACCGGGCGCGAACGGCGTGTTGGAGCCGGCCGGGATGTCCAGGTGCCGACCGTAGGCGGCTGCTCGGTCGAACGAGAGCCGCGGGTTGACCTCGAAGAAGTGGAAGTGGCTCGTGACGGCGATCGGGACGCCGGCCAGGTTGACCACGTCGATCTCCCGCACGTCGAGCCGGGCGCTGCGGGTGGGGTCCGTGTACGGGTCGTATGCCGGGTCGGCCGCCGCGCGCATCGCGCCCGGGGCGCCGCCGGCGAGGTGACCACCGCCGATCGGGTCCGGGACGACGACCAGCCGGGTGCCGTCGTCGAACAGGGCCTCGACCTTGACGTCGACCAGGACGTCAGCGACGCCCGGGAGCACGTCGTCCGGTCCGAGCACCGCTGCTCCGGCGGCCAGAGCATCCGCGTGCCGCACCCCGTCCCGGGCGGCCTCGCACACGGTGTCCGCGATCAGCGCGGTCGCCTCCGGGACGTTCAGGCGCAGGCCACGCCGGCGTCGCGCCCGGGCGAGCTCGGCGACGGTGAAGATCAGCAGTCGGTCGCGTTCGGACGGTGTCAGCTGCACGGCGCCATGCCTACCATCCCGCCGCGGGGCGGCACGCCGCGGAGCTACCCTCGACACGCGGGAACGTGCCCTGCCGGAACTCCCCGCGCCGATCGCTCACCGACTCGAGAGCAGCCGTACCTCATGCACCGCCCCGGAGTGCAACGCGCGTTGATCGCCGCCGTCCAGGTGCTGGGCCTGTCGGTCTGGTTCTCGGCCTCCGCCGTCGTGCCGGCCCTGCGCAGCGAGTGGGGAATGGGTGCGGCGGCAGCCGTGTGGCTCACCGCCGCGGTGCAGCTCGGCTTCGTCACCGGCGCGGTCACCTCGGCGGCGCTGAACCTGCCCGACCGCCTGCCACCCCACCGGCTGATGGCCGTGAGCTCGCTGGCGGCAGCGATGTGCACGGCAGTGTTCGCCCTGACCGCGCACGGCCTGGCTGGCGGAGCGCTGCTGCGCTTCACGACCGGCGTGTTCCTGGCCGGGATCTACCCGGTCGGCATGAAGCTCACGGCCTCCTGGTCACGGACGGCGAATCGCGGCCTCGCCTTCGGGATCCTGATCGGTGCGCTCACGCTGGGTTCGGCGCTGCCGCACCTGATCGGTGGCCTGGGCGACCTGCCGTGGCGCGAGGTCATGCTCGCGGCCGCAGCCCTCGGGACGCTCGGCGCCCTGGTCGCCGGCATCGCGGTGCGCCCGGGCCCGCAGCTGTCGGCGGCCGCGCCGCCGCATCCTCGCTATGCGTTGGCGATGTTCCGGCAGCGGGGTCCACGGCTGGTCAACATCGGGTACTTCGGGCACATGTGGGAGCTCTACGCCCTGTGGACGTGGCTGCCGTCGTTCCTCGCGGCCAGCAACGCCGCGCAGCCGGACGCCGCGGCCCGGGTCCCTGTCGGTCTCACTGCGTTCGTCGGCATCGGCTGCGCCGGGGTGGTTGGCTGTCTCATCGGTGGCTGGGCCGCCGACCGGTTCAGCCGGCCGGCTGCCGCGACGACCGCGCTCGCCGTCAGCGGGCTGTGCTGCCTGGCCAGTCCGCTGTTCTTCGCCGCGGGCCCGGGCTGGCTCGTGGCGCTGACCGTTGTGTGGGGCGCCGCCGTCATCGCGGACTCCGGGGTCTTCTCGACATCGCTCAGCGAGGTCGCCGACCGCCGGTACGTCGGGACGGCGCTGACCGCGCAGACCGCGATCGGCTTCCTGCTGACCGTGGTCACGATCCAGCTCGTGCCGGTGCTGGCCGGCGTCGTCGGCTGGCGCTACGCCTTCTTGCTGCTCGCGGCCGGCCCGGCCGTCGGCGCCTACTCGATGCAGGCCTTCGGCCGCTCTCGGCGTCCGCTGGTCAGCGCACGATCTTGACGTTGAAGGCCGGCGTGCCGAGCGCACCCCACAACCGCAGCCACACGGGTAGCAGCATCTCGGTGCCGCGCGCGGTGCTGATGTCACCGAGGTCGATCACGTCGCGGTGGCCGAAGCTCTCCAGCAGCTCGGTGACCGTGGCCTTGGCTGCCGCATCGTTGCCCGACACGAAGACCGATGTCACTTCGCCCAGCTCACCGGGATTGACCATCAGGTTGGCGTTGAGGGTGTTCAGCGTCTTGACGACCAGCGCGTCGGGGAAGGCGCGCTGCACCTGCTCGCCCAGCGAGTCGTCGTCCTTGACGAACAACGTGGGAGGCGCGCCGTTCGAGAAGTCGAGCGGGTTCGCGATGTCGACGAGGACCTTCCCGGCGAGATGGTCGGCGCCGGCCTGCTCGAGCACCGCCAGCGTGGCGTCACCACCCGTGGCGTTGACCACCAGCTCGCCGGCAGCCGCCGCATCCTCGAAGGTGGCCAGCGCAACGGTCGGGTGCTGCTCGAGCCAGGTGCTGAACGCCGGGTTGCCCATGCCGTCCGGGCCGCTGCGGTGCAGCGTCGCCTGCGGGTCGCGCGTGCCGACGGTGACGACGTGGCCCAGCCCGGCGAGGCGCCCCGCGAGTGCCTGACCGACCATGCCCGTCCCCAGAACTGCGATCTGCACGATCTCTCCTTCACTAGGTCCCTCGAGCCACCAGAGCTAGCCGTAGACAGATCTGTCTACCTGGTGGAGGAGACCATAGCAGACAGGTCTGTCTAGTCAACGCCGGTCCGGCTGGCTCGTAGACGGATCTGTCTGCTTCACTGAGGAACGTGACCGCCGCCGCCACCCGCAACCCACCCCCCACGCCCGGGGTCGGCTCGGCGCGCGAGCGCATCCTGCAGACGGCGTTCCAGCTGTTCTACGCCAAGGGAATCCGCGCTGTCGGCGTCGACCTCCTCATCGCCGAGTCCGGCGTCGCCAAGGCCACCTTCTACAAGCACTTCCCGGCGAAGGACGACCTCGTCGTCGCCTACCTCGACCAGGTCGACTCCGAGTGGACCGGGCAACTGGCGGACGCGGCCGCGGCCGCCGGGAGCGACCCGGCCGACCAGCTCGTCGGCCTCTTCGACGCGCTGTCCGGCGCGTGCCGCCGGGACGGGTACCGGGGCTGCGCCTTCATCAACACGGCGGCCGAGTCGCAGCCGGGCACCGCCGTCCACGAGCGAACCCTCGCGCACAAGTCAGCCATCCTCGCGTGGGTGAGCGACCTGGCCACCCGCGCCGGTGCCCGTGACCCCCACGCGCTGGCTCGCGCGCTGACGCTGCTGCTCGACGGCGGCCTCGCCAGCGGTGCGCTGGACGCCGGCCTGGACGCGCCCGCCGTGGCGAAGCAGTCCGCCGCGCTGCTGGTGTCGGCCGCCGTCGTCCGCTGATCGCGCCTGCAGGTCTTCCGAGACCTCTGCGACGACGAAGGACGTTCGGCCCTGGCACCTCGCGGCCGTCGCAGAGCACGCTGGCGGCTCAGCCGCCAACCGAGAGGTGCCCATGACCGACCAGGACGAGCCCGCGGCGTACCCCGCCCGTCTCGACGTCGACTACCCCGACCAGCTGGACCGCGTGACCAGCCTGTTCCGCGTCGTGCTCATCATCCCGATCGCGGTCGTCCTCGCGGTGCTGAGCGGCGGGGAGACGCGCCAGGTGTACGACGAGAGCGGCCGGCAGGTGAGCAACACCAGCGGCGGAATCGCCGCCGGCCTGTTCCTCGCCACCCTGCTGATGATCGTCGTGCGCCGACGGTACCCGCGCTGGTGGTTCGACTTCGCCCGCGAGCTCGCCCGCTTCAGCACCCGCGTCGGCGCCTACTTCGTCCTGCTCACCGACCAGTACCCCTCGACCGAGGACGAGCAGGCCGTGCACCTCGAGATCGACTACCCCGACGCCGAGCGAGACCTCAACCGGTGGCTGCCGCTGGTGAAGTGGCTGCTGGTGATCCCGCACGTCGTCGTCCTGATCGTGCTGGCCGTCGGCGCCGTGTTCGCGGTCCTCATCGCCTGGGTGGCCATCATCTTCACCGGCCAGTACCCGCGGTCCCTGTTCGACTACGTCGTCGGGGTCGGACGCTGGGGCCTTCGGGTGCAGGCCTACGCGACGCTGCTCGTCACCGACCGCTACCCGCCGTTCTCCCTGACCTGAGCGCGCTCAGAGCTCGAAGGTCACCCCGGTGAGCTCCTCGCTGGCCGCCCACAGCCGCCCGGCGAGGTCCTCGTCGGTCGCCAGGGCGCTGAGCCGTGCCGGCCCGACCTTGCCGCGCACCTCACCCGGCCCGGTCGGCCCGGAGTACGACCCGGGAGCCGCGACGGTCGCTGCGTAGAGGACCGCCTCGGCTCCACCGGTGGACCCTGGCAGCACCACCCGCATGAGCCGCGGCGCGAGGGTGCGGAAGAACCAGCGGGAGCCCATCCCGTCCCGGCTGGCGACCAGGTTGGTGACCGCGACCCCGGGATGCGCCGCCGTCGACGTCAGCTTCGACCCCGCCGCAACGGCCCGGCGGTGCAGCTCCATCGCGAACAGCAGGTTGGCCAGCTTGGACCGTCCGTAGGTCAGGCTCGGCGAGTAGTCACCCGACACGTTGCCGTCGACGACCCGTGCGTCGCCCTGGCGGTGCGCGAGCGAGGCGACGGTCGTCACCCGCGGAGCGGGGGCGGCCAGCAACGCGGGCAGCAGCCGCCCGGTGAGCGCGAAGTGCCCGAGGTGGTTCGTGCCGAACTGGAGCTCGTGCCCGTCCGCTGTCGTCCGGCGCGTCGCGGGCGCCATGACCCCGGCGTTGTTGACGAGCAGGTCGATCGGGCCGGGGACCCGGTCGGCGAACTCGTGCACCGACCGCTGCGAGGCCAGGTCGAGCGACTGGACGGTCGTGCTCCCGTCGATGCGCGCGGCCGCGGCCCGGCCGGCCTCGACATCACGCACGGCGAGGATCACGTGGGCGCCGTGCTCAGCCAGGGTCTTGGCCTCGACGAACCCGATGCCCGAGTTCGCCCCCGTGACGACGGCCGTCCTCCCCCTGAGGTCGCCGATCTCGGTGGGCTTCCAGGCCATGGTCCGCTCCCTGTGGTCGTCCGCAGACCGCGAGGGTGACACCACCCGGCCGGTTCCGAGTATGACGTGGCGCCCTGACGACCGCCCGCCCGGCCACGGTGGCGCCGCGGGACCTTTGACTCTGCCCAGAGTGCTCGGCACGCCCGACATTCGACCTATGACACCGGCCGGCACCCGAGCCTTGGCCACGACGAACCGATTCCTGATCCCGTTGCTGCACAGCACAGCGGGTGGACGGCTCGGGCGACGGCTGGCTGTGGTCGTGTACTCCGGACGGCGCACCGGCGTGGACCACCGGCTCGTCGTCGGGTACCGCGTCGACGGGACGACCGTGCACATCAGGGTGGGCCGGGCGGATCACAAGACGTGGTGGCGCAACTTCGAGACTCCCCACCCTGTCCGGCTGCTGCTCGCCGGGGTCAGCCACGAGGCGGTCGCTCACGTCGTGCACGAGCGCGATCAGGTGTCGGTCGTCGCCGAGCTCGTGCCGTTCGCGGCCCAGCACCACGGCACGGGATCGACCGACGGCGACCCGCAAGAATGACCACCGTCGCCCGTTGGGGTCTGGTCGCGGTGCTCGTCGGCCATGGACTGATCCACCTGCTCGGGGCGGTCAAGGGCTTGGGGTGGTCCGACGTCCCCCAGCTCGAGCAGCCCATCGGCGCCCGGGCGGGATCGCTGTGGCTGATGGCCGCGGTGCTCGTGCTGGCCGCCGCAGGCCTCATCGCAGCCGGCCGGCCAACGTGGTGGTGGGCCGTGGCCCTCGGCGCTGCGACCGTCTCCCAGGTCGTGATTGCCACGTCGTGGAACGACGCGAAAGCAGGCACCGCAGTCAACATCGTGTTGCTTCTAGTTGCCGGCTACGGCTTTGCCTCAGTGGGACCGGTCAGCTTCCACGCTCAGTGGATCGCGCAGTCGACGCGTGCTCTGGCAGCGGTCGAGCCCGAACCCACCCTCGTGACCGAGGCAGACCTCGACGGCCTCCCAGCACCCCTCGCCGCCTACATCCGCCGCTCCGGGGCAGTGGGTCAGCCACGCCTGACCAGCTTCGAGGCAACCTTCCACGGACGCATCCGCAGCGACCCGGCAGGAGCCTGGATGCCGTTCACCGGCCGCCAGGTCAACACCTACGGACCACTGCCGCAACGGTTGTTCCTCATGGACGCAACCCGGTCCGGGTTTCCGGTGACGGTCCTGCACGAGTACGCCGACGCGACCGCCACGATGCGGGTGAAGCTGCTGTCGCTCATCCCGGTCGTCGACGCCGCGGGACCGGAGATGGACCGCGGGGAGACAGTCACCGTCTTCAACGACCTGGTCGTGCTGGCGCCGGGGGCGATCATCGGCGCCCCCGTCCGATGGACTGCCCTCGACGCCCACCACGTGCGAGGAGTGTTCACCAACGCGGATCAGGTCGTGAGCGCCGTCCTGACGTTCGACGCCGATCACGACCTGGTCGACTTCGTCTCGCCAGACCGGTCCCGCTCCTCCTCCGATGGCACGTCGTTCACTGCACAGACCTGGTCGACGCCACTCTCGGCGCACCGCGACCTCCACGGCCGCCGGGTCCTCGCCGTCGGTGAAGGACGGTGGGATGCACCGCTGCCGGAAGGCCCGTTCACGTATCTCGAGTTCCGCCTCGACGACATCAGGTACAACGTCCGCGACCTCGACGGCGGGACGCCGCCGATGGCGCACAAACCGGCCCAGGCAACACCGTGACCGAGCTGTCGACGTCACCCCGCTTGCTAGGTGGGCCGTCGAGTGTCGACCTCTACTGGCTGCCGCTCGGCTCGGGGGAAGGCGGACGGTACGTGCGCGCCAGCGGTCGGCTGTACGAGTCGCTGACCGCTGCCTGGCACCACCGCTCCCTCATGAAGCTCTACCACTCCGCGCTGGTCGTGCACCTGGCCGCAGCCACCTTCACCATCGAGATGGCACCGGTGTGGACCGCCACCTGCCCCGACCGCGGAGTCGTCGGCGAAGGTGCCGTTGGTCTGCCGTTGCTCGGCCGATCACGCCTGTTCCGCTACGAGGTCCGTTGCTGGAAGGGGGGCACCATCCCGGACCTGTCGGCCGCCGTCGACAGCCCACGACAGGTCAGTACCGACGAGCGTAAGGCGCGTCGAGTGGTCGAGCTCGTAGCGTCCTTTCCTTGCGCCACCTGGGGCCTGGACGAGCATCGGGCCGGCGAGATGTGGAACTCCAACTCGCTGACCTCGTGGCTCCTCGCCCGCGCAGGCCACGACACCGACGCGCCAACCGCCCAACCGCCCGCCGGTGGCCGCGCCCCCGGATGGACGGCCGGCCTGGTCGTGGCCGGCCGGGCGGGGGTCTTGCGTGGGATCGTCGGCTAGCCCAGCTCGTCGCGGCGGCGGGTCAGGTAGGCGGTCTCGGCGGTGTTGCCCGCCAGGTCGATGGCCTTGTCGTACGCCGCGCGCGCGTCCCGGCGACAGCCCAGGCGGCGCAACAGGTCCGCGCGCGTCGCGTGATAGGCGTGATAGCCGGTCAGCGCATCCTCGAGACGGTCGACGGCGGCCAGCGCCACCTGTGGGCCGTCGAGCTCGGCGACCGCAACAGCTCGGTTGAGGACGACGATCGGCGAGGGGTCAAGGCGGAGGAGCTGGTCGTAGAGGGCGACGACCTGCGACCAGTCGGTGTCGCGCACGTCGCCGGTGGAGGTGTGCACGGCGTTGATCGCGGCCAGGAGCTGGTATCGACCCGGAGCCACTCCGGAGGCCAGGCGCTCGCGGACCAGTCGATGACCTTCGGCGACCAGCGCCGCGTCCCAGAGCCCGCGGTCCTGCTCGTCGAGGGTGACCAGCTCGCCGGTCGGCGAGACCCGCGCGGAGCGACGGGCCTCAGTGAGGAGCATGAGCGCCAGCAGGCCTGCCACCTCACCGTCGTCCGGCAGGAGGGCGCGGATCAGGCGGGTGAGCCGGATCGCCTCGGCCGTCAGGTCGTGACGTACAGGAGCGGTGTCAGGGCCGCTCGCCAGGTAGCCCTCGTTGAAGACGAGGAAGAGGACGGCGAGTACGCCGCTGAGGCGTGCCGGCAGATCCTGTGCGGACGGCACCCGGTACGGGATGCGAGCGGCCTTGATCTTGGCCTTGGCCCGGGTGATCCGCTGCCCCACCGTGGCGTCCTGCACCAGGAAGGCCCGGGCGATCTCGGGCACGGTCAGGCCGCCGACCAGTCGCAGCGTCAGCGCCACGCGGGCGTCCATCGCGAGCGCCGGGTGGCAGCAGGTGAAGATCAGCCGCAGCCGGTCGTCGTCGATCGCGCCGAGGGGCTCAGGTGGGTCATGGTCATACAACTGCTGAGCCTCCTTCTGCTTGTCGTCGCGCTTGTTCTCGCGCCGGAGCCGGTCGATGGCCTTGCGGTTCGCGGTGGTGGTCAGCCACGCGCCGGGGTTGGGGGGTAGGCCATCGGCGGGCCACCGGACGACGGCTGCCGCGAACGCCTCGGCCGCTGCCTCCTCGGCGATGTCGAGGTCACCGAAGCGCCGGGTGAGGGCGGCGACCACCCGCGCCCACTCCTCGTGGTGGACGCGGGCGATCGCCGCCCGGACGTCGTCCCGGCTCACAGGAACGGCCGCACCTCGACCTTCCGGTTGCAGGCCTTCGAACCCTCTGCGGCGAGCCCCAGCGCCACGTCGAGGTCGGCGGCGTCGATGATCCAGAAGCCGGCGAGGTACTCCTTCGACTCCAGGAAAGGCCCGTCGGTGAGCATCGCCTGCTCGCCTCGGTTGTCGATGACGGTGGCCGAGCTCGGCGCCGCGAGGCCACCGGCGAACACCCAGTGACCCTGCGCTCTGAGCCCGTCGTTGTACGCGTCGATGGCCGTCATCTCGTCCGTGGTGGCGAGGCCGGCAGTGTCGTCGATCACGGAAACCAGGTACTGCATCTCAGCTCATCTCCTGTGCTGGGCCGCCCCCGGTGGGCGACCGCTCACCCCTACGACGATCGTGGCCACCCCGATCCGACACCGCCCCGGACATCCTCCCAGGACTTCCCCGCGCCACGAGGGTGCACCGGACATGAAAAGAGGCCCTCGAAAGGGCCTCTGACCTGCGACAACTCTGGTGGGCGATACTGGGTTCGAACCAGTGACCTCTTCCGTGTCAAGGAAGCGCGCTACCACTGCGCCAATCGCCCGAGGTGGAGACGGGATTCGAACCCGTGTACACGGCTTTGCAGGCCGTTGCCTCGCCTCTCGGCCACTCCACCGGGTCTCACCGGGGTCTCACCCGTGAGGCTTCGAGACCGACACTGCTGCCTCCGAGCGGACGACGGGATTCGAACCCGCGACCCTCACCTTGGCAAGGTGATGCTCTACCAACTGAGCCACGTCCGCATGCTCCGGGCTGCTCGCCCGGCGCGCAAGAAACACTATCCGATGCCTCTCGGCCCAGTCCAACCGGCACCTACCGCGACCTGCGGGTGTCCTTGGTCGCGCGCCGGTAGTCCATCGTGCGCTGCTTCCAGACCGCGAGCTCGGCCGCCCGCAGCCGCGCGTCGACCCGCCGCGCCTGGTACGCGGCCTCCCGCTGCAGCTTGTGCCAGCTGGCCAGCCGCCGCTCGGTCAGCTCGCCACTGTCGACCGCGGCCCGGACGGCGCATCCCGGCTCGCTGTCGTGCGCGCAGTCGGTGAACCGGCACGCGGCAGCCAGCCGGTCGACGTCCGCGAACACCTCGGCGAGGCCGTCGACCCCCTGCAGCCCGACGCTGCGCAGGCCGGGCGTGTCGATCAGCGCTCCGCCGTCCGGGCCCAGGTGCAGCTCGCGCGTGACGGTGGTGTGCCGGCCCTTGTGGACCGCGCCGAGGGCCTGGGTGCGCATCGCCTCGCGGCCCAGCAGCGCGTTCAGCAGGGTGGACTTGCCGACGCCGGAGGCACCGAGCAGGGCGATCGTCGCGCCACCGGCCAGCAGCGCGCGCAGCTGCTCCAGGCCCTCGCCCTGCTGGGCGACGGTGACGTCGAGCGGGCAGCCGGCTGCCACCTGCGTCCCGATCTGCGCCGCGACCTCCGGGCCGTCGCCGCCCAGGTCACCCTTGGTGAGCACCAGCCGTGGCTGGGCACCGCTCTCCCACGCCAGGGCCATCAGCCGCTCGATCCGGCCCAGGTCGGGGTCCGGGTACAGCGCCTCCACCACGGCGACCTCGTCGACGTTCGCCGCGAGGACCTGCCCGGCGGAGGTGCCTCCCACCTGCGCCCGTACGACGCTCGCCCGGCGGGGCAGCACGGCCTCGATGGTCCGGTTGCCGTCCGGCCACTCCTGCACCCGCACCCAGTCACCGGTGCTGGGCACCGCCAGCGGGTCGTGCGCGACCGCGGCGACGACGTCCGCCCCCCACGTCGCGCGCACCGGACCAACGGCCGCGAGCGTGTCGCAGGCACCGCGGTCGGTGCGGGTCACCCGGGCAGGGAACGGCGGCACGCCGACGTCGACGGTCTGGAGCTCGTCGAACGACACCTGCCAGGCGTCGTCGTACCCGAGCCGGGCGAGCAGATCGTCAGCGGCGACCGGGACGTGCGAGGCAGAGCTGTGAGCAGACATGGGGGCCTTTCGGGCCAGCCACAGCGACGGTCAACCGGTGCGCTACACCGCGTGGACGATCAGTCGCCGTGGGTCCGGAGCGCCCCAGCGTCGACCGGGGCGAGGATCAGCGAGCACCGCTCGTGCATCAGGACCACCTCCAGGTCGTCGGCCGGCTCGGGCAAGATCGCCCGACACCGCACCCTAGGCAGCCCGGCCGGACGCCGTCACCTGGTTTTCGGCGGAACCGGCCGGCTCAGCTCGTCCGCCGCCTCGTCGCGCTCGTCTGCGCGCGGGGGCGTCGTCGCCGCTGGGCGCGTCGTCCTCCCGCGAGGCCCGCAGCTGGTCGGCGAGGTCCTCGCGGCTCACCTCAAGGAGCCCGGCCGCGCCGACCATGGAGTGGTCGGGGTCGGGCACCGGCGTGAGCGGGCGACGCCGGCGGTCGAGCTTGACCAGCGGCGAACGGGACTGCCCCTTGATCGGCCACAGCTCTCGGCTGGCCGCGTTGAGCGCCGCGCCGATCAGCACCGCGATCGCCAGGAAGTACAGCCAGATCAGCACCACGATCGTGGCGGCGAGCGGACCGTAGATCGAGGTGCCCCCGACCGACGCGCCGATCACCTTGCGCACGACGAACGAGGACACGACCCAGATCACCAGCGCCAGGACGCCGCCGGGCACGTCCCGTCGCCAGGACTCTCGCCGTGGCGTGGCGACGTGGTAGAGCGAGGCCAGACTGGCGACGGTGAGCAGCGAGACGACGGGCCAGTACAGGTCGAGCACGAAGTCCACCCGGGCGGGCAGCAGATCGTGCAGGATGGACGGCCCCAGCAGCACCAGCGGCAGCACGATGGCGCCCAGGACGACGGCGGCCGTGTAGAGCGAGAACGACAGCGCCCGGGTGCGGATGATGCCGCGCTCGCCGCCCTGGCCGTACATGATCGAGATGGTGTCGATGAAGACGTTGAGCACCCGCGAGCCCGACCACAGCGACAGCACGAACGCGATCGAGATGACGTCGAGCCGGCCGCGGTTCAGCACGTCCTGGATGGTCGGGGTGATCTGGCTCGAGATGGTCTCGGCCGTGAAGATGCGCTCCGCGATCGTCTGCACCTGCTCGACGACCCGGTCGACCGTGCCGGGGCCCAAGGCATTACCCAGGTACCCGGCCCCACCGACCAGCCCCAGCACGAGCGGAGGCAGGGAGAGCAGGGCGAAGAAGCCGGCCTCGGAGGCCAGGCCGGTGACGCGGTAGCGCAGGCAGACCGACACCGTCTCGCGGGTGAGCGCCCAGATCCCGAGCAGCAGCCGGGAACGCCGAAGGGCCCGAAGGCGCGCCAGCGCCACGGGGAGGCTCGGCGTCCCACCGTTCACCCGCACCACGGTAACCGTGCTGGCTCACCCCCGAGGCACGACACGTCCTACCGTGCCTGTCATGGCAACCCACCAGGTGACGAACCAGGTACCGCCGCTGCACGGCCACGACGTGTTCGGGGACGACGTCGCGCTGGTCGACGCCGTGCGCCGGCACGGCGCGGCGAGCCGGCTCGATGACTTGCACGCCCTGGGTCGGCTGGCCGGCACGGAGGCCGCGCAGCGGCTGGGCGACGTGGCCAACATCTCGCCGCCGCGGCTGGTCACGCACGACCCCAGCGGGGTGCGGGTGGACGAGGTCGAGTTCCACCCCGCCTGGCACGAGCTCCTGACGACAGCCGTCGAGCACGGACTGGCCGGCGCGCCCTGGGCGGCCGAGCCCGGCTCCGGCGCGCACGTCGCCCGCGCCGCGGGCTTCCTGGTCTGGTCTCAGGTCGAGGCCGGCCACGGCTGCCCGGTGTCGATGACGTACGCGTCGGTGCCCGCTCTGCGCAGCGACCCGGCGCTCGCCGCGGTCTGGGAGCCGCGGCTGACCTCCCGCACGTACGACCCCGGGCTGCGCCCGGCGTCCGGCAAGGCCGGGTCGCTCGCCGGGATGGGGATGACCGAGAAGCAGGGCGGCAGCGACGTCCGCGCCAACACCACGCAGGCCGTGGCAGCACCCGGCGGCCCGATCGAGGTCGGCGACCCGTACCGCCTGACCGGCCACAAGTGGTTCTGCTCCGCCCCGATGAGCGACGTGTTCCTCGTGCTCGCCCAGGCACCCGGCGGCCTCACCTGCTTCGTCGTGCCGCGGGTGCTGGACGACGGCACGCGCAACGGGTGGGCTCTGCAGCGGCTCAAGGACAAGCTCGGCAACCGCTCGAACGCCTCGGCGGAGGTCGAGCTGGACGGCACCTGGGGGGTGCGGCTGGGCGACGAGGGCGCCGGGCTGCGCACCATCCTCGCCATGGTGGCGGCCACCCGCCTGGACTGCGTGCTCGGCTCGGCGGCCACCATGCGCCAGGCACTCTCCCGCGCCGTGCACCACGCCCGGCACCGGCGCGCCTTCGGCGCGGCCCTGGTCGACCAGCCGCTGATGCGCTCCGTGCTCGCCGACCTGGCCCTGGAGTCCGAGGCCGCCACCGTGCTCGGGCTGCGGCTGGCGGCTGCCGTCGACGCCGGCGAGACGGCGTTCGGCCGGCTCGGCGTGGCGCTCGGCAAGTTCTGGGTGTGCAAACGGACGCCGGCGATGGTGGCCGAGGCACTGGAGTGCCTGGGCGGTAACGGCTACGTCGAGGAGAACGGACTGGCCCGGCTGTACCGGGAGGCGCCGCTCAACTCGATCTGGGAGGGGTCCGGCAACGTCAACGCGCTCGACGTCCTGCGCGCCCTGTCGCGGGAGCAGGACGCGGTGGACGCCGTGCTGGCCGAGATCCACGCCGCCGACGGCGCCGACGCCGGCTTCGACCGCAGCGTCAAGGAGCTCGAGACAGCCCTGGCGAGCGCCGCGGGCGAGCAGCAGGTGGCCGGTGCGCGCTGGACGGTCGAGCGGCTGGCGACGTCCCTGCAGGCGTCCTTGTTGCTGCGGTACTCCCCCGCGGCGGTCGCCGACGCGTTCGTCCGGACCCGGGTGCTCGGGGAGGGTGGATCGACGTTCGGCGCGCTCCCTGGAGCGGTCGATATCGGCTCCGTCATGTCCCGAGTCGTCGGGTAAGGCACAATCGGGCGTCGGCTGCGCGCTGTCTCAGCGTCGGCCTGTCCTGGCGACAATGGGGTCGCTGACCCCAGCGACGAAAGAGCCTCATGCGCATTTGGCCTGGTAAGCCCTACCCGCTCGGTGCGACGTTCGACGGCACCGGAGTGAACTTCGCGTTGTTCTCGGAGGTCGCCGAGCGCGTCGAGCTCTGCCTGATCGACGACGCCGGCGCCGAGACCCGGGTCGAGATGCCCGAGCTCGACGGGTTCGTCTGGCACGTGTTCATCCCGGGCGTGCAGCCCGGCCAGCGGTACGGCTACCGCGTACACGGCCCGTACGACCCCAAGTCCGGCCACCGCTGCAACCCGGCGAAGCTGCTGCTCGACCCCTACGCGAAGGCCATCGACGGCCAGGTCGACGGCGACGAGTCGCTGTTCTCCTACCGGTTCGCCGACGCCGACGCGAACGGCTCCGCCCCCCGCAACGACAGCGACAGCCTCGGTCACACCATGCTGTCCGTCGTCGTCAACCCGTTCTTCGACTGGGGCCAGGATCGCGCGCCCGAGCACGAGTACCACGAGAGCGTCATCTACGAGGCGCACGTCAAGGGACTGACCAACCAGCACCCCGACATCCCCGACGACATCCGGGGCACGTACGCCGGCATCGCCCACCCGGCCACGATCGAGCACCTGACGTCGCTCGGAGTGACGGCCCTCGAGCTGATGCCGGTGCACCAGTACGTCCAGGACTCGCACCTGATCGCCCAGGGGCTGTCGAACTACTGGGGCTACAACACCATCGGCTTCCTGGCACCGCACAACGCCTACGCCGCCTACGGCACCCGCGGACAGCAGGTGACCGAGTTCAAGGCGATGGTCAAGGCGCTGCACGAGGCCGACATCGAGGTCATCCTCGACGTCGTCTACAACCACACCGCCGAGGGCAACCAGATGGGCCCGACGCTGGCGTTCCGCGGCATCGACAACGCGTCGTACTACCGGCTGGTCGACAAGGACCTCGCCCACTACTACGACACGACCGGCACCGGCAACAGCCTGCTGATGCGCCACCCCCACGTGCTGCAGCTGATCATGGACTCGCTGCGCTACTGGGTCACCGAGATGCACGTCGACGGCTTCCGGTTCGACCTCGCGTCGTCCCTCGCCCGGCAGTTCCACGAGGTCGACCGGCTGTCGGCCTTCTTCGACCTCGTCCAGCAGGACCCCGTGGTCAGCCAGGTGAAGCTCATCGCCGAGCCGTGGGACGTCGGCGACGGCGGCTACCAGGTGGGCAACTTCCCGCCGCTGTGGACCGAGTGGAACGGCAAGTTCCGCGACACGGTGCGCGACTTCTGGCGAGGAGAAGCCTCGACCCTCGGCGAGTTCGCCTCCCGGCTCACCGGGTCGAGCGACCTGTACGAGCACTCCGGGCGCAAGCCGATCGCGTCGATCAACTTCGTCACCGCGCACGACGGCTTCACCCTGCGCGACCTGGTGTCGTACAACGACAAGCACAACGAGGACAACGGCGAGGACGGGGCGGACGGCGAGAGCCACAACCGCTCCTGGAACTGTGGCGTCGAGGGCCCGACGGACGACCCGGAGATCAACGAGCTGCGGCTGCGTCAGCAGCGCAACCTGCTCACCACGTTGCTGCTGTCGCAAGGCGTGCCGATGATCGCGCACGGCGACGAGCTCGGCCGCACCCAGAGCGGCAACAACAACGTCTACTGCCAGGACAACGAGATCGCCTGGGTCGACTGGGACCTCGACGACGACCAGCGCGACCTGCTCGACTTCACCCGGCGCCTCGTTCACCTGCGCAGCGAGCACCCCGTCTTCCGGCGCCGCCGGTTCTTCGCGGGCAGCGCCGACCACGGTGGCGAGAGCGAGCTCGGCGACATCGCGTGGTTCACCCCGGCAGGCGACCACATGGACGACGACAGCTGGCGCAACGGCTATGCCAAGACGCTCTCGGTCTTCCTCAACGGTGACGCGATTCCCGAGCCGGACCGCCGTGGCACGCCGATCGTCGACGACTCGTTCCTGCTGGTGATCAACGCCCATCACGAGAAGATGGACTTCACCCTGCCGTCCGACGACTACGGGCCGGGGTGGCACATCGAGCTCGACACGGCCGACCCGTCCCGCCGTCCGGATCCGGTCGAGGCCACCGGCGAGCCGACCTCCCCGGGCCTGGCGCCGAGGAGCAGCCTGGCGGTCGCACCGCGCAGCGTGATGCTGCTGCGCTGCCCGCGCCCCGCCTCGCCGTGAGCCCGCGTCCGGCGAGCGAGCGACCGGTCCCCACCGGGACGTACCGGCTGCAGGTGCACGGCGGCTTCGGCTTCGACGACGCCGCCGAGCAGGCCGACTACCTGGCCGCGCTGGGCGTCTCGCACGCGTACCTGTCGCCGGTGCTGCAGCCGGCACCCGGCTCGGCGCACGGGTACGACGTCGTCGACCACAGCCGGCTCAACGTCGAGGCCGGTGGCCGGCCAGCGTTCGACCGGCTGTCCGCCCGCCTGCGCTCGGCCGGGCTCGGTGCGGTGGCGGACGTCGTCCCCAACCACATGGCCGTGCCGACCCCCGCGTACCTGAACGCCCAGCTGTGGTCGGTGCTGCGTGACGGGCCGGGCTCGCCGTTCGCGACGTGGTTCGACGTCGACTGGAGCGTGCCCGACCGCGCGGTGCTCATGCCCGTGCTCGGCGCCCGGATCGGCCAGGTGCTCGATGCCGACGAGCTGCGGCTCGACCCCGCGGGCGGCGCGGACGGCGACGAGCTGGTGCTGCGCTACTACGACCACCAGTTCCCGATCCGACCTGGTACCGAGCGGCTGCCGATGGCCGAGCTGGTCGACCGGCAGTGGTACCGCCTCGCGCACTGGCGGGTCGCGGACGAGGAGCTGAACTACCGGCGCTTCTTCGACGTCGACACGCTGGCGGCGGTGCGCGTCGAGCGGCCCGAGGTGTTCGAGGCGACCCACCGGCTGCTGCTCGACCTGCTCGCCGAGGGCTCGCTGGACGGGCTGCGGATCGACCACCCGGACGGCCTGGCCGACCCGCGCGGCTACCTCGCGCGGCTGGCCGACGCCACCGGCGACGCCTGGGTCGTGGTCGAGAAGATCCTGGAGGGCGCGGAGCAGCTGCCCGAGGACTGGCGCTGCGCGGGCACCACCGGCTACGACACGTTGCAGCGGGTCGGCGGCGTGTTCGTCGACCCCGCAGGTGCCGCCCCGCTGTCCGCCCTGCTCACCGAGCTCACCGGCGAGTCGGAGGGGCTGGAGGCGGTGGTCGACGCCGCCAAGCGCGAGGTCGTGCTGCAGGGCCAGTACGCCGAGGTCCAGCGGCTGGTCGACCTGCTGGCCGGGATCTGCCACGACGACGTCCGGATGCGCGACCACACCCGGCGCGGGCTGCTCGACGCCGTCACCGAGCTGCTCGTGGCGATGGACCGCTACCGCGCCTACGTCGTGCCGGGCGAGCCGGCGCCGGACGCGTCGGTCGAGGTGCTCGACGCCGCCGCCGCACGGGCTCGGGTGCACCTGCTCGACCACGAGCACGACACCCTCGACCTGGTGCGCGACCTGGTGCTCGGCGCCGGGCCCGAGCCGGAGCGCCACGACCCAAGGCGGGCCGAGCTCGTGGTGCGCTTCCAGCAGACCTGCGGGCCGGTGATGGCCAAGGGCATCGAGGACACGGCGTTCTACCGGTGGTACCGGCTGACCGGGCTGAACGAGGTCGGCGGCGACCCGGCGCACTTCGGGGTGGCCCCCGAGGAGCTGCACGCGTTCCTGGGCCGGCTGAACGAGACCTGGCCGACGGCGATGACGACCCTGTCGACGCACGACACCAAGCGGTCCGAGGACGTACGGGCTCGGCTCGCCGTGCTCTCGGAGCTGCCCGCTGCCTGGTCCGCCACCGTCCACCGGCTGCGGGAGGCGGCGGCGGCGCACCGTGAGCCGGCGCTCGACCCGGCCACCGAGTACCTGGTGTGGCAGACGCTGGTCGGCACCTGGTCGTCGTCCGGTGCGATCGGGCCGGCGCGGCTGAACGGCTATCTCGAGAAGGCGGTGCGAGAGGCGAAACGGCACACCACCTGGACCTCGCCGGATGAGGTCTACGAGGCCGCGGTGCACCGGTTCGTCGACGGCGTGCTCGGCGACGAGGCCGTGCTGGAGGTACTGCGCGAGTGGGCCGATGAGACGGCAGAGGCGTTCCGGGCGGGCGTGCTGGGCCAGAAGCTGCTGCAGCTGGTGGCGCCGGGCGTGCCCGACGTCTACCAGGGCACCGAGCTGGTCGACCTCTCGCTCGTCGACCCCGACAACCGTCGTCCGGTCGACTACGCCGAGCGGCGGCGAAGGTTGGCGGCGCTGGACGCGGCGGGAGCGCCGTCCGGGCTCGACGACGAGAAGCTGCTGGTGACCTCGCGGGCGCTGCGGCTGCGACGCGAGCACCCGGAGTGGTTCGTGCAGCCAGGGGCGGGCTACGCGCCGGTGGCCACCACGACGGGCAATGCGGTGGCCTTCGGGCGCGGTGACGGCTCGGGCGTGCAGGTCGTGGCCGTGGCCACCCGGCTGGCGGTCTCGCTCGAGCAGTACGGCGGCTGGGGCGAGCACACGCTGACGCTGCCCGAAGGCCGGTGGACGGACCTGCTCACCGGCCGCCAGGTCGGCGACGGCCCTGTGCTTCTCGGCGAGCTCCTGTCCCCGCTGCCCGTCGCCCTGCTCCAGCGCTCCTGACCCCTCCCCCAGTTCCTGCACTTGTGACGCGTTGTTGTTGTCTCCCGGGCCGGGGAGACAACAACAACGCGTCACAAGTGCGGCGAGATGGGGGCGGGTGAGGCGGGCTGTGGACGACGGGCCCGCCGGGTCCGCGCGACCGGGCAGTCTCGGGGGATGCCCTTTCTCGCGACCGCGCCGCCCGAGCTGAGAACCGGCCCGTTCACGGTCGGCCAGGCAGCGGGGTGCGGCGTCACCATCCAGATGCTGCGTGGTCGGTCGTGGGTGCGATTGACCCGCGGGGTCTACTGCCACGCGAACGTGCCCGTCGATGACGAGGTGCGGCTTGCCGCGCTGCGTCTGGCGCTCCCCGAGGACGCCGTCGCCACCGACCTGCTCGCCGCGTGGGCCCTCGGCGTCTGGAGTCCCCCACCGGGCCAGCCCCTGCCGCTGCAGTGGGCGCTCGCCCGCGGGCGCGCCCGCCCGCGACAGACAGCCGACGCGTCCCGCAGGCTGGTGGTCGCGTCGACGGACGTCGTGACCGCCCGGGGTCTGCAGTGCACCTCACCGCTGCGGACGGCGTTCCAGCTCATGCGGCGCGCCTGCCCGGTGGAGGCAGTGGTGGTCGCCGACGCGTTCGCCGCGGCCGGAGCCGTTGAGCTGCCGTGGCTCTGGGCCTATGCGGAAGCGCATCGACGCTGGCCCGGCGTCGCGCGGGTGCGATCAGCGCTGCAGCACGCGACGCGCCACGCGCGCTCGCCGGGAGAGTCGCGGCTGCGGATGATCCCGGTGCTCGGCGGGCTGCCCGAGCCATACGTCAACCTGCCGATGTATCGCGACGACACGCTGCTCGGCGTGCTCGACCTCTACCTCGTCGGACGTCGGCGGGTCGGCGTCGAGTACGACGGCAGCCACCACGAGCTCGTCGACCAGCGCCACGCCGACCACCGGCGCGAGAACCGGCTCGCCGTCCATGGCCAGCTGCCACTGCTGCGGTACGACCGGTTCACCGTGGCGCGGCACCCGGAGCGGCAGCGCGCCCTGTACGAGATGGCGCAGGCCATTGGCGTCGAGCCGCTGGGCGACCTGCGCCCTGCCTGGTTCGCCGACCCGCGGCTGCCCTTCCGCTGGTGACCTCCCGGCCACCGCCCCCGCTCCCCGCACTTGTGACGCGTTGGTGTTGTCTCCCGGGCCGGGGAGACAACACCAACGCGTCACAAGTGCCGGGGAAAGCTGCGGGCGGTCAGGTGGCGGCGAGGCGGGCCTGCTCGGCCTTGACGTCGTAGTCGGCGGCCGGCCACTGCGGGTCGAGCCGTTCCAGGTGCTCGATCAACAGCTGCTGCACCGCCCACCGGGCGTACCACTTGCGCTCAGCAGGGACGACGAACCACGGCGCGGCCTGCGTCGAGCACCGGGTGAGCGCCACCTGGTAGGCCTGCTGGTAGTCATCCCACAGCAGCCGCTCGTCGACGTCGCCCGGGTTGTACTTCCAGTGCTTGTCGGGACGGTCGAGTCGCTCGGTCAGCCGGGCCTTCTGCTCGTCGGAGCCGATGTGCAGCATCACCTTGACCACCGTGGTGCCCCGCTCGGTCAGCCGGCGCTCGAAGTCGTTGATCGTGGCGTACCGCTTGGTCCAGGTCGCTTGGGGCACCAGGCCGTGCACGCGCACCACCAGCACGTCCTCGTAGTGGGAGCGGTCGAACACGCCGATCTCCCCCGGCCGTGGCAACGCCTGCCGGATCCGCCAGAGGAACCCCTTCGCACGCTCTTCGCGGGTCGGCGCCTTGAACGCCGTCTGCCGCACGCCCTGAGGGTCGACGGACCCCACGACGTGCCGCATGATCCCGCCCTTGCCCGAGGTGTCCATGCCCTGGACGACGAGCAGCACCGAGCGCTTCCCGTCGGCCTTGCTCTCCGCGAACAGCCGCTCCTGCAGCCCGGACAGCCGCTCGACCCCGGCCGCCAGCGCTGCCTTGCCGGCGGTCTTGCCCGCGCTGAAGCCCGGCGTGCCGTGCGGGTCGACGTCGGCGAGCGCGAACCCCTGGTCGACGCGCAGCAGGTCGCTCAGCACCAGATCGGCATCGCGAACCTCCTCGGCCACCGACTCCCGCACATCGGCGAGCTCCTTGCGCAGCTTCGCTGCCTTCTTCACGTGCTTCTTACCGGGAGAGACCTTGCTGCGTCGGGCCATCGGCCGAGCATGGCAGGCGCGCCCTGCCCGAGCCACCGCAGACCGGCTGTGAAAGGCTCGCCACATGCACCGCTTCGCCGTCTGGGCACCCGGCGCTCAGCACGTCGACCTCGTGACGAGCCCCGATGACGACCCGGTGACCACGCCGATGGTGCGCTCAGAGGGCGGCTGGTGGCGCGACGACGGCCCGTGGGCCGAGCACGGCACGACGTACGGCTTCACTGTCGACGGCGGGCCGCTCACCCCCGACCCGCGCAGCGCCTGGCAGCCGCATGGCGTCCACGGCGCGAGCCGCGTCTTCGACCCCGAGCTCTACGCGTGGGGCGACGACGGCTGGCGCGGTCCGCAGCGCGGCAAGGGGCTGCTGGGCGGCGTCGTCTACGAGCTGCACCTGGGCACGTTCACCGCTGAGGGGACGCTGGACGCCGCGATCGAGCGGCTCGACCACCTGGCCGGGCTCGGCGTCGACGTCGTCGAGCTGATGCCGGTCGCCTCGTTCGAGGGGCGCTGGGGCTGGGGCTACGACGGCGTGCACCCGTACGCCGTGCACGAGCCGTACGGCGGGCCGCTGGCGTTGCAGCGCTTCGTCGACGCATGCCACCAGCGGGGACTCGGCGTCTGCCTCGACGTCGTCTACAACCACCTCGGCCCGAGCGGCAACTACCTGTCGCGGTTCGGTCCGTACTTCACCGACGGCCACCACACACCCTGGGGCCAGGCGCTCAACCTGGACGGCGACGGCAACATGGCGGTGCGCCGCTGGATGATCGACAACGCCCTGCGCTGGTTCCGCGACTTCCACATCGACGCCCTGCGCCTGGACGCCGTGCACGAGCTGAAGGACGACTCGACGACGCACGTCCTGGCCCAACTGTCGGACGAGACCCGGATGCTCTCGCACGCGCTCGAGCGGCCGCTGGCCCTGGTGGCCGAGAGCGATCTCAACGACCCGCGCATGGTCGAGCCGTCGGCCGGCGAGGGGCTCGGCATGGACGCGCAGTGGAGCGACGACCTGCACCACGCCCTGCACGCCACGCTCACCGGTGAGCGACAGGGCTACTACGCGGACTTCGGCTCGCTCGGGGTGCTCTCGCAGTGCCTGACCCAGGTGTTCCGGCACGACGGAGGCTGGTCCAGCTTCCGGGGCCGGCACTGGGGGCATCCGGTCGACACCGAGCAGCACGACGGACGCCGCTTCCTGGGCTATCTGCAGACCCACGACCAGGTCGGCAACCGGGCCCTCGGCGACCGGATCGGGGCGATCCTCACCCCCGGCCAGCAGGCCATCGGTGCAGCCCTCGTCATGACCTCGGCGTTCACCCCGATGGTGTTCATGGGCGAGGAGTGGGCGGCGTCGACGCCCTGGCAGTACTTCACCGACTTCGACGCGCCCGAGCTGGCTGCCGCCGTCCGCGACGGGCGCCGGCGCGAGTTCGGCGACCACGGCTGGGAGGCGGACGACGTCCCCGACCCGGGCGACCCGGCAACGCGCGAGCGGTCCGTGCTGCAGTGGGACGAGCGCCGGCACGGCGACCACGTGCGCATGCTCGACTGGTACCACGAACTGATCTCGTTGCGGCGCAAGGAAAAGGTGCTCACGAACGGGTGCCTCGAGGACGTCGTCGTCGACACCGACGAGTCGCGGGAGTGGATCTGCGTGCGACGCGGCGACCTGCGGGTCGTGGCCAACCTGGCTGAGCACGCCCAGCGGGTGCCGCTCGACGCGGAGCCGATCGACGCCGTGCTCGCGTTCGACCCAGCCACCACCACCCTGCGCGAGGACTCCGTCGAGCTCGGTCCGCACGGCGTGGCCGTCGTCCGCGTCACGGCCTGAGCCGCGCGCTAGCCGGCGCTGCGGGCCAGGGCGGTCAGCCGCGACAGCGACCGCAGGTACTTCTTGCGGTACCCACCCTCGAGCAGCTCGCGGGGGAACAGTTGGTCGATCGGCGCCCCGCTGACCACCACCGGCACGTCCTCGTCGTAGAGCCGGTCGGCCAGCACCACCAGCCGTAGCGCGACGTTCTGGTCGGTCACCGGGTGCACGCCGGTCAGGGCCACCCCGCGCACGCCCTCGACCAGCGCCCCGTAACGGCTGGGATGCACCCGCGCCAGGTGGGCACACAGGGCGTCGAGGTCGTCGCAGGTAGCACCAGGGGTGCGGGCGGCCCAGTCCCGGGCGTCGTCCTCGTCCCACGGCTGCGGCGCCGAGGGCAGTCCTCGGTGCCGGTAGTCCTCGCCGTCCACCCGCACGACCTCGAAGTGGGCTGACAGCGCCTGGATCTCGCGCAGGAACTCGTCGGCGGCGAAGCGACCCTCGCCGAGCGCGCCGGGGAGCGTGTTCGAGGTGGCGGCCAGCCGCACGCCGGCCTGCACCAGCCGGCCGAGCAGGGTCGACATCAGCACCGTGTCACCGGGGTCATCGAGCTCGAACTCGTCGATACACACCAGCGTGCGGCTCGACAGCGCGTCGACCGCTTCGGCGAACCCGAGCGCACCGACCAGGTGCGTGAAGCCGACGAAGGTGCCATAGGCCTTGGGGCCGGGGGCGGCGTGCCAGAGCGAGGCGAGCAGGTGGGTCTTGCCCACGCCGAAGCCGCCGTCCAGGTAGATGCCCGCCGGTTCGCCGGACGCCGGACGCCGGCGCAGCAGACCGCGCAGCCCGGCCCGGGGACCCGCGCGGTCGATCGCTGCGCCGAGCCGGGGCAGCCGCTCGAGAGCGGCGGCCTGGCTCGGCTGCTGCGGGTCCGGCCGGTAGGTGCTGAACCGCACCTCATCGAAGCGGCGGGGCGGCACCAGCTCGGCCAGCAGCCGCTGCGGATCGGGACGCGGGTCACGATCAGCCAGGCGTCCCGTCACGTCCGAAAGCCTAGTCGGCCACCGCCACCGCGCCGCACGAGCGCCCGGCTGCCAGACTCGGCGCGTGCAGCATCTCGACGACCTCACCGACGACGAGCTCGTCGATCTCTACGGGTACCCCGCCGCGACCGAGCGGGCGGTGGTGCGGGCCAACGTCGTGTCGACCTTGGACGGCTCGGCCACCGGCGACGACGGCCGCTCGGGCAGCATCAACGACGAGGCCGACCACCGCGTCTTCGACCTGCTGCGCGGCCTGTGCGACGTCGTCCTGGTCGGCGCCGGCACGGCACGCACCGAGGGCTACGGCCGGGTCAGCACGCCGCGGATCTGGCGCGGGCTG
The DNA here is from genome assembly GCA_963759935.1 of uncultured Actinomycetota bacterium. Taxonomy (GTDB): domain Bacteria; phylum Actinomycetota; class Actinomycetes; order Actinomycetales; family Angustibacteraceae; genus Angustibacter. The sequence goes on from CAVXBF010000013.1 coordinate 680,864, forward strand.
CGCGCGGCCCAGGGACTCGCCGAGCATCCGACCCTGGCCGTGGTGAGTCGCACCCTCGACCTGCCCGACCAGCTGCTCGCCGACGACCCGGACGGCGGCCCCCTCCTCGTGCTCACCACCCAGGATGCCGACCCGCACCGGCTCGGCACCCTGACCGAGCGGCTGGGTGCCGGCGCGGTGCTGCAGGCGGGCCGCGGCAGCGTCGACCTGGCCGGCGCGGTCGAGCGGCTTGCTGGGGCTGGCCTGCGCCGGGTGCTCGCCGAGGGCGGGCCGCACCTGTACAACGACCTGGCGCGCGCAGACCTGCTCGACGAGCTCTGCCTCACGCTGTCGCCACTGCTCGTCGGTGGGGACGGGCCGCGCATCGCCGGTGGCGCACCGCTGCACACCCGGCTGTCGCTCGCACACGCGCTCGCCTCGGACGGGCCGCTGCTCACCCGCTGGACGCGTTCCTGACCTGCTCGAGCACGAACCTGACCACCACCCGGTCCCACCGCTCGGGATCGGTGTTCCACTCCTTGGTGTGCCGGCCGTGCCGCCACGGCTCGACCCGCACGAGGTCGGGCCGAGCGCGGCCGAGCGCCATGGACGGCCCGTTGGGCACGAACTCGTCGGCGTCGCTGTGGATCAGCAGGATCGGCAGCTGCAGCTCGGCGGCCCTGGATACCCAGTCGAGCCGGCGCAGGTCGAGCGGATGCTCGAGCCCGACCAGCCGCCGGCCCCAGGGGTGGCGCAACAGCGTGTGCCCCATCCGAGCCACCTGGGCGGGCACCCGGTTGGCTCTCGACTGGTGGTCGAGAACGTCGTGCCAGTCGACCACCGGCGCGTCCAGCACCACGGCGAGCACGCGGTCGGCGATCAGCGACCTGGTCGCCGCCTGCAACACGATCGCGCCGCCCATCGACCAGCCGAACAGCACCACGCGCTCGGCCCCGCGGGCCAGCGCCCACAGCACGGCGGACTCGACGTCGCGCCACTCGCTGTCGCCGAGGTGGTAGCGGCCGCTCGGGTCGCCGGGCGCATCCAGGTCGTTGCGGTAGCTGGGCACGAGCACGGGCAGCCCCGCGGCGTGCAGAGGCGGCACGGCGCGCAGGCACTCCTCGCGGGTCGCCCCGCGCCCGTGCACCAGCACGGCCCAGGTACCGGACGTCGGCCCCGGGCCGGGGCTGGTGGCGGCCGGGACGTACCAGGCCGGCATCGGCCCGAGGCCGGTGTCGATCTCCACGTCCTCATGGGCGAGGCCGAGGCTCTGCTCCGGCGGGCCGGAGTAGTAGTACTGGTTCCACCGGGCCGGCCCGGCGCGGAGCACTCCCGCATCGACCTGCTCAAGGCGCCGGACGACGAGGTCGTCGTCGGCATGCAGCACCTCCGCGAGCCGGGCGTGCCCCTGCCCGGAGTCCCACCACAGGCCGTAGTGGCCCTCGACCGCGGTCTCGTCGGTGCGGGCGAGGGTCACGGTCGGTGGCACGGCGGCCAGGTCGACGTCGACCACGCGGACGTCGTCCGGCTTGACGTGGTCGGGGGTGACCACGCGCCGGGTGAAGTACGTCGCCAGCGCTCCCGCTGCGACGGAGGCCAGGCCGGCCGCCGCGACCCCCAGTCCGCCGGCCTGCGCGAGCCGGCGTGCAGCGGTGCGGCCGTTCACCGGGCACCTCCCGAGGGACTGCGCTGCGCTCGCCGGATGGCCAGCGCCCAGAGCACCAGCGGCACCTGCAGCGGCAGCCGGGCCACGGTGAGCGCCTGGTAGAGCCCGCTGGCCCGGTCGGACCGCAGAGCCGAGACGGCCATCTGCACGTTGCCGGGGAACACCCCGACGAACAGCAGGGCGGTGGCCAGAGCGGTCGCCCGCCGGGTGCGGGGATAGGCCAGGCCGCCGGCACAGGCGAGCTCGGCGACGCCCGAGACATAGACCCACGGCAGGGGCGGCCCGAGGCGCCCGGGGATCAGCGAGACGAACACCTGCGGCCGCACCAGGTGCAGCACACCCGCGGCGGCCAGCAGGGCGACGAGCGGCTTCCACCCGGGATGCGGCATGGCCGGATCGTCGCACGCCCCGCCGGTCTCGGCCGCGCGAGGGGCAACCCGAGCGGCCGCCGGGCTACCCACCGGCGCCGAGCACGTCGGCGAGGTCGAAGCCCACCGGCTCCTCGAGCTGGTCGTAGGTGCAGGACGACGGCTCACGGTCGGGACGCCAGCGCACGAACTGGCCGGTGTGCCGCAGCCGGGCGCCCTCCATGTGGTCGTACCGCACCTCGACGACGCGCTCAGGCCGCAGCGGCACGAACGACAGGTCCTTACCGGCGGCCCAGCGGCTGCCCTCGGCGTTGCGCGGGGTGCGGGTGCCCTCCTCCTGCTTGGCCCAGGCCCACGGGTGGTCGTCGAACGTCGTCACCAGCGGCTGCAGCTCGGTGAAGAGTGCCTTGCGGCGTGCCATCGGGAAAGCCCCGATCACGCCGACGCTGCACAGCACCCCGTCGGAGTCGTACAGGCCGAGCAGCAGCGAGCCGATGACGTCCGGCCCACTCTTGTGCACCCGGTAGCCGGCCACCACGCAGTCGGCGGTGCGCTCGTGCTTGAGCTTGACCATGGTGCGCTTGTCGGGCTCGTACCGGCCTTCCAGCCGTTTCGCCACGAGTCCGTCGAGGCCGGCACCCTCGAACTGGTGGAACCACCGCTGTGCGACCTCGCGGTCGGTGGTCGCGGGCGTCAGGTGGACCGGCGGCTGCGCGCCGGCCAGCGCCTCGACCAGCGCCGCCCGGCGCTCGGCGAACGGTCGCCCGGTGTAGTCGTCGTCACCCAGCGCGAGCAGGTCGAACGCCACGAACCGTGCCGGCGTCTGCTCGGCCAGCAGTCGCACGCGGCTGTCGGCGGGGTGGATGCGCTGCTGAAGTGCGTCGAAGTCGAGCCGGTCGCCGGAGGCGCCCACCACGACGATCTCGCCGTCGAGGACGCACCGCTCGGGCAGGTTGGCGAGGACCGCCTCGACGACGTCCGGGAAGTACCGCGTCATCGGCTTCTCGTTGCGGCTGCCGATCTCGACCTCGTCGCCGTCGCGGAACACGATGGATCGAAAGCCGTCCCACTTGGGCTCGAAGCTCCAGTCGCCGTCGGGCATGGCCTTGAGCGGCTTGGCCAGCATGGGCGGCACGGGGGGCATGACCGGGAGTCGCATGGAGCCATTGAAGCCGACCTCACCGACAGGGGGGAGTGCCGACGTGCCAGGATCATCTCCGACCAGTACCGACCGACGCCAGGAGCCGACGTGGCCGACCTCATCGTGATCCTCACCGAGCAGGCGCTGAGTGCCGGTGACGCCGGGCGCATCGCGGCCCTGCACACCGGCGAGGACCTGCGATACCACGTGCTGGTGCCGGCTGACACCGAGCGCAACCTGCTGGTCGACGTCATCGACCACCTCAGCATGCTCGAGCTTCGCCGCGCGCTCGACGCGGTGCGCGGCCGCGAGCCGAACGGAGCGCAGGCCCGGGTCACGGCGTCCGAGGCGCTGACCGCCTCGCTGGAGTCGTTGCGCAGCAACGGCATCGAGGCAGTGGGTGAGGTGACCCAGGACGACCCGATGCCGGCCGTCCGAGCAGCAGTCGAGTCGCTCGGCGCCCGTGAGGTGGTCGTCGTTACGCGGCCGCACGCCGTCGAAGACACCTTCCACCGCGACTGGGCAAGCCGCGCACGCGACGAGCTGGGCGTGCCGGTGCTGCATGTGTACGCCGGCACGACGTTCCTCGGCTGACCACGCCGAACGTGGCTCAGGTGGTCGGCGGACTGGTCGACCTGCACGTGCATTTCATGCCCGACCGAGTGCTGCGCAAGGTCTGGGCGTACTTCGACCGGGCGCGCGAGCACTACGGCACCGACTGGCCAGTTCACTACCGCGGCAGTGAGCCAGAGCGGCTCGACATCCTTGCGGCACAGGGGGTCTCGTCATTCGCTCCGCTGGTCTATGCGCACCGTCCCGACATGGCGCAGTGGCTGACCGAGTGGGCTGTGGACTTCGGCCGCCGGACGCCGGGGGCGGTGCCTACCGCGACGATCTGGCCAGAGCCGACGGTGTCGACGTACCTCACCGCGGCTCTCGAGGCTGGGGCGCGCTGCGCGAAGGTGCACGTCCAGGTGGGCGGCTTCGACCCGCGTGACCCGCTGCTGTCCCCCGCCTGGGGCCTGCTCGCCGACGCGGGGATTCCCGTCGTCGTCCACTGCGGCGACGGCCCGATCCCTGGAGCGTTCACCGGCCTCGACATCTTCGCCGAGGTGCTGCGAGGCCACCCCGGACTGGTCGCGGTGCTCGCCCACGCCGGCATGCCGGACTTCGACGGCGCCCTTCGGCTGCTGCACGAGCACCCGCTGCTCCAACTCGACACGACGATGGTCGGCACGGCCTTCAGCGAGCGCACCGCACCGCTGCCGCGCGACTGGGCTGGCCGGCTGGTCGACGTCGCGGACCGTGTGGCGCTCGGCTCGGACTTCCCGAACATCCCGTACCCGTACGCCGAGCAGATCGCCGCCATCGAGTCCTGGGCGGCCGCCGACGACCGGCTCGGGCAGCCGTTCCTGCAATCCGTGCTGCATGACACTCCGGCACGCCTGCTCGGGCTCGGTGAGCGGCGTACCGTGAGCTCGTGACCAACGTGTCGCGAGTGCTCTGCCTGGCGCTTGCCGCCGGTGTCGTGCTGGCCGGGTGCAACGGGGCCTCGAGCAGCCCGCCGACGGTCACCTCCACGGTCGTCGTAACCCCCACCCCGACCCCCGGCGCCACCAGCGGATCACCGACCGAGGCCACGGCCAGCGCGTCGGCCACGGCTGACCCGACGCTCGCGGACGGCCGGCACGCTGTCTACGTCACCGCCGTGAACGTGGCCTCACGGCAGCTCACCGTGGATGTGATCCAGTTCTTCACCGGCGACGCGGCTGCCGTGGCCGCGAAGGAGGACGGCGCCGACGAGGTGCCTCCCCCCAACGACTACTGGATCCGCAACACCAGCAAGCGCCTGCGAACGCTTCCGCTCGCGACGGATGCGCGGATCACCGTCAACGTCCTGGCGGCGGAGGAGTCGGGCTCCGCGACGCGCGACGTGCCGGTGTCAGTAGCCAAGCTCGCCGGCTACTCAGACCTGACGGGACACGTCTTCTGGCTCACGGCGCGCTCGGACACGATCAGCTCGTTGGCCGAGCAGTTCCTGCCCTGACTCACCGAGGGCCGTGATCGCCTCACCGTAGGCGCGTCAGGCGGGGTCGTCCCAGTTCGCCGGGTTCTTGCGGCTCGGCTGCACGCGGGGCGGCTCGCCGGGCATCTTCGGGTAGTCGGGCGGGAAGGCCAGCTCGCCAAGGCCGCGCTCCTCGACGTCGGCGCGCCAGAGGTCGATCGCGGCGTCCAGCGACCCGACGGCGTCGTCCATGCCTTCCCACGCGTCGCCGCGTCGAGCGAGCAGGTCGGGCACGGTGCGCACGGTCAGGTCTGAGGGGTCGACATGGTCGAGCTCGTCCCAGGTGACCGGCGTCGAGACGGGAGCGTGCGGCAGCGGGCGCGGGCTGTAGGCCGCAGCGATGGTGCGGTCCCGGTTGGTCTGGTTGAAGTCGATGAAGATGCGCTCGCCGCGCTCCTCCTTCCACCACTCCATGGTGAGCAGCTCGGGGTCACGGCGCACCAGCTCACGGCCGATGCCGATGACCGCGTGCCGCACGTCGAGGAACTCCAGCTCGGGGCGGATGCGGCAGAACACGTGCACACCGCGGTTGCCGGAGGTCTTCACCCAACCGCTGAGGCCGAGCTCGTCGAGCAGGACGCGCAGCAGGTGTGCCGCCCGGACGGCGTCCGCGAACCCGCGCCCCGGCTGGGGATCGAGGTCGATCCGGAACTCGTCCGGGCGGTCGGCGTCGCCGGTGCGCACCGGCCACGGGTGGAACGTCACCGTGTTCATCTGCACGGCCCAGACCGCGCCGGCCGGCTCGTCGAGCACCAGCTGGTCGTGGACGCGGCCGCTCGGATAGGTGACCGGCACGGCGCGTACCCAGGCCGGCACACCCTTGGGCGGGTTCTTGGAGTAGAACATCTCGCCGTCGACGCCTCCGGGGAAGCGCTGCAGCGTCACCGGTCGGTCGCCGATGTGCCGCAGCAGGGACGGACCGACCGCGACGACGTACTCGGCGAGCTCGCGCTTGGTGACGCCGACCTCGGGGAACACGACGCGGTCGGGGCTGGACAGCCGCACCTGCCGCACGCCGTCCGGCCCGTCGATCTCGAGGACCTCAGCTGCACTCGCCATGGCCAGACCGTACGGCAGCGAGCCCGAGCGCGTCGCGCCTCGGCTAGGCCATCTCGGTGGTGCCCTCGTAGAGCCCGATCTGGTTGCCGTCCGGGTCGACCACGCTCGCCCACCAGCTCGATTCGCTGATCGGCTCCTTGGGCTTGAGCACAGTGCCGCCGAGCTCGACCACCTTGGCCACGGCGTCGTCGATCGAGTCCACCTCGACAAAGCTGACCGGGCTCTCCGACGACTCAGAGCGGGAGACCAGTCCGCCGCCGCTGAGCTTGTTCGGCGCCTGCCACATGGGGTAGCCCTCGAAGCCGGGTGCCTCCTTGATGTCCCAGCCGAAGACCGCACCGTAGAAGGCGGCAGCACGAGCGTGGTCGGTCACCGGGATCTCGATGTGGGTGATGTCTCCGTGCGCCATGATCCACTCCTTTCGCTCTGTGCCGGCCCGGGTGCCGACGCACCTACCGTAGGCCGGAGTACTGACGCGCCCCCGGAGCGGCCAGCCGACGGCCCATCAGGCGACGGCCCGGCTCGTGCTGACCGATTCGACCAGCTCGGCGCCGGCGAGAGCCCCCGACGTCGTACGGATGACGGCGCCGAGCCGGGCGGCCTCGGCCCGATGGGGACCCGCACCCATCAGCTCATCCACGACGGCCGCAATCGCGGCGGGCTTCGCGGTCTTGGGCAGGAGCCGGCCCGCGCCCGCGTCGACGAGCGACCGCCCGACCATCTTCTGATCCAGCATCGGGTGCATCGGCATCACCAGCACCGGGAGGTCGTGGGCCAAGGCGACCATCGTGGTCGCGTGGCCACCATGCCCGATCACCATCGACACGGTCGGCATCAGCTCGGCGTGCGGGACGTACTCGCAGAGGTCCACGTTCGGTGGAGCCGCCACGTTCCCCACGCCGATCGACGGCCCGACCGTGGCGATCCCCCGCACGTCGAGCGTGCCGAGCGCGTCGAGGATGTTCTGCATCGCTCGGGTCTGGCCAGGGAAGTTGACCGTGCTGAGGCTGACAAGCACGGTGGGCTCGGTGGGCGCAGCCGGGACACCCGTCACCACCGGCCCCGTGTAGTGCAGATTGCTAGGTCTCGGGCCGCCACCGGCGGGGTCGAGTTCCGGAATGCACGCGACCAACCGGGCCGCCGCGCCCGCCAGTAGCTTTCGCGCACGGATCCGCTTGACCGCCATGCCGATGCCCATGGGGCCACGCAACCATCTGCGGACCAGATACGCGTCGTACATGTGCTCCAGCACCACGTACGGCACTCCCACGGCTGCGACCGCCTCCATCGCCCCGAACAGAATGCAGTCGATGACCACGAGGCCGGCCGGCTCGCGCAGCATCTCCGCAACGATGTCGCGACCCATCGCGCGGTCACCGAATACTCCGACGTAGTCGACAGGCGTGCTGTTGTCGGTCGCCGTGAAGGGCCGGGCCGTGTGGAACGCCGTGAAGTCGAGCCCCAGGCCCGTCACCTGCGCGCGTTGGACGGGGTGGCCCATCACTCGGACGCGGTGGCCACGCTGCTGCAGCTCGGCGGCGATTCCGAGTGCAGGGGGGACGTTGCCGCCTCCGTCCCACGTGACGAACAGGACGTTGCTCATGAGGACGCTCCCACCTGCTGGGCGCTGTCGATGAGCGACGTCGCCATCCGATGAATGAGTTGTTCAGTTCGTGCCCGCGAATAGCGGCGGTCGATGCGCAGCAACTTCCACGTGTAGACGTCGGTCGCAACGACAAGCAGGTCGATGAGTGGGTCTCGTCGACCGGCAAATGGTCCGAACACGTCCATCACCCACGTGCGATGCATCGCACGGCCGCGGCGGGTCAGCTCGGCCACATGGGGGTCCGACGACTCCTGGGCGAGCATCATGAGCGCCGTCTGGCCACGATCTTCGTAGTGTCCGACGATCACCGCGACGGCCGCGTCGACATCACCGACCGGGGCCTGCCGCTCCTGGGTAACGGTGGCGATCGCGTGGTCCATCGTCGCTTCGATCAGTCCTGCGCGACTCGTGAAATGCCGCAGTATCGTCTGGACGCTGACGCCGGCTGCGGCCGCGACGTCGTCGAGCGAGATGTCAGGGATCATCCGCTCACGCCCGAGGTCGAAATGCGCATCGATGATCCGTCGTCGCGTCTCAGCAACGGCCTCAGCGCGAGCGCCCATCGTGTAGGCACGTGTCGTTTTCATGTCACCCGACGCTGACACGAAATCAATTTGAAGTCAATAGGCACTTACGCGAACTCACGTCGGCCACGTTGCCACTCGGGCGGCGGCGGGGAGTGAACAGGTTCCTAGTACGTCGCGCCCTTGCGCCACGCCATCTCCTGCAGCTCGAGGGTGTTGCCGTCAGGGTCGCAGAAGTCTGCACCCTTAACGCCACCACCGAAGTCCCGGATCTCGCCCATCTCTACCCCTCGCCGGACCAGCTCGGCACGTGTCTCGGCGATGTCCTCCACCACCAGGTGCACGCCTCTGACGCTGCCGGGTTCGCCCCCGTAGACCTCCAGCCCAGTCCCGAAACCGACCGAGCAGCCTGAGCCCTCGGGTGTCACCTGGACGATCCGGACGCCCTCACTGGGTCGCACATCGACGTCCTTCGTGAAACCGAGCTTGTCGACGTAGAAGGCGATGGCCCGGTCCACGTCCGAGACCGGGAGCGGGATGAGTTCCACCTTCATCCGCATCCGGGTCGAGCCCGGTCCGGTCGGCCTGGTCATCCGCGGTTGTGGGCGACTGCCGCCCGGACCAGCTCGACGAAGGCGTTCTCGTCCAGCACGTCGCCCTCGTGCACGTCGATGGCGCGTCGCGTGCCGGCGCCCAGGCTGGCGTTGAACAGGCCGGACGGGTCGTCCAACGAGGCACCCTTGGCGAAGGTGAGCTTCACCTTGTCCTTGTAGGTCTCAACGGTGCAGACGAGCCCATCGCACGAGAAGGTCGGGACCCCGTCGGGATTCGACGGCTTGCGCCACTTGGCCTCCTCGACGATGTCGGGCTCAGCCGTCCGGATCAGGGACCGTAGCTTCTCGATCAACACCGTCCGCCAGTCATCGCTCACCCGCAAGACCATACTGCGCGAGCGCGCTGACAGAGCTTTCGCGGCGGCTCAGTGGCAGCCGGCAAGGCCACGACGACCAGGACGACCGGCGTCCGGTTGCGGCGCAGGGCTCGAGACGTAGCGTGTGCACCGGCCGATCGAGCGAATGGAGAGCACACCATGAGCGCCGAGAATTGCGCGTCAGTTCGCAGCAAGGGATCGGCCGACTGCGTCATGCGGCGAACCGTGCCGTGACTGACCGGCGCCCGAAGGGAGATTCGCTGCGGCTGGCTGCGATGGCGTCGAGCACTGAACCAATCGTGCGGGAGGCTCAGCACGATGATGTGGTGGCCATCTGTCGGTTCGGCGAGGCGCACATCCGTCCTCATTACGCCCCACTGATCGGCGCCGCCGCTGCGGATGAGCAGGTCCGTAGGTGGTGGAACGAAACGGTCGTCGACGCAGGCGTGGGCGCGGGGCTGGTCGTCGTCGCCGAGTCCAACGACGAGATCGTCGGAGTCGGCCAGCGCGGCCGCAGAGGTGCCGACCATGTGGTCTATAAGCTGTACGTGCATCCCGGCTGCCGCGGGCAAGGGCTCGGCCGGCGGCTGCTGGACGCGCTCAACGGACAGCTGCCTGCCGATGCTGCCTCTCTGCACGTCGAGCACTTCGTCGCCAACGAGCGCGCGGGTGCCTTCTACGAGCGCGAGGGCTTCACCGTGGAGCGGATCGAGCCGAGTCCTGGCGGCGACCCCGCACTTGGGGTCGTCTGGCGCGTACGCCCCGTGGCGGTGAAGACCCAGGGACACGCGTGACGGTGCACCGTCGGTGGAGCACGACCTGTCTCGGGCAGATGTGCACCGATCTGCGGTCGCAGGTTCATGCCCGGGACGCCCGTTGGAGGGTGTTGCCTGCCGACCCAGCCTGATAGAAACCGTTTGTCCCTTCTGTCAGGAGCGCACCCATGCCCACGAAGCACCCCGGCCGGCTCGTCGTCGGCTCCTTGGCTCTGGCGTTGGTCGCGGCGACCGCCACGGCCGTCGTCGCTGCACCGGCCCAGGCCGTCTCGTCGTCCGTCGTGATCAGTCAGGTCTACGGCGGTGGTGGCAACTCCGGTGCCACCTACAAGAACGACTTCGTCCAGCTCTTCAACCGATCGACCACGCCGGTCGACCTCAGCGGCTGGACGATCAGCTACTTCTCCGCCACGAGCACCGGCGGCGCGGCCAGCACCACGACGCTCAGCGGCTCGATCGCCCCGCAGCACAGCTTCCTGGTGCAGATGGCGGCGGGCAGCGGCGGGACCGCCGACCTGCCGACTCCGGACGCCACGGGCGGCGCCTCGATGAGCGGCACCGCCGGGCGGGTCGATATCGCCGATGCGGGCTCGACGCTGGTCGACCGGGTCGGCTACGGCACGACGGCGACGACCTTCGAGGGCTCGGCACCGGCTCCCGCCCCGTCCAACACGACCTCGGTCAACCGCACCGCACCGTGTGCGGACACCGACCAGAACGCCGCCGACTTCTCGACCGCAGCTCCGGCCCCCGAGAACTCCGCCACGTCGGCGCCCACGTGCGCCGCCGCGCCGCCGGTCGAGCAGCCGTCGACCATCCACGCCATCCAGGGCGCGGCGCACACCTCGCCGCTGGCCGGCGAGCACGTGACCGGGGTGGAGGGCGTCGTCACCGCCATCGGCCCCAAGGGCTTCTGGATGCAGTCGACCACGCCGGACGACGACGTCGCGACGAGCGAGGGCGTCTACGTCTACACCAGCAGCGCGCCCACGGCGACGACCGGTGACGCCGTCAGCGTGGCCGCCACGGTCACCGAGTTCCGGCCGGGCGGCTCGTCGTCCTCCGGGCTGACGACGACCGAGCTGACCAACCCCACGGTCACGGTGCAGTCGGCCGACAACCCGCTGCCGGCACCGGTGGTGCTCGGTGTCGACCGCGTCGCACCGGCGCAGACGATCAAGACCGGCTCCCCCGGTGACGTCGAGGCCGCGGGTGTGCCGTTCTCGCCCAGCACTGACGCGCTCGACTTCGACGAGTCGCTCGAGGGCATGCGGGTCGCCGTCGACGCGCCCCGTGCCGTCGGACCGACCGTCACGAAGTACGGCGAGACGCCGATCGTGCCGGGCAACAGCACGGACGTCGTCCGCTCCCCGCGTGGCGGGGTCGTGTACGCGGGCTACGACCACCCGAACGCTGCTCGCCTGATCATGGACGACGCGTTGCTGCCCAAGGGCTACACGACGCCGATGAGCGTCGGTGACCGGATCACGGGCCAGGCGGTCGGCGTCCTCGACTACGACTTCTCCAACTTCCACCTGATGCTCACTGCGGTACCGACCGTGCGCCGGCTCGGCCTGCAGCGCGAGGTCACCGACCGGCCAGCCGGCAACCAGCTGGCGGTCGCGACGTTCAACGTCGAGAACCTCGCGCCGGCCGACCCGCAGACCAAGTACGACCGGCTCGCCGGCCAGATCGTCACGAACCTGCGGTCGCCGGACCTGATCGCCGTCGAGGAGATCCAGGACAACAGCGGTGCCACGAACGACGGCACCGTGGCGAGCGACGTCACCGTCGGCAAGCTCGTCGACGCCATCCGGTTCGCCGGAGGCCCGGCGTACCGCTCGACGTCCATCGACCCGGTGGACGGGCAGGACGGCGGCCAGCCGGGTGGCAACATCCGGCAGATCTTCCTGTACCGCACCGACCGTGGCCTGGGCTTCACCCAGCGCGCCGGTGGCACCGCCACCAGCGCCACCACGGTGCAGACGGTGGGCGGCGACGTGCGGCTCTCGGCCAGCCCGGGCCGGATCGACCCCACCAACGCGGCATGGGACGACAGCCGCAAGCCGCTGGTGGGCGAGTTCACCTGGGACCGGCAGACGCTGTTCGTCATCGCGAACCACTTCGCGTCCAAGGGCGGCGACCAGCCGCTGTTCGGCCGGGTGCAGCCGCCGCAGCGATCGAGCGAGACCCAGCGGCACCAGCAGGCGGCCGAGGTGCACGACTTCGTCGCGGACCTCCAGCAGGCGGACTCGTCGGCCAAGGTGATCGTCCTCGGTGACATCAACGACTTCGAGTTCTCCCGGACCACCGACCTGCTGGTCGGCTCGGTCAACCCGCTGGTCGACCTGCCCCGAACGCTGCCCCGCGGCGAGCGGTACACGTACGACTACCAGGGCAACAGCCAGGTGCTCGACCACATCCTGATCAGCCAGTCACTGGCCACCAGGAAGGGCGCCACGCTGTACGACTACGACGTCGTCCACACCAACGCCGAGTTCTTCGACCAGGACAGCGACCACGACCCGCAGGTCGTGCGGCTGAAGGTGCGCAAGTAGCAGTTCTTACGCGACGGTGACGTCGCTCCGGCACCGGGCCGGTCGGGGAACTCCCCCGGCCGGCCCGGTGTTACGTGCACGTGAGACTCCCGTGGAAAGGACGTGCGATGCAGCCCACCGGCCGCAGCTATGACGTGAACAAGGACGACAGCGCCTGGCGCGAGCAGCTGAGCCCGAAGGAGTTCCATGTCCTTCGCGAAGCCGGCACCGAGGCGCCGTTCGTCGGCGAGTACACCGACACCACCACCGAGGGCGTGTACGCCTGCCGGGCCTGCGGCGCCGAGCTGTTCCGCAGCGACACGAAGTTCGCCTCGCACTGCGGCTGGCCGTCGTTCTACGGTCCGCTCGCGCAGGACCGGGTCGAGTACGTCGAGGACACCGCGCTCGGGATGAAGCGGGTCGAGGTGCGCTGCGCCACCTGCGGCTCGCACCTGGGGCACGTCTTCGAGGGTGAGGGCTACGACACCCCCACAGACCAGCGCTACTGCATCAACAGCATCAGCCTCACCCTGCGCCCCCAGCCCTGACCCTTTCCGCCACTCAGGCCGGTTTCCGCCAGCCAGACCGGTTTCGACGTCCCGAAACCGGCTTGAGCGGCGGAAACCGGCTTGAGTGGCGGAAGGGGTGGGTCAGGGGAGGCGGGTGACGAGGTCGGCGAGCGCGGTGCGCGGGCCGGTGTAGAACGGGACCTCCTCGCGCACGTGGCGACGCGCGTCGGTGGCCCGCAGGTCGCGCATCAGGTCGACGATGCGGTGCAGCTCGTCCGCCTCGAACGCCAGGATCCACTCGTAGTCGCCGAGCGCGAACGAGGCGACCGTGTTGGCCCGCACGTCCGGGTAGGTACGGGCCGCCTTTCCGTGGTCGGCGAGCATCCGGCGACGCTCCTCGTCGTCGAGCAGGTACCACTCGTAGGACCGGACGAACGGGTAGACGCAGACGTAGCCGCGGGCGGGCTCCCCGGCCATGAACGCCGGCACGTGGCCCTTGTTGAACTCGGCCGGACGGTGCAGCGCCACCTGCGACCACACCGGCGTCAGGTGCCGCCCCAGCTCGGTGCGGCGCAGCCGCTGGTAGGCCGCCTGCACCGTCTCGACGTCCGGCGCGTGCCACCACACCATCAGGTCGGCGTCGGCGCGCAGCCCGGCCACGTCGTAGAAGCCCCGCACGTCGAGACCGTCGGCGGCCAGCTCCTTGAGCAGCTGCTCGACCTCGGCCACCACGCCGTCGCGGTCGGCGTCGCCCAGCCCGTCGCGCACCGCGAACACCGACCACATCGTGTACCGCAGCGTCTCGTTGATCTCGCGTGCCTTGATCTTGCCGCCAGCCTCGTCGCTCATGGCCCCAGTGTCTCGCGCCCGGCTTCGGCAGCCGCCAGGTGGGTCAGCAGCTCACCCGCCGCCCGGCGTCCGGACGCGATGCAGGCCGGGACGCCGACCCCCTCGTAGGCCGCGCCGGCCACCGCCAGACCGGGCCGTCGGGCGACGTCGCGCAGCACGCGGTCGACCCGGTCGAGGTGGCCGACGGCGTACTGCGGCAGGCCCCCGCCCCACCGGGTGACCACGCTCGCGTGCGGTTCCGGCAGCCGCACACCCGGCAGGGCGCGCAGGTCGGCCAGCACGCGGCGGACGATCTCGTCGTCCGGCAGCTGCAGGTCGTCGACGTCGCCGAACCGCCCCACGGACGCCCGGACGACGACGTGCTCCGCCGCGCTCGCGTCCAGCCAGCCCCACTTGGACGACGAGAACGTGGCCGCCTTGACGTATCGACCGTCGGCCGGCGGCACCAGCACCCCGGAGCCCTCCAGCCCGCTCACCGCAGCGCGGTCGAGCATCATCGTGACGATCGCGACGCTCGCGTACTCCACCGCCGCCAGCTCGGCCGCCGCCACCGGCGCGACGTCGGCGAGCAGCCGGGCCGCTGGCCTCGCCGGCGTCGCGAGCAGCACCGCGGAGGCCGCGACCACCACGGGCGCGGACGCCGGGCCCGTCACCAGCCGCCATCCCTCGGCGGTCCGCTCGAGCGAGCGCACCGTCGTGCCCGGGTGCACGCGTGCCCCGCGGGCCTCGAGCTCGCGTCGCAGCGCGATCGGCAGCCGCCCGACCCCACCCCGCAGCCCGGCGAACACCGGAGCCTGGGTGGCCGCGCCACGCTCGGCCACCTCGCGGGCCGTGTCGACGAGCGAGCGCCCCGCGGCGGCCGCGTCCCAGAGCGCCGGCACCGTCGCCCGCAGCGACAGACCGGCGGCGCGGCCGGCGTACACCCCACCGAGCAGCGGGTCGACGAGGCGGTCGACCACCGCCGGCCCGACCCGTGCGGCAACCAACGACGCGACGTCCACGTCGTCGTCCGGCAGCGACGGCCACGTGCGGCCGGGTTCGCCCAGCACCTCGCGGAGCTCAGCCGGGTCGAGCAGTCCGTCCAGCCCCGCACCGGACGACGGCACGCCCATCACCGTTCCCGTCGGCAGGGCATACCGGCGGCCGCGGCTCCAGAGCGCGGCAGCGACCGGCCGGGGGGTCTCCAGCTCGTCCCCGAGGCCTACCTCCCTTGCCAGCTCGACCGCTTCGGGACGGCGGGCCAGCACCGACTCGGCACCCAGGTCGACGCGTACTCCCCCGACCTCGCCGAGCGCCAGCTTGCCGCCGACCTGCGCCGCGGCGTCGAGTACCACGACGCGCGGGCTGCGACCCCCACCGGCGCCGGTCAGCAGCTCCCAGGCCGCTGCGAGGCCGGCGATGCCGGCGCCCACCACGACCACCGTCGGGACCTCGCCCGCACCCGCGCCGTCACCGGGCGGGTGTGGATCCGGGCGCGTCATGACCCGAGGTTCGCAGACCGTGACCGGATCGAGATCGAGGGGGTGGAACGGGGCGGCAGGAGTGCCACGTCCGAGCAGCGAACGACCCCACGGCACCCGACGCCCCCTGCGGCGTCCGACGTACGGAGGACCCATGACCAGGACCCGGTGGACCTCGGCGGTCGGAGCGCTGTTCGCGCTCGTCCTGCTGGCCGGTTGCGGCGCTGGCGGCGGGGCGAGCTCGGTCTCGTCCGGCGGGCAGCCGGACACGGCCGTCGAAGGCCCCGCGGTCGGCGGGGCGGAACCGGGCACCGCCGGTGGCTCCGGCTCCGGCGACAGCTCGAAGGACGGCCAGGGCGGCACCAACAGGTGCCCCGGGGCGGGCCGGCGACGCCGCCGCACCGCTGGTCACCGACCAGCGGGTCGTCCGCGACGCCGACATGCGGGTGCGGGCCACCGACGTCCTCGCGGTCGCCGCCCGGGTGCGCACCATCGCCGAGACCGCCGACGGGTTCGTGGCCGACGAGAAGACCAGCACGACCCCACCCGATCCCGCCGACAACGACCCGGCCGTGCGCCGCGGCTACACCGAGTCGCTGCTCACGCTGCGGGTGCCGAGCTCGGCACTCGACCGGGTGATGGAGCAGGTGGGGGCGACCGGCACCGTGCTCGCCCGCAGCCAGAGCAGCCAGGACGTCACGTCGCAGTACGTCGACACCCGCAGCCGGGTGGCCTCCCAGACCGCGAGCGTGGAGCGGGTCCGCGCCCTGCTCGCCCGCGCCAAGGACCTCGGCCAGATCGTGCAGATCGAGGGCGAGCTGGCCCGACGCCAGGCCGACCTGGAGTCGTTGCAGGCCCAGCTGCGCGCGCTCGAGGACCGCACCGCACTGTCGACGCTGACCGTGTCGCTGACCCCGACCGCGACCGCCGACCGCCCCACGCCGCGGGAGGACCGCGGCTTCGTCGCCGGCCTGCGCAGCGGCTGGACGGCGATGCTGGGCTCGCTGACGGTGCTGCTGACCCTGATCGGCGCCCTGCTGCCGTTCGCCGTCGTGCTGGCCGCGATCGGCGTCCCGCTGCTGGTGTGGCTGCGCCGGCAGCGCCGCGCCGCGCAGCCTCAGCCGGCTCCCTGAACCAGCTCGACCACACGGGCGAGCACTCCCGGGTCGGCGTTGGGCGGCACGCCGTGCCCCAGGTTGAACACGTGGCCAGGGGTGCGGCGTCCGGCCTCGACGGTGGCCAGCACTCGCTGCTCGAGCACCGGCAGGGGGGCGAACAGCAGCGCCGGGTCGAGGTTGCCCTGCACGGCGCGGTCCGGCCCGACCCGCTGGCTCGCGACGTCGAGCGGCACCCGGAAGTCCACGCCGACGACGTCGGCCCCGGCCTCGCCCATCGCGGCGAGCAGCTCGCCGGTGCCGACCCCGAAGTGGATCCTCGGCACCCCCAGGTCGGCGACCGCGGCCAGCGCGGTCGCCGAGTGCGGCTGCACCAGCTCGACGTAGTCGGCCAGCGGCAGCGCACCCACCCAGGAGTCGAACAGCTGCACCGCGCTGGCCCCGGCCTCGACCTGCACCCGCAGGAAGGCACCCGCGATGCGGGCCAGCCGGCCGGCGAGGGCGTGCCACAGCTGCGGGTCGCCGTACATCAGCGCCTTGGTGCGCTCGTGGTTCTTCGACGGGCCGCCCTCGACGAGGTAGGAGGCCAGCGTGTACGGCGCGCCGGCGAAGCCGATCAGCGGTGTCGTACCGAGCTCCGCGACCAGCGAGCGCACCGCCTCGGTGACGTACGGGACGTCGTCCGGCCCGAGCTCGGGCAGCCGGTCGAGGTCGGCGGCAGTGCGGAACGGCTCGGCCACCACCGGCCCGACCCCGGGCACGATGTCGAGGTCGACGCCGATCGCCTTGAGCGGCACGACGATGTCGCTGTAGAAGATGGCTGCGTCGACGCCGTACCGCCGCACCGGCTGCAGGGTGATCTCGGTGACCAGGTCGGGACGGGCACACGAGTCCAGCATCGAGATGCCTTCGCGGACGGCGCGGTACTCCGGCAGCGAGCGGCCGGCCTGGCGCATGAACCACACCGGCGGACGGTCGACGGGCTCCCGGCGGCAGGCCCGCAGGAACGGCGAGTCCGCCAAGGTCTGGGCAGGCGCGGGGGCGGTCGTCACGTCGTCCATGGTCCCACGGGGGCTCAGCCGGCCCGGCCGAGGGCGACCAGGGCGACACCCAGCAGGGCACCCAGCACGCCGACCTGCTGCAGCCGGGTGAGCCGCTCGTGCAGCACGAACCGGGCCAGCAGCACGGTCACGACCGGGTACAGCGAGCCCAGCACCGCGGTGATGCTGAGGAACCCACGCTGCGAGGCGAGGGCGAACAGCAGGTTGGCGCCGACGTCCCCGACGCCGACGACCGCCAGCGTCGGCAGGTCGCCCAGCCGCAGGCCTCCGACACCGCGCACCGCCACCGCGAGCACGGCGAACACCAGGACGCTGGTCACCCGCATGCCGGTCAGCGTCAGGACGGCGTCCGAGCGCGACCCCCGCTCGATGAAGACCAGCGCCAGGCCGAAGCCGACCCCGGCCAGGGCGGCCAGCACGACCGGTCGGGTGCCCGCCCCACCGCGCAGCTCCGGGCCGCTGGCCGCCACGGCGCCGAGCAACGCCAGCACCAGGCCTGCGATGGACAGCCCGCTCGGCCGCTCGCCGGCCGCGACCCCGATCAGCACCGGGACGACGGCGCCCAACGCGGCGATCGGCGAGACGACACCCATGGTCCCGGAGCTCAGCGCGGCGTAGAAGCACACGAGTCCGGACGTGCCGGCCAGCCCCGACGCCACCGCCCACGGCACCCACGCCGTCGACCCACCGCCTGCGCCGGTGGTCAGGGCCACGAGCGAGATCGCGACCAGCCCGCAGGCCTGCGAACCGGCGACGACCGCGACGGCTGGACGACGACGTGAAGCCAGGCCGCCGAGGAAGTCGGCGCTGCCCCACATGAGGCTCGACAGCAGAGCGAGGACGACGGCCACCCGAGCAGGCTAGCCAGCGCGGCGCGCCTGCCCACAGGCGGCCCGACGCCGACGTACGCTTCGGCCATGGTCGCCAAGACCGTGCCTGACGACGCCCCGGAGCCTTTCCAGCGAGCGCTGCTCGCTCTGAAGGCGGCCGCCGTGCGCCCGGAGGTCGTGCTCAGCGAGGCGCCCTCCCCCGGCCGGATCGCCCCGTACTCCGTCGCCCTGACCGCCGACGTGGTCGACCGCCGCGCCGACGGCGAGGTGGAGGAGCTGGCCACCGGCCGGTTCGTGCTGCTGTTCGACCCCTCGGCACCCGAGCCGTGGGACGGCACCTTTCGCGCCGTCACGTTCGTGCGAGCCGACCTCGAGCCCGAGCTGGGGTCCGACCCGCTGCTCGGCGAGGTCGGCTGGTCGTGGCTGCTCGAGGCGCTGGCTCAGCGGGGCGCGGCGCACGTCAACGAGGGCGGCACCGTGACGCGGGTCGTCTCGGAGAGCTTCGCGGCGCTCGCCGACCGGCCCTCCGGGGTCGAGATCGAGATCCGCGCCTCGTGGACGCCGGCCGACGACGACCTGGGCGCGCACCTGTCGGCGTGGACCGACCTGCTCTGCACCGTGGCTGGACTCCCGCCGCTGCCGGAAGGCGTCACCGCCCTGCCGTCGCGGCGGCGCTGAGCACGACAGCCCGGCACGAGTTCGCCGGTTCTGGTCAAGGACCCCCCCTGCGCTGCCGATGCTGCATCCAACGGAATACGAGCGGCCGACCCGGCCTGCTTGCTCCGGCCGGACCAAGGAGGCAGGCGTGGCTGCGATCGCCGAACGCGTTACGGGCCTACCGCTGTCCCGTCCCGGGCGGTTCGCTGCGCTGGTCGTCATCGGACCCCAAGGCCCGCGTGAGACGGTCAGCCGGATGATGCGCAGCCTCGGTGCCCGGGAGGTCGTCCAGGCCGGCACGATCGAGGAGGCCCGGCGTCGAGCCCGGCTGCTCGGCCCGCACGCCGTCTGCATCACCGACGTCTCGCTCCCCGACGGCTCGGGCGTCGCGCTGCTGCGCGACCTCAAGCAGCTCGGCTGGCAGCGCGCCGTCGTCCTGTCGACCCTGGACGACGCGTACACCGTCCGTGGCGCCCTCAGCGCCGGCGTGCGCTGCTTCCTGGTCTCCGGCCGTCCGATGGGCGCCGCCTCCGGGCACGGCAGCGGTGGCCTCGCCGACCAGCTGTCCGAGCGCGAGATCGAGGTGCTCCAGCACGTCGCGAACGGCCGCTCCAACAAGGAGATCGGTGCCGCGCTGGGCCTGTCCGCGCTGACCGTGAAGAGCCACCTGGCCCGGATCGCGCGCAAGGTCGGCACCGGTGACCGTGCCGAGATGGTCATGCTGTCGCTGCGCGCCGGCGTCATCCAGTAGCCGTCACTCCTCGCCACCCGGCAACCGCGTACCGTGGCCTCGTGACCGAGGCCCTCCCCACCCCGCTCGTCGAGCCCCGTGACGGCGTCCCCGACGTCGTCACCGAGGAGCGCGACCTGCTCCGTGCCGCCGAGGCTCTGGCCGGCGGCTCCGGCCCGGTCGCCGTCGACGCCGAGCGCGCGTCGGGCTACCGCTACGGCCAGGCCGCGTTCCTCGTGCAGCTGCGTCGCGCCGGGTCCGGCACCTGGCTCATCGACCCGGTCGGCTGCCCCGACCTGTCCCCCGTCGGCGAGGTGCTCGCCGATGTCGAGTGGGTGCTGCACGCAGCTACCCAGGACCTGCCCTGCCTCGCCGAGGTCGGCATGCGACCCACCCGCCTGTTCGACACCGAGCTCGGTGCCCGCCTGGCCGGGCTGCCGCGGGTGGGGCTCGGGGCGGTCGTCGAGGAGCTGCTCGGCCTGACGCTGGCCAAGGAGCACTCCGCCGTCGACTGGTCCACCCGGCCCCTGCCGGACTCGTGGCTGCGCTATGCCGCGCTGGACGTCGAGGTCCTCGTCGACCTGCGCGACGCGGTGGCCGCGCGACTGGCCGAGCAGGGCAAGCTCGGCTGGGCCGAGCAGGAGTTCCAGGCCATCGTCGACGCGCCGCCGACGCCGCCCCGGGTCGACCCGTGGCGCCGCACGAGCGGGACGCACCGGCTGCGCAGCCGCCGGCAGCTCGCCATGCTGCGCGAGCTGTGGAACTCGCGCGACGCCCTCGCCCGCCAGCGCGACGTCTCGCCCGGGCGCATCCTCCCGGACTCCGCCGTGGTCGCCGCCGTGACCGCCGCGCCTCGCACCATCGACGAGCTCGTCGTGGTCCCCGGCTTCACCGGCCCCGCCGCCCGGCGGCACGGTTCGCGGTGGCTGGAGGCCCTGCAGCGCGGGCGCAAGACACCGGAGGACGACCTGCCGGTCCACTCGCTGCCCAGCGAAGGCCCGCCGCCGGCCCGGGCGTGGGCCGACCGCGACCCGGACGCCGCAGCGCGCCTCGCGTTCGCGAAGACCGTCATCGCCGAGCTGGCCGAGCAGCACCAGATGCCGGTCGAGAACCTGATGACCCCCGACACCGTGCGCCGGGTGCTGTGGGAGCCGCCGGACGACCTCGAGGCGCGTCTGACCGAGCTGCGCGCCCGGCCCTGGCAGATCGCGCTGGTCGGCCCGGTGCTGCGTGCCGCGATGGTCGAGACCGCTGCGTCCCGGGCGGCCCGCGAGGCAGCCGAGCAGCAGCGAAAGCGGGAGCGCGACCAGGAGCAGTCGCAGGCGCGGGAGCAGGCCGAAGGCGCCGGGCGGGACTGAGCCGCCGGCGGCGGTCAGTCCTCGACGACGTGCTGCCGGAAGCGCTCGCGCGCCCCCTGCCAGGCCAGGTGGTCCATCGCGACCCCGCCGGTGCCGTCGTCGCTGTCGGCGCCGACCCGCAGACAGTCGACGGCGTCCCAGCCCATCCGCAGCGCGTGGTGGGTGTTGTCGTGGACGAACAGACCCATCCGCCCGAACGTCGTCACGTGCGCCAGCCGCTCGGACCACGCGTCAAGACCCACGAGGCGCTCGCGGTAGCCCTGGGCGTACACCGGGTAGCCGCGCCGCACCCGCCGGACGTGCACACCGGCCAGCCGCACCGGCGGGAGCCCGAGCATCGCGATGCCTTCCTGCACGGTGGCCGCGAGGTCGTCGTCGGACGACGTCCACGTCGCATCGCCTACCGCGCAAGGGATCTCGGCACAGACCACGCTGCGGTCGGTCGGGTCGTCCGCACTGTCTCGATAGTTGGCCGCCTCGCTCAACCGCGACACCGGCGTCCCCGGCGTCGGCAGGTAGTGCGCGTCGTACTCGGTCCACCGACCACCGTCGTGCACGAGGTACACCAGCACCATCGCGCGGAAGATCAGCCCGGAGGCGTCGCCGATGACCTGCGCCGACGGAGCGGGGCGAGCGATCCGGGCGAGCGAGGTCATCGCGATCGTCGAGAAGGCCTGTGCCGCCTGCACTTCGCCGCCCTCCCACAGCAGCCGTACGCCGTCGGTGCGGGCGTGCAGGGTGCCGAGCGAGGCGTTCGTGACGATCTGCGCGCCGTCGGCCACCGCGGCGTCCGCGAGCGCCTCGACGATCTGCCCGAAACCCTTGCGCGGGTAGTAGAAGGTGGCACCGTGTCCGCTCGCGTGCTCGTCGCGGCTGCGGCGCAGCAGCCGGCCGGCCACCTTGAGCGGGCGGTCCGCGGCGATCCGGCGACGTGCCTGCTCGGCGTCCAGCTGCTCGCCGTCCAGCCCCCAGAGCTTGCGGGCGTACGGACCGTAGACAGCCTGGTAGAGCGCCGGCCCCAGACCGGCGCGCAGGACGCCGGCGTACGACTCGGCGTGGTGCCGGCGGGTCGCTCCGAGGGCCGCGTCGCGGGCCGCGGCCAGCGCGAGCCGCCGCGGCAGCTGGGTGACCAGCTCGCTGGCCCGCAGCGGGAACCCGATCCAGTGGCCCGCGACGTCCAGCCGCCCGTTGCGCGGCCGGGTCTGCAGGTCGTCGCCGAGCAGCGAGCGCAGGTCGGCCAGCAGGTCGGCGTCGACGGCGTGGTGCAGCCGGCGTGACCCGTGGTCGACCCGCACACCGGCGACCTCGAGGCTGGCCGCGCGGCCGCCGACGTGCTCGGACTGCTCGAGGACCAGCACCGAGAGCCCACGCGCCGCCGCCCGGCGGGCGGCCATCAGTCCGGACGCGCCCGCGCCGAGCACCAGCAGGTCCACCGACGTCATGGGCGCTGATGCTACGAGGCGCTCGGCGGCGCGCTGGGGCCGGTGGGGGTCGGCGCCGGTGACCGCCGTCACGCGTCCCCCACTTCCACCTGTTGTTACCGGCGAGTAGCATCAGGTCCGTCAGCCCGGCGTCCCGGCCGTCCCGTGTCGCCTCCCCCACCTCCCGGAGGAACCGTGCCCCGCGCGCTACGTGATGTCGTCTTCGTCGACGGCGTCCGCACCCCGTTCGGCAAGGCCGGTCAGAAGGGCGTCTACGCCCAGACCCGCGCCGACGACCTGGTCATCAAGTGCATTCGCGAGCTGATCCGGCGCAACCCCCAGCTGCCGCCGGAGCGGGTCGACGACGTGGCCATCGCCGCCACGACGCAGATCGGCGACCAGGGCCTCACCATCGGGCGGCTCGCCGCCCTGCTGTCCGGGCTGCCGAAGTCGGTTCCCGGCTTCTCCATCGACCGGATGTGCGCTGGCGCGATGACCGCGGTCACCACGACGGCGTCCGGCATCGCCTTCGGCGCCTACGACGTCGTCATCGCGGGTGGCGTCGAGCACATGGGCCACCACCCCATGGGCGAGGGCGTTGACCCCAACCCGCGGATCGTCGCCGAGAAGCTGGTCGACCCGTCGGCCCTGGTGATGGGCTCCACGGCCGAGAACCTGCACGACCGCCTGCCCGAGATCAGCAAGGAGCGCTCCGACCAGTTCGCGGTCGGCAGCCAGGCCAAGCTCGCCCAGGCGTACGCGGACGGCAAGATCCAGCCCGACCTGGTGCCCGTCGCGATCCGCCACGACGAGCTCGGCTGGGGCCTGGCGACCCAGGACGAGCCGCCCCGACCCGGCACGTCGATGGACGACCTGGCCGCGCTCAAGACGCCGTTCCGTCCGCACGGCCGGGTCACCGCCGGCAACGCCGCCGGGCTCAACGACGGCGCCACCGCCTGCCTGCTCGCGTCCGCCGACGCCGCCGCCGAGCTGGGCCTGACCCCGCGGATGCGGTTGGTGTCGTACGCGTTCGTGGGCGTCGAGCCGGAGGTGATGGGCATCGGGCCGGTGCCGGCGACCGAGAAGGCACTGCGCCAGGCCGGACTGAGCATCGACGACATCGGCCTGTTCGAGCTGAACGAGGCGTTCGCCGTCCAGGTGCTCGCCTTCCTCGACCACTTCGGCATCACCGACGACGACCCCCGGGTCAACCAGTACGGCGGCGCGATCGCGGTCGGCCACCCGCTCGCCTCCTCCGGAGTGCGGCTGATGACCCAGCTGTCGCGGCAGTTCGAGGAGCACCCCGACGTCCGCTACGGGCTGACCGCCATGTGCATCGGCATCGGCATGGGCGGAGCAGTGATCTGGGAGAACCCGCACCACGCCGACTACGGCAAGGACGCTTCGAGCGACGAGGGGGCTGCGGCCTGATGAGCACCACGACCCACGACAGCACGATCGGCCTGGGCACGGACGACCTGCGCGCCGCGACCCTGGCCGCGGCCGAACGGCTGGCCGAGTCCAGTGCCGACGAGCGCGTCACGAGCTTCCCCGTCCGCGACGTCTCGCTGCCCGGCGGCGCGGGCACGCTGGCCCTGATCACGATGGACAACGGCTTCGACCACACCAAGCCGACCACGCTCGGCGCCCGGGGGCTGCTGAACCTCAAGGCCGCCCTGGACGCCGTCGAGCCGCGGGCGCAGTCCGGCGAGATCGTCGCGGTCGGCATCACCGGCAAGCCGTTCATCTTCGCCGTCGGCGCGGACCTCAAGGACGTCGGCGGTCTCACCGGCCGCGACCAGGCGCTCACGATCGCGCGGTTCGGCCACGACCAGCTGCGCCGCCTCGGCGAGCTGGCCGTGCCGTCGTTCGCCTTCGTCAACGGTGCCGCCATGGGCGGCGGTGTCGAGATCGCCCTGCACGCGACGTACCGCACGATCTCCTCGGGGGTCCCGGCCGTGGCGCTGCCCGAGACCTTCCTCGGCCTCGTGCCGGGCTGGGGTGGCGCCCAGCTGCTGCCCAACCTCATCGGGGTGGCCGGCGCGCTCACCGTGATCATCGAGAACCCGCTCAGCCAGAACCGCATGCTCAAGGGCAAGCAGGCCTTCGCCCTCGGGATGGCCGACGCGATGTTCGAGCCGGCCGACTTCCTCGAGCAGTCCCTGGGCTGGGCCGCGGCCGTCGTCCGCGGTGACGTGGTCGTCGAGCGCGCCGCAGTCGACCGCGACGAGCAGGCCTGGCAAGCGGCCGTCGACCGGGCGCGGGCCTTCGCCGACGCCCGCACCGGGGGGGCCGCCCCGGCGCCCTACCGGGCGATCGACATCGTGAGTGCGGCCCGCACCGCCGACCGGGACGCCGGCTTCGCCGCCGAGGACGAGGCGCTGGCCGACCTCATCATGAGCGAGGAGTTCCGGGCCGGCGTCTACTCGTTCAACCTCGTGCAGGGCCGGGCCAAGCGTCCGGTCGGCGCACCCGACAAGTCCCTGGCCCGCCCGGTCACCAAGGTGGGCGTCGTCGGCGCCGGCCTGATGGCAAGCCAGCTCGCGCTGCTGATGGCCCGCCGCCTCGAGGTGCCGGTCGTGATGACCGACCTCGACCAGTCGCGGGTCGACAAGGGCGTGGCCTACGTCCACGGCGAGGTCGACACGCTGCTCGGCAAGGGACGGATCAGCTCCGACACGGCGAACCGGCTCAAGGCGCTGGTGAGCGGGTCGACGTCCAAGGACGGCTTCGCCGACGCCGACTTCGTGATCGAGGCGGTGTTCGAGCAGATGTCGGTGAAGCAGCAGGTGTTCGCCGAGGTCGAGGCGATCGTCTCGCCCGAGTGCGTGCTGGCCACGAACACGTCGTCGCTGTCGATCTCGACGATGGCCGCCGGCCTCAGCCACCCCGAGCGGGTGGTCGGGTTCCACTTCTTCAACCCGGTGGCGATCATGCCGTTGCTGGAGATCGTGCGCGGCGACCAGACCGACGACGCCACGCTGGCCACCGCGTTCGCCGCGGGCAAGGCCCTGCGCAAGACGACGATCCTGGTGCAGGACTCGCCGTCGTTCGTCGTCAACCGGCTGCTCGGGCGGTTCATGGGCGAGGTCAGCCGGGTCGTCGACGACGGCACGCCGGTCGAGGTGGCCGACAGCGCCTTCGCCGGCCTCGCGCCGATGCCGCCCTTCGTGCTGATCGCGCTGGTCGGGCCGGCCATCGCGCTGCACAACTCCGAGACGCTCGCCGGGGCCTTCCCCGACCGGTTCCAGGTCTCCGAGAACCTGCGTCGCGTCGTCGAGGCGGGCAAGCCGGGCTTCTACCTGTGGGAGGGGTCGACCCCCCGGCTGGACCCGGAGGTCGAGGCGCTGTTCGAGCGGCCGGAGGAGCCCGTCGTCCGGTCGCGCGAGGAGGTGCGCGAGCTGGTGCTGTCGGCGATGGCCGACGAGGCGCGGCGGATGCTCGACGACGGGGTCGTCGCCGCGGCGCAGGACATCGACCTGGCGATGATCACCGGCGCCGGGTTCTCGTTCTGGAACGGTGGGCTCACGCCGCTGCTGGACCGCTCCGGAGTGTCGGAGGCCGCCACCGGCGGTCGCTTCCTGCCGCCCGGGGTCGCCAGCCTCCCCGCCTGACCCCCCACCCTTTCCGCCAGTCAGGCCGGTTTGCGTCACTCAGGCCGGTTTCGAGCGCCGCAAACCGGCCTGACTGGCGGAAACCGGGCTGAGTGGCGGAAAGGGGAGGGCGGCGGACGGAGGGCGGCGGACGGCGGGCGGCTGGCGGGGATGTGGGCTCACCCCATGGTTCGGCCCGGGTTTGTGAGGGGCGGCCACCCTGCTCCCGTCCCTCGGCCCGCCTAGCGTCGAGGCCATGACCGCCGACCGCACCGACCGCACCAACCTGGCCGACGCGAGCGACAACAGCCCCAGCCGTCCCGTCGACCTGTGCGGGCGCACGGCACTGGTGACCGGCGCCGCGAGCGGCATCGGCGCCGCGTGCGCCGAGCGGCTGGCGGCGGCCGGCGCGCACCTGCGGTTGGTCGACGTGGACGGCGACCGGTTGGCCGCACTGGCCGACCGGCTCGGCGCCACCGCGGTCGCCTGCGACCTGTCCGACCTCGACGCGGTCGACCGGCTCGACCTGGACGTCGACGTCCTGGTCAACAACGCCGGCCTGCAGCACGTGGCTCCCGTGCACGAGTTCCCGCCGGAGGTGTTCCACCAGGTGCTCACCGTCATGCTCGAGGCACCGTTCCGGCTGGCCCGGCGCGCGCTGCCCGGCATGTACGAGCGCAGGTGGGGGCGCGTCGTCAACGTCTCCTCGGTGCACGGCTTGCGCGCCTCGCCGTTCAAGGCCGCCTACGTCACCGCCAAGCACGGCCTGGAAGGGCTGAGCAAGGTCATCGCGCTCGAGGGCGCCGAGCACGGCGTCACGAGCAACTGCGTCAACCCCGCGTACGTGCGCACGCCGCTGGTCGAGCGGCAGATCGCCGACCAGGCCGCTGCACACGGCATCAGCGAGGACGAGGTCGTCGAGCAGGTGATGCTCGCGCCGGTGGCCCTCAAGCGGCTCGTCGAGCCCAGCGAGGTGGCCGAGCTGGTGACCTACCTGTGCGGGCCGGCCGCGGCGTCGATCACCGGGTCGTCGTTCAGCCTGGACGGCGGGTGGACGGCGCACTGACCCGCCCGGACGGCGTGCGGCTGCCCGGTCGCGACCGAGCGGCGGGGACCGGGCCGCACACGGACGGCCGGGAACGGGACAGAATCACCCGTATGAGTGCCGAGTCCTTCCTCGAGCTGTTGGCCCGCGAGGCGCCGGCCAGCGAGTTCGAGGCTCCCCTGCTGGACGCGCGCGCCCGGGGCGCGGACCCCGCGACCCTGGCCGGCCTCGAGCAGGCCAAGCTGCTCGCCCTGCAGGTGCGCGACACGCTCGACGAGCGCCGCCGACGGGAGGCCGAGCTGCGCGCGCTCTACGAGACCGCGAACGACCTGGCCGCCCTGCGCGACCTCGACGCCGTGCTCCAGGCGATCGTGCACCGCGCCCGCCAGCTGCTGTCGACCGACGTCGCCTACCTGAGCCTGAACGACCCGGAGCGGGGCGACACCTACATGCGCGTGACCGACGGCGCCGTGTCGTCGCTGTTCCGCCAGGTCCGGCTGCCGATGGGCGCCGGACTGGGCGGGCTGGTCGCGCAGTCGGCGACGCCGTACGCGACGTCCAGCTACTTCGAGGACGAGCGCTTCCGGCACACCCACGGCATCGACAGCGCTGTCGCCGACGAGGGCCTGGTGGCCATCCTCGGCGTACCCCTGGTGCTCGGCGGCGACGTCCTCGGCGTCCTGTACGCGGCCAACCGCACAGCCCGGCCGTTCGCCCGCGAGGAGGTCTCGCTGCTGGTCTCGCTGGCCGCCCACGCGGCGATCGCCATCGACGGCGCGCGGCTGCTCGAGGAGATGCGGCGCACCCTCACCGACCTGGAGGCCGCGCACGCGATGGTGGGCGCGCACAGCCGGTCGGTCGAGCGGGCCGCGGCCGCGCACGACCGGTTCGCCGAGCTCGTCGTGCGCGGGGGCGGGGCCGACGACGTGGCGGGCGCCGTCGCCGACGTGCTCGCCGCGCCAGTGCTGGTGCTGGACGACGAGGGCCGGCTGGTCGCGTCGTCGCCGGACGCCCCGACGTCCGAGGTGGTCGACGGGTCGGGCCGGATGCTGGCCGCGCTCGCGTCGGTGCGGGCCGCGGCGCTCGAGGCCGGGCGCACCGCGCAGTCCGGCCGGCTGTGGGTGGCGCCGGTGCTGGCGGGGAGCACCCGGCTCGGCGACGTCGTCCTGGTCGGTCACGACGCGCTCGAGGAGGCCGACCAGCGCATCCTGGAGCGCGCCGCGCTGGTGACAGCGCTGCTCATGGTGTTCCGCCGGGCGACGGCCGAGGCCGAGCAACGCGTGGCCGGCGAGCTGCTCAACGACCTGGTCGACTCCGCCGACCGCGACCCGGCCTCGCTCGCCGGGCGGGCCAAGCTGCTGGGTGTCGACCTCGCCGCGCCGATGGCCCTGGTGGTGGCCCGCAGTCCAGCCGAGCAGCGGCACCGGGCGGCGCTCGCAGCCGCGCACCTGGCCTCGACCCGGCACGGCCTGGCCGCCCCACACGGCGACCACCTCGACGTGCTGCTGCCGCTGGCCCCCGGGGAGGACGCCGGCGCCGTCGCGCAGCTCGTCGCGCGCGAGCTCGCTGCGGCCACCGGCGGCGCGGCCGTGACCTGCGGCGGTGCCGGACCGCTCGACGTCGGCCAGCGGGTCGATGTCCTGCCTCAGGCGCATGCGGAGGCGGGGCGCTGCGTCGACGCGCTGCTGGCCCTGGGGCGGGCCGGGCAGGGCGCCGACGCGAGCGAGCTCGGCTTCGTGGGGTTCGTGCTCGCCGAGCAGCAGGACGTGGGCCAGTTCGTGCGCGCCCAGCTCGGGCCGCTGCTGGAGTACGACGACCGCCGGCGCACCGAGCTCGTCGCCACGCTTGCGGCGTACTTCAGCAGCGGGCAGAGCCCTGCGCGGGCCAGCCAGGCGCTGCACATCCACGTCAACACCGTCACGCAGCGGCTGGACCGGGTCGGCCAGCTGCTGGGCGCCGGGTGGCAGGACCCCGAGCGGGCCCTGGAGCTGCAGGTCGCGCTGCGGCTGCACCGCCTCCTGCCCTGACCCCGCTTCCGCCACTCAAGCCGGTTTCCGCCACTCAGGCCGGTTCACGGCGTCCGAAACCGGCCTGAGTGGCGGAAACCGGCCTGAGTGGCGGAAAGGGTGGGGAGGGTCAGGGACGGCGGCGGGCGGCGATCCGCTCGAGCGCGGCCAGCAGCGTGCCGAACAGCCCGCGGCGGAACAGCAGCACGACGAGCACGAAGATCGAGCCGAGGATGATGCCGGTGCCGTTGAAGCCGCTGGTGGCCAGCTGGTCCTCGAGCAGGACGACGGCCCCGGACCCGGCGAGCGCCCCCCACAAGGTGCCGATCCCGCCGAGCACGGTGATCAGCACCACCTTGCCGGACGTCTGCCAGGCCACCTCCTGCAACGAGGCGAAGCCGTGGCTGATCGCAAACAGCCCACCCGCCGTCCCGGCCAGGCCGGCCGACAGCACGAACGCCACCACCTTGTACCGCGCAACGTCGTAGCCGAGCGCCCGGGCGCGGTCGGGGTTGTCGCGGATCGCCACCAGCACCCGCCCGAACGGCGAGTGGACGATGCGCCACGCCGCGAACGCCGCGAGGGCCAGCAGCGGCAACGCCGAGTAGTAGAAGTAGAACGCCTCGGTCTCGACCAGGGCGATGCCGAAGAAGTGCTTCGGGATGGCCTGCAGCCCGTTCTCGCCGCCGGTCAGCTCGCGCCAGCGGTTGGCGACGAAGTACAGCATCTGCCCGAAGGCCAGCGTCACCATCGCGAAGTAGATGCCCGACCGGCGCACCGACAGCAGTCCCACCGGCACCGCGAGCAGCATCGCGAACACCGCCCCGGCCAGCACCGCCACGTAGTACGGGCCGCCGAGGTGGATGGCGACCAGTCCGGTGACGTACGCCGAGCCGCCCCAGAACGCCGCGTGCCCGAACGACAACAGCCCGGTGTAGCCGAGCAGGATGTCGAGCGCCATCGCGAACAGGCCCCAGCACAGGATGTCGACGGCGACCGGCGGGTAGGTGACCCATGGCAGCACCAGCACGGCGACCACCAGCACGGCGTAGCCGACCCAGCGCAGGGCGCGCCATCGGGCCGTGACCGTGGTGGAGCCGACGTCCGCGGTCTCGAGCAGGGCGGTCATGCGCGCTCCTCCCGGCCGAACAGCCCGGCTGGTCGCACCAGCACGACCACGGCCATCAGCACGAAGATCAGGATCTGCGACAGCGAGGGCGCGTACGCCTGCCCGAAGGCCTCCACGAGCCCGACGGCGAACCCGGCGACGACCGCCCCCACGATCGAGCCGAGCCCGCCGATGACGACCACGGCGAACAGGATGATGACGAAGTTGCCGCCCATGTCGGCGGTCACCGCCCGCATCGGCGCCGCGAGCACGCCGCTGAGCCCCGCCAGGGCGATCCCGAACGCGAAGACCGGCGTGACCCACCGGCCGACATCGATGCCGAGGGCGCGGGCCAGGTCGGGGTTCTCCGTGGAGGCGCGCACGATCATGCCCACCCGCGTCCGGGTCAGCACGAACCACACGAGCGCGCACACCGCGAGCGAGAAGACGAAGACGAACAGCTGGTACGCCGGCAGCCGCACCGAGCCCACCTGCAGGACGCCGTCGAGCTGGTCCGGCGACTGGAACCGCAGCGCCGAGACGCCGTACCGACGCTTGACCAGATCGACCACCAGCAGCGACAGCCCGAAGGTGAGCAGGAAGTTGTAGAGCGGGTCGAGCGCCACCAGCCAGCGCACCAGCAACCGCTCGATCAGCACCCCGAAGGCGAACAGCAGCAGCGGCACGAGCAGCAGCGAGACCCAGAAGCCCACGCCGAGGGTGTCGAGCAGCACCGCCGCGGCCACGGCGCCGAGCATGAAGCAGGCCCCGTGCGCGAAGTTGACGACGCCGAGCATGCCGAAGATCACGGCCAGGCCCAGGGCCGACAGCGCGTAGAAGCTGCCGGACGCCAGGCCCTGCAGCGCGTACTGGACGATGGCGCTCATCGCGCTGGCCGCCTCCTGTCGGGGTGGGTGTGGTGGACGCCGGGGTGGGGTGCGCAGGCACCCCACCCCGGCGGGCGCTCACATGCTGCAGGTGGACTCGTCGACCGGCTTGAACGCCTTGTCGGCGGGGATGGTGCTGACGACGTCCTCGTAGTCCCACTCGGTCTTGACCTGGTCGGCCGCCTTCACCTTGGCCAGGTAGACGTCGTGGATCACCCGGTGGTCCTTGGCCCGGATCTCACCGTTGCGCAGGAACACGTCGTCGATCTTCTTGCCCTCGAGGTTCTTCACCACGGCGTCGGCGTCGTCGGTGCCGGCGGCCTGGACGGCCTCGAGGTACTGCATGGCAGCCGAGTAGTTGGCTGCGTGGGCGAACGAGGGCTGGGTGCCGGTCTTGGCCTTGAACTTGGCAGCCCAGGCGCGGTTCTCGTCGTCGTAGTTCCAGTACCAGGGGTCGGTGAACTCCACGCCCTGGAACTGCTCGACGCCGGCGGAGTGGATGTCGGTGATGAACATCAGCCCGACGGCCAGCTGGATGCCCTGCTGGCGCAGCTTCTGCTCGTTGAACTGCTTCACCAGCGTGACGAGGTCACCGCCGGCCTGCATGGCCCCGATGACCTGCGGCTTGGCCGAGGCGGCCTTGGTCAGGAACGTCGCGAAGTTGTCGTTCGGGAACGGCGTGGCGATCGAGGACCCCACCGTGCCGCCACCGGCCTGCACGGCCGCCGTGAACGACTTATTCATGTCCTGGCCGAAGGCGTAGTCGGGGTAGATGATCTCCCACTTCTTGCCGCCGTTCTCGGTCACGGCGGTGCCGGTGCCGTTCGCCAGCATGTAGGTGTCGTAGGCGTAGTGGAACGTGTACTTGTTGCAGTTCTCGTTGGTCAGCGCGGTGGTGGCGGCCCCGATGTCGAAGAACAGCTTCTTCTTCGCCTTGGCCTGCTCGGCCACCGCGAGGGCCGCCGACGAGGTCGGGACGTCGAGGATGATGTCGGCGTTCTGCCGGTCGTACATCTCCTGCGCCTTGGTGTTGGCGATGTCCGGCTTGTTCTGGTGGTCGGCCGAGATGACCTCGATGTTCTTGCTCACCGCCTTGTCGCCGTACTTGGCCTGGAAGTCGGCGACGGCCATCTTGACCGCCTCGATCGAGTTCGGCCCGGACAGGTCCTTGTACACACCGGACTGGTCGTTCAGGACGCCGAGCACGATCTTGTCCTGGCTGATCTTGCCGCCGCCGGCGGCCGGTCCGCCCTGGCCGCACGCAGCGAGCAGGAGCGTCCCGCAGGCCAGTGCGGCGGTGGTGGCGATCACGGGAGTGCGCATGGTTCCTCCTGGTTACGGATGGTGCGGGGGTCTAGATGCCGAGGTACTCGAGGAGCTCGCCATGGCGTTCGGCGACCTCGTGGTTGGCCAGCTGCTGCACGACCTCGCCCTGGGCGAGCAGGTAGTGCCGGTCGGCGACGGTGGTGGCGAAGCGCAGGTTCTGCTCGACGAGCAGGATGGACGTGCCCTGCTCCTTGACCCGCGCGACGATGTCGCGGATCGCGGCCACGAGCACCGGGGACAGCCCTTCGGTGGGCTCGTCCAGGAGCAGCACGTCGCAGCCCATCCGTAGCACCCGGGCGATCGCCAGCATCTGCTGCTCGCCGCCGGACAGCCGGGTGCCGGGGAACGAGCCTCGCTCGCGCAGGACCGGGAACGCCTCGTGCACCTGGTCGAGCGACCAGGCCCGCTCGCCGACGACGGGCGGCAGCCGCAGGTTCTCGGCGACGCTCAGCGAGGCCAGGATCCCGCGGTCGTCCGGCACCCAGCCCAGGCCGAGGCGCGCTCGCGCCTGGGGTCGCAGGTCGGTGACCTCGCGACCGCGCAGGCGCACCGAGCCGGACTGCGCCCGGTGCAGCCCCATCACGGTGCGCAGCAGGGTTGTCTTGCCGGCGCCGTTGCGGCCCACCAGCGTGACGACCTCTCCTGCCCCGACGGTGAGCGAGACCTCACGCAGCGCGGTGGCCTGGCCGTAGGCGGCACTCAGCCCCTGGACGTCGAGCACGGGCTCAGCCGACATGGTCGGGCTCCTCGTGGTGGTCGTCGTCCGCGCCCAGGTAGGCGGTGACGACGCGCTCGTCGCGGCGGACCTCCTCGTAGCTGCCCTCGGCGAGGACCTGTCCGGCCTGCAGCACCGTCACCCGATCGGCCAGGCTGCCGACGACGTGCATGTTGTGGTCGACGAACACCACCGTGCGTCCCGCACTGACCTGCCGGACGAGCGCGATCGTGCGGTCGACGTCCTCCAGGCCCATGCCAGCGGTGGGCTCGTCGAGCAGCAGCAGCTGAGGGTCGAGGGCCAGCGCGAGCGCGATCTCGAGGGCGCGCTTGCGCCCGTAGGACAGCGCGCCGGCCCGCACCGCGGCCAGGTCGGCCAGCCCCACCTGGTCGAGCAGCTCGTCGACCCGGGCGCTGTGCTGTGCCAGCACGCGGTCGCTCCGCCAGAACCGCATCCCGCCGCCGCGCCGGCCCTGCAGGGCCAGCTGCACGTGCTCGCGCAGGTCGAGCTGGTCGAACAGGCTGGTGATCTGGAAGGAGCGCGCCACCCCGAGGTGGGCGATCTGCTCGGGGTCACGACCGGTGACGTCGCGGCCGTGCACCTCGATCCGCCCCGCGGTGGGCTTCAGGAAGCCGGTGAGCAGGTTGAAGAGTGTCGTCTTGCCGGCGCCGTTCGGCCCGACGAGCGCGTGCACCGTGCCGGCCTCCACAGTCAGGTCGACGTCGTCGACCGCGCGGAAGCCGCTGAACTCGCGCACCAGGCCGTGGGTCCGCAGGGCGTGAGCCGCGGTCACAGGGCCTCCTCGGTGTACTCGGTCAGTCCGGCCGCGCGGGTCGCGCCGGTCGCTCTTCGTCGACCGTAGAAGCGGCCCGACGGCCGACCTATGGAGGTGAGCCCCACATTGACCCGGCCCGTCATGTGGCGACGTTCCACGAGCACCGAGCGTCACCACGGGCCGCCCACCGCAGCGCCGCTGGGCCGTTGGCGTGAAGTCGGTCCCCAGAACGTCTGCCGCCTGGCTCCCCCCGCGCCGGACCTCTACCGTTCGAGACGTGCAGAGCTGTGCGGTCGACCCCGGGGCGCTGCGCCGCGCGACCCTGGCGGCGAGCGTGCTGCACGACATCCCGCTGCGGCCGAGCGCGGGCGGCGTCCTCGTGGCCAGCTCGTGGGACGACGACGCCTCCTGGACGCCGGTCACGTGGGCCGACCTGGCCGAGGCAGTGGGTGGCGCCGACCCCGAGTCGCTCGCCGGACGGCTGCGGCTGCGCGACTGGCTGCAGGCCTACACGTTCCTGTGCCACCTACCGCCGGCGCACGACGCGCCGCAGCGGGTGGTCGCCCTCGCCCTGCCGGTCGGGCACGTCCTGCACCCGGGGCCGTCCTGGGTCGTGCAGTCCGTGCTCGGCGGGGTGCTCGACGTCGGTCTGGGTCTGCGACCCGCCCCGCTCCCCGACGACCGGGACGGCGCGGCTGACCTGCCCGGCAGCGATCCGCAGCACCTGCCCGTGCCGGTGCCCTTGCCCGCGGGCGCCGCCCGGGCGGCCGGCGCCGAGACCGCTCGGTGGTGGGGCTGGGCGGTCCGGCAGCGTGACTCGATGGCCGTGCTCGCCACCGACCGCCTCGAGCGGACCGCGCGCGGCATGCTGCGCCCGATCGGCGGCTGCGACGTCCTCACCCTGCTCAGTGCGCCGTGGCTACGCCAGTACCTCGCGGCGGCGGACGGCACCGGCATGCGGGCCGTCGCCGCACCGATGCGCTCGCGAGCGTGGTTCGACCTGGCCCGGATCGACCCCGCGTTCGTCGGTGCCGCCGCCGCCGCGACCGAGCCCGAGCTGCGCGGCGCCACCCGACCGCTGCTGGTGACCGCCGACGAGATCACGATGGCACCCACCGCGGCGCCGATCGACCTGGCGCGGGCCGGGCTGGCCGACCCGGCCGGCGTCACCTCCCTGCTTGACCGGGACGTGCTCTACCGCTGAGACAGGTCGTGGTCGAGCGCCGGTGCGTGGTCGAGCGCCAGCCCGCCGGCCAGCCCGGTGACGTCGACCAGCCGCCCCTGCCGGTCGACCTCGACGTCGACCCGTCGGCCCCCGATGACGAGCCCCTGGACGCGCACGGCGCCGACCGGCGCCGTGGGATCGGGCGCCACGACGACCCGACCGCCGGGAACGTCGGGCTGCAGGCCGAGCACCGTCTGCAGCAACACCACGGACGCGGCGGCCGACCAGGCCTGCGGGCGGCACGAGGCCGGGTACGGCGGCACCGGGCGCCCCGCCTCGGCCTGGTGACCGGCGAACAGCTCCGGCAGCCGGGCGTCGAACCGGTCCGACGCCGCGAGCAGGTCACGCACCAGTGAGCCCGCGAGCGCGCGATGCCCGGCCCGCAGCAACCCGTGGACGACGATCGCCGTGTCGTGCGGCCAGACGCTGCCGCAGTGGTAGCTCAGGGGCCAGTAGCCACCGTCGGTGGTCGCCATGGTGCGCAACCCGTAGCCCGACCGGACGTCGGGCCTGGCCAGCCGGGCGGCCACCAACTGGCTCTCGTCGGCGTCCAGGATCCCGGTGCCGAGCAGGTGGCCGATGTTCGTGGTCACCGCGTCGACCGGGCGCTTGGCCCCGTCCAGCGCCAGCGCAGGCCGCCGCTCAGCACCCTGCCCCACCCAGAACGCCGCCCGGAACCGTTGCTGCAGGCGGTCCGCCCACGTGCGCAGC
Source organism: uncultured Actinomycetota bacterium (assembly GCA_963759935.1). GTDB lineage: Bacteria > Actinomycetota > Actinomycetes > Actinomycetales > Angustibacteraceae > Angustibacter. The sequence goes on from CAVXBF010000013.1 coordinate 716,897, forward strand.
TCGGCTCCCCCGGGCTCATCGAGCGCGTCGAGCAGGTCGGCACCGCCGACAGCGGCCTCGTACGCGTAGCCCTGGACCTCGCACAGGGCCACCGGCCCGCTGGCGAGCGTGCCGTCGGCGAACCGGATGGCGTCGCCGGAGTCCTTCCAGCCCTGGTTGGCCAGCCCGGTGCCGCTCTCGTCGGCGTACTCCAGGAAGCCGTCGCCGTCGGTGTCGCCGTGCTCGACCAGCCAACCCAGCGCCGCGCGCAGGGCCGGGAGCAGGTCGCGCACGGCGTCCGGGGCCATCCCCCAGCGCCAGGCGTCGTGCAGGAGCACGATCCACAGCGGGGTGGCGTCTGCGGTCCCGTAGTAGAGCGGCGGCAGGGTCATGCCGTCGTGCTGGCTGACGGCGCGCCGCAGCTCGTGCGGGATCTTGCCAGGAGCCTCGCCGGTGGCCGGGTCGAGGGTGCGGCCCTGGTGGGCGGCGAGCGCGTGCAGGGTGCCGTGGGCCAGCTCAGTGCCAAGGGGCAACAGCATCCGGGCGGTCCACAGGCTGTCGCGTCCGAAGAGGGTGAAGTACCAGGGCGATCCGGCCGCGCAGAACACCTGCTCGGGGTGGTCGCCCGTCGCCATCCGCAGCCCGCGCAGGTCGTCCAGCGAGCGGGCGAGCAGGGCCGCCAGGCGCGGATCGTCGGCCGTCACCGTGGGCGCCGACCAGCTGTCGAGCGGCGGCGCGGCCACCACCACCGCGGCGGCGTCACGGGCCGTCACCTGCCAGGTGACCTGCGCCGACGACCGGGCGGGAACGTCCACCCGCCAGGTGAGTCGCACCCGGAAGCAGTCGCCGTCAGCCAGCAGCTCGGTGGCCGCCCCGGCCGCCAGCAGCTCGACGTCGATCCCGGGAGCCCGCCAGCCGCTGACCTGACCGTCCACCTCGACCACCTCGGCCCGGACCCCAGCCGGCCGGCCGGACTTGACCGACTCGATGCTCGCGAGGTCGCACGCCAGGTCGAGGCAGAGGTCGGCGACCACGGCCTCCGCGGCACCGTTGATGACGACGAGGCGCTCCGCCAGCGACCCCGGCCGCACGCTGCGCCAGCGCTCGACCAGGATGGTGGGATCGGGGCCATCGGCGCCGAGCGACCGCACCACGCCGGTGAACTGCGCCGCGCCGCTGCTCGCGCCCGGCGCGCCGGTGAGCGGCTCCGGCTCGCCGCCGGCGACCCGCAGCACGGCCGCACTCACCACCCGCCGGTCGGCGTGCAGCATCCCCTGTGCGCCCGCCGCGCGGATCTGACCGTCCGATCCGCTCAACACCGCCGTCGGCGCGCTGAAGCAGCTCACCAGGTCGTTCAGGAACGGCTGCGCTGCAGTCGCCATCTGGTCTCCCGTGCTCGAGGTCTTGACAGGACGAAGTCCGTGGGCCATCTTCAAGTCTCGGACTTGAACGATCCAATGATCGCTCCAATCCTGTCCGTTCCTGGACCCGGTAGCAACCCCCGGGCATCACGAGAGGAGGTCGCGTGACGGACGCCGACCCCTCCCCCGTTGGCGCTGACGCCCCACCGCGCGCCACCTTGCAGCACGTGGCGCGGCGGGCCGGCGTCTCCCGCCAGACCGTCTCCAACGCCGTCAACTCCCCCCACCTGGTGCGCCCCCAGACGCTGGCCCGGGTGACCGAGGCGATCGAAGCGCTGGGCTACCGCCCCAACCTGGCTGCCCGGCAGATGCGCACCCGGCGCTCGCGGCTGCTCGCGATGCGGATGGAGCCGTTGCGCGACGGGATCAGCGGCGTGGTGCTCGACCGCTTCCTGCACGCGCTGACCGAGCACGCCCAGGTCCATGGCTACCGGGTGCTGCTGTTCACCGCCGACGACGACCAGGGCGAGATCGCGGCGTACGAGCAGCTCACCGGCTCACACGAGATCGATGCGTTCGTGCTGTCCAGCACGCACCACGGCGACCGCCGCACGGCCTGGCTGCGCGAGCGCGGCCTGGAGTTCGTCACCTTCGGCCGGCCCTGGGGCGACGAAGGCGCGCACGACTGGGTCGACGTCGACGGCGCACTCGGCACGGCCGAGGCGGTCGAGCACCTGGCGGGCACCGGCCACGAGCGGATCGCGTTCGTCGGCTGGCCGCAGGGCTCCGGCGCCGGCGACGACCGCCGGGCCGGGTGGCGCCGGGTGGCCGAGGCGCGGGGGCTGGCGACGTCCGGCCTGGACGTCGCAGTGCCCGACGGCGTCGACAGCGGGCGCGAGGCGGTCAGCCGGCTGCTCGACGCCGAGCAGCCGCCGACCGCGTTCGTGTGTGCCAGCGACGCCCTGGCACTCGGGGCACTCCGGGCGCTGCGCGAGCGCGGCCTGGTGCCTGGCCGCGACGCGGGTGTCGTCGGCTTCGACGACACCGTCCTGGCCCACACCCTCGGTCTGTCGAGCATCGCCCAGCCGATCGACGACGTGGCGACGGCATGCGTGCGCCGGCTCGTGACCCGCCTCGACCCCGTGCTCGCCCGGTCCCCGTCGCTGACCGCCGACCAGCCGGCCGTCCTGCTGCCTCCCGCCCTCGTCGTGCGGGAGTCCTCCTACCGTCCGCTCACCCCCCACCGCCCCGACCCGCCGTCGGGGCCGAGCCGAGGAGTTCCCGCGTGAGACGCACCACCCGACGCATCGTGCCGGTCGTCCTGACCACCGCCGCCCTACTCGCCACGGCCGCCTGCGGTGGGGGGTTCAAGAGCGCCGGTGAGCCCGCGCAGAAGACCGGCAAGGCGTCCCTGCAGATCCTCATCGCGTCCTCCGGGGACGCCGAGACCGCGGCCGTGAAGCAGGCCGCGCAGGCGTGGGCCGGCTCGTCCGGCAACACTGCCACCGTCACAGCCGCGCAGAACATGGACCAGCAGCTCGGGCAGGCCTTCGCGGCCAACAAGCCGCCGGACGTGTTCTACCTGGACGCCGCCAAGTTCGCCGACTACGCGGCTCAGGGTGCGCTGTTCGCCTACGGCGACAAGGCGGCCGGCGCCTCGGACTTCTACCCGAACCTCAAGGCGGCGTTCACCTACGACGGCACGTTCTACTGCGCACCCAAGGACTTCTCGACGCTCGCGCTCGAGATCAACACCAGCATGTGGAAGAAGGCCGGACTCACCGACGCCGACATCCCCGCGACCTGGGACCAGCTGAAGAGCACCCTGAGCACCCTGAAGGCCAAGCTGCCGGGCGTCACACCGCTGGTGGTCAGCCCCGGCCACGACCGGGTCGACGCGTTCATCGTCCAGGCCGGCGGCGCGCTCGTCGACGAGAGCGGCGCCGTGACGGCTGATAACCCGGCCAACGTGGTGGGCCTGGCCTACGCCAAGGACCTGCTGAGTGCCGGGCTGATGAAGTACTCCTCGCAGGTCGACGCCGGATGGGGCGGCGAGGCCCTGGGCAAGGGCAAGGCAGCGATGACGATCGAGGGCAACTGGATCAAGGGCGCGATGAAGAGCGACTACCCGAACGTCGACTACCAGATCGCGCCGCTCCCGGCCGGGCAGCAGCCCGGCACGCTCGCCTTCACCCAGTGCTGGGGCATCCCGGCCTCGTCGCCGTACAAGACCCAGGCGCTCGCGTTCGTCGACGCCATGACCTCCGCGCAGCAGCAGCTGGCGTTCGCGGATGCCTTCGGGGTCATGCCCTCGCGGCAGTCGGTCAAGGACGCGTACGTCCAGAAGTTCCCGGGCGACAAGGTGTTCCTGGACGGCGCAGCCACCGGCGTCGGGCCGATCCAGGCACCCAAGACCACCCAGGTGCTGGCCGACTACGACAACGAGCTGACCAAGCTGGCGACGACCGACCCGAAGGCGATCCTGGCCCGGCTGCAGAAGAACATGTCCGCCGCCCTCGGCTCCTGAGACAGCGGCCCGCGGGGGGCCGGCGGCAGCGACACCGCCGCCGGCCCCTCGCGGCACCGCGCGGGCACCGCCCGCAGCCACCCGCCCGATCCCGGCGAGAAGGATGACTCCCGTGACCACGACCGAGGTCTCGTCCGACACCGAAGGCCGCCGCGAACGCCCACCAGCCCCCGCACGTCGGCGCCGAGGCGGCATCCGCAGCGGAGAGCGCCTCTCGGGGTGGGTCTTCGTCGCGCCGGCGGTACTGCTGCTCGTGGTGTTCCTCGCCGTGCCGGTCCTGATGGCGCTCTGGGTGAGCTTGACCGGCTGGGCCGGCATCGGCAGTCCCTTCACCGGCAGCACCCCGCTGGTCGGCCTGAAGAACTACTCGGACCTGTTCGTCCAAGACGGCCTGGTGCGCCAGGACTTCATGACCAGCATCCGGAACATCTTCTACTACACGGTGCTGGTCGTGCCGGCACAGACGTCGCTGGCGCTTTTCCTGGCCCTGGTGCTCAACAGCCGCTTCCTGCGTGCCAAGGGATTCTTCCGCTCGGCGTTCTATTTCCCGTCGGTCACCAGCTCGGTCGCCATCACCACCGTCTTCATCTTCCTGTTCAGCGGCGGCGCCATCAACGGAGCGCTGAAGGTGCTGGGCATCCAGGGCCCGCAGTGGCTCAACGACGGGCGGGGGCTGATCCACCTGGCGCTCGGCGGACTGCACCTCGTCGATCCGGCCACCCCTCCGGCGGCACTCGCTGACCACGGGGTCCTGAGCCTCACCTGGTGGGACTGGCTGTCCGGGCCGAGCGTGAGCATGTCAGCGCTGATCCTGCTCGTCACCTGGACGACGTCCGGCACGTTCATGCTGATGTATCTCGCTGCGCTGCAAGGGATCTCGGGCGAAATCGAGGAGGCCAGCCTCCTCGACGGCGCCAATGCCTGGCAGCGGCTGCGCTACGTCGTTCTCCCGATGCTGAAGCCCACGACGTTCCTCGTCATCACGCTCGGCCTGATCGGCAGCTGGCAGGTCTTCGACCAGGTGTTCATCGCCACCCAGGGCGGCCCTGACAAGACGACGCTGAGCCCCGCCTACCTGTCGTATACCTACGGCTTCGCGAACAAGTCGTGGGGGCCTGCGGCTGCGATGGCCTTCGTGCTCTTCGCCATCATCATCGCGTTCACCCTGCTGCAGCGGTATGTCATGCGCGACAAGGACGCCATCGCCGAGCGCCGAGCCGTCCGCCGAGCGCGCATCGGCCGCGACAGCTCCCTGGGCACCACCCCCAGCACCGGAGGCAGGCCATGACCGACGTCCACCACGCGCGGCGGCGATCGACGTCCGGTCCGGTCGATGCCCGGCGTCCGTTCCTGCTGGTCTTCCTCGGCTACGCGGTGCTCGTGCTCTTCGCGATCATCTACCTGTTCCCGTTCCTCGTGCAGATCGCGACGTCGTTCAAGACCCAGTCGGATGCGGCGGCCAACCCGCTCTCCCTTGTGCCGCACCCGTTCTCGGTGGCCGACAGCCTGGGGCGTCTGGCCTCGGGGTCCTCCGGCTTCCCGCGGGCTCTCGCGAACTCGGTCGGCGTCACGCTCGTGGTCACGGCCGGCCGGGTTTTCCTCGACTCCCTGGCCGGCTACGCGCTGGCCCGGCTACGCTTCCCCGGTCGCCGCGTGGTGTTCGGCGCGATCCTGGCCGTCATGGCGGTGCCCGGCGTGGTCCTGCTGATCCCGAAGTTCCTGGTGCTCAACCAGCTCGGCATCTACGACACGTATGCGGCACTGGTGCTGCCTTTGCTCGCCGACGCGGCCGGCGTGTTCATCATGAAGCAGTTCTTCGAGTCGGTCCCGGGCAGCATCGAGGAGGCTGCCCGGATCGATGGCGCGAGCACCTTCCGGGTGTTCTGGTCGGTGGTGCTGCCGATGGCCCGGCCGGCACTCATCACGCTCACCATCCTGTCGTTCCAGGGTTCGTGGAACGAGTTCGCCCAGGTGCTGGTCTCGGTGCAGAGCGCCGATCTGCAGACGCTGCCGTTGTGGCTGGCCCAGCTCGTCGGCGGTTCGCTCGGCGCGGGCACGCAGTACCCGCTCAAGCTCTCCGGAGCGCTGCTGGCGACCATCCCGGTGGCGCTGCTGTTCGCGGTGCTGCAGCGCTACTTCATCCGGGGCGCCAACGAGGGTGGCGTGAAGGGCTGACCCGGTCAGCTGCGGTCGTCGGCGACCGGCCGGCCCTCGAGGGCCGGCTCGAGCCGGGCGAGCTCCTCGACGACGCGGCGGGTGACGTCCTGTCCGGTCAGTCCGAGCGAGGCCAGGATCGCGCCGCGCTCGCCGTGGTCGAGGAACCGCGGCGGGATCCCCAGGTCGACGACGCGTGTGGCGAGGCCGGCGTCGCGGACCTCTTGCGCCACCCGCGCTCCCACACCACCGACCCGCGAGCCGTCCTCGATGACGACGACCAGCCGCACCGACCCGCACATCTGCACCAGCGCGGGGTCGACCGGCACGACCCACCGAGGGTCGACCACCGTGGCCGACATGCCGTGGGCGCTGAGCCGCTCGGCGACGTCCAGACCCACCGTGGCCATCGACCCCACGGTCACGACGAGCACGTCCGGCGCTTCGGAACGATGCAGGACGTCGACGCCACCGACCCGTTCAACAGCCGAGATGTCTTGTGCCGGAACCGATCCCTTGGAGTAACGCAGGACCGTGGGCGCGTCGGAGACTGCCACTGCCTCACGCAGCTCCTCGCGCAACGTGGCGGCATCGCGCGGCGCGGCGACCCGGATCCCCGGCACCACCTGCAGGATCGACATGTCCCACATCCCGTGGTGGCTTGCGCCGTCCGGACCGGTGACGCCGGCTCGGTCGAGGACGAACGTGACACCGGCGCGGTGCAGCGCGACATCCATCAGCAGCTGGTCGAAGGCGCGGTTGAGGAACGTCGCGTACACCGCGAAGACTGGGTGCAGCCCGCCGAAGGCCAGGCCCGCTGCGCTGGTGGTGGCGTGCTGCTCGGCGATCCCGACGTCGAAGACGCGGTCAGGATAGGCCTGCGAGAACCGCTCGAGACCCACCGGGATGCACATCGCGGCCGTGAGGCCGACGACGTCCGGCCGCTCGCGGGCGACCTGCAGCAGCTCGTCCTCGAAGACGCTGGTCCACGCCTGGCCCGAGCTGGCGACCGCCTCGCCGGTCTCGGGGTCGATCGGGCCGACCGCGTGGAACCGGTCGCCGTCGTGCGCCAGCGCGGGCGCGTAGCCGCGGCCCTTCTGGGTGATGACGTGTACGAGCACCGGGCCGCCGTACGCGCGAGCCAAGCGAAGCGCGCGCTCGACGGCCTCGATGTCGTGCCCGTCGACCGGCCCGAGGTACTTCAGTCCCAGGTCCTCGAACATCCCCTGCGGCGCGACGATGTCCTTGAGGCCCTTCTTGACGCCGTGCAGCGTCTCGTACATCGCCCCACCGACCACGGGCGTGCGGCCCAGCGCCTGCTTGCCCCAGGTCAGGAACCGCTCGTAGCCGCGGGTGGTGCGCAGCGTCGCCAGGTGCTGGGCCAGGCCACCGGTGGTGGGCGCGTAGGAGCGCTCGTTGTCGTTGACGACGATGGTGAGCGGCAGGTCCTTGTCGGCGGCGATGTTGTTGATGGCCTCCCAGGCCATCCCCCCGGTGAGGGCGCCGTCGCCGATCACCGCCACGACGTGCCGGTCGCGCTCGCCCGTGAGCCGCCGGGCCTTGGCGATCCCATCAGCCCACGACAGCGCCGTCGTGGCGTGCGAGTTCTCGACGACGTCATGCACGCTCTCGGCCCGCGACGGGTAGCCGGACAGCCCGCCCGTGCTGCGCAACCGGGAGAAGTCGTGCCGGCCGGTGAGCAGCTTGTGCACGTACGACTGGTGCCCGGTGTCGAGGATGACGGTGTCGCGCGGGGAGTCGAAGACGCGGTGGATCGCGATCGTGAGCTCGACGACGCCGAGGTTCGGCCCGAGGTGTCCCCCGGTGCGCGCGACCGACGCGATCAGGAAGCTGCGGATCTCGCCGGCGAGGGCCTTGGCCTCCTCGCGGCTCAGCCGCTGCACGTCGCGCGGCCCCTTGATCGTCTCGAGGAGCATGCGAGCCAGTCTAGGTCGACGCTTACCACCGAGCGCGCCCGACGGCCGCTCACGGCGCGGTCTTCACGACCTCCTCGCACAGCTCACAACCGCGGGACGTACTGCAGCCCCCTCAGGGCGTCACCGACGAGCCGCACCGCGCGGTGCGTGCCGAGCAGCCGTGCGTGCTCGTGGTCGAGCGCCACGAGCACGGCGTCGAGCGTCGGCGGGTCGAGGTGCTCCCCCAGCTCGGCCCGCGCCGCAGCGCGCGCTGCCGTGTTGGCCTGGCCCTGCGCTGTGACGTGCCGCAGCGCCAGCCAGGCCAGGGCGGCCGGGTGCTGGCGCAGCGCCGGGTAGGCGCGGTACTCCGACGGGCACTGGTCGAGCAGCCAGGCGAGCGCCGTGCGCTCCCAGCCGGGTGACCCCGGCGGCCGCACGACGGGCGGCCAGCCGGGCGGCAGGTGCACGTCGGTCACGGCACCCAGTCTGGCCCAGCCAGCTCGCGGACGTCCGGCGCACGCCGGCAGGCACGAACGGGGGTCGGTGCTCCCTGGGCGCACCGACCCCCGTTTGTGCCTGCCGGCAGGTGGGGTCTTGACTTTGTTCGAGTCTCGAACGAAACTCGTTCCATGACCACGGACCTCGTGCTGGGCATCGACTCCTCCACCCAGTCCTGCAAGGCCGTCCTGGTGCGCGCCGACGACGGCACCGTCGTCGACCAGGCCCAGGGCGCCCACCCGGGCGGCACCGAGGTCGACCCCGAGGCATGGCTGACGACTCTGCGGGCGGTCACCGGGCACCTGCTGCCCCGCGCTGCGGCCGTCGCCGTCGGTGGCCAGCAGCACGGCATGGTCGCGCTCGACGCCGAGGACCGGCCGGTGCGGCCGGCGCTGCTCTGGAACGACGTCCGTTCGGCGGCAGCTGCCGAGCAGCTGGTGGCCGAGTGGGGCGGCGAGCAGGCCTGCGCGGACGCCGTCGGCTCGGTGCTGCTGGCCTCGTTCACCGCGAGCAAGCTGCGCTGGCTGCGCGACCACGAGGCCGAGCACGCCGCTGCGGTACGCCGGGTGCTGCTTCCCCATGACCTGCTGACCTGGGAGCTCGTGGGTCGCGTCGACACCCCGACCACCGACCGCGGCGACGCCTCGGGCACCGGCTACTTCTCGCCCGCGTCCGGCGCCTGGCGGCCCGAGCTCGCGGCGGCCGCACTGGGGCACGAGGTCGACCTGCCCCGCGTGGCCGGCCCGGCCGAGGTCGTGGGCCGGACGCCAGGAGGCGCCGCGGTGGCCCCAGGCACCGGCGACAACATGGCCGCAGCGCTCGGCCTCGGGCTGCGTCCGGGCGACGTCGCCGTCTCGATCGGCACGTCCGGCGTGGCGTCGATGGTCACCGGCTCGGCGAGCGCTGATGCCAGCGGTGAGGTGGCCGGCTTCTGCGACGCGACCGGTGCGTTCCTTCCGCTGGTGTGCACCCTCAACGCCGCCCGCGTCCTCGACACGACCGCCCGGCTGCTCGGGGTCGACCACGACGGACTCGCCGACCTCGCTCTCGCGGCGCCACCCGGAGCCGGCGGCCTCACCCTGCTGCCCTACCTGGACGGCGAGCGCACCCCCAACCGTCCGGACGCCACCGGAACCCTGCACGGCCTCACCACCGCCACTGGTCCTGAACACCTGGCGCGGGCCGCCGTCGAAGGCCTGCTCTGCTCCCTGGCCGACGCCGTCGACCGCCTCGTGGAGGTCACCGGCACACCGGTCGCCCGCGTCGTGCTGGTCGGCGGTGGCGCGCGCAACCGCGCCGTCCGGGCCATCGCCCCGGCCGTGCTGGGCCGACCCGTCGTCGTGCCGGCCGAGGCTGAGTACGTCGCGCTCGGCGCCGCCCGCCAGGCCGCCTGGGCGCTGTCCGGTCAGGCGGAGCCCCCCACCTGGTCCCTCGCCGGGTCGTCCGACCTCCACGCAGATCCCACCCCGCACGTCCGCGCCGCCTACGCCAGGCTGCGTGACCGCACCGAGCACTGGAGCCAGTGATGCAGATCCCCTCCCCCACCCCCGCCGACAAGTTCTCGTTCGGCCTGTGGACCGTCGGCTACGCCGGCCGCGACCCGTTCGGCGAGCCCACCCGGGCACCGCTCGACCCGGTGCGCGCGCTGCACCAGCTCGCCGAGCTGGGCGCCTACGGCGTCAACTTCCACGACGACGACCTGATCCCGTTCGGCAGCAGCGACGACGAGCGGCAGCGGATCATCGACCGGTTCCGCAAGGGCCTGGCCGACACCGGGCTGGTCGTGACGACGGCCACCACCAACTTGTTCACGCACCCGGTGTTCAAGGACGGTGGCTTCACCAGCAACGACCGCGAGGTGCGGCGCTACGCCCTGCGCAAGGTGATGCGCAACATCGACCTTGCGGCCGAGCTGGGCGCGCAGGTCTACGTCGCCTGGGGCGGGCGCGAGGGCGCTGAGAGCGGCGGCGCCAAGGACGTGCCGGCTGCGCTCGACCGCTACCGGGAGGGCTTCAACCTGCTCGGCGAGTTCGTCACCGACCGCGGCTACGACCTGCGCTTCGCGATCGAGCCCAAGCCGAACGAGCCCCGCGGCGACATCCTGCTGCCGACCGTGGGCCACGCCCTCGCCTTCATCGAGACCCTCGACCGTCCCGAGCTCGTCGGCGTCAACCCCGAGATCGGGCACGAGGAGATGGCCGGCCTCAACGCCGCGCACGGCTACGCGCAGGCGATGTGGCAGGGCAAGCTGTTCCACATCGACCTCAACGGCCAGCACGGCCCCCGCTTCGACCAGGACCTGCGGTTCGGCGCCGGCAACGTGCGGGGTGCGTTCTGGGTCGTCGACACGCTGCTCGCGGGCGGCTACGACGGGCCCGTGCACTTCGACTACAAGCCGGCCCGCACCGAGGACGACGCGGGTGTCTGGGTGAGCGCCGCAGCCTGCATGCGCAACTACCTGATCCTGCGCGAGAAGGTGCGCGCCTTCCGGGCCGACCCCGAGGTGCAGCAGGCGCTGGCCGATGCGCGCGTCGGCGAGCTCTCGGTGCCGACGCTGGCCGAGGGTGAGGGCTGGCGCGAGCTGGAGCAGGCCGAGCTGGCCGACCCGCAGCCGCTCGGCGACCGCGGCATGGCGTTCGAGCACCTCGACCAGCTGGCGCTCGAGCACCTCTACGGCGTCCGCGGCTGACGTCGGTGTCGTCGTCCGCGCTGGCTCCGGCCGCCACCGAGCGGCTTCGCCGTGAGAACACGGCGTTGGTGCTGCGGTCGTTGCGCGACAACGGTTCTGCGAGCCGGGCCGCGCTGGCGCAGCGCACCGGGCTGGCCAAGGCGACCGTCTCTGCGATCGTGGCCGGGCTCACGGCGTCCGGGGCGGTCATCGACCACCCGGCCGGCGCAGCCGAGTCGGCGCCCGGGCGCTCGGGGCGACCCGGGCGCCCGGTGAGCCTGGACGGCGCGCACACCGTCGGGCTCGGTCTCGAGGTGAACGTCGACTACCTCGCGGCCACGGCGCTCGACCTGTCTGGACGCACGGTGCTCAGCACCCAGGTGCCGGCGTCCACCCGCGGCCTCGACCCGCTCACGGCGCTGGCGCGCGACAGCGTGGCGGCCCTCGCGGCTGAGGGCCGCAGCGTGCTCGGTGTCACCCTGGCCGTCCCTGGCCGGGTCGACCGCGACGCCGGGCGGGTGATCGACGCGCCGAACCTGCACTGGCACGACCGGGACGTCGTCGCCGACCTCCAACAGGTGCTCGGGCCGTACCCGGTGCGGGTCGACAACGACGCCAACTGCGCCGCGGCCGGCGAGGCGTCCTTCGGGGCGGCTCGTGGTGTCGACCACGTCCTGTACCTGACCGGCACCGTCGGGGTGGGTGCCGGGCTGGTCGTCGGTGGCCAGGTGCAGCGCGGTGCCCACGGACTGGCCGGCGAGGTCGGCCACGCCCCGCTCGGCGAGCCCGGACGACCCTGCGTCTGCGGGCGGACCGGCTGCTGGGAGACCGCCGTGGGGTTGCACGCCCTGCTGCGCGAGACCGGCCTGCAGGCACTGCTGGACTCATCCCAGGACGGTCGGCGGGGTGGCCCGGACCCGGTGTCCGTCGCCACCGAGGTGGCCCGGCTCTGCGCGAGCGACCCGCAGGTCGCGGCCGGCGTCGAGCGGGTGGCCCGAGCCCTCGCCACCGGGCTGGTGACGCTCGCCGCAACGCTCGATCCCGAGCTCATCGTGCTCGGTGGCGCCTTCGTCCCGTTGGGTGAGTGGCTGCTGCCCGTCGTCCAGCACGAGGTGTCGCTCGTCTCGGCGAGCACCGTGGCGCTGAGCACCCTGGGCCTGCACGCCGCCTCGTCCGGCGCGGCCGCCGGCGTACTGGGTGAGGTCTACGCGGGAACGCTCGCGCTGCTCTGAGCGCGTCGCGGCGGCGGTGGCGAGGTGGCGAGCAGGGCGGTCCGGCACGCCGCACCGAGTGCGCGGGCCGGGTCGGCGAGCAGGTCCTCGAAGACCTTCTCGGCGGCGCCGATCAGCACGGCGTCACCGCCGAGCTGGGGCAGCACCACGTGTACCTGCTCGCGGGGCGCCTCCAGAGCGGCCGTGGTGAGTGCGGCGAGCGCGTCCTCGCGCACGGCCGGGAACAGCGCCCGGAAGACCCCACCGAGCACGACCACCTCGGGGTTCAGCAGGTTGACGACGCTGCCGAGCCCCATCCCGAGGTAGCGGCCGACCTGGCGCAGCGCGGCGGACGGGTGCTCGACGGCGCGCAGCCGCTCCTCGATCGACTCCAGCTGCGCGTCGTCGAGCCGCAGGGCCCGGGCGATCGCCGGTGAGCACACCTCGGTCTCCCAGCAGCCCACGCTGCCGCACCGGCAGACCCGGCCGTGCGAGTTCACGATGAGGTGCCCGAGCTCGCCGGCGTAGCCACCCACGCCCTGCAGCGGGTGTGCGTCGACGATGACTCCACCACCCAGGCCGACGTCGCCCATCAGGAAGACGACGTTCTCATAGCCCACGGCCGCGCCACGCGTGTGCTCGGCCAGCACACCCAGGTCGGCGTCGTTGGCGACGTGCAACGGCATCGGGTCGGCCATCCGCTCACGCAGCAGCTGCGCGAGCGGCACGTCGTGCCAGCCCAGGTTGGGCGCGAACCGCACGACCCCGTCGCGCTCACGTACCACCCCCGGGACGCCGATCCCGACCCCCAGCAGGGCTCCGTCGGCCGGGGCGGTGGCGACGATCTGGCGGATCAGCCGCACCACGGCGGTGGCGACGGCCGCCGGGCTGTGCGACGACGGGGTGCGGCCGCTCGCCCGTTGCAGCACCTGACCGCCCAGGCCGATCCGGGCCACCTGCAGCACCTTCACGCCGATGTCGACGGCGATCGCATAGACCGACTCGCTGCTCGGGCGGACATCCAGCGAGGGTCGCCCAGCCCCCGACCGTCGGCCGGGCCCGTCGCTGGGGGCGGTCTCGACGACGGCCCCCAGCTCGACCAGCTCGCCCACCAGGGCACCGATCGTGCTGCGGTTCAACCCGATCCGCGCGGTCAGCTCGGCACGCGAGAGCTGACCGTCGTGGTGCAGGTGTGCGACGACCGTGCCGAGGTTGTGCCGGCGGACGGCTTCCTGGTTGGTGCCGATACCGGGACGGCGGGCCGCAGCCACTGGTCAGCTCCCCTTCGTCCGCTCGGCCCCCACCAGGTCCGCTCAGTGACCGGTCGCGCTGCGCCGCCGCCGCGAGATCGCGTCGACCGAGGCCGCAACCAGGAGGACGCCACCGGTGACGAGGTAGTTCACGTAGGCCTGGAAACCCATGAGCCCCAACCCGTTGTCGATCGTCGCGATCACGAGACCACCAATGACCGCGTCGCGAGCCTTGCCCTTGCCACCGAACAGGCTGGTGCCACCGATGACCGCCGCGCCCACCGCGTACAGCAGGGTGTTGCCCGCGCCAGCGTCCGGCGTGACGGCATTCAGCCGCGAGGCGGCGACGATGCCCGACAGTGCCGCCATCGCCGAGCAGATGGCGAACACCGAGATCCGGATGCGCCGCACGTCGATACCGGCCCGACGAGCAGCCTCGGCGTTGCCGCCGACGGCGTACACGTGCCGCCCATAGGCGGTCCGGCCCAGCACGAACGTCCAGAACACCAGCAGCACCGCGACGATCGGCACGACCCACGGGACGCCGGCCACGACGACCGTGGGGACCCGAGCCCGGTTGGCGTTGAGCACGTAGGCGAAGGCGAGGATCACGACGCCGAGGCTGACGACACGTGCGACGACCAGCGCGAAGGGCGCGTGCTGCAGACCCTTCGAGGTCTGCACCTGGTAGCGGCGGAGCTGGGTCAGGGCGTAGAGCACGACGACCACGACGGCCAGCACCCAGCCGGCGATCACGGGCAGGTTGCTGTTGGCGATGCCGACAATGGTGTCGTTGCGCACTGGAACCGTGCCACCGGCGCCGATCAGCCGCAACGTGATCCCCTGCAGGCCGAGGAAGAACGCCAGGGTGACGACGAACGACGGAATCCCCAGCCGGGAGACCAGCAGGCCGATCGCCGTGCCGATCACCATGCCGGTGACCACCGCAGCGAGCACCGCGATCGGCCACCCCCAGCCCTTGCTGTTGATCAGGATCGCCATCACGCCGGCCGAGGCGCCCCCGGCCACCCCAGCCGACAGGTCGATCTCACCCAGCAGGAGCACCGGCACCAGACCCATGGCCAGGATGCAGACGGCCCCCGCCTGCACGGTCAGGTTGGCCAGGTTGCCGAACGACGGGAACGTGTCGGGGCGCAGGATGGTGAACACCAGCCCCAGCACGATCAGGCCGAGCACGGCAGGCAGGGCCCCCATGTCACCGCCGCGCAGCTTGTCGATGTACTCGCGCGCGGCTCCCTGCAGCGTCGTGGCGCGCTGGTCGCCAACGAAGTCTGATCCCGCGACGCTGGACGTCGTCGTCATCGTCTGCTCCTCGAGGTGGTGCGGGTCTGGTGGTCTGCGGACGTGCGCCGGACGGCGGTCAGGCGGACTCAGCGGCCAGGTCGGTCGAGATCCCGAGGTCTCCCGAACGTCCGGCCGTGATGAGCTCGACGACGCGGCTGTGGTTGATCTCCGAGGCTGGGACGTCGGCGGCGACGCGGCCGAGGTACAGCGCCGTGACGCGGTCGGCGACCTCGAACACGTCCACCATGTTGTGCGAGATGAGCAGGACGCCCAGGCCGTGGTCCGCCAGTCGGCGCACCAGGTCGAGCACCTGACGGGTCTGGGCCACCCCCAGCGCGGCGGTGGGCTCGTCGAGCAGCACCACCTTGGAGTTCCACAGCACGGCCTTGGCGATCGCCACCGTCTGTCGTTGCCCGCCGGACAGGCTCGCCACGGACTGGCGCACGGACTTGACCGTTCGCACCGAGAGCGAGGCCAGTGTCTGGCGCGCCTTCTCCTCCATGGCCGCCTCGTCGAGCACCACACCGGTGCTGGACTCGCGGCCGAGGAACATGTTCTCGACGATGTCCAGGTTGTCGCACAGGGCGAGGTCCTGGTAGACGATCTCGATGCCCAGTGCGGCCGCTTCTTTCGGCCCTGCCACGTGCACCGGCCGGCCCTCGTAGAGGTACTCGCCAGAGTCATAGGGGTAGATGCCGGCGATGACCTTCACCAGCGTCGACTTGCCGGCGCCGTTGTCTCCCACCAGCGCCGTGACCTGGCCGGGGTAGATGGTCAGGTCGACGTCGTGCAGCACCTTGACGGCGCCGAAGCTCTTGTTGATGCCCCGCAGCTGCAGCAGCGGCTCGACCGTCGCACTCGCGGTGCGGCCCGCGGGGGTGGCGGACTGCTGGGGGTCTACCGGCTCGCTCATGGCCTCTCCTGGGGTTGTCCGTACGCCGAGTGCTGCCGTCCGCGCGGTCCCGGTGCCACGAGTAGCACCGGGACCACGCGGTTCAGACGAGCGTCAGGAGACGCCGTACTTGGTGCAGAGGGCAGCGTAGTTGCCAGTGCAGACGTCCGACGCACTCTGGCCGCCGTCGGAGACGACGTCCTTGACGCTGGCCTGGTCGATCGACTTCGGCGTCAGCAGGATGGACGGGACGTCGCGGTTGCCCGTGTCGTCGCGCGTGGTGCCGGTCGCCGTCGGCTTCTCGCCCTTGGTGATGGCGATCGCGAGGTCAGCGAGCGCGCCGACCTCTTCCTTGGCCGACTTGTAGACCGTCATGCACTGGCTGCCGTCGAGCACGTTCTGCAGGCCCTGCACGGTGGCGTCCTGGCCGGTGACCGGGACCTTACCGGCCAGCTGGTTCTTCTTCAGGATCGCGATGGCCGCGTTGCCGAGCCCGTCGTTCGCTGCCAGGACGCCGTCGATCTTGCCGCCGGCCTGGGTGAACATCTGCTCGAAGATCGTGCCGGCCTTGGTGTTGTCCCAGTCCGGGACGGCCTGCTCGGCGACCTTCGTGTAGTTGGGGTTGGCGTCGAGGACCTTGTGCGCGCCCTGGGAGAACAGCGTCGCGTTGTTGTCCGTGGGCGAGCCGTTCAGGTAGGCGATGTTGGCCTTCTTGTCGCCCAGGCACTTGGCCAGGCCCTCGCCCTGCAGCTGCCCCACCACCGTGTTGTCGAACGACACGTAGTAGTCCGCGGAACCGCCCAGCGTCAGCCGGTCGTAGTCGATCGTCGCGACGCCCTGTCGCTTGGCCTTGGCCTCGATCGCGGCACCGGAGTCGGAGTCGAGGTTCACGATCGCCAGCACCGTGACGCCCTGGGTGAGCATCTGGTCGGCAATGGTCTGCATCCGACTCTTGTCGCCCTGGGCGTTGTCGATGACAGCGTCGACACCCGCGGCCTTGAAGGCCGCCTCCAGTGCCGGACGGTCAGACGACTCCCACCGGGCCGACGACTTGGTGTCCGGCAGGATCACGCCGATCTTGCCCTTCGCTGCGGCCTTGGTCGACCCACCCGAGCTGCCGTCGCTGCTGTTCCCACATGCCGTCAGCGCGAGGGCCACTCCCAGGGCCCCAGCAACTGCCACGTAGCGCTTGCGTACCACTGCTGACCGCCTCCTCGACGTGCGCACGAGCGGACACGTGGAAGACACGTGGCGGCTACGTGGGCGTAATTGTTGTGGGCGACAACGTATGAGGCGGCGGTCCTGGTCGTCTAGTGGTCCGAGACAACAAATAGGTCTCGGCGGCCGAAGCCGCGGGACGGTCCGGGGCAGATCGGGCACGATGTCACGCTCTGCTGATGCGCTCCTACGGTGCGTACCAATCGCCGTCCACGCTTCGAGACGACTGGCGCGATCCGCGCCCCGGACCCGCCGTCAGCCCGCGACCAGGGAGCGCAGCACGTACTGCAGGATGCCGCCGTTGCGGTAGTAGTCCGCCTCCCCTGGCGTGTCGATGCGCACCCGCGCGTCGAACTGGACGTCGTCACCGGACTCGCGGTGCGCCACGACCGAGACGGTGCGCGGGGTGACGCCGTCGTTCAGCTCGGTGATGCCGCTGACGTCGTATGTCTCCGTGCCGTCGAGCCCGAGGGAGTCAGCGGTCTCGCCGTCCGGGAACTGCAGCGGCAGGACACCCATCCCGATCAGGTTCGAGCGGTGGATCCGCTCGTACGACTCGGCGATGACCACCCGCACGCCGAGCAGGGCCGTGCCCTTGGCGGCCCAGTCCCGGCTCGAGCCGGAGCCGTACTCCTTGCCCGCGAGGACGACGAGCGGCACCTCGGCCTGCGCGTACGCCTGCGCCGCATCGTAGATCGAGGCCTGCTCACCGGTGAGCAGGTTCTTGGTGAAGCCACCCTCGACGCCGTCGAGCAGCAGGTTCTTGAGCCGGATGTTGGCGAAGGTGCCGCGGATCATCACCTCGTGGTTGCCGCGTCGCGAGCCGTAGGAGTTGAAGTCCCGTCGCTCGACGCCGTGCTCGGCCAGGTAGCGACCGGCCGGGCTGTCGGCCTTGATCGAGCCCGCCGGGCTGATGTGGTCGGTGGTGACCGAGTCGCCGAGCCGGGCGAGCACCCGGGCGCCGCTGACGTCGGTGACCGGCGCGGGCTCGCGCTGCATGCCGTCGAAGTACGGGGGCTTGCGCACGTACGTCGACTCGCTGTCCCAGTCGAAGGTGTCACCCGTGGGGGTGGGCAGGGACGTCCAGCGCTCGTCGCCGGCGAAGACGTCCGCGTAGTCGCGGGTGAACATCTCCTTGTTGAGCGAGCTGGCGATGACCTCGTCGACCTCGGCCGAGGTGGGCCAGATGTCGCGCAGGAAGACGTCTGCCCCGGCCGAGTCCTGGCCCAGCGGGTCGGTCTCGAAGTCGAAGTCCATCGTGCCCGCCAGTGCGTACGCGATGACCAGCGGCGGCGAGGCGAGGTAGTTCATCTTCACGTCGGGGTTGATCCGGCCCTCGAAGTTGCGGTTGCCGGAGAGCACCGAGACCACGGCGAGGTCGTGGTCGTTCACGGCCTGCGAGACCTCGTCGATGATCGGTCCGGAGTTGCCGATGCAGGTCGTGCAGCCATAGCCGACCAGGTGGAAGCCGAGCTTCTCGAGATACGGCGTGAGGCCGGACTTGTCGTAGTAGCCCGTGACGACCTTGCTGCCCGGGGCGAGCGAGGTCTTGACCCAGGGCTTGCGGGTCAGGCCGGCTTCGACGGCCTTCTTGGCCACCAGTCCAGCGCCCACCATCACCGAGGGGTTGGAGGTGTTGGTGCAGCTGGTGATCGACGCGATCGCCACCGAGCCGTGGTCGATCTCGACGTCCTGACCGTCGAGCGAGATCGTCGTCGGGCGGGACAGCCGGTGGTCGACATCGCCGTTGTGCGCCGGGGCGCCGTTCTCGGGCTGCCGCGAGTCGGGGGTGGGCGGGTCGCTGGCCGGGAAGGAGTCGCCGAGCGTGGAGTCACCCTCGCGGTGCTTGACGTACGCCGGCAGCACCTCGCGGAACCCGGCCTTCGCCTGCGACAGCGACACCCGGTCCTGCGGTCGCTTCGGACCGGCGATGCTGGGCACCACCGTCGACAGGTCGAGCTCGAGGTGCTCGGAGAAGCGCGGCTCCCGGGACGGGTCGTGCCACATACCCTGCTCCTTGGCGTACGCCTCGACCAGCGCCACCTGCGCGTCATCGCGGCCGGTGAGCCGCAGGTACTCCATCGTCACCTCGTCGATCGGGAAGATCGCGCAGGTCGAGCCGAACTCCGGGCTCATGTTGCCGATGGTCGCGCGGTTGGCCAGCGGCACCGCGGCCACGCCCTCGCCGTAGAACTCGACGAACTTGCCGACCACCCCGTGCTCGCGCAGCTGCTCGGTGATGGTCAGGACGACGTCCGTAGCCGTTGCGCCGGCAGGGATCTCGCCGGTGAGGCGGAAGCCCACCACCCGCGGGATGAGCATCGAGACGGGCTGGCCGAGCATGGCCGCCTCGGCCTCGATGCCGCCGACGCCCCAGCCGAGGACGCCGATGCCGTTGACCATCGTGGTGTGCGAGTCGGTGCCGACGCAGGTGTCGGGGTAGGCGCGCAGCTCGCCGTCGACCTCGCGGGTCATCACCAACCGAGCGAGGTGCTCGATGTTGACCTGGTGCACGATGCCGGTGCCCGGGGGGACGACCTTGAAGTCGTCGAACGCGCCCTGGCCCCAGCGTAGGAACTGATAGCGCTCGCCGTTGCGCTGGTACTCGATCTCGACGTTGCGCTCGAAGGCGTCCTCGCGGCCGAACACGTCGGCGATGACCGAGTGGTCGATGACCATCTCGGCCGGCGCCAGCGGGTTGATCTGGGCCGGGTCACCGCCGAGCTCCTGGACGGCCTCGCGCATGGTGGCGAGGTCGACGATGCACGGCACGCCGGTGAAGTCCTGCATCAGCACCCGGGCAGGGGTGAACTGGATCTCGGTGTCGGGCTCGGCGGCCGGGTCCCAGCCGGCGACGGCGCGGACGTGGTCGGCCGTGATGTTCGCGCCGTCCTCGGTCCGCAGCAGGTTCTCGAGCAGCACCTTGAGGCTGTACGGAAGGTCGTCTGTGCCCTCGATCCCCTGCAGGCGGAAGATCGTGTACTCGTCCGACCCGACCGTGAGGGTGCCCTTGGCACCGAAGCTGTCCTGGCTCACCGCTGCTCCTGTCGTCCACCGGGCGCGTCTGCGTGCGCCGCGTCCTCGTCATAGTATCTTGATATCGAGATAATTTCCAGGTCAGCCTTCTGATCCAAGTCCGCCTCCTCGCCCGGTCAGCGCCTGCCGGAGCGCGGCGGGCAGCGGCACCGGCACCCGGTCGGCCACCCGCACGCAGACGTAGGTGATCTCGGCCGTGCACACCGTCGCCCCGTCGTCCCGCCGGATCACCTCGTGCCGCAGCCGCACCGACGTGCGCCCGACCGCCGCCGGGGTGACCCGCACGACCCCGCCGCCGAACGCCTCGAGCGAGCCGGTCCAGTCCACGTCCGCCTGCCGCAGCAGGACATCGAGCCCCTGCGCGTTCAACGCGGGCGACGGCGTCCCGAGATGGGCGAAGAAGGCCGCCTGCGCCGCGTCGCAGTAGCCGAGGTACCACATGTTGAAGACCACGCCGAGCTGGTCGACCTCGTGGTACCGCACGTCGAACGGCCACTCGAACGGCGGCTGCAGCGCGGTGACCTCGGGCACCTCCCGATCATGTCGCGGACGGCGCCGCCGGGCCAGCGCTCGACGCCGACGACGGCACCAGCACGGCCACGAACTCGACGTGGTGCGTCATCGGGAAGGCGCCGATGGTTCTGAGCGTGCAACCGCGCCATCGATGAAGGTCGCTCCGAGCATCGCAAGCAAAAGCAATGAGCGCAGTGGGCTACCGAGGCCAAGGAGCGGCGGTGGCGGGGCGCAACCCTGTCGCGGGGTGCGCAACGCCCCCGACGCCGTTCTGGCGAGGTCGGGGGCGCTGGGCCGCGAGCCGGGGGAGCTCAGCGGCGACGTCGGTGCGACGAGACGGGGGACGGTGTCGTCGCACCAGACGGTCTGGGGGCTGTCAGTCGGCCCGGCGGGTGAGGATCTGGCCGCGGATCCGGTGCAGGCGCGGCATCAGGCCATAGATGACGATCGGGACCGCGGCGGTCGCGAGGATGAAGGTCCGCAGGACCGGGTTCAGGTCGACCAGCCGCGGACCGATCGTGAGGTTGAGCACGGTGAGGGTCGGGAAGACCGCGACCCAGATCATGACCGCGAGCTGGTGCTTGCTGGGCGGCCCGACCGTGCCCTTGGCGGGGGCGGTGGCGGGGGCGGTGGCGGGGTGGGCGTTGGTTGACATGGTGGTGCTCCTTCTTGCTGGATTCCTGTGCGTTTGGGGGCGTGCTCGGTAGGCGGTTCGTGCGGGTGGTGTGGCCGGTCGGGGTGTGATGCGTCCGGGTGAGGGCTAGACCGGCATCCCGAGTCGAAAGTTGGTGACGGCGAGGGGGAGGTCCTCGTCGACGAGGCTGTTGTTGATGGCGATGGCAGCCGCTGACCCTTCGCCGGCGGCGGTGATGACCTGGGCGCGGGGGTTGGTGGCGTTTCCTGCGGCCCAGACGCCGGGGACGCTGGTGGCGCCGGTGGGGTCTACCTGGACCCAGCCGGTGTCTCGGACGGTGCATCCGAGGTCGACGAGGAGGTTGTCGTTGGGGACGAACTGGGGGCGGACGAACAGGGCCGTGCGGGGCACAATGCGGCCGCCGCCGATGACGACGCCGGTGAGGTGGTCGTCCTCGACGGCAAGGCTGACGACGGGTTCGTCGGCGATGC
This sequence comes from uncultured Actinomycetota bacterium, assembly GCA_963759935.1. Classification (GTDB taxonomy): domain Bacteria; phylum Actinomycetota; class Actinomycetes; order Actinomycetales; family Angustibacteraceae; genus Angustibacter. The sequence goes on from CAVXBF010000013.1 coordinate 738,550, forward strand.
CGATGGCGCGGGCTACGAGCTGTTCGCGCTGGGATGCGGTGAGGATGGCGCCGTTGGCGAAGAAGACGACGTCGTCGGACCATTGCCGGATGATGTGCGCGTGGGCCAGTGACTCGGCGGTCGTGGCAGGGTCACCGGCGAGGACGCCGATGGGCTGGTCGGCGACCTCGTACCCGTGGCAGTACGGGCAGTGGAGAAGGTCTCGCCCCCACCGTTCGCGGACACCGGGAACGTCGGGGATCTCGTCGTGAAGACCGGTGGTCACCAGGAGGGCGCGCGCCTCTACGACTGTGCCGTCGGTGAGGGTGACCTGGAACAGACGCCGGGCGGAAGTCGAGCGCGCTGCGGTTTCGCACGGTGCGATCGCGATCACTGTGCCGGCGACGAGTTCGACGCCATACCCGGTGACCTCGGCGCGACCGCGGGCGAGGAGCTCCGAGGGCGGGAGCCCGTCGGATCCAAGAAACCCCTGCATGTGGGCGGCGGGTGCGTTGCGGGGCTGGCCGGCGTCGATGACGGCGACGCGGCGGCGGGCACGGCCGAGAACCAGGGCAGCAGAGAGTCCGGCTGCGCCGCCGCCGACGATGACGACGTCGTAGCGCTCCGCAGTAACACCAGTTGGCTTATCGGCAGACATAAGGCTCATGGGGCTCTGGGTCTCATTCGTGCTCATGACACGAGAGTGACGCGTCATGACGGCGTCGACAACGGTTGTTGCTGTTTCTGGGAACAGAGCGTTGAATCCCAGCATGAGCGAACGCGGAAGCATGGTCGGCAAGGACGGCGTGGCAGGCGGGAACGGGCGCATCTCGGCGGCCCTGGACCTGGTCGGGGCTCGGCTGAGGAGGATGCGAGAGCAGCGTGGACTGACGTTGACCGAGGCGGCCACGTTGACTGGCATGTCAAAGTCCACGCTGTCCCGGCTGGAGACCGGGCAACGCAGACCGAGCCTGGAACTGCTGCTCCCCCTCGCGCAGACCTATCGGGTCCCGTTGGACGATCTGGTCGGGGCTCCGGAGGTCGGTGACCCACGGATCCGGTTGAAGCCGAAGCGGGTCAACGGCAGGACGGTGCTCCCCCTGACGCGTCCGGGTGGCATCCAGGCGTGGAAGATCGTCATCCCAACCGGCCAGTCAGACCCCGCGCCTCGCACTCATGACGGGTTCGAGTGGCTGTACGTCCTCTCTGGCCGGATGCGACTCGTGATGGGCGACCAGGATGTCGTCTTGGGCATCGGTGAGGCAGCCGAGTTCGACACCATGATTCCGCACTGGTTCGGCAGCACCGGCGAAGGACCCGCCGAGGTGCTCAGCATCTTCGGTCGCCCAGGAGAGCGGATGCACACGCGTGCACAGCCGGGCACCTACGAGCCGGCGCACTGATGGCCGACCCGCTGATCGAGACGAAGCTTCTCCTCCCCAAGCCGCGTCGCGAGGTCGTTCTGCGCCCTCGGCTGTACGACTTGCTTCTTCGGGGCTCGCATGGCCCGGTCACGCTGGTCTCTGCCCCCGCGGGGTTCGGCAAGACGACCCTCCTGACCTCCTGGTTCGCGACCGCTCCGTCCACCCAAGACGACGACCATCGCGTTGCCTGGGTGTCCCTGGATGAGCGGGACCGCCAGGCCACGTCGTTCTGGACCTACGTCCTCCTGGCCCTCGACCGAGCCGTTCCCGGTTCTGGTGCCGCAGCGCTCACTCTTCTCCTGTCTGGGCACGCGCCGGTCGAGACCGCACTCGCCGGCGTGGTGAACGAGCTGAGCGTGCACTCCGGTGAGGTCACCCTCGTCCTGGACGACTACCACCTCGCGGACGGTGTCGATGTCGCCGCCGGGATGACGTTCCTCCTCGACCACCTGCCGCCGCAGCTTCACCTCGTGATCGGGACCCGGGCCGATCCGGCGCTGCCAATCTCGCGACTGCGAGCTCGCGGGGAGCTCAATGAGATCCGCGCTGCCGACCTTCGCTTCACCGGCGAGGAGGTGTCCAGCTACCTCAACGACCTCAACGACCTTGACCTCACCACCGCCGACCTCGCAGCACTCGAGATCCGCACAGAGGGGTGGGTCGCCGC